>NZ_FCOA02000036.1 GCF_001544875.2 Caballeronia hypogeia
TACGGTGCTCGATGCTTGCCCATTTTGGCACCCCCTTTTTCCAAAGGATAGGTGTCCGTTTTGGCGGGTCAATCTCAGACTGCATAAAGCGCCTCACCTTCCTTCGTCAGAGTGAGGTTTCTGTGCAGACGGTCTAAGAGACGTACGGCCAGCATCTCTTCCAGAAGCCGGACCTGACGGCTTACGGCAGCTTGGGTGACGCCTAACTCCGTAGCCGCGTTCGTAAAGCTGCGCAGCCGTGCGACAGCCTCAAATTCGACCAACGCGGTAAGAGAAGGGATAAGTCGCCGATAGCCCTTCGCACCATCCTGGACTGCTTTCATCGTGAGCGTATGAGTGGAGATTTGTCTTTCTGAACACGCTCCAGGTGGCAGCGAAAGCAGCAACCACTTGAAGTCCCGCTGCTACCTTACCGGTAGCAGCGAGTGAAAACCACTTCAGGTACTCTTACAGAGATGCTTTAATTTTTTCCGCAGCAGCCGGCGTCACCCACTTCGTCCAAACGTCCGGCTTGTTTTTCAGGAAGTGTTTCGCTGCGTCCTCACCGGTCGCTTGGTTGTCGGTCATCCACGCCATGACCTGTTGCACGTCATTCGTGGTCAGCGTCCGCGTGTTCAGGTACTTCATCACGTCGGGGCTGGCCTTGTCAGCGAACGGCTTCGCGACCAACGTAAGCAAGCGGCTTCCCGGCCATCCAGTCGGCTTCGGGTCAGGACAACTCGCGACGGTGGTGCATCGCTTCCACTCAGCCAGGTCGACGGGCACGCCCTCTTCCAGCTTGACCATCTTGTATTTCCCGAGCAGCGAAGTAGGCGCCCAGTACACGCCGAGCCAGCCCTGCTTGCGCTCGTAGGCTTTGGTCAGCGAGCCGTCCAAACCCGCTGCCGATCCAGTGTCGACCAGACGGAACCCCGCCTGCTCCGCTTTGAAAGCCTTGTACAACTGGGCCGTATTGACCGTCACACCCCACCCTTGAGGGCCGTTGTAGATTGCACCCTTTTTGGGATTCTCGGGGTCGGGAAACAGTTCCGGATGCTTCAGCGCATCGGGAATCGTTTTGATTTCGGGATGTGCATCCGCCACATACTTTGGAATGTACCAGCCATAGACTGCACCTTCCTTGATGACGTTGGCAGCGGTGACAATCTTCTTGGAGTCGATGCCTTGCTTGGCGACCGCCGGTAGCAAGTCAATAGCTCCTTCCGATACGATGTCTGGCTTCCCCTTCTCGACCATCGAGGTAATCGTCGGGACGGTGTCGCCGATGACGGAGTTTACCGAGCAGCCGTAACCTTCGGTGAGGATGTACTTATCAACGGCTGCTTCGAGCTCGGCGCTCTGCCAGTTCATGCTTGCTATCGTCACGTTTCCGCAGCTGGCGGCGTTGGCTTGCGGAATTCCGCACAAAGCGCCCACTGTAAAAACGACCCCAAGAAGTTTGAGTCTCATTGCAGCTCCTTTGATTTGCCGGACCTTCCCCGGTATGCGCTGGGTTGATGCGTCCGTGACGTTCTAGGAAACAGGGAACGTTGGACGCATCCGAATGGTTAATTACGGTTTTGTGGTCAACTACGACAGACTTCGTACTTCAGCGGTGTGCCCGAGGGCACCTTCGCTAATCGCGAAAATCCGCGGGAATCAGCGAGAGACCGCTACCTGAACCTCGGCGCGCTTTCGCGCGTCGGCACCGACGGGAATCACATCTGACTCTTCATCCGGGGTAATCAGGGCGCAGGCTAATTGACGCAAGCTCACCGTTCCCAACGGATGGTTGTTCTCACCAACGACAATTAGATGGTCTTGGTCGGGTTCCCGGGTCAATATTGAAATCGCGTCCTCAACGGTCGTGTCGGCCGCGACGTGCTTGCCGACTGCAGCGACACCGGAATGAAGGGGCGACATGACGCCGTCGACGGATACGACTCGACCTCGGTTCACCTGCTTCACGAAGTTCGTCACATACTCATCGGCCGGTCGCAGGACGATGTCTTGCTTCGTCCCTTGCTGCACCATGCAACCATCTCGAAGAATGGCAATCTGGTCGCCCAGGCGAAGCGCTTCATCCAGGTCGTGGGTGATGAAGACGATCGTCTTTCGGATTTCTTTCTGAAGGTCCAGCAGTACGGTCTGCATGTCCATCCGAATGAGCGGGTCGAGGGCCGAGTACGCTTCGTCCATCAGAAGTACGGGTGCGTCCATCGCAAGTGCACGGGCCAGACCGACGCGCTGCTGCATGCCGCCAGAGAGCTGATTGGGATAGCGCTGCTCGAAGCCCTTGAGGCCGACGCGCTCGATCCATCGCATCGCCGTTTCGACCGACTCCTTGCGCGAGACGCCGCAAACTTCCATACCGTAGATAACGTTGTCCAGCACGTTCCTGTGCGGAAGCAGCGCGAACTTCTGGAACACCATCGCCGTTTGACGACGGCGAAATTCGCGCAAGTCACGGAACTTCATCTTGCAGACATCGACGCCGCCAATCAGCACTTCGCCGGCGGTGGGGTCAATGAGTCGGTTAATGTGCCGAATCAGCGTCGACTTGCCGGAGCCAGACAGTCCCATGATGACCTGAATGGAGCCTGCAGGGATATCCAGGCTAATGTCTCGAAGGCCAAGCACGTGGCCTGACTGCTTCAGCAAGTCGGCCTTGGAGAGGCCGTTCTTGACGGGGGCAACGAACGATGCTGCCTTCGGTCCAAAAATCTTGTACAAGTTGCGGATTTTGATTCCGCCATCATTGATGTCAGCCATGGACCACCTCCTGATGCTTTTGGAGTCGCTTGCCATATGCCTGACTGACACGGTCGAAGATGACCGCGATGCCTACGATAGCAAGACCATTGAAAATACCGAGCGTGAAGTACTGGTTTGCAATTGCTTTGAGAACCGGCTGACCGAGGCCCTGAACACCAATCATCGCGGCGACCACGACCATCGCAAGCGCCATCATGATGGTCTGATTGACGCCCGCCATGATGGTCGGCAAAGCGAGTGGAAGCTGCACTTTGCGCAGGCGCTGCCATTGAGAGGAGCCGAAGGCATCGGCCGCCTCGAGAATGTCGCGGTCGACCAGGCGGATGCCGAGGTTGGTCAGGCGAATCATCGGTGGAATGGCGTAGATGACCACTGCAATCAAGCCGGGCACCCGACCGATGCCAAGCAACATCACGACGGGAATCAAGTAGACGAAGCTTGGCATCGTCTGCATCACATCGAGAATCGGGTCGACGATTCGGCGGACACGGTCAGACTTCGCCATGACGATTCCGATGGGCAGGCCAATGAAAATGGACAGCACCGTACAGACGAATATCATCGACACGGTCCGCATCGTGTCTTGCCACATGTCGAAGTAGCCAATTAACGCCAGGGTCACGAAGCATCCAACGACAACCTTCCAGTTTCGACTCGCTCCCCACGCGATGGCAAGGATGAGCAACATGATGATTGGCCATGGCGTCTGAGTCAGAAATCGCTCCGCTGCCATCAAGAACTGCTGGAGCGGCTGAAAAAAACTGTCGACAGAGTCGCCGTACGCCGATGTAAACGCGCGAAAACTGTCATCAATGGACCGCTTCAAATGTAGAAGCGACTCGTCCTGCATATGTGGGAACTTGCTTAACCAGTCCATGTGTCCTCCGTCATTCAGCTATTGCCGGAATTTGCTGTGCTTGCGAACGTCGCGCTGATTCGTCACTCCAATCCAGCCGACCACTCCTTCATGCTCAAATTTGCAGTCGCTCCTATCGTCAGGAAAGGCTGAGGTGGCAGCCGCTTCGGCGCCGCAAAGCCTTTAAAGACCTGAACCAGCCAGGAATCCATACCGAGCGCTGCTTCCGCTGCGGCGATGCCAGATGCTGTAGCCTTGGTAGCGCCCACTCCATTGCACGCAATCGCTGCGAACACGCCGGGTTCAATCTCACCGAACGCGGGAACGCCGTTCCAGGTCAGCGCCATGGCCCCGGCCCATCGGTACTCCATGGGCACGCCTTTCAGCATCGGGAAACGCGCTTCCAACTTCTTGTCGTGCACGCGGCCGGCGCGAGCAATGGCGCCTTCGCTCACCTGCATCCGCGGGTTGTAGGTGTATCGCGAGCGAATGAGAATCCGGTCTCCCTTGTCGCCTTGAACCCGACGGACCGTTGTTCCCATCGGAAAGGCAGGTGTCGCCGCCCACGAGCGCTGACCTCCAAGCCGCTTCGGCTCGAACGCCTCAGTCATCGACGCGTAGGTGTAGACATGCAAGAGCTGTCCGCGGAACAGACCGAAGTTCTGCGCCTGACCGTTATTTGCGAGAATGATTTTCCCCGCATTAACCGTCCCTTTCGGCGTCTTGACTTGCCACGATGCGCCGTTCCGGTCGAATGACAATGCGGGAGTGTTCTCGTAGAGGCGCACGGATCCAGTGAAGGAATCGGCCAGCCCTCGGATATAAGCAGCGGGCTGGATGATGACGGTTCCGGGCGTGAAAATCGCGGACGTGAAAGAGTTCGTCCCGGTTACGGCCGCGATTTCCTTGGCATCGAGAAGTCGATAAGGTTCGTTCACCTTGTCCAGTTGCTTCGCATACGAGGTAACGTGCTTATCGCCTTGCTTACCGAGCGCGACGTTGTACTTGCCGCACGGGTCAAAGACATCTTTCCCCCATCCTTTTTCGTCGGCAAGGCCTTGGGCCAACGCAATCGCCATACGGTGGACCTTGATGTCGTGTCGCCTTGAATCATCGCCTGACCCACCGTAGTCTTCAGACGAGACTTCGTGCGGCAAGTCGATGATGAAACCCGAGTTGCGGCCAGTGGCACCCTCCGCAACCTCCCCAGCCTCGAGGATGACGACCTTGAGCTTCGTGTCGAGTTGAGAGAGACGCCGCGCTGCCGATAGCCCGGCGAACCCACCGCCAATCACGACGACGTCGGCGTTCACCGTGCCATTCAGAGGCGCGCGCGGCGTCCGGCGGGGAAGCATTGATACCCAGCCGGATTGACCAAGATGTTGGGGAAGTTTGCTCGCTACGTACATGATTGGCTCGGCCCGTTAAACAGCACTCTCGCGTTCGACCAGTTCGCCCAAGGCGCTGCGCAGAACATCGATCTTCTTAGCCGACAGACGAGACAAGGGGCGACGCGGATTGCCTGCGCCGTAGCCGGTCATCTCCGCCGCCGCGTACACGGACTGGACGTAGTCGCCCTCCCAAATCAGGGACATGGCGGGCTCGAGCAGACGCCAGATTTCGCGGGCATCGTCCCAACGGTGCTCCTGCGCTGCGGTGACGAACTGAGTACAGGTTTTCGGCGCGAAGTTCGCACCGCCCCAGATAAGGCCTTTGACGCCAGCATACATTGCGTAGGGAACGAGCGCATCGGCCCCGTTCATCATCGGGAGGCCGGTACGGACGAGAGCCGCCTGCTTGGCCAAGTCACCGCTACTGTCCTTGACCGCAAGGAATTCCGGAATCTCGCAGAGACGGCGCAGAAGAGACGGCGTGATTTCTACGCCGACTGCCTGCGGCACGTTGTATCCGATGATAGGAAGACCACCACGCGCAACAGCGGCATAGAACTCGAAGACGCCATCGTCATCGGTCGGACCCTCGAAGAACGGCGGGAGAACCATCACACCGTCCGCACCGGAGTCGGCAGCGTGGCGTGTGCGCTCAACGACGTCGTCGACAAGCAATGCGGACGTCTGGGCGATGATTTTGGCGCGGCCGTTGATGACCTTTGCGCCCAACGCGACGAGGTCCTTCGACTCTTGCGGCGAGAGGTAGACGTGCATACCGGTGCCTGAACTGAGCACGAAGCCACGAATCCCTGCGGCGAGGTACTTTTCAATCAATTGCTCCAATCGCGCATGGTCCGGCTTGCCATTTTCATCAAAAGGAGTACTGATGGCCAGATTGATACCAGGGAAAGCAAAGTTCTTCATGTGATTACTCTTCGTCCGTTTCGTTGTCGTTGAGGTCGAGCCAAATTGTCTTCAGCTGCGTGTATTGGTCGTGAGCGTGGAGCGAGTTGTCGCGTCCACCAAAGCCCGAGTGCTTGTACCCGCCGAACGGCGTGGTAATGTCACCTTCTCCAAAGGAGTTCACCGTGACCGTGCCGGCTCGAACCGCGCGTGCCGCGCGCAAGGCTCGCTTACCGTTGCCCGCGAACACGGAGGCGCACAGGCCGTACTCCGTGTCGTTCGCGACGTCGATAGCCTGTTGGAGGCTATCGACTGTGATGACCGACAGAATCGGGCCAAAAATCTCCTCGCGAGCGTGCTTCGCGTCATTGCTCTCGACATCGATGATGGTCGGATGCACATAGCGTCCTTCGCTCGTCTCGCCACCGAAGAGCACCTGTACGTCGCCCGTGAGATATGACTGCACTTTCTCGTAATGTTGACGGGAGACCAGCGGCCCGATCCGGTTCTGCGGGTCCAGCGGGTCGCCTACGCGCCACTCTTCGGCGAGCTTCAGGATTTTGTCGAGAAGGGGCGCCTTGATGTCGCGATGAACGATGAGCCTCGAAATTGCCGAGCAGTTTTCGCCCATATTCCAGAGGGCGCCATTGACGATGTGGCCCGCCACTGCGTCCAAGTCAGTTACATCGGACATCACGATGCACGGATTCTTGCCGCCCATTTCAAGCACAATCTCCTTTAGATTGCTCTCGGCGGAATAGGAGAGGAACTTCCGTCCGGTGGCCGTTGAACCAGTGAACGACACCATGTCGATGTCCGGGTGGCGTCCAATGACTTCACCAACCGCGCGGCCAGAGCCGGTCACCACGTTGAAGACGCCTGCAGGAATGCCCGCCTCGAGCGCGAGTTCCGCGACGCGCATGGTCGTCAGCGACGTCTCAACAGCCGGCTTCACGACAAGCGAGCAGCCCGCAGCAAGCGACGGGCCAATTTTCCACGCCAGCATCAACAGCGGAAAGTTCCACGGCAAAACCAAGCCCACAACGCCGACCGGCTCGCGGACAATCATGGAGATATGGCTGTCCGAGGCCGGAGAAACCTGGTCGTAGATTTTGTCGATGGCTTCGGCGTGCCAGCGCAGCACGTTGACCGTTTCAGGCACGTCAACCGTCTGGCAATCGAAGATTGTCTTCCCCGCATCGAGACTTTCCATCACGGAGAGCTCGAGCGCGTTCTGCTCAACGAGGTCCGCCAACTTGAGAATGGCCTGCTTGCGAGCAGCCGGATGGAGCCTCGACCAGCGCCCGTCGTTGAAAGCCGCACGCGCGCTCGTAACTGCTGCGTCAACATCCACCTTCGAACAGGCCGGAACGTCTGCGAGGTGTTCACCGGTCGCCGGATTGGTAGTCGGGAACGTCTCGCCCGATGCGGCACCGCGGAGCTCGCCCCCAATGACTGCGGACGTCGGCAGCTTCAGCTCGCGGGCAATCTTTTGATACTCGCTCTTGGACAGCAAATCACTCATGTCAGTCTCTCATTAGTGCGGTTTTCAGGAAGGACCAAGCGGTTGTTCGGTTCGCAAAACTAGAATTCGACCGGGACGGTGACGCCCTCTGGTGTGACGTAAGACGCCATGTTTCGCCGGGCCAAATTGACGTGCGTTAACACCACGGCGCCGGCGGCCTCTGCATCTCGGCGCTCAATCGCATCGATGATGTCCTCATGTTGCTGCACGGCTTCTGCAAGCTCCGAGTCCATTCGCTCGTCGCGCGGTTGATAGAAAGTCCGCCCGAGCCTCGCATGGTCAATCAGGAGCCGACAGAGGCTGGGCAGCAGATACGGGTTATGCGCCATCTTCCCGATAGCGAAGTGGAACTGGTCGTTCTCGAGCACCCGGTCGTCAACGACATTGCCTTCAACAGCCGCCCGAAACTGCTCCTGAATACGCTTGAGGCCGTCAATCTCTGCCTTCGTCGCATGCCGCGCTGCGAGTTTTGTCGTGGCGACATAAATCAGCGGCGCCGCCAGGAAGTAATTACGCAGCGAGTCGAAGTTCATCGACGCAACGCGTGCTGCTCGATTCGCTTCGAGCTCGATGTACCCTTCGGCCGCCATTTGGCGCATCAGCTCACGAACCGGAGGACGGGACAGCCCGAACTCCTCCGCTAGCGCGACCTCGTCCAGGCTCGCACCTGGCGCCAGCTCCATGCTCAAAATGCGATGCCGCAGCGACTGCGCCAGACTTGCCTTGCGGTCCTGAGATGGGGCTTGTCCATCGCCTTGGTCGATTTCGATGACGTTCGTCTTCATGCCGCCTCCTTGTTGGTCCGAATCGTGTGTCTTCCATTTGTATTCGTCAAGACGCCTCAGTGTCTAACTAGGGAAGTCACTTAGAAAACTCTATAAAATCAGTACCATGCATAACTTAATGTAATAGAGAGAGGAAAATAAAGCGCATTGACGGCGGTGATTCGCAAACCAATACTCCACTCCAGCGAAGGTGCATACCTGAGAACGACAAACCAAATCACCCGTCGCCTTCGCCCAGTTCTTCGGTATCCACGTTTGATAAGTCGAGCGCCGCAACCAGTCCAGAGACTACTCACAACGTGCTTAATTAGATTGACGCTATGAACTCAGTGGAAAGGATGTTGGCCCCAATGCACGATGCAGAGTCCAGCTTTTCGAATCCCGGCACCTGGGAAAGCGCGGGTCGGGTCTGGGCAAGCGGCGAGCAGCAGACCCTGACCTGCTGTCGCGTCACGAATGAAACGCACGACGTCAAAACGTTCGAGTTTCGGGTCGGTGACGGTATGCCCGTGCGTTTCGAACCCGGTCAGTTCATGACTATCTCGGCCAACGTGCACGGGCAATCGGTCGAACGCTGCTACACCATCTCATCGCCGCCGACGCGCCCCTACCTCGTTTCAATCACGGTAAAGCGTGTGCCCGGAGGCGTCATGTCGAACTGGCTGCACGACCACATGCATCCGGGAAGCCATTTGCGCGCCTATGGACCGTCGGGCACGTTCACGTCGACCGCAGCGGCTCCAACAAAGTCGCTTTATTTGTCTGCGGGGTCGGGCGTAACGCCGTTGATGTCGATGACGCGCGCGAGCATCGACTTGGGACTGGACCGCGATGTGGTGTTCGTCCACAGCGCGAGAACGCCTGCGGACATCGTCTTTCGCAAGGAACTCCATCAACTCACCGAGAAATCGCCGCGATTCCACACATTCTTCATCTGCGAAGGCGTCGGCGACGAAGCGGATTGGACCGGCCCGACGGGCCGGCTGAGCCTGCAGCAATTGGCGGCCTGGATTCCGGATTACGCAGAGCGAGAAGTGTTCACCTGCGGCCCCGCCGGCTACATGCACGCCGTGCGCGAAATACTCAGAGAAGGCGGACACGACCCTTCGCACTATCACCAGGAAAGCTTCGACATTACCGCCGGGGTCGCGCCGGAGCCCATCCATGAGGAAGAACCGGTCACGCAAGAGACGTTCACCGTCACGCTTTCGCGCTCGTCGAGGGCTTTCAAAATGAACGCGTCGGAGACGGTCCTCTCGGCAGCAAGGAAGGCGGGGGTTGCCATCCCGTCTTCATGCAGTCAGGGCGTGTGTGGAACGTGCAAGACGAAACTGTTGGAAGGCACGGTCGATATGCAGCACAACGGTGGCATTCGCGAGCGGGAAATTCAGAAGGGTTTTCGCTTGCTTTGCTGCAGCCGGCCGACCTCTGACTTGATCCTTGAACTGTAGGCCGTCGATTTAAGCCGCATCGGGTGTGAGTGTCGAAAACTCGGCGTCGCCATGAGGCGACCACTCCCCTGTCATTGATTCAAACCCCACTCAAAATAAATGCTTGGAGCAACAGAATGATGGACGTCCGGTCGAATGGAGCAGGCAGCGTCGTCACGACGGGAGAGAGAGACAAAATTCAGCGAGATGTCAGAGCATACCGACTCCAGCGCGTCCAGGAGCAATTGCGGCAATACGATTGCCCCGCGATTCTGCTGTATGACCCGGTGAACATCCGCTACGCAACAGACACGTCGAACATGCAGGTGTGGGCCGGTAGAAACCCCGCCCGTTACGTCATGGTCTTCGCCGACGGTCGCATCGTCGCCTGGGAATTCCACAGCAGCGAACACGTTTGGGACGGCCTGGACCTTCACGTCGAATTGCGCGGCGCGAAGAGCTGGACGTTCTTCAATGCCGGGCATGAAGCGGAAAACCGCGCTCAGCAGTGGGGCGCCGAGATTGTCGACGTTTTCCGTAAGTACGCTCCGGGCGAGCGCCTGCTTGCCATCGACCGCCTCGACCCGTTCGGTACCGCGTATCTCGAGAAGGAGGGAATCACCATCCTTGATGGCCAAGCTTTGATGGAGACCGCGCGGCTTATCAAGTCGTCGGGCGAACTCGTTCTCATCGGTGAATCCTTGCGGACCGCAGAAAAAGGCATCGAGCGCATGCGTCGCGAGCTTCGCCCGGGGCTCACCGAGAATGACATCTGGGCGCACCTTCATTTTGAGAACATCAGGAATGGCGGAGAGTGGATTGAAACGCGGCTTCTCGCCTCCGGCGACCGAACCAACCCGTGGATGCATGAGTGTTCGTCCCGGGTTTTGAAAGAAGGTGACCTTCTCGCTTTCGATACGGACATGGTCGGACCGAACGGCTATTGCTCCGACATCTCGCGGACATGGCTTGTCGGCGATGGCCGTCCGTCTGACGAGCAACGCAAGCTTTATGAATATGCCTACGCGCAGGTCCACTACAACATGGACATCCTGCGGCCAGGTATGACGTTCCGGGAGTTTTCGGAAAAGGCCTGGAAGATTCCGGAGCAATTCGTCAAGAACAGATACTGCTGCCTGGCCCATGGCATCGGCATGGTCGATGAGTACCCCTCTATCGCGCACATGGTCGACTGGGATGCCGCGGGTTATGACGGCAGATTCGAGGTTGGCATGACGGTGTGCGTGGAGAGCTACATCGGCGCCGAGGGTGGAACGCAAGGCGTCAAACTCGAGCAGCAAGTGGTGTTGACAGAAGAAGGATGTGTTTCGCTTACTGATTGCGACTTCGAAACCGATTGGCTGTGACCGCAGCGTCGCTTTGTATGACATCAGAACAGGAGGCTACATGTCAGGTAATCGTGGAGTGGTTTATGTTGGGCCTGGAAAAGTCGAAGTCCGCAACATTGCTTTTCCGGAGCTTGTCGACCCCGCCGGGAGGAAGGCCAATCACGGTGTCATCCTTCGAGTTGTCGCTACAAACATCTGCGGCTCGGACCAGCACATGGTTCGCGGTCGAACCACCGCCCCCGCTGGGCTTGTGCTCGGCCACGAAATCACCGGCGAAGTGATCGAAGTCGGCTCCGACGTGACGACTTTGCAGAAAGGTGATCTGGTTTCCGTGCCTTTCAACGTTGCGTGCGGCCGCTGTCCGATGTGCAAGGCTCAAAACACCGGCGTGTGTCTGAACGTCAACCCGGCGCGCGCCGGTGGCGCATATGGCTACGTTGACATGGGCGGATGGATTGGCGGCCAGGCCGAGTTCGTCATGGTGCCGTACGCAGACTTCAATCTGCTCAAGTTCCCGGACCGGGACCGGGCGATGGCGAAAATTCGCGACCTGACATGCCTGTCGGACATTCTGCCGACCGGCTATCACGGCGCCGTGACCGCAGGGGTCGGTCCGGGTTCCACCGTCTATATTGCGGGCGCTGGCCCGGTCGGGATGGCCGCGGCTGCATCGGCGAGACTGCTGGGCGCAGCGGTCACCATCGTTGGAGACGTCAATCCGACACGCCTCGAGCACGCTCGTCGAGTCGGATTCGAGACTGTCGACTTGTCCGAAGACGCATCGCTTGCTGAACAGATCGCGGGATTGCTCGGTGAACCGGAAGTCGACTGCGCTATCGATTGCGTGGGCTTTGAGGCTCGAGGGCACGGTCACGCCGGTTCACAATCGGAGGCTCCAGCCACCGTCCTGAATTCACTCATGGAAGTCACTCGCGCCGCTGGCAAGATTGGCATCCCCGGCTTGTACGTCACGGATGACCCTGGCGCCGCCGACTCAGCCGCCAAGCACGGTAGCCTTTCGGTTCGCTTTGGACTAGGTTGGGCGAAATCGCATTCGTTCTTCACCGGCCAGACCCCGGTGATGAAGTACAACCGCAATCTGATGCAGGCCATCCTTTGGGACCGGCTGAATATTGCCGAAGCGGTCAACGTGACGGTCATCGAACTCGATCAGGCACCTAATGGCTACGCCGAGTTCGATTCGGGTGTGCCAAAGAAGTTCGTCATCGATCCGCACGGAAGTCTGAAGGCAGCGGCGTAGACGTGGCTCTTCGAGGAGTGCTTTGCGGCCGGTCGTAGGACCGGCACTTTTTCTTGATCGCTCGCACGGCAGTCGATCTCGACATACGAAAGCTACATCTCCACTCCATTGACGACGCTTTTACAGGCTCGAATACTAGGATCGGCGTCTCGACACACGTTTCGCTTGACGACGCATTCGTCCAGGGCAAAGGGCGAATCACTGATGTTAATCAGAATGGTTGAGCGGAAAATAGGTGGAAGCCGGGTTCGAAGGCAAACTTCAACTGCAGCGACACAGGTGACGAAATGAAGAAATCCTTTTCCTCGCAGTTCGTTATAAAGGCTGCCGCCGCAGTCTCCGCGATCACGTTCGTGATGTGCGCGAACTCGGCCGAACCAATCAAGATTACGCTAGCCCACTGGGCCGATGCGCAAGCAGTCGTCTACACGGCGAAGTACGTTCTCGAAACGAAACTGCAATAGCCTGTCAATTTGGTGTACGCGGACCTTGGTATCGAATTCCAGGGCATCGCCCGGGGCGACGTGGACTTGATGCTGGGCGCCTGGCTGCCGGTCACGCACGCAGCCTATTACGCACGCTTCAAGAATGACATGGACGACATCGGGGTCATCTACACGGGAGCGAAGATCGGCTGGGCCGTGCCAGACTATGTGCCCGAAAGCGAAGTGTCGTCGATTCCCGATCTGAACAAGCCCGAGGTCAAGAGCAAGCTCAATAGCTCGATTCAAGGCATCGAACCGGGTGCGGGCGAAATGGAAGCATCGGAAAAGGCCTTGAAGGAGTACAACCTGGCCGGTTACAACCTCATCAGGGCGAGCGAGGCCGGCATGCTGAGTGCCGTCGCGCGTGCTTACGATTCCAAGAACTGGATTGTCGCGACTGTGTGGAGCCCACACTGGCTGTGGCAAAAGTACAAAATGCGCTATCTGAAAGATCCCAAGGGCGTCTTGGGCGGCGCCGAGGAAATCCATGGCTTCGCTTCGAAGCAGTTCACGCAAAAGTACCCTCGCGCCAACGTCTCTGTTCGCCACTTCAAGCTGAACTTGGCGGATGTCGAATCAATTGAGCTCGACGGTAATGCGACGAACGACTGGAACGCCGCCGCAAAGAAGTTCGTCGACACGCATCCGGACAAAGTTCAGGCATGGCTCGCGCAGTAGACGATCGACGGCGACTCTCGTGCATCTCATTTACGTAGGTGACTGACACGTTTAAGTAATTTGGTTCCCTACTCTCCTTTTACGTTGGACTGAAACCGATACGTAAAAGGGGAGATGACCGTGCCCACAGGCAACCCAACAGGTAGATATCAGGCGCTGCGACGCGCGATCGCCGCAGCTTCGATCGTCGGACCTCTGAAGACGCTTGCGGTGTTTGCGGTCGCGCGTGCATTTCATCCGCACGGCGGGCTCGTCTTCGGCCTCGTCGGCAAAAAGATCGGTCGCAAACGAACAATGATGCAGTCGTCGATGAAGTTGTACGTTTCGCGATGAAGGGCGCGAGGCGATGACTGGTCCTCGCAAAGTCTCTTTCCGCTCTGGGTAGAGCCATTACTGACCTGCCGGAGGACCCAATGCAGGCTGACATCGCGAACACGTTGACCGGAGCGAGAGCGCGACATTGCCGCCTTTCTCGCGCACGGCTTGACGAGTAAGTTAGCCGGCAACGAGCTGAACATCAGCGCGCGCACGGTCGACATTCACCGCGCGCGCCTGCTGCGAAAATATGGCGCGCGGGCGACTCCCAAGCCCATCGCGCAACTCCCTACCTGAAGCACATCTCAGAACGACGCTAGCGGATCGCCGAACATTCCCTCTTCGGGAACGATCCCGAGGCCGACGCCCTTCGGTGGTCGGACATGACCACCTTCGACGTTGACCCCATTCTTTGAGTCGAAGTGTCCTTCGATCATCGGCGCAGCTATCCAGACGCCATCGAGTAACGGCGGCGGGACGGTCGCACCGATATGCGCACAGGCCGCCGCGATAAGATCGCCGCCCCAAGCATCATCGCAAGTGTGCGGCAAGTTACGCGAGACGCATATATCCCGAAAGGCGCGCATCGGGTGCAAGCCGCCTAGACGCGTGACCTTCATGCCAAAGCCATCAACGAGTCCCGTTCCTGCCGCCGTAACAGCCGTGCTGACGTTCGTGCAATTCTCGTCCATATAGAGGCCGTGATTGATCTGATTCCGGATCGCTTGCAGGTCCTCGATCGTGTTGCAAGGCTGTTCGAGAATGAAGGGGACGTGGGCACACGCCTGACTGAGCCGAATCGCGTCACGCGTTGTCAGACTGCGATTGGCATCCACCGCCAGACGTACGCCTGAACCGCGTAACGCCTCCCATACCTTCGAAACCGATTCGATATCTTCCTCGATCGCCCTTCCGCCCACTTTCAGCTGAAGACGTGGATAGCCTTCTGCTCGCTTTTCTGCTGCGACGCGTGCAACCTCGTCGGGTGCGCCGATGGTGACCGCGTAATAGGACGGCAGCCGTTCCGCCAGTGCGCCGCCGAGCAGGTCGGACACGCTCACGCCATAGTGCTTGCCGAGCAAATCATGCATGGCGATGTCGACCGCGGCCTTCGCATAGCTGTGACCATTAAGCAGACCTTCCATGCGATCGTGCAAAGGCATCGGCAACACGTCAGCGCCGATGAGTCCGGGCGCCATCGCCGAAAGCGCCGCGAGCGCGCCCGCCGGGTGCGATTCAGCGTATGTCGGTCCGACGGGACACGTTTCGCCCCATCCGAACAGACCATTGTCCGCTACGAGTTTGACGAGCGTCGTCGTCAGCGAATAAACATCGGCTTTCGCCATCCTGTACGGTCCGTTGAGGACTGGAAGCTCGTACTGGTACAGATGAATTGATTTGATCTTCACGCTGCAGTCTCCGGAATGGTAAGCACGATTTTGCCGAGATGTTGTTTGTTTAAGAACTCTTCTTGCGCCTGGCGGATTTCCTTCAAGGGAAACGTCTTCGATACCAATGGCCTGATCTCGCCCTTCTCGATGTACGAGATCAGGTTCGCGAACACGGTTTCCTCCTGAAAGGTGCAGCCCATCAGCGTCAGATCCTTGAGATAGAGCGTGCGCAGGTCGATCTTCGATACCGGCCCGGCGATAGCGCCTGCAACCGCGCAGCGGCCGCCCAGGCGTAGCACCTTGAGCAGATCGAGCCATTGTTCACCGCCGACGACATCGATCACCACATCGACAGAGTTCTCGCCAAGCGCTGACACGACACTCTCTTTGCGATCCAGTACCCGGTCGGCGCCAAGTTCACGAAGCGCCGAGGCTTTACTCGCAGAAGACTGGGCGATGACCGTCGCGCCTCGACGTTTGGCGAGTTGTACCGCCGCCGACCCCACGCCGCCTGATGCGCCGGTAATCAGCACGACCTCCGCCCCGACCTTTGTTCGATGCAGCATGTTTTCGGCGGTTGAATACGAACACGGTATCGATGCAAGCTCCGCGTCCGACCAGTCGCATTTCACTTTCAGTGTTTCCCGCGAAGGCGCGACCGCGAATTGCGCGAAACCACCGTCGCAATCACTCCCGAATGTCCAGCATTCGAACGGACGATAGTCGACATACGTCCGCAGCAGATTGCTGACCAGCACGCGCTCGCCGATACGGCCCGGCGCAACGCCCTCTCCCACCGCGACGATTTCGCCGCAGCAATCGGCCCCTTGAATGCGCGGAAACGTCAGCGATACGCCCGACCACGACGCGTCGGAGCCATCGACCTTTTTGAATCCCTCCGCGCCGCCTGAGCCCGTATCCGTGTCGATCGACTTCGAATACCAGCCGATCCGCGTATTGATGTCCGTGTTGTTGACTGCGGATGCCCGAACCCGAATGAGCACTTCGTCCTTACCCGGTCGCGGCACGGGCACATCGGTCCGGTATTCGAGTTTGTCGAAGCCGCCTAAGCCGGTAAGCAATACAGCGTGCATCGTGTCGGGCAAGGAAGGTGACATCATTGGGTCCGTTTGGAGAAGTTGGGAGAAGTGGTCGTTACGCGCCTCTTTGAAGTATTCGACTGGGAAACGACGTCCGTCAACGCACAAATTTTCGTCGACGCATTACATTAGCTTATGTATCAGATGATCGCTTACCTAGGTAAGCGAGACGTATGGACCTAAGTGAGTCGAACCCCTACCCTGTTCGCAACATCGAACAGAACACGAGATGCACGCATCACAGTGTTCATTGAAAGATCACTGTGATGAAGCTAGCGCGCCTCGCCTTCGTATTGCTCGGTCTCTTCTGGGGATCCAACTTCATTTACATGAAATGGGCTTCATCCTCGATCAGCCCGATGCAGATTGCCTTTCTGCGCGTGCTCTTCGGCTTCCTTCCCTTGGCGCTAGTCGCATGGCGAAGAAAGGTCATCAACGTTCGTCAGCTGCGCCATCTTCATCACTTCATCGTGATGGGGTTCGTCGCGACTGCGTTCTATTATTTCGCCATCACCAAAGGCACCGCGCTTCTTCCGTCCGGCATCGCGGCCGTGCTTGGAAACGCTGCCACGCTCTTTACGGCCATCTTCTCCGCGTTCTTCCTGCGAAACGAGAAGATGAGCAGCATGATGTCATTCGGGGTTCTGCTCGGTTTTTTCGGCATCACGCTGATCGCCCGACCATGGGAAGGCGCAAGCGGCTCGATCGAATTGTCTGGTGTCTTCTGGCTCCTCATGAGCTCGCTCGTGCTCGGAGTCTCTTATGTCTACGCACGCGTGTTTCTGACGCCATTGGCCCTCCCGCCGCTTGCGTTGGCAACGTGGCAAATGGGTCTCGCGGTTCTAGTGCTGGCGGCCGTAACCGATTTCGGCGGCATCACCCATATCCTCCGCGAACCGCTGGCAGCGGCCGGCCTTGTTGTGGGCGGCGGCATTCTCGGTACCGGGGTTTCCTTCTTCCTGTACTACTACCTCCTGGAAGAATTCGGTGCGGTCGCGTCCTCGGGGACGACTTATATGGCTCCGGCCGTCGCGCTACTGATTGGCTGGGCGGTCGGTGAGAGATTTGGGCTGCTGGAGTTCGCTGCCCTGGTTCTGATCATCTTGAGCGTGATGACGCTACATGTCGGCCGTCAACGAAGCTTCAAGCGCGCAGCTTTATAGAGGGACGACGGTCGGTTCCCTGGTGGGAGGTCTCTGCGTTCGGCTGGATTCGTTCGGCTTCTCGCCCGCGGTCGCCGTGCCATTCCTCGAGGTCTGGTGAGGCGATCTGCAAGCGTCAATGCAGACATTGAGCAAGAATGGAAAGCACCCGCGCGATGCCTGAGCGAAGCGCTGGGACCGGGCACTCAGGCCTGCGCGAGCACTACACGGAGGAGGCTGGCTGAATCACATCAACGGATGCATCCGCCGCAGATGGTTGCTTCGGTGCTCGAATGACATCGGAGCGGTCGCGCATCGAAAGACCGCTGTTTGAAGTACAGCAGCCGCTCGAATGACTGCGCGATGGCCCCCGCGAAAGGCGGCAACTGGCCGTTTGCCGAAGACCGCACGCAGGTCGAGACTCGCAAACGATGTGCCCGCAAACTTGCGCACCCCGCCCCGATCCTGCTGGTGGAGTCGTTGACCTTCCAAGGGTAGCTAATGGGAGGAAGCAGTCACGGCAACGGTCATGTTGGAGCGCAGTGCTTTCAGCACGAAGATGTGGCGAAGCGCACGACGGGCTTCGTGCTCACGCGCAATTTGCACGAGATCATTTTTGCTGGGTGGGACTAAACGTGCTCTCCGCCGACTCGGTGTGCATGGCGGGACGTAGCTCCCTCGCAGCGAAACCCCGCGCCGAAGATGAGGTGCCCTTGGACGGCCGACCGGCGAGGAGCGGTAAGCCAACCCGCCATCTTGCTCGCACGGACCGATGCACTAAAGTGTGTCCAGCAGTCTTTTCGCTTCCATGAGATCGGGTGTGTCGAACCCTTCAGTGAACTCGTTGTAGATCGAAGCGAGAAGAACTCGACCAGCGTCGGGACGGCTGCCCTCATCACGCCACAACCGGGCGAGGCTGATCGCAGCCCGCAATTCGAATGACCTGGCTTCCTGATCGCGTGCGATTGCAAGCGCCTCCTGAAAATGTCGCTCGACCTCGGACGACGGTGCGCCCTGCATCTGCTGTAGTTCGCCTTCCACTCGCCGGAGCTCCGCCTCCCACATGTGCTCGTCGGTACGCACTCCGAGTTCCCGGGCCTCCTCGAGGGCGGCCAGGCCTTCGTCGGGACGGTGCTGCTGCAGGAACGTTGCCGCCAGCATGCACAGGTATCGGCTCTGATACCAACTCACACCCATTGCAAGGCGCTCCGTGCAACTCCGGCGCATCAGCGCAAGACCCTCTTCGCCCGCTCCCGCCTGCGCCATCGTCCAGCCCCTGAGGATCAGACCGCTCAGCCGGAAGTAGCGCAGGTTGTGTTGATCGGCGAGATCGACGATTGCTTCGGCGTGAACGCGCACCGCGCTCATGTCGGAGCGCAGTTCGTCGAGTCCTGCTCCACCGTAAATTTTCACGTGAGTCGTGAGCGTCGCCTGATTCAACTCGGTCGCGTAATCGAATGCTTTTGCTTGCCAGCGTCGCGCCTGCTCCGGGTACCCGAGAATCCAGTAGATGACCGGTAGATAGGCGAGCGCGTAGAACTTCGGATCATGGATGTAATGCACGGGCTGAGGGCGATGCCGGCTCGCGTCATAGATGCGCAGGATCGTCTCGAATGCGGATCGGGCCTCGACGAAGCGCCCAAAGTAGATGGCGTTCAGCCCGGCCACCCGGTATCCGGCGAGCTGAAGCGCTTCATCGGCCATCTGCGCGGACGTGCGCCGTGCCTCGTCGGCCAGTTGCCGCATCATGTCGTGATCGCCACGCACGAAGTGAAAGGCCCATTGCCCGCTGAGCGTCGCCAACAGGGCGCCGGCGTCTCCGAGTCGTTCGCCCAGGATACGCGCACGCTCGAAGGCCACGCCTGTTTCCGCGCCCGCGTAGCCGTAGACAGCAATCAACGGCGTTCCGATCGTGCTCTGTATGGTGAGTTCCTGACGATCACGCTCGGGACTCTCCGGAAGCTTTCTCACCGACTCGAGCGCTCGGGAAAGATGCCTGATCGCCTCCAGGTTCGCCGAGCTTTCGGCGCTTTTCTTTCCCGCCTTGAGCCAATAACCCGTGGCACGATCCGGCCGTTGCGCTTCGGAAAAGTGGCGTCCCAGCACCTCCGGCTCGCGGACCACCCTTTCCGGAAAGCGCTGTTCGAGCGCCTCGGCGATCCGTGCATGCAATTCCTGGCGGTTCCGCCGTAACAGGGTGCCGTAGGCGGCATCTTGCAACAACGCATGTTTGAAGAGATAGGATGCCTCGGGCGGCGCGCCGCGGCCGAAGACCAGACCCGACGCGACGAGTTGATTCACGCCCGCGCGCAACGCCGGCTCGGATAGCGAGGCCACCGCAGCCAGCAGATCATACGGAAACTCTCGCCCGATCGCCGCGCCGATCTGAGCCAGTTCCTTCGCCTGACCGAGCCGGTCGAGGCGTCCCATAAGGGACGCGTGCAAAGTGGCCGGAATAGTGCGAGCCGGCAATCTGGACAGCGTATTTGCGGCTTCGAGCCCATCGAAGCCTGCTTCAACTACGGCCTTCGTCAACTCCTCGACAAAGAGTGGAACCCCATCCGTGCGCTCGACGATTTCACTGACTACCTCTGGCGGCAGCACCGCGTTGCCCGCAATCGTCTCGACCAGTGCCGAGACATCGCCCTGTTCGAGCCGACGCAATGCCATCATCGTAACGTGAGGCTGGCCGACCCACGGCGGGTCGAATTCAGGCCGGAAAGTCATCAGAAGCAGCACGGGCAATTGGCGGATAAGCTCGACCGTCCGATCCAGCGCCTCGAAGCTCGTCGGATCGATCCAGTGAATGTCCTCAAAGATGTGCACCACGGGTTGTTGTCGAGACAGACCGTCGAGTTGTCGCAGAAGCGCGTCGATCGTCCTCTGCTTGCGTTGCGGCGGGCTGAGACGAACTTCCGGATACCGTCCGATATCGCGCAGCAACAGCAAGTCGGCAATGAGACGCCGGTCTTCCGGCGTGGCCGTAGCGCGCGAAAGCAGCGCGTCGAGCTTATCGACCTTCGAGCGCGCATCGTCGTCGCGCTGGAAGGCCGCGGCCCGTTCGAGTTGGTGAATGATCGGATAAAACGCGCTATCCACATGATGCGGAGAACAGAAATAGCGCAAGCGGGTGTGCGGTTCCTCGCCGATCCTTCGAAGAATCGCAGCGGCCATGCGCGACTTGCCGATCCCCGCCTCGCCGGATATAAGTACCACCTGGCCACTGCCGCTCTTTGCCTTTTCCCATCGACGAAGCAGCAATCGTGTCTCCTCGTCGCGCCCGACGAGCGGCGTGAGGTCCGTCGAATGAAGCGCTTCGAATCGACTATCGATGGCGCTCAATCCGATAACCTGGAATGCCTGAACAGCTTGTGCAAAACCTTTGACCTGCACTTTCCCGAGGTCGCGGTATTCAAACAGGTTTCCGAGAATCGAACGTGTCTGCGGCTCGATGACAACCGCGTCAGGCTCGGCCAGGGCTTGCATTCGAGCCGCCAGGTTGGGAGTCTCGCCAACGATGCCGCGCTCTTGAGCTTCACCCGCTCCGATCAGATCGCCGATGACCACAAGCCCGGTCGCGATGCCGACGCGCACCTGAAGGCGGCCGGGAGCGTGACCCGGCGCCTTGAGAGAGCAGACCGCCTCGATGATGGCCAGGGCGGCCCGCACTGCCCGTTCAGCATCGTCCTCGTGCGCCCGAGGATAACCAAAGTAAATCAGGACGCCATCACCCATGTACTTCGCGACGAAGCCGCTGAAAGCGCCGACCGCATCCGCAACACATGTGTGATACGCGTTGATCACATCATGGAGATCCTCGGGGTCGAGCCGCGTAGCGAGCGCCGTTGAGCCGACGAGATCGCTGAACATCACCGTGACTTGCCGCCGTTCCGCCGACTGCGATGTCAGCACGGTTGCTTGCGCCGCCGTTGCCGGCACTTCGACACATGCAGTGGATGCGCCGACATTCAGCCGGCTACCGCATCCGCCGCAGAACTTCGCGCGCGGCGAATTCGGATGCTTACAAGACGGGCACTCGACCGGCAGGAGTTCACCGCACTCCACGCAGAACTTGTTGCCATCGAGCACGATGGCTTTGCAGGATGGACATTCCATAGGCCACCTGATTTTTCAGGTCGTTCCCCGAGAACCGAAGGGACCCGCTGAAGGCGCGTTTCCCCGCGGTAACTCTTTGATCGGTTGAGCGTCCAACTCGGCCCCACCGCCTCGTGCCCGGCGTTATCGCCTGTCGCTTATTGCGCGGCGTTCCACGTGTGCGCGGTTGTGCGCCATTTTCCATCGGCTCCCTTGGTCATCACCTTCACCAAAACGCCCTTATAGGGCGTCTTCTTCCCATCCTTCTCCGCAACGGCCGTCCAGTTCGCGGTCTCGTACATCACGTTGCCGACCCGACGTGCCTGCACGACGTCGATCGTATGCTCATGCACGCCGGCGTCGAAGTAGCTCTTGAAGAGCTTCTCGATATCGGCGCGTCCCTGAACGGTCGTTCCGTTGCCGGGCGAGATCACCGCCTTCTCGTCATACATGGCGGCGAGCCCGTGAGCATCTCCCTTGTTGAAGGCCGCGTTCCAGGCCGTGTTCGCCTGATCGACCGCCTTGTCGTGCTGCGCCAGCGCCGGTTGCGAAGCTGCAAATGCCAATACGGCGCATGCGGCGAATCCTCTTGAAAACTTGTTCATCTTGTCGCTCCAAATGGCCAAAGCGCAGAACCGGACGACGCGTCAGGGCTCGTGCCTAGAGGAAATCCCTATGCTCGCATTCGGCTCGCGCCAGTAAGCCTTTCAATGCCAGTCGCCCATCTGCGCGACGAGTATAGAAATCTTACGTTTCCGTAATCAATTAACTCGGAGATACACGATGGAAGGTAGCGCCGGGCCGGCAGCTTTACAGAGTGCCGCCCGACCGCACGCTCGGCGGTATGACGACACGGCCGACGTGGTCGAGGTCGATCCCTTTGACCCGCCTCCAGCCTCGCTGAAATTGGCTGAAGATGGCCGAGTCTATGATGAGAGTGTCTATCTGAACGCGTTGAGGAAGCGTGGCTCCCCGCTGCTCCTGCACGCGGCGTCTAATGAAACCCTCGGATGTCTACCTCAAGTCACTTGACGGACCGGCTCAGGGCATGTTGCGGACCTTCGGCGCGACTCTCCGTTAGGTCGGCAGTAGGGGGCCTTCGGACATCACGCTTGATTCACTCGCAAAGTCCGGCGTGGAGCGGTCCGAGCAAACATACTCGGCGTTCAGGCGTTTGGCATCGACTGCCGTCCCTCCCTAAATCTGTCGCATGATCTCGTGCGCGATCGTGTGCAAAGGCACCGCACGTTCGACGCCACCTCGTTTGAACGCCTCCTGCGGCATACCGAACACGACGCATGTCTCCTCGTTCTGGGCGATCGTCTGCGCCCCGCATTCTTCATTTCGAGCATTCCTGCCGCGCCGGTCATGACCACGCCGAGCGCATTCGCGCCCGCGCTGCGGGCGACCGAGCGAAACAGCACATCGACCGAAGGACGATGGCGATTCACGAGCGGCCCATCCACCACCTCGACGAAGTACTGCGCGCCGCTTCTGCGCAGCAGCATATGACGGCCCCCCGGAGCGATCAGCACCTGTCCGGGCACCACGCGCATGTTGTTCTGCGCCTCTTTCACCGACACCTCGCAGATGCTATCCAGTCGCGCGGCAAACGCGGCGGTGACCCGACAGATTCGTTACGACGTCCGCAGTGGGAAAACCGGGCTCGAAAATCAGCGCGTAGACCTCCGGGGCGCTCAGATGTTTGCCCGCCTCGACGAGCCCGCGCTCGATCGCCTTCGCGAGGATCTTGTCGCGATCGAGGCCGCACCCGTCGTCGCTGACTTCAATCACGATACTGCCTGAGTCGTGATACGCATTGAGCGTGACCGTGCCGCGCGCCGACTTGCCGCGCTCGATGCGCGCCGCCACCGGATCGATGCCGTGATCGATCGCGTTGCGCACCAGATGCAACAGCGGATCGCCGATCTTCTCGACGAGTGTCTTGTCGAGCTCGGTGTCCTCGCCGCTGGTGCGCAATTCGTTGTCTTTGCCCAACTCGCGCGCGACGTCGTGCACCACGCGCTGAAAGCGGCTGAAAGTGGCGCCGATCTTCACCATCCGCAACTGCAACGCGCTGTCGCGTACTTCCTCGACGAGATTTGCGAGCGTCGACGTGCTTTCCTGCATTTCGATATTCGACGAGCGCCGCGCGACCAGCGACGCGCCCGCCGTCACGGTGATCAGTTCACCGACGAGGTTCAGGGAAGAACCAGCTTCTGCACCACGGCCAGCAATTGCGTCGGATTGAACGGCTGACCATCCACGCCTTCGCGCCCGCCGCCTGGCCTTCGCGCTTCTTGTCGTCCTGCCATTCGGTAGTCAGCATCACGATCGGCGTGAAGAGGTATGCCGGCAACTGCTTCACCGCCTTCACGAAGCTGATGCCGTCCATGTTCGGCATGTTGACGTCGCTCACGATCAGATGAACCTTCTGACCGGTCAGTTTCTTTAGCGCGTCGGCCCCGTCCGAGCCTTCGGTGACTTCATAGCCCGCGCCTCGCAATGCAATGCTCACGACCTGGCGCAAGGAAGCCGAGTCGTCGACAATCATGATGGTCTTTGCCATGAGTATTTCGATGTGGTTTGAAACAAGATACTGAGAAGGGGTGCCTGGAAGAAGGTGACGTCCTCGACCGCACCAACTTGCGCACCGCCCCCGGCGGCGCAGCTATGCGTCGCATGTTCGTCGACCGTCGCGTATGTCGTCTGCCGTTCAGCGAGCAAGTTCTCGCTGTCCACCGCCTCAAGCACGCCGAACTGTTCGAACGTCTGGCGGATTTCGATCACGCGCGGCGCCGTGCGCTCGATGTTCTCGCGCACATAGGTCATGCGCTGACTGACGCGATCCTGGAACTGCAACTGCACCAGCGATTCCATGATTTCGCCTTGAATCGCGAAGCTTTCTCGCGTCAGCGTCTCGGTCGAGCTTTCGAGTTCGTCGAGCACGCTGCGGAAGTTGTCGAGCACGCCGTTGATCGCGACCTGCGACGCGCCGATGGAACTGGCCTCGCGCTGCGCCGACGCTTCGGCGGAGCGGCGCGCACCGTCGATAGCTGCGACGATCACGCCGACCCTGGTCGCCATCTGACGCCCGGTCTCGCCGGACATCGCCGCGAGCTTGCGCACTTCGAGCGCCAGCACACCGAAACTGCGGCCCGCGTCACCGGCGTGGGCTGCCTCGATTGCGACGTTGATCGCGAGCAGACTGGTCTTCGACGCGATTGCGGCTACTTCAGCCGCCATCGCATCGAGTTCCTGCGCGAAGCGTCCGAGGCTTTGCACTTCATCCTGCGTCGCGCGATTGCTCGCCATCGCTGCCGACAACGACCCGAGTACCGGTGATAGATCGCGCTCGCTCTGGGCGAGTACGCTCGCTGCCTGGTCTCGGCCGCTTTCCGCGGCGGACGTGCCCAGCGCCTTGTCGAGCCGCTCGACGATCGCCGCGAAGTGGCCCGTGGACGCGCTCACCGCGCTTTCCATCTGCGCGCGCGAGTCCTCGATATGCGCGCTCCAGACGGGCAACAGGACGCTGCGCAATTCCGACGTGCGTTCGACGTGCGTGGCTACTTCGCTGCGCAGTGCCGCGAGTTCGGCCGTGCGGCGACAATCTGCGAACAGACTCAACGCGAGCATCGCGCATGCGACAGCGAGCGACCAGCCATTCACCGTGCGAATGCCCGCGGCCCACATCGCGGCCACCGCTACGAATGTGATGGCCATGCATTCATGGTGTGCAATAAGGGATGCGACGCGGTGCTGAGACAACGACGTGGCAAACAGGGGAGACATCCAAGGACTTCCATTTCTTTTAAGCAACGGGTGTATTTCCGTACGCTGCCAAGAAACCGAACGGTCTTTAGGATGTTTTTACCCCGACCGGAAGGAGTTGTCGCAATTTTTTCCGCCTCCTTCAAAGGCCGCGAGGAATCGCTTCCTCGACGTCTGGGTAACTCAACGGCTGAATGGGCGCGCATCGACAACGACGCCCGCCCTGCCCACCAGTAACCTCCGAAACGCGGCAATTCACGTCGACGCCCGCGTCGTCTCTTCAGCATCCCCCACACGCTGCCGATAAACACGCATCTCCCAGCGCCACTGCTTACACAATGACCTGCGACTCCTCCGAAAGCCCGCTCAAAGCCGCCTTCCTGCGCCACGAAGACTCCCTCGCGCCGCCCGACCATGCGTTCGGCGAGGACGATCACGCCGTCTATCGCACGCTGCTCGAATCCACCAAGGCAATTCCCTGGAAGATCGACTGGGCGACCATGGAGTTCGCCTACATCGGCCCGCAGATCGAGGCGCTGCTCGGCTGGGCGCCGTCGTCGTGGAAAACGGTGCAGGACTGGGCCGAGCGCATGCATCCGGACGATCGCGAAGCGGTGGTCAACTTCTGTGTTTCGCAGTCGCAGGCGGGCACGGACCACGAGGCCGACTACCGCGCGCTCACCCGTGACGGCGGCTATGTCTGGCTGCGCGATGTCGTGCACGTCGTGCGCCGCGAAAATGGCGATGTCGAGGCGCTCGTCGGCTTCATGTTCGACATCAGCGAGCGCAAGCGCAGCGAGGAAAAGCTCGCGCAGTTGCAGAGCGAACTGGAACGCCTGTCCTTCAGCGACAGCCTCACGGGCGTAGGCAACCGCCGCCGCTTCGACGACGTGATGGCGCGCGAATGGGAAGCCGCGACTGCATCCGGCAAGCCGCTTTCGCTCGTCATGATCGACATCGATTTCTTCAAGTCGTACAACGATTACTACGGTCACCTGCAAGGCGACGAATGCCTGAAGCGCATCGCGCGCGTGCTCGGCGCGGCAGCGGGCCGGCAACACTTTCTGGGCCGCTTCGGCGGCGAGGAATTCGCGCTGATCCTCGCCAATACCGACGCCGAAGCCGCCATGCGCATCGCGGAGCGCTGCCGCGCGCTGATCGCCGATGAA
Organism: Caballeronia hypogeia; assembly: GCF_001544875.2. Classification (GTDB taxonomy): domain Bacteria; phylum Pseudomonadota; class Gammaproteobacteria; order Burkholderiales; family Burkholderiaceae; genus Caballeronia; species Caballeronia hypogeia. The sequence goes on from NZ_FCOA02000036.1 coordinate 26,401, forward strand.
GCGATCGCGCACGTGCGCTCTCCGCACAACCAGCAGGTGACGGCGAGTTTCGGCGTGGGCACCGTCGTGCCCGGCGAGCGCATCGACGTGACGACCTTCATCAATCTGACCGACGCGCAGCTTTATCAGGCGAAGGACAATGGCCGCAATCGCATCGCCGCGGTCGATCGCGCGGGCATGCACGGCGAAGGCTTCAAGGCGCAATCGCGCTGACGCAAGCTCGATTCGACTTCAGACGCGCCCGCTCACCGGAATCGCCGCGCCCGTGATGCATTGCGCCTCGGGCGAAAGCAGGAACGCGATGACCGCGCCGAGCTCTTCCGGCTTCACCCAGCGGGAGAAATCGGCGTCGGGCATGTCGCGGCGATTCGGCGCGGTATCGATGATCGACGGCAGCACCGCGTTCACCGTCACGCCTTTGTCCTTCAGTTCTTCGGCGAGCGCCTCGGTCAGGCGCAGCAGCGCGGACTTTGATGCCGCGTACGCGCCCATGCCCATGCCCGCCTTCAACGCGGCGAGCGCGCCAATATTCACGATGCGTCCGCCTTCGCCCAGCGAGGAAAGCGCCGCCTTCGATGCATTGAGCGCGGTTTTCACATTGACGTCGAACATGGTTTGCCAGGTATCGACGCTGCCGGCGGCAATCGTCTCCCAGTTGAAGGCGCCCGCGACGTTCACGAGCGCGTGCAGGCCGCCGGTCTGCCGCACGATCTCGTCGATGCCCTTTTGGGCCGATTTCGCATCCGTCAGATCGATGCCGGTGACGACGCACGCCTGGTCCAGCGGCGCGGCCAGCGCCTCCGATGCCGCTCCGTGACCGATCAGCGCGACGCGCGCGCCGCGTCCGGCGAGCACGCGCGCTGTCGCGAGTCCGAGACTGCCGAAGCCGCCCGTGACGGCGACGATCCTTCCTTCCAGACTGTTCATCGCGTTCCCGCTCCGGTTGAATGACGCCAGAGAAAGGATAGGACGGAAAGCAGCGCGCCAGCAGGATTAATTGACGTCGCCGCCGCCGGCAGCGGACGGCGCATCGCGCCGCCATCAGGCGTCGATCTTCCGCGCCTTGAAGCGTTTCGTGATGCTATTCATCGCGAGCGGCTTCGAAAGCTCGCGCCGAAAGCCGCCATCCTGTCGTCGGCCGACAAACGACCGGAAGCATCGCGCCACGCTATTCAGCCAATACCGAGTGCGCCTTTCCTGCCGGTTGCGCGCGGCCTTCGACCGGCGCGCGTCCCGCGAGCAGCCGGACAGCCACCGAGACGCACAGCGCGAATCCGCCCGCCACCGCGAGCGCCGCCGAAAAGCCGCTCGCGAAACTCGCGCGCGCGATGCTCAGGACGGCTTCGCCGCCCGCTCCCGCATGCGCGAGATCGCCGGAGAGAAGGCGCGAGAGGAACACCGCGTCGAGCATGCTGCGCGGATCGTCGAGACTGCCGGCGTGGATCTCCAGCGCGGCGTGCGTCCGGCTGGCGAGCACGGCGCCGAGCACGCCCACCGAGGCGACGATGGCGGTGAACCGCGTCGTCGTGCTGATGCCCGACGCCATGCCGGTGCGGTTCGTCGGCACGCACGCCATGATCGCCTTTTGCGTGTCGCCGTTGAGCACGCCAGCGCCGAGTCCCGTGACGATCATGCCGAGCGCGGTCAGCCCATAGCTCGACATGCCCGCGAACCACGCCGTCAGCAGATTGCCCGCGCCGATGGCCGCCAGCCCGAGCGACAGCAGCGTCATGCCCGGCACGCGCCGTCCGAGCGCCGCGCCGATGTGCGGGCCGATCACCATCGCGATCGCGAACGGCAGCATGCCGATGCCCGCGCGCACCGCCGGCATGCCGAACGCGTTCTGCAAGTAGAGCGGCAGGAACGTCATCATGACCTGTGCGCAGGCTGCGTAGCCGAACATCGCGAGCACGGCGGCGACGAAGCGCGGCTGGCGGAACAACGCGAGGTCGATCATCGCGTGGTCGCGGGCGCGTTGCACGCGCACGAAAATCGCGAAGAGCGCCGCACAGGCCGCGAGACGCGCCTCGGTGCGCCAGTTCGCCCAGCCGTCGGCCTGCGCGTCGATCAGCGCCCAGATGCCGAGCGCGAGCGCGGCGGCGAAGAGCGCGCTGCCGGCCAGATCGAGCGGCCCCGCTTCGCGGTTGCGCGATTCGCGCACGCCGCGCCACGCGCAAAAAGCGAGCAGCGTGCAGATCGGCAGGTTCATCAGGAAGATCCAGCGCCAGCCGGCCCACTGGGTGATGACGCCGCCGACCAGCGGCGCGATGGTCGTGGAGACGCCCATGCACGTGCCCCACACGGCCCACGCGCGGGCGCGGGCCGCGCCTTCGTGAAAAGTGTTGGCGATGATCGCGAGGGCCGATGTCAGCAGCATCGCCGCGCCGACGCCCTTCGCCGCTCGTGCGAGGTTGAGCGCCAGCGCCGACGGCGCGAGCCCGCAGCCGAGCGACGCCAGAAAGAACGCGGCCAGCCCCGCGATCAGCATCTTCCTGCGGCCGACGCGGTCGGCAAGCGCGCCTGCGGGCAGCAGGCACGCGGCGAACGCGACCATGTACGCGCTCACGACCCATTCGACATCGGCGAAACCGGCGTGGAAATCGCGCGCGATGGACGGCAACGCCACCGCGACGACATTGGTGTCGAGCGTGATCAGCGCACAAGTCGCGGATGCGGTGAGCAGGACGAAGCGGTCGGATTTATCGGACATGACGGATGCGCGGCTAGGAATTGTCCGTCGATGCTAAAGGCGTCTCTGTTTCATGTCATTGGCATAGAATCGCTGAATAATTATCGAAATCGTAAATACAAAATGTCCGTCGAATTGCGTCATGTGCGCTGTTTTCTGAGCGTTGCGCGACATCTCCACTTCGCGCGCGCGGCGGAAGAGCTCGGCATCGCGCCGCCCGCGCTCACCAGGCAGATTCAGGAAGCGGAACGTCTGCTCGGCGTGCGGCTGTTTCATCGGACCAAGCGTTCGGTCGCGTTGACGGCCGCCGGCGAGGCCTATATGAACGAAGCCGTGAGCGCGCTCGAACATCTCGCGCGCGGCGCCGAACGCGCGGCGCTCGCGGAGCGCGGCGAACTGGGCCGGATCGTCATTGGTTATGTCGGGTCGGCGGTCTATTCCGGCGTGCTCCAGGCGACCGTGCGCGGTTTTCGCGAACGCTTCCGCCAGGTCGAAATCGGCATCGACGAAATCGTCATGCGCGACGCGGGCGCGCTGCTGATGGAAGGCCGCATCGATATCGCCTACGTGCGGCCGCCCGTGCCGTTTCCCGAAGGCGTCGAGACGCGCGCGGTGCATCGCGATGCGTTCATCGTCGCGCTGCCCGGCGATTCGCCGCTGGCGAAGTCGGAGCTGATCGCGCCGGCGCAACTGCGAAATCAGTCGTTCGTCGTGCCCGAGCAGGAAGGCGGTACGCTCGAAGTCGCGCGGCGCGGGCGCTTCACGCCGCGTATCGTCGCGCAGCCGGGCACGCTCGCGGCCGTGCTCGCGCATGTGTCGCTGGGCGGCGATGTCGCGGTCGTGCCGCGCTCGCTCGCGCATTGCGTGACGGTGCCGGGCGTCGAGTATCGGGAAATCGCGGGAAAGGCGGTGCCCTCGGAAGTGGCGATGGCGTTCCGGCGCTTCGAGCGCGCGGCGGCGGTCAGGGCATATCTGGAGTTTGCCGCGAGCGCGTAGCCGTGTGATATGCCCGGACCACCGCCGACGCGCGTTCGCGCAGCGCCTCATGGCCGAGCTGCATGGCGTCGAGCATCGCTTCCTGCAATTGCCCGACCGGCACGACGCCTGGCGCGCCTGCAATGTCCCACGTCGACGCGTAAGCCTCCTGCTTGCGCGCATCCGCGTGACTGAAATTCACGCGCGGCAGGCCGTACGCCATCGCGACGATCCGCCCGTGCAGGCTGCTGCCCGCGAAGCCCGCGCTCGATGCGATCAGCGCGCAGATATCCCACGCGTTCAGTGACTCGAAGACCCGCACGGCGGCATGCCGCATGCGCCGCGCCGTGCGTTCGTACACCGCGATGTCGTCGTGCCACGGCGCCGCGCCCGCGCGAAACAGCGCGATGCGAAGGCCGCTCGCTGCACCCAGCGAATCCAGTTGACGGGCGATGTCGTCGAGCGTGCGGTCATCGCCGAAATCCGCGCTGAACTGGACGGCCAGATAACCGCGTGGGAAAGCGCGCCGCATTTCCGCGACGGCGCCCGCCTGCGCATGCGCGGCTATGCGTTCATCGAAAAGTTCGGCGATCAGCGCTGCCGGGTCGGGGCTCAGGCGCGCGTCGATGCCCGCATGCTTCAGCGTGGCCTGCGTGTGCAGGTCGCGCACGGTGATGTCGTCGGCAGTTCGCAGTTTGGCGAGCACTTCTTCGCGCAGCGCGGCTTCGCGGGCATCCAGGGTCACGCCGCCGATCGCGTCGAAACGGATCGACGCCGCGCGCGGAAAGGTCTCGCGGCCGATCACGTAAGGCGCGCGCGCCTCCGTGCCGAGCACGGCGCGCGCCCACGCGCGGCGGTCCTCCGCATGCGCTCCGTAACGGGCGATGCACGACTGCGTTTCGTCGGGCCGCGTCAGCATGATCGCCGCTTCCCATGCGTCGCAGGTCAGAAGTTCGCCGCCGGCGTGAATCAGCGTGATGGGCTCGTCGCGCCAGCGCGCCGCGACCGACGCAAGCGCCGCGACCGCGTGACCGCCGCACGCGCGCAGGTCGCGTTGCGCGCATCCGGCGAACACCGGTTCCTGCCGCGGCGCGCGTTGCGCGAGCAGGCGCGCGGTGACATGCGCGAACAACATGTCGCCGAAATTGTGACGGTCGAATGCGCCGAAGACGATGGTTTGACGCTGCGAAGCGGTAGCCAGGAGGTCTCCTTTCGAAAGACCTCGAGCTTACTCCTGACCCGCAGTAACGCCCGATGGCGCGCCGATCTCGCGCGTGGGATGTTCCCCCGCTGCGTCTGCACCAGTCCCATCAACCGGGCGAGCGCGGGAGAATGCGTGTAGCTTGCGAAACGCGTGAGACTCGTCCGAGCCGCGCTGCGTTGTTGTTTATCGCGCGCGCGATTTCCCTGAACCGCGGGCTCAACCATCGCATCATTCGTGACCATTTGCGCCGAACCACGCCTTTCGATAAAGACATCGCTACGCCATGGCCAAACCCTCTTCGACCCGCCGCCCGCCCCCGTCCGGGCCGAAGCCGTCAGGCGTCAAGCGCAGCGGCCTGCTGCACGGCTTCTTCGCCCTGCGTCATTCGCGCGATGGAATCGTCGCCACCTGGCGCGAGGAAAGCGCGTTTCGCCAGGAGGTCTGCGCCGCTGTCGTGTTGCTGCCGATTGCGTTTGTCGTGCCGGTGAGCACCACCGAGCGGGTGCTGCTCGCGAGTTCGGTGCTGCTCGTGCTGCTCGTCGAGCTGATCAATTCGAGCATCGAGGCCGCCATCGACCGGATCTCGCTCGAGCGCCATGAACTCTCGGGGCGCGCGAAGGACTGCGGCAGCGCGGCCGTCACGATCGCCATCGTCATCGGCTTGATGAGCTGGGGCATGATCTGCGGGCCGCTCGCGTGGCAATGGGTCCGTGCCCATTGGTGAGGAGCCCTGTCCGGCAGCGCTGATTTATCGCAGCGCCTGCGCTCACGATCAACTCATTCTCCGCGATCAGACTTCCCTCACACGCTGCACGACAGGAGGGAAAGATGAAGATCGAAGCTGCGCCCATCGCCGCCGCCGCGCTGCTGGCCGACGATGCCGAACGCGACGCCGAGTCCGCCGAAGCCGCGCCCGTCGCGGAGCAATTGTCCTACGACGACCTTCTGCCGTATCTGCTTCTCCCGATGGCCGGGGCTTACTGAAAATTTGCCGAGGCAAGTCATGTTCATGCGCGACGGCGTCACTTACGAGTTTCATCATCTGGGCATTCCCACCAGCGAGCCGCGCGCGGGCGAGCGCTACAGCGCGCAGTTCCGCATGTACACGAGCGACGCCGAATGCGCTCGCCTGCGCGTGCAATATCACCGGTTCGAGGAAGGCAGCCCGCTGCCCGAATCGCTGCGCACCGTTCCGCACGCGGCGTTCAAGGTCAGCGACCTGATGAAGGCGATCGAAGGCGAAACCGTTCTTCTCGGCCCGTATGAGCCGATCGACGGCTTTCGCGTCGCGGTGATTCAGGATGGCGAAGCGCCCGTCGAGCTGATCGAAACCACGCTCAGCGACGAACAGATCTGGGGCCGCGCGAAAAGCGGAGAGCAGGCGTCGCTCTACCGGAAGGTTTGATGCGTCGTGTTTGTTTCATGGAGCCGCGGGCGTCCGCTCGACGCCCGCGTAGCCATCGCTCAGGTCGTGACACGCGTGATGCCGCCGCTCGACAGGAGCCGCACGCGTTCGCCGGCGTAGAACATCCGGCCGTCGGCGGCCTGCGTGATCGCGCGCAGATCGCCGTTGTCCAGCCGCACGGTGATTTCCAGGCCCTCGTGGCGCTCCATGCGGTTCTGGACCTGATCACCTGCCACCGCGCCCGCGATGCCACCGATCACGCCCGCGAGCAGCGAGCCGTGTCCTTCGCCTATCGCACTCCCCGCGACCGCGCCGAGCAAACCGCCGCCGATCGCGCCGTACGGAGCCGGCCGGCCGTCGTTGTTTTCGATCGTCACGCCGCGCACGCTTTCCACCGTCGCCATACGCACGGTTTCTTCGTGTTGCGTCTGCATGCTGTTGTAGACGTCGGCCGAACTGCCCATGGATGCGCAGCCGCTCATGCCCACCGTGCAGGCGACGGCCAGCGCGCATACCGCGATAGTCGATTTGTTCATGTTCTTCTCCTCGGGTCGAACGATGATTGATTGGATTCGCTCGCGATCCGTTGAGCGCGGCGCCATGGAAAGCATCGTAAAGAGCCCGAATGAGCCGGGAATGAGGAGATGCGCCGCGCTTGACCGGCATGTGTGAAGCGCTTATACAGAACTCTCACCGCTCGCGGCCGGAGTCCTCGATGACAAGAAACGCGATTCCCCTTGTGGTTTGCGCCGTTGCGCTCGCCGCCTGCTCGACGCACGGCGGCAACAACGATTCGGGCGCTTCGCCCGCCGCGGTCTCGTCGACGCTTCCGCCCGGCGGCGTCTACAAGGGCACGTTGAAGGGCAGCAGCACCGAAGCCACGCTCCTCATGTTGTTCGACGGCACCGCCTATCTCTTCTACGGCAGCGCGGGCGGTCCTCGTCTGGCGGGTGTCGCCGTGGCGACTGGAGGGACGCAGACGGGCAACGGGCGCTTCGTCAGCAACTCGGCATTCGACTATCGCGTCGGCCGGCCGCCGGCCATGCCCGCCGTGTTCAGCGCGGACTTTTCGCATGCGCCCGCCGTCGATGGCGCGGTCACCGGCAAGGACGGCGGCGCGGGCCTCGCCTTCACTGCAAGCGTCCTGCCGATGCTCGACGTCGCCCCGAGCCGCGCCAATGCGGGCGGCCTGTACAGCGGGCGCGGCATGTCGGTGGATGGAACCACGCAGACGCGCATCACCGTGGCCGGCGACGGCTATCTCGCGGGCACGACCAATCTGGGCTGCATCTTCAAAGGCACCGTCGCGCCGCACGAAGGCGCGAACGCCTACGACATCTCGGTGACCTTCGGTCCCGCGCCCTGTCCGCTCCCCGACGCGACCGTGACCGGTAACGCGGTGCTCGACAGCGCGCGACTGATGATCGCCTTGCCCGCGCCGGACCGCGCGAACGTGTTTCTCTTCGACGGCCGGAAATAGGCGCCGCCCGCGCGGGTTCGCGCCTTCGAAAATCGGTAATCGAATGCTTACATGGGCGATTTCTATCCTAAGATTGTTCTCACCGCAGTCAGCGTGGTGACATTTCCTCCAGTCGTTTCCGTGGTTGCGGGCTGCGTGCGTCGGCGTGAGTAGTCGTGTCGTTCAGTGCAATTTCCAGAAGCCTTGCATGGGACCGGACGAAAGCGCCAACGCGCCCGCCCCGGTCGACAACAACAGGAGACGAAACCAGATGAAAGCAACCCTCAAGCTTTTGCCTTTGGCTATCGGTGCGATGTTCGCCTGTCTGCCGTCCGCGAATGCGGCGCAGGACAATGTCAACGCGCTGTCGAATTTCCGTCAGACCGGCAACTCGGCGCCGGCTGAAACCATCCCGCAGACCGGCAAGACGGCCGATGCGCTGCGCAAGAACCTCGAAGAAATCAAGCTGCCGCCCGGCTTCAAGATCGAACTCTATGCCGTGGTGCCCGAGGCGCGCGCCATGGCGATCGAGCCTTCGACGGGCGTCGTGTTCGTCGGCACGCGCAAGAATCGCGTGTGGCAGGTGACGGATCGCACCAAACAGCGCGTCGCGAGCGACGTCGGACAGTTCGCCGCGTCGGTGACCTTCAAGGTGCCCAATGGCGTGTGCTTCTCGCCGGACGGAGTGCTTTATGTCGTCGAGCAGAATCGCGTGCTCGGCTTTCCGGCGGCGCAGTTTTTCGGCGAAGGCGGACCGGATGTCGCCGCGGCGGTCGTCGTGCCGCAGGGCAAGCTGATCCCGACGCAATTCGAAAGCTTCAACCACGGCGCGCGCTACTGCCGCGTCGGGCCGGACAAGAAGCTCTACATCGCGCTCGGCCAGCCATGGAACGTGCCGCCGAAGGACAAGCTCGCCGAACTCGACCGCAACGGGCTCGCGGGCATCATCCGGATGGATCAGGACGGCAAGAACCGCGAAACCTACGCACACGGTGTACGCAATTCGGTCGGCTTGGACTTCAATCCAAAGGACAAGACGCTGTGGTTCACGGATAACCAGGTCGACGGCATGGGCGACGACACCCCGCCGGGCGAGCTGAATCACGCGACCAAGGCGGGCGAGAACTTCGGCTTCCCGTGGTACGGCGGCGGCAAGGTGCGCACCGTCGAGTACAAGGATCAGAATCCGCCCTCGGGCATCGTGTTCCCGCAGGTCGAGTTCGCCGCGCACGCCGCCGACCTCGGCATGTCGTTCTACAACGGCAAGATGTTCCCGCAGAAGTATCAGGGCGGCATCTTCGATGCTGAGCACGGCTCGTGGAACCGCACCAAGCCGATCGGCGCGCGCATCATGTACATCCCGATCAAGGACGACGGCACCGCGGGCGAGGCGGAAGTCTTCGCGGAAGGCTGGCTCACGTCGAGCGGCGAATACATGGGCCGCCCGGTCGACGTGCAGATGCTCCAGGACGGCTCGCTCCTCGTCTCGGATGACTATGCGGGTGCGATCTATCGCATTTCGTATACGGGGGCCAAATGAACGCCGCGCTGACGGCGGCCGTGGCGATGTGTGCGCTGGCGGCGGCGTCGAGCGCGGCGCTCGCGGCCGGCGACGTCAAGGCCGGGCGTGCGAAGGCGACGCAGTGCGCGGCGTGCCACGGCATCGACGGCATGTCGAAGCTGCCCGAGGCGCCCAATCTGGCCGGCCAGACCGAGGAATATCTCGTCAAGGCGCTCAACGACTTCCGCTCGGGCGAACGCAAGAACGAAATGATGACGATGATGGCGAAAACCCTGTCGGACGCCGATGTCGCCAATCTGGCGGCGTACTATCACAGTCTCGGCAAGCAATGACGACAGCTATTTGTCAGCAAGTGTTGTAGATTCGCTGCGGACCAAACCCGATTGCGATTTTTTTTGTTTTAGGTGTTGACGCGGAGACTTAAGGGTTTATACTTACACCTGTCTCCTCCATGTCTCAACCGATGTGGATTCAAGCCCGCTCAATGAAGCGGGCTTTTTTTTCGCCTTTTTTCCGGTTTGCCGGAGCCCGGGGCTAACTGCCGTCCGGCACGTCGCCACGCAGTTCGGCCTCGATCTGGTCGATGGAAGGCAGCGTCGTTTCCAGCGAAGCCGGCACTTCCCGCAGCAGCTGATACTCGGCTACGCCCATCGGCTTGGCGACGCCGCGCAGCGCATATTCCGCGACCAGGCGGTTCTTTTCCTTGCACAGCAAGAGCCCGATGGTCGGCTGATCGTCGGGGGCTTTCAGTTGCGCATCGACAGCGGAGAGGTAGAAATTGAGCTGGCCCGCGTATTCCGGCTTGAAGGGCGTCGTTTTCAGCTCGACGACCACGTAACAGCGCAGCTTGAGGTGATAGAACAACAGGTCGATGAAGAACTCGTCGCCGCCCACCTCCAGCCGATACTGCCGCCCGACAAAGGCGAAACCCGCGCCCAGTTCCAGCAAAAACCGCGTGATGTGCCGCGTGAGCGCCTGCTCGATGTCGCGCTCCTGCGCATTCTCGGCGAGCCCGAGGAAATCGAAGATGTACGGGTCCTTGAGCGCGTCGCGCGCCAGATCGGATTGAGGCGGCGGCAGCCTTTCGCTGAAATTGGTGACGGCGCTGCCGCTGCGCGCGTGCGCGGCGGTTTCGATCTGCATCACGAGCACCTGCCGCGACCAGCCGTGTTCGAGCGCTTTCGCGGCGTACCAGCCGCGATCGTCGGGATTTTTCAGCTTGTCGAGCAGGGTGCAGAGATGGAACCACGGCAATTGTGCAGCAGGCTGCTGCACAAATGTCTCGTCGGGCCACGCCTGAGCCAGCGCGCGCATGTACTTGAGATTGCGCGGCGAGAAGCCCCGCATGTCGGGGAACGCCGCCTTGAGATCGCGCGCGAGCTGATCGACGACGCCTGCGCCCCAGCCCTGACGCTGCTGGCGCTCCAGAATATCCCGCCCGATTTGCCAATACAGCGTGACCAGCTCGCGGTTCGCGCTCGCCGCCGCGCGCTGGCGCGCCCGTTCGACGCGCAGTTTCAGTTCGGCGAGCCAATGCCGGTAGTCGTCGCCCCACGCGCTGGGCAGTTTGGCGGTCATGCGGTTCCTGGTCCGACGCCGGTTGTCATGGAGCGGCCATTATCGGCGGATTCGGGCTTTCGGAACATGGCTGCCGTGCTGCCGCGCCTTCTCCGAGGCGCGGTCTCACACGGGTTCTGCTTTGTTCTATCTGGCTGGTCTCTCGCGACGCCCCTTGCGACTGGCTTGGGGGTTTCTTTCCCAGGCTCTTCGGCCTCGATTCTTGTGTGTCGGGGTGGTCTCCCCATCGCGTCCTTCACGAAGGTCTTCGATCTCGGCTTATCCACAGTTTCCGTGCACAAGGCTGTGGATATTGTTCTTGCTACTACCGCAACATGTTGATTCGAAACTGCTTACATCCAACGCCCTTCTTTACGTCCGCCCCGGTGTCCGCCGCGCGCTCCCCAGCGCGCGCCGAATTCGGTCAGTCGCCCTGGGGCATGCACGACGCCAGCATCGCGTCGAAGCGGTTCATCTCGGCGCTAAAAATCGATTGCGGCGTCGTGGCGCTCAGTTCGTCGGCGGCGGAGCGCGGCAGCGCCATCGCGATCGTGGCCGTCGCAAGCAGCGCGACGATCATCGACATAAACCAGGAAAAGAGAACCATGGCCAACCTCGTCAGGAAAAATCTCTCTGAATCGGCGCGCATGAACGTCAGCGCGTGATGTGAAGAGTAGAGCCGCGCGACGCATCGCACAGCCCTCCGGACGGGGGGACTTGAAGGGGGGTGACTACCGACGGAGCCGCGGCGCGGGGACCGGCGACACATTCTGCGCGTGCGCCGCCGCTTCCTGCGCCCGCATCGCACGGAGAAAGCCCGCGCGCTCGCGCAGGCGGCTCCAGTATTGTGCGATGGACGGCGCGAAACGCTCGCTCAGGCCGATGAGCTCCGCGAGCATCAGCGCATAGCCGACGGAAATGTCCGCTGCCGTGAAGCGGCCCGCGCACAGATACGGCTGTGTCTCCAGCAATGGCGCGAGTGTGCGCAAGCGCGCGTGGAACCAGCGCGCGTAATCCTCGACGACCTGCGGCTGCTGCCGCTCCGGCGGCTCCAGATGCGTATAGCGCAACACGAGCGTCTGTGGAAACGTGAGCGTCGCCTCACCGAAATGCAGGAAGTTGAGATAGCGCCCGAAGTCGGCTTCGTGCGGCGCGACGTCGAGCACGCCGGGCGAATAGCGCGCGGCCAGATACTGGCAGATCGCCGCCGATTCGGTCATGAAGAGCGCATCGTCCTCCATCGCGGGAATCGTGCCGAGCGGATTCACTTCCATGAACGCGCGCGCCAGCACACGCGGCGGAAACGGCAGCATCTTCAGCTCATACGGCACGCCGATCTCTTCCAGCGCCCACAGTGGCCGGAACGAACGCGCGCTCACGCAATGATGCAGCGTAATCACCTCGGCTCTCCCGCCGCTCAGCCCAGCCAGGACGGCTTGCGCTTTTCCAGAAAGCTGCGCACGCCTTCGCGGCCTTCGTCAGAAGCACGGATACGCGCGATGCGCTCCGCCGTCTCCGCGATCAAGTTTTGATCGATGTCCTTGCCCGCGAAATCCGCGACGAGCTGCTTGCACTCGCGCACGCCGTTCGGACTATTCGCGGCGATGCTCGCGGCGATCGCGTCGACGCGCGCGTCGAGCTGATCGGCGGCGACGGCTTCATGCACGAAGCCCAGACGCAGCGCTTCGGCCGCATCGAAACGCTCGGCTGTGACGAAATAGCGATGCGCCGCGCGAGCGCCCATCGCGCGGATCACGTACGGCGCGATGGTCGCGGGCATCAGGCCGAGCTTCGCTTCGGAAAGGCAGAAGTGCGCCGCATCCGCCGCGACCGCGATGTCGCAGACGGCGACCAGGCCCATGCCGCCCGCGTAGGCGTCGCCCTGCACGCGCGCGATGACCGGTTTCGAACAGGCGTAGATCGTGTTGAGCATGGTCGCGAGGCCGAGCGCGTCGGCGCGGTTTTCCGCTTCCGAATAGCCCGCCATGCGCTTCATCCAGTTGAGATCGGCGCCCGCGCAGAACGCCGGGCCGCTCGCGGCGAGCACGATGACTCGCACGTTGGCGTCGTCGTTCAGTGCGCGAAAGGCGGCCGTCAGTTCGACGATGGTCGCGTCGTCGAAAGCGTTGCGCACGTCGGGGCGATCCAGCGTCACGCGCGCGACGTACCCTTCGATGCCGAGCTTCAGGCGTTGCAGATTCGGTGCGTCGGTCATGTGTCGTCTCCCTGCTGCACTTGAATTGAGCTTCGCTCAATTTGTTGAGTCTTCGCGGCTTGCGCATTTCGAGAAGTGTCGACGAAAAACGTTCCTACGGTCAACCCAATTCTTTGAGCAAGACTCACAAATGGCGGGCAAGTCAATCATCCGACCAGAACGATGATCGACATGTCACAGGGTGAGCGTGCGCCGCCGCAATATAGTCGTATATATTACGGTGCTTGCCCGACGGCACGGCCACACGCTCGCGGCCTGTCACATGCGTCGTCCGAAGTCGATTCCATAACCAGAATGTCAACTCGATTCAAGGAGCTTCACGTGAAGATTCGTATTTTGCGCGCTTTGCTTACCGCGTTCGTTCCGCTTGCCGCGGGCATCGCCGCAACCTCCGCGCTGGCCGGCGAAGTGCAGGTCGCGGTCGCGGCCAACTTCACGGCGCCCGTGCAGGCCATCGCCGCCGACTTCGAGAAGGACACCGGCAACAAGGTGATCGCGTCCTTCGGCGCCACGGGCCAGTTCTACGCGCAGATCAAGAACGGCGCGCCCTTCGAAGTATTCCTCGCCGCCGACGACTCCACGCCCGCCAAGCTCGATTCCGAAGGCGCCACCGTGCCCGGCAGCCGCTTCACCTACGCGACCGGCGCGCTCGCGCTGTGGTCCGCAAAAGACGGCTATGTCGACGACAAAGGCGAAGTGCTGAAGAAGAACGACTTCAAGCACATCGCGATCGCCAATCCGAAGGCCGCGCCCTACGGTCTCGCCGGTTATCAGACGCTCGACAAGCTCGGGCTGACCTCGGAGATCAAGCCGAAGGTCGTCGAAGGCCAGAACATCTCCCAGACGCAGCAGTTCGTGGCGACGGGCAACGCGGAACTCGGCTTCGTCGCGCTCTCGCAGATCTACAAGAACGGCAAGATCACGAGCGGCTCGGCGTGGATCGTACCCGCCGATCTGCATGAACCGATCAAGCAGGACGCCGTCATCCTCAACAAGGGCAAGGACAATCCCGTCGCGAAGCAATTCATCGAATACCTGAAGGGTCCGAAGGCCGCCGCGGTGATAAAGTCCTACGGTTATCAACTGTAAAAATCGATTGATGCCGCTCGATAGCGCCGATCTGCAAGCCATCACGCTGACGCTCGAACTGGCGTCGCTGACGACGGCGCTTCTGCTCGTCGTCGGCACGCCCATCGCGTGGTGGCTCACGCATACGCGCTCGAAACTCAAGGGCATCGTCGGGGCGGTCGTCGCGCTGCCGCTCGTGCTGCCGCCGACCGTCATCGGCTTCTATCTGCTGGTGCTGATGGGTCCGAACGGCTACGTCGGGAAAATCACTCAGGCGCTGGGCATCGGCCTGTTGCCGTTCACCTTCGCCGGGCTCGTCGTGGGCTCGGTGATCTACTCCCTGCCGTTCGTCGTGCAGCCCCTGCAAAACGCATTCGAGGCGATGGGCCGGCGTCCGCTCGAAGCCGCCGCGACTTTGCGCGCCGGACCATGGGACCGGTTCTTCACGATCGCGCTGCCGCTCGCGCGGCCCGGCATCATCACCGCGACGATTCTCGGTTTCGCGCACACCGTGGGCGAATTCGGCGTCGTGCTGATGATCGGGGGCAATATTCCGGGGCGCACGCGCGTCGTGTCCGTGCAGATCTTCGACCACGTCGAGGCGCTCGAATACGCGCAGGCGCACTGGCTCGCGGGCGGCATGGTGGTGTTCTCGTTCATCGTCCTGCTGCTGCTTTATTCGGGCCGGCGTTCCGTGACGGCTCATGTCTGAACTCACTTCCTCCCGTTCGACGGTCGCACCCAGGCGCGCCGAGGCAAGCGCGGCCATCGAAGCGCGCTTTCTCGTCGAGCAAGGCGGCTTCACGCTCGATCTCGATCTCACGCTGCCCGGGCGCGGCGTCACCGCGATCTTCGGCCATTCCGGTTCCGGCAAGACCACGCTGCTGCGGTGTCTCGCCGGACTCACGCGGCCGCGCGAAGGCCGGCTCGTCGTCAACGGCGAAGTCTGGCTCGATACCGCGCGCCAAGTCTTTCTGCCGACGCACAAGCGCCCGCTCGGCTATGTCTTTCAGGAAGCGAGCCTGTTTCCGCACCTGAGCGTGAAGAAGAACCTGCGCTTCGGTCTCGACCGCGTGAAGCCGGCAGAGCGGCGCGTCGATCTTTTGCAGGCGGCGGAACTGCTCGGCATCGGGCATTTGCTCGAGCGCATGCCGGCGGGTCTTTCGGGCGGCGAGCGGCAGCGCGTGGGCATCGCGCGGGCGCTCTTGACGAGTCCGCGTCTGCTGCTGCTCGATGAACCGCTCGCCTCGCTCGATCAGAAACGCAAGCTCGAAATCCTGCCGTATCTCGAACGCCTGCACGACGAGCTCGACATTCCGATGCTCTATATCAGCCACGCGCCCGAAGAAGTCGCGCGGCTCGCCGATCACCTCGTGCTGCTCGAAGGCGGCCGCGCGCTCGCGAGCGGCCCGCTCTCGGAGACGCTCGCGCGGCTCGACCTGCCGCTCGCGCTCGCCGACGACGCATCGGTCGTGTTCGAGGGCGTCGTCGATACGTTCGACCGCGCGTATGGCCTGCTGACGCTCGCGTTGCCCAACTCGGGCGCGAAGCTCACCGTCGTGCACGCACCGCTGGCCGCGGGCAAGACGATGCGGGTGACCGTCAAGGCGCGCGACGTGAGTCTGATCACCGGCGCGCACGAGCAGCATCACAGCAGCGTGCTGAACGTGCTGCCCGCGACGGTCGTCGATATCGCGAAGGACGCCAATCCGTCGCAGGCAGTCGTGCGCCTCGATGTCGACGGCTCGCCGCTGCTCGCGCGCGTGACGCGCTATTCGCTGGACCGGCTTTCGATCGTCGAAGGCATGCGGGTCTGGGCGCAGGTGAAGGCTGTGTCGCTACTCGCCTGAGCGAGCCTTCAACGCCGCGTATTGCAGCAGCATGATGGTCTTGCCATCCATGATCTCGCCTCGTTCGATCATGGCCAGCGCCGTTTGCAGCGGCACTTCGATCGTTTCGATTTCCTCGCCCTCTTCCTCCACGCCGCCGCCGTCCGACACGCGCATGGAACTGTCGTAGTCGCCCAGATAGAAGTAGAGCTTTTCCGTCACGGAGCCGGGGCTCATGAACGCCTCGAAAATCTTCTCGACGTGATGCACGCGATAACCCGTCTCCTCTTCGACCTCCGCGCGAATGCGCTCCTCCGGCGACGCGTTGTCGAGCAGCCCGCCGGGCGCTTCGATCAGCATGCCGTCGTGGCCGTTGACGAACGCGGGCATGCGGAACTGGCGCGTCAGCAGGACGTTGCCCGTCTTGCTGTCGTGCAGCAGGATGGTCGCGCCGTTGCCCCGGTCGTACGTCTCGCGGCTCTGACGCTGCCAGACGCCGTCGCGGCGCTGAAAATCGAAGATGACTTTTCTGAGCACATACCAGTCGTCCGAAAGGACTTGAGTCTCGAGAACGCGGACGCGGTCTTTGGTTTCCATCGCTTCACCTGTTCGACAATTCAGTGCGCTCATGGTAGCGTGCAGTTTCGTGCAATATCAAGCAAATTCGTGCAAACCTATGTTGACCAGCCAACGCAAGAAAGCCATTCTCGACGCCCTCAGGCGCGACGGACAAGTGCTCGCCACGGAACTGAGCGCAAGCTTCGGGGTGTCGGAAGACACAGTGCGGCGGGACCTGCGCGAACTCGCGGCCGAGGGATCCTTGCAGCGCGTGCATGGCGGCGCGCTGCCCGCGTCGCCGGCGGTGGCATCGTTCGCGCGTCGCGAGGAGATGGAATCGGGCGCGAAACGGCGCATCGCCCGGAAAGCGGCGGAGATGATCGCGCCGGGACAAGTCGCGATCATCGACGGCGGCACCACGTCCGCCTTGCTTGTAAGCCAGCTCCCAGAGCATCTGCGCGCGACCATCGTCACGCACAGCCCGAGCGTGGCGGTCGCGCTGGCCGCGCATCCTTCGCTCGAAGTCGTGCTGATCGGCGGCAAGCTCTACAAGCATTCGATCGTCACGGTGGGCGCGGCCGCCGTCGAAGCCATGTCGCACATTCACGCGGACATCTACTTCATGGGCGTCACCGGCGTGCATCCGACAGCCGGTCTCACCACCGGCGATTTCGAGGAAGCGCACATCAAGCGGGCGCTCGCGGCGCGGGCGGCCGAAACCGTCGTGCTGGCGTCGGCGGCGAAGCTCAACGCGGCGTCGGCGTACCGGATCGGCGGCATCGAAATGGCGCAGACGATCATCGTCGAGGAAACGGCCGATGCGAAGCTCGTCGAGCCATTCGAGCAGGCGGGAATCACCGTGCTGCGCGCCTGAAATCACTACACTTTATTACCGGGTAACACGCCGAAAAATACCGGCGGCAGCGTGTAATTGAAATTCCACCGCAACTGGAATAGCGTTGATAGATGCGCCGTTTCCAGTCAACAGCGGAGGTCGGATTTCCGTTATAGCCATCGACTCGGCAAACATTTTTTCTGGAGAAGGTCGTGAATCGCCTGAAGGCTTTTGTCGCGCTCTCGCTGATCGCGAGCGCGGGGGTCGCCGCCAACGCATACGCCTGGGGTCACGTCGGCGTGTGGGTCGGCGGGCCCGTGTATTACCCGTATCCGGTCGCGCCCGCGCCGTATTACTACTATCCGCCGCCGCCCGTAGTGGTCCAGCAGCCCGCCGCACCGACACAGTATGTCGAGCAGGGTCAGCCGGCCGCCGATCCTGGCGCACCGCCCCAGCAGCCCGGCACGTGGTACTACTGCGACTCCGCGAAGGCCTATTACCCGTACGTGAAGCAGTGTGGCGAAGGTTGGCATCCGGTTCCGGCAACTCCGCCGTCGAACTGATGCTCCCGGCCCTCCGAACTCCGACCAAGAAGTGAATTTGCAAGAATCCATGAACTACTCAAGGCTCGCGCTGCTCCTGGCGGCAATCGGCGTAACCGGCCTTTCGGCCTGCACCGTGATGCCCACGGGACCCAGCGTGATGGCGCTGCCCGGCAGCACCAAGACGTTCGACCAGTTCCGCGCCGACGACAACTCGTGCCGGCAGTTCGCGCTCCAGCAGGTGGGCGGCGTGGATGCCAACCAGGCGGCGACCAACAGCGCGGTGGGCAGCGCGGTGGTTGGCACCGCGATCGGCGCGGCGGCGGGCGCGGCGTTCGGTGGCGGCACCGGCGCGGCCATCGGCGCGGGTGCGGGTCTGCTGACCGGCAGCGCGGTCGGCATGGGCACGTCGCAGGCGTCGGGCTACAACGTGCAGCAACGTTACGACTACGCGTATCTGCAATGCATGTACGCCGCGGGCGACAAGGTGCCCGTGCGCGGCGCGGCGCATACGGTTCCGCAGCAGCCGTCCGGCGCGTATTACACGCCGCCGCCGCCACCACCGCCGCCCGGATGGCAGCCGCCGCCGGGGTCGTACTAGCGCTCTTCGTCCCCGCGAGCGTCAGCGCTCCGCTTTAGCGCCGCATCCGCCAGGCATGGCCTCCGGCGAGCGGCGTCTCGGGCACGAACGCCGGCGCGACGAACAGGCCGATCACCCAGCCGACGTAAAACCGCAGGTCGCTCCACAGCTCGCTCGTCTCGTAGATGCGAAACGACGCGACATGCGCAAGCGATAGCAGACCCTGCAACGCGCCCGTCAGCACGATCCATGTCAGCGCGATGATCGCCGTCGCGCGAGCGCATCGCCGGAACGTCGATGCATCCCATTGCTCGCGCACGATCACGCAACCGGCAATCAGTATAAAGACTGCCGGAATCACGCTGGTCAGCACGGCGCGCAGCTCCCACGCGAACATCGTGCCGATCAGATAGCCCGCGATGATCGCCAGCACGGCGACCGTCCACGCGAGCCACTTCGGTCCCCGTGCGGCCATCCACGCGATCGTGATGAGAAACGGAATCGCCGCCCATTGCAGCGCCTGGGACACGGCTTTCGCCAGATTCTGACCCGCCTGCGCATTGCCGTGGCTCGCCGCGACATACACGGTGATCGCCTCGTGCACGCACACCGCGACCACCGCGAAGCTCAGCGCTTCGCACGCGGCGTATGCGGGCGTCTTCGGCTCGCGTTCCGCGTGATGCGTGCCGAGCGCGCGCAGGCGCTCCAGCAGCGGTTCGACGAAAAACGCGAGAATCGCGCCGATCAGCAGCGCCGCGGCTGCATCGGTGAGGGAGAAATGGCCGAAGAGCGAGAACAGGCCCTGCCACAGGAATTCGGGCGCGGCGGCGCACACCGCAACCCACAACGCGAAGAAAAACCCATTTGCAACGCGCTTCGCCGGCATGGCCACCTCGGTGCGTATTTACTCCGGCAGCGGCGCGTCCTTCACGTGCCCGATCAGCGCGGCGCGCACGCGGGCGCGCAAATCGTGGGGAATCGCAAAGCATTCGTAGGCAAGCGCCTGCGCAACGGTCACGACCTTCAATTCTTCATAGCGCCTGCCGCTGCCGATCATCGCTTCGAACGCGTTGGCGCGCTCGTTGATTTCGATGGGATCGGCATCGACAAGCAATACAGCATGCGCGAGGACCGCGTAAAGCGGTTGTTCGCCTGCGCTTCCGGAAGCCTGCTGCACGCGCCGCCAGTATTGCGCGGTGCCGGCGATCTTCCGGGCGTCTTCTCCGGGGCCCCACGCAAGATTGAAGCGCCCGTCGCAGAAGGAGCCTTCGACCGCTTGCCAATGCGTCAGCACGCCGAGCGGAGTCAGCGCATCCGCGATGATTTTGCACAGATGCACGTAGACGGCTTCCGAGCGCGCACCCATGGGCGCACGTACCGGATACGCCAGGCTCAGATTGAGAATGCCCGGTCCTTGCGGCACGAGCCCGCCGCCCGACAGCCGCAGCCACACCGGACAGCCGCGCCGCGCGAAGGCCTCGCGCGCGTCGGCGAGCGGCGCGTAGCGCTGATAACTGCGCGGCACGACCAGCGAAACCGGCGCATCCCAGACGTGCGCGACGGCGTGGCCGGCGGCGGCGCGCGCAAGGAGTGTTTCCTCCGCGTCCAGCGGATCGCCGGAAAGCGAAGCGGAATCGATCAGTTCGAAGGACATGGAATCGATGTCGGGGCGCGTCGCGGGCGACGCCATCCACGCATGGTAGTCAATAACCGTGAAAAACGAGCGCGCCCCGCCGGCGGCCTGCCCGGCGAGGCGCGCGACGTGAAACGACCGAACGGTCAGCCCTTTCCGACGTGCTCCTTCAGCAGCGCGTTCACCTCGTTGGCCTTTTCCATCTGACTCATGTGACCGGCGTCGTCGAACACGCGCACGGTCGCGCCTTCCGGGGCATTCTTCGCGTGCGCGGCGGGAATGATCTGGTCTTTCCCGCCCCAGATCACGAGCACCGGCTTGTCCGCCGCCGCCAGCTTGCCGCCCGGCTGCGAGGCCTGCTTTCCGCCCGCGAACAATCCGCCATTGAGCGATGTCAGCGCGTCACTGACGCCGTCGAGCCGTTTGTACTTCAGCAGATCATCGAGCATCTGGCGGCTCACCAGTTCCGGATTCGCGAACAGCAGTTCGACCACCGGTTTCAGTTCGCGCCTCGACTCCGCCGTCACGAAGCCTTCGGTGTAGGCGTTGTTCACTTCATCGCCGAAACCGGTGGGCGAAATCAGCGACAGCGATTCCACGCGCGCAGGCTGATCCACGGCCATTTGCGCCGCGATGCCCCCGCCCATCGAATGGCCGACGAGATGCGCTTTCTCCAGTTGCACCGCGTCCATGAACTTGCCGACGAACGCAGCGAGATCGGCGAGCGTCGTGCCCGGCACCTTCGGCGTCGACTGCCCGTGGCCGGGAAGATCGAGCGCGAACACGCGGTTCTTCTCGGCGAGCGCATCGAGATTGAAGAGCCAGTTGTCGAGATCGCCGCCGAAGCCGTGGATGAACAGCACTGCCGGTCTGCCCTCGTTCTCGCCGCCGCGCGAGGCGTAGCGCACGCGGATGCCGTCGACATCGACGAAGTGATAGGCCGCCGCTTCCTCGCCCGCTTCCTCGTCTTCGGCGGGCGTCACGTAGGACGAGACATAGGCATCGATATCGGCGTCGCTGACTTCGGACGGCGCGAGCACGCCGAGCAGCGCCTTCACCGGCAGCGTATCGCCCGCCTGCGCGACCTTGCGGCGCAAGAGGCCAGCGTCGGGCGCTTCGACCGCGTTGGCGATCTTGTCGGTTTCGACATCGAGAATCGGCATGCCGACGGTGATTTCCGTACCCTCCTCCACGAGCCATTCGTTGACCGTGCCTTCCTTCATCGACAAGCCCCACTTGGGCATGACGATCGGTGTGATTGCGGACATCAGTGCTTTCCTCCCTTCATGGTTTTTCGTGCGGCGTCGGCGATTTGCGCGGCGCTCGGAATGTACAGATCTTCGAGCGTCGGCGAGAACGGCACCGGCGTGTGCGGCGCGCAGACCATCTCAATGCCAGCCTTCAGCGCGCCGAAGGCCTGCTGCGCGACCTGCGCGGAGATATCGGTGGCGATGTTGCAGCGCGGATTCGCTTCATCGACGACGACCAGCCGCCCGGTGTTCTCGACGGTTTCCAGCACCGTGTCGATATCGAGCGGCGAGAGCGTGCGCAGATCGACGACTTCGGCCTCGATGCCTTCTTTCGCGAGCGTCGCCGCCGCTTCGAGCGCGCGATGCACCATCAGGCCATACGTGACGATGGAAACATCCTTGCCGTCGCGCACGATGTTCGCTTCGCCGAACGGAATCGCATACGAGTTCTCCGGCACTTCGCCTTCGAAGCCGTACAGATTCTTGTGCTCGCAGAAGATGACGGGATCGTTGTCGCGGATCGCCTGGATCAGCAGTCCTTTGGTGTCGTAGGGCGTGCTCGGGCAGACCACTTTCAAGCCCGGAATATGCGTGAACACCGAAGTCAGCATCTGGCTGTGCTGTGCCGCCGCGCGGAATCCGGCGCCAACCATCGCGCGAATCACGACGGGCGTTTCCGCCTTGCCGCCGAACATGTAGCGGAACTTCGCCGCCTGATTGAAGATCTGGTCGAAGCACACGCCCATGAAGTCGATGAACATCAGCTCCGCGACGGGACGCATGCCGCACGCTGCGGCTCCAATCGCCGCGCCGACATATGCCGACTCCGACAGCGGCGTGTCGAGCAGCCGGTCGCCGTGCTTCGCGTAGAGTCCCTTGGTCACGCCGAGCACGCCGCCCCACGCGTCCTTCTCGCCGTCCGCGCCGGCGCCGCCGACGATATCCTCACCCAGAATGATCACACTCGGATCGCGCTGCATTTCCTGATCGAGCGCTTCGTTGATCGCCATCTTCATGCTCAGTTTGCGGGCCATGATTGTCGTCTCCAGGATTTAGTATTTGACGTAAACATCGGTGAGCAGATCGGCGGCGGTCGGCAAGGGCGCGTCCTTCGCTTCCTGCACGGCGTGGTCGATCAGCGCGGCGACTTCCTTGTCGATCGCGTCGAGCTCGGCCGGCGCGATCACATCGGCTTGCGTGACGGCGTGCGCGAATTTCTTCAGGCAATCCTTGTTGTTGCGGATGTCGTCGAGTTCGCCGGGCGCGCGATAGGTCTGCGCATCGCCTTCGAAATGGCCGTAGAAGCGGATCATCTTGCATTCGAGCAGCGCCGGGCCGCCGCCTTCGCGCGCGCGCTTGATGACTTCGCCCGCGGCTTCGTGGACAGCGAAGAAATCGGTGCCGTCCACCGTCACACCCGGAATGCCGAAGCCCGCCGCGCGATCCACGTAGCTATCGACCGCCGTGCCGTAGTCGCGCGCCGTCGATTCCGCGTAGCCGTTGTTCTCGATCACGAAGATCACCGGCAGATTCCACACGGCCGCGAGATTCAGGCTTTCCAGAAACGTGCCCTGATTCGATGCGCCGTCGCCCGCGAAGGTGATGCCCACTTCGCCCTTGCCGCGGAACTTCGCCGCGAGCGCCGCGCCGCAGATCAGCGGCGCGCCGGCGCCGAGAATGCCATTCGCGCCCATCATCCCTTTGGACAAGTCGGCGATATGCATCGAGCCGCCCTTCCCGTTGCACGAACCGCCCTTCTTGCCGTAGATCTCCTTCATCATCGCGACCGGATCGACGCCCTTCGCGATGCAATGGCCGTGTCCGCGATGCGTGCTCGCGATCCGGTCGCCGTCGTTCAGATGGCTCATGATGCCGACGCCCGCCGCCTCCTCGCCCGCATACAGGTGCACGAAACCGGGAATGTCGCCGCGTCCGAAATCGACGTGCAGGCGCTCTTCGAAATCGCGGATCGTGCGCATCTTGCGATACACGCCCAGCAGTGCTTCCTTCGAAAGCGGCAAGCCGCCCGCATGTTGCGTCGCTGTCATCTCTGTCTCCTTCGTTGGGTTGGTCTAGCGGGTGTTGCGGGTGTTGCTTCCAGGCCGGCGCATCAGCCCGGACGCCGCCGCGTAGCGCATGCACGCGGCCACATCGATGCTGCGAAAGGCGTTTTCCCTGAGCGTGATCGTGACTTCGTCGTCGGGGCCGAAGGCGAGCTCGCGTTCGCCGTCGAGCGCGACGATGCCGGTGCGCTGCTTCACGCGATGCGGCACGCCATCGGCCAGGCGCACCCAGCTCGCGATTGGAACCGGCTCCGTCATGCCCGGCGCGATCGGCGCGCACAGGTCGAATTCGCCTGCGCCGGGCGCGGCCAGTTCGACCGCGAGACCGCCGGCTTCATGCCGTCCGAGCGGTTCGAGCAGACCGGCGATCGCCGACATGCCGATCGCCTGCGGATCGGCGTAAGAGACATAGACGGCGGCGAGCGTGTCGATCTTCCACAGCGCCCGCGCGCCGATGAAATGCTCGTGCGAGATCACGGCGTCGACCAGCGCGATATCGCGGCGCACGTTGCCCTTGCGGTCGCGAATCTCGATGTCGAGCCGCTTGTTCGACGCGAGCGCATCGCGCGCGGGAACGCGGCCGGTCGCATAGAGCGCGGTCGCGAGTCCGACAATGGTCGGCTCGCGCATTTCCGGATAGGCGTTGTTCGTGCCGGTGGACAGCCCCGCGATCGGCACCTGGCCGCACTCGCGCACCACCGCGCGATGCGTGCCGTCGCCTCCGAGCACGATGAGCGCATCCACGCCGGTCTCGCGCATCATGTGCGCGGCGCGGAAGGTGTCGTCGACGCGCGCGGTCACCGGCATGTCGAGAAACTCGACTTTGGCGAGGCCGGCGTCGGGACCGTGCTTGCGCGCGAGATGGCGTTCGAGCATGACTTTCAGGCCTTCGCGATCCGGCATCATCAGCACGCGCCCGACGCCGCACGCCGCAAGCGACGACAAGAGCCGCAACACGATGTTCACGCGATCCGCGAGCTGCAGGCTGTTCGCGTTCGCGATGACGCGGCGAATGTCGCGCGCCGAAACAGGATTGGCGATGATGCCGACGAGCGGCTGTGCGCCTTCACGCATGCCCGTGTCTCCGTTGTGTGTTTTGTGCGGCGAATAAAGGCAAGCGCCATGCCAATCGAGCGAAGGCGTTCAGGCGCGAAAAAGCGCGGGAATACCCGAAGAAAACGAGGGTGTACGGGGCGCCGCCGTGACAAGTGTCACAGCGGCAGGTGTATCGGTGTGAACAGGCGTAACGCGGAAGTTCAGGGTGTTTCAGTGTCCGCCCGCGTCGCGCTGATTCGGCGACTTGATGCCATAGCGCGCCATGCGCCGGTACAGCGTCATGCGGCTCACGCCGATCTGCCTTGCGACGGCGCTCAAGTTCCAGCTTGCCGCGCGCAGGTACTGCATCAGCAACATGCCTTCGGGCGGCAGACGGTGCGGGTCGAACGGCTCATCGGCGATGCGCGCGGGCGGCTCCGCCTCGATGGCCGCGACCTCGCCGAATCCTTCGGGCAGGTCATCGACATCGATCAAACCGTTCGAGCACACCGCGCGCGCGTAACGCAGCACGTTGCACAGCTCGCGCAAATTCCCCGGCCAGTCATGCCGATGCAGCCGCTCGCGCGCCGCCGGCGTGAGCGTCGCGGCGCCGTCGAGCAGCTTGGCGATCAGCCAGTCGAGATCCGTGCGGTCGCGCAGCGGCGGCAGCGTGAAGCGCGCGCCGTTCAGGCGGTAGTACAGATCTTCGCGGAAGCGTCCGTCCTGCATCAGCGCGTCGAGCGAATGATGCGTCGCGGAAATCACGCGCACGTCGACCGAAACGGGCCGCGACGCGCCGATCGCCAGCACCTCGCCTTCCGCCAGCACGCGCAGCAGACGCGATTGCAGCTCGCGCGGCATGTCGCCGATCTCATCGAGAAAAAGCGTGCCGCCGTCCGCTTCCTGGATCAGCCCGCGCTTGCCCTTCGGACCCGCGCCCGAGAAGCTGTTCGGCAGATGCCCGAACAGCTCGCTTTCGATCAGCGTCTCGGGAATCGCCGCGCAGTTCACCGCGACGAACGGCCCCGCGCGACGCGCGCTCGCGCGATGCAGCGCCTTCGCGAAGAATTCCTTGCCGCTGCCGGTCTCGCCGTTGACGAGCAGGTTGATCGGCGAATCGACGAGCTTCGCGGCGCGCTCCAGTTGGCGCGTGAGCGCGGCGTCGCCACCGGAGAGAGCGGCGAGCGGCGCGGGCACTTCGAGCGTGCGCGTGGCGCTGGTGGCCGCGCCTGGACTAAAGCACGGCGCGGGCGGCATCACGCTGAGATACAGCAGCGCGCCCGATTTCGCGAGCGGCACCGCGCGCAGCTCGCTCGGCCGCGAATAGACGAAGCGGCCCAGCTCCTCGATGCGCGCCTCGAACAAGGTGTCGAACGGCACGCCGATCAGCGACGCCGCCGCGGCGGACACCGCGCCAGGCGCGATGGGCCGGCCGATTTCCGCCGCGAGCATGGCATGCGCGCGCCGGTTGTGCCCGACAATGCGCCCGCTCGCATCGAGCGCGATCAGATATTCGGGATTCACATCGACGAATTCGGGCGACGAGTTCAGCTTCAGAATCCAGTCCTGCCGATGCGTGCGCAGGAAGTTCGCGTTCTCGATATGGCCCGCATAGATGCGCACGAGTTGCAGCGCGAGGTTCTGGCTGTCGCGCGCTTGCGGCGAGGTGAGCGCGGAAATGTCGAGAATCGCGGCGAGCGCGCCGCGCGAATCGTAGAGCGGCGCGGCGGTGCAGGTGAGCGGAATGTGCGTCGCGTCGAAATGATCGACCTGGTGAACCGTCAGCGCCTGGCCGGTCGTGAGCGCGGTGCCGACCGCGCAGGTGCCCGCGCCGGCTTCGCTCCACTCCGCGCCGAGATATAGGCCCGCGCGGCGCAACGCGGAATCGGTGCTGGCGTCGCCTATGTAATCGACCGTCACGCCGAGCGCGTCGGTGAGCAGCACGACGTAGCCCATGCCGGCGACCTGCTCGTAAAGCGTTTCCAGCCCATGTCGCGCGATGCGCGCGAAATCGTCGATACGCTGCTGATGCTCGCGCAGGCGCGTCTGCGGCAGGATGCGCGCTTCCTGCATGCGCGCCGGGTCGAGCCCGTACTGATGCACGCAACGCCGCCACGAACTCTCGATGATGCTCTCATGCGTGCGCGGCGGCGCGGGCGCGGACACGACCGGTTCCGCCCGCGTGGTCGCCGCGACGACTGCCTCGATGTGCTCGCGTTGCCGCATGTCCATCGTGCTCTCCTTGTCTCCTTTGCATCGCGGATCGGGGCATCGATTGGGGCATTTATTGGCGCATGGCGGCGCGCTTTGGTTGTGATCGCCTCCTCGAATGCTCTTTTGCTGCGGCGCGCGAGGGCGGGATTCACCGATTCGCACGGCCGTGTAACAGGCCATATGATGCTCGAATCGGCAGAACGCGTCATGCGGCGAAAGCGCTGCGCCGCAACAAAAGCGCCCGCCGAGCAACCAGCGCATTACAACGAAAAAACCACGGAGATAAGCAATGACGAGAATCGCCTACGAGGATTTCGAGCGGCAGGTCGTGCAGCATCACCTCATCAAGGGCAACGTGTACGAGAACGGCGCGGCGCTGGTCGAGCGCGCGAACCGGTGGATTTCGGAGAACGGCGTCGACGTGCTGAACGTCGAGAGCCTCTCGACGTTCGGCGCCGGCGACGATACCAGCGTGAGCCACTGGTATTCGGGCATTCGCGTCTGGTATCGGACGGCGTAAGGAAGGTTTCAGCCGCGGCCGACGAACGGCATCTTGGTCGCCATCACGGTGTGGAACAGCACGTTGGCTTCGAGCGGCAGATTCGCCATGTACAGCACCGATTGTCCGACGATCTTCACGTCCATCATCGGTTCGATGGCGATCTCGCCGTTCGCCTGCGGCACGCCCTTCGACATGCGCGCTGCAAGCTCCGTCATCGCGTTGCCGATATCGATCTGGCCGACCGCGATGTCGTACTTGCGGCCATCGAGCGAGGCGGATTTCGTGAGGCCTTCCACCGCGTGCTTCGTCGACGTGTAAGCGGCCGAATTCGGGCGCGGCGCAGTGGCCGAGATCGAGCCGTTGTTGATGATGCGTCCGCCCATCGGCGTTTGCGCCTTCATCGTGCGGAACGCCTGCTGCAGGCAATAGAACATGCCGTTCAGATTCACGTTCACGACGCCCTGCCATTGCTCCGGCGTCCAGTCTTCGAACGGCCCCGGCGGATTCGACACGCCCGCGTTATTGAACAGCAGATCGACGCGGCCGAAGCGCTCGACCGCCGCCTTGAAAAGCTTTTCGACCGATTGCGGATCGGAGACATCGGTGGGCACGGCGAGCGCGCGCTCGCCCGCGTTGGCTTCGTCGATCACCGCATCGAGCGGCGCGGGACGCCTTCCCGCCAGTACGACCGACCAGCCGTCGCCGAGCAGGGCCAGCGCCGCCGCGCGCCCGATGCCGCTGCCCGCTCCGGTGACGATGGCGATTCGTTGAGACTGGTTGGCTGCGTCGGACATGTCGGCGTTCTCCTGTTGGTGGGCGCGCAACAAAAGCGCGCCCGATTCGGGAGAACATTATCGACGATGATTCACCGACTGCGCGATGCTTCCGTCGTGACCGGACCTGCCGTCGTGGTGTCGTGCGCGCCGCCGCCGTCGCAGAAAACGGCTGTTATCAGCATCGGCACGACCTGCTTCACCACCGCGGTGCTGCCCGACTCGCGCACCTTCGCCTCGACCGTCTCCGCCGCGGCCAGCACCACGACGCCATAGGCGGAATCGCTGATCGGCTGGCCGCTGCCGCGCTTGAACATCTCGTCGCCCTGCTCGTAGCCGAGCACCGCATAGACCCGAAAGCCATACGCCGTAAGCCCGCTGCCCTGGGTCGGCCTGAAGGCGTTCACCGAATTGGCTTCGACGCGCATCGGGCGCGCGTCGATGGATTTGTCGGCGACAAGCGGCGCGATGAAGCGATGGGCGCTGGACTTGCAGTCGAGCTGACTTTCGAGCGGAGTGGCATCGCACAGGCTGGGCAGCAGTCCCCCGACCACGGCAGCGAATGCGGTGAGCGTTGCGAGAGGAGCGGTTTTCATGGCAGCGTAAACCAACGGTTCGTAAGACCGAAACGGATGCTTGGGCATTCGCATCGATGCAATAAGCGAGCCAGTGAACCGGCCCGCACGTCGCGCACGCGCTGCATTCTTCCCGCAAGGGCCTGGCTTCGTATTTATTGGTTCGCTTCTTCCGACCTTGGCGCTACGCGCAATCCTCGTGTTTCTGCAGCGATTCCTACAATCTTTTTTGTAGTGATGGTGAAGACAGATTCTGCCCTTCGACACACGGCGTCTGTTCGAGATCCCTCAATCTTTTCCTTTCGATGCGACCGTCCGATGACAGTCCGCACATCGGCGGCGCGAAACAGAAAATCGTCGAGTTGGTTATATTTCGTGATTCGACCCTTGAGGACTCTCGATGACCGCGCTCTCCGATTTTCCGATTACCAAGAAATGGCCCGCTCAGCATCCCGAGCGCATTCAGCTCTACTCGCTGCCGACGCCCAACGGCGTGAAGGTTTCGATCACGCTGGAGGAAACCGGCCTGCCCTACGAGCCGCATCTCGTGCGCTTCGACGCGAACGACCAGATGTCGCCGGAGTTTCTGTCGCTCAATCCGAACAACAAGATTCCCGCGATCATCGATCCGGACGGGCCGAACGGCGAGCCGCTGCCGCTGTTCGAATCGGGCGCGATTCTCGTCTATCTCGCGGCGAAGAGCGGCCAGCTCATGCCCGAGGACATTGGCAGACGATACGAGACGCTGCAATGGCTGATGTTCCAGATGGGCGGCATCGGTCCGATGTTCGGTCAGGTCGGCTTCTTCCACAAGTTCGCCGGCAAGGAATACGAGGACAAGCGGCCGCGCGCGCGTTATGTCGCCGAGTCGAAGCGCCTGCTCGCGGTGCTCGATCAGCGGCTCGAAGGACGCGACTGGATCATGGGCGACGAGTACACCATCGCCGATATCTCGATGTTCCCGTGGGTGCGGAATCTGGTCGGGTTTTACGAAGCGCGCGAACTCGTCGACTTTCACGAATTCCCGAACGTCGAGCGCGTGCTGGCCGCGTTCCTCGCGCGGCCGGCAGTGCAGCGCGGATTGAATATCCCGAAGCGCGACTGACTCGAACGCCTTTGCCCGCGCGGTCCTCGCGCGGGCCTTCCGCTCATTTCTGTCGCGCTTACGCACGCAAACGTATGCGCGCAGACTTCGCCACCGTTGTCACACAACCGCCTTGAAGCACCGGTAGATTGCGCACCGAAAACCTCTGACCATTGGCCATTGCGCCCCGCGCAACGCGGCGCCCCGGGCCTCGGACTCCTCGCGCAATTTCTCCTCTACCGAACATGTCAAAGCTCACCGTCAAGGCGCGCCTCGTGATCGTCACGGGCGCGGTCGCCGCCGTGCTCGTCGCGGTCGGCGGCGTCGGATTATTCGGCGTCCACCAGGGCAATGCCGCGCTGCGTCACGTATTCGAAGGCCGCGCTCAGGCGCTGCAGGCCATCTCGACCATCGACGAGCTCATCACGCAAAGTCAGTTCGCAATCAGCGACGCCGTGCTCGATCCGTCGGCGCAAAAGACTCAGGCCGTTGTCGCGGCGACGCAGCAGCGCATCGCGTCCGTCGACGCCCTGCTCGGCAAATACATGCGCTATCCGCTCGATTCGACCGAAGCGCCGCTCGCCAGGCGCCTCGCCGCCGACTGGGCGACGCTGCGCGACAAAGGCTTGCGCCCGACGAGCGACCTCCTGGCCGCGAACAATCTCTCCGAAGCGCAGTGGATCGTGACACAGCAGATCGAGCCCGCCGCGAAGCGCGTGAAACAGGAAAGCACCGATCTGCGCGCATTCCAGCTCACCGCCGCGCAACGCGAATACGACGACGCGCAGCGCGTGAGCCGCGTCGTGCAATGGACGGTCGGCGGGTGCATCGTCGCGGGCATGGCGCTGGTCGGCTGGCTGTGTCTTTCGATGGCGCGCACGCTCATCCGCGAACTCGGCGGCGAGCCGGCGCTCGCGGCGAGCGTCGCGCGGCGCGTGTCGCAAGGCGATCTGCTGACCGAGGTGCCGGTCGCCGCCGGCGACACGCAAAGCCTCATGCACGCGATGCGCCTGATGCGCAGCCAGCTCGCGTCGATGGTCGGCGACATCAAGCGCTCGACGGACACCATCGGCGTCGCGGCGGCGGACATCACCGAGGGCAATCACGCGCTGTCCGCGCGCACCGAGGAGCACGCGGCGAGCTTGCAGCAGACCTCGGCGAGCATGGAGCAGATCGCCTCCACCGTGCGCGCGAACGCCGATCACGCGAACCGCGCGCGCGAGCTCGCCCGCGAGGCGTCGGAGCGCGCGAAGGACGGCGAACGCGCCGTCGCCGACGCCATCGCGCGCATGACCGATCTGTCCGCGCGCTCGGCGCAGATCGGGCAGATTACCGATGTCATCGAGTCGATCGCGTTTCAGACGAATCTGCTCGCGCTGAATGCGGCCGTCGAAGCGGCGCGCGCCGGCTCGCTTGGACGCGGGTTCGCGGTCGTCGCGGAGGAAGTGCGCGCGCTCGCGCGCCGTTCGTCGGGCGCGGCCAAGGAAATCTCGCAACTGACGCGCGAGGTGAATGCGCACGTCGAGTCGAGCGGCACCACGGTGAAACGCGCGGGCACCACGCTCGCCGACCTGCTCGATTCGGTCGATGGCGTGTCCACGCTGGTCGAAGCGATCGCCACTGCCTCGCGCGAGCAAAGCAGCGGCATCGATGAAGTGAACGACGCCGTCTCGCAGATGGATCGGCTGATGCAGAAGAACGCGGCGCTCGTGAACGAAGCGGCGAGCGCCGCGATCTCGCTCGATGCGCAGGCGCGCGATCTGCGCCAGACCGTGCAGGCATTCCAGGTCTGACGATCGATTTCTGCTTTGGATGAAAAAAGGGCGCGGACCACAAACGGTCCGCGCCCTTTTTTACATGCTTCGCGCCAGATGGCTTACTTCGCGAACAACTGGCTCATGTCCTTGAACGCCTTGAATTCGAGGGCGTTGCCGCACGGGTCGAGCAGGAACATAGTGGCCTGCTCGCCGACTTCGCCCTTGAAGCGGATATACGGGTCGATCACGAACTTCGTGCCGAACGACTTCAGACGCTCCGCCAGCGCTTCCCATTCTTCCCACTTGAGCACGATGCCGAAGTGCGGAACGGGAACGTCATGACCATCGACCGGATTGCTGTTGAGCTTTTCCTGCGACGGCGTCTTCGGCTGCTCGTGAATCACCAGCTGATGGCCGTAGAAGTCGAAGTCGACCCATTGCGTGCTGGAACGGCCTTCCGCGAGACCGAACACTTCGCCGTAGAAATTGCGCGCGGCGGGAAGATCGAACACGGGAATGGCGAGGTGAAAAGGCGAAAGGCTCATGTTAGGCAGACCAGGTTGTGACGTATTCGTTGTGGATTTACACAAGCGGACGTGATTATGGGGAAAGCCGGATTAGCGAACCGGCTCCGATACCGCATTTACCGCAGTGCGACTCGCAATCCGAAGCGTCATCGCAACGGAATCATGTTAATGCGCGAGTCGCTAAAACAAAAACAATATATTTTTCTATGATTCACAAATAATTTTGTTGAATAGAGAGACGAGAGGCGTGTTTTTTTGTTGTCTTCAGATGAGCCGCAGGTCTTCCGTGCGCAGGTCGCACATCAGCATGTAGCCCGGCGAATGCGTGATGCAGATCGGCGGGCGCGCCGCCATCACCGCCGCTTGCGGAGTCACGCCGCAGCCCCAGAACACGGGAACTTCGCCTTCGCGGATTTCGGTCGGCTCGCCCTCGTCCGGCGTATCGATGTCGCGAATGCCGATCTTCGACGGATCGCCCATATGCACCGGCGCGCCGTGCGCGCCCGGCAGCTTCGAGCAGACTTCGTGCGCAATGCGCGCCTGCTCCGGCGTGTAAGGGCGCATCGAGACGATCATGGGGCCGGAGAACGCGCCGACAGGATTCGTCTCGACCGACGTGCGATACATCGGCACGACCTTGCCTTCGTCGACGTGGCGAACTTCGAGTCCCGCGTCCTGCAGCGCGGACTCGAACGACAGCGAGCAGCCAATGACGAAGCCGACGAAATCCTCGCGCCAAAGGTCGGTGATATCCGTGACTTCGCGTTCGAGCACGCCGTCCTTCCAGACTCGGTAACGCGGCAGGTCCGTACGCAGGTCGACGTCTTCGCCGAGTCCGGGCACAAAGCTGCTGCCCGGCTCCGTCATGCCGATCAGCGGGCACGGCGTCGGGTTGGCCTGACAGAAGCGCCTGAAATCGTCGGCCCAGTCGCGCGGCAGAATGACCAGATTGCCTTGGCCGTAACCCGGCGCCATGCCGCTCGTATTGCCGCTGAAACCCGCACGGATACGCAGGCGTTCTTCGCGCGGCGTCAGGACGCCGGGTTCCATCACGTTCGTGTTTTGCATGTCTGTTTGGCTCCTTCGTGCTCGATCACGCCAGCGCTTCGTCGGCGGTTTCGCGCACGCCGATCAGCGTCAGGAACCCGATCACCGCAGCACCCACGAGCAGGAAAGCCGGGCTCAGCAGATTCCCCGTCTGGCCGATGAGCGCCGTCGCGATATAAGGCGTCACGCCGCCGCCGAGAATCGTGCCGAAGTTGAAGCTGAACGCCATGCCGGTGTAACGGACGCGCGTGGGGAACTGCTCGGCGTACGTCGGATAGCCCACCGATTGCACGATCGGCATCGGCAGCGCGACGACGAACAGCGCGAGGAACGTGAGCGCGGTGTTGTGCAGGTTCATCAGCATCATCATCGGGATGACGAGCACGGCATAGGCCGCAAAGCCGATATACAGCACCTTCTTGCGCCCGATCCGGTCCGACAGTCCGCCCCACATCGGCATCAGCATGGCCATCGTGATGCTCACGAGGGACATCGCCCAATATACGCTCGTCTTGTCGTACTTCAGGTAGGTGATCAGGTAGATGCTCATGAACACGAAGCCCACCCAGTAGCCGACGTTCTGACCGAGCGAGATCAGGAAGACGCGCAGCATCGGCAGGCGATGATGCTTGAACACTTCCGCCAGCGGCGCCTTGGGCGGCTCGCTCGATTCGGCCGCGCGCTTGAACACCGCCGATTCCTCGATGCGTCGGCGCATCAACGCCGAGAACAAGACCAGCGGCAGCGCCATGAGGAAAGGAATGCGCCATCCCCAGTCGTGCAGTTGCGCGCTGCTCATGAAGCCCGTCGTCAGACCGCAAACCGCCGCCGCGAGCGCGCCGCCGATCGCGACACCGACAGGCGTGGCCGCGCCATAAAAGCCGCGACGGCCGCGCGGTGCGGATTCGGCGACATAAGCGGCGGAGCCGGTGACTTCGGCGCCCGAGAAGAAGCCTTGCGCGAGGCGCACGATCAGCAAGGCGAGCGGTGCGAAGATGCCGGCCACCGATGCGATCGGCAGCACGCCGACGGCGGCGGTCGCGATACCCATGCCGATGACCGTGGTCAGCAGCACCGAGCGACGCCCCACCCGGTCACCCAGACGACCGAGCACGATGCCGCCGATCGGCCGCATCAGGAACGCGCTGCCGAAGATGGCGAGCACGGACAGCAGCGCGGCGGTCGGCTCGTCCGCCGGAAAGAACAACGGCCCGATGATCGCGGCCATGTACCCATACACGCCGAATTCGTAATACTCGATTGCGGTTCCGGCGGCGGCCGCGACGGCTGCTTTTCTCGCCATTGCAGTCGGCATGGTTCCGGCGGAAGAAGCCGGAGCCTCGATAGTGGCTGACGAAGCGTTAGACATGGAATCATCCCATTAGGATTACTGGCAACCGGCAATTAGCCCACGCCGATATGCCGGTCGTTGTGCTCAGCTCGAAGGCGGCGATTTTCAGTCCGGAATGAAGGTGGCGACGACCTGCCCTTCTTCGATGACATCGCCTTCCGCGACGTGATACTCGTGGATGGTTCCCGAGACTTCGGCCTCGACGGGAATCTCCATCTTCATGGACTCGAGGACGAAGAGTTCCGCGCCTGCCGGGTGATGCTCGCCCGGTTGCGCGACGATCTTCCAGAGGGAGCCGGTTGTTTCCGCGAGAATGGGGATAGCCTGTTTTGTCATTGTGGTCTCTAAGCTTGTGGCGAAATGCCGGGTGCCTGAATCGTGACGCCGGCGGCGCGCAATGCGCCGCTGACTGCCGCGGCGAACGCGGCCGCGCCGGGCTGGTCGCCGTGAATGCAGAGCGTGTCGGGTTGCACGTCGACCCATGCGCCGTTCACCGAACGAACGCGCTTGCATTCGAGCATTGTCATAACCTGTTCGACTGCTTCGTCTACGTTCGTGATCATCGCGCGAGGGTCGCCGCGCGGGGTCAACGCGCCATCGTCCTGATACGTCCGGTCGGCGAAGACTTCCTGCGCGCAGCGCAGGCCCGCTTCGCGAGCGGCATCGACGAGCTTCGAACCCGAGAGGCCGAAGAAGATCAGATCGCGGTCGATATCGCGGACCGCGGCGCACAGCGCGCGCGCCACGTCGTGATCGCGCGCCGCGACGTTGTAGAGCGCGCCATGCGCCTTCACGTGCGCGAGGCGTCCGCCACAGGCTTCGGCAAACGCCTTCACCGCGCCGACCTGATACACCGTGATGTCGTAGATTTCGTCGGGGCTCAACTGCATCGGGCGACGGCCGAAACCTTGCAGGTCGTGGTAGCCGGGATGCGCGCCGATCGCGACATTCGCCTCGACGGCCGCGTGCACCGTCGCCCGGATGGTGCGCGGATCGCCGGCATGAAAACCGCACGCGATGTTCGCCGACGTGACATGCCGAAGCACCTCGCGATCCGCTCCGAGGCGATAGACGCCGAAGCTCTCGCCCATGTCGCTGTTGAAATCGATTGTCGGCATGCTCACGCCTCCCATGTTGCAAACGTGCGTTGCTGCGCCAGCAGCAGGCGCTGCGCCTCGTCGATACCGATCACGCTGAATCTGATCGACTCTCCCGGCATCTTCTGCGCGAGGCGCGGCAAGTCGACGGCGCACACCTGCGCGATCTTCGGATAACCGCCCGTGGTCTGCCGGTCCGCCATCAGAACGATGGGGTTTCCATCTGCCGGAACCTGGATCGCGCCGAAGCCCAGCGCTTCCGATTCCATCTGACACGCCTGCGTGAGTGCGAGCTTCGGACCTTCGAGGCGAAAGCCCATGCGATCGGACTGCGGCGTCATGCGAAACGGCTCGTGCTGAAACGCGCTTTGGGAAGCCGCATCGAAACGTTCCCACTCGCGCCCGGCAATGACGCGGATCGGCGCTTCGGCGTCGGCGAGAACGTCCCGATCCAGCGCCGCGAGGTTTCCGTCGATGTTCGCGGTCCTTGCCTTCGACGCGTCGTTCAGCCGGATCACATCGCCCTTGGCAAGCGCGCGGCCGGCGAATCCGCCGTATCCACCGCGAGCGAAGAGGCTTGCGCTGCCCATCACCGGATCGACGTTGAAGCCGCCGCGAACCGCGATGTAAGCCCGCACGCCCGATCGACGCTTGCCGAACGCGAGTTCGCTCCCCGCGCTGACGGCGGTCGCGCGGTCGCGCGGCAACGGCTCGCCGTTCAGTTTGGCGTCGAGGTCCGCGCCGGTCACCGCGATGACCGCGTCCACGGTGAAGCGCAGCGTCGGCCCCATCAGCGTGACTTCCAGCGTTCCCTGACTTTGGACGTTGCCGACCAGCGCATTCGCCAGCCGATGAGACCGCTCATCCATCACACCGTTGACGGGAACGCCGAGCTTCTGAAAGCCGCGACGTCCCAGATCCTGCAACGTGGTCAACGCTCCGGGTTTCACCACTTCGATGCTCATTGCGCAGCTCCGGCATGTTCATTCAAGGCGTCGAACTCGGCGGGACTGATCGAAACGAATCTGATCTTGTCGCCCGCCTGGAGAAGACACGGATCGGGCCGCGACGGATCGAACATCCGCAAGGGCGTCCGTCCGATCAGATTCCAGCCGCCGGGCAAGGTCACCGGATAGATGACGCTCTGCCGATTCGCGAGACCCACCGAACCGGGCGGAACCGCCGTGCGTGGCGTGGCGCGGCGCGGCGGAGCAAGCTGTTCGTCGAAGAGCCCGATGTACGGATGGCCCGGCGCGAAACCGATCATCATCACGTCGACGAGTTCGCTCGTGTGAAGCTTCACGACGTCGCTCGCGCTGATCCCCGAGTTCTGTGCGACCTCGGCGAGATCCGGGCCGTATTCGCCGCCGTAGCAGACAGGAATGTCGACCACGCGACCCGCGTTCGTCGAAGCTTCGCGGCTTTCATCGAGAATCCGCTCGAGCAGAACTTCGATCACCTGATACGGAAGCTGGCCGCTCGTGCCGACATCGACGCGATGTGGGTCGTAGTGAACGCCGACCGTGGTCATCGCGGGAACGATGTCGTGGATGAACGCGTGACCGGCGGCGGAGATGCGCGCGGCAATCTCGCGCGCGACACGATTCGCGGCAATGCGATCACTCGACTGCACCTCGACGATCACCGTTCTCTCGCCGGAATGGCGCAACCGATAAGCCTTCGCCGCAGTGGATGAGTTCGCGCTCATGCCGACACTCCGTCATGCACCGTTCCACTCGCAGCAGCGAGCAGATTCTTGATTTCGCGCGGAACGAAGCCCGTGTCCACCCGGCCCGCGACGAAATCGGGATGCTGCATCAACGCGGAAAGAAACGCGCCGTTGTGTTTGATGCCCTCGATCTGCAGATGCGACAGCGCCGCCGACATGATCTCCAGCGCCTGATTCCGGTCGCTTCCCGACGCGATGAATTTCGCGATCATCGGGTCATAGAACGGCGAGATGGCATCGCCGGCGCGCACGCCGGTGTCGATACGCACGCCATCGACTCCTTCCGGCAGCACGAACTTCGCGAGCTTGCCCGGCGACGGCATGAAGTTCTTCGCCGGATTCTCGGCATACAGACGGCATTCGATCGCCGCGCCGCGACGCCGGATCGCGCTCTGCTCGAGGCGCTTGAGGCGTCCCGCGGCCAGCAGGATCTGCGCTTGCACGAGGTCCCATCCGGTGATGGCTTCGGTGACGCCGTGCTCCACCTGAATGCGCGTGTTCATCTCGAGGAAGAAGAACTCGTTGGTCTCCGCATCGACGATGAACTCGACCGTGCCGGCGCCGCTGTATCGCTGGTTCTCGGTGAGCGCGACGGCCGCCGATTCCATGCGCGCGAGAACATCGGCCGGCAAACCGGGCGCAGGACTTTCCTCGACGATCTTCTGGAAGCGCCGCTGAATCGAGCACTCGCGTTCGAACAGATGAACGGCCGTGCCATCGCCGTAACCGAACACCTGAATCTCGATGTGACGCGCGCGCGGCACATAGCGCTCGAGATAAACGCCCGCATCGCCGAAGGCTTTCGCGGCGAGTTCCTGCGTGGTCGTCACCGTGGCGCGCAATCCGTCCATTGAATCGACGCGCTTCATGCCGATGCCGCCACCGCCACCGGATGCCTTTACGAGCAGTGGAAACCCGACGCGCGCGGCCTCCTGTTCGAGCTTCGACAGGTCGTCGGGCGAGAAGCGAATGCTTCCGGGAAGTACGGGAACGCCGCATTGCTCGGCAATGGTTCGGGCGCGGTTCTTGTCGCCCATGTTTTCGATGGATGCGGTCGAAGGACCGATCCACGTCATGCCGCGCTCTTCGGCGGCGCGCGCGAAGTCGGTGTTTTCCGAGAGGAAGCCGTAGCCGGGATGCACGCCGTCTGCGCCGTGCTCCGCGCCGGCATCGAGCACGGCCTGCACATTCAGATAGCTCTTCTGCGCGGGAGCCGGGCCGACGGCAACGGCAATATCGGCGATCTCGGTATGTTTCGCGCCCTTGTCCGCTTCAGAATAGACCGCGACAGTCTCCATACCCAGTCCATGCGCTGCCTTGATGATGCGGCACGCAATCTCTCCGCGATTGGCGACAAGAATTCGTTTCATAAGCTCGGTTGATGTGTCGTTCGTGCGGAATGAAGAATCGGCTGCCGGATATACCCGGTGCGGCGTTTCGCCGTCTGTCGGGCATCAGGCGAAGCGGGTCAGCCGACGCTTGCTGCGAGGATCGGATTGCCTGTTTGTCTCTGATCAATCCGGGTCGATTTCGGCTCTTTTGTTCTGGACGTCATGTGTGGTAGCCGTGGTTCAACATGAGACCGAGTCTAATGTTTCAAAAAAACACGAATAGCTATATATTTTTGGACTGAGTAAAAGAAATTTCTATGAGTCGACTCGCGCCTCCTTCTTCGAACGCGCGGCGTGACTGGATTGTGGAAACGTCCACACGTAAATAGAATCAATGGATTCCCGATCCAATCACAAAGGGGATTTGTAGATGATTCGAGAGTTGAAAACGCTGGTGGCGGTCGCGCGTGAAGGTACATTCGCAGCGGCGGGAGACAAGATCGGACTGACGCAGGCCGCGGTCAGCGCGCAGATGCAACGGCTCGAATCAGAGCTGGGTTTGACGCTGTTCGACCGCAGCGGACGCTCCGCGCATCTGAACAAAACGGGCGAGCAGATTCTTTCGCAGGCTCAAGAGCTCATCCGGATGTACAACAATCTGGGCACGACACCGGTTGGTCACGCGGCTAATGTTCTCGTGAGCGTCGGCGCAATCGCTTCACTGCAGCGCTCTCTTCTGCCCGATGCGCTCGCGAAATTCCACCGTCAATGTCCCGAGGCGCGGTCGCGCGTGATTCCGGGCCTTTCGATGGAACTCGTGAACCTTGTCGATGCCGGAGAAATCGACATGGCGGCGATCATCCGGCCGCCATTTGCCTTGCACAAGGATCTTCGCTGGACGACGCTGGCCAGTGAGCCGTTCCGCTTGCTGGTTCCACGAAACGCGTCGGAGGACGACTGGGCCGAGTTGCTGTCCACGCGACCGTTCATCCGCTACGACCGGACATCGTTCGGAGGACGGCTGGTCGATCGTTTTCTGCGGGGCATGCACTTCTCATTGCAGGAGTTGTGCGAAGTCGACGAACTGGAGGCGATCGTGCGTCTGGTTGCGAACGGCGTGGGCGTTGCGCTGGTTCCGGAGGTTGCAACTCACAAGCGCTGGCCAGCGGCGGTGCGCGCGATCGATCTGGGCGAACACACCTTCCACCGCGAGGTGGGGCTCGTGCATCGCGCGCGAGGGAGCTTGAGCGACCCTGCGCGGCTGCTGACCAAGCTCATCATCGGTATCGCGGGGAACGATACCGATGAAGACACATAACTCATTCAGTCGGCCGAAGCGTCGCACGCGCCCTTGAAAGACGACGCCTTGACGGGCCGCTCCATGGAAGAGAGACGTTGCAGCGTCACGAGACCGAGCATCGCGAGTCCGAGCCCGAGCATGAAGTCGGCATGCACGCCGGCACGGTCGACAATCGCGCCGCCGACGGCCGAGCCTGCGGCAATCGCGACCTGAATGATGCTCACGAACATGGCCGATCCCGCTTCCGGCAGGTCCGCCGTGCCACGCTGAATCCACACGCTGAAGCAAAGCGGCAGCGCGCCGAACGCGATACCCCAGAGCAGCATGCCCGCGGTCTCGCCGATGGTCGAATGCTCGAGCAGCAACATTGACGACAGCGCAGCAAGCAGCAGCAATACCATCACGGCGACGGACTTCTTCAGGTGGCCCGACACCGCCATCGACATCAGCGCATTGGAGAAGAAACCGATCAGGCCGAATCCGAAGAGCAGCAACGTGATGGCGCTCAGGGAGAAATCCTGTTCGAGCAGCGGCGCGATGTACGTATAGGTCGAGAAATGCGCTCCGAAGACAAGCGCGACCATCAACATGCTCAGGCGCGTATGCGGCCTCTTGAGCAACGCCTTGAAATGAGCGACGCGCAACGCCGATGCCGACGGCAGCGAAGGCACGAGCAGCGCCTGCGCAATCAATGCCACCGCGACCAGTCCCGCAGTGGCGGCGAAGGACAGACGCCAGGACGCAAACGACGCGATAAAGGTTCCGAGCGGCACGCCGATGACCGTTGCGCACGTGACGCCGGTCAGAATCGTGGCAGTGGATTTTGCGGCGTCCTTCGCCTGCACGAGCCGCGGCGCGGCTGCGGTCGCCAGCGTCCAGAAGCCGCCGAGCGCGGCGCCCAGCAAGGCGCGCCCGACCAGCATCATCGGGAAGCTCGCTGCAACGGCGCACACGATGTTGGAGATCATCAGCACGGCGGTGAGCAACAGGAAAACGTGCCGGCGATCCATGCGGCCCGCGAGCACGATGAGCATCGGGGCGAAGATCGCGGCCAGCACACCGGGCGTCGTTATCATCAAGCCGGCGACACCTGGTGACACACCAAGGTCGTGTGCGATCTGCGGCAGTAATCCGACCGGCAAAAATTCGCCTGTGACGAAAGCGAATGCGCTGACAGCGACCGCCACGACGGCAAGCCATTGGCGGGTTGTCGTGGAAGTACCGTTTAATGAGGCTGGAATTGCGGGCGTTTCGATTTGCATGATGTGATCAATGCCAGATTGAAGTCTGACACTTTAGGCTGTGTTCCGCTCGGGAAAAAGCATCGCGCCCTGAACAGAGTTGCCGGCTCCGGCGAACAATTTCCTCGCCGACTCGCGACGACAGGAGCCACGATTCGGGAACGTCTTCGAATTGGGTATGAGAATCTGCGCTTTAATGCTCGCAGGACCGGGTTGTTTCCGGCTGGCCGACACGCTTCGCGCAACGGGTTCACAATGTAAGGCGAATCAGCGCGCGAAAATCGCTCTCCACGTGAAATCCGTTGTGGATCAATACGTTGGCCCGGCGATGCTCAGGATATCCACATGCTTGTGCACGAGATCTGTGGACAAATGCGCGCGTCCGTCCTGTCGCTTTACGTGCGCCGGATGTGTCAGTGATCCATGCGTTGTTCGAAGGGAGTTTCGCTTATGAATGCCCTCTCCTGTCCCCTTTCCCTGAGCTTCCCTCGTGTAAGACGGCTTCCCGTTGTCGCCGGGATCGGCCTGATCTGCGTCGCGGCTCACGCTCAGACGCAATGCCCCGGCTACGTCGAAACCGATGCAGGCAGCGCGTTCGACATCGCCTCGATCATCCGGGACACGGGCTCTCCGCAATCCGCGCTCGACAAGGTGCGCAACGCGGTCGCCCGCATCGATGCGGGCGGCGGCTGTTCGATTTTCCGCGATCCACTGGCCTGCGAAGAAACGCTCACGCTGGCGCACAAGGCGATCGCCGCACTGCAAGCGTGCGCGTCGAGTTCCGCGCCGAAAGGCACGACGCACGGCTGATTCGATTTCTGGCAATAAGAAAAGCGCGTGCCGCCCGATTGGGACGGCACGCGCTTCGAGCGTTCGCCCGAACAGCCGTTCGGGCGGCGCGGTGGATCAGCGATCCAGGAACGGACGCAGCTTGTCGGCGCGGCTCGGGTGCATGAGCTTGCGCATCGCCTTGCTTTCGATCTGGCGGATACGCTCGCGCGTCACGTCGAACTGCTTGCCCAACTCTTCGAGCGTATAGTCCGAAGCCGTATCGATACCAAAGCGCATGCGCAGCACCTTCGCCTCGCGCGGCGACAACGCGTTG
The DNA here is from genome assembly GCF_001544875.2 of Caballeronia hypogeia. Lineage (GTDB taxonomy): Bacteria > Pseudomonadota > Gammaproteobacteria > Burkholderiales > Burkholderiaceae > Caballeronia > Caballeronia hypogeia. The sequence goes on from NZ_FCOA02000036.1 coordinate 68,453, forward strand.
AGCGCATCGTCGATCGCGGCACGCATGTTCGCGTGCACCGCCGCGTCCGCCGGAGAAGCGGCGCCCTGGTCTTCGATCATGTCGCCGAGCGTCGCATCGGCGTCTTCGCCGACCGGCGTCTCGAGCGACACGGGCTGCTTCGCGATCTTGAGAATGCCGCGAATCTTTTCTTCGGGCATTTCCATGCGCTCGGCGAGCACCGACGGATGCGCTTCCTGACCGGTCTGCTGCAGAATCTCGCGCGAAATGCGGTTCAGCTTGTTGATCGTTTCGATCATGTGAACCGGCACGCGGATCGTGCGCGCCTGATCGGCGAGCGAACGCGTCACGGCCTGACGCACCCACCACGTCGCGTAGGTCGAGAACTTCCAGCCACGGCGATATTCGAACTTGTCCACCGCCTTCATCAGACCGATGTTGCCCTCCTGGATCAGGTCCAGGAACTGCATGCCGCGATTGACGTACTTCTTCGCGATCGAGATCACAAGACGCAGGTTGGCTTCGATCATCTCGCGCTTGGCCTGACGCATCTTCAACTCGGCAGCCGTCATTTGACGGTTGATCTGCTTGAGTTGCTTCAGCGGCATTTCGACCATGCCTTCGATATCGATCAGCTTCTGTTGCTCGGCCTGAATCGCCGGCAGGCTGCGTTCGAGCGACGCGCCGTACTGCTTCGAAGCCGCAGCCGTGCGCGAGGTCCATTCGAGGTCGGTCTCGTGACCCGGGAACGACTCGACGAACTTTTCGCGCGGCATGCCACAACGATCGACCGCAATCTGCAGCACGCGGCGCTCGATTTCGCGCACCTGCGCAACTTGTTGCTGCACGTTGGCGCACAGACGATCAATGGTCTTGGCCGTGAAGCGGATCGAACCGAGTTCGCGCTGGATCTCGGCGCGCGCCTTTTCGACGGCCTTGGTCGCGACCGCGCCCGAACCCTTCGGATTGCTTGCCTGTTCGGCGAGCTCGCGGACACGCGCGAAGATTTCCAGGCAGTCGGCCTTCAGCTGCTTCAGACGTGCTTCGTTCGACGCGCCGGAGTCGCCGCCGTCGAGATCGTCATCGTCTTCTTCATCGCTGTCCGAATCGTCGGTGTCCGTATCGATATCGCCCGAATCGCTTGTGTCGGAGGACGAAATTTCCTGCTCTTCAGCGTCATCTTCCTTCAGGCCGTCGACCAGCTCGTCGATCTTGAGCTCACCCGATTCGACTTGCGCCGCGTCCGCGAGAATGGTCGCGACCGTCGACGGGCACGCCGCGATCGCCTGAATCATTTCGTGCAGGCCATCTTCGATGCGCTTCGCAATCGCAATTTCGCCAGCGCGCGTGAGCAGCTCGGTCGCGCCCATCTCGCGCATGTACATGCGCACGGGGTCGGTCGTGCGGCCGAATTCGGAATCGACCGTCGAGAGCGCGTTTTCCGCCTCTTCGTCCGATTGCTCGTCGGTGACGACGCTCGGGGCGCTATCGCTCAGAAGCAGCGTTTCCGCGTCGGGCGCCTGCTCGTAGACAGCGACGCCCATGTCGTTGAACGTGCTGACGATGGTTTCCATCGCGGCCGTTTCAGCGAAATTGTCCGGCAGATGGTCGTTGATTTCGGCGTGCGTGAGATAGCCCCGCTCCTTGCCCAACTGAATGAGCGCGCGCATCTGGCGCTGACGCTCTTCATTCTGCTCTGCGGTCATTGCGACATCGGGCTGCATCGTGCCGGCCTGGCCCTTACCCTTGTTCGCCCGTCGGCCTGGTGCCTTGCGCGCCGGTGCGACGACATCCAGCTCCGAATCTTCCCGATCAAAACTTGCCATACTTTCTCCTCGACAGGTTTGCTCGGCGACGACAGATCCCCGGACGCGAGCGTACGGCTCGCACTGATATCGATGACAGCTTCGACCACGGACGGCTTGCTGAAAATCGCATCGAGCAAAGCACGCAGACCGCATTCGAACGCGGTTTGCGTTTTCCAATCGCCCATTCAGGCGCAACCTTAGATTATACCAGCACTTGCTGCGTCGCAGCACCTTTTTTCAAAATCTTTATCGAGAGGTTGCACGTCGCCAGGCGCGTTTCATATGACGAATAAGTCCAGATCCGCAGTGGCGACATCCTCGCAAGTCCGATCATGGGGCTGACGCAATGGCGGATTCACCCTTCAGAAGCGACTCCAAACAGGCCGAGAGCGGTCCACCGCGCGCGGCTGAATCCGTCTCCTTCTCTGTTTCGCATCTGGGGGCGACACCCGCGCGCTTCAAGCGAAGCAAATGCTTCAGTTCATCGATGTGCGCAGCGATCGTGCCTGCAGCGGAGCCGCGAACACTCTGCGGCTGCATTTCGTGACCGGCCGTAGGGCGTCGGAGACATGCAATCTGGTCGGCATGGTTCTGTGCACCCACGCGAAGAATATGCCCGGCGTCGACAGCCGCGACGAAATCGCGAGCCCAGGATCCCGCATGAACGCGTGGCCGCGGCTCGTCGCGATGCTGAATGGTGACGGACGTTGCGTCGTCGGAAATTTGGTAGTGACGGAGTCCATCACGGCTTACGAACGATTGACCAGCGATGCCGTTCACGGCTTCCTCTGATCTCTGCTCAACAGCGCGTTCGCGTGCTTGTTCGACGGAGGTCGCGCGATTGGAGCGCACGCGGTAGGCGAAATCGACCGGCGCCTTTAGCAGAGTCCGCAGATAGCTGATCGGATGCGTAGCACGACGCAAATGGTCCCAGCTTGCTTCCACCACGTCGGAAAGCAGCTTGTCGTGAAGCTTCGCTTCGCGCATGAGTTTGAAGATCAGAAATTCTCGAAATCCCAAAGACAAGAGGCGTGTGAGGTCGGCGGGGAGGCGTCCTGGTTGTCTCTTTTGAGTAGAAGGGATTAGATCCTTATATATAGCGCGGTCTGCCACGGTGGCAGACGGAGTAGCCAAAGAAGGCGACGTTGCGACTTGCGTGGCATGCTCAGGAGACTCGATTCGCGGCGCTTCCGTGTCGGAAGACGTCTCGACGAGGCCGAGCAAGGTTGCCGCCTTCGGTGTCAGATGAATATAGGCGCGTCCGAACAATCCGGCTGCGCCGTAGCGCGTCTGAGGCGGTCGCGCGATGAAGCCGGTCTGTTCAAGATCATCCATGCTGCGATAGAACGTACGCATGGATTGCTGCGCCCGACCGGTTAGCAATTCCCGTCGCGCGAAAATGGCAGCGTAGGGACGGGCAGCGTCTACGGTTCGGGCCAGCGCGGCGAGCAGTGCGCGGGCACGGGCGGGCAGTGCGGCGGTGTGGGTAGCGCGGTGCGCTGCGCGGAAGATAACCCAGGGCAGGTTCGATCGGTCGCAGGCGAATTCATCAAGCGCCTGTTGATCGCCCGCTTTGGTGATTGCTTCCCGGGTATTGGGGCAAGATTCAGCCTCGCCTGCAACGGAATGTTGCGCGATACGCATGTCAAGTACATCCATTTCTAAAAATGGAGGACAAACGCTTGACTGCCCATCGCGTTCCGCTAAACTTCGAGATGTGGACCTCGTGACCCGATTGGCGTCGGGAAGCGGACGGGCGATAGCAGTTAAGCCCGATATTCAAAAGCCTTCGGTTGGCGCCGAAGGCTTTTGTCTTTCTGGAACTTGTTCGTTACATGGCTGCCTCTTTTGGCGTTAGCCTTTTAACCTATTGATTTATAAGGAAGTTCTACTAGGTTCGCCGATTCGAAACTTGGCACTTGTTTCGTAAGTCGCTGATTTATAAAGAAAATCTACTAGAGTCTCATTCCTGTTCTGCTTCACTCAAAGACTTGTTGATGAAGTCTGCGATTCGTTGACCCCACTGCTCGGCCTCGCCCGCGTCCTTCTCGAAAAATCGAACGCCGACCACTCCATTCCGCGTCGAAATCTCGCAAACCTTTCTTCGTCCCGATCTTACGACCGTCCCACTGGGTGCCACCGCTCGTGGCTTCTCTGCGGCGAGCGCGACCGCTTTGTCCTGCGTGAAATTCTCATCATCGATAAGACGACGCACGGCCTCGACAACCTTTTCGGATTTGCCCGCTTCGGTGAGCGCTGCGAGCTTCTGGGCCGCGTTGCTGCCCAATCTTTCCGGCTTCTCGGCGAGCGCCACTTTCGCGGCCTCAGGAAGTGCGTCGAAGGAAAAGATTCGCGTCACGTGGCTTTTGCTCAACCCGGCGCTCTCCGAGATTTCGGTGCGCGTCAGCCCGCTCAATTCCTGCAGCCGCTTAAAGTTCCAATACTTCTCGAAATCGGTCAGCGAGGGGGAAAGCAGGTTCGAGAAAAAGGCGGCGAATTCGATTTCACCTTCCTCGATCGACGCTACATTGGCGCGAATTGTCGTGCGCCCCAGTTCCCTGTACGCGGCTACGCGGTTGTGTCCGGCGACGATTTCATAGCGCTGGTCCGGCAGTGTGCGCACAAGAATGGGCGTCGCGAGCGCGTGTCGAGCGAGGTTGCTTTTCAGTTCCTGGAATTGTTCGGCGGTTAGCTTGCGACGTCGGCCGCTCACTTCCACGAGCGCGTCGAGCGGCACTTCCAGCGCCGCCCGCTCCTCGAGTTGACTTTCCAGTTCCTTGATGCGCGCCTGCGCCGTATTGATGCGGTGCTGCGCGTCCATCAACCGGCCGGGCGATGTGCGCGGTTCCGTATTGACCGGACGCGGTTGCGCTGTCTCCGTCGGCTTGCTGCCGATGTTCGCCGTTTTGGCCAGGAGTCTATCCCCGATACCCATTTACGCCTCCGTCTGATTCCACGCGCGGACGAACTGCGCGTCGAGGTGTTCGGCGAGCCGGTCGAGCGGCTCTTTGAATCGGTTGTATGCGGCCGTGCTGCCGTCCGGTTTCGACAAGTCGTAGACCGTCGAAAGTTGCGCCGAAGCCCCCTTCGGCACGGTCGACTCCGGAATCTCGAAGGGCAGCACGCGATCGCCATATGCCTTCTGCAGCCAGCCGCGCACGACGCGAGACACGTCGTCCGACTTAGCCTTCGTGAGGATCACGTTGACGAAGTCGAAGCGTTTCTGCTCGAGCACGCCGGGCAACTTCTTCGCGATGTCGGCGAAGAGATGCCAGAACTGGGTCGAGCTCGCGAAGTCGAGGGCTTCGGGCGGGCAGGGCAGCAGAATCGCGTCCGACGCCAGCAGCGCGTTGATCGTGAGATAACTGAGCGCGGGCGGGGTGTCGATGACGATCGCGTCGTATTCGGCGGTCAGCGGCATCAGGCCTTTGCGCACGATCTCCCAGAATTCGAAGGTGCTGTCGTTGAGGACTTTCGCCGGAATCTCGAATTCGGCGTCGAACAACGACGACGAAGCCGGAATCAGGTCGAGGTTGTGCCAGTACGTTTGCTGCACGGCATAGTGCAACGTTTCCCGATCGCCATAGATGAGCGGAAGAAGGGTCTGATCATCCGAAATCTCCGCATCCGGCGCCCATCCGCACAATTGCGTGGTAGTCCCTTGCGGGTCGCAGTCGATGACGAGAACCTTGCGCCCGAGCAAAGTGAGCGCCTGGGCGGCGGAAACGGCGGTAGTCGTCTTGGCGACGCCTCCCTTGAAGTTCGCGACGGTCACAATGCGACCGCGTTTGTCTTCCGGCCGCCGGGTGCGCTCCTTCGTCGCGCGAATCCAGGTGAGCGCTTCCTCGAGCGTGAATTCCTTGCTGCGGCCAGCCCCCTTGGACGTTCCAGCAGGCAATTCACCCTTGGTCGTCAGGTACTGGAACCGCTGCTTGTCGATGCCGCAAAGCGACGCGACCTGAGCGCTCGTGAATGTCGGCGCGCTCTTGCGCGGATACGGCTCCAACATCGCGTCGCGGATCTGATTGAGAATGTCAGTGGCTTGGGCCGCCACCCCCAAGAGCGTTTCGATCGAAACGGATTGATCGACTTCGGGAAGCCGAGCGCTTAGCATGGAGTTCGCAGTCACTGGCGGGCCTGGGTAAGCAAAAAATTCTTCGGTTTGTGGAAAACAAGCTGCAAACCGAAGAATAAACGGCGAACCGGTAAACCTCAAGTAAACTCTGAAGTACTTGAGTGCCCCGACCGGGCATTTTTACAACGCTGCCCGTCTGCGTTTACGCGAGTTTAAGAGGTTTCTGCGCGTTTACGCGGCGCAGAACTGCGCCTGATCAGCTTTTCAACCCCGAGAAAACGGCCGATATCCTCGTTCTGCAAGTAAAGAAAATGTGCTGCAGCACATTTCATCTATTACCGGCTGAAAGTTTTTATGTGCAGTCTCGGTTCCGGCTCGT
>NZ_FCOA02000037.1 GCF_001544875.2 Caballeronia hypogeia
TGACGACCGCCGATGCCTCGAAGAACAGATGCTCGCTCATGCCGCCGTGCGCGAGCATCTGCCAGACGGACAGGGCCCACGCCGCCGACGTGCCGAGCGCGACGAGCAGATCCATGTTGCCGGCGAACGCCCGCAGCGCGCGATAACCGCCTATATAGAAGCGCGCGCCGAAGCCGAATTGCACGACGCTCGCGAGCGCGAGTTGCAGCCACGGATTCAGCGCGAGATTGAACATCGGCGCGAGCAGCGGCACGGTAAAGAGCGCGGCCGCGAACACGGCCGCGAGCTCGGGATCGAACGTTTGCGGCGCGGCGGGGGCGGGCGGCGCTTCGGGAAGGATCGGCGCGGCTTCGTAGCCGGCCTTCGCGATGGCCGCGACGAGCTGATCGTCGGTGACGGCGGCGCTCGCGTGCACCGTCGCCTTCTCGGTCGCGAGATTGACCGCGACGCTCTCGACGCCCGGCACGCGCCCGAGCACTTTTTCGACGCGCGCCACGCAGGACGCGCACGTCATGCCGCTGACCGCGAGTTCCGCGGTGCGGGGATTTTCGGTTGATGCAGTGGACATATTGAAATGCTCCGGTCTGGCCGGGAGCACCCGGATCATTCGACATCGGGCGACTCCCTCACGAAGACCAGTATCGACCTTCCAGCGATGGGAAGGTCAAGAACGGATGCCGGCAATGGGCAAATACATCTGGAAGACGCTTTAAAGGTGGATACTCGCATCCTGAGGCGTCGATGGTACGTGAACTGCTGGCCACGCGTATCGCACGCGTTTGACGCATGCTCCTTGCCTATCGTCAGCGGATAAGTTAAAACCCGAATTTCGAAGATAATGCTCGCGGCGCGCCGCACGGGGCGTCAGGCGGCGATCATCCGCTTGCGAGCGGCCGATTCGCGCCTCGATATGGCTGTGCACTCTGTCGAAAGAAAAACCGGATTCCAATTCGAATGAAGAACACCCGACGCTGGACGTTCCCGCTCAACGCCACCTTCTGGATGAGCGCGAGCCTCGCCGGCATGGCGGTCCTGGCAGGCTGCGCGACCAAAACGCCCGACGAAGCGAAACCGGCCAGCACGGGCTGGGTGAAGAACCAGGTCGCCGACGCCTATACCTTCGGCTTTCCGCTCGTCGCGTCGGACATCGCGCGCGAGCGGGCCAGCGGCAACGCCGGCCAGCCGGGCCAGGCGCCGCTCAATGCGTTCCGCCATGCGAGCGCGCTGCCGCCGGTCGGCGCCGCGGGCTCGCCGAGCGTCGACACGCTCGAATCGACCGCCTGGCTCGATGTGTCCGCCGATCCCGTGATCGTGACGCTGCCCGCCGCGCCGCGCGGCCGCTATCTCGACGCCCGCGCCTTCGACGCGTGGACCAACGCGCTCTATTCCAGCGCCGACACGACGCCGTATCCGAAGATGCAACTGATCGTCTTCGTGCCCGCGGGCTGGACCGGCACGCCGCCGGCCGGCGCGACGCGCGTGGAGACGCGCACGCGTTACGTGTGGCTTTCGGTACGCGTGCGCGTGAACGGTCCGCGCGACGTGCGCGAGGCGCGCAAGCTGCAGACGGCGATGCGCATCGACACGCTGACGCCCGCGAAGGGTTCGGTCGCCGAAACGACGCCGGTCGTCGCCGGCGCGTGGGGCGCGAGCAGCGCGAAGCAGCCCGCGGTGCCGCCGCTGTCCACGGCGCTTTCGAGCGCGACGCCGGGCGCGCAGGCCGAGGCGCTCGACGCGAACGCGTTCTTCGCGCGTCTCGCCCGCTCGCTCGACGACAACCCCGCCGCCACCGACGACACCCACGCGATGAGCAATCTGGCCGACCTGGGCGTGAAGCCGGGCGAGCCGGTGCAGTTCAGGAAGACCGACGCGCCGCTGCTCGATTCGGGCCTGGCCGACGCGCGCGAGCGGCTTGCCACGGTGCCGTCGAACGCGCTCACGAAGAACGGCTGGATCTGGTTCGGCGACAGCGTCGGCATCTACGGCACGGATTACACGCTGCGCGCGTATCTGGCGCGCCGCCAGCAGGCGACCAGCACGAAGGACGGCGAGGTGAAGCCGGTCGCGCGCGTGGACAGCGAGGGTCACGCGCTCAATGGCGCGAACCAGTACGCGCTGCACTTCGCGGCGGATCAACTGCCGCCGGTGCGCGGTTTCTGGACCATCACCGCCTACACGAAGGACGGCGCGCTCGCGGACGAGAAACTGCCGCGCCTGTCGGTTTCGGATCGCGACCGCTTCAAGAAGAATCGCGATGGCTCGATCGACGTGATCGTGTCGGCGAAATCGCCGGGGCGCGCGCATGCGTCGAACTGGCTGCCCGCGCCGGAGGGGGAGTTTCAGCTCTCGATGCGTCTCTACGCGCCGAAACCGCAAGCGAGCGATGGCTCGTGGGCGCCGCCGCCCGTCGAACGGCAATGACGCGGATGCGCGCAGTCATGTGATCGAAATGCAAGGGCCGCGATTTTTTCGCGGCCTTATCGTTTATAAAGCGCGCTTTGGGGAACGTTTGCGCAGCGCGCCGTCGTATACTCGAAGCTCATCTTTCCGGGACGGCGAAGCTCGGGCGGCGCTCATACGGGCGGCTCGTCGCCGCGCATCGAATGTCAAGCATCACCAAGTCTTCTCTTGCCTCTGCCGGTCAGACGCTGCGCGGCGTCGTGCATGCGCGGCGCACGCGGCGCATCTTCATCGGCCTGCTGATCGCGATCATCGTCATCGGCGTACTCGGGTTCTTCGTCGCGCCGCCGGTCATCCGGCATATTGCCGAGCAGCAACTCGCGCAGCAGCTCGACCGGCCCGTCACCATTCGCCGGATTTCGCTCAATCCCTATACGCTCGATTTCGAAGCCGATGGCGTGCATATCGGCGAGTCGCCCGCGAATCTCGCGAAGGCGCCGGGCGCGGCGGCGGCGTCGGCCGATTTCGTCGATGTGTCGCGGCTCGTCGTGCGTACTTCGTGGTCTTCGGTGTTCAAGCTCGCGCCGGTGGTCAACGAACTGAAAATCGATTCGCCGCGCATCAACATCGTGCGCTTCGACGGCGAGCATTTCAATTTCTCCGACCTCATCGCGAAGTTTTCCAAGCCCGCGTCGCCGCCGTCGGAGAAGCCCGCGCGCTTTTCCGTATCGAACATTCGCGTGGAGAACGGCCAGATCACCTTCGATGACAGGCTCCTGAAGGCGAAGCACGTGGTCGACCGCTTCGCGCTCGGGATTCCGTTCATCGCCACGCTGCCTTCCGCGACGGATATTTTCGTGACGCCGCTGCTTCAGGCGCGCATCGACGGCTCGCCACTCATGGTGAAGGGCCGCACGAAGCCGTTCGCGCAGTCGCGCGAGTCCGAGATCGCGCTGACGCTCGACGGCCTCGACGTGCCGCAGATCGCGTCCTACGCGCCGGCTTCGGTGCCGGTCGCGGTGAAGAGCGGCAGGCTCTCGACCGACCTGAACGTCAGCTTCGCGATTTCGGGCGAGACGCCGACCATTCGCATCGAAGGCACGGCCGATCTCGCCGATCTCGCCGTCACCGACAAGCGCGACGCGCCGCTCGTCGCCGCGCGCGCCTTGCACGTGAAGATTGCGAATGCGGAGCCGTTGCGCGATGTCTATCACCTCGACGAAGTGACGCTGTCGAATCCTGACGTGCATCTCGTGCGCGATTCCGCCGGCATTTTGAACGTGCAGAAGCTCGCGGGCCCGCCGCCCACGGTGGAGCAGCAGAAGGCGCAGGAGCAGGCGAAGAAGGAAACGCCGCCGCTCGATCTGGCGATTCGCCATCTCGCCATCGACGGCGGCAGGATCTCACTCGACGACCAGTTGCTCAAGCAGCGCGTGCAGGGCGCACTGACCGGCCTCGCCGTGACGCTCGACGACTTCTCGACGCTCGCCAAGACGCCCGCGAAATACACGCTCAAGACCGCGTTCGATCATGGCGGCGCGCTCGATGCCTCCGGCCAGGTGACGCTTGCCGCCAAAAAGGCGGATGCGACGCTTGCGCTCAATGCCTTCGCGCTGCCGCCGTTGCAGCCGTATCTGGCGAACGTGGTGGCCGCGCGCGTGACGAGCGGCGCGCTCGGCGCGAACCTGCCGGTGTCGGTCGACTGGAGCAAGCCGGAAGGCGGCGTGCAGGTCGGCTCGGGCGAGGTGAAGCTCGACACGCTCACGCTCGTGCCCAACCAAAACGGCATGGCGCCGGTCAAGCTGGCGTCGGCGGTGGCGAAGATCGGCAAGGTCGACGTTTCCGCGCGCAACGCGTCGCTGGAAAGCGTGTCGCTCACCGGCCTCGCGCTCGATGCGACGCGCCGCAAGGACGGCAGCATCGATCTCGCCGCGCTCGCGGGGCCGCACGAAGCCGCGCCGGAGCAGACCGCCACGCACAAGATACAGAAAGCGCAGGCGGCGGGGCCGGCGTGGCGCTATCAGATCGGCCAGATTTCGGTGGACAACGCGGCGGCCAATATCACCGACGAGACGCCCGCGCGTCCCGTCAAGCTGCGCGTCGCGCCGCTCGCGCTCAACGTGAAGCAATTCACCGACGACCTCACGAAACCGCTCGCCGTCGACGGCAAGCTGACGCTGAACGGCCGCGGCACGCTCGCGATCGGCGGCAATGTCACGGCGAGTCCGCTCAAGCTGGCGCTGCATGTGAAGGGCGATCAGGTCGATGTCTCCGCGTTCGAGCCGTATTTCGGCGACAAGCTCAACGTCGACGTGCAGAGCGCCAATCTGAACGCGAACGGCGATGTCGCGATGTCGGGCAGCGGCAAGACGCTCGCGGCGACCTACAAGGGCGATGTGTCCCTCTCCGACGTGCGCATGATCGACAAGCTGACCAACGACCGCTTCGCGGGCTGGAAGCTGCTCGGCCTCTCTAACGTGAAGGTGAATTACGACGAGCGCGGCACCGATGTCGACGCCGCGCGCGTGACCTTCGCGAATTTTTACGGCCGCGTGCTGCTCGATTCGCAGGGCCGGCTGAACCTGAAGGGCGTGGTCGCAAACGACAGCGGCACGACCCAGCCCGTGACGAAGGAGAAGACGAAAACCGCCGCCGCGCCCGAGCCCGCTTCCGCTCCCGCGCAGCCCGCCGAAAAGTCCGGACCGCCCGTCAACATGCGCTTCGGGCAACTCGTGCTGCAGAACGGGCGCGTGACCTACACGGACAACTTCATCAGGCCGAACTACACGGCGAACCTCGTCGCGATCAACGGCACGATCGGCGCGTTCGGCACGCATTCGACGACGCCCGCGCCCGTCGACGTAACCGCGAAGCTCGCGGCGAACGGGCCGGTGTCGATCAAGGGCAGCGTCAATCCGCTGATCGACAAGCCCGCGCTGGATCTCACGGCGAGCGCGCACGGCGTCGAACTGACGAACCTCACGCCGTATTCGTCGAAGTACGCGGGCTATCCGATCACGAAGGGCAAGCTCAACGTCGATCTGCATTACATGCTCGCCGACAACAAGCTGACGGCGAACAATCACTTGTTCATCGATCAGTTGACGTTCGGCGATCATGTCGACAATTCGACGGCGACGAAGCTACCGGTGCGCCTCGCGGTATCGCTGCTGAAGAACTCGCGCGGCGAGATCGACGTGAACATTCCGATTTCCGGGTCGCTGGACAATCCGGAGTTTTCGATTGGCGGGCTCGTGTGGCAGGCCATTCTGAATCTGGTGCAGAAGGCGGTGACCGCGCCGTTTACGCTGCTCGCGCACGCGTTCGGCGGTGGCGGCGGCGAGGATCTCAATTACATCGAGTTCGATGCGGGCTCGGCCACGCTGAACGACGCCGCGCAGAAGAAGCTGGATACGATCGCGAAGGCGCTGGCGGACAAGCAGTCGGTGAAGGTGGACGTGACGGGCCGCGTCGATCCCAAGACCGACGAGCCGGCGTTGCGCGCCGCCTGGGTGGACAGCCAGGTGAAGCGCGCGAAGGTGCGCGACATGTCGAGCAACGGCGAGAACGTGGACTGGAACGCGATCAAGATATCGGATGCGGACTACGACAAGTACCTGACGAAGGTGTACAAGTCGTCGGACTTCAAGAAGCCGACCAATTTCATCGGCATGACGAAGTCGGTCCCCGACGACGACATGAAGGCAGCGCTGACGAAGAACGCGCCGGTCGATGAGGGAACGCTGCGCGATCTGGCGCAGCGCCGCGCGCAGGCGGTGCAGGAGTATTTCGACGGGAAAATCGACAGCAAGCGGATTTTCGTCGTCGCGCCGAAGATGAATGCGGACGACATCAAGGATAAGGGCGCGGGTTCGCGCGTCGAACTGGGATTGAAGTGAGCGGCGTTAGCCGTCTGGACGATCTGTATGAGCAAAGGAATGCAAACTAATATCGGCGATACCGGGAATCAGGAAGAGAACGGGAGTCAGCCGATGGGAACGCCGTATGAGAAGGACGTGGTGGCGTGGGCCAGGGAACAGGCCGCGCTATTGCGTGCAGGGAAGCTTGCGTCCATCGATATCGAGCATATCGCTGAGGAAATCGAGGACGTGGGCAAGAGTGAACAAAGGGAATTTGCGAGCAGGATGGCGGTATTGCTCGCGCATTTGCTGAAGTGGCGGTTTCAACCGGAGCGGCGAACCAATAGCTGGACGAACACCATTTTGACCCAGCGTGCGGCAATCGAGCGACGGCTCAGAAAAACGCCGAGTCTGAAGCCTATGCTCGTCGATGACGACTGGATCGACGATATGTGGGGCGATGCGCGCGAACAGGCGGCGAACGAAACGCGTATCGGTTTCGCCGATTTCCCGGAAACTTGTCCGTGGCCGATGCCGTCGGTGCTGGAGAAAGGTTTTTTACCCGAGTAGCGCTCAACGCACGAGCCGTCCGGTCCGCGCCCCTCAATGCGCCCCCGAAGCCGCTCCGCCACCGCCGCCCTTCGCCACCTTCGTGATCCAGATCAGCGGAATGATCAAAACGAAGATCACCGCCGAGATCAGGAAGATGTCGTTCAGACCCATCATCGCGGCCTGCGAATTGACGGTGAAATTGAACATGCCGCGCGCCTGCGCCTCGCTCACATCGAGCGTCGATTGCGACAGCCCGAGCGACTGCAAAAACGCGGGATTATAAAGATTCGCCTGTTCGGTGAGCCGCTCGTGATGCAGCGCGATGCGGTTATCCCACGCATTGCCCGCCAGCGACGTCCCCACCGCGCCGCAAAACACCCGCGCGAAATTCGACAGACCGGCGGCCGCCGGAATCTTCGACGGCGGCAGCCCGGACAGCACGATCGCGGTCAGCGGCACGAAGAACATCGCCATTGGGATGCCTTGCAGCAATGTCGGCAGCACGAGATGCCAGGTGTCGATTTCGATCACGTACTTCGAGCGCAGCCAGAACACGAACGCGAAGCCGACGAACGCCGCCGTCGCGATGATGCGCGCGTCGCTGCGCGGCAGCACCTTGCCCATGATCGGCGCGAGGATCACCGCGAAGATGCCGAGCGGCGCGGTGACGAGCCCGGCGTCGACGGAGCGGTAGTTCAGATACTGCTGCATCCATTGCGGCAGCAGCACGAGATTGCCGAAGAACACGCCATAGGCGACGGAAATCGCCACCGTGCCGCCGAAGAAGTTGCGCCCGGTGAAAAGTCGTAGATCGACGACCGGATTCGGATCTGTCAGCTCCCACACGACGAAAAACGCGAACGCGATCACGGCGACGATCGCCAGCGCGACGATCAGCGGCGAGGCGAACCAGTCGAGATCGCGGCCCTTGTCGAGCATGATCTGCAGCGACGCGACCCACGAGACGAGCAAAAGCAGGCCGATCACGTCGATGGGCGCCTTGCGCGTCGGCGACTCGCGGTCGCGGTAGATGATCCACGTCACGCCCGCCGCGAAAATGCCCACCGGAATGTTGATGTAGAAGATCCACGACCACGAATAGCTGTCGGTGATCCAGCCGCCGAGCGCTGGGCCGGCGATCGGGCCGACCGTCGCGGTCATCGCCCAGAGGGAGAGCGCCATCGACGACTTTTCTTTCGGATACGAGCCGAGCAGGATCGCCTGCGAGAGCGGAATCAGCGGCCCGGCGACCGCGCCCTGCAGCACGCGCGCGAACAGCAGCACCGGCAGATTCGGCGCGAGGCCGCAAAGCCATGACGACAGCACGAACATCAGGATCGCGCCGACGAACAGGCGCACCTGACCGAGCCGCTGCGTGAGCCAGCCGGTCAGCGGAATCGACACCGCATTCGACGCCGCGAACACGGTGATGACCCACGTGCCTTCGTTCACCGACACGCCGAGATTGCCGGAGATCGTCGGAATCGCGACATTCGCGATCGAAGAATCCAGCACGTTCATGAAGGTCGCGAGCGCGACTGCGAAGGTGGCGAGGACGAGCTTGCCGCCTTCGAGCGGCGGTGGCGGCGGTGGCGATGCGGCGGCGGGGCTGGACGTCGTCGGCGTGCTCATGCGGTTTCCGGGCTGGCGGCCGCCGAGGCGCAACTCGCGCGCAGCGGCCTGAGAAGGTCAAGCCGCTAGTGTGCCTGCGCTTAAAAAAGGCTGCTTGACCGGGCCGCGCGCCCCTTCACCGCACTCTCACTTCGACGAAATATCGATATTCCCCAGATATTTCTTCGCGTACTTGTCGATCGTTCCGTCCGCCTTGACCTTCTCGATCGCCGCGTTGAGCTTCGCCTTCAGCGCATCGTCGCCCTTGCGCACGCCATAGGCGATGCCGCTGCCGAGAATCTTGTCATCCCGCACCGGCGCGCCGACGAACGCGTATCCCTCGCCGTCCGGTTTCGACAGGAAGCCGCTTTGTCCGGCGGGAGCGAGCACGAGCGTGGCGTCGAGACGGCCCGACTTCAGATCCGTATAAACCTGGTTCTGGTCCTGATACGGCACGACCTTCACGCCTTCGTTTTCCCAGTGCGCCTTGGCGAAGGTCTCCTGAATCGAGCCCTGCAGCACGCCGACGCTCTTGCCCTTGAGCGACGCCGGCGTCGGCTCCAGACCGCTGCCCTTCTTCGCGATGAGCTGCGTCGGCACGCGATACACGACCGTTGTGAAATCGATCGCCTGACGACGCTGGTCGGTCGCGTTCATCGCCGAGTTGATCGCGTCGAACTTGCGGCCCTGCAACGCGGGGATCAGGCCGTCGAACGAGGTTTCGACCCATTTGCACTGCATCTTCGCGGCGGCGCACACCGCGTTGCCGACGTCGATATCGAGCCCTTGCAGCTCGCCCGTGGACGACTTCGATTCGAACGGCGGATACTGCGCCTCCAGACCGAAGCGCAGCGTGTCGGCGGCGAGCGCGGCGCCGCTCGCGAAGGTGCACGCGAAGAACAATGCGCCGGCAATATGTTTGAGTTTCATCGGGTTGGTCTCCAGAAAAGTCGTCAGATCGAGCAAAGGCGGCGCGCGCCTTCGATGAGCGTGTCGTCGTCCTTCGCGAACGAAAGACGGATCAGGCGGTTGTCGGTGCCGTCGGTGTAGAACGCCGACAGCGGAATCGTCGCGACGCGCGCCTCGCGAATCAGGCGCAGCACGAAATCGCTGTCGGATTCGCTCGAAATCGCGTCATAGCGCGCCAGCATGAAGAAGCTGCCCGCGCTCGGCAGCAATTCGAAGCGCGAGCCCTTCAGGGATTCGGCGAGCAGATCGCGCTTGTGCTGATAGAGCGGCCCGAGATTCAGGTAGCTCGATTCGTCCGCGAGCGCCTCGGCGAAGGCCATCTGCATCGGCGTGTCGGCGGAAAAGGTCATGAACTGGTGGATCTTGCGGATCTCGGCCGTCAGCGCGGCGGGCGCCAGACAGTAGCCGACGCGCCAGCCCGTCACATGAAACGATTTACCGAACGACGACACGATCACGCTGCGCTCCGCCAGTTCCGGATAGCGCGCCATGCCGTGATGCGGCGCCCCGTCGAAGACGACGTGCTCATAGACTTCGTCCGACAACACGATGATCTTCGTGTCGCGCGTGAGCGCCGTGAGCCGCGCGATATCTTCGTCCGTGAACGCGCTGCCGCTCGGATTGTGCGGCGAGTTGACGATGATCATGCGGGTTTTCGGCGTGACCGCCGCCGCCACTTCGTCCCAGTCGATACGGAAATCCACCGGCGATAGCTTGATCGCGACGGGTTTCGCGCCCTGAAGCTGCACGATCGGCGCGTAGCTGTCGAACGACGGCTCGAAGTAGATCACTTCGTCGCCGGGATGCACGAGCGCGCTGATGGTCGCGTAAAGACCTTCGCTCGCGCTCGCGACCACGGTGATTTCCGTGCCCGGATCGTATTGCGCGCCGTAGAGCTTGTGCGTCTTGACGGCGATCGCCTCGCGCAGCGCCAGCACGCCCGACATCGGCGAATACTGGTTATGTCCTGCCCGCATGGCTCGCTCGACGCCTTCGATCAGCTTCGGATCGCACGCGAAGTTCGGCGCGCCCTGCGAGAGATTCAGCGCGCGGTGTTCATCGGCGAGCTGGCCGATGACGGTGAAGATGGTCGTGCCGACGTTCGGCAGCTTGGACTCGGGAATGCAGGCGCTTTGCACGGCGGGTGTCTCCGGATGGCGGTTCGACGATGACTGCCGTCGATTCAACCGCAGCAATAAAGCGCGGACAATCGAAACTTTGTCATACTAGTCATGCTTGCAGATCATGGCTAGATGCCAAAAACCCGATGAAACCGCTTCCTTCCCTCGACGTGCTCAAGACCTTTCTGGTCGTCGCTCAAAAGCTGAACTTCACGCGCGCCGCCGAGGTGCTGAACGTGACGCAGGGCGCGGTCAGCCGCCAGATCGCGGGGCTCGAGGACCATCTCGGTTACGCGCTGTTCGTGCGGCAGGCGCGCGGACTTGCGCTGACGCACCACGGCGCAATCCTGGTTGCGCCCTTGCAGCAGGCTTTCGCCCACATCGACGATGCGCTTGCGAAAGGCGGCGCGCAATCCGGCATTTTGCGCGTGAAGTGTCCGACCTGCGCGATGCGCTGGGTGTTGCCGCGCGTCATCCGGCTGCAGAACGAGCGGCCTGAGCTGGTGGTGGAGGTGACGGCGTCGGTGTCGCATGGCGTCGAGTTCAACGCGGAGCAGTTCGATGCGGCCATCGTCTTCGAAAGCGCGCCGTCGCTGAAAGGCGTCACGGCGCATCATCTGTTCGACGAAGTCCTGACGCCGGTATGCGCGCCCGAATTGTGGAAGCCGAAGAAGAACGCCGCGCCGACCCCGGACGATCTCGCCGGCAAGACCTTGCTGCATCCCACGCGCGACCGCCGGGACTGGTTGCTGTGGCTCGGCGCTTACGGCTACGCGGGACTGCCGTCGACCAAGGCGCAGCATTTCGACACGCTCGATCTGGCGATTTCCTCGGCGATGCAAGGTCTGGGCGTGACCATCGGCGACGTCTCGCTGATCGAGGAAGACCTGCGCGCGAAGCGCGTGATCGCGCCGTTCCCGCTGTGCGTGCCGAGCGGCGCGGCGTACTACCTCGTCTATCCGGAGCGGCCCGCGCCGTCGCCCGCGCTGCAGCAGTTCGCGCAATGGCTCGGCGAGGAAGCCGCGAAAACGCGCGAAATGCTTCAGGCCCGCGCGGCGCACGCCGCGCAGGCCTGAACTTTCCTTACATGCCGTGCTTGGTGACGACGGATTCCCACTGCCCGTTCTTCACCTGATACAGCGTCGATGACGCGTTCTTCAGCGCGCCGTTGCTGTCGAACGCGATCGGTCCGGTGATGCCTTCGAACTTGTTCGTCTTCAGCACCGCGCGATACACGTTCGGATCGATGGAATTGGCCTTCTGCATCGCGTGGATGGCGGCCCACGCGGCGTCGTAGCCGAACGGCGCGTACGACAGGATCGCCACGCCGAAGCGCTTCTGGAACTTGTCGCTGAACGCGCGGCCTTCGGGCAGCTTGTCGAGCGGGCTGCCGTATTCCCACGCCTGCGCGCCGTCGGCGGCGTCGCCGGCGAGTTTCAGGAAGTCGGCGTCCATTACGCCGCCGCCGCCCACGAACTGCGCATTCATGCCGAGCTGCTTCATGCGTTTGACCACCGCCGCGGCCTGCCGGTCGAGCCCGCCGAAGAAGATCAGGTCGGCGTTGGTCGCCTTGATGCGCGTGAGCTGCGCGCTGAAATCGACGGTCTGGTTGTCGCTGTATTCGCGCGTGACGATCGTGCCGCCCTTCGCCTTCACGGCCTTCTCGAACTCGTCAGCTTCGCCCTGGCCGAAGGCCGTGCGGTCGTCGATGATCGCGATGCGCTTCGCCTTCGTCGTCGTCACCGCGTAGACGCCGGCGTTGCCCGCGTTCTGCGCGTCGCTCGAAATCACCGTGAACATGTTTTCGAGACCGCGCGTCGTGATGGTCGGATTGGTCGCCGCGGGGTCGATCGTCGGAATGCCGGCGTTGTTGTAGATCGGCGAGGCGGGCAGGGTCGTGCCCGAATTGAAGTGTCCGACGACGACCACGACGCCGTCGTCGACGAGCTTCTGCGCCGCCTGCACGCCGACGCGCGGATCGGCCTGATCGTCTTCCGCGCGAATCTCGAACTTCGCCGTCTTGCCGCCGATCGTGATCTTCTTCGCGTTGGCTTCGTCGAGCGCGAGCTGCACGCCGTTCTGGAGGTCCTTCCCGTAACCCGCGTTCGCGCCCGTGAGCGGCGCGGCGAAACCGACCTTGACCGGCAATTCGTCGGCGCTCGCTGCGTATGGCACGGCGCCCAGGGTAGCCGTGGCGCACGCCACGAGCCATGCCAACGGTTTGGTACGGATGTCCATGGATTCCTCTCCTTTTTGGTTTGGCGATCGGTTTTGGCGATCGAACGAAACGTAACCGGTTCAGTGCCGCAAGACGGGTTCGCCCTCAACGATCCGAACATTCGGACGATGAAGACCGCCGCTTCGCGCGCAGCGCGGCATGCACCGGATAAGCGCAAATTTAGGGAGCCAATTTCGACGCGTCTTGGTGTTTAGTCGCGCCCCGGATGCGGATTTCGGCATAGCCCCGACCGACTCCGAGCGCACGCCCGAAGCGGCTCCGCGCGTTTCGTCCGCACGCCGCGCGCGACGATTCCCGAGCATTCCCGCAGCGCGCCTATCGGATCGATTGAATTTGCCCGGCTTGACAAAGTGCATATGCACTCATATTCTGCGACCCATGAGCACAAACTCTTCTCCTCTCGACTGCAACTGTTTCGCGATCCGTCAGGCCGCGCGTTACGTGTCGCAGATGTATGAGCGTCACCTGAATGTCGTCGGCATCACGTCGGCGCAGTTCACGATCATCGCGGCGATCGGACGCAAGCCCGGTGTGCAGATGGCCGAACTCGCCGAATCGATGGTCATGGACCGCACCACGCTCGTGCGCGCGTTGAAGCCGCTGCAACGCGACGGCGTCGTCGAGGCGGCGCAGGAGTCGGCGA
This sequence comes from Caballeronia hypogeia, assembly GCF_001544875.2. Lineage (GTDB taxonomy): Bacteria > Pseudomonadota > Gammaproteobacteria > Burkholderiales > Burkholderiaceae > Caballeronia > Caballeronia hypogeia. The sequence goes on from NZ_FCOA02000037.1 coordinate 13,396, forward strand.
GTTCGCGCGCGGTCGGTTTGCGGCTCACGGCTGCCGGCCGCGACACGCTCGCCAGGGCGTCCGCTCAATGGAAGGCGGCGCAGGCCGAGTTCGAAGCGAAGTTCGGCGAAAAGCGCGCGAAGGCATTGCGCCAATCGCTGTTCGAACTGACGACGATGGAGTGAGTGGCGCATAGCAGGCCCGCGTCGTGAACCGACCTCGCGGGCTTTTTTTCGAAATTAAAAGTGCATATGCACTGTCATTGAAAATCGCTTTAGGAGCACATGATGCAGGTCAAAGGAAAAGTGGTACTCGTCACCGGCGCGAATCGCGGTCTGGGCAAGCAATTCGTCAAATCCCTGCTGGAAGCGGGCGCGTCGAAGGTGTACGCCGCCGCGCGCGACCCGAAGAGCGTCGATATCCCGGGCGCGCAAGCGATCCGGCTCGATGTGACCAACGCCGCCGATATCGCCGAAGCCGCCGTCGCGTATCCCGACGTGCAGGTGCTCGTCAACAACGCGGGCGCGACGACGCGCGGCCTGCTGACCGATCCGGAATCGACGCAGGGTATCCGCGATCTGCTCGAAATCAACACCTTCGGCCCGGTTGCGCTGACACAGGCGTTCGCGCCCGTGCTGAAGAAGAACGGCGGCGGCGCGGTGATCAACATCCTGTCCGTGCTCAGCTGGGTCTCGTTGCCGGCGGGCGGCGCGTACCACGTCTCGAAGGCGGCGGCGTGGGCGGCGACCAATGCGTTGCGCGAGGAACTGCGCGAGCAGGGCACGCTGGTCGTGGCGGCACATCCGGGCTATATCGACACCGACATGACCGCGCAGGTCACCGCGCCGAAATCGACGCCGGAGCATGTGGTGAACGAAGTGCTCGCCGCAGTGGAGAAAGGTCAGGAAGAAGTGCTCGTCGATGACACCGGTCGCGCCGTCAAGCAGTCGCTCTCCACGGAGGCGCCGATCTATCTGAGCGGCATTCCGCGCTAAAGCCCGGGTCTTGCGCATCGTCGGCCGCTCGTCTTCGGAACGGGCGGCCCTTCCGTGTTCTTTTCAAAAGGCGGACCGCGCCTTACTTCTTCGTCGCCTTCTGCATTTCATCGAATCCCGCCGCGGCCGCCTGCACGTCGGGCGGAAAGTCGTCCATCTCCTGCACCTGCCGCACTTCGATGACTTCATTGCCCGACGCCGGACAGCGCTTCGCCCATTCGATCGCTTCCTCGCGCGACTTCACCTGGATCATCCAGTAACCGCCGAGCACTTCCTTGGCTTCGGCGAACGGGCCGTCGGTGACGCGCGGCTTGCCGCCTTCGAAGCTGACGCGCGCGCCCATCGACGGCGGGTGCAGCCCGTCGAGCGCGAGCAGCACGCCCGCTTTCTGCAGTTCCTCGTTGTACTTCATCATCGCGGCGACGGCCTCGGCGCTCGGCATCGCGCCCGGTTCCGCGCTTTCGTAGCCGCGCGGGATCATCAGCATCATGAATCGCATGTGGATCGCTCCTTGAAATCGGTATAAGGTGTCGAGCGATATCGGCCCGCTCACACCTCACGACGAGCAACATCGCACGAGATCGACACATGCGCGCGAATTTCGCCCTTAGGCGTTTATCCCTAGTCAATTGCAGTTGCCTTCGCGGCTCGTACGATCAAATAATGTAATCCATTACATCTCGATCGCCCCGAGCGACGCCGCGCGATGTCAGATACGGTTCGTCCACGTGAGGAAGTATCGATTGCCGACGTCGCCGAGCGCGCGGGCGTGTCCGTGGCGACCGTGTCGCGCGTGCTCAACGGGCATACGAACGTTCGCGAAGTCACGCGCGAGAAGGTCCTTCAGGCGGTCGCATCGAGCGGCTATCGCATCAACGAGCTGGCGCGCAATCTGCGCACGGCGGAAAGCCGCCTGCTGCTCACCATGGTTCCCGACTTCGGCAATCCGTTCTACGCGGCGATCGTGCGCGGCATCGACACCGTTGCCCGACAGAACGGCTATTTCATGCTGTTGTGCGATACCGGCGCCGACCCGCTGCGTGAACGAAGCTATTTCGATCTGCTGCGCGGCCGTCGCGCGGACGGCGCGATCTGCCTCGATCCCGCCGCCGTGCAGAAGGCGCTCGCCGAAGAAGCATCGACGTTGCCGTGGGTCGCGTGCTGCGAGTTCGATCCGGCGGCGGGCGTGCCTTACGTCGGCATCGACAATCATCTCGCCGCGGGCGATGTCGTGCGTTATCTCGTCGCCAAAGGGCATCGACGAATCGCGCTGATCAATTCGGGGCAGGGCTATCTGTACGGACGCCAGCGGCTCGCGGGTTATCGCGATGCGTTGAGCGATGCCGGCCTTCATGCGAATCCTGCCTGGCAGATCGAGCTCGACAGTCTCGATTACGAAGCGGGCGCGCGCGCGACGGCGCAACTCATTGCACTGGGCGATGTACGGCCCAGCGCGATCTTCGCCGTCTCCGACACACTGGCGATCGGCGTGATGAACGGCGTTCGCAACGCGGGCTTGCGCGTGCCGGAGGATGTCGCCGTGGTCGGCTTCGACGATATCGCCGTGGCCGCGCACGTCGATCCGCCCTTGACCACCGTCTTGCAGCCGATGCAACGGCTCGGCGAAACCGCCGCCGAGTTGCTGCTGAAGCGCCTGCGCGATCCACGCGTTGAAGTGCCGGGCGTGCTGCTGCCGCATCGGCTTATCGAGCGAAGGAGCGCGTGACGATGAGCCTCGCCGTGCGCTTTCAGGGAATCGAAAAACAGTTCGGGCCGGTGCGTGTGCTGCACGGCGTCAGCTTCGATCTCGCGCCGGGGCGCATCTATGGACTGCTCGGCGAGAACGGCGCGGGCAAATCAACCTTGATGAAGATTCTCGCGGGCTACGAGCGCGCGAACGCGGGCGAGCTTTTCATCGACGAAAGGGAACGGACGTTTTCAAGCTCGCGCGATGCCGAGCATGCAGGCATCGTGCTGATACACCAGGAGCTGAATCTCGCGGATCATTTAAGCATCACGCAGAACATGTTCCTCGGGCACGAGATCAGGAAAGGCATGTTTCTCGACGAACCCGCGATGCGTGAGGCCGCGCGCGCGCGTCTGACCGAAGTCGGCCTGCACACGAATCCGGATACACGCGTGCGCGATCTGATCGTCGCGGAGAAGCAGCTCGTCGAGATCGCGAAGGCGATGTTGCGCGACGCGCGTCTGCTCATCATGGACGAGCCGACCGCGACGCTCACGCCATCGGAGACGCAGCGCCTCTTCGGTCTGATGGCGCGTCTGAAAGAGGCGGGCACGACTATCGTCTATATCTCGCACAAGCTCGACGAAGTGGAGCGCGTGACCGACGAAGTGATCGTGATGCGCGACGGCCGCTTTGTCGCGCGCGCGCCGACCGACGAAGTGACGCGCCAGCAGATGGCGAATCTGATGGTCGGCCGCGAAGTCTCCGACATGTTTCCCGACAAGCCACATCTGACCGACGACGCGCCGGTCGCGTTCAAGGTGGATGGCGCATCGGTGCCCGGCTGGGCCGAAGGCATCAGTTTCTCGGTGCGCAAAGGCGAAGTGTTCGGCTTCGCGGGACTTGTCGGCGCGGGGCGTACGGAGTTGTTCGAAGCGCTGGTCGGCTTGCGCGCGCTGAGCGCGGGGCGAATCGAAATCGAAGGCGGGCAGGTGCGGATGAAGAATCCGCGCGACGCGATGCGTCACGGCCTCACGTATTTGAGCGAAGACCGCAAGGGTCGCGGCTTGCATGTGGACATGGCGCTGAAGGACAACCTCACGATGATGACGCTGGAACGCTACGCGCATCCGCTCATCGACTTGCGCGCGGAACGCAGTGCGCTGAACGTCGCGGTGAAGGACTTCGGAATCCGCACGGGCAATCCGTCGATCCGCGCGCGCATGCTGTCGGGCGGAAATCAGCAGAAGCTCGCCTTAGCCAAGTTCCTGCATCCCGATCCGCGCGTGATCGTGCTCGACGAGCCCACGCGCGGCGTCGACGTGGGCGCGAAACGCGACATCTATTTTCTGATTCACCGTCTGGCCGCGGAAGGCCGCGCGGTGATCGTGATTTCCTCCGAACTGATCGAGCTGATCGGGCTGTGCCATCGCGTGGCGGTGATGCGCGCGGGCGAACTCGTCGCGACACTCGGCATGGATCATCTGACCGAAGAGAGGTTGATCGCGCATGCGACCGGCACACACTGAAGACATCGAAAACGAGAGCCGGCTTTCCACCGTCGCGCGCTTTCTGTTCGGCGTCGGGCCGCTGATCGGGTTGATCGCGCTGTGCATCGGCGGCACGCTTCTCAACGGCGATTTCGCCACCGTCGACAACGCGATGAACGTGCTCACGCGCACCTCGTTCATTGGCATCATCGCGGTGGGGATGACCTTCGTGATCATCTCGGGCGGCATCGATCTTTCGGTCGGCTCGATGGCGGCGCTCATCGCGGGCAGCATGATCTACATGATGAACCCGCTGCTGCAGGGCTTTCGTGGGCATGCGCTGCCGCCGCTTCTTATCATCGCGATGGGCATCGTGGTCGCGTTGCTGCTCGGCGCGCTGTTCGGCTTCGCGCATGGCGTGCTCGTGACGAAGGGCCGCATCGAGCCGTTCATCGTCACGCTGGGCACGCTCGGCATCTTTCGCGCACTGCTCACATGGCTCGCGGACGGCGGCGCGCTCACGCTCGACAACTCGCTCGCCGATCTCTACGGCCCCGTGTACTACGCGAGCGTGCTGCATGTGCCGGTGCCGATCTGGGTGTTTCTGATCGTCGCGGCGGGCGGTGCGCTGGTGCTCAATCGCACGGTGTATGGGCGGCACGTGCAGGCGATCGGCTCGAACGAACAGGTCGCGCGTTATGCGGGCATTCGCGTGGATCGCGTGAAGATCGTTACGTACGTGCTGCTCGGCTTGTGCGTCGCGGTCGCGACGATTCTGTATGTGCCGCGTTTAGGCTCGGCGACGCCGACCACCGGTCTTTTGTGGGAACTCGAAGCGATCGCGTCGGTCGTGGTCGGCGGCACGGCGTTGAAGGGCGGCGAAGGACGCGTGATCGGCACGGTCATCGGCGCGATTCTGCTTTCGGTCATCAACAACATTCTGAATCTCACGAGCATCATCAGCGTGTATCTGAACGCGGCGGTGCAGGGCGCCGTGATCATTCTCGTGGCGTTTTTGCAGCGCGGTCGTCGTTAGCCCAATCCCTCATAAGACTGGAGACATCGTCATGAAGAAAATGCTTCGCGCGCTCGGCGCGCTGACACTCGCGGCGAGCGCGTTCGCCGCCGCGTCGTCGTCCGCATCTGCCGCCGACAAGGTGATTCTCGGCGTCGCGATTCCGACCGCGGATCACGGCTTCACGGGCGGCATCGTGTGGTGGGCGAACGAGGCGAAGAAGGAACTGGAGAAGGCGCATCCCGATCTCAAGGTGATCGTGAAGACCGCGGGCAGCGCGCCCGAGCAGGCGAACCAGTTGCAGGATCTCGTGACCGTCAACAAGATCAACGCGCTCGTGATCTTCCCGCAGGAATCGGCGTCGCTCACGCAGCCGGTCGCGCAAGTGCACAAGAAGGGCGTGTATGTGACGGTGGTCGATCGCGGCCTGACCGACACCAGCGCGCAGGACGCCTACGTGGCCGGCGACAACACCGCGTTCGGCAAGATTCCCGCCGAATATCTCGCGAAGGCGTTGAACGGCAAGGGCGATATCGTCGCGCTGCGCGGCATTCCGACGACGCTCGACAACGAGCGCTGGACCGCGTTCGAAGGCGTGATGAAGCAGCATCCCGACATCAAGATTCTCGATGCGAAGTACGCCAACTGGAATCGCGACGACGCCTTCAAGGTGATGCAGGACTATCTGACGCGCTTCAAGCATATCGATGCAGTCTGGGCCGCCGACGACGACATGATGATCGGCGTGCTGAAGGCGATCGATCAGGCGAAGCGCACGGACATCAAGATCGTGTTCGGCGGCGCGGGCTCGAAGGAAGCGGTGAAGCGCATCATGGACAACGACCCGCGCGTGCCGGCGGATGTGTCGTACTCGCCGAAGTTCATCTACGACGCGATCAAGCTGACCGCCGAAGCGCGCCTGAAGGGCGACAAGCTGCCGCCGACGACGATCATCCCGTCGGTGCTCATCACCAAGGAAAACGCCAAGCAGTTCTATTTCCCGAACTCGCCGTTCTGAGTGCATGGCCGGTCAACGTGTTGACCGGCGCTTCCATAGAGGCGAAAGATGAAGACCATCAAGGGCCCGGCGATCTTTCTCGCGCAGTTCATGGGCGATGAGGCGCCGTTCGATTCATTGGAAAACCTCGCGACGTGGGCGGGTTCGCTGGGCTACAAGGGCATTCAGGTGCCCGCCGATCCGCGCCTGATCGATCTCGAGAAGGCCGCATCGAGCAATGCGTACTGCGATGACATCCGCCGCACCGTCGATGACGCGGGCGTCGCGATCACCGAGCTTTCGACGCATCTGCAGGGGCAACTGATCGCGGTGCATCCCGCATACGACACGCTGTTCGACGGCTTCGCCGCGCCGCATGTGCGCGGCAATCCGGAAGCGCGCACCGAATGGGCGATATCGCAGTTGAAACTCGCGGCGGCGGCATCGAAGAGACTGGGTCTGAACGCCCACGTGACGTTCTCGGGCGCGCTCGCGTGGCCGTATGTGTATCCGTGGCCGCAGCGTCCGGCGGGTCTGGTCGAAGTCGCGTTCGAGGAGCTCGCAGCGCGCTGGCGTTCGATTCTCGATGAGTTCGATCGCGCGGGCGTCGATGTCTGCTATGAGCTCCATCCGGGCGAGGACCTGCACGACGGCGTGACCTTCGAGCGCTTTCTCGCGGCGGTCGAGGACCATCCGCGCGCGAACATCCTGTTCGATCCGAGCCACTTCGTGTTGCAGCAACTCGATTACCTCGCGTTCATCGACATCTATCACGCGCGCATCAAGGCGTTTCATGTGAAGGACGCGGAGTTCCGGCCGAACGGCAGACAAGGCGTGTATGGCGGCTATGCAGGCTGGGCCGAGCGCGCGGGGCGCTTCCGTTCGCTCGGCGACGGCCAGATCGACTTCAAGGCGATCTTCTCGAAGATGGCGCAATACGATTTCGCGGGCTGGGCCGTGCTCGAATGGGAGTGCGCGTTGAAGCATCCGGAAGACGGCGCGCGCGAGGGCGCGGTGTTCATACGCGATCACATCATCCGCGTGGCGGAGCGTGCATTCGATGACTTCGCCGGCAGCGGCGCGAGCCGCGAACAAATGCGCGGCTTGCTCGGCATCGGAGGCAAGCGATGAATCGAGTGCGGCTAGGCATGGTCGGCGGGGGCGAGGGCGCGTTCATCGGCGCGGTGCATCGCATTGCGGCGCGGCTCGATGATCGATATGAGCTGGTGGCGGGCGCGTTGTCGTCGGATGCGCGGCGCGCGGCGTCGAGCGCGGCGGCGATCGGGCTTGCGCGCAGTTACGACGATTATCGCGAGATGGCGCGCATCGAAGCGGGGCGCTCGGATGGCATCGAGGCGGTCGCGATCGTCACGCCGAATCATCTGCATGCACCTATTGCAACGGCTTTCCTCGAAGCCGGTATTCACGTGATCTGCGACAAGCCGCTGGCCGTGTCACTCGATGAAGGCGAGGCGCTGGCGAGGCTCGCGCGCGAGAAGGATCGCGTGTTCGCGGTGACCTACACGTACACGGGATATCCGCTCGTGCGTCACGCGCGCGGAATGGTGCGGCGGGGTTTGCTCGGGGACATTCGCGTCGTGCAGGTGGAGTATGCGCAGGACTGGCTGTCGCTTCCTGTCGAAACTCAGTCCAACCGGCAGGCGGTGTGGCGCACCGATCCCGCGCTAGCGGGACCGGCCGGATGTCTCGGGGATATCGGCACGCACGCCTATCAGCTTGCTGAATATGTCACGGGCATGCGGCCTTCCGAGCTTGCCGCCGACGTGACCACGTTCGTGCCGAACCGCCGCGTGGACGATCACGTGCAGGCGATGTTCCGCTACGAGAACGGCGCGCGCGGCATGTTGTGGGCGAGTCAGGTCGCGGCGGGTGAGGAGAACGCGCTGCGGTTGCGCGTGTATGGGACGAAGGCGGGCTTGAGCTTCGATCAGCAGAACCCGAACGAGTTGTGGTTCACGCCGATCGGCGGTGTGTCGGAGCGGATTACGCGCGGGCGTGTGCAAAGTCCCGAAGCGCTGCATGCGACGCGCGTGCCGGCGGGGCATCCGGAAGGATATCTCGAAGCGTTCGCGCAGGTTTATACGGATGCGGCCGCGTGCATCGCGAGTGGGACGACGCAAGGGGATGAGTGGCTCACCACGGTCGAGGATGGCGTCGCGGGGTTGAGGTTTGTGGAGGCGGTGTTGCGGAGTGGTGATGCCAACGGGCAGTGGGTTGGGCTGACCTGAGAGCGCGAAGAAAAAGGGGCGGCCCGAAGGCCGCCCCGCTTACAACGGATTCAAAGGATGACAATCACGCCCAATTCGCGTGAAAGCTCCCTTCCTTGTCCGTGCGCTCGAACGTATGCGCGCCGAAGAAATCCCGCTGCGCCTGCACCAGATTCGCCGGCAGCCTTTCCGACCGATACGCATCGAAATAAGCAATCGCCGACGAGAACGCCGGCACCGGAATCCCCGCCTTCACCGCCGCGACGACCACATCGCGCAACGCGTCCTGATACTTCGCCGCGATATCGCTGAAATACGGATCGAGCAGCAGGTTCGCGAGATCGGGATTGGTCTTGTACGCATCGGTGATCTTCTGCAGGAAGCGCGCGCGGATGATGCAGCCCGCCCGGAAGATCTTCGCGATCTCGCCGTAATGCAGATCCCACTTGTACTCTTCCGATGCCGCGCGCAACTGCGCAAACCCTTGCGCATACGAAACGATCTTCGACAGATACAACGCACGCCGCACCGATTCGACGAACGCCGCGCGATCGCCGTCGAACTTGGGCGTCGGACCCGAAAGCACCTTCGCCGCCGCCACGCGCTGCGTCTTCAGCGACGACAGCACGCGCGCGAACACCGCTTCGGTAATCAAAGGCAACGGCGCGCCGAGGTCCAATGCATTCTGGCTCGTCCACTTGCCCGTGCCTTTTTGCGCGGCGCGGTCGAGAATGACATCGACGAGATCCTTGCCGGTTTCTTCATCCTTCTTCGAGAAGATCTTCGACGTGATCTCGATCAGGTAACTATCCAGTTCGCCCTGATTCCACTCGACATAGACCTTGCCCAGCTCTTCATTCGACAAACCGGCCACGCGCTTCAGCACGTCATAGCTTTCGGCGATCAGCTGCATGTCGCCGTACTCGATGCCGTTGTGCACCATCTTCACGAAATGGCCCGCGCCGTCCGGACCCATGTACGCGACGCACGGCTCGCCGTCCGGCGCCTTCGCGGCGATCTCGGTGAGAATCGGCGCGACGAGCTCGTACGCTTCCTTCTGTCCGCCCGGCATGATCGACGGGCCCTTCAGCGCGCCTTCCTCGCCGCCCGACACGCCCGTGCCGATGAAATGCAGGCCCGACTTCGCGAGATCCTGATTGCGGCGGATGGTGTCGGTGAAATGAGTGTTGCCGCCGTCGATGAGAATGTCGCCCTTGTCCAGCAGCGGGCGCAGTTGCGCGATGGTCTCGTCGGTGCCGGCGCCGGCCTTGACCATCATCAGGATGCGGCGGGGCTTTTCGAGCGAATCGACGAACTCTTCGAGCGTGTAGGTAGGCACGAGCTTCTTGTCGGAATGTTCGGCAATCAGTTCGTCGGTTTTGGCGCGGCTGCGGTTGTAGACCGAAACGGCGTGGCCGCGGCTCTCGATGTTCAAGGCCAGATTGCGGCCCATGACGGCGAGACCCACCACGCCGATTGCTTGCTTGCTCATGCTTGATCTCCGATTGACCGAAGCGGACGCGGCTCGTGGCGCGGCTTCGGGATAAAAACGTGTCGATGGAAGTGGCGCTCGCGTGAGAGATCGTCTCGGGTTCGATCGGCGGCTCGACGGGCCGGGCGGCAGTCCGGCAGTCCGATCGATTGCGCGAGCGCGGACCGCCCCGAATTTACCACTTTGAGCCGTATCCGGCAGGCATCGCGCCGCGCGGCCGAGCAGCGAACGCAGCGCCGTCTTAGAATGAACGCCCATTACGAGCACGCCGCGAGGCGCACCGCACCATGCCGTCAGCCCGGCGCGCGCGTCGCCATCATTACTCCGTCTATGTCGTCGAATTGTCCGGCACGGTCTGGAACGAGGCGCGTTTCAGGCGCGCCAATCCGGACTATGTGATCGGCATGCCGTTCGTGTATGTCGGCATGACGGGTGTCGATCCGGACGTGCGCTTCGACAAGCACAAGGCGGGCATCCAGTCCAACCGCTACGTGCGCGAGTTCGGGCTGCGGCTTCTGCCGCATCTCTACGAAATGTACAACCCGATGCCCTACGACGGCGCGCGCGACATGGAAGTGGAACTGGCCATAGGCTTGCGGGAAACGGGCTATGGCGTATGGCAGGCTTGATACAGGCAAAACCATTCAACCAACGAACGATACGGAGCGGGACATGCGGATTCTGGTAGTGGGCGCGGGGGCCATCGGCGGATATTTCGGTGCGCGGCTGGTCGAAGCGGGCCGGGACGTGACCTTTCTCGTGCGCGAGCGCCGCGCCGAACGGCTGCGTGAAACCGGGCTCAGGGTGAAGGCGTTCGAAGGCGAATTCGGCGTCGACGAACCGAAGCTCGTGCTGTCGAAGGACATCGCCGGGCCGTACGATCTCGTCATTCTGAGCTGCAAGGCCTACGACCTGCAGGGCGCGATCGATTCGTTCGCGCCCGCGGTCGGCCCCGATACCGCGATCGTTCCGCTGCTCAACGGCATGGCCCACCTCGACGCGCTCGACGCGCGCTTCAGCGCCGCGAACGTGCTCGGCGGACAGTGCTCGATTGCGGCGACCCTCGACGCGGAAGGCCGCATCGTGCAGATGACCGACATGCATTCGCTCGTGTTCGGCGAGCGCGCCGGCGGCCGCTCGCCGCGCGTCGAGACGATCGCCGCGCAACTGGACGGCGCGAAATTCAACCTGACGGTGAGCGAAGACGTCGTCCAGTCGATGTGGGACAAGTGGGTTTTCCTGGCGACGCTCGCCACCAGCACCTGTCTGATGCGCGCGCCGATCTGCGACATCCTCGCGGCGCCCGGCGGCGAAGCCGTGCTTCAGCGGCTTTTCACCGAGTGCGAAAGCGTCGCGGCCGACAACGATCATCCGCCGGGCGAGGCCGTGATCAAACGCGCGCGCTCGTTCTTCGGTGACCGCAATTCGACGATGACCGCCTCGATGCTGCGCGATCTCGAGAACGGCACGGCCATCGAGGCCGATCAAATCGTGGGCGATCTGATCGCGCGGCGCAGGACGAAGCTGGAAGGCGGATCGATGCTGGAAGTCGCCTACGCGCATCTGAAAGCGTACGAAGCGCGCCGGAGCCGGGCTTAGGCGATGTCGAAGGCAAACGGGCCGCGCCCGGGCGTCGCTGAAATCTTCATTGGCTTTCTCACGCTCGGGCTGACGGCGTTCGGCGGCGCGCTGCCGCTCGCGCGCCGCGAGATTGTCGAGCGCCGCAAATGGCTCGACCCAGACGAGTTCACCGATCTGCTCGGCCTTTGCCAGTTCCTTCCCGGCGGGAACGTGATCAATCTGTCGGTGGCCGTGGGCATGCGCTTTCGCGGCGTGCCGGGTGCGCTCGCGGGCCTGCTCGGGCTGCTCGTAGGTCCCTCGCTGATCGTGATCGGGCTCGGCGTGATCTATCAGCGCACGCATCAGGACCCGCGCATCGCGCATCTGTTCGCGGGGCTCGCGGCGGCCGCGGCGGGCCTGCTCGTCGCGATGGCGGTGAAGATCATGTGGCCGTTGCGGCGGAAGCCCGAAGCCGCCGTCGTCGCGCTGCTGATGTTCGCGTCGATCGCGCTCCTGCGCACGCCACTCCTGCCGACGATGCTCGTCTTCACGCCAGTCTCCGTGCTGATCGCGTGGAAGGTGCGCCGATGAAGCACGATCTGCTGTCGCTCGCCGCGATCTTCAGTCAGCTGTCGCTGCTCGCGTTCGGCGGCGGCAATTCGATCCTGCCGGAAATGCAGCGGCAGGTCGTGCAGGTGCACGAATGGATGTCGAAGGCCGACTTCTCCGCGCTCTTCGCGCTCGCGCAGGCCGCGCCCGGCCCGAACATGATGGTCGTCACGCTGATCGGCTGGCATGTGGCGGGATGGCCAGGCGTGCTGGTCACGTCGGTCGCGAAGTTCGGGCCTTCGTCGCTGGTGACGATCGGCGCGCTGCACGCGTGGGAGCGCTTCAGGGAACGTCCGTGGCGGCGCTTCATCCAGCTAGGCCTCGTGCCGATCACGGCGGGGCTGGTCGCGGCGAGCGCGTTGCTGATCGCGGAGGCGTCGGACCAGACCGTGCTGCTGGGCGCGATCACGGCGGTCGTCGCCGTGCTCTCGTACCGGACGAAGCTGCATCCGCTGTGGCTGCTCGCGGGCGGCGCGCTGATCGGGCTGACGGGCTTCGGGCAATAGCGCCGCGCAACGGTATCGGGCAAGCTTTCTGCTGAATTCATCGAAACGAAAGGATGCAAGGACGAGCGTCATGAGCATGAATATCGAATACGCGAAGACCGCGCCCGCGCGCGCCGAAGTCGACGCGCTGAACGGTCCGACGGTCGTCGAGTTCGGCACCGACTGGTGCGGCTATTGCCGTGGAGCGCAGCCGTTGATCGCGCAGGCGTTCCAGGGACACGGCGCCGTGAAGCACATGAAGATCGAGGACGGTCCCGGCCGCCCGCTCGGCCGTTCGTTTCGCGTGAAGCTCTGGCCGACGCTCGTCTTCATGCTCGGCGGCAAGGAAGTCGCGCGTCTCGTGCGCCCCGGCGACGTCTCCGAAATCCGCGACGCGCTCGCGCTCATCGACGAGCCGCTCGCGCAATAAGCCTTCTTCCAAGGGTTATCCCTTGGTCGATTGCGCCCTCGTTAACTTGTATGATGACCCGATGACTTTATGGGGCTAGTCGAGTCGCATGTTCGAGAAAATTCCGCCGCGCGCCCTGTCCGATACCGTCGCGCAGCAATTGCAGAAGCAGATCGAGAAGGGCAGCTTCGCCGGGACTGGCAAGTTGCCGACCGAAGCCGTGCTCGCGCAGGGCTTCGGCGTGAGCCGCACCGTGATCCGCGAGGCCATCTCGCGGCTGAAGAACGAAGGCATGGTCGAGCCGCGGCAGGGCAGCGGCGTGTTCATCGTCGAACGCGCGGGCATCCGGCCATTGCGGATCGATTACGCGCAGGCGGTCGAGCCGGGCGCGGTCGTGCAGATCCTCGCGCTGCGCCGCGCGATCGAAGCCGAAGTGGCGTCCGAAGCCGCGCTGCGCCGCACCGATGCGCATCTCGCCGCCATCGACGCCGCGCTCGCGCGCATCGACGCGGCGGTGGGTGAAGGCCGCGACGGCGTCGAGGAAGACGTGGCGTTTCATCGCGAGATCGCGAACGCGACGGGCAATCCGTACTTCCTGAAAACGCTCACCTTTCTGAACCAGTATCTAGAAGCCGGCACGATCGTCACGCGCGGCAACGAGGCGCGGCGCGTGGACTTCATGCGGCAGGTGCGCGAGGAGCACGCGGCAATCGTGGAAGCGATTCGCGCGGGCGACGCCGCCGCCGCGCGCGACGCTGCACAGACTCATCTCATCAACGCCGCGCGCCGTCTGGCGGAAGCGGGCATCTGTTAAGGACTTTGCAATGACAAAAAACGTCGGAGTGATCGGACTGGGCGCGATGGGTATGGGCGTCGCGCGTTCGCTGTTGCGCGCGGGCTTCGCCGTGCATGCGTGCGACGTGCGCCAGCCGGTGCTCGATGCGTTCGCGAAGGAAGGCGGCATTGCGTGCGCGTCGCCTGCGGAGTTGGGCGCTGCCTGCGATGTCGTGCTGACGGTCGTCGTCAACGCGGCGCAAACCGAAGCCGTGCTATTCGGCGATAACGGCGCGGCGGACGCGATGAAACCGGGCGGCGTCGTGCTCGCCTGCGCGACGGTCTCGCCGCAATTCGCAGAAGCACTGGGCAAGCGACTGGCGGAGAAGGGCTTGAAGATGCTCGACGCCCCCTTGTCCGGCGGCGCGGCGAAGGCCAATTCCGGCGAAATGACGATGATGACGTCCGGACCCGCCGATGCCTACGCGGCCTGCGAGGACGCGCTCAATGCGATCGCGGGCAAGGTCTACCGTCTGGGCGACGTGCACGGCGCGGGCTCGAAGGTGAAGATCATCAATCAGCTTCTGGCGGGCGTGCATATCGCGGCGGCGGCGGAAGCCATGGCGCTGGGCCTGCGCGAAGGCGTCGATCCGGACGCGCTCTACGACGTCATCACGCACAGCGCGGGCAATTCGTGGATGTTCGAGAATCGCGTGCCGCACATTCTGTCGGGCGATTACACGCCGCTCTCCGCCGTCGATATCTTCGTGAAGGATCTCGGGCTCGTGCTCGACACGGCGCGCACCTCGAAATTCCCGTTGCCGCTCTCGGCAGCGGCGCATCAGATGTTCATGATGGCGTCCACCGCCGGCCACGGCGGCGAGGACGACTCGGCGGTCATCAAGATTTTTCCGGGCATCGAAGTCCCGAAGGGAGCGAAGCAATGACGCAAGCGGCGCAGGCATTGCTCGGCTGCATCGCCGACGATTTCACCGGCGCGACCGATCTCGCCAATATGCTGGTGCGCGGCGGCATGCGCACGGTGCAGACCATCGGCGTGTCGGCTGCCGGTACGCGGATCGAAGCGGACGCGCTGGTCGTAGCGCTGAAGTCGCGCACGATTCCCGCCGATGACGCCGTGCGCCAGTCGCTGGATGCGCTCGAATGGCTGCGCGCTCAAGGCTGCCGCCAGTTCATCTTCAAGTACTGCTCCACCTTCGATTCCACCGACAAAGGCAACATCGGCCCGGTCGCGGATGCCTTGCTCGATGCGCTGAAAGACGACTTCACGATCGCGTGCCCGGCGTTCCCCGAGAACGGCCGCACGATTTTCCGCGGCAACCTGTTCGTCGGCGACGTGCTGCTGAACGAATCGGGCATGGAGAATCATCCGCTCACGCCGATGACCGATCCCAACCTCGTGCGCGTGCTGCAGCGTCAGACGAAATCGAAGGTCGGGCTGATCCGTTACGACACCATCGCGAAGGGCGCGGAAGCGATCCGCGCGCGCATCGATGAGCTGAAGAAGGATGGCGTGCGCCTCGCGATCGCCGATGCCGTATCGGACGCCGATCTCTACACGCTCGGCGACGCCTGCCGCGATCTCGCGCTGATCACCGGCGGCTCGGGCATCGCGCTCGGTCTGCCGCAGAACTTCCGCGCGGCGAATCTGCTCGCGCACGCGGAACACGCCGCCGATCTGCCGGAGATCGAAGGCAAATCCGTCGTGCTGGCGGGCAGCGCTTCGAAGGCGACGAACGCGCAGGTCGCGCTGTGGCGCGAATCGAAGCCAGGCTTCCGCATCGATCCGATGGCCTTGTCGCGCGGCGAGCCGGTGGTCGATCAGGCCGTCGAATTCGCGCGCGATCACTTCGGCAAGAACGAAACCGTGCTGATCTACGCGACCTCGTCGCCCGATGAAGTGAAGGCGGTTCAGAAGGAGTTGGGCGTCGAGCGCGCGGGACATCTCGTGGAGGACGCGCTCGCGTCGATCGCGCGCAAGTTGCGCGACGAAGGCGTCCGCAAGTTCGTGGTCGCGGGCGGCGAGACGTCGGGCGCGGTCGTGCAGGCGCTCGATGTGCGCAGTCTGCGCATCGGACCGCAGATCGATCCGGGCGTGCCGGCGACGCAGTCCATCGGCGCGGACGCGGGCGAAGCACTGGCGCTCGCGCTCAAGTCCGGCAACTTCGGCACGGCCGATTTCTTCGAGAAGGCGCTGAAGGCACTCTGATGGCATCGAACGAAAACTCCATACGCGAAGAGATTTGCGTGACCGGCAGGAGCCTGTACGAGCGCCGCTACACGGTCGGCAGCGCGGGCAACATCAGCGCGCGGCTCGAAGACGGCTGGCTCATCACGCCCACCGACGCGTGCCTGGGCCGGCTCGATCCGAACGACATCGCGAAGGTCGATAAAGAAGGTAATCACGTGTCGGGCGGACGGCCGTCGAAGACGCTGGCGCTGCATCGCCGTATCTATGAGAACAACACGGAGGCGCGCGGCGTCGTGCATACGCATTCGACGCATCTCGTCGCGCTGACGCTCGCGGGCGTGTGGAAGCACGACGACGTGCTGCCGCCGATCACGCCGTACTACGTGATGAAGGTCGGCCACGTGCCGCTGATCGCATATCGCCGCCCGGGCGATGCCGCGGTCGCCGAGGAAGTGGCGGCGCTGGCGTCGAAAGTGCGCGCGGTGCTGCTCGAGCGCCTCGGGCCGGTGGTGTGGGAAAAGACCGTCTCGCACGCGAGTTACGCGCTGGAGGAGCTGGAAGAGACGGCGCAGCTCTATCTCTCGACGATGCCGCGCCCCGAGCCCTTGCCGGACGCCGCCATCGAAGACTTGCGCAGGACATTCGGGGCGCGCTGGTAATTCCGTCGCGCGAAAAAGCACTTCAATCAGGAGACGAAACTCATGCCACGTTTTGCCGCCAATCTCACGATGATGTACACGGAACACGCGTTCCTCGACCGCTTCGCCGCCGCCGCGAAAGACGGCTTCAAGGCGGTCGAGTTCCTGTTCCCGTACGACTTCGCCGCGAACGAGATCGAACAGCGCCTGAAGGACAACGGCCTCGCGCAAGCGCTCTTCAACGCGCCGCCGGGCGACTGGTCGAAGGGCGAGCGCGGCATCGCCTCGTTGCCGGGACGCGAGGAAGAATTCCGGCAGAGCGTCGCGAAAGGCCTCGAATATGCGGCCGTGCTCGGCAACCAGAAGCTGCATGTGATGGCCGGCCTGATCGCGCCCGATCAGCCGCGCGACCAGCATCGCGCGGTGTATCTGAAGAACCTGGAGTACGCGGCGCAGGAAGCGCAGAAGGCGGGCATCGGCATCGTGATCGAGCCGATCAACACGCGCGATATCCCGGGCTTCTTCCTGAACCGTCAGGACGACGCGCAGGCCATCTGCGATGAAATCGGCGCGCCGAACCTGCAAGTGCAATTCGATATCTATCACTGCCAGATCGTGGAGGGCGATATCGCGGTGAAGCTCAAACGCGACATGAAGCGTCCGAAGGCGGGCATCGGTCACATTCAGATCGCGGGCGTGCCGGAGCGGCACGAACCGAGCATCGGCGAGCTCAACTACCCGTATCTGTTCGAGCTGATCGATTCGCTCGGCTACGCGGGCTGGATCGGCTGTGAATACAAGCCGAAGGCGGGCACGTCCGAAGGCCTCGGCTGGCTCAAATCCTATCTGTGAGCGAGGAAGCGACCTCATGAAAATTCTCATTACCGGCGGCGCGGGCTTCATCGGGCAGCGCCTCGCGAAAGCGTTGCTCGAACGCGGCGAGCTGAACGGCAAGCCGATCGATGAAATCGTGCTGCTCGACATCACGCTGCCCGGCGACGCGGCGCTGACGAATCACGCGCGCGTGCGCGCCGCGAAGGGCGACATCTCCGATCGCGCGGTGCTGGAAAGCTACATCGACGACAGGACCGAAGCCGTCTTTCATCTCGCGGCCATTGTGAGCGGCCAGGCGGAAGCGGATTTCGATCTCGGCATGAAGATCAATCTCGACGCCTCGCGGGCGCTGCTCGAAGTGTGTCATGCGAAGGGACACAAGCCGCGCGTCGTGTTCACCAGCTCGGTCGCGGTGTACGGCGGCACCTTGCCCGATGTCGTGCAGGACGACACCGCGCTCAATCCGCAATCGTCGTACGGAACGCAGAAAGCGATCGCCGAATTGCTGCTGTGCGACTACACGCGACGCGGTTACATCGACGGCCGCGTGCTGCGCCTGCCGACGATCAGCGTGCGGCCCGGCAAGCCCAACGCGGCGGCGTCGTCGTTTGCGAGCGGCATCATTCGCGAGCCGTTGAAGGGCGAGCGCTCGACCTGCCCGGTCGATGGCGCAACGCGCGTCTGGCTGCTGTCCCCGCGCGGCGCGGTCGAGGCGCTGATCGCGGGCTGCGAGATCGATCGCGCGAAGCTCGGCAACCGGCCAGTGCTCAATCTGCCGGGTCTCTCCGTGAGCGTGAACGAGATGATCGAGGCGTTGCGCGAAGTGGCGGGCGAGGACACGATGAAGCTGATCGACTTCCAGCGGGACGAGCGCATCGAGAAGATCGTGTCGACGTGGCCGGGCGCGTGGAACACGGCGCGTGCGGAGCAACTCGGCCTCACGGGCGACAAGAACTTCGCCGACGTGATCCGCGCCTTCATCGATGAGAACCGCTCCTGATCCCACACTCTGCGCATCGCAACCTTTCTGAACCGGGCGCCGCGCGCGCGATGTCCGCGTCCCGCGCGCGCGTCATGCTTACGTTCGCATTTCCGGGCTACACTTAGCCCTTAAATGTGACGAACGTCGGCCCGGCGCCGCGTGCACCGCTCGAATCACGAGCGCTTGCAGGCTCGAATTCTCTGTCGCTTTCGTGCTTTTTTGCGCCTTTCGCCGCGCCGTTCAGCGGCGCGCGTCCCGTCGTCGCGTGAAATCCCACCCTTCCCGCGCGGGAGATTCCCATGTTGTTGCATCAGCTAGTCGATCGATTCGGCCCGGCGATCGTTTTCGTCAACGTGATGGGCTCGGCGCTCGGGCTGCCCGTGCCCGCCATGCCGACGATGATCATCGTCGGCGCGTCCATCGATCTGATGGCGGTCCACGGCGGCGCGTTCTGGGCGCCGCTTCTGGGCGTGCTGTGCGTCGCGGTGGCGGGCGGCGTGCTGGGCGATCTCGTCTGGTTCCAGGGCGGACGGAGGTACGGCGACAAGACGCTCAAGACCATCTGCAAGCTCTCGCTTTCGCGCGATACCTGCGTGAAGAAGACCGAGCGCTTTTTCGGCCGCTGGGGCGTGCGCATTCTGCTCGTCGCGAAGTTCATTCCGGGGCTTTCGCTCGTCTCCGTGCCGCTCGCCGGCGCGATGGGCGTGAAGCTGCGCAGCTTCATCGCGCACGACGGCGGGGGCGTCGCCTTGTGGGGCGCGGTCGGCCTGACCGTCGGCGTGATTTTCGCGGCGCAACTGGAAATGGTGTTCGCGATGATCTCGCAACTCGGGCGGCAGGCGGTGGTGGTCATCGCGGTGCTGCTCGCGATCTACGTCGCGTACCGCTGGTGGCGCCGTCGCGCGCTCATGGCGACGCTGGAGAAGGCGCGCATCACCGTCGACCAGCTTTACGCGCTGATGAACGACGAGCCGCTGCCAGTGATCTTCGATATCCGTTCGCCGGAAAAACGCATGCTCGATCCGGAGGCGATTCCCGGCTCCCTGTTCGCCGACGAGCGCGATCTCGCGAAGATCATCGAGAGCTACGACAAGTCGCGCAAGGTCGTTATCTATTGCTCGTGCCCGAACGAGGTGTCGGCGGCGTGGATGGCGAAAACCATGCGCAACGCGGGCTTTCGCGACGTGCTGCCGCTCACGGGCGGACTGGACGCGTGGCGCCTGGCCGGCTTCCACGTCGCGACGCTGACCGAGTTCGGCGAACTGGCGGCATCCACGCCCGAGGAAGTCGCGGAAATGGCGGCGATGTGCCCCTGGCCGGTCAAATCGGCGGCGGCGAGCGCGGGCTCGGCATCCCTTCATGAAGCTGGTTTTCCACACGGAGATCGCGCATGAGCACCACCCCGTCCAACCATTCTGCTCAGACCATGCCGAATGTCGTCGCGTGGAGCCCGGACGAGCCGATCGAGAATCCGAATCCGAACGTGGTGCCGACGACCGCGGCCGCGCCCGTCACTTCCGACGACAACGCGCCGTTCTCGCCGCTGGAAACCCGCGTGCACCAGATGTTTCCGCGCCTGACCGACAACGAGATCGAGCGCATGAGCCGCTTCGGCACGGCCGCGCACTGGCGTGCAGGCGAGTGGATGTTCCGCATGGGCGAGACCGGGCGCGGCATGGTGGTCGTATTGAAGGGCTTGGTGCGCGTGACGCGCCGCAATGCGCTCGGGCAGGAACATCGCGTGGTCGATCACGGGCCGGGGCATTTTCTGGCGGAAGTCGCGCAACTCTCGGGCAAGCCGTGTCTCGTCGATGGCATGGCGGCCGAAGATGTGGATGGCATCGTGATTCCGCCCGAGCGTCTGCGCGCGCTGCTGGTCGCGGAGGCGGAGCTGGGCGAGCGCATCATGCGCGCGCTGATCCTGCGGCGCGTCGGGCTGATCGAAAAGGGGAGCGGGCCGGTGCTGCTCGGTCAGTCGGACGATGGCCGTCTCGTCTCGCTGCAAGGCTTTTTGCGGCGCAACGGCTATCCGCACACGGTGATCGACGCCTGCACCGATCCCGATGCGATCTCGCTGCTGGAGCGCATTTCGGCATCGACCTCGGACTTTCCGCTCGTGATCTGCCCGGACGGCACGGTGCTGCGCGCGCCCGACGAAAATCAGGTGGCCACGCAGCTCGGCTGGCTGCCCGAATTCGATCCGGCGCATATCTACGATGTCGCGATCGTCGGCGCCGGGCCGGCGGGTCTCGCGACGGCGGTATACGCGGCGTCCGAGGGTTTATCGGTGGCGGTGTTTGATTGCCGCGCGCCGGGCGGGCAGGCGGGCGCGAGCTCGCGCATCGAGAACTATCTCGGCTTTCCGACGGGTATCTCGGGTCAGGCGCTCGCGGGCCGCGCGTTCGTGCAGGCGCAGAAGTTCGGCGCGCATATCGCGATTCCAACCCGGATCAAGGCGCTGCATTGCGATTGCAATCCGATCCAGATCGAGCTGGAGAACGGCGCGCGCGTGACGACGCAGACCGTGGTGATCGCTTCGGGGGCGGCGTATCGCCGGCCGGAGATCGTCGGGCTCGAGCGCTACGAGGGGCATGGCACGTATTACTGGGCGTCGCCGGTGGAGGCGAAGCTGTGCAAGAACTCGGAAGTCGTGCTCGTGGGCGGTGGCAACTCCGCCGGCCAGGCGGTCGTCTATCTCGCAACCCACGCGAAGCACGTGCATGTGCTGATTCGCGGCGCGGGACTCTCGGCGAGCATGTCGCACTATCTGGTCGAGCGGATCGGTTCCCTGCCGAACGTGACGGTGCGCACGCATACGCAGATCACTTCGCTCGATGGCGACGGGCGCTCGCTCACCGCGGTCAATTGCAGGACACCGGATGGAGCGCTGACGATCGAGTCACGGCACCTGTTCCTGTTCACCGGCGCTGATCCGAATACGGACTGGCTGCGCAATTGCAACGTGAATGTCGATGGAAAAGGCTTCGTGTTGACCGGACCCGAGGCGCACGACGGGCGTACGGAAGGCGTGATGGCGCTGGAGACGAGCGTGCCGGGCGTGTTCGCCATCGGCGATGTGAGGTCGAATTCGACCAAGCGCGTCGCGGCGGCGGTTGGCGAGGGCGCGGCTGTCGTCTCGCAGATTCACGGGCTTTTGGCGAAGCGGGAGGCGTTGACTGCGCCGATGCGGTGAGGGTTGGCTGTCGACTCACCCGATATCAGTCGGAAAACACAGCGTGAATTCGATCCATCCATCTCGCGTGCAGGCAGCGGAAGCACTTCCTCCATGCAACCGCATGATCGCCTGCACGATGGAAAGCCCGAGCCCGCTCGATTCCGTGAACTCGCTGCGCGCCGCATCGCCGCGATAAAAGCGGTCGAACAGGCGCGCGAGTTCATCATCGGCGATCAGCGGCCCGCGATTGCGCACCACGATACTCGCGCCCTTGTCATCCACGTATCCGCTCAGCCGCACCACGGTGCCAGCCGTCGCATATCGCACCGCATTCACGACCACGTTGCCGATCGCCCTGCGGCACATGATTGCATTCGCAACCAGTGCACCCGATGCATCGATCTCGAACGTGATCTGCCGCTCCTCCGCGATGCCTTCGAAATATGAGCAGAGGCTTTCGAGCTCGTCGCGAATGTCGAGGCGCTCGCGTTCGATGCGCTGCTGCCCGTGATCCGCCTGCGCGAGAAACAGAATGTTCTGCGCGATCCGCGCAATGCGCTCCAGCTCTTCGAGATTCGACTCGAGCACATTGCGATATTCCACCACGCTGCGCTCGTGCCCGAGCGTCACCTGCGTTTCGCCGATCAACACGCCGATCGGCGTGCGCAACTCGTGCGCGAGATCGGCGGAGAACTGCAGCAGGCGCTCATAACCGTGCTCGAGCCGATCCAGCATCGCGTTGAACGATGCCGCGAGTCCCTGCAATTCAGCAGGAGCACGCGCCACATCGAGCCGCGTGGAAAGATTGTTCGGCGAGATATGCGCGGCCTTGTCGGCCATCGACCTCAAAGGCAACAGCCCGCGACTCGTGACCCAGTACGCGAGCAGCAGCGCGATCAGCGCCGCGCCGATCACATTGACCCACACGCGCCATAGATACGCGGACAGCACGCGCGCCTCCTGCGTCATCACGTGCGCGGCGATGATCTCCACCACTTCGCCGCTTTCCCCGATGCGCGCCTGCGCGCCCACCCAGCGCATGCGCACGCCATCGGCGCGCGTGCCTTCATAGAGCGAATCGAGGCCGACGGGTTGCGTGACCGGAACGATATCGAGCGGCGGCAGCGCCATGTGCTCGGGATTCACGTCGATGAACGGCTTCGCGCCCGCGCGCCGGAACATGATGACGTCCTGGCTGTCGCCGAGCATGGTTTCGAAGAGCTTTGGCCGCGCTTCGAGCTCGTTGATCGTATAGAGATCGTGCAGCAACGAGCGAAAGTGCTCCACACGGCCGATCAACTGATAGTCCGCGCGCGTGGACAAGGCGCGATTGGTCGCGTGATACAGCGAAGCGCCGACCATGCCGACCACCACGCACACGATTCCCGCGAACGACAGCGCGATGCGTACCGCGAGCGAGCGAGCCGGCCGCTTCAAGGATTCTCCCCGAACGAATAGCCGATGCTGCGTACCGTGTGAATCAGCTTCAGCTCGAACGGATTGTCGATCTTCGCGCGCAGACGCTTCACCGCGACATCGACCACGTTGGTGTCGCTGTCGAAATTCATGTCCCACACTTCCGATGCGATCAGCGTGCGCGACAAAGCTTCGCCCTGATGCTTGCAGAACAGATGCAGCAGTGCGAACTCCTTGTTCGTCAGCGCGATCTCGACGCCCTTGCGCGTCACCTTGCGGCGCAGGACATCCACGTGCAGGTCGGCGATCTGAAAGGTATCCGATTCGCGCATCACGCCGCGTCGGAGCAGCGTGCGGATGCGCAGCACCAGCTCCGTGAAGGAGAACGGCTTGACGAGGTAATCGTCGGCGCCGAGTTCGAGACCGTGGATGCGGTCCGTCACGTGATCGCGCGCAGTGAGAAAAATGACAGGCAGGTCACGTTTCGCGCGCAACGCCGCCATCACCTGCCAGCCGTCGATGCCGGGCAGCATCACGTCGAGCACGATCAGCTCGTAGGGATTCGCGAGCGCCTGATGCAGACCGTCCGTGCCGTTGCGCACGAGATCGACCTGATAGCCGGACTCGATGAGCCCCTTCTTCAGGTAGTCGCCGGTCTTGCGGTCGTCTTCGATAACGAGGATGGTCATGCTGGCGCTGCGTCGATGGATTGCCCACATTCTAGCCAGAGCGCATACATGTCCCGCCGAAAATGACAAAAAAGTCATCGAGAGGTCATCGATCGATCAGAGCGGCGTGGCTAACATGCCCAGCGAAAACTTCGAAATGCGAGGCTCGACGTGCAAGTACAACCGCTATGGCTGCGCATCACGCACTGGCTCAACGCGTTCGCCGTGTTGATCATGGTGACGAGCGGCTGGCAGATCTATAACGCCTCGCCGATCTTCAGATCGATCGTCTTCCCGCCCGCGATCACGCTGGGCGGCTGGCTCGGCGGTGCGCTGCAATGGCACTTTGCGGCGATGTGGCTGCTGCTCGCGAACTTCATCGTCTATCTGGCGATGAACGTCTTCACGGGCCGCCTGCGCCGGCGCATGTTTCCGTTGTCCGTCAAAGGCATTTTCACCGACGCTTTCGCCGCGCTGCGCGGCAAGCTCGGCCACGACGATCTCACGCATTACAACGCCGTGCAGAAATTCGCGTATCTCGCCGTGATCGTGGACATCGTGATCGTGATTCTCTCGGGACTCGCGGTATGGAAATCCGTGCAGTTTCCGATGCTGCGCACGCTGATGGGCGGCTACGACAACGCCCGCATCGTGCACTTTTTATGCATGAGCTTTCTCGTCGCGTTCTTCGTCGTCCACATCGCGATGGTGGCGCTCGTGCCGCGCTCGCTCGTTCTGATGATCCGAGGTCGCTGATTCATGTCGCTCAAGCTCTTCAAATCCAGACCCGACGCCGAACTCATCATCAAGGATGCGGCGAAGGAATTAAAGGCCCCGGCGCGCCGTTTATTCGGCAAGCGCATTCTCTCGCTCGGGGGCCTCGCGATGCTGTCCGGCTGCAATATCACGGATGACAAATCCGTCAACGCCATGCTGCGCCGCATCTCGTTCCTCAACGACGACGTGCAGGCGCTGCTCTTCGATCCGAACAAGCTCGCGCCGACCTATCCCGAGTCAATGATCACGCGGCCGTTTCCGTTCAACGCGTTCTACGATATCGACGAAGTGCCCGAAGTCGATGCCTCGGCTTACAAGCTGGAAGTGGGCGGTCTCGTGAAAGGCAAGCGCGTCTGGACGCTCGACGAGCTGCACGCGATGCCCCAGGAAAGCCAGGTCACGCGGCATATCTGCATAGAGGGCTGGAGCGCGATCGGCAAGTGGGGCGGCGTGCGCTTCGCGCGGTTCCTCGCACGAGCCGGCGCCGACACGAGCGCGAAATACGTGGCCTTCCATTGCGCCGACAACTACTCGACGAGCATCGACATGCCCACCGCGCTGCACGCGCAGACGCTGCTCACGCTCACCTACGACGGCCAGATCCTGCCGCCGAAATACGGCTTCCCGATGAAGCTGCGCATGCCGACCAAGCTCGGCTACAAGAACCCGAAGCACATCGTCGCGATCACCGTGACCAACGAATACCCCGGCGGCTATTGGGAGAACCAGGGCTACAACTGGTTCGGCGGGTCCTGAAGCCTTTGCTTTAAGCCATTGCTTTCCACACTCGAAGGAGATTGCATGTCGATTCGAATCAAACTCGGCGTCAGCATCGTGACGCTCGCGCTCGCCTCAGCGGCTTTCGCTCAGACGCCTGCGGCCAAGCCCGCGCGCATTCGCGGCGATATCGTTTCATTGTCGGGCGATACGCTCACCGTGCATCGCCGCAGCGGCGACACCGTAAAGATCGCCGTCAAGTCGGATACACCCGTGACGGCGCTCAAGAACATCAAGCTGCAGGACATCAAGCCGGGTTCGTTCGTCGGCACGGCGGCGACCACCGGCACCGACGGCAAGCTCACCGCGACCGAAGTGCTGGTGTTCCCCGAAGCCGCGCGCGGCACCGGCGAAGGTCACTATGCATGGGACTTGGGGCCGAAGAGCTCGATGACCAACGCGAACGTCGATCAGGTCGTGCAAGGTACGAGCGGCCGCGATCTGAAGCTTTCGTACAAGGGCGGCTCGAATTCGGTGACGGTGCCGGAGAACGTGCCTGTCGTGACCTTTGCGCCCGCGACGCATGACGATCTGAAGCCGGGCAAGAAGGTGTTCGTCGTCGCGAGCCCGGCGGGTTCGGATTTCGCGGCGCAACGCATCGTCGTGGAGAAGGACGGCGTCGCGCCGCCGATGTAAGCGTTTCGCCATGCAACGATCACACGCCCGCCGATGTCGCATCGGCGGGCGTTTTTCATTCCAGCGTCGTGCGGATGTGACGGACGCTCGATACGGTGTCCTCGAAACGCGCATTGCCGAGCTTGCGCTTCATGCGCCGCGTGATTTCCGCGCTCGCCGCGCCGATGCGCCTGATCAGCGCGTGCGCCGAATCGGTGGGATGAATTGCGGATTCGCGGCCATCGCGTCCGGTGGACCAGCGTTCGACGAGCCCGAGCCTTTGCAGGCCGTCGAGCGTGCGCGTGGCGGTCGGGCGCGAAATGGCGAGCTCCTCGGCGAGCGCGCCCTGCAACTGACCAGGACGCTCGACGATCGCGCGCAACATGAATGCCTGCGACGGCGTGAGCCCAAAAGGTTTGAACGCTTTCGACCACTCGCGCTCGAGCGTGCGCGCAAGTGCGGTGGTATTGAAATAGAGGCATCGGTCGAACATACGGTTCACCATAACGTCGTGTAATTCGCTTTGCAAATATCAATTGAATGCGTCGCGTATTGCAGATTTCACGCACGCATTCTGATATGACAGCTTGCGTCATGCGATCTTGCGAAATGCAAAGTCATTCGGGAATGTATGGTTGAGCAGGGCGCGTTCCCGGGGCGAAAGCGCACAGTTTCCGATAGAGCACAAAAGCCGCCTGTTTATGCAACATTCCGTCGATTCGATCGTGCATGCGCTGTTGCGACAATCGGACTCAGTTGCAAAAGAATGATCGGAGCCGCGCCAGCATTGACCATTCCGGCAGTGATGATTCCCGCCTCTGGAAAATCGCTTGCCTGCTTCCAATCATCCCATTGTCTTTCGATGATCAAAATCTATAATCCGTTGAAGTTCGGTGCATGCACTCATCAAATAACATTCAGGGTAACTAACCGTGAACATGTATCTATGGGATTCATCGACTGGATTTCATTTATTAAAACGGGAGCATCGTCATGGCGCAAAAGCAGTTTCGTGCTGAACCCTTCAATTTGGTTTTCGATCCGCTCAGCACCGCGCTCGTGATGATCGACATGCAGCGCGATTTCGTCGAGCCCGGTGGCTTCGGCGAAGCGCTCGGCAACGATGTCTCGCTCGTGCGCACCGCCATCGAGCCATGCCGGCGCGTGCTGGAGGCCGCGCGTCGTACCGGCATGCTCGTCATCCATACGCGGGAGGGGCATCGGCCGGATCTGACGGACTGCCCGCCCGCGAAGCTCACGCGCGGCGGCAAGACGTTCATCGGCACGGATGGTCCGATGGGGCGCATTCTGGTGCGCGGCGAGAACGGCCATGACCTGATTCCCGAGCTGTATCCGGTTGCGGGTGAACCGGTCATCGACAAGCCGGGCAAAGGCGCGTTCTATGAAACGGATCTTCATCTGATCCTCAAGAACCACGGCATCAAGACGCTGATCGTGTGCGGCGTGACCACCGAAGTGTGCGTCACGACGACCGTGCGCGAAGCGAACGACCGCGGTTTCGAATGCATCGTGCCGCAGGATTGCGTGGGCTCCTACTTCCCCGCGTTCCAGAAATCGGCGCTCGAAATGATCAAGGCGCAAGGCGCGATTTTCGGCTGGGTGAGCGATTCCGCCGCGGTGATCGAAGGCATCGCCGCCTGAGCATGCACGCCGCGCGCAGGTGCATCGACCGGCGCGGCGCGTTCTTCTCGTGCACGTGGCAGTGAACGGCCGGAGGTCGTCGCCGCGAATGGAACAGACCTGCAAGCAGAGCCCGCGGACCGGCGCATCGCGGCGCGGGCGCACAGATTCACATGGACGTTCGCCCAATGCGCGAAGGATCGCGCTCGCGGCGGCGCGTGCCCCGGCGTCGTGCGGTCGCGTCAAAAGAAATGGAGAGGCGCATGGCCACCAAAATCGAAACGTTCAGAAACATGTATCAGGACTCCGTCTCGCTGATGCAGATATCCGCGCAGATCAGCAAGCTGCCGGGTGTGGAGCAGGCATCGGTCGTGATGGGCACGCCCACCAATCTCACGCAGTTGCGGGACGCGGGTCTCGGCGACATCATCGAGGCCGGTCCCAACGATCTCGTCATCGCGGTGCGCGGCGAGTCGTCCGCGTGCGAAGAGGCGTTGCGCCTCGCGGCTGAACGTCTCAACTCACGCGCCGACACACCAACGAACCAGGCGAGCGAAGACGCCGCACCCGTGAGCCTCGCGATGGCGTGCGAGCGCGCGCCGGACGCGAATCTCGCGCTCATCTCCGTTCCGGGCGATTACGCCGCCGCCGAAGCGATCAAGGCGCTCGAACTCGGCATGAACGTGATGCTCTTCAGCGACAACGTCGGCCTGCAGGACGAAAAGCGCATCAAGACGCTTGCGCGCGAGAAACGGCTCATTGTGATGGGACCGGATTGCGGCACGGCGATCGTGAACGGCATGCCGCTCGGCTTCGCGAATGTCGTGCGGCGCGGCGCAATCGGTGTGGTGGGCGCATCGGGAACAGGGCTGCAGGAAGTGACCTGCCGCATCGAGCAACTGGGCGCCGGTGTCTCGCAGGCGCTCGGCACGGGCGGCCATGATCTGCACGAAGAGATCGGCGGCATTTCGATGCAGTTCGGCCTCGACGCGCTCGCCGAAGATCCCGCCACCGAAGTCATCGTGCTGATTTCGAAGCCGCCGGCGCGCGCAGTCGCGGAACGCATTCTGGAGCGTGCGCGCCGTGCGGGCAAACCGGTCGTCGTGAACTTTCTCGGCGCGCCCGAGGGGGACATGCGCGGCCCGGGCCTCACGCCCGCGCTGACGCTCGCGGACGCCGCGCAGTTCGCGGTCGCGCTGCTCAACAAGACGCCGCTGCCCGCATCGGTTGCACGGGTCGATGCGCGCGACGAGGCGATTCTCGTCCGCCATGCGCAAGCGCTCGGCGCGCCACGCCGCTTCATTCGCGGCGTGTTCGCGGGCGGCACGTTCTGCTACGAAAGCCAGTTGCTGTGCCAGCGCGAAGGTCTGACGGCGAGTTCGAACACGCCTGTCGCGGGCAACAGCAAGCTCGACGATATCTGGCAGAGCGTCGGCCACACGATCGTCGATCTCGGCGACGACGACTTTACGCGTGGGCGTCCTCATCCGATGATCGATCCGACCTTGCGCGACGAACGCATTCGCGACGAGTTGCGTGACAGCGAAACCGCCGTCGTCCTGTTCGATCTCGTGCTCGGATACGGCGCGGCCGAGGCGCCGGCGCAAGGTCTCATCGACATACTCGAACGCGCGCGCGCCGAAGCGCCTGGGGGCGATGCGCCGGTGCTGATCGCGCATGTTTGCGGCACCCAGGGCGATCCGCAAATCAGAAGCCGCCAGATCGATGCACTGAAAGCAGCCGGCGTGCTCGTCGCGGGCTGTAATGCCGAGGCCGCGTTGTGGGCGAGCCGCGTCGCGCGGCTGCAGGCCGATAAGGAGTAACAGCATGACTCAATTGTTTGACCAGCCGCTGAAAGTGGTGAACGCCGGCCTCGCGAGCTTCGCCGACAACCTGCGTCTCGCGGGCGGCGAAGTGATTCATCTCGCGTGGCAGCCGCCCGCGCTCGGCGACATCGAAGCCGGTCTCGATCTCGCGCGGCTCTTGCGTCATCCGCTCGTCGAGCGCGCGAACGAGACGGCCTTCGCGCGCTATCTGGAAGCGCAGCCCGTGCTCGTGGATATCGTCACCGCTTCGGATGCGATCGGCGCGATGCGGGAGGGAAAACGCATCCTCCATTCCGGCCCGCCGATCGCGTGGGAGGCGATGTGCGGACCCGTACAGGGCGCGGTGATCGGCGCGATCCTGCTCGAAGGCTGGGCGGCGGATCACGACGCGGCGGCGCGCCTCGCGGCGAGCGGCGACGTGGCGCTCGAGCCTTGTCACCACTATCAGGCGGTCGGGCCGATGGCGGGCATCATCAGCCCTTCGATGCCGTTGTTCGTGGTCGAGAATCGTGCGAACGGGCAGCGCACCTATAGCAACTTCAACGAAGGTCTGGGCAAGGTCCTGCGTTTCGGCGCGAACAGCGAGGAAGTGCTGCAACGGCTGCGCTGGATGAAGGCGACGCTCGCGCCCGCATTGAAGGCGGCGCTGCGCGTCTCGGGCGAGATCGAATTGAAGCCGCTCATGGCGCAGGCGCTGCACATGGGCGACGAAGTCCACAACCGCAACAGCGCGGCGACCGGCCTCTTCATCAAGCGCATCGTGCCGGCGCTGCTTGGCACGGATCTGCCTCTGTCGCAGATCAGGGAGGTCTGCGCGGCGATCGTCGGCAACGATCACTTCTTCCTGAATCTTTCGATGGCCGCGTGCAAGGCCATGATGGACGCCGCCGCCAACGTGCCGTTCAGCTCGATGGTGACCGTCATGGCGCGCAACGGCGTGAACTTCGGCATCCGGCTGTCCGGCACGGGCGAGCAGTGGTTCCAGGCGAAGGCCAATCCGGTCGAAGGCCTGTTCTTTCCCGGCTACGGCGTGGACGACGCCGCCGCCGATCTCGGCGACAGCGCGATCACGGAAACGGCGGGCGTGGGCGGCTTCGCAATGGCCTCGTCGCCCGCGATCGTGAAGTTCGTCGGCGGCACGCCCGCCGACGCCACTGCGAACAGCCGCCGCATGCAGTCGATCACGCTCGGCGGCAATCCGGCCTTCACGCTGCCCGCGCTCAACTTCGCGCCGACCGCCGCGGGCATCGATGCGCGCAAGGTGGTCGATCGCGGCATCCTGCCGGTCATCAACACCGGTATCGCGCACAAGAAAGCGGGCGTCGGGCAGATCGGCGCCGGCATCACCAGCGCGCCGATGGAATGCTTTGTCGCCGCCATTCGCGCACTCGCCGAAACCGTGCAACGACAGGACGGAACCGCATCATGAACAGACAGGCACCTCTGGCTATCGTCGCCGTGGGCGGCAACGCGCTGATCCGCGATGACCATCACCTGAGCATTCCGGATCAATACGAGGCGGTGATCGAGAGCGCGGCGAACATCGTCGACATGATCGCAGCGGGATGGAAGGTCGTGCTCACGCACGGCAACGGCCCGCAAGTGGGCTTCATCCTGCGGCGCTCCGAGATCGCCGCGCAGGAAGTGGCGCCCGTGCCGCTCGATTACGCGGTCGGCGACACGCAGGGCGCGATCGGCTACATGTTCCAGAAGGCGCTTTCGAACGAGCTGCTTCGGCGCGGCATCGAGCGGCGCGCGGTCGCGGTGGTGACGCAGACGCTCGTCTCCGCCGATGATCCGGCGTTCGCGAAGCCGACCAAACCGGTCGGCGCATTCCTGGACCAGGCCACCGCGCGCCGGCGTCAGGAAGAGCTCGGCTGGACGCTCATGGAAGACGCGGGACGCGGCTGGCGTCGCACGGTGCCGTCGCCAGAGCCGCTGGAGATCATCGAGCGCGACGTGATCGGGACGCTGCTGCAGCAAGGCTGCGTGGTGATCGCTTGCGGCGGCGGCGGCATTCCGGTTGTGCGCGATGAAAAGGGCATGCTCTCCGGCGTCGAAGCTGTGATCGACAAGGATCTTGCCTCTGCGCTGCTCGCGCAGCAACTGAATGCGGACCTGCTGCTGATTCCGACCGGCGTCGAGCAGGTCGCGGTCAATTTCGGCACGCCCGAGCAGCGCTGGCTGAGCAGCATGAGCATCGGCGAGGCGCGGGAGTTCATCGCGCAGGGACAGTTCGGCGCGGGCAGCATGCTGCCGAAGGTCGAGGCGATTCTGCGCTTCGTCTCGAAAGCCGGACCGCAAGGGCGCGGCGGCGAAGGGCTGATCACGAGCCCGGCGGCGATCCACCGTGCGCTGGCCCGTCAAACGGGCACATGGATCACGCGCTGAACACGGCGCAAAAACACATCGACGGAGAAACGGCTAAATGACCGACAAGACGCTTCTGGCAGTCAACGGCACGCTGATGCGCGGCCTGGAACTGAATCACAACATGATCGCGGCGCAAGGCGAGTTCGTGCGCGAGGAACGCACCGGCGCGTGCTATCGCATCTGGAGCATCGGCGACCGCCATCCCGGCATGCTGCGCGTGAAGCAGGGCGGCGTGCAGGTTTCGCTCGAAGTCTGGGCGCTGCCGATGGCGATGCTCGGCCAGCTTCTGCTGAGCGAGCCGGCGGGACTGTGCATCGGCAAAGTGCTGCTCGCCGATGGCAGCGAGGTGCTCGGCGTGCTCGCCGAACCGTGGCTCGTCGAAGGGCAGAAGGAAATCACCGAAAAGGGCGGCTGGCGTGAATACACGGGCAAGTTCCATTCGGAATGAGGCCGCATCGCATAGAAAGGAATCGCCATGAGCAATTCGAATGAAAGTCGCGGCGACGCGAACCTGAGCACCGCGCCGGGGCATCGCATCGCGATGATCCTGCTCGGCATCGCCGTTACGCCCGTGCTGTTGTCGTCGTCGAGTCTCGGCAATCAGCTCAATAACGCCGATCTCATCAAGGTGCTCTGCATCGGCAGCGTGATTCTTGGGGTGCTCGCGTCGATCACGATTTCCGTCGGCGAGAAGGCGCGCCTGCCGACATACGGCATCGTGAAATATCCGTTCGGCGAGAAGGGCGCGATCGCCATCAACGTGCTGCTGGCGATCAGCCTGTTCGGCTGGATCGCCGTGACCGCGAACATGTTCGGGCACTCTGTAGCCGATCTGCTCGCGCAGCACGGCCTCGCGGTGCCGGTGCCGGTGGTCGTCGCCATCGGCTGCGTGATCTTCGTCGCGTCGACGGCGTTCGGCTTCGACGTGCTTGGCCGCGTCGCGCAGTTCGCGGTGCCGGTGATCGCGCTGATGCTGATCTATATCGTGCACGTCGCGACGAAAGGGCAATCGCCGGTCGTGTCCAGCCTCTCCAGCATGCCGATGGGCGTCGCGGTGTCGTCGGTGGTCGGCACGATCATCGTGCTGGTCGCGACGCTGCCCGATTTCGGCAGCTTCACGCACGACCGCAAGCACGCGGTGGGCGGCGCGCTCCTCGCGTTCCTGATCGCCTATCCGCTGCTCTACTGGGCGGGCGCGACGCCGAGCGTGCTGACCGGCAAGAGCTCGCTGCTCGCCGCGATGGCCATCTTCGGCGCGACGCTGCCGGCGGCGCTGCTCATCATCTTCGCAACCGTCACGGCGAACGCGGGCAACATGTTCCAGGGCACGCTCGTCACCTCGACGCTCATCACGCGGGTGCCGAAGTGGCAGATCACGATCGCGCTGGGCGTGCTGGCCGTCATCGTCGGCAGCATGAACATCATGTCGTGGTTCATCCCGTTCCTGCTGTTTCTCGGGATCGCGACGCCGCCCGTCGCCGGCATCTATATCGCGGATTTCGCGATGTATCGCCGTCACGGCTACGACGCCGCCGTGCTCGCGCGCGAGCCGCAGGTGAAGTACATGACCTTCGTCGCGTGGATCATCGGTTCGCTGACGGGTTTCGCGACGGTGCGCGGCATGTTCACGCTTACATCGATTCCGTCGCTCGATTCGATTCTTGTCGCGTGCATCGGCTATATGGTGCTGAGCCGGCTCGGCGCATCGCGCGGCACGATGAAATCGGCAGGGCATTGAAACGCGCCTGAAAGCGGGGCGCATTTCACGAATGTAACCGTGGTAACGCGCGGAAAAATTCGCGTAGTCGAATTGCCAGCTTGAGTCTCTACGATGCATTGACGCACGAGTTCTCTGCTCGTCCGATGCACGGAGATTCGCATGCTGAGCCCTCATGAAATCGCCACGCTCCTGCTCGTGGAGCGCGCGCCGCATCAAGTCGAACCTTACGGACAACCTGCCGCGCGCTTGCGGCAGGAAGCGCTCGTCGAGATCGAACGATTGCCGACCGGTGTACCCGTGCCACTGCTCACGCCGAAAGGACGCGACATGCTGCAGCGGCTCGATGCACGCTGGAAGCTGCATTCCGCCGCCGACGAAGCCAGCGAATAGCGCCCGAGCGTCGCGCTCTGCGCGAGCGTATTCTGTGTGTCGTTACCGCACACACGGAGCTCGCAAGTGACCCAATCGAAGCAAACGACCGTCGCGCTCATCGGCGCGGGCAGCATGGGATCGGCTATCGGCCGCGTGTTGACGCAAGGCGGCGCGCGTGTGCTGACATCGCTCGAAGGACGCAGCGCGGCGAGCGTCGCGCGTGCACGCGAAGCCGGCATGGAAGACGCGAGCCTCGAAGCATTGTCGATGTGCGACTTCATCATGTCGATCGTGCCGCCGGCGGTCGCGATCGAGACGGCTGAACGAATGGCGTTCGTGATCGCGAACTCGAACGCGAAGCCGGTCTATATCGACTGCAACGCGATCAGTCCCGATACCGTCGCGAAGATCGCGCGCGTGATCGAGTCTGCGGGCACGCCGTTCGTCGATGGCGCGATCATCGGCGCGCCCAGTTCGCCGAAGTTCTACATGTCCGGGCCGCATGCGGCGCGCACGCAGGCGCTCGCCGATGCCGGGCTCGTCGTGCGGGCGCTGGATGGACCGAATGGCGCTGCGTCCGCGCTCAAGATGTCGTACGCGGGCATCACCAAAGGCCTGACCGCGCTCGGTTCGGCCATGTCGCTGGCCGCCATGCGCAACGGCGCGGGCGATGCATTGTTCGCCGAGCTCGCGGAAAGTCAGCCCGCGCTCGCCAAATGGCTCGCGGGCAATGTGCCGCGCATGCCGCCGAAGGCGTATCGCTGGGTCGCGGAAATGGAAGAGATCGCGCAGTTCATCGGCGCTGATTTCGCGGAACATCGCATCTACGAAGGCGCGGCGGGACTCTACGCTCGGCTTGCGAAGGACAAGGACGCAACGGACGCGCTCGAACGCTTCTTCGACGAGGCGCGCAAGTGACGAGGCTTACGCGCGCGCGGCCGCCGACTCCGTCATCGCCTCGAAGAAGCGCGTCGCGCGCCGGTCGCCCGCGTAGGCCGAATTGATGCGCACCCACGGACACGTTTCGCCGTTCGGCCGATAGTAGCTTCCCGGCGCGAGCGTGACGCCGAACTTCAGCGCTTCGTCGACGAGCAGCGCAGAATCGTCGATGCCCGGCACTTTCGCCCACACGAAGTTGCCGCCGCTCGGTTCGTCGAACACGTCCCAGCCGTGGCTTTCGAGCGTCTGCACCGCGCCCGACAGCGAATCGCGCACGCGCTTGCGCAAACGCTCCAGATACTTGCGATAGGTGCCGCGTTCGAGCAGGCTCGCCGCCACGGCTTCCGCGAAGCGTGTGCCGCCGAGACTCGTCAGCACCTTCACGTCGACGAGATTCTTCACGAGCTCGCGGTTCGCCGCGAGATAGCCGACGCGCAGCGACGACGACAAAGTCTTCGACAGGCCGCCCACGTAAATCACTCGATCGAGCTGGTCGAGCGTCGCGAGGCGTTGTGTGGGCACGGCCTGAAAGTCGGCGTAGATATCGTCTTCGACGATCGTGAAGCCGTGCTGCGTGGCGAGCTGCAGCAGCCTGAACGCGACCTGCGGCGCGATATTCGTCGCGGTCGGATTCTGGAACACGGTGTTGACGAAGAACAGCTTCGGCTTGTGCTGCCTGAGCAGTTCCTCGGCGACATCGGCATCGGGTCCGTTCGCGAGCCGTGGCACGCCGACGAGCCGCACGCCTTGCAGCTTCAGCAGGCCGAACAGGTTGTAATAGCCGGGATCTTCGACGAACACCG
This sequence comes from Caballeronia hypogeia, assembly GCF_001544875.2. Taxonomy (GTDB): domain Bacteria; phylum Pseudomonadota; class Gammaproteobacteria; order Burkholderiales; family Burkholderiaceae; genus Caballeronia; species Caballeronia hypogeia. Next base: position 48,884 of record NZ_FCOA02000037.1, read on the forward strand.
TATCGCCCGGCTTCAGCATGGTGCGCACGATGAGATCGAGCGCCTGACTCGCGCCGTTCGTGAGCATGAGGTTCGGCAGGTCGGCGTCGATGCCGAGCGCGTTCAGGCGCAGCACGATCTGCTGGCGCAGGTTGGTGTCGCCGTGCGGAATCGCGTAATCGATCACGCTGGACACGTCCATGCGCGACGCGGAGCGGATGGCCTGCGTGAGGCCTTCGACGTCGCGCCACGCTTCGGGAACGAAGCCGCTCGACAGCTTAAGCGTCTCGCCGGGGTAGTTGAACTGCTGGAGGATCTGGTTCGATTCCTCTTCCGCGAGGCGCGGATTGCAGTTGCCCGCGAGGCCGCCGCTTTCCTCGATGTGATCGGCCACGTAGAAGCCGGAGCCGTGCTTCGGCTGAATGAGCCCGCGCGACGCCAGACGGTCGTATGCCTCGATCACCGGAAAGCGGCTGATGCGCTGCTCGGCGGCCAGTTGGCGAATCGACGGCAGCTTCGCGCCCGCGAGCACGCGACGGGCGCGGATCATCGCCTCGATCTGGGTGACGATCTGCTCGGTCAGCGGCACGCCCGTGCCGCCGTCGATGTGGAGCGGAAGTGCGTTCATGGTCGTTCCAACTGTTCAGTGGTTTCCGGTGAACAGTTTGAGTTCGCTGTTCGCCAGTGTCGATACTGCATTCGAACGCATCCGAAAAGCTCCGTCAAGACTGGCCGAACGGCTGATCCAAATGTTCTTGAGTGTCGGATGATGCCGAACTGTTCATAAATTTTAGCTGAACAGTTCCGGCTTAACTGTTCGTAAGTGTGCATTCAAACTGTTCGCGAACGAGCAAATAATTCACTCAACGGCTGCTTCTTCTTTTTGCGGGACGCGGCCACCGAGCCAAGCGATCAAAGGAGCAGCATCATGCGTGAAATCCGGACTTTCGAACTCGACGGGCGCGACGCGCCCACGCGCTGGGTGATCGACCGGCCGCAAACGCTGCGCGTCAAGCGTGGACAGATCTGGCTGACCATAGAGGGCGACCCCGACGACCACTGGCTGGACACGGGCGCGTCCGTCGAATTGAAGCCTTACACGACGATCTGGGTCAGCGGCACGCAGGATGCAAGCTGGTTTTCGCTGGCGTCCGACTCGACGCGGGGTGGCGCGCGGAGCCTGGGCGAAGTCGCGCGCGCATGGTTTGCGCGCCGCGCGATGCCGGCGAAGGTCGTTACCATCAGAGCGTAGAGTCGACAAAAAGAGGTTCTTCGCGGATTCCCGTGGGGGATGGGCGGTATCGGTCGGTGACAGGCCGGAATGGATGATCACAGGACTGAAGGCCTTGCAGTCCTTGAGCCGGAAACAAGACGCGACGTGCATGGCGGGGCATGCGGCATTCCGCGCTGGAATGTTCCATGCCCCGATTTCGTTTGCGCCTCAGTCGGCTTTGACGCATTGTCTCGCCATGACAGGTGAGAGACAGCTATGCATAAGATCGAGAAATTCCCCCAGATAGATGGCGAACTTGGCTGGCTCGAGACCGCGCCAGATTCAGATGTTCAACTCGGCCGTCGAGTGAAAGGTGCGCAAACCTTCGACTTCGCGGTGATCGGGGCCGGGTTCACTGGCCTTTCGACGGCGACGCGGCTGGCGGAACTCCATCCATCCGCGCGCATCGCCGTTGTCGATGCACTCCGGGTCGGCCAGGGCTCATCCGGACGCAACGCAGGCTTTCTGATCGATCTGCCTCATAACGTCGACTACAACGAAACCGGGGTTGAGTACGCTCGCTCGCAGTATCGCCTCAATACATTCGCCATCGACAGACTGCGCGCATTCAAGGACAGATACCGCATTCCGTTCTGGATCGACGCCGGCAAATATATGGCCGGCCACGAATCGGAGAACCTGAAGAATCTGGAGAACTTCGCGGCCATGCTCGAGCAGGCGGGCTTCGAGCACGAAGTCGTGTCCGGCAAGGATTTGGCGAGGCGCCTCGGAACCGACTATTACCAGTCGGCGGTGTACACGCCGGGTAACGTTCTGGTCAACCCGGCGGCTCTTGTACGGGGCCTCGTCAGAGCGTTGCCGTCGAATGTGTCGTTGTTCGAGAACAGCCCGGTACAGGCGGTCGAATACGGGCCGCCTCATCAACTCCGGTTCCTTGGCGGAACGATCACGGCGCGAACGCTCATTCAGGCGACGAACTCGTTCTCGGAGCAGTTCGGAAAGCTGTCGAACCGGATTGCCCCGATCTTCACGTACGCGAGCCTCACGCATCCGTTGAGTGAAGATCAGATGCGTCACTTCAAGGACGTCAAGTCGTGGGGACTGACGTCCGCGCATCCGGCAGGCTCGACCGTTCGCTTCACCTATGACCGGCGCATTTTCATGCGCAACACCTACGACTTTCTCGGCGACCTTCGGGCAACACGCGATGAACTCGATTCTGCGTGGCGCCAGCATCGCCGCTCATTCGAAGCGCGGTTTCCTTTTCTGAAGGATATGACGTTCGAATATACGTGGGGTGGCGTCTTTGGAGTGACCTTGAACCACGAGTCCGCGTTTACGAAAGCAGGTGACGGCGTATTCGTCATGGGCGGATGCAACGGCGTGGGCGTGGTCAAGGGAACCTATCTCGGGTACTACATGGCGGACTACGTGTCCGGCGTAAAAAGCGATAATCTGGATTTCGTGCTTCAAAACTCGAAGCCTTCCTGGATTCCGCCGGATCCGTTTCGTGGAATCGGCGCGAAGATGCGGCTGAACCGGGAGGTCAGCAGCGCCAAAGGCGAGGTTTGAGGCGCATTCATCTTCATGGCCAAGGACTTCGTTCATCATCGAAGTCCGGTCGCGAAAAAGACAAGGTTATCTATGACAAGCCAGGACATTCAATTCATTCCGGACGCCGATCCGGAATCCATCTCTTCTGATGTTGCTTCGTTTGGCGGCGTTCTCGTTACGACTCAGGTGCCGATTCGCCCGGACGGAAGTCTGGAGCTGGGCGATATCGAAACGCAAAGCGAATGTACGCTGCGGGCGCTGAAGGCCGCACTCGAAGGAGCGGGCAGCTCGATGGATCGTGTCATGCATCTGACGATCTATCTGACCGACATGGCGGACAGAGCCGTTTTCAACGGAGTCTATAAGCGCTTCTTCTCGAGACCGTGGCCCGTGCGTGCTGCGGTGGGCGTCGCTGCCCTCGCGGTCGAGGGAATGCGCGTCGAAGTGACTGCGATGGCGGCGAGTTCCAGGTAACGACGGCGAATCAGCGAGTGCGACGTGTCATCTCTCCGCGCATCGGAGACGGATGCCGCGTGCACCGTATCTAAATCGATGCAATGAGCCAGTCACGAAAGCTGGCGGCTTGTTCGGTAAGCGGGCGATGCTTCGCATACACGAGGTGATCGCCTCTTCCCGTGACGAATTGAAACTCGCCGACCCGTTTCAACTTTCCCGCTTCCATCGCGGGTCGCGCCATCGATTCCCAGGCAAGGCTGATGCCGAGTCCTTCGATTGCGGCGTTCAGCGTCAATGTTAACTGGTTGAAGGTGATTGCGTTTTGCGGAATCTTATAGCGCACACCGAAATGATCGAACCAGTCCTGCCAGTCAAGACAATCCCATTGACTCGAATCCAGTTGTATCAGGTGTAGATCGCAAAGCTCCGCAGGCGTAGCGGGAGTGGGCACTTGCAATTCCATGCTGCACACTGGAAACACGACTTCCGGAATGATTTGCTCGCTCTCCAGTGTGGTCCACTGGCCATCGCCATAAAGAATGCCGAGATCGTTCTCGCTGCAGGTTTGTTCGTTCATCGAGTTGGCGGAAACCACGCTGACGGTGATATCCGGGTATTTCTGATTGAACCTGACGATTCTCGGGAACAGCCAATAGTGCGCGACCCCCAGCGTGCACGCGACGGACACGGCTTTTGCTGCCTGATCGTCTCTGGCCTTCATGACCGCACGCTGAAGTCTATAGAGCAGCGGCTCCAGTTCGTCCAGAAAGCTCGCACCCACTCTGCTTAGATTGATTCCCCTCGCATGACGGTCGAATAACGCACAGCCTAAAGATTCTTCCAGGGACTTTATCTGCTTGCTAACTGCGCTCTGCGTAATCGATAACTCCTTTGCGGCGCCCGTGAAGGTGCCGCAGCGTGCAACTGCCTCGAAGCAAACCAGGGTTTCGATCGGGGGTAAAGAACTCAAGACTCGCAGTACATTTGCCATTTGTTCACCGCTGAATGCATGTGGGAAAGGTGAATAACTTCGTCTGTTATTGTAGAGCAATTAGGTGCGCCAGACATTCCTGATCGGCATGGTGTGTGACGAGACTTCATGTCGATGCCGTAGAGTCGCCAAGCCTGAAGAATGAATGGAAAAGGCGCTTAATTTTCGTTCTGCGCCGCATCGGTGCTGCCGCGTACTCCGCGCGCAAACCGCAGGCGTCTCTGAAAAGCCCGCCCGATAAGGCAGAGCCGATTTGTTCGCCGAAACGACAAAGCGAGAGCGGAAGCTTAAAACAATCAGCATTAAGCCATTCTCCATCGGAATACCTAATTCCAGGAAGGAATTTTCGGGTTAACGACAGCGCGATAAAGGCTTGTTTTCCTTTGACCGCATCTGGAGGTGCAATATACTCCGCAGTACGGACCGGATTGAAGAAGCGGCTGAACCGCAAACAGCAAGATAAATCCGGCCGCTTTAATCAGGCAATAGTTCGAAGCTTCAAAGTCAAGAGTGCTAATAGAGACGCGAGTTCAGGGCGATCGCGTTGGAAGATTGAAGAAACACTTCTATTTCTTCCAACCGTTCAAACGCTGGCGATAACTTCGCTCGTGCGCGCGAAACTCTTGCGGCTAAAAGAGTAAATCGTATTTATCCCGGCATCGTAATGGACATCTTCATACAGCAGATTCTCAACGGACTGGTGCTTGGCAGCGTCTACGCCATCATCGCTCTGGGATACACCATGGTGTACGGAATTCTCGGCATCATCAATTTCGCGCACGGCGATGTATTGATGGTTGGCGCGATGGTTGCGCTCTCCGCTATTGGCGTCATGCAGAACCACATGCCCTGGCTGGGCAATGTTCCGATGCTGTGCATTGCTCTCGTGATTGCCGCGGTTGTCTGCGCGGTCATCGGTTATACGATCGAGCGCGTTGCGTACCGTCCGTTGCGCAAGGCGCCGCGTCTTGCACCGCTCATTACCGCGATCGGCGTGTCGATTCTGCTGCAGACGCTCGCAATGATGATCTGGTCGCGCAACCCTCTCGCCTTTCCGCAGCTTCTTCCGACTGATCCGCTCAACGTCATCGCACCGACGGCCACGACTCCCGGCGCGGTTATCTCGATGACCGAGATTGTCATCATCGTGGTCGCGTTCCTGGTCATGGGCGGGTTGCTTCTTCTCGTACACAGGACGAAGCTCGGCCGTGCAATGCGGGCCATTGCGGAGAATCCGGCCAATGCCGCTCTGATGGGCGTCAACCCGAACTTCGTAATCTCCGCCACGTTCATGATCGGTTCGGCACTCGCGGCACTGGCCGGCGTGATGATCGCTTCGGAATACGGCAACGCTCACTTCTACATGGGCTTCATTCCGGGCCTGAAGGCGTTCACCGCGGCAGTTCTGGGAGGCATCGGAAATCTGGGCGGCGCGATGGTTGGCGGCGTGATTCTGGGGCTCATCGAACAACTCGGCGCTGGCTATATCGGCAACTTCACCGGCGGCGTCTTCGGCAGCAACTATCAGGACGTGTTCGCCTTCATTGTTCTCATCATCGTGCTGGTGTTCCGTCCGTCAGGTCTGCTTGGCGAACGTGTCGCGGATCGCGCTTGATAAAAGGGAAACACCGGACCATGACTTCGATTCAACAAGCAGAGCATTCGACCACGCTCATTCCCGGGCGCAATCTCGCGAAGACGGTGACCGTGGGTATCGTGACCGCGCTGTTCGTGATCGCAGCACCGATGATCATCGGCGCCGCCGGCGGCAATTACTGGGTGCGCGTGCTCGACTTCGCCATGCTGTATGTGATGCTCGCACTGGGCCTGAACGTGGTGGTCGGTTTCGCCGGGTTGCTGGACCTCGGTTACATCGCGTTCTATGCAGTGGGTGCATATACCGCTGCACTGCTTTCCTCGCCGCATCTGGTCACGCAGTTCGAATGGCTCGCGCGCATCGCGCCCGATGGTCTGCACGTGCCATTCCTCATCATCGTGCCGTGCGCGATGGCCGTTGCGGCGCTGTTCGGCGTGCTGCTCGGGGCGCCGACCTTGCGGCTGCGAGGCGACTATCTCGCGATCGTGACGCTCGGCTTCGGGGAGATCGTCCGCATCTTCATGAACAACCTCGACCGTCCCGTGAACATCACCAACGGCCCGAAAGGAATCACCGGAATCGATCCCGTGCATATCGGCGATTTCAGCCTTGCACAGACGCACCCGTTGTTCGGCTTGAAGTTCCCTTCGGTGTACGCGTACTACTACCTCTTCGTTCTGGCTGCGCTCGTCGTCATCTGGATCTGCACGCGCCTGCAGCACTGCCGCATCGGCCGCGCATGGGCCGCGATTCGCGAGGACGAGATTGCGGCCAAGGCAATGGGCATCAATACACGTAACGTAAAACTTCTCGCCTTTGCGATGGGTGCTTCGTTTGGTGGTCTCTCCGGTGCGATGTTCGGCGCGTTTCAAGGCTTCGTGTCGCCAGAGTCCTTTACGCTGCCCGAGTCGATCGTCGTGCTGGCTTGCGTGGTTCTCGGCGGCATGGGACATATTCCCGGCGTGATTCTCGGAGCTGTATTGCTCGCGGTGCTTCCGGAGTTCCTTCGCACGACCATGGGCCCGCTGCAGCACGTGCTGTTTGGTCATGAGATTGTCGATACGGAGGTGATCCGTCAGCTCGTCTACGCATTGGCGATGGTCCTGATCATGCTCTATCGCTCGGAAGGATTGTGGCCGGCGCCCAAGCATGAAGACAAGCTCGCGAAGATCGCACGGCGCAACGGCAAGAAGCCCGTTCGCGCCTGAAGGAGAGGAATCGGACATGAATGGCAATAAGCAGATTCGCCTTGCGGTGCAGGGCGTCAACAAACGGTTCGGCGGATTGCAGGCGCTGTCCGACGTCGGGCTCGATATTCACGAAGGGACAATCTACGGATTGATCGGGCCGAACGGCGCAGGGAAGACGACCTTCTTCAACGTCATCACGGGTCTCTATACACCCGACTCCGGCGACTTCAGGCTAGACGGGGAATCTTACACGCCGACGGCGGTGTATCAGGTGGCGAAAGCCGGAATCGCGCGGACGTTTCAAAACATCCGCCTGTTCGGCGGAATGACTGCGCTGGAGAACGTGATGGTCGGCCGGCACGTGAGGACGAAGCACGGTCTTCTCGGCGCGGTGTTTCAAACGCCGGCCGAGCGCCGCGAAGAGCGCGAAATCAAGGAGCGGGCGCTCGAGTTGCTCGATTACGTAGGCATTCTGCAGTACGCCGATTACACGTCGCGCAACCTGTCTTACGGACATCAACGACGGCTCGAAATTGCGCGCGCGCTCGCGACGGACCCCAAGCTGCTCGCCCTGGACGAACCCGCCGCGGGCATGAATGCAACCGAGAAGGTCGAGTTGACCAAGCTATTGGACAAGATTCGATCGGATGGCAAGACCATCCTGCTTATCGAGCATGACGTAAAGCTGGTCATGGGCCTGTGCAATCAGATGACAGTGCTCGATTACGGGAAGGTTATCGCTCAAGGTCTTCCGCAGGACGTGCAGAAAGATCCAAAGGTTATCGAAGCGTATCTGGGCGCGGGAGTTCACTAATGGCTATGTTGAAGATCAAGGGACTCAAGGTCAGCTACGGCGGCATCCAGGCGGTGAAGGGGGTTGATCTTGAGATCGAGCAAGGCGAACTCGTGACGCTCATCGGCGCAAACGGAGCGGGCAAGACGACGACGATGAAAGCCATCACCGGGCTGAAGCCTTATTCAGGCGGTGACATCGAATACATGGGTCAGTCGATCAAAGGCGTCCCGGCTCATGAACTCCTGAAGCGCGGTCTGGCGATGGTTCCCGAGGGTCGCGGAATCTTCGCGCGCATGTCGATCGTCGAGAACATGCAGATGGGCGCCTATCTGCGTAAAGATATCGAAGGAATCAAGAAGGATGTCGATCGCATGTTCGGCTTCTTTCCGCGCCTTCAGGAGCGCGCCAATCAACTGGCGGGCACGCTTTCGGGCGGCGAGCAGCAGATGCTTGCGATGGCGCGCGCGATCATCTCGCGTCCGAAGTTGCTGTTGCTCGACGAGCCGTCGATGGGCCTCTCGCCAATCATGGTCGAGAAAATTTTCGAGGTCGTTCGAGAGATATCCAAAGAAGGCATCACGGTGATGCTGGTCGAACAGAACGCGCGTCTCGCGCTGCAGGCTGCGAATCGCGGATACGTCATGGATTCGGGGTCGGTGACGATGTCGGGCGACGCGAAAAAGATGCTCGACGACCCGAAGGTGCGCGCGGCGTATCTCGGGGAATGACTCCGTTTCAAATCTTTGGGAGGTCGAAGCCAGGCACGCAAGAGGAAAGCAAGAGCAAGAAAGAACAGTCGGGCTCACAGACCTAGAGATTCTCGAAGTCGCTCCAAGTCATCGTGTAAGAGTCCAGTTCCATAGAGTGTATTGAGACAATTGAGGTAGACAAAATGATTCGGCTTAACAAGGTAATGGCGGCGGTGGTATGCGGTGCGGCACTCGTTGGCTACGCGCACGCAGACGACACAGTGAAGATCGGCGTTGCCGGGCCGCTTACCGGTGGATTGGCGCAGCAAGGAAAGGATGTCGAGAATGGCGCGCGGCTCGCCGTCGAACAGATCAACGCTGCGGGCATCAAAATCAAGGGCGCACCGCTGCACCTCGAGATCATTTCCGAAGACGATCGCGCCGACCCGAAGACGGCGGTCACGGTTGCGCAGAAGCTCGTGGACGACGGCGTCGTGGGCGTCATCGGACACTTGACGTCGGGCACGTCGCTTCCCGCGTCGAAGGTTTATTCGAACGCTGGCATTCCTGAGATCTCGCCGTCGGCAACCAACCCGATGCTCACGCGTCAGGGATTCCAGACCGCATTTCGCGTGATCGGCGACGACGCTTACGTCGGACGCGTGGTTGCGCAATACATGGTAAAGACCGCTGGCTATAAGAATGTTGCGGTTATCGACGACCGGTCCGCATATGGTCAAGGTCTTGCGGATATCGTCGTGGAAGAACTGAAGAAGAACGGCGCCACCGTTGTCGACCGCGAATTCGTGACGCCCAACACGCTCGATTTTCGCGGCGTCCTGACCTCGGCCAAGGGCAAGAATCCTCAGGCCATCTTCTATGGCGGCACGGATTCGCAATCGGGACCGCTGCGCAAGCAGATGACCGGACTCGGCATGCACATTCCGCTCGTCAGTTCGGCTATGGCGACCGAGAACTTCATTCAGCTCGCGGGCGCAGCGGCAGCGGAAGGATCCGTGTCGGCGGAATCGGGCGCGCCTCTGGAATCCATGCCCGGTGGTAAGAAGTTTGTCGAGCAATTCAAGAAATACGGTCCGGTCGTGCTCTACTCGCCGTATGCATACGACGCCGTTTGGGCTCTGGCGCACGCAATGGAAAAGGCCAACTCAGCGGACCCGAAAGTATTCCTTCCGGCCATGAAGAAGATCGACTTCGAAGGTGTGACTGGCCAGATTGCTTTCGATGACAAGGGCGATCTGCGTAAGACCGCCGTTACGCTCTATCAGGTGAAAGGCGGTCATTTCCAGCCGATGCAGACGGTTCGCTGAGTGCGGATGGCGACTGGCGTTCCATGACGTATGGAGCGCCGGCATGCTTTGGGTCGCCGATCGCTTCGATAGCATTCCGGAGCGGAATGTCCCATGACGCGAATTCGTTTGCGCTGACGAGCGGATTCCTGCATCGTCTACCCATGATCTTGAGAGTCAGCAATGCATAAGATTAGCAAGTTGCCACAGGTCGATGGCGACCTTGGCTGGTTGGAGACAGCACCGAATTCGACCGCACGGTTAGGCACTCGCCTGAAAGGGCATCATGAGTTTGACGTCGTCATCATCGGTGCGGGTTTTACCGGCATTTCGACTGCAATCCGTTTCGCCGAGATCAATCCTTCCGCCCGCATCGCACTCGTGGATGCGCTCCGCGTAGGCGAGGGCGCATCGGGGCGGAACGCGGGATTTCTGATCGACCTTCCGCACAACATGAACTTCGCGAAGACGGGGGTCGAGCACGCGCGTTCGCTGTTCAAGCTGAATAACTTTGCCATTGAGCGTTTGCGGGAATTGAAGGACCGCTTCTCCATTCCTTCCTGGAACGACGCGGGAAAATACATGGCTGGTCATGAGGACAGCAATCTTCCCGGTCTCGAGAACTTTTCCGGCATGCTGAAGCACGCGGGATTCAAGCACGACATCGTTTCAGGAAAAGATCTGGCTCGACGTCTCGGTACGCCTTACTACCAGTCTGCCGTCTATACATCCGGAAATGTACTCGTCAACCCCGCTGCATTGGTGCGCGGGATCACTCAGGCGCTTCCGCCTTCCGTGACGTTGTTTGAATGCAGCGCGGTGCAGGGCGTCGAATATGGTCCGCCGAACAAGCTTCGGTTTCTCGGGGGGGCGATCACCTCGCCGATCATAGTTCAGGCGATCAATTCTTATGCGGAGCAATTCGGCAAGCTTGCGCATCGCATCGTTCCAATTTTCACTTACGCAAGCCTTACCCGACCCTTGAGTGACGAGCAGATTCTTCGTCACTTCGACGGCGTGAAGCCTTGGGGCCTGACCTCGTCCCACCTTGCCGGTACGACCGTCCGCTTCACCGATGACAGACGAATATTCGTCCGGAACACGTACGACTATCTGCCCGAGCTCCGCGCAAGCGGGGCGAAGCTCGAAGCCGCCTTTAAGAACCATCGAACGTCTTTCGAGGCGCGATTCCCGTTCTTGAAGGACGTCGAGTTCGAATATACATGGGGCGGCGTCTTCTCGATGACTCAAAACCATGAGCCTGTGTTCGCCAAACCGGAAGAGGGCGTATACGTGCTCAGCGGGTGTAACGGGGTCGGAGTCGTCAAAGGAACCTACCTCGGATATTACATGGCGGAGTACATGTCCGGCATCGATAGCGAGGACCTGAGATTCATCATGCAAAGCTCGAAGCCTACGTGGATCCCGTCGGACCCGCTGCGTCTGATCGGAGCGCGGATGCGAATTGCCTGGGAAGCGAGCCGCGCCAAGGGCGACGTCTGAGGCGACGTGGACGTTTCGTCCCGTCACGGTTAAAACATTTTCCTCTAAACTCAATCAAGGAGTTCACTCGATGATCAAGCGGATCAACCCTAACGCTCGTGCATCCCAAGCCGTTCGATACGGCGATAACTTTGTCACGGGCGGCGTCGTCGCTGAAGATATGTCGGAAGACATCGTCGGCCAGACGAAGCAAGTCCTAAAAGTCGTAGACGATCTGCTGGCTGATGCCGATCTCACGAAGAACAATCTGACGCGTATTCAAATCTGGTTATCCGATATCGCCAACTTCGAAGGCATGAATAGCGTGTACGACAAGTGGGTCGACGGTTCGGAAAAGCCCGTTCGTGCGACGGTAGAAAGCAAGCTCGCGCATCCCGGTTATCTCATCGAGATTCAGGCTTTTGCTTATACGGGATGATATTAAGTATGCCGCCGATAGGCGGCGTTCTTGTGGTCGAAGAATAGCCGGTCATTGACCGGCTATTTTCTTGTTACCTTTCCAGCGACGCCGCTCTCTCCAGACTCATGTTCCCTGTTTCGGGCGCCATGAACACCGTCGCGAGCAATCCGATGAACGTAACGATCGCGGCTGCAAGCATGGTATGCGCGATCCCTATCGATTCCAGCGACATCGGGACGAGCCATGTTCCCGCAGCTGCTCCGACTCGCGATAGCGACGTTCCCATTCCCATCGCAGCGGCTCGCACTTCGGTCGGGAAAAGCTCGTTCGGGTAGATGGTCTGAAGCACTTGCGCGCCTCCGATGAAGACGGCGTAGGCGCCGAACAGCGCGAGAATCAGAACGCTGTTGTCGTGCTGCGCGATCGAAAGGAGGAACAATGCGAGGCCGGACCACAGGAAACTGTGGATCAGCATTTTCCGGCGGCCCATGCGGTTGATCAGCCATGTGGCCACGATGCAGCCCACGACGAACAGCGACGTGATGATCGTCGATCCGAAGCTTGCCCATTGACCTTCCAGATTGAATGCGTCCAGTACCTTGGGCACGAAAGCATAGACCGCGAAGACAGGAACAACGGCGCAGGTCCAGAAGACGACGATAAAGATCATCCGCAAGCCGTAACCCGAACGCAACAACTTGATGAATGAAGCCGGCTTCTTTCCGTGTGACGGGGTGACCGTGCCCGGCAGTGCAACTGGATATCCATAAATGCTTTCCAGAATGCGATCCGCTTCCGCGCCGCGTCCTTTGCTCAAGAGCCAGCGTGGCGACTCCGGTGTTCCGATTCGCGCGATCAGCACGCATGCGGAGAGGACCGCCGAACTGGCGAGTACGAGCCGCCATGAATCGTGCCCGAAGTTATCGAGGATGAGATTGCCGAACAGATAAGCTAATGCGGCGCCACCAAACCAAAGGATCTGAACGACGCAAAGCCGAGGGCCGCGATATCTGCTCGGAAGGAACTCCACGAGCATCGCACTGGCGACTGGATATTCCATTCCGACGCCCACGCCGATAAGAAATCTCAAGATAAAGAGCATGGTCCCGGATTCGACCCAATACTGCCCGATCGAGCATGCGAGAAAGATCATCGGGCTGACGAGGAAGAGCTTCTTTCGACCGAAACGGTCAGTCAGTCCACCGCCGATGAATCCGCCGAAGAAGATGCCGAGAAGTGCCGCTGCCGCGACCATACCTTCGGTGAAAGAGTCGAGATTGAGTGCGCGTGAAACCTGCGTCAGGGCGACGCCCACCACGCTCAGAATATAACCATCCATCAACCATCCACCGGAAGCGCGTATGGTCAGGAAGTGATGAAATCCACTGATCGGCGCTTCCTCTATCGATACCTTCGACGTTCTCAAAGTCTTGACTCCTGTGATTGCGAATTTCTAATATCTGTCGATGCGCGGCCGTTGACCAATCGACGTGGCTACACGGTCCGAGAAGGAACGACGAGACCTCATCGCTCTTCGGACGCGAATGCTGGAATGCAGCGGATAGGATTGAGCGGCTTCGTTCGGTGATTCGAGCGTGCTCATGAGTCAGGCTGTGCTGGCATGCCCGTATGCATTCCTACGCGTTCGAATGCGTGGTTTGCAAAAGACGCGGCCGTCATAGTGAGGCCGATAGCGATGTTTTGACTGCGTCTCCTGAATTATCGGATCAACGATACGCAAAACACGCAGTGTGGACAAACGAATTCGAGGCATACGACATTCCGCTCGGGAATGTCGAAATGAAGGAACGAAAAAAAACCCGGCCGTGGCCGGGTTCAATGTTCCCGCGCTCTTGCGAGCGCGGTCACCTGCAAAACTACTTGGACGAGCTTACGCCGCGAGCAGCGAACGCAGCACGAACGGCAGAATCCCGCCGTGCTTGTAGTAATCGACTTCGATCGGCGTGTCGATGCGCAGCAGCACCTGCACGCGATCTTCCTTGCCGTCCTTGCGATGGATCACCAGCGTGACTTCCTGCTGCGGCTTGAAGTCGTCGCCGAGACCTTCGACGTCGTAGGTCTCTTCGCCCGTGATGTTCAGCGACTGGACGCTGTCCGAGCCCTTGAACTGCAGCGGCAGCACGCCCATGCCAACGAGATTCGAACGGTGGATGCGTTCGAAACTGCGCGCCACCACGGCCTTCACGCCGAGCAGTTGCGTGCCCTTCGCCGCCCAGTCGCGCGAGGAACCCGTACCGTACTCTTCGCCCGCGAACACGATGGTCGGCGTGTCGGCGTCGATGTACTTCATCGCTGCATCATAGATCGACAGTTGTTCCCCGCTCGGCTGATGGATCGTCAGGCCGCCTTCAATGCGCGTGCCGTCCGCCTTCGCCGGAATCATCAGGTTCTTGATGCGCACGTTCGCGAAGGTGCCGCGCATCATCACGTCGTGATTGCCGCGGCGCGAGCCGTAGCTGTTGAAGTCGGCCTTCTGCACGCCGTTTGCCTTCAGCCACACGCCCGCCGGCGACGTTTCCTTGATCGAGCCCGCCGGGCTGATGTGGTCGGTCGTCACGGAGTCGCCGAAGATGCCGAGCGCGCGTGCGCCCTTCACTGCGGGAATCGAATCGGCCGGCTTCATCGAGAAGTCGCGGCCGAAAAAGGGCGGCTCCGCAATGTAGGTCGATTTCGGCCAGTCATACACCTGACCGCTTTCGCCCGCGATCTTGCTCCAGAGATCGCCTTCCTTCGTGAGATGCGAGTAGTTTTCGCGGAACGCCTTGGCGTCGAGCGCGAACTTGAGCAGCGCGTGGACTTCGTCGCTCGTCGGCCAGATGTCGCCGAGATAGATGTCGCGGCCATCCTTGCCCTTGCCGACCGGCTCCGTCATCAGATCGCGCGTGATGTTGCCCGCGATCGCATAAGCGACGACCAGCGGCGGCGAAGCCAGGAAGTTCGCGCGAATGTTCGGGTGAATACGCGCTTCGAAGTTACGGTTGCCCGAGAGCACGGCCGCCGCGACGATATCGTTCTTCGTGATGGCGTCGTTCAGTTCCGGCGTCAGATCGCCCGCATTGCCGATACACGTCGTGCAGCCGTAAGCGGCGAGCGTGAAGCCCAGCTTGTCGAGGTAGGGCAGAAGACCCGTCTTCGTCAGATATTCGGTGACGATACGCGATCCCGGCGCCAGCGACGTCTTGATGTGCGGCGCGACCGTCAGACCCGCTTCAACGGCCTTCTTCGCGAGCAGACCGGCCGCGAGCAGCACGCTCGGGTTCGACGTGTTCGTGCACGACGTGATCGCGGCGATCAGCACGTCACCGTTCTTCACGTCGACGCCGTCGGCTGTCGTGTATTGCGTGTCGAGTTCGGCGGCCTTCTTGTTGAAGCCGTTCTCGCCGACCGGCTTCGAGAACAGATCGACGAACGTGCTCTTCACGTTGCCGATCTCGATGCGGTCTTGCGGACGCTTCGGACCCGCGAGCGACGGCGCGACCGTGCCCAGATCCAGCGTGAGCGTCTTGGTGTAGTCGATATCGCCGGCCTTCGGCACGCCCCACAGCTTCTGCGCCTTGAAATACTTCTCGAACGCGGCGATTTCCTCGTCCGTGCGGCCCGTGCCCTTGAAATAGTCGATGGTCTTTTCGTCGACCGGGAAGAAGCCCATGGTCGCGCCGTACTCGGGCGCCATGTTGCCGATGGTCGCGCGATCAGGCACGCCGATCGACGCGGTGCCTTCGCCGAAGAACTCGACGAACTTGCCGACGACCTTTTCCTTGCGCAGCATTTCGGTGATGGTCAGCACGAGGTCGGTGGCCGTGCAGCCTTCGCGCAGCTTGCCCTTCAGTTCGACGCCGACCACGTCCGGCGTGAGGAAGTACACCGGCTGGCCGAGCATGCCCGCTTCCGCTTCGATGCCGCCCACGCCCCAGCCCACCACGCCGATGCCGTTGATCATCGTCGTGTGCGAATCCGTGCCGACGAGCGTGTCCGGGTAATAGACCGTGTCCTTGCCTTCGACCTTCTTATGCACGCCGCGCGCGAGGTACTCGAGGTTCACCTGGTGCACGATGCCGATACCCGGCGGCACGACCTTGAACGTGTCGAACGCCTGCATGCCCCACTTCATGAACTGGTAGCGCTCGTTATTGCGCTGGAATTCCAGCTTCATGTTCAGATCGAGCGCGTTCGGCTCACGGAAGTGATCGATCTGCACCGAATGGTCGACCACGAGGTCCACCGGCACCAGCGGCTCGATCGCTTTCGGGTCCTTGCCCGCCCGCTTCGCGACGCCACGCATGGCGGCGATGTCGGCGAGCAGCGGCACGCCGGTGAAGTCCTGCAGCACGACGCGCGCGACGACGAACGGAATTTCGTCGACGCGGGACGCGTTCGGCTTCCAGTTCGCGAGCTGCTCGATGTGCTCCTCGGAGATCTTCTTGCCGTCGTAGTTGCGCAGGACGGATTCGAGCACCAGACGGATCGACACGGGCAGACGCTGGATCTTGACCTTCAGTGCGTCACCCAGTTGCGGCAGCGAGTAGAACTTCGCTTTGCCGGAACCGCTGTCGAATTCCTTGAGCGTGTTGTGGAGATTGTGGGCCATGGTTATTTTCCTTGGGCTAAGACGAGGAAATGATCGACTAAATCACGTACAGATCGACGTATTCATTGACCGGCATAACTTCCAGCTTTGCCTGATCGAGCGATATTGCCAGGATCGCCTGTTGTTGCTTCTGCGGGAAACGGCGCGCCAGGTTCGTTCTGAACTTCTCGACGAGCAGCGGAATGCCATCCGCCCGGCGACGCTTGTGTCCGATCGGATATTCGACCGCGATTTCATCGAGCGTGCTGCCGTCAGTGAATTCGACGGTCAGCGCGTTCGCGATCGAGCGCTTCTCCGGATCGTGATAATCCTTCGTGTATTGCGGGTCTTCCACGCATTCCATCTTCGCGCGCAGCGTGTCGATGCGCGGATCTTGCGCGATCGAATCTTCATAATCCGCCGCGGTGAGACGGCCGTGAATCAGCGGCACGGCGATCATGTACTGAATGCAGTGATCGCGGTCGGCCGGATTGTTCAACGGTCCCTTCTTGTCGATGATGCGAATCGCCGCCTCGTGCGTGCGAATCGTGATCTTGCTGATGTCATCGACGGATTTGCCGGCTTTCTTCAGCTTGCCGTGCAGCGTCATCGCAGCTTCGACCGCCGTTTGCGCGTGGAATTCGGCGGGGAACGAAATCTTGAAGAGCACGTTCTCCATCACATACGAACCGTATTGACGCTGAAACCTGAACTCATTGCCCTTGAAGAGCACATCGTAGAAGCCCCAGGTCTTCGCAGTGAGAACGGACGGATAGCCCATCTCGCCCGTTTTCGCGATCAGCGCGAGACGCACCGCGCGCGAAGTGGCGTCGCCCGCCGCCCACGACTTGCGCGAGCCGGTATTCGGCGCATGCCGATACGTGCGCAGCGAATGGCCATCGACGAATGCAAGCGATACGGCGTTGATGAGCTCGTCGCGCGTGAGTCCGATCATCTGACCGACCACGGCCGTGGAAGCGAGCTTCACGAGCAGCACGTGATCGAGCCCGACCTTGTTGAACGAGTTCTCGAGCGCGATGCAGCCTTGAATTTCGTGCGCCTTGATCATGGCGATCAGGACGTCTTTCATGTTGAGCGGCTTCCTGCCGGAGGCGATCGCGTTACGCGACAGCCAGTCGGCCGTAGCCAGAATGCCGCCCAGGTTATCCGACGGATGGCCCCATTCGGCGGCGAGCCAGGTGTCGTTGAAGTCGAGCCAGCGGATCATCGCGCCGATGTTGAAGGCGGCCTGAACCGGGTCGAGTTGAAACTGGGTGCCTGGCACCTTCGCACCGTTGGGGACGATCGTGCCCGGCACGATTGGTCCCATCAGCTTGGTGCAGGCGGGGTAGGAGAGGGCTTCGAGTCCGCAACCGAGCGTGTCGATCAGGCAGTTACGCGCCGTTTCGAGCGCGAGCGTGCTGTCGACACGACAGTCCAGCACATAGTCGACTATGTCGACCAGTACCGGGTCCGGATCGGGCCGGACGTTGGAGGTCGGTGCGGACATCGAGTGATTCCTGATTTAAGTGTTCAGCTACTTATTCCGCCGGCTTGATCAGCGCGTTCGACTGCGTGGGAGCCGCGCCGCCCGCAGCCATTTCAGCCGTCATGCACTCGTCGGCGAGGCGCGACGAGTCCTTGTCGGAGAACAGCATCGCCTTCGTCGGGATCACGACGAGGTCCATGCCGGAAGCCGAGTCGTGGAAGCGGTCTGCACCGGTCGTCGTGTCCTGACGGGGCAGCTTGTAGTCCTTCTTGGCCCAGTTCACCGTGACGATGGTGTCACGCTTCATGTCGCCTTTCAGATAGAAAGCCGTGCCGTCCTTGCACGACCACTTCACTGCACCTTCGGGAATCGGATCAGTCTTCGCCGCCGCGGCCGCTTCGGCCTTGGGGCTACGCTTGATCAGGCGGCGTGCCGGCGCCGGACGCTTGGCCGTGGCCTTGGCCTTGCTGTCGGTCGTCGTCGTCGCGGCGAAGGCGTCGGCGCTGACGAGGACGCTCGTCGTAGCCAGCGTGCCGGCGATTGCAGCGATCAGGAGTTTGTTCATCGAAAAAAACCTTTTAAAACATGGGGGTTAGATAACGGTTGCCGCGCGGCGTGGATCTCTTCCTCGTCGAAATCCGATCGCGCAGTCCGCTATTTTCGCTTATTTATCGGCACGAACTTCAAATTCTCGGGTCCAGTGTAGTTCGCGCTCGGCCGGATGATCTTGTTGTCGATGCGCTGCTCGATGATGTGCGCCGCCCAGCCGGAAGT
>NZ_FCOA02000038.1 GCF_001544875.2 Caballeronia hypogeia
CCCGAGTCGATCCAACTGAACGACTACAACCATCGGCAGGCCGATGTGAAGCTGCTGGTGGACGCGAATGCGGCGCCGGCGGACAAGACCACTGATGGTGTCGATAACTCCTGGGGCGAGCATTACGAGACCTGCCTGAAGCACCCCGAGATCAAGCCCAATCTCATCATCGATGGCGACGAGGAGATGCTTGACGAAGGCGTGCCCATCGCTCGCCATGGCTATCGCGCCATGTGCGGCTGCCATCTTATTTCCGGCCTTCTCTGATTCGCGCGATGGCCGTCACGTTGTCTCCCGAGGGGTCAACCGAAGACTGTCCTGAGCCACCGAGTGTGATCGTGTGGCTGGTCTTGCAGGATTTGCCTGAGGAAAGCGTGTCGCCGGGCACGCGAAGACCTCATGACCGCATCGATGTCGCACTATCATCGACATCATCTGGGCGCGCACGGAGATCGAGCCATGCAACTTCAAACGGGTAACCTGTTCAGCGTCAATGAGAAGCGCGGTGACGACGAGCGCATCGACATGCTCGTCACGGGGCAGCGCGTGAACGTGGAGCGGATCGTGTCGATGGGACACGCGAGTCCCGAGGGCTTCTGGTATGACGACTCGCGCGCCGAATGGGTCGTGCTGCTGTCGGGCGCGGCCGGACTCGAATTCGAGGACGAACCGGAGCTTCATGACATGCGTCCCGGCGACTACGTGCTGATCGAGCCGCATTGCCGGCATCGCGTCGCATGGACACATGCCGACGAGCCGACGGTATGGCTCGCGATCTATCACGAGCGTTGAAACACGCGGCTTTCTCGACCGGCCATTTGCATGTCCGGATTCTCGCGCAACTAACCGTCCATTCCGCGCACATCGACAAAAGCTGCGCCATCAACCCGCCTTCATGCCACTCGACATACCACAGGAGACGATAAAGCGATGATCAAGCTCGGCGTGCTAGGCGTAGGCGATCTGACCGAAAAGATGATGCGCGGCCTGCACCGCGCCGGAAGCGGCGTTCGCGTGCTGCTATCGCCCAGAAACCAGGAAAGGGCCGAACGCCTTGCACGCGAATGCGGGTTCGAGATATTGCCGACGAACCAGGCCGTGGCCGACGCAGCGGATGTGGTGCTCATCGGCGTGCGTCCCGCACAACTCGATGAACTCGCGCGGCAAGTCACGCTGAAGTCCGGACAGGCGCTCATTTCAGTCGTGGCCGGCGTGCCGGTCAGCGAGATCGAGCGGCTGTTCGGCGCGCGGCCGTGCAGCCGTGCGATGCTCTCCGCCGCATCCGAAATCAATCGCTCGACGGTCGCGGTGTTTCCGCCCGAATCCATGGCCGCGCAGTTGCTCGCAGCGCTGGGCAATCTGGTGCGGCTCACGACCGAGCGCGAATTCGAACTCGCGATGGTCGCCGCCTGCGCGAACGGCTGGTTCTACTTTCTGATCGATGAATTGCAGCGCTGGTTCGTGCAAAAGGGCATGTCGGAAGAAAGCGCGAGGACCCTGACGTTGAGCAGTATCGAAGACTGCGTCGCGTATGCGCGGCACAAGTCCGCGTCGGATGCCGGCGACATCGGTGCGTCGATCGCGTCGCCGGGAACCTACACGGCGCTGGGCCTCGCCGTGCTGAACCGGCATGGCGCGATCGCGGCGTGGAGCGCGGCGAGCGACGCGGTGTTCGAAGCCTTGATGCCGCAAGGCGAGTAACGGCCTTTCCCTGCTGGTGCGACATGAGCACCGGCACGGTCATCGACGAGAGGAAGGTTCGCGTCGCGCCGCCGGGCACGAGTTCCTGCCAGACCGGTTGATGCAGGTCAATCGTCCGACCCGTCGCCGCGTAAGTCGTTTCGATTGACTCAGATCAACCGGCGCACGCGGCTCAGGCATACATTGGCTGCGTCGGACCGGCGTCAGGCCCATGCCAGGGAGCTCGGAGATGAAGGCGCTCGTTTATCACGGACCGTGGAACAAGTCGCTCGACGAGCGTCCCGCTCCGAAGCTCGTCGACGCGGGCGACGCGATCGTGCGGGTGACGCGCACCACCATCTGTGGCACCGACCTGCATATCCTCAAAGGCGACGTGCCGAGCTGCGAGCCCGGCCGCGTGCTCGGTCATGAAGGCGTGGGCGTGGTCGAGCAGGCCGGCGCGGCGGTCGCGGCGTTCAAACCGGGCGATCACGTGCTGATCTCGTGCATTTCCTCCTGCGGCAAATGCGAGGCCTGCCGGCGCGGCATGTATTCGCATTGCGCGACGGGCGGCTGGATACTCGGCAACAGGATCGACGGCACGCAGGCCGAGTACGTGCGCATTCCGCACGCGGACACGAGTCTTTATCGCGTGCCCGCGGGCGTCGAGGAAGAGGCGCTGGTGATGCTCTCCGACATTCTCCCCACCGGTTTCGAATGCGGCGTGCTCAACGGCCGGGTGCAACCCGGCAGCACGGTCGCCATAGTCGGCGCGGGGCCGATCGGTCTCGCGGCCTTGCTTACCGCGCAGTTCTATTCGCCGGCGCAGATCATCATGATCGATCGCGACGAGCACCGGCTCGAGGTGGCGCGCAGCTTCGGCGCGAGCGCATGCATCGATATCGCGCGCACGGAGCCCGTCGCCGAGGTGCTGCGCCTGACGGACGGCGCGGGCGTGGATTGCGCGATGGAAGCCGTCGGCGTGCCTTTGACCTTCGAGCTGTGCGAGTCGATCATCGCGGCGGGCGGCACGATCGCGAATATCGGCGTGCATGGCGTGAAGGCCGATCTGCACCTGGAAACGCTGTGGGACCGGAACATCACGATCACCACGCGTCTCGTCGATACGGTCAGCACGCCGATGCTGCTCAAGACGGTACGCGCGGGCCGCCTCGATCCGAAGCGGCTGATCACGCACCGGTTCACGCTGGACCACGTGCTCGACGCCTACGAAACCTTCGGCAATGCGGCGGATTCGCACGCGCTCAAGGTCGTCATCGAGGTCGCGTAGTTCGCTCGCGCAAATATCCTGAACGGAGCCGTCATGTACCGGAATATCGTGGTCGCTCTCGATGGGAGCGAGTCGTCGGAGCGCGTGCTGAACGAAGCGATCAGTGTCGGCAAGTGCGCGAACGCGCGAGTGTGCGCCGTGTTCGTCGCGGACGTGGCGGCGCTTTCGTCGTTTCCCGCGCGTTATCGTGCGGAGGTGTTCGGCGACGCGCGCAGCATGCTCGACGAAGCTCAGGAGCGTCTGCGTTCTTCTGGCCTGGAATGCGAAACCCGGCTGCTCGAAACGCGCAACATCACGGACACGGTCGCGCGCTGCCTCCAGCGCTGCGTCACGGCGATACCCGCCGATCTCGTGGTGATGGGCACTCACGGCCGTGGCGGTGTGCGCCGGCTCGTGCTGGGCAGCGTCGCCGAGGCGTTTCTGCGTCGATCGACGTGTCCGGTACATCTGATCCGTTCGCTTCAGGAGGCGTGAAGCACACTCCATGAACGTCTGGCACGCGCGGCGACTTCTGGCGGCAAGGAGATCACGGCCATGGGCCTCGGAATGCAGATCGCCTATCAGGGCTTCACCGGCACCGACGATGTCGAGCGCGAAGCCGGTGTCGAGCTCGTGCGGCTGGAACGCGTCGCGGTGGACATCGTCAACTGTCATCTGACGATCGAATCGTACCGGGACCCGTCGGGCGCGCGCCTTTACGATGCCCGGCTCGATCTGGTCACGCGCGCGTTCGATCTGATTCCAATCGAAAGGGGCTCGAACCCGGATGTGAGCACGGCCATTCATCAGGCGTTCGACAATGCGATGCGCCTGCTCGCGATCAAAGGTGGATAACGCCGGTGTGAGAACCGCGGCGTTACCCGGCGCTCATACGCTTTCCAGTTCTGCGTGATCGAGTATCCGTATTTCCTTGCCGTGCGCGTCGACCACGCCGGCCTTCTGCAGCTTGGAGAACATGCGGCTGACGGTTTCCAGCTTGAGGCCCAGATAGCTGCCGATCTCCTCGCGTGTCATGCGCAGCACGAACTGCGCGGGCGAATAGCCGCGTGCTTTCATGCGCGTGGAAATGTTGAGCAGGAATGCCGCGACGCGTTGCTCCGCCGACATGGTGCCGAGCAGCATCATCAGATTCGATTCGCGCACGATCTCGCTGCTCATCAGTCGATGCACATGATGTTGAATCGTCTTCACTTCGCGGCAGAGCAGTTCGAGCAGATCGAACGGAATGACGCAGACGACGCTGTCCTCCAGCGCGATCGCGTCGCAACCGTGATGGTCCGTGCTCACGCCGTCGAGGCCGAGCGTGTCGCCGGCGAGATGGAACCCCGTGACCTGCTCGTTGCCGTCGCGATGCGTGAGGACCGTCTTGAAGCATCCGCTGCGCACGGCGTAGATGCTCTGGAAAGCATCGCCGCACCGGTAGAGCGTCTCGCCGCGCCGCACGGTACGGGTCGAACCGATGAGCGCATCGAGCCGCTCGTATTCGTCCGGCGACAGGCCGCCCGGCATGCAGATGCGCTGCATCGAACAGGTCGAGCAGCGCACGCCGCGGTGCGGGTTCACCGGCCGGGAAGCATCCGCAATCTGAAAAGTCCGGCGCGGCGCGGGCGCTTCGCGCGGCGGGCCGATGGCGGTGTCAACGCTCGCGGGGAACATGTCGCGTCTCCAGTCGATGTTGAATTCACGCGCATGAAGCGAGGTATCGCGAGCACGCGGCGGATGAATCCACGCGTCGAATTATTGTCCTCGCGGTTTCGAAAGGAAATCGGCGGGCATGGAAACTGATGTAGGGATTTCGGCGGGCGTGTAGGGAAAGCCTGACAGGCCAGAGGTGAAAGCCGCAGCGATCAGACGTCGTCGCTCTCGTCGTCGAAGAGCTCGTGTTTGACCGCGTAGCGCACCAGCGCGGCTTCGTGCGGCATCTGCATCTTCTCCAGAACGCGCGCCTTGTAGGTGCTGACGGTTTTCGCGCTCACGCACAGCGACTCGGCGATCTGGTTGATGGATTCGCCCGCGCAAAGGCGGCGGAAGACGTCGAACTCGCGGTCCGAGAGCCGCTGATGCGGCAGCGTGTCGGCGGGCTCCGTGAGACTCTGTGCGAAGCGTTCGGCCATTGCAAGGCTCACGTATGCGCCGCCCGACGCGACCTTCGTCACGGCCGCAACGAGTTCCGCGCTGGCGCTTTCCTTAGTCAGATAGCCCGACGCGCCCGCCTTGAACGCGCGCGCGGCGTATTGCTGTTCCGCGTGCATGGTCAGCACAAGTATGCGCAATGCGGGCAGCTCTTCCTTGATCTGCCTGAGCAGTTCGAGCCCGCTGCGGCCGGGCATCGACAGATCGAGCACGAGCACATGAGCCTGAGTCGAGCGCACGAGCGCGAGGGTGCTCGGTGCATCGCTCGCCTCGCCGGCCACTTCGAAGCCGCTCGCGCTGGCGAGAATGTGGCGCAGCCCGTCGCGCACGAGTGCGTGGTCGTCCGCAATCAGCACTTTCGTCGTCATGGTTGCGATTCCTTTTCGCGGACGGTTTCGCGCGGCAGGATCACGGTCAGCACAAAGCCGTTCTCCGGCATCGAGTCGATGAAGACGCGTCCGCCCAGCGCGTTGACGCGTTCGCGCACGCCGATCAGGCCAAACGATTTTCCGTGCGCCGCCGGCAACGCCGACGCGCCGATGCCATTGTCGCCCACGCGCAGCACGCAGTTCTCGTCGGTGACGCGCAGCGACAGCTCGGCATGACTGGCATGCGCGTGCCGCGCGATATTGACGAGCGCTTCCTCGATGATACGGAAAACCGCCGTCGCCGCCTCGGCGTTGAACGCGAGATCGCCGGTATCGACATCGTGATTCACGTCGATGCCGTGGCGTTGCGTGAAGTCGCCGATGAGCCAGTCGATGGCGGCCGGCAAGCCCAGATCGTCGAGCATGACCGGCCGCTGACGGGCCGCGATGCGCCTGAGCGAAGCAATGTTTCGGTCGATGAGGCCGAGCATGCGCGCGAGTTGAGCGGCGACGCCTTCGTCGAGCGCGGCGCGCGCGGCGAGACGGGTTTCGAGTGCGGAAACGTCCATCTTGAGCGCGCTCAGCGTCTGCCCGAGATCGTCGTGCAATTCGCGTGCGATGCGGCTTTTCTCCACTTCGCGTATCTGCTGGAGATTGGCGGAGAGCGCGCGCAGATCCTCGCGCGACTGCCTCAAATCGGCTTCGGCCTTCACGCGGTCCGTCACGTCGCGCAGGACCACGGTGAAGAGCTTGGAGTCGTCGTCTCCCGTTTGCGATATCGACGCCTCGATGGGAAACTCGCAACCATCCGCGCGCAGCCCGTACAGCACGCGCGCCGGTCCCATCTGACGGTCCGACACGCCGGTCATGCCGAAATCCCTGACCTGAAGCTCATGCGCGCCGCGATAGCGCTCGGGAATGAAGCGCGACAGCGGCGTGCCCGTCGCATCGCTCGCGGGGCAACGGAAAACGCGTTCCGCCATCGGATTGAACATGACGATGCGCTGCGCCGCATCGATTGTGATGATGGCTTCCGTCGTGGACCGGATGATGCCGTCCAGTTGCTTCTGGCTCAGAACGGTCCGGTCGATCGATTTCCTGGCGGCGCGGCGCATACCGACGAGCAGGGCGCATGTCGCCGCGGCCGCCGCCAGCCACCCCGCCCAGAGCACGCCCGGCGCGCAGAGGGGAAACACGTATCGGACTCCGGCCCATGCCAGGCCGAGAACCGCCGCCGCCGTCAGCGCCGCTTGCGCGATCGCCCGGCGTGGCACGGCGCGCAGTCCGGAGCGATCGTTCGTGTGCGCGAGATTCCGGCCTTCGTGTTCGCTCATGTCGGCTTTCACAGGGAACGGATCGTCACGGACGCCGCGCCCGCGCGCCTGTGCCGTCGCGCGAGGCGAGCGGGGCGCTCAGACGACCGCTTGCGTGCTCTCCACGTCGAGCTTCGCGCGCGCTTCCGCTTCGCGTCCCGGCACGAGCAGGACGGGGCAGCGCGCGCGCCGCATGAAGTGCTCGGCGACGCTGCCCAGCACGAGACGCCGCCAGCCGCGTTTCCCGTGCGTGCCCATGACGACGAGATCGGCGCCGAAATCTTCCGCGCAAAGCTCGATCCGCTCGGCGACATCGTCGCCTGCCATCTCGACTTCGCTGATGCGCGGCTTGCCTTTCACGCCTTCGCGCGCCATGCGCTCGGCGGCCTCCGCCGTGAGACGCCGCCCCTCCTCAATGAGCGCGCTGCGCAAGTCCGGATAGAAGGCCGCGCCGGCGTCGAACGCGACCGGATGCAAATCGACGATGTAGAGCGGCTGAAGCATTGCGCCGTTCGCTCGCGCGAGCTTCACGGCTTCGTCGAACGCGTGGGCGGAAGTGACGCTGCCGTCGATCGGCGCGAGGATTCGGCTGTACATGGCGGCCTCGTCGATGCAATGAATATCGAAAGCAACACGGAGATGTTCTCGTAGCTCGACTCTACCGATGGCGCTCCGTACGGGCTTGACTCAAGTCAAGTGAATCCATGGCGGCGCGCACGGCCCGAATCATTGACCTGCCTCAAGGGCGTGCGCGGCGCCGCACGTAAAGTCGACGATGCCGGAAGGGGGGCGATGAACGGCCGCTTGCCGGTCCGATCAGAGGAGCCGCGCATATGCCGATCAAGGGACAAGTCGACAACGAGGAATGGAGCGTTACCTGCACGACCGAACTCACGGCGCAAGGGATCGTATGTTCGATCGGCGTCGAGCAGCGCAGTGTGGAAGGCGGGCGCTTCATGCACCGGTTCAGGCACGTCGGCACATTCGACAACGAACGCGAAGCCGTGCTCGCGGGCCTCAAGGAAGGCATGACGTGGATTCGTCTGCGCGCCGCGAAAACGATCAATTTGTAGATCGATTCCGCACGCGTCGCAAACGCCCACTCTAGCGCGGAGCGCTTTCGACGATTCCGGCGAGCGGAATCACGACGTCGATCCGAAAGCCATCGCCCGGCGCGCTCCTGAAAGAGACGATGCCGCCCAGTTGCCGCACGCGTTCGCCCATGCCGAGCAGGCCGAATGCGTCGGCGGCGCGCGGCGAGTCGAGTAGCGCGCCGCGCCCGTCGTCCTCGATCGACAGAGCGAAGCGGAGTTCATCGCAGACGATGCCGATGCGCACCTCGCTCGCATTCGCATGCCGCACGCTGTTCGTCAGCGCTTCCTGCACGATGCGAAAGATCGACGTGCTCGCCGAGATCTGGAAGTCGGCTTCCTGACCTTCGATGTCCAGATGAATGACGAGCCCGAAGCGGCGGCGCACGTCGTTGGCGAGCCACTCGATGGCGGCGAACAGACCGAGTTCGTCGAGCACGGGCGGACGCAGGCCGGCCGCGATCCTCCTGATCGACGCGATGATCGCATCGATCTGCGCCTGAAGCGGCGGCTTCTGCCGCGCCAGGGCGTCGCTGTCGGGGGCGAGCCTCGCGAGCTGCATCTTGAGCGCGGCGAGCTGCTGGCCGAGATCGTCGTGCAGCTCCCGCGCAATGGACGCGCGCTCGTTCTCGAGCGCCGCCTGCACGTGCGCGGACAGTTCGCGCGCATGCTGCAGCTCCGTGAGCCTCAGACGGTCCGTCATGTCGCGCGTGACCTTGGCGTAGCCGACCAGCCGGCCTTGCTTGTCGCGCAGCGCCGTGATCACGACATTGGCCCAGAAACGCGTCGCGTCGCGGCGAATGCGCCAGCCTTCGTCCTCGACGCGGCCGGTGCGCGCGGCCGTATCGAGTTCCTGCTGAGGCTTGCCGCTCGCGATGTCTTCGAGCGGATAAAACACGGAGAAGTGCCTGCCGACGATCTCATGTGCGTCATAACCCTTGATTCTGCGGGCGCCGTTGTTCCAGGTCGCGACATTGCCGTTCGGGTCCAGCAGGAAGATGGCGTAATCCTGTACGCTCTCGACGAGCAGGCGGAAGTGCGCGTCCGTCTGCAGGCTTTCGGCCAATGCGGTTGGCGCCGGCGCGCCGTTGGACTCGGTGGGGAAGCTGCTCGAATCGCGCATCTGGGATCACTCCGGTGGTGCGAAAACGAGGTTTCGGTACGCGGGCCGATGCCATGGCCACTCACATGACATCGGCGTGGGGATCTTCACGAGCACGTATCAGTTTAGACGCCGAAAAATGCGCGGTCAGGTTCACCGAGGAAAAAGTCGCGCCCATTGCGACATCGAGCGGCAGGCGCCGCGCCTACCGGCGATCGCGGGCGCTTGATGCACGTCAACGCGTCGCGCCGTGGCCGCCGTAACGTGGCTCATGCGCGGCAGCGCCCTGCCATGAAACTACCGGAGCCCATGATGCAAGCACGCGATGTAATGACCTCCACCGTCGTATCCGTCACGCCTGAAACGAGCGTGCACGAACTGGCCCGGCTGCTGGTGCAGCACCGCATCAGCGCCGCCCCCGTAGTCGATGAAGACCAGCGCGTCATCGGCATGATCAGCGAGGGCGATCTGCTCCATCGCGAGGAGATCGACACCGAGAAGGACCCGGCGCGCCGTTCGTGGTGGCTCGACATGCTGGGCACGGATCGCGGCGCGGGCGACTATATCCGCTCGCATGCGCGCACGGTCGGCGAGATCATGAGCCGCGCGCCGGTCTGCGTGCACGAGGGCACGTCGCTCGCCGAGATCGCATCCATACTCGAGAGCCGTCACATCAAGCGCGTGCCGGTGCTGCGCGATGGCCGGCTGGTCGGAATCGTGAGCCGGTCCAATCTCGTGCAGGCGCTCGCGCTGACGGACACGCCCGCGCTGGCGGCGGTCCGGCCGGAGGGCGACGCCGAAATCCGCGCCATGCTGATGGGCGAACTGGCGGGACGCGGCTGGGCGTTTCCGGGCCGCGACATCGTCGTGCGCGGTGGCGTGGTGCACCTGTGGGGCACAGTCTGGTCGAGCGATCAGACGGACGCCATGCGCGTCGCGGCGGAGGGCATTCCGGGCGTGAAGGGCGTGGAGGACCACACGATTCCCTATCCGGTCATTCCGGGCCTCTGAGCATGCCGGTGCATGACGCCTTCGCTTACAGCGTCGCGTCATGCACTTCCGGCGCTGCATTGACGATCAGCCGATACAGGCTTTCGAAACTTTCGCCTTCGGAGCTCGCCGCGCCGAAAGGATCGAGGTGATCCGAACATGCGGCATCCATCTGCGCCCAGTCGCTTTCGGAAAGCAGGCGCCCGGCGACGGGCAGGATCACGGTCTCTTCCACCCGCCTGTGATTCGCACAGAAGCCGACGTACTGATCCATCAGCGTGCGCAGGCCCGGCAACGCAGCTTCGCCCTTCAACTCGAAGCGCGTGAGCGACTGCTCGAGATTGCGCAGACGCGCGTCGCCTTCCATGTGCTCGCCATGCAGTTGATCGAGCACGTCGTCTAAGTGGTCGGTACGGCGACGCAGCGCGGCGAACAGGTAGCGATCTTCCAGCGGATGATGAAACTGTTCGGGATATTCGCGGATGTAGTAGAGCATCGCGCGCAGCACGATGGGACCGGGCGCGGGGCCGCCAACGCCCAGCGCGCGGACGAAGCCTTGCATTGTCGTCGTGACGGCGGCGAGACGCTGATGATCCAGCCCGATAATGCGTATTGCGACGTGTTCTGTCGTGGCGTTCATGGCAGCACCCGAAGTGAGCGATTCGTTCGACGGTTCGAAATCCGGCGGACGTGAAACCGATGCGTTCAGCACGAGCCGATTCTTTCACCGGCAGCGGTCGGCCGGTTGATCTGGATCAGCGGGCGTGGCCGTCGTGGCGCGGGCGCGATGCGCGGCCCCCGACGCGCGCAATACCGCGAGGCCAGCGCGAGTTCAGCCCTGCCAAGGAAGTCGTAAACCCGCGCTGTTACGATTTCGCCTCTTCCATCACCAAGAAAATGATCTGATGAAAAAGGCTGTTATCGCCGTATTTGCCGCTGGCATGGCATTTCTTTCCATCGCTCCGGCTTTGGCTAACCCGCATCATCATGAGCCGGTCTGCCACAAGGTCCACGTGCATCATCATTGGGAACGTCATTGCAAGTAAGTGGGTTCCGTTGCTGAAAGCCGGATGCCGAAAGCCCCGTCCTTGCTGTCGACGGGGTTTTTTCATGGCCTCGGCGGAAGCAAAAGCCTAGCGTCGGCCGCTACGGCCCCAGACGTATCGAACCCACCGCTGCCATCGGCCTTTCGGCGCGGGCGAGTTGTGCGCGGCCTGTGACTCGCGGTCTCGCTGAACCGACTTCTGCACCTGTTCGTGGATCTGCCGCAAGCTCATGCCGCCCGGGCCCTTGAGCTTGTCGGGATCGACGGAGGGATCGTGATCGGGCTCGTCTGTCATTGGAGTCGTCTCTCACTTGCTGTGCGTGTCCGCCGCGCCCGAGCGGTAGCGCAGCAGATGATCCGTGCCGGATTCGGACAGCCAGACTTCTCCCGGGCGGCCCATCATCTGACGCACGTTCGCATGTTGCCGCGGCAGCGCGAAAGTATCGAATCGTTCAGTTCGCGGGTCGAAACGCACCAGCGCATTGGCGCTCCATTCGCTGAGCCAGACGATGTCCTTGTCATCGACGAATATCGCGTACACATGCGGATTCGAGCCCGGCAGCAGCCATTCGCGCCATTGATGCGTCGCCGGGTCGAACATGCCGACCTTGCCCGCGTTCCACTCGCTGATCCAGACGCGTCCCTTCGAGTCAGACCATACGCGGCGTGCTCCCTGATCGCGTGTCGGCGGGTCGATGACCTGAGCCTTGCCGCTCGCCGGATCAATGCGGCCGAGGTAGCTGCCAGCCAGCGAAGCAAAGTACACGCTGCCGTCCGGGGTCACGCAGATGCCGTAGGCGCCGGGCCCGCGCGGCGCATCGAATACGCGCATGTTGCCGGTTGCCGGGACCAGTTCGCCGTAGATTCCGCTCTGTCCGGTAAACCAGAGATGACCTCGTTTGTCGACGACGGCCGTGTTCAGGTTGGCGTTCTGCCGGTCGCGGGGCAACGGAAAGCGCGTGACGGCGAGCGACGCGGGATCGATTCGCACGATCGCATTCAGGCCGCCATCGGTGACCCATGCCGCGTGATCCGGACCGACGATCACGCCGTGCGGCGCCGATCCGCTGCCGAGCGGCACGCGCTCGATCTTGCCGCTTTGCGGGTCCAGCCGCCCAACCGCGCCTTGCGCCTGCGCGGTGTACCAGACGCGTCCGTCCGGCGCGGGCGCCACGTCGTGGGGCGCGCTGCCGGAGGGCACGGCGAACGAATCGAACGGCGGAGACTCGGCGTGCGCCGCGCTCGTTGCGATAACGGCGCCGAGCAGAATCCGCGCGAGATACCGGGAGACGCCAAACGCGCGAATTCCGTCCGCCGTCGCTGCGACCACTGCATGTGCGATGTGATTCACGTCCGGCTCCGTGATCGGGATTGACTTGCGCCCGGTTGGCTGCCGATTGCGAGCGCGTGACCTGGATCAATATTCTGATCCATTTCGACTTTCGACGTTTCCACCGATACATATCTCGCTTTTGAACGCGATAGATTCTTTCGCGCCGCCCTTTTTCCCACGCGATGTGTGGCACGTGCCATGCGTGCAAATCTGGGGCAGACTGACCCCTGCGAACCTGTTGCGAGACGCTCCCTGAATTGCGCGCGCCTGATGCAGGGAACCGGACTGTGAAAAGCGACAACGGATGCGGCTGACTTCCGTAGTCGGAGACGGGAGGGCGAAATGATTGTCGAAGATGAAGTTCAGAAACTGCGCCAGGCTGACACAGACATCGAGATGGCAAACCGGCGCATCGAACGCCAAAAAGAGCTGATCCTGGAGCTCAAAAGGGACGGTCACGACGTCCGGCTGGCAGTAGAGTTACTCGTGACCATGCAAGGAACGCTTGGAGCCCTGGTCGAGCACAGGAGAGTGTTGCTGGAGAATGTCGAACGTACGATTGGAGCGCGGAGCAATAAGGAAGGCAGACCCGATCGGAAGTGAACGTCGGCCGCGAAGGTCAGCGAGTGTCAACTGCCGCGATCCTACGAATCGCGAACAGAATAGCGCCGCTGCTCGCGCTGACCCTCCCTTACCTCTTGCGACACAAGTTTGCGAAGCTGCTGCAACGCAAAGAGACTATTGGCCAGGTTCGACAGCAACTGCTCGGAGTCCTCGACGTTCTGGCCGCGCGTTTTCATTTGCGCGACGCGCTCCGTCTGCTCGGTGATATGCCGTTCGCATTCGCTGATACGCAGATCCAGAACGGCAAGCTCCTCTATCGGCTCTGCCATGGCGTCATCCACCGAAGAAAACCATAAACAACTCAAGCAAGATGCGCTCCGCCCCTGATCGGGGACATTCTTTTCGTCTCACAGTCCTTCCGCCCGGCCGAAACCGCGACCCCTCGCGGCGCATGCATTGCGTACACTAAGATCATACGCGGTGAGAATGGCGCGCGCGGCTTTCGACACCAGCCGCAGCGGACCGGCGGAGTGAAGGCGCACTCGCCCGGGCGAAACCAGAGACCGCCGATCATACAGGCGATGAACCTCGAAGGTTTGGGATCATGGACAGCAACCAGTCGAGGATGGGAAGTGTGCACGAGTCAGAGGCCTTGCGTTTCGCTGTAGTCGGAATGGGCGCTTCGGCAGGGGGCATCGAAGCGCTGCTTCACTTTTTCGAAAACGCGCCCGCCGAAATGGACATGGCGTTCGTCGTGATCGTGCATCTGGCGACGGATCAGGCGAGTCGTGTCCACGAAGTGCTCCAGCGCGTGACGGCCATGCCGGTCATGCAGGTTCACGATACGGCGGCGATCGAGAAGAACCATATCTATATCAATGCGCCGGGCAAGCATCTCGAGTTGTCCGAGAATCGGTTGCAGGCGGTGAATCGCGTCGATAACGGCGGCAAGCCTTCGACGATCGATCACTTCTTCGCCACGCTCGCCACCGCGCACGGCACGCGCACGATGGGCATCGTGCTCTCGGGCTCGGGTTCCGACGGCGCGGCAGGCCTCTCGCGCATCAAGGAGAAGGGCGGCATCACGGTCGCGCAGAAGCCCGAGGACGCACAGTTCCCCGAAATGCCGCAGCATGCGATCAGCACGCGGCAGGTCGACTTCATTCTGCCCGTGGCCGAGATGCCGGAGAAGCTGCTGGAGCTCTGGAACAATGCGAAGCGGATTCAGATCCTCATCGCCGAGCCCAGCGAGGCCGCGGAATCCGGAAGTTCGCCGCCCACGGCCGACACCGCGCGCGCGCTCGCCGATGTGCTCCTGCAATTGCGCGTGCGCACCGGGCACGACTTCCACCACTACAAGCGCGCCACCATCCTGCGGCGCATCGAGCGGCGCATGCAGGTGAACAGCTTGCGTGACATCGGCGCATACCGCGATTTTCTGCGCGCGGTTCCGGACGAGACGCCCTTGCTGCTCGCCGACATGCTGATCGGCGTGACGCAGTTCTTTCGCGACCGCGACGCATTCGAGGCGCTGCGGCGCGATGTCGTGCCCCAGTTGATTAACGAGGCGGATGACGAGTTGCAGATTCGCGTCTGGGTTCCCGGTTGCTCGACGGGCGAAGAAGCCTATTCGCTCGCCATGATGTTCGCGCAGGCGCGCGACTCCACGGCGCACGACGGCAGCTATCAGGTCTTCGCCTCCGATATCGACGAGCCCGCGCTCGCGCAGGCGCGCGAGGGCTCCTACCTCAGCTCGATCGTAAACGACGTTCCCGCCGATCTCCTGCGCCGTTATTTCGTCGATCAGGGGGGCCGCCATCAGATCGTGAAATCGGTCCGCGAGTGCATCCTCTTTGCGACGCACAACCTGCTGCGCGATCCGCCGTTCTCGCATCTGGACCTGGTTTCGTGCCGCAACGTGATGATCTACCTCGATCGCGCGGTGCAGCGGCAGGTGTTCGAGCTGTTCCAATTCGCGCTGCGGGGGGGCGGCTACCTGTTCCTCGGCTCGGCCGAGTCTGCGGACCTCGCCGACGATCTCTTCACCGTCGCCGACAAGAAAAGCCGGATCTACCGCGCACGCACGGTGCTCAACCGCACGAAGCCGCCAGCCGCGTTCGGGTCGCTCGTGGGCGTCGGCGCGCACGAAGACTCGTCCGCCGCGGCGGCCGCGCCGCCGAACCTACCGGCGGGACCGGAAACGCCCGAGCGCCGCAGCTTCTCCTTTGCCGCGCTGCATCAACGCGTGCTCGAGGAATATGCGCCGCCGAGCATCGTCGTCGACCGGGACTCGAACATCGTGCATCTTTCGCCGACGGCCGGGCGCTATCTGCACCACGGCGGCGGAGAACTTTCATCGAGCATCATGGCGCTCGTGCTGCCCGAGCTGAGACTCGATCTGCGCACCACGCTGTTTCGCGCGCATCAGACGGCCGGCAGCGTCGAGGCGCGGCGCGTGAAACTTGCTCGTGACGGCCGCACGAGCTGGGTCAACATGACCGTTCGGCCGTTCCATGACACAAGCGCGAGCGCCGACTATTTCCTCGTGCTGTTCGGCGAAGTGCAGGAGCACATGGCCGCCGAAGGAATGCCCGAGGACCGCGGCGGCCAGGACCCGCTGCTCGTGCAGCTCGAGGGCGAACTGCATCTGACGCGTGAGCAGCTCGCGACCACGATCGAGCAGCACGAGACGACCGTCGAGGAGCTCAAGTCGTCGAACGAAGAGTTGCAGGCGATCAACGAAGAATTGCGCTCCGCCACCGAGGAGCTCGAAAGCAGCAAGGAAGAGCTGCAGTCGATGAACGAGGAACTGACCACGGTCAACACCGAACTGCAGGCGCGCGTCGAAGACACGGCGAAGGCGAACGACGATCTGAAGAACATCATCGCTTCCACCGACATCGCCACGGTGTTCGTCGACAAGGAAATGCGCGTGAAGCGCTTCACGCCGAGCGCGACGCGCGTGTTCAAGCTGATCGACGTCGATATCGGCCGCTCGCTGTTCGACATCACCCATTCGCTGCGCTATTCGAGCCTCGCCGACGATGTGAAGCAGGCCTTCGCCACGCTCAAGCTGATCGAGCGCGAAGTCGAGAGCTCGGACGGCAGGTGGTATCTGATGCGCCTGCTGCCGTACCGCACGGCCGATGATCGCATCGACGGCGCGGTGCTCACGCTCGTCGACATCACCGCGCGTCATCAGGCCGAGGAGCTGGCGCGCATCGGCGAGCAGCGCCTGCGGCTGGTCGCGCAATCCACCAACGACTACGCGATCATCGTGCAGGACCCGGACGGCGTGATCGTCACGTGGAACGCGGGAGCGGGGCGCATTTTCGGCTTCAGCGAGAAAGATGTCGTGGGCAGGAACATCGCGCTGATCTACAGCCGCGAAGACCGCGAGGCGCGCGTGCCGGCGCGCGAGCGCGAGACCGCGGCGCGCGAAGGCCGCGCCGACGACGACCGCTGGCACATCACGCGCGACGAACGCCGCGTGTATTGCAGCGGCGTCGTCACGCCGATCTCGGACCCGTCGTTCACGGGCTTCGCGAAGATCGTGCGCGATCTGACCGAGCGCAAGTTGCGCGAGGACGCGAGCCGCGAGGCGCTCGCGCACGAACACGCGGAGCGCGAGAAGGCGTCGCTGTCGAACCAGTTGAAGGACGACTTCATCGCGATGCTGTCGCACGAGCTCAAGCATCCGCTCAATCTCATCGGCATGAAGGCGGAAATCCTGCCGCGCCTGCCGCAGACGCGCGGCGTGGAGGCGGTGCGCGAGACCGCGGACTCGATCCGCCGCGCCGTGCGCGCCCAGGCGCGCATCATCGACGATCTGCTCGACCTCTCGCGCGTGCGCACGGGCAAGCTCGCGTTGTCCATCGCGCCCATGGATGTCGCGGCGGTGCTCGCGCGTATCGCCGATGTCAGCGAGAGCGAAGCCGCGCAGCGCGAGATCGCAGTGCGCGCGAGCGTCCCGGACGAGCCGGTCTACGCGTTCGCCGACGCGGTGCGCTGCGAGCAGATCCTGTGGAATCTCATGTCCAATGCGCTCAAGTTCACGCATCGCGGCGGCTCGGTCGCGCTGCGCATTGCGCGCGAGGGCGGCATGGTGCGGATCGATGTCGCCGATACGGGGCAGGGCATCGACGCGTCCACGCTGCCGCATATCTTCGACATGTATCGCCAGGGCGGCCGCAATCCGTCGTCCGGCGGGCTCGGCATCGGGCTCGCGCTGACGAAGCAGCTCGTCGAGATGCATGGCGGGCGCATCGAGGCGCGCTCCGATGGCCTCGGCCACGGCACGACCGTGTCGGTCTGGCTGCCCGGCGCCGCCATGCAAGAGGACGCGCCTGCGACGACGACGGGACGCGCGCGGCCCGTTGCGGGCGCACGCGTGCTGCTGGTCGACAACGACACGGAGGCGACGGCTTCGTTCGCCGCGCTACTCGGACTGGAACAGGCTTCCGTGCAGGTTGCGGCGAGCGCGGAGCGGGCGCTCGAAGTGCTCGGGGAGGCGCAAGTGGATGCGCTGATCTCCGACATCCACTTGCCCGGCATGGACGGCTACGAACTCATCCGACGCGTGCGAGCCGATGCCGCGCTCGAGCGCGTGAAGGCGATCGCCCTGACCGCGCTCGCTCGCGACGAAGACCGGCGCGCCGCGCGCGAAGCGGGTTTCGACGCTCATCTGACGAAGCCCGTCGATCTTCCGGAACTGCTCCATGCACTCGATGTGCTGCTCGGTTCGCCGCCAGGATCGGGCAGGGACTGAGCAAAGGCCGAAGGCCTTCATGGCTTCGGCCTGATTCCTCTTTTCCGGCGCGTACTG
The DNA here is from genome assembly GCF_001544875.2 of Caballeronia hypogeia. Taxonomy (GTDB): domain Bacteria; phylum Pseudomonadota; class Gammaproteobacteria; order Burkholderiales; family Burkholderiaceae; genus Caballeronia; species Caballeronia hypogeia. Next base: position 17,736 of record NZ_FCOA02000038.1, read on the forward strand.
TTGCCTATACTTTTTCTGGCAGTCAGCCCGGCCGTGCGCGCGACGTGTTCACCCATTGATCCGGCAGCGCGAAAGCCGGCGATATCGATCCGCGGCCTTCGTTCTCTCAGGCGCCCGTCCTTCTGCGCGATCGCCGCCCTGTCTTCCTTTCTCTTTGCCTCTTTATGCACGCATAGAAAACGGCGCGCGCAGCGCCGCCGGTGCTGCATCGCGCACGCCGGTGCGGCAAGCGCGCGGCTCACTCACTTTTTGCTCGTGGAGGACAACATGGCTACTTACATCATGCTGGTCAACTGGACCGATCAGGGCGTACGCGCCGCGAAGGACACGATCAACCGCGCGCGCGCATTCCGGGAAACCGCCAAGGCGATGGGCGTCACCGTCAGCTCGTTGCACTGGACGCTCGGTGGCTACGACCTGGTCATCTCGGTCGATTCTCCCGACGACGAAACCACGACTCGCCTGGGCCTCACGGTCGCCGCGTTCGGCAATGTCCGCTCGACGACCATGCGTGCGTTCGGCGAAGAAGAGATGGAACGGATAGTCGGCGGATTGAAATAGAACTGACGTATTAAGGATGCCGGAGCATTGAAGGATCGGCTTCGTTGCTCGCAACCGATGTCGCGGCCGTTGCGGCGGCTGCGTCGGAATGCGAGCGTCGGGCGTCGAGGTTCTTGATGGCCGGAAAGACCTCGTCGTCCCACGCAGCGAGGCCATACGAGCGCAGCACCAGATTCCGCGCGACGAACACCTCGAACGCGGGCGTTCCCGGACGCACGCGGCCGTCCCTCCTGTAACGCTCGGACAGCCACGCGAGTTCCGGCGGATAGTCCGCCGGAGTCTCGTTGCTGGCTATCGACGCGCGCTCGACGATGAAAAGCCGTGTGCCCGGATGCCTCCGGGCCCAGGCTTCGAAATTCCCCTGCCCGGCGAAATGACCCTTCCAGCGCACGCAATACTTGCAGTCGCGGGCCGAGTGCATGACCAGCGTGATCGTCTCGCCTTCGGCGACCGCGATCTGCTTCGGTTCTCCTGCCTGCGCCGCATTGGTGAGCTCGCCGGGGGGCCGGGCATCGACGATGACCACGGCCAGCACGACCAGCAGTGTGGCCGTCACCAGCTTCCGGGCCACCTTCGTGAAGATGCGCATAGTGACCTCGCCATGCAGGCGCCGGGAAGCATCCGATGCTTATTGAAATACGACGGGCTGCATCGTGGGTTGAACGAGCACGCTTTCAAAAAGATCGAGATAGGAATTGACCATCGTATCGACGTTGAAGCGCTTGGCGAAATCGCGCAGACGTTCGTGCGTGCCGGGGTCTTCGAGCAGCGCGACCGCCTCGTGCAATTTGCCGATGACGGACTGAGGACGATTCACGTCGAATACGAGATTCGTGCGCGGCTCGATGATCTCCGGCGTTCCGCCCGTGTTCGCGCCCACCACGGGCACGCCATGCGAATACGCCTCCACCGTCACGCGCCCGAACGGTTCGTTCCAGATGGATGGCACGACGAGAATATCGATCTCGTCGAGGAACTCGCTCGAATTCACCTGACCGAGGTATTCGACGCGCGGATCGTCGTACTTCTTTTTGATCGACTGAAGATAATCGGAGTCGCCGCTGCCGCCGACCCCGAGCGTCCACTGCAGCGTATCGTCGGCCAGGAGCTGTTCGAGCAGCAATTCCAGCCCTTTCTCTTTTGATACGCGTCCGAGAAACCCGAGCCGCACGGGGCCGCCTTCATATCGGCGTTTGCGTTGCGTCGGCGTCGAATTCTCGAACGGCTCCCACGAATTGTGGATGACCGCCGTGCGCGCGGCGCGCGAAAAGTAGCCGCGATCCAGATGCTTCTGCAACACGAAGCGGCTCACCCCGACAGCGGCGGCGACGCGCCCCGACGCGGCGCGCTTGGGCTCCGCGTACAGCACGCAGACGCCGCACTGGCGCGTGCAGGTCTTGCCCTGCGTGCACATGATCGAGGTGGGACACATCAGATAATAGTCGCGCAGCGTGTGTACGATCGGCACGCCTGCATTGCGCGCGAGACGCCAGATATCGATGGACAGGCAGGAGAGGTTGTTGGTGCTGATGACGTCCGGCTTTTCCCGCGCGATGATGCCGTTCAGCTTGCGCGACATCATGACATTGTGCACGTCGATGGCGTGCCAGAGGAGCTTGGCGACCCGACCATGCTTCTGCCGCTGGTGCGGCCAGTAGAGATTCACCGAGCGCAGGCGATACACCCGCACCCCGTTTATCTCTTCCACGCGGTCGACACCGCCACCGGTCGCGCAGACCACGCAGACGTCGATACCCGCTCTGACCAGTCCTTCGGCGAGGAGTCGCGTGGACACTTCGGCCCCTCCGGCTTCATCCGGATAATAGAGTGTGTTCGCGATCAATACCTTCACGACGTCGAAGTCCCCTTGAAAATGCCTGTGCGTCTGTGCGGCGGAGAAGCAACGCAGAAAGCGAATTAACCATACCTGGCGTCAAAGCTACCGTCGTACTTAAAACATCAGAGATGTCGCTGATTGCTCCTTGTAATACTTTCCACATCGCCGGTAACGAAGGAGTGAAAAGTCCGACGGTCAGATTTGCTGATTGACGCTTGGGGCACCTATTGAATGTAGCAGTTTCGCGGCAAGTCGAAAGATGCCGGAGAACGCCGCCGCGCAAGCGGCGGCGTTCGTCTTTCCGTTACTGCGGTTCGTACCACGAATAGGTCGGAAGCGTCGTCAGCGGCGTGCCGATCTGGAACGTGATATCGCGCAACGAAGTCAGCGGGATATTGCGCGGGTCGCCCGTGTAACGCCGCACGTCGCCGTTATCGTTGATGTAGACCACGATGTTGCCCGTGATACCCGCCACATTCGTACTGGACAACGGCTGACCCCAGATATCGAACACCTGACCAAGCGTGAAGTTCTTCACATTCGGCGTTTCGATGTGGATGATGCCGGTGTTGTCGTGCGTATGCGTCTCGTAGTTACATTGCGGCAGGATCCCCACGTTCTTCGGAAACGCGAGCCATTGGCCGTCCTTGAAGATCGCGACATGCGAGTGGACGTGGAAGGTCTCGGCCATGCCCGCCGCGCAGATCAGACCGTCCACTGTCGCGCCCGTGCCGCCCGTCGACGTATTGCCGTCGGGCCAGTACAAGCTGCCCAGCACACCACCGTAGGTGAGCGTGGAGACGGTCGACGTGAAGGGCGGCGGGTCGGTCCACGTGTAGGTTGCGATCTGCGCCGGCGGTGTATCGACGACGAGCGTCACTTCGCCGTGCTGCGGCAGCACGAGGCCCGCGAGATCGCCGGTATATTTCGCGAGCGTTCCGCCGGTATTCACCCACGCGGTCACGTTGCCGGTGAGGCCCGCGAGATTCGTCGTGCTGAGCGGCTGACCCCAGACCGAGAAGAACTGACCCAGCGTATAGGATGCGTTCGAGGTCACATCCATGCGGATCTTGCCCGAAGCATCGACCGTGTGGACCGGATAAACGCAGCCCGTCTGCCGCGCCATGGTCGGCACCACGGTTCCGATATTCGCCGGCAATGCAAGCTGCTTGCCGTTCTGATAGATCGACACGTGCGCATAGCTGTACTTGGCGCCCGCCACGGTGCAGTTGAGATTGCTCACCGCCTGGCCTGCGCCGCCGGTGGAGGTCGATCCGTCGTTCCATTGCGTGGCGCCGATCGCGGTTCCGTCCAGGACAGGCGTCGCCGCTGCGAGCGTAGGCGTCGTGGACGTCGCGGGCGTGCTCGCGCCGGTGTCGCCCGGGCTCGTCGGCGCCGTGCCCGATGCGGGCGTCGAGCTTGCCACAGGCGAGCTCGAGTTGCCCGAACTACCGCCACCACCACCGCAAGCGGCAAGTGTTGCGAGTGCAATCGCCGAGACCGCAGCGTGCATCCAGCGAGGGCTTATGTATTTCTCTTTGCGCATTGTGTCGACTCTCCTGATCGTCTGAACGAAACTGAACGCGGTGCGGGCTGCCTGCGGGCGCATGCACGATACATGCCGGGAACGCTCCCGGCATCGGAAGCATTGCTCGCCGCTGTCGAGGCAAGCAAACGCTTGCGCTCGCGAAGGCGATACCGGCACGATTGAAGCAAGTGTTGACGCCGGAAATTGCGACGCCGATTGAATGACCGAATACTTCCGGTCGGGCGCACGCCGATGGACTTCAGCGAGTCATCGATAGAGAGAAACTGGCCGGGCGTTTGTGACCGCCGGCACAGGAAATGTAGCGTCGATGGTTCGCTGTCGCAAGCACAACCATCGTCTTCCCTTTGTTTCAATGCCTGCGTCTGCGATGTGTGCGATCACGCACATACGTCCAGATGAACATTCAGTTGAAAATTCGGTCTGGATCGCGTCGCTTCGTACGACAAACATCATATCGATCCGGCATAAGTGCGTTATCGAACCGACATTGCCGCCAGATCGATTAGCGTGTACTTCGATCGCGATTCAATGGTCTGACCTAACGCGATGATTCCTTGCCGCGAGCATTCTGGGCGACAATGGGTCCGGTCGCGAAAGCTATCCGCACGGGCGCGAACCCATGCGCGTCAATGAGCATACGAGTACTGCCGGACAGTGACGAACTCGCTACATGCGGTTCGTACTGGTCCGTCGAAAATGGAGGAAAGCGAATGGCTCTCTCGAGAACGCTGTTTCACAGCGTAAGGGATATGTTGCCCGATAACCTGTTCCTGAGTTTTCGTCATCGCCGCAAGATCGGGCGATTTCCGAAGATGCGGAATCCGGAGACATTCAACGAAAAGATCCTGCTTCGCTGTCTCCATCCCGATCCTCGCTATGGCGATCTCAGCGACAAGCTGAAGGTGCGCGACTACGTGGCGAAGAAGATTGGCGAGAAGTACCTCATTCCGCTGATCGCCGATCCGCCGGCCTTCACGCGAAGTGTTTTCGATGCGTTGCCGCGTGCCTTCGTCATGAAGGCGAATCACGGCAGCGGGTTCGTTCACGTCGTGAGAGACAAGAGCAAAACATCGTTCGAGGAACTCGATGCGATGGCGCAACGCTGGCTATCGACCGACTTCTATACGATCGGACGCGAGCGGCACTACCGCACGATCGAACGGCGCGTGTTCTTCGAGGCGCTGCTCACTATGGAAGACGGCAAGGTTCCGCCCGATCTGAAGATGCACGTCTTCAACAAGCCGTCGGGCGAATCCGCGATCTTCATCCTCGTCATCTCCGACCGGTTCGGAGAACATACGCGCGGCGACATCTACGACGAGAACTGGAATCTGCTCGACGTTTCGATGGGCCACTACGCGCGCAGCACGACGCCCGATCCGCGCCCGGCGAATCTCGACGAGCTGTTGTCGGTTGCGCGCAAGCTATCGAGCGATTTCGGATTCGTGCGCGTCGATCTCTACGATTCGAAAGGCGCGATCCACTTCGGGGAACTGACGTTCACACCAGGCGCGGGAATGTTTCCGCTGAAACCGGACCGTGTGGATTACGAGTGGGGACAACTCATGTGACGATTTGGCGCTCGCCGTGCCGGCGAGCGCCAGCGCGAGTTCACGCGCGCGCCACGACTGCGTGCCGCAGCTCCTGATAGCTGCGCAATCCGGCAACACCGAGTTCACGGCCTATTCCGCTCAGGCCAAGGCCACCCCAGCACACCTGCGGGAAGATCAATTGCGGCGTGTTGATCCACACGAGCCCCGCACGCAACGCCTGACGATATCGGCGCGCCGCTTCGTCATCACGCGTCACGACTGTCGCCACGAGGCCATAGCGCGTATCGTTGGCGAGTGCGATGGCTTCGTCGTCGGTGCGGAACGACTTCACGCACGCGAGCGGCCCGAAGACTTCGTCGGTCCACAACACGTTCGCCGCATCCGGCTCCGCGATGACCACGGGCGCCATGAAAAAGCCTTCCGCACAGGCACTTTCGAGCGTTCCGCTGAATGCGACGGTCGCGCCGTGGGCCACGCCCTGGTCGAGCAATGCTTTCACGCGCGCGCACTGTGCGCGTGAAACGAGCGGGCCCATCGAGACGTTTTCCGTCCATGGCGGCGCGACCACGAGCGCGCGCACCGCCACTTCGAAAGCAGCCATGAACTTGCGATACACATCGTCGTGCACGAGGATGCGCGAGGTGGCCGAACACATCTGCCCGGCGTTCGTGAATGCGCCGCCCATCGCGAGCGCTATCGCTTGTTCGATATCGGCGTCGGCGCGCACGATCAGCGCGGACTTGCCGCCGAGTTCGAGCGTCACGCGCTTCATGTCCTGCGCCGCGACCTGCATGACCTTGCGGCCCACGGCGGTGCTTCCCGTAAAGGAAATCTTGTCGGTGAGCGGATGCGCCGCGAGCAGAGCGCCCACTTCGCCGCCGCCGTTCACGAGATTGACGACGCCTTCCGGTACGCCTGCCGCCGTCATGATCGCGGCGAGCATGTGCTCGACCGGCGACGTGAACTCGGAAGGCTTCAACACCGCCGTGCAACCCGCCGCGAGCGCGGGCGCGATCTTCCACGCGGTCGTGACCATCGGGAAGTTCCACGGCACGATCAGCGCGGTCACGCCAACCGCTTCGTAATGGCGCTCGGCAATCACGGTGTCGTCGGGGACGGTGAGCGCATCGGCGCCGAAGAGCGCGGCGTTCGCGCACAGGTCCGCGTAGTAAGCGAAGGTGGCGATGGCGTCGCTGACATCGGTGTCGGCTTCGAGCGGCGGCTTGCCGCTCACCCGTTGCTGCATCGCGGAGAGTTGCGCGCGCTCCGCTTCGAGCAGTTCCGCGATCTTGCGCAACACCTTGCCGCGTGACGCGGGAGTGCGGCTGCGCCATGCGTCGAGCGCAGCGTGGGCCGCACGCACGGCGGCGTCGACTTGCGCGGCATCGGCATGTTCCTGCCAGCCGATGACGTCGCCGGTCGAAGCGTCATGGATCGCGTTGCCCGCTTCCAGTATCGATGCGCCATAGCGCGTGCCCGCGATCGTCGCGGCGGGCAGCAGGATCGAGTCGTCGTCGGGACGTCGTTCGAATTGAGTGGCCATGATCGTCCTCTTGCGGCGTTAGCGATAAGTGACGCCCGGCATCACGCAGAGCATCTCGAAGGCGAGATTGGCGCCCACGAGCGCGGTCGTCCCGGCCTGGTCGTAAGGTGGCGAGACTTCGACGAGATCCGCGCCGACCACGTTGAGTCCTTTCATGCCGCGCACGATTTCGAGGCCTTGCTGCACTGTCAGGCCGCCCACTTCGGGCGTGCCGGTGCCGGGCGCGAACGCCGGATCGAGCCCGTCGATATCGAAGCTCAGATACACCGGCGCATCGCCCACGCGCGCGCGCACTTCCTCCATCAGCGGCGCGAGCGAGCGATTCCAGCACGCTTCCGCCTGCACGACGGTGAAGCCCTGCGCGCGGCACCAGTCGAAGTCGTCGGCGTGATAGCCCGTGCCGCGCAAGCCGATCTGCGTGACCTTGTCGCATTGAAGCAGCCCGTCTTCCACCGCGCGGCGAAAAGGCGTGCCGTGCGCGATCTTCTCGCCGAACATCGTGTCGTTGACGTCGGCGTGCGCGTCCACGTGCACCACGGCGACCTTGCCGTACTTCCTGTGCAACGCGCGCAGGATCGGCCACGCGATCGTGTGATCGCCGCCGAGCGTGATCGGGCGGCAGCCGTTCGCGACGATCTCGTCATAAGCCGCTTCGATCAGGCGCATCGAGTCCTTCAGATCAAAGGGATTGGTGGCCACGTCGCCGATATCGGCGACTTGCAGCGAATCGAAGGGCGCGGCGCGCGTCGCCATGTTGTACGGGCGCAGCAGCACCGATTCCGAGCGGATCTGGCGCGGCCCGAAGCGCGCGCCCGAACGGTTCGAGGTGCCGATATCGAGCGGCACGCCGACGAAGCACGCGTCGAGCCCTTCGGTGCTGCTCGCCTGCGGCAGCCGCATCATGGTCGCGATGCCGCCGAAGCGCGGCATGTCGTTGCCGCCGAGCGGCTGGTTGAGTTCGCGCTGCATGGGACCATCTCCCGTCATCGTTGTATGGACGGGGCGATGTTAGGCGACGCGCATGCCGCGCGAATCACGAAGTGGCGATGTTTACATCGAGACCAATCTATGTGAACGCGCCTTCAGATGGCGTGCACATGAGGGCAAGTCTGACCCCACGCGATCAGATCGCGTTTGGTGCGCACGCCGAGCTTCGCGAAGGCGCGCTTCACATACGATTCCGCCGTGCCGATGCGAACGCCGATGATCTCCGCGGCCTCGGGCACCGTGCGGCCCGTGATGAGGTGCGTGCAGATCTCGTATTCGCGCTTGGACAGACGCACCTTGTCGGCGGCGATGCGCGCATCGAATTGCGCGAGCGGATGCAGAAACGAAGTGGGATGCGCGACGCGTCTCGCGGCGCTCGTCGATGCATGCAATTCCAGCAGCGGAAACAGAAACTCGCTCACGTTGCGAAAGCGGTTCATCTCGGCGAGCGTGAAGGGCGGCGCATCCAGCGCGCGTTCGAGCGCGATGGAATCCTGCGCGTAAGGCGTGCCGCGCGCGAGCACGCATTCATGCGCGATCGATGCTTCGTCGAACAGACGCTGACGGAACTCGCCGGGCGGTATCGCGCCGATGTCGCGCACCACGAGCATCGTGCCGATCTTGCCGCGAATGCCGGCGAAGAGCGGGTCGCTGTCGTAGAAGCGATCGTAGTAGAGCGTCATGACTTCGGAGATGACGCCCGAGTCCATGCCCACGCCGCCGCTGCCGATCCACTCGCAGCGAAATCCCGTGGGCTTGCTGCGATCGACACGCGAACGCTCGACATGCACGACGTTGAGCGGCACGACTTCATTGAGAAGCAGCGTGAGACGCGGCACGAAATCCGGCGTGCCGACCGCTTCGATAACTTTGCCGAGCGTCTTGAAGGACAGCGGAAACGCGGCCTGATCCGGGTTGGGCGGGGGTACGTTGAGCAGCATGGCGCGCCCCAGAGAAAGGTCTGCCCGATTGTAGAACATGCGTCATAGCCCTTGCCAGAAGGGGTTTTTCGTCGATCTAGGTATTTACCCGCCCATTGCTGAATCGTGGCTTGTCCCCCCTGCGGGGGGGCATACCGGGGCGTCACGACTCGGTAACTTTGGCGCACCGATTCACTGAAAACCCCGCAGACAAGGAAGCACATGAGCAAGCTGATTCAGGACATCGCGCCGCTGGGCGCAGGCATCGGACAGTTCACGAAACTCGACTACGGCATGGACGAAAGCGACTGGCGCGCGGCCGCAGGCGCGAGCGGCAATTACGTGATCGGCTGGTGGGAGGGCAAGGCCGGCGCCGTCGACTTCCCCGCGACGACCGCCGACGAAGCGGTGTGGCTCGTCGAAGGAAAGATCGCGCTCACCGACGTCAACGGCGGCCGGCGCGAATTCGGGGCGGGCGAGGGCTATCTCTTGCCGGCGGGCTTCGCGGGCCGCTGGGAAACCATCGAGGACGCGAAGAAGTTCTACGTCGTGCTCGAACCGCAGCAATAACCAGCGAAAGCCGCGTTTGACGAGGAGACGCAGCATGAATGAAAGCGCCCAATTTTTCGAAGCGGACCTTGCCGCACCCGCATCCGTCAAGGTGCGCAAGGTGAGCCGCGCACCGGTGGAGCTGGGTGTGGAAGAAGCGCTCGCCCGCACCAGGCTGTCTCCCTACTGGCTCGACAATCCCGCCGAACCGCCCGCCGAACCCGCACTCGCGAGCGACACATGCGCCGATCTGCTGATCGTCGGCGGCGGCTTCACCGGTTTGTGGGCCGCCGTGCAGGCGAAGGAGCAGATGCCCGAACTCGATGTCGTGCTGATCGAAGCAGGGCGGGTCGCGCATGGCGCTTCGGGTCGAGCGGGCGGCATCATCTCGACTTCCGTGATGCATGGCCTGCCCAACGCCGTGCGCGTGTTCCCCAACGATATCGCGGAGCTCGAAGAATTCGGCCAGCGCAATCTCGATGGCTTCGAGGCGACGCTCGCGCGCTACGGCATCGACGCCGATATCGAGTGGAACGGCGAGATGACGGTGGCGGTCGATCCGGATCACATCGAGCATCTGCGTGCCGATCACGATCTGCACAAGTCATATGGTCACGATGTCGTATTGCTCGACGCGGCGGCCACGCGTGCGCAACTCGATTCGCCGTTGTTCGCGGGCGCGCTCTGGTCGCGCAATCGCAGCGGCATCGTGCATCCGGCGAAACTCGCGTGGGGTCTGAAGCGCGCGGCGCTCACGCTCGGCGTGCGGCTCTACGAGCATAGCCCGCTGATCGACGTGACCGACGAAGGCGCGAGCGTGTTCGTGACGACGCCCGAAGGCAGCGTGCGCGCGCCGCGGGTTTTATTCGGCAGCGGCACCGCGAAAGTGGGCATTCCCGATATCAACCGTCGCGTGTTGCAGGTTCGCGATCACGTTCTCGCGACCGAGCCGCTCACCGACGAGCAACTGTCGCGTATCGGCTGGAAGCAGCGTCAGGGCATTTACGACACGCGCACGCAGCTCAATTACTTCCGCCTCACGAAGAGCAACAACATCATCTTCGGCGGCCTCGTCAGCTATCACTTCGATGGCGATCCCAATCCGCCGCGCGACCAGCAGCGCGACACCTACTATCGTCTCGCGGAAGCTTTCTACAAGACCTTTCCGCAACTGAGCGACGTGCGCTTTTCGCACGCGTGGGGCGGTCCGATCGACTATTGCTCGCGCGGATCGGTGTTCGCCAAGCGCTATCTCGGCGACAAGGCCGTGTTCGTCGCGGGGTACACGGGCTTCGGCGTGGCCGCGAGCCGCTTCGGCGCGTTCATGGGCCTGAACATTCTGTTCGATCGCGCGAGTCCCGAGCGTGCACTCGACATCGCCAATCAAAGCCCCACGTATATTCCGCCCGAGCCGGTCCGATGGCTCGCCGCGAAGGTGACCTTCCACGCGTTCGACGGCGCCGATGCCGAAGGCGGCTGGAAGCGCGCGTGGATCAAGGGCATCAAGGCGATGGGCTTTCCCATGTGAGCGCGGCGACATGTTCTCCAATACGTCCGATCTCGATGTGCGCCTCGTGCGCGTGTTCCTTGCAGTCGTCGACGCGCGCGGCATCACGGCCGCCGAAGCGACGCTCGGCGTGCGCCAGTCCACCATCAGCTCGCAACTTTCCGCGCTCGAGGCGCGCATGGGTTTCAGGCTCTGCGAACGCGGGCGCGGCGGTTTCCGCCTCACGTCGAAGGGCGAACGTTTCGTGACGTCGGCGCGCGCGTTGATCGCCGCGACTTCGCAATTCGTCGCTCAGGTGCGCGACATCGATCGCAAGCTCGTGGGCACGTTGTCGATCGGTCTGATCGGGCAGGCGTCGCACGTCGAGAACGCGCGGCTCGCCGAAGCCATCGGCGCGTTTCGCAAGCGCGATCAGGCCGTGCGCTTCGCAATGCGCGTCGCGCCGCCGCAGGAACTCGAAGAATGCCTCGTCAATCATGAGCTCGATCTCGCGATCGGTTACTTCTGGCATCGCGTCGCGGGGCTTTCGTACAGCAAGCTGTTCAGCGAGCGGCAGGTGATCTGTTGCGGGCGCGGCCATCCGCTCTTTCACGCCGACCCGAACGTGACGCTCGACGCGCTGCGCGAGCACGACTGGATCTGGCGCAGCTATCCCGTGCCGGAAGAACTTGCGAGTATCGGCGAGCGGCGGGTGACGGCGATTGCGGACAACATCGACGCGGCCACCGTGCTGATTCTGTCGGGCAGTCATATCGGCTATCTGCCGACGCATCACGCCGAGCCTTTCGAGCAGCGCGGGCTGATTCGCGTGCTCGGGCGCAGCGCCTTCGGTTTCGACGTGCCGCTGCATCTCGCGATGAAGCGCGGCATGGCCGACAAGCCGATCGTGCGCGCCTTCTGTGAAGACCTTTTCGGTGTGTATGGCACGCAAGCGAATGAGCGCGACATGCGCATGCATCAGCAGAAAACACATTCAATCCGATAAAGACCGTGCGTCACGGCAAGCGCCGGACGACACCTCATGGAGCGAGACAACATGGCAGACAACACCAGCGATAACAGCAGCATCACGCAGATCGAAACATTCGGTTTCGAGCGCATTCCGGATGCTTCGCGGTATGCGCGGCCCATCGACCTTTTTCGCCTGCTATTTGGCGGCTGCAACACGTTTTCGACTTCGGTGCTCGGCAGCTTTCCGATTCTGGTGGGGCTTTCGTTCGAGGCCAGCCTGTGGGCCGTTGTGCTCGGCGTGCTCGCGGGCACCTGCATTCTCGCGCCGATGAGCCTGTTCGGGCCGCGCAACGGCACCAGCGATCCGGTTTCGTCCGGCGCGCACTTCGGCATTCACGGCCGGATCGTCGGCTCGTTTCTCGCGGTGCTCACCTCGGTCGCGTTCTTCTCGCTCGCGGTGTGGAGTTCGGGCGACGCGCTCGTGGGCGGCGCGCACGACATGGTGGGACTGCCGGTCAATCCGTGGACGCTCGGCACGGCTTACATGGTGTTCGCCGTGCTCGTGCTGATCGTGTGCATCTACGGCTTTCGCTTCATGCTGTGGGTGAACAAGATCGCCGTGTGGGCGGCGAGCCTCATGTTCCTGCTCGGCGCGTTCGCGTTCGCGAAGTCATTCGATGTCCATTACGCGGGCACGCTGCATCATGGCAGCGCGGGCTTCTGGGCCGCGTTCATCGGCGCGATGCTGGTGGCGCTCTCCAACCCCGTCTCGTTTGCTTCGACGCTCGGCGACTGGGCGCGCTACATTCCTCAGTCGACGCCCCGTCATCGCGTGATGGGCGCCGTGTTCGCCGCGCAGATCGCGACCTTCGTGCCGTTCTTCTTCGGCCTCGTGACCGCGACCATCATCGCGACTCAGGCGCCGAACTACATTGCTTCGAACGACTACGTGGGCGGTCTGCTCGCGGTGTCGCCGCGCTGGTTCCTGTTGCCGATGTGCCTCATCGCGATCATCGGCGGAATGTCGACGGGCACGACCGCGCTCTACGGCACGGGCCTCGACATGTCGAGCATGTTCCCGAAGTTCCTCAACCGCGTGGGCGCGACGACGCTGATCGGCACGCTCGCCATCGGCTTCATCTTTCTTGGCCGCTTCGCGTTCAATCTCGTGGAAAGCGTGGCGACGTTCTCGACGCTCATTTGCACTTTCAGTTGCCCGTGGATGGCGATCATGGTGATCGGCTTCGTGCAGCGCGGCGGCTTCTATCTTGCCGACGATCTGCAAGTGTTCAACCGCGGCGGGCGCGGCGGTCACTACTGGTTCAGCAACGGCTGGAACTGGCGCGCGATGGGCGCGTGGCTCCCGGCGGCGTTGGTCGGCCTCGCGTTCGTGAACCTGCCGGGGCAGTTCGTCGGGCCGCTCGGCGCGCTCGCGGGCGGCTGCGATCTCAGCGTGCCGGTGTCGTTCGCCGTCGGCGGCGTGCTGTATCTGGCGATGCTGTGGCGCTTTCCCGAACCCGACGCCGTGCACGGCCCGCTCGGGCGCCGTCTCGTGGGGGCATCGCGCAAACGCTCCCACGCCGCTGCGCATGCGCCCATGACGTCGCGCGTGCGCGACTTCGCGGGCAATCGCGAACAAGCCGAATGACGCGGGGGAGACACAGCATGAGATCGAAGATCATCGCGGCGGTGGCGCTGCTGATTACGGCGGCCGCGTCGGATGCGCAGAGCACGGTGACGTTGTTCGGCGTGCTGGACGAGGGCGTCAACATGACGAGCAATGCTGGCGGACAGAAGGCGTGGCAGATGTCCAGCGTCGACCGCGTGACGAGCCGCTGGGGTTTGAAAGGCAATGAGGATCTGGGCGACGGGCTGCATGCGATCTTCGACCTGGAAAGCGGCTTCATGCTCGACAACGGCGCCGCCTACTACAACGGGCGGCTGTTCGGTTATCAGTCGTACGCGGGGCTGCAATCCGATACGCTCGGGACGCTCACGTTCGGACGCCAGTTCGATTCGATGACCGACGTCATCGGGCTGATGACGGCGAATGGTTACTGGGGCGGCTATCTGTTTTCCCATCCGCTCGACAACGACAATACCGACGCGACCTTTCACGCGAACAACTCGGTGAAGTTCACGAGCAACGAGTACGGCGGATTCTCGGGCACCGCGCTGTACGGATTCAGCAATCAGGCGGGCGCGTTCGCGGGCAATCGCATCTTCAGCGCCGGCCTGAAGTACAGCTACGAGAGCTTCGCGATCGGCGCCGTTTATGAAGACCTGTCGAATCCTGGCGTGACATCGGCGGGCTCGGTTGCATCGGATGAAGCGGGTTTCGTCGCGGCGAATCAGAAGATCTACGGCATCGGCGCGAGCTATGGCGCGGGGCCGGCGACGCTGGGTCTCGTCTATACGCACGTGAACGTGCAACAGCCGGTGTCGTCGGTTTATCTCGGCGATCTCGGGGTGAACAACGACAGCTTGCGATTCGATAACATTGAATTCAACGCGAAGTACGACCTTCAGCCGGATGTTTCCGTTGGCGGCATGTACACGTACACCATCGCCCATCTGAAGCAAGGCGGCGTCGATCATTCCATGCACTGGAACGAGGTCGGATTGATGGCCGAATATGTATTGTCGAAGCGCACTGGCGTTTATACGCAACTGGTTTATCAGAAGCTGAGCGGAGGCAATACCGGTACGCCGCTCGATACGGCCTTCATTCCCGGCGCGGCGAGCCCCTCGTCGAATTCGCATCAGATGGTGGCGCGGATCGGCATGACGCATTCGTTTTGATGTTTTCCTCGGTTGGCCTGAAGCTGAAGACCGTTACAATCCAGCATCTCAGGTCAAACGAGGTCTTCATGGAATTGATGCTCGAGCGGCTTTCGGAGACGGTTGCTTCAGCGGAAAGTCTGGAGCAGCTCACGAGGCCGCTGCTCGAAATGCTTGAAATAGTCACGGGACTGGAGTCCGTCTATCTGACGTCCATCGATGAAGCCGCCGGAATCCAGTTCGTCGATTTCGCGCGCAACACGGGCGAGCTTCGCATCGACGAAGGTCTGAAGGTGCCCTGGTCCGACACGCTCTGCAAGCGCTGCATCGACGAGGGACGCCGCTTCACGTCGCACGTCAGCGAAGTGTGGGGCGACTCGGAGGCCGCCCGCGCGCTCGGCATCGAGACTTATGCGAGCGCGCCGATTTGCGCGAGCAATGGGCTCGTCATCGGCACGCTCTGCGCCGCGAGCAAGAGAAGCAAGGCTATCGGGCCGCGCGCGCGCAGTGCGCTCAATCTGTTCTCGAAGATCATTGCCCAGCATATCGAGCGCGAACGACTGCTCGAGGAAGTGCGTCGCGCCAACGAATACCTGACGAAGTTTGCTCTCACCGACACGCTGACCGGGCTGCCGAACCGGCGCGCCTTGCAGGACGAGCTGGGCCGGCTGCTGGCGAGGGCGGCGCGAGACGGGTCGTATGTGATCGTCGGCATGATCGATCTCGACGACTTCAAAAAGATCAACGACGAGTTCGGGCACGCGGCCGGCGACAGTCATCTGCGAAACTGCGCGGAACGCATTGCCGGCGTCACGCGAGACACGGACATGCTCGCGCGCATCGGTGGCGACGAGTTCGCGTTCGTGGGTCCGGGCTCCGCCGATCTCGACGAGGCCAACCACACGGCGGCGGAGATCCGGAAGCGCATTGGCCGCGCAGGAACTGGCGCGAGCTTGCCGGGCCATGACGCGGTCGGTGCTTTCGGCTTGAGCGTCGGCGCCGTTGCGGTGCGGTTCGTGAGCGGGGATCAGGCCATCGCGCTTGCGGATAGTGCGATGTACGAGGACAAGCGGGAAAGGAAGCGCAGGCGGATCGAGGCTGAGGCGGCGGGGGAGTGAAGTCGGTCGCACTGGGTGAGCCTGCTGGCGAGACGATCGTCGCTCACATGCCTGCGGGAATGAAGCTTGGGCGCAAACGCTGGAATTGATATTTTGCTGCGGGATCAGTGGGAATTCCCGCCAAAAGAACTGCCACAGCCGTGCGCTTTAACATGATCAGACTCCGATCTTCGAGATTCGGCGTGTGCTATTACCGCCATGCGCTCCCGACCTGGACGTAAAAGGCGTTCTGACCGGGTCCGTGCGCGACGTCGATGCCCATCGAAACCCCCAGCTTGCGTGCGATCAGATAACGGAATCCTGTGCCGAAGGCGAATGCGGTCGGAGCGTCAGAAAAAGAGTGAAGGTTGCCGTACGCCTTGCCGACGCCGCCGAACCCCAAAACCGACCAGCGTGGCGTGATGTTGTAGCGCAGCTCGAGTTCCCCTGTGAGCTGGTTGCGATCCTGATACTTCGCCTGCGAGATGCCGCGCAGGTTCACATAGGGTTGAGCGAAAAAAGGAATGTCGCCTTGAGAGAAGCCCGTATCCGCGCGCAGACCCAGCACCCACTTTTGCGACAGCGGAATCCAGTGATAGCCTCGCGCGGTCTGCATCTCGAAGTTGTCGTCGCTGCCGAAGCCGCCACGCGCGAATTCAGCCTCGAATTCGGCGTACGTGCCCCGGGTTGGATAGAAGATGTTGTCGCGCGTGTCGTAGTCGACGACGATGCCACCCTTGCCGACCTTGACATCTCGCTCGTAGTGATTGATGCCTTGCGGGATGATGGGTCCGAACCGCGTGGTCGAATTGAAGAACGTATATCGGGGGCCGATGAACCAGGGCGAATCACCGAGCCTGAATAACACCTGCTGGACCAGTGCGACGCCGCTCAACTGGTAGGCGTTGGCGCTTCCTTGCACTCCATACCAGTTCAAATGCAGGTTGACCTTGCCGATAACACCCAGATACCGGATGCGATCGTCGTCCCACGTATGAAAGTGCGCGGCAGCCGCGCCCCAGCTGTGCGTGCCTGTGCCGAATCCGCCGATGCCCGTGATGTTGGGCGGGCTCATCTTGCCGCTTTCGTCGGCTGTCTCGGACTTGGCGTCGTCTTGTCGGGGCCTGGAAAAATACAGTAGCCCCAAGCCAAGTCCGTAGCCGATCGCCGGCTCCGTAATGATGGTCGGAACGGGCAATACGCCTCGATGCGACAGGAGCATATCGCTCATGTCGAACTGTCCGTCTTCGGGATCCCTCCATTTCGACGGCGCCTCGTCCGCCCGGGCAGGCAAAGTCAGCGCGACCGACAGGAGAAGAGCGAAAGGCAGGCTGCGCGCCTTTGGATCGGCCACGTTTGTTCCCGGAGGTTGGTTGCCGCCGATTGGACGGTCACCGTTCTAATGAGGGGCCGCAGTAAGATGTACTGCCCCCCGTCTCAATGCTCACTGCCTATACGAGAATTGGCTTCCAAGGCTGGAACCTCGAGCCCATAAGCGGCGGTGGTCCAGATATTGAGACCAGGATTCGCAAGTGCATTCGCGTAGCGCCTCCGAAGTGGCCATGCAGAACGTGCCTATCGCCATGACGAGATGCCGTTTCATGCGGTCCCCCGGTTACTTCACCTGTTCGAAGTCGCCCGGCTTCCAGCTCTTGTCGAAAGCAGCCGCCTCCGGACCATAGATGCGGATATAGGCGAACCATCCCTTTCCCGGGGTCGTCTTGATCCAGCGGCCTTCGGCGCCAGCCGGCGTCGAAGGCCCGACGTAGAGATCCAATGGTGCGTTGGTCGGCACATCCTTGAGCTCGAACAGGGAGCGCAGGGCGGCCTTGTCCTGGTCGGTCTGCACTTGCGAGCGGGTCTCGGCGTCGTAGATGGTCACGGACCAGAACAGCTTGCCGGGCACCGGTTGCGGGATGGTCAGCTTGTAGTTCTTGCCGCCGTCGAGAAAAGCGCCGCCACTATCGCGTACAGCCATCCAGTACAGCGAGCCTGCTCCCGCGCTGCGTCGGAACATGGCCGGCGAGGTCACGATGGCCTGGGCGAACCAGCGGTCGCGCGACTCCAGGTCCATGCCAGCCGGCGTTTCGAACTGGGCGCTGCCGGGCGTCAAGCCAACCCATTCCCACTTGCGGTCCGGCCAGTTCACCCGGTCGGAGCGTGCGCTGTCGAACGCGGACACCAGCATCTGATCGCGCCCGGACTTCGCCGCGCGTTCCAGAATGTCCTTCATGCGGGCATCGGGATTGAAAGGCTTGCCTTTCTCGATGCCCAACTCGGCGAGCAAGCCGTACATCGGCAGGAATTGCGGCACGATTCTTTCTTCATCGATGATCTTGTGCAGCACCTCCCAAAACTGGAGATTGTTTTCCCACCGCAGCGACGAGCTGTCCATCGGTTTATCGCTCGTATCGACGAGCTTGAGCGGGCGGGGATTGGCGGCGGAGGAGAGCGGATAGATTTTGATGGCGCGTAACGCATCGAGTGCGCGAGGCACATTGCCCTCGAGCGGTAGCGCCCGCACGGCGAACAGATTCATCAGGGAGGGCGACGTGCCGACGTGGTAGCCCTTGGGAAGCTCTCCCTTGTAGCCGGCGGGCACCACGAGGTACTTGCCACCCTTGCCGGCATCCGGACCGGGAATGCCGAGGTCCTGCACCCAGCCCTGATTGTGATCATCCACCAGCCCGATATAGGGGCCAGGCGGGAGTTCGATCACGACCGGGCCCTGGCTCAGATCGATGACCGCCGAGGCATACGGTGTGTCCGAGTTGAGCGTAAAGCCGACTTGCCGCGGCCCGGCAGCGGCCATGCCCCAGGACTCTCTGTCCTTGATGCCCAGTTGGCGGTTGCCGTTGAAGATGCCTTCCACCGAGACTGTCGGATACCAGAAACGATATGCCGTCACGGCCCGCTGGAAGTCCGCGTCATTTCGCGCGGCCTGCGTCGTTTGCGGAGTCGGATAACCCTGCTCGAAGGTATAGCCGGTGGCGACCTGGGCAATAGGAGATGTGGATGCGGCAAGTAGCAGCGTGGACAGCATCAGTTTGAAACGTATCATTCGAATCCTCCGCGTGGGCGGCATCCGAAACCGAGTCATTTTCCGGATATCTTGAAAGGCCAACAAAGCCTGTCTGCCAAGAAGTCGCCGGCGACCACAGGCGGGCGATCGATCGGCTTACTCAAAATCTAATAATGGTTTCGCGTGTATATCGCAAGGCGCGTTGAAGATGGGCTTAGTCGCGTTTAATGTTCCGATCGCTTTTGACTGTTTAGGATATTGAAACGGACTTGGGAAAGAAGTCCTTTCGTCGGGGACGTTCATTTTTCCAGTGGGCCGCTACGCAAGCAGACTCCCGGCTCACCTTGCCATCGAGTTTTTCGATCACCGGAGCGCCAGGCGCATTGAGAAGCGCTCGCCATGTTCGACGTGTCCGACGGCCACCGCTCACGGCGATCACGGCGTCGGCACGATTACCCCGAACAGCGATCTCACTTTCGAAGTCGAACCGCCCGGCACAGGAAAGAGAGTCAAGCCGCCGAATCTTGCCGGGTGTAGCCCTCGAGGCCACGCTCATCCGATTCCATCAGGCCCGGACGATTGGCTCCGGCCGCGGTCCGGCAAGCGTCCCGCGTTGCACGACAGGTGCATCGAGCACGATCTCGTCGTCGCCGTCCTTGCCGTCGATCAGCGCCATCAGATGCCGCGCCGCGCGCGTGCCGATCTCCAGCGATGGAACCCGCACCGTCGTAAGCGGCGGCTGGGTGAGCCGGGCCTGTTCGATATCGTCGAACCCGGTCACCGAGAGATCCTCGGGCACCCGAATGCCCTTCGCGCGGCATTCGTCCAGCAGGCCGATGGCCTGCAAATCCGTGCCGCATATCACGACGCTCGGGCGCAGCTTGCCGTCCCAGAGTTCACGCAGCGCCTGCCTTCCGCCTTCGAACGTGAACGGCGCTTCGACGATCCACTCCGGTCTCAGATCGAGGCCCACTTCGCGCAGCGCGGCGCGCGTGCCGGCCTGCCGCGCGCGCACGCGCTCATTGCCGAACGTCGAGCCGCCGCACAGGGCGACACGCCGATGCCCGAATTCGACGATGCGCCGCGCCAGCCCATAGGCGGCCTCGAAGTTCGAGAAGCCGACACAATGCGGATACTGCGTTTCATCGACCGACCAGGTAAGAACGTAGGGCAGGTCATATTGACGCGTGAGTTCGAAGACTTCGGGAGGGTGATCGGTGCCGACGAGCACGAGGCCGTCGACACCGCGTTCGAGAATCGCGCGCAACACTTCGAGCTCGCGCGCCGGCTTGTATTCGTGACTCGCGATCAGCAACTGATATCCATAGCCCCAGAGCGTCTGCTGCAGCGCTTGAATCGAGTCGGCGTAAATGGGATTGTTGAGCGTCGGATAGATCGCCGCGACCGTGCGCGTCTTGCGTGAGGCGAGCGCCTGCGCCGCGCCGTTTCGCACATAGCCGAGCTGCTCGACCGCGCGCTGGACGTTGGCGAGCGTCTGCGGCTTGACCTGGTCCGGCACCGACAAGGCCCGCGACGCGCTGCCGAGCGATACGCCCGCCAGGCGCGCGACATCGGCGAGCGTCGCACGGGTCGGCTTCATGGCGCGCGGCGCATGCGCCCATAGGCATCGGCGCGCGCGATGCCTTCGATCAGCCGTTGCGCCGTCAAAGGCGGCGTCATGTGCCGGCTGTAACGCGTGGCGAGCGTGGCCTCGGCGATGAGCGACTGCTCCACGGGCGTGAGCGGGGCGTGCTGCCCCAGTTGCGCGAGCGTGAGCGGCAATCCGACTGCGGTCATGAGGGTGGCCAACGGTTCGATGTCCTCGGGCGATGAATCTTCGGCGAACAATTGTACAAGCGTGCCGAACGCGACCAGTTCGCCGTGCATCATCGAGGCCATCGCGGGAACCGCCGTGAGACCGCGAATCAAC
Organism: Caballeronia hypogeia; assembly: GCF_001544875.2. Lineage (GTDB taxonomy): Bacteria > Pseudomonadota > Gammaproteobacteria > Burkholderiales > Burkholderiaceae > Caballeronia > Caballeronia hypogeia. The sequence continues at coordinate 38,523 of NZ_FCOA02000038.1, forward strand.
GCGTGGGCGAGCGACAGCCCGCCGCTTTCGAAGCCGACGCCGCTCAGCAGCACCGTCGCTTCGACCACGCGTTCCACGGCATCGGTGAGTGCGCCGCGCGCGACATCGGCATAGGCGCGCGCGCCGTCCTCGAGCAGGGTCGCGAGCGTCGCGCGCGTGAGCAGCAACGCGCTCGGCAACGGCGGCGTGCCGTACGAATTGAGCCCGTTCGCGCGCTGACACTGCCCGGCTTCGTACTTCTTGCTCAGCGCATCGCCGATGCCGGCCGCGAACAGGCGCGCGGGGGCGGCGGCGATCAGCGCGGTGTCGACGATCACGGCGTCCGGATTGCGCGCCAGCATCTCGACGCCGGCAACGCGATGCGACTCGTCATACAGAATGATGAGCCGGCTCGTCGGCGCATCGCTCGACGCGGCCGACGGCGCGACGACGATCGGCGCGTTCAGCGCGCGCGAGACGCCCTTCGCCGTATCGATGGTCTTGCCGCCGCCGATCGCCACGACGGCATCGGCGCCGGTTTCGCGCGCATCGCCGGACAGCTTCGCGATGACCGCCGCCGTGCATTCGCCCGGAAACGCCGCGATGTGCGGCGCGACGCGCGCTTCATCGAGCGAGTGCGCGACCTGTGCCGATACGCGCATGGCGACCGCGCCATCGACGAGCACGAACGCACGGCGCGCGCCGAGTTCCGCGAGCGTCGATCCGAGCGCGGCGAGCGCGCCCGGGCCTTGCGTGTAGCGCCCCGGAAAGCCGATGGTCCGCAATGATGCGTCGGTCATGTCATCAGCCATCCGCCGGCCACGTCGATGACTTGTCCGGTGACGAAGGCGGCTTCGTCGGACGTGAGGAACAGGCACGTCGACGCCACTTCGTCGGGCGCGCCCAGGCGCCGCAACGGGGTTTCCTGCGCGACCTTGTCGTTGGCTTCGCGCGCGACGCCGCGCACGAGCGGCGTGTCGATGCGCCCCGGCGCGATCGCATTCACCGTTATGCCGTGCGGCCCGAGCTCGCCCGCGAGATGCCGCGTCATGCCGATCAGCGCGGCTTTGGTCGTGCTGTAGTGCGCGGCGACGATGTCGAGATAGGCCTTGCCCGCCACCGAGGACATCGACACGATGCGCCCGAAGCGGCGCTCCACCATGCCCGGCGCGAGGAGGCGGCAGAAGTTGAAGACGCTGTTCACGTTCACGTCCATCACGCGGCGCCATTCGTCGGGCGACATCTCCCAGATCGGCATGGGCTTGCCCGCATGCTTCGGCGAAATGCCCGCGTTGTTGACGAGCGTATCGACCGGGCCGAGCGCCGTCTCGATCGCGCGGCATGCGGCCGCGCACGCGGCGTAGTCGCCGACATCGGCTTGCGCGAAATGCACGCGCAGGCCTGCATCGAAAAGACGCCTTGCGAGCGCCGCGCCCGCTGCCTCATTGACATCGACGATGCCGACCGCCGCGCCATCGCGCGCATAACGCTCGACGAGCGCCTCTCCGATACCACCGCCGCCGCCCGTCACCAGAACCACACGCTTGTCGTGCCGCACGTTATTGGCCTCCCACCTTCAGCATGATCTTGCCGATATGTCTGCTCGATTCCATCAGTTCATGCGCATCCTTCACGTCCGCGAAGGGCAGCACGCGATGAATCACCGGCAGCGCGCGGCCCGCTTCGAGCAGCGGCCACACGTGCGCGTGCAGCGCGTGGGCGATCTCCGCCTTCTGTTCGACGCTGCGCGCGCGCAAGGTCGAGCCCGTGAAAGTGAGGCGGCGCAGCATGATCGGCATGGCGTCCAGTTCGATGCGGCTGCCTTCGAGAAAGGCGATCTGCACGAGCCGGCCTTCCAGCGCGAGCGCGCGGATGTTGCGCGGAATGTAGTCGCCGCCGACCATGTCGAGGATGATGTCGACGCCTTTGCCATCGGTGAGCTTCGCGACGGCGTCGACAAAATCCTCGTCGCGATAGTTGATCGCGTGATCCGCGCCCGCGTCACGACATGCCCGCGCTTTCTCGGCATTGCCGACCGTGGTGATGACGCGTGCGCCGAACGCGTGCGCGAGCTGGATCGCCGTGAGTCCGATGCCGCTCGATCCGCCGTGCACGAGGAACGTTTCGCCCGCCTGCAGGCGGCCGCGCTCGAACACGTTGGTCCACACGGTGAAGTAGGTTTCGGGCAAGGCCGCGGCCTGCAACAGCGTGAGGCCCTTCGGCACCGGCAGGCAATGCGACGCATCCGTGACGCAGTATTGCGCGTAACCGCCGCCGGGCACGAGCGCGCAGACTTCATCGCCCCCGCGCCATCGGGTGACGTTCGGGCCCGTTGCGACGATGCGCCCCGACACCTCCAGCCCCAGATGCGGCGACGCGCCCGGCGGCGGCGGATAGGAGCCCGAGCGCTGCAAGACGTCCGGCCGGTTCACGCCCGCGTAAGCGACTTCGATCAGCACGTCGTTCGGGCCGGGCGAGGGCAGCGGTCCCTGGGCGAGCCGCATGCAGCCGGGCGCGCCGCCCGCGCCGTGATCGACGTAATCCATCGATGCAGGAAGAATGGGTGTCATGGCGTTCAACGGATGATCGATTCGATGTAATCGGCCGGCAGACCGATCGACGCATAGTGTCTGCGCGCCGTCTCGATCTTCGTGAAGACGTCCTCGTAACCTTGCGCGACGCCTTGCGGATCGACATACGTGTAGCCGCCCGTCACGTGGAACCAGGTGATCATCTCGGGCACGTCCTCGGGCACGAAGAGCGTGTGCGTTTCGCCTGCCGGCTCGAACGCATAGCCGCCTTGCTCGGCGACCCAGTCGTGTTCGAGGTAGTACCAGCGGCCTTTGAGCACCATCGCGTGAACGGCACCGCTATGGCGATGGCGCGAGATCACGCCGCTGCGGCGCACGCGCAGCAGATTCACGTAATAGCCCTGGCTCGCGTTAAGAATGAGCGGCTTGAACGACACGGTGTCGGTCGCGGGCACCCACAGCTTGTCGTCTTCGAGCCAGTCGGTCATCACGCCGCCGTGCACGAGATCCTTTGACATGTAAGGCGCTTGCGGCAATTGATACGCGACGACTTGTTCATCGGGCTTCACTTGCGACTTCACTTCGGTCTGCATGAGTTTTTCTCCGTGGTTTCTGGCGCAGCGCCGGTCGATCCGGTCAATGACCGAGATAGGCGCGCCGCACGTGGGGACTGTCGAGCAATTCTGCGCCCGTTCCGGAAAGCGCGATGGCGCCGTTTTCCAGCACATATCCGCGATCCGCGAGCTTGAGCGTATGGAACACGTTCTGTTCGACGAGCAGCACCGTCACGCCGCGCGCCGCGACCGTGCCGACCACCTCGAACATCTGTTCGACGAGCAGCGGCGAAAGGCCGAGCGACGGCTCGTCGAAGATCAGGAGCCTGGGCGCGGACATCATGCCGCGCGCAATGGCGACCATCTGCTGCTCGCCGCCCGACAGCGAGCCGGCCAGCTGCGTGAGACGCTCGCGCACCCGCGGAAAGAGTTCGAGCACCTCTTCCATGCGTTCGCGCCGCGCGCCGCGCGCCGCATGACGGAAGGCGCCCATCAGCAGGTTCTCCTCGACGCTCAGGAACGGAAAGAGCTGCCGGCCTTCCGGAATCATCGTGACGCCCATCGCGACGATGTCGTGCGACGTTCGTCCAACCAGTTCCTGTCCCTGAAACGTGATGCTGCCGCCGCGCGCCGCGACGATGCCGCACAGCGTCTTCAGCGTCGTGGTCTTGCCCGCGCCGTTCGCGCCGACGAGCGTGACGATCTCGCCTTCCTGCACATCGAGCGAGACGCCGCGCAGAACTTCGCTCTTGCCGTAGCCGGCCGAGACGTTATGCAGCTTGAGCATCGAGATACCCCTTGCCGAGATAGGCCTGGATCACCTGCGGATCGTTGACGACATCGGACGGCTTGCCTTCCTTCAGCATGCGCCCGGCATTGATGACGATGATGCGGTCCGACAGCGCCATGGTCGCCTGCATCATGTGCTCGATCATCAGCACCGCGACGCCCGAATCGCGGATGCGCCGCACCATGTTGATGGCGCGCGAAATATCGGCGGGATTGAGCCCGGCCATCACTTCGTCGAGCAGCAGCGCGCGCGGGCGCGTGGCGAGCGCGCGCGCCACTTCGAGGCGCTTCATGCCGCCCACGGTCAGGCTGCGGGCTTCGGCGTCGAGCAAGGAAGTGAGGTCGGTGATCTCCGCGACTTCGCGCGCGATCGATTCCGCTTCCGCGCGCACCCGTGTATGCATGAACGCGCCGAGCATGATGTTCTCCAGCACCGAAAGACCCGCGAACGGCTGCGCGATCTGGAACGTTCGGCCGATGCCGTCCTTGGCGAAGGCATCGGGCGTGCGCGGTTCGGCCCAGCCGCCATCGGCGAGCCGGATTTTGACGGTGCCTTCGTTCGGCCGGATGAAGCCCGAGAGCTGATTGAAGACCGTGGTCTTGCCCGCGCCGTTCGGGCCGATCACGCCGAGAATCTCGCCGGCGTGCAGCGTGAGGGACACGTCGTCGGTGGCGACCAGTCCGCCGAAGCGCTTCTTCAGATGCTCCGCGACCAGCAAGGGCGTGCCGAGCGGCAAGGCATCGGCGGGCGCGATCGACTTCGCCGGTTTGGGAGCGGGCGCGCGCGCGCCGGGCAGGCGGTCGATAAAGCGCAGCACATAGGCGCCGAGATGCCCGACGAGCCCGCGCGGAATGAACAGCACGACGAGCACCAGCACCACGCCATACACGAAACCATGCGTGCCGCTGCCGAACGAACTGAGCCAGCCGCGCGCGAGCTCGGCGATCGGCAGCACGAGCACGGTGCCCGCGAGCGGCCCGGCCACGCTGCCGAGTCCGCCGATGAGCGCGAACATCGCAATCTGGATCGACAGTTCGAGCGAGAACGCGGCGGACGGATCGATGAAGGTGAGATACATCGCGTGAAACGAGCCGATCAGGCTCGTCAGCATGGCCGAGATCACCGCCGCGCCGATCTTCACCTTCACCGCGTTCACGCCGACGGCGCGCGCCGCATCCTCGCGCTCGCGCACGGCGATCAGATAGAAGCCGAAGCGCGAACGGCGGATGAGCCACGCGGCCCACAGCGTCACCAGCAGAAAGCCGAACGCGATCAGCAGATACGCCCACTTTTCGCGCAGCACCATCCATTGCAGGCCGATATTGAGCGGCACGTTCAGGCCCGCCGAGCCGCCCGTCCAGCTTTCCTCGTGCACCGTGAGCAGGCGGCACACTTCCAGAAACGCGATGGTGGCGAGCGCGAAGAACGGCCCGCGCAGCCGCAGCGTCGGATACGCGATGACGACCGCCGCCGCCGCCGAGATCGCCGCGCCCGCGAACATGCCGAGCCACGGCGTGATGCCGAAGTGGACGACGAGCAGCGTCGCCGCGTACGAGCCGATTCCGTAGAACACGGCGTGCCCGAGCGAGAGCTGCCCGGCGAATCCGCCGACGATGTTCCACGCGGTGGCGAGCGCGCCGAAGATGCACACGAGCACGGCCAGGTGGAATGCGAACGGCGATTGCAGCGCGAACGGCACGGCGAGCAGCGCGAAGAGCGCCAGCGCGCCTGTGTAGCCGCGCGGATGCAGGAGATTGGGAAACATCGGATGCCTCGCTGAACGTTATTCGGAGCCGCGTCCGAGACCGAAGAGGCCGGTCGGGCGCACCACGAGAATGACGAGGAAGATGGCGAAATAGACGACTTCCTTCATGTCGGGCGAGATGTAGTAGCCCGCGAGACTGTCGATGAGCCCGATCACGATCGACCCGACGAGCGCGCCTGGCAAGCTGCCGAGACCGCCCAGCACGACGATCACGAACGCGGTCAGCACGAAGTACTGGCCGACGGTCGGGAACACCGGATACTGCGCGACCAGGAGGCCCGACGCGAGTCCGACCAGCGCCGCGCCGAGGCCGAACGCGAGCACATACGTCGTCTTTACGTTGACGCCCATGAGCGACGCCGCGTAACGATGCTGGGCCACCGCGCGAAACGCGCGCCCGGTGTACGTGCGCTGAAGAAACAGATGCAGACCGCCCGCGACCGCCAGCGCCGCGACGAAGGTGATCAGTTGCCCGCTCACGACGTTGATGCCGCCGAACTGCAGCGGCTCCGTGCCGAAGCTCACGTCGACGGGATGAACGTCCGCGCCGAAGATCATCAGCGCGAGATTGACGAGCGCGGTCGACACGCCGACGGTCGCGAAGATCTGAATGTGGGCATCGGCGGAAAGCAGCGGCTGGATGATGAAGCGCTGGATCAGCACGCCGAGCGCGAACAGCAGCAGCGCGACCGGAACCGCCGACAAGTACGGATGCCAGCCGAGCTTGGCGGCCAGCAGCCAGACGGCATACATGCCGACCATCAGCAGCTCGCCGTGCGCGAAGTTGACCACGCGCACGACGCCGAAGATGAGCGTCAGGCCGATGCTGATGATCGCGTACGCGCCGCCGAGCAACAGGCCGTTGACGAGAAGTTGCAAGAAAATGGACATGCTCGTTTCCTGGAGACCGCGCAGCGCGTGCGCGCCGCGCGGTTCGAGTGAAAGAGGAAGGCGGACTTGCGGGAGCTTGATTACCGGGTTGGTTACGCCGTCATTGCGCCGTGACCGGCTTGGCGATCGCGACCGCCTCCGGATACACGGTCACGAGCTTGCCGCCTTGCCACTGCATGACGTTGGTGGTCGCGAGCTGGTTCTGGCCGTTTTCTCCGAACTGGAAGCCCCAGCCGGCCGCAGTCGTACCGGTCGCCTTCTTGTAGCCGAGCACGGCGGCGCGGATCTTGTCCTTGTCGGTGGATTTCGCGCTGGCGAGCGCGTCGAGGAAGGCCTTGGCGCCGACGTAGTTCACGAGGCTGTGACCCGAGCGAGGTGCCATGCCGAAGCGCTTTTGATACTCGGCATTGAATTGGTCCAGGCCGGGCGCGCCTTTCTCGTTCATCGCGACCTGCGGGAAGTCGATGTCGTACACGCCGTTCATCTGCGCGCCGACGGCCTTCGCCGTATCCGCAAGCGAGTAGCCGCCGCCCGCGCCGATCACCGCCTTCGGCCTGAAGCCTGCCTGCGCGGCCTGGCGGAAGAACAGGATCGAGTCGTTCTGATACGAGGTCTGCAGCACGACGTCGACATCCGCGCCCTTCAGACGAAGAATCAGCGACGAAAGGTCGACGCTCTTCGCCGAATACGGCAGCACCTGCACGACGTTCAGCCCGAGCTTCTTCGCGCCTTCCTTCTGGAAGCCGGAAACGAGGGTGCCGTACGGCCCGTCTTCCGCGATGATCGCGATCTTCAGCGCCTTCGGGTCCACTTTCAGTTGCGGCGCGACGACCTTGGTGAGCGCTTCGAGCGTGCTGTCCGCGAAGTTCTTGCCCGTCGCGTTGCTGCGATACAGATACTTGAAGCCGCGTCCGGTGATGGTGTCGGCGGTCGCGCCGAGTTCGAAGTAGGGCACGCCGGCGAGTTCGGTTACCTGCGTCGCCGCCGACGACACCGCCGACGAGTAACTGCCGAACACGGCCGACACGTTTTCCACCGACGTCAGGCGACGCGCTTCGCCGACGGCCTGGTTGGCGTCGACGGCATCGGCTTTCACGAGCACCACCTTCTCGCCGTTGATGCCGCCCGCGGCGTTGCGCTCGTCGACCGCGAGCTGCACGCCGCGATAGCTTTCGTCGCCGAGCAGCGCGAGTCCGCCGCTGAACGGGAACAGCGCGCCAATCTTAATGCCGGCGGCATGCGCGGCGGTGAAGGTCGATGTGACGAGGCATGCGGCGACGAGCGCGCGCAAGGCGGTGCGGGGGAAAGTCGAGGACATGCGTTGTCTCCTTGTGTTGTTCGGGCCTGCTGCAGTCTTCCAAATTTGAAGCGCTTCAGAAATATGGCGTGTGGCGAGCGACATGGCTGCGGTTGTCACCTCTTGGCGGTCTGTGCCAAATGGAGCGGCGCAGTATCGGACCGATCGACAACAACATGTTCCGTCAAAAACGCAAAATTGAAGCGCTTCAATTTTGCGTTTTATCAAGCCGATTCGTCAACCAAGGGTTTGCACGTAAGAGGCGTCCGATGCGCGACGGACCGCGACTCGCTGGCTCGACGTGATCCGTGTCAGGTTGCGCGAGAGGCACCGGGTAAATCTATTCGCCGCCGTCGAAGGCTCGATGGCATCGAAGTATCGGAACAACGGGCAGACTTGCGTGTGCACGAATCGCTTCTATGTGCACGAACGCGTGTACGACGCCTTCGCGCTGAAACTCGCCGAGGCCGTCGGCAAGCTGAAGGTCGGTCATGGCGTCGAGGCGGCTGTGGCGCTCAGGCCGCGCATCGATGACGCGGAGGTCAAGAAAGTCGAAGCGCATATCGCCGATGCGCTGGGCAAGGGCGCGTCGGTCGTCGCGGGCGGCAAGCGTCATGCGGTGGGTCACGGCCTTTTCGAGCCGACCGAGCTCACGAACCCGACCGTCGACATGTGCGTCGCGAAGGAAGAGACCTTCGGGCCGCTTGCGCCGCTGTTCCGCTTTTCGAGCGACGAGGAAGTCGTGCGCCTCGCCAACGACACCGAGTTCGGCCTCGCCGCGTATTTCTACAGCCGCGACATCGGACGCATCTGGCGCGTGGCCGGGCAACTGGAGTACGGCATGGTCGGCATCAACACCGGGGCCATCTCGAACGAGGTCGCGCCGTTCGGCGGCGTCAAGCAGCCGGGGCTGGGGCGCGAAGGTTCGCGCTAAGGCATCGACGATTATCTGGTCGTCGAGTATTTGTGTAGGGCTGTTTGAGTGTGTGAGCGGATTCAGTCGTTGCCGCGGCGCGAGTCGTGTCGCTCAACGCGGCCGCGCCATCGCCACGCGAATCGTCGAGTACGTTCGGCTGGGCGCCGGGCCTCGGCGCCGTTCGAGAGCATGGTCGCGCGAGCGGCGCGACATAAAGCGCCGCACACCCGACTCACGCCACCTTCAAAGCTTCGCGTATATCGAACTCCCCAGCGTCAACGTCGTTCCGCTCCCCGCCGATGCAAAACGAATCTCATAGAGATCGCGGCCGAAGTTGCCGGGTATCTTCACCGACATTCCGCCACGGTCGTCCGCCAGCGGCACGAAGAGCTGATAGTTGAGATCGGTGTTGCCGTACAGGACATAACCCGGCAACTCGGACAACGTCGTGAGATAAGCCGGTTCATTGCCGAGGATGACGATAGGCACGGCCGTGGGCGAATCGTTCGTCAGGGTCCACTGCGTGCCCAGACGTTGCTGCCACGCATTGTCGAGCGGCGCGAGCGGAGCCAGTTGCTGACCGATCGGCAGCGTCAGATACGCATAACCCGCGCCCGGCACGACGCGCTTCATCAGATAGCGATAGCTATACGCCTGTCCGCTTTCATCCGTTCCCGTTGCGACCGCGAAACGATACGACGCGGCGTCCGTGCTGTTCCAATACCAGCCGTCGCTGCGATATTGGTAAGCCCCTACCTGCTTCCACGCCCGCGCTTTGCCGTCCCATTTGTTTATTTGCAGACTGCCGTCCGGATTGGCGATCGTCTGGTACGGCGTCTCCGAACTCCCATAGATGCCGGCCGCAGTGGCAATGCCCGGACCGGACGCGGCGGGCGGCGCGCTCACGCTGACCTTGGCGGGCAGCGACGCGATGGTGCCGTCCTCCTTCAACGCGGACAGCACGAGACTTTCCGCGATCTCGCGCGCGTCGTAGCCTGAATTGCCGGTCACCATCAACGCGAGTTGCGCTTGCGGCACGACGAAGAATTCGCTCGTGTAGAACGCGGTGCCGCCATCCTTTTCCCATCCGAGGACGCCCGCCGCCGCGAGCGCGGGCTGCTGGACCGAATCCCATCCGAGACCCCAGCGCCATTCGGGCGACGGGTTGATCAGAAGGCCCGTCGACTGATCCGTGCCCATCTGCGCGATGCCTTCCGCCGACACCACACGCTGCCCCTGAAACACGCCGCCGCCCAGAAACATTTGCGCGAGATTCATCATGTCGGCGGGTGTCGAGCTCAGGCCGCCGGTCGCGTAGGCATTCACGAATTCCTGATACTGCGTGCCTTTCGCAAAGGGATACGAGAAGGAACCGCCGGTGGGCACGGCCGTCAGATAACTCGAATTCGTCATCTTGAGCGGCGCGAGGATGTTCGCCTGAACGAAGTTCGCAAAGCTCTGCCCCGTCACCGCGAAAACGAGCTGCTCGACCATCGTGAAGCCGTCGTTGCAATACACGGCGAGCTCGCCGGGATAATGCTTCAGATGCGTGTTCGCGAGTTCGGCTTGCGTGTCGGCGGCATAGCCGGGAACCGGCGCGAACGTGAAGAGATTGCGCGAATTGGTGCCGGGCAATCCCGACGAATGCGACAGCAGATGACGCGTCGTGATCTTCGCGAACTCGGGCGAAAGCATCGTGAACGTCGGCAGATATTTGACGATTGGCGTATCGAGCGTGATGAGTCCGCGGTCCTGCAGAATCGCCGCGGCGAGCGCCGGAAACAGCTTGCTGACCGAGCCGATATTGAAACGCGTCTGGGTGGTCGCCTGCGTCTGGTTCGGCACCGACGATACGCCGAACGCCTGCTGCCAGAAGACGTTATTGCCCTTGAGCATGGCGATGGATATCGCCGCGACGGGCTCAGTCGGATCGTTTATCGCTTGCTGGATGGCCTGCTGCCCCATCGCGACGGTTTGCGGATACGACTGCGAACCGGAGTCGTCGCTGCCGCATCCCGGCAACAGTGTCGCAAGCATTCCGGCGCCGGTAAGACCGAGAAAATGTCGGCGGCCTGCGCTGGCCAGGTCCGGATTGAAGGGCAATACCTCGCTGGCACGGTCGGATTGGGGCACGACGTCTCTCCTTATTGTTTTTCGCGGGGCGTACTCTGTGCGGCTCGAACCTTTTGCGCTGGATTATAGGCATGAAAACCATGTCGACGCATACATTAGATTAAATCGATTCGCTCGGCGGAAAAGGCACTGCCCGGCGGATTGCGGTTGCGTGGCGCGTGGCCTTTTCCTGTTTCTATACTGCTCGCTGAGCAATCGAGTTCCAAATGCGCGAAATTATTTATTTAATTTCATAATTTCGCGCTGGCAGGCATACCACTCCTTTCGAGGCCGCACGAGATGATCGATCAGGCAGCGTCCTCGTGGCCTTATATCGTCGGATTCGGGGTGGTGATGCGCGCATTGGGCCGCGCGTTGAAGTGGATTCATTCCATCAAGAGCGGGCGGGCGGTGGCAGACGCCAGGCGCGCCTGATTGGATCATCTCCAGACCCGCTGCGATGTCGAAGAAGCCATCAAGCAGTTCAATCGATACGAACGACTTCGCGCGGAGCACTTGCGACGCATTCAGTCGCGTGGCGGCGATCTCGGGCGGCTGACCGAACAAGACGAGCAGAGGCCGACAGATTCGCCCGGGACAACGTGGATCTGTCTTCCACGGCGGCAGCCATGGTTTCGGACTCAATGTTTGTCGCCGGTGCGCGGCGGGGTACGCGCATCTGCGCGGTGTGACGGGCGTCGATTATCAGGCGCTGGCGTATCCGTTCGACGCGATGCAGAACATGGCGCATCGAACGGCATCTGCTGGAATCGATGGCCGTCGCCACAGCGCTCGTGCCGAAGACTGGCTATGCTCGCGCGGCAATCGGTGGCCGACGGCCGTTCGCTGGTGACGATTCTCGATGAGTCCGGCTTGCTTTCGCGCGACGACACCATCGCGGCGATTCGCCAGGCGTCGTGTCCGGTATTCGACGCCTGAACTTTTGAATGACGAACGCGAACGACAGCATGCTGGGAAAAGACGAAGTTCTGAGCCTTCTCGAAGAAATCGATGTTCCGTTCTCATGCGAGGAACACGAGTCGGTGCTCAACATGTCCGCGTCCGACATGTTGACGCTGTCGTTGACGGGCGCGCGCTGCAAGAAACTGCTGTTGCAGGACAAGAATGGACACTACTTTCTCGTCGTGACGACGGCCACGAAGTCGCTCGACCTTGCAGCGCTCGCTGCGGCGTTAGGAAGCAAGCGTCTGTCGTTCGCATCGGCGGATACGCTTTTCGACCGCACGGGTTCGTTGAGCCCGCTCGCGCCAATCAATGACGATGCAGAACGCGTGCGCCTCGTCATCGATACCGAACTGAGCGGCGAAGATAACTTTCTGTTTCATCCGCTTGAAAACGATGCGAGCGTTTCGCTTTCCAGAAGGGGCCTCGACACGCGTTCTTGTGCCATATCGACCATCCGGCGCACTGGACGCTCGTCCCTGCGCGATAAACGTCCGCGATTCGTGGGCGCTTGAATCTGTCTAGACAACAGCGCTGCAATACGGTGCAAGCGAGGCCGGAGCGTCTTTTAAGCGTGACGCGTCACATCATCGACATCACCCGCGCCTTGTCCCGAATGACGAGCTAGGTGTTTGCCCGCATGGCTGCGACATCTTCTTGATGCAACAGTCTTCGCAGGTTTATTTTATGTCTCTTGTATATACAAGCACGCAATGCGGCGGATGCACACGTCCATCAACGGTCCGAATCGAGCGTGATTGCGGATATGTTCTGTCGAAATTGCAGTACGGCCACCGTCTCAATCACTCTGGAGCGCAAATGTCTTCCGCCGAATATCTGCAGGGCGCGTGTGTATGGCACGGCGCCGACATGCAGACGAGTCCCCGATGGGTCAAGCACTTTCCCGCCGCCGTGCTGGACGAGATCGATACCGCAGTCCACAAGGCGAGCGATATCGATTGGCAGGACGTCAATCGCGATAACTTTCCGCTGCCGAGCGCCGCGCCGTTTTTCGATGACGTGCGCGCCGAACTGGAGAACGGCTCTGGGATGGTGAAGATCGTCGGGCTCGATGTCGGTCGTTACGACGCGGAACAGTTGCGCCGCATCTGGTACGCATTGGGTCGGCATCTCGGCACGCCGATGTTCCAGAACCGTCGCGGCGAATTGATGCGCGAAATCAAGGACGAAGGCGCGGGCGTGGGCGCGAAACTTTACGGCGCGACGGTGGATGCATCGGGCAAGGAGTTTCTTTCGTCGGGCGCGCGTACGTTGTCGCCCGGAGAACTGCGCTTTCATACGGACCGCTGCGACGTCGTGGGCCTGCTGTGCGTGCGTCAGGCGTCGGAAGGCGGCGTCAGCAAGCTCGCCAGCAGCGCGACCGTGTACAACGAAATGCTCAAGCGCCGCCCGGACCTGCACTCGCTGCTGTGCAGGCCGATTCCGCGCAGCCGCTTCGGCGAGGAAGCCGGCGGCCAATACGTGAGCTACGATCTGCCGGTCTTCGGCGTGCGCGAGGGCAAGCTCACGAGTCACTTCTCGCTGACCTACATCGAGAACGCGCAACTGCTTCCCGGTGTGCGCAGACTGAGCGATGCCGAACACGAAGCGCTGCGCCTGCTGCTGCAACTCGCACAGGAACATTGCTTCGAGATGCGCTTCGCGCCCGGCGATATCCAGTTGCTCAACAATCACATCGTCTATCACGGGCGCACGGCCTTCAAGGACGACGCAAGCACGGGCCAGGATCGCATGCTGATGAGACTGTGGCTGTCGGTGCCCAATTCGCGCGCGCTGCCCGAAGATCACGCGATTCTCTGGGGCGACGTCGCGAGCGGCATGCCGCACGGCGGCATCGCGCAACCGGCCACGCCGTGCACGGTCTGAGCGCGAGACTTTTTGTTTTATAGCGCGGCTGTGGCATGGTGTAGTCCGCAGGAATCAGTAGTCGGTCGTCGAACGCTCGCTTCATTCCACAAAAGGGGAGACTAACGTGACGCAAAGCAGTGTGCCTCCGGCAAAGCATGCAAATCGGCTTCATCGGGTAATCGTTTCCATCGCGTTGAGTGCCTTCGCGGTCACGGCATCCGCTGCGGCGGACTATGGAAAATGCGAAGTCACGGGACAGAAAGGCTCGGTCAAGCTGACGACCGTCGTGCCGGGCGCGCTTTCGGTGCGGCCAGTGCTCGGCGTGCCGGGCTGGTGGAACGGCGATTCGCTCGACACCATCAAGGATGGCTTCGAGTACTGCATGGCCGCGAACATGGCTTATCGCGCCGGGCTCGACCGCGTGATTCTCGTGAGCCGATCCTTCCAGCAAATCCTGACGGGACAATCGCAAGGTTTCGATATCGCATTGAGCGAGATCACGATCACCGACGCGCGCAAGAAAGTGGTGAACTTCACCGAGCCGTATTTCGATTCCGATCAGGGCGTGCTCGTGAAGGCGGGCACCAAGGTCGACAAGAAGAACCTGAGCAGCCTGCGCTATGCGGTCGAGCGCGGAACGACGGCCTACGATTACATCAACGACAAGATCAAGCCGACGGAGCAGCCCAAGGTATTCAACGATCCGCCTTCCATGTACACCGCGCTCGCGGCCGGACAAGTGGACGCCGTGATCTACGACACGCCGAACGTGCTCCTGCGCGCGAAGAATTCGAACGGCGCGCTCGAAGTGGTCGGCCGTTTCGACACGGGCGAGAAATGGGGCGGACTGGTCAACAAGGATTCCCCGAATCTGGCGGCGTTCAATCAGTTGATCGAGGGTCTCAAGAAGGACGGCACGCTCGATCGGCTGAGCGCCAAGTATCTGACGCCGGAACTCGGTGTCGATCCTTCCAAAGTGCCGGTGCTGAATCCCTGAACGAGCGGAAAACATGCGCAACGCAACGCGACAGACGAGCGACGTCATGCCCGGTCCCGTAAGTAACGGACGACGCCTCAAAACAGGTGGCATGCCGGGCGTGCCCACGTCTCTGATGCTGGCGTCGGCCGTTGCGGTGGCTGTCGTCGTTGCTGGAAGCGGGTACACGATCGCAGTGATGCGCGCGTCGCTTCTGGCCGCGCAGATTGATCACGCGGCCGTCAATGCTTTCGCGGTGTTTCTGGCCTTGCTCTCCGTGTTGATCGTGTTGCCGCTCGTGCGGGGACTTCGCGCGTGCAACGCCATCCGCGACGCCGCCGCGCGCCGCGATCTGGCGAAGGCGCGCGGCGCGCGCACATCGGCGAGAGATCAGTGCTTCATCGCGTTGGGATACGCGCTCGCGCAGCTCGTTCTGGTGCTCGTGCTCCAGTTCTTTCTCGTCAACCATCAGGCGGTGGCGAAGACGTTTTTCGCCCTGCCGCTGATGATCAAGACGTTTCCGCTGGTGCTCGCCGCCTTCTGGATGAACGTCAAGATCGCCGTCATCACGGAGATTCTGGTCCTCGTCTGGGGATTGATCGTGGCCATCGCGATGTTCGCGCCGGGCGCGGCGGGCAAGCCGGTGCGTCTCATCGCGACGGCTTATGTCGATATCTTTCGCGCGGTGCCCGCCGTGCTCGTGATTTATCTCGTCGGCTTCGGCATTCCGTTGACCGGCATACCGGTGCTCAAGGATCTTTCGCTGACCATCTTCGTCATCGTCGCGCTGACGTTGACGGTCGGCGCATACGTCGCGGAGATTTACCGCGCCGGCATTCTGAGCATCCACTGGAGCCAGACCGCCGCGGCGCGCTCGCTCGGCTTGTCGCACTTTCAGACGCTGCGCTTCGTGATCATTCCGCAGGGCGTCCGGCAGATCATTCCGCCGATGCTCAACTCGTTCATCTCGCTGCAGAAAGATACCGCGCTGGTTTCCGTCGTCGGCGTGATCGATTCGTTCAACCAGTCCATGCTGATCGCGTCGAACTACTACAACCTGTCGGCGGTGAGCACGGTGGCGCTGCTTTTCATCGTCATATCGATTCCGCAGACGCGCTTCGTTGAACGGATGATGCGGCGCGACCGGGCGCGCATGCGTGCCGGCGAAGCCTGAGGGAGCGAGCTTATGTCTTTCATCGACATTCGCAATATCTCGAAGTCGTACGGTCAGGTGTCGGTCATCAAGCAACTGGCGATGACCGTCGACGAGCACGATGTCGTGTGCCTGATCGGGCCGTCGGGCTCGGGAAAATCGACGCTGCTGCGCTGTATCAACGGGCTGGAGGTGATCGACGACGGCGAGATTCTCGTTCACGGCGACCCGATCACCGGACCGGGCGTCGATGTGGACGCGTTGCGCCGCGACATCGGCATCGTGTTTCAGGGCTATAACCTGTTTCCGCACATGAGCGTTCTGGAGAACGTGACGCTTGCGCCGATCCGCGTGCTGAAGCAGCCGAAGGACGAGGCCGAAGCGCGCGCCATGACGCTGCTCGAGCGCGTCGGGCTCGCGCACAAGGCGAAGGAATATCCGGATCGATTGTCGGGCGGACAGCAGCAGCGCGTGGCGATCGTGCGCGCATTGGCGATGGACCCGATGGTGCTGCTGCTCGATGAAATCACATCGGCGCTGGACCCCGAACTGGTGTCGGAGGTGTTGAATATCGTGCGCGATCTCGCGAGCGAAGGCATGACGATGCTGCTCGCCACGCATGAAATGGGCTTCGCGCGCGAGGTTTCGTCGAAGGTGTGTTTTCTGTGCGATGGCGCGGTGTATGAGGAAGGCCCGCCCGAGCAGATTTTCGGCGACCCGACGCGCGACAGGACGCGCGCGTTTCTTAGAAGTATTCGGGACGCGAAGCGGATTTAGGGCTGGCGCGAATTGATCGCTATCGCCAATCAACCGATAAAAAATCGCTGATTCACGCCGCAGGCGCGCCTGATTACACTTCTCGCTCAAGCCGGACGCGGCGTCCGGCAGCGCCCACGCATCGCGTGATGCGGCGCAGGCGATAGCGAGAAGGCGATCATGGATAGCGTGAATCTCGAAGTGCTCAAGGCCAGCGAAAGCTGGATCGATGCGGGACATCGCGTGCTGCTCGTGACCGTCGTGAAGACCTGGGGTTCGTCGCCGCGCCCGGAGGGTTCGATGCTCGCCGTGCGCGACGATGACGTCGGTATCGGGCGGCTGCGCATGGCTTCTCGCGCCGAAAGGTCGCCAACAGGGCACCGCTGAAGCCGACTGACCATGCGATTCCGTAATGCGACTGTGTAAGCACCGTGGCGATTGCGGGGCCGCGTCGCCAAGCGGTGCGCCGCTCATCACGGCAGCTTGCAGCCAGGGGTACGCGACGGCGGTAAGCATCAGTGCGGTCGATTACCCGTCTGCCAACGGGGTAGCGAAGCTGGCGTACCCTTGTCGCTTCCTCTCCGCATCACGGCGCACGCGAGCGAGCCAGCCGCCGTTGCGAATAGCACGTCCTGTACTGCGGCGAGGGCGATCTGAGCAGCGACGAGTGGCATCACGGGTAACTCACCTCGGAAGTGAGGTGCCCGTGCATGCAACGTCGGCCCCCGGCAATGTCAAGCGGCCGATTCACTTTATATCGAAGCCATAGTCGCCGTGCGTCCTGTGTCCATCGGATGCGACGGCAACCCAGTGCACCGTGTAGTGCCCCGACTGCAAGGGCGGTAACGCGACCGCCATTGTTTCCTGATGTTGCGCATCGACCGCGGCCTTGGCGACATTGACCTGCTTGCCGCTCGCATCGGTGACAGTGAGGGAGGAAAAAGCGGGCTCGAGCGGACCATCGAAGTTAATGCGTACCTCGCTGGGCGGAGAGACGCTGGCGCCGGCCGCGGGAACCTGGGTGCGTGGAAAAACGTGCGCCGAAGCCGCCACGGCCCACATGAGCCCGAGCGCGCATGCGCCCCCGGCGTCGACCTTGCGCAGAATGTGTCGAAAGTTCATCTCATGCTCCCATCACCAGTTGAACAGCGGCTTGCCAATGGTCGTTGGCGCGACGTCGTCGAAGAATATATGCGCCTGCACCAGCACTCCGACGTGCGAGCCGCTCGCCCGGTTGATCGGGATCTGTGCCTCGATGCCGAACTGTCCGTAGCGGTTGATCCAGATGAAGCCGGGATTGACTGTGCCGGTCGTCTGCCCCTGGGCGCGCGAAATCGGAATCTCGATCAGGGGAATGATGCTGGCGAGCGGCTGCGGTAAGCCGAGCGAGTGCACGTGCTGTTCCAGATAAGGCAGGCTGTACTGCACCGTGAAGCCGTAATTGAATGCGTTCGGCTGGCCTGCGCCCGTGGTGAGCGCCGGGCCGGCCTCGCCAGTGATCGCGACCGGGCGCAGCCACGAAAGCGAATCGGGCAGATCGCCCATGCCCTTGCCGACGAAGACAGTCGGCGAGATCGTCGAGAAATTGTCCGCAATTGCGCGGCTACCCGTTCCACCGAGCTCCGCGTTGACACCGACCGAAGTCATGAACTCATGGGCTTCGTTGACGTACAACAGATACTTTAGGCCCACCTCGAAGTTATCGAAGCCGTGCGCGGTCGGATTGTTCTGCATTGCGTAAGTGCCGCCGACCGAAAGCGCCAGCCGTGAGGTGATGAGCTTGTCGTACTCAAACTGGAACGTGTTGATACTCTGATCGCCGTCGTCTCCAGGAACGCGGATGTGCCCGAACTGCAGATTCGCCTCGTCGCCAACGCCGGGATCGTCGACGGCCATCGTCGCGGGAAAGACGCGGTCGCCAGCAATCGCGTGAGCATGGGCGTGTTGCGGCAGCATTGTGACGGCCGCAAGCGCAGTCGCCATGACGGATAGCGCGACGCGTGAGGAAGCGCGGCGCGTGGAGAGAGTGTTCATGACCCATCCTGTTTTCTGAATTGTTGTCGTTGCCCTACGTGGGTGTGCACGAGGACGTGCGATGCGCGTGGCGCATCGCAATCGAGCAAACGCAAATTAGGAACGCAGGAGGGGTGGGGCGCGCGGCTGTCCCGGATTGAGCGGTTTGACGAGGCGTACGCTCTCGAACCGTGTCGCCCGTCGTTGCTGCACGGCCTCGACGATTTGCGCGAAAAGCCTGGGCGGCGTGATCACCGCCGGCATGTGGGCGAACAGGCTGCAATAGCCGCATGCGTCACCCGCATCGTGCATCGACGCATGCAACTTCGACGTCTGAGCATGATCGTGCTGCATCGACGGCATTGAGCAATGCATGCCACTATCGCCGGCATTGTTGCGCGTTGCGTCGAGTGAACGCGAGACGACAGGCGCGAGCGTGACCATCAGGATTGCAAGCAATCCGAGAAAGCTGCCAAACATCCGAAGAAGGCGGCTTCTCATCGGTCTGTCGTATGAGGCGAATGCGTCGGATTATGCCACGGGTGCGAGAGCCCACAAGGAGTCGCGGGTATACGCCATCGAGTCGCGCATCAACCACCAGACAGCTTGACTCGACGTCGATGGGCGGTGCTCTACGCGGCAATCATTCCAGATGTGATCGCCGAGTTGACATCGTTATTCGCAATGCGAATGAAATAAAATCGTCAATTCGCAGACTCGCACGCTTTGAGCGCTAGTTTAAGGGCGTAATAAATTACCTAGAGACGTTGCTCTTGAGTAGGATCCAGCGCCAGGTAGATCCATGCTCATAACAAGGTGGTCGAACATAAAGCCGGCACGACTCAGATTGCCACTTAGAAGGACGCTACGCGGTGGCATCGGGTGTAACGGCGGGAGGGGACCGGCGGTGCGGTTGAATCCAGTATTTGCGGAGTCGCGTCGAGTCGCATTTCCCCATTCCAGGACTTTCAAATTTCCTGCCCCCGGGTTGGTCACTCGGGATGTCCGAGCCGCAGAACGGCACGTGCTTACATTGAAGCCAACTCGGGCGAAAAAGCTCTCGAGATTCTCAGGGAAGGCGATAAGGTCGATCTTCTGATTACCGACTACGGCGCTCGACAACCTGATGCCCGGCTTTCGGCGCTGCACCCTTAACCGAGGCTGTCGAGACTTGGCGGAGAGCCCGAGTAAGCGATCCGCAACTTGCAGTCGCGTTGTCGGGCGGTCAAAGCAGTATGTGTCGCTGCTGTGCGGGTCAGATCTCTCCCGTTCAAGCTTTGCATTCGGATGGAATTAAAACGCATGAACACGCGGAGTATTGAATAGCACAAGACAGGCTGTGGCGAGAGCATGCGGACGCTCGAATATCGAATCGTGCTCATCGAGAGAGCACGTCCCGCCCGACACGGACGTGGACGTCCCCGCGACTGCTCGCCCGCACCGCCGTGCGTTCTTGAGGACTGGAAGGGCAGGCGTTTCCGCGCATGTCTTGCGGAAGGAAGCGCGCGAAGCGGGCCGAGACGAAAAGCCTCGACCAGCCGATCATCCAGATCTATGCAACAGATTCGGACCGCTTTGTCGCAGGACAATCAACGGTATCTCGCGCGCCGAACGCGAGTGCAAAGCTCGTCACTTGATGTCCAACCGTCCTAAGCTGCTCGACGACCTTGGGGTCCGAGCACGAATCGGCCGACTCGAAGCGTGTTTCCAGCGTGTTGACCGTCGCACCGAGCGGCGTCGGCCAGCCGCGCAATGCATGAATGACCGAGCGTAGCGATGTCAGCACAGTGCCAGCAGCCTGCCATCCATATACGGTGACAATGCTGCCGACCGCCCGTCCGTCCAGATAGGGACGATCGTCGTTTCGGAGTTCGTCTAGCGTATCGAGGGCGTTCTTCACGAGACCAGAAATGCCGCCGTGATAAGCAGGCGTAGCGACGATGAGCGCATCGGCGGCCCGTACCATTTCGATGAGTTCATGCTGTTCGTCGGTCAGTTGCCGGGTCTCGGGCGCGTAATGTGGAAGACTGTGCAGGAACGCGCCGCCGAAAAGCTGCACGCGCGCACCGGCGTCCTGGGCGCTCTTCAACGACAACGCAAGCGCGCGTTCCGTCGACGATCCTGGCCGCGTCGCGCCGCCAATTCCGACCACGAGAGGACGGTGGGATGAATGGATTCGGGTCAAGGTCAGTGCTCCAATTCGACGAGCGGAATGAGCGTTTCATTCCCGCTTGGACGCTTTGCTTCACGATGGATATTTTCTAAGCCCGCTGGATGCTCGGCTAAAGCTTTCTGGTTGTCTTTTTTCGAAATTGCGCCATGGCACATCGACCAAACCAACTGACGCCGCTATTCATCCGGTCGCGCCGTCCGAAGCGCGGCATCGAGCGATCGGTGAATTGAGACTGTGACCGCTGAGCCAGCTTGCGTAACATGAAGCAACGATATGCGTGAGTAGAATCTATCGGCCTGCTCAGGCAAAGACGAAGTACTTGCGCACCGTCTCCACCACCTCCCAGGTGCCTTTCATGCCGGGTTCAATCACGAATACGTCACCGGCCTTCAGGTGCACCGACTCCTCCCCTTCCGGCGTGATAATGCAGTAGCCGTCGAGGAAGTGGCAGAACTCCCATTTCTCGTAGTTCACCTCGAATTTGCCCGGCGTGCAGATCCACGTACCCATGATCTTGCTGCCATCCTTGGAGAGGTAAGCGTTGAGGTTCACGGTGTGCGGGTCGCCGCCGATGCGCTTCCATTTGGTGGCGTCAACGACTGGAGTCGGGCAGGTTTCGCGCAAAACGGTGATGAAATCGGACATGTCAGCTCCAAGCGATCGGATAAGAGGTTCACCACCTTAGTTCAATAGCGCTACTGAGGCTAGGATGCTTCCGACATCGACTCATCTATTTTCGACATCGACCTAGCATTCGACGCTGCACACGGACGCTATCAGTCTCGCTGCCGCCCATCGTTTGGCGATCAACATTTCCCGCGATGTGGCCGACAATTGTGCAACTCGTCCGGACTTGAATCGGACCCCGGTCTTGCGCAGCGTCATGCGAATGCTGCTGAGATACTCGGCGTGTCCGATCTCGTGGAGTTCGAGCGAACACCACCTCGGAGATAAGCGATTCACGCAATGAAGTCGCTGAGATAGAGTTGACCTATCGAGCGGTGTTAGCGTCTGCCAAGCCGACCGGCAGGCGCGCATTGCGCGCCCGGGAACGGATCGGACTGAGTTGGCGTGGCGGGACGGTTCGTCCAAGAGCAAAAAGAACGGACTCGCGCTGTCAGGCGGATATCGAGTCTTCGCGAAGCAGCGCAGTGAGGGGAAAATGGCCATGTCGCGACGGACTTGGTTCGCGGGGCTCTACCGAGGCGTGTTCCGCCCTGGGCGGATATGCTGTTCAATGACCGTGGAAACTGCGTTTTTATAGACAATCTGGGTGCCCGACGGCGAATGGATTGAAAGGACGTATTGGTCGAAGGACGCGACGACGCCTGTCAGCTTAATGCCGTTGACAAGAAACACCCATATTGGCGTTTGCTTCTCGACAAGTGTACGCAGGAACTCAGACTGGATATCTGCATATGATTGATTCATGGCGAATCCCTCAACTGAAGGACATCTCTTCGAGCGTTTGCGGTAAGCCGCAGTATGCATGAGTCCGCGCGAATTTCCCCGATGCGTCGTCGCAGAATACCCTCTCTGCCACAGAAGATCGAATCGATACACACCATCTCCGTTATCAGACCGCTCCGGCAATAGGCCCGCGCGGCGCGCTGGAGTTCGCATCACGAGCCGATGGCCATGCGGTCGGTCCTTGATAGTTGGGAGGCGATGCGAGTCGTCGGGCCGCATGAGTTCAGTCGACGGCACAGCACAACTTAGTAATCGCGAGGATGCTCAAGAAAAAAGCGCACCATCTCCGCGCTCGCATCCGGTCCGGCGGGGTCCGTATAACTGCCGTTTGAAGAGCCGCCTGACCAGGCATGAGGCGCGCCGTGAATGGTCCACAATTCCGCGGCTATGCCTTTGGCAGACGTCATTTGACGGACCGTATGCTTACGCGCGCCGGTATCGACAGACGATCGGCGTTCAGGCGTGGCACTATCCACCGTGAATCCGCGTACCAGTTCCGTGGCGTTGACGGGATGTACTGTCGCGTCGGCGTCGCCGTGAAAGACAATCATCGGGCGTTGAGGCGGCGCTGTGTCTGCCACGTTGGTACGGCCGACTTTTCCGGCTTTCGCCTTGGACTTTCCCCCGCGCATTGCCGCGAGGGCGGACGGTAGATCATGTGCACATCCCACGGGAAGCCCGGAATGGACGCCCGCCGCCGCATAAAGATCGGGGTAACGCTGCGCCATGATTGCCGCCATCGCACCTCCGGCCGACAGGCCGGCTACATAGACACGCTTCGAGTCCACGTTGTGTTGCGCCATGACCTCGCGAGTCATCCCCGCGATCAGCGACGGCTCGCCCTGATCACGTTGCTGATCCATCGGCCTGAACCAGTTCCAGCACTTGGACGTATTCGCGCCCTGCGGTTGAATCGGATAAACGACCATGAAGCCGTGGGTTTCCGCGAGGATGTTCATCCGCGTGCCCGCTGCGAAATCGTCAGCGTCCTGCGTACAGCCGTGCAGCATCACAAGGAGCGGCAAAGGCTCATCGCGATAGCAGCTCGGCACGTAGAGTTTGTAGTTGCGCTGGCCCGCGGCGCTCGTATAGCGTCGGGCGCTGAAGTGTCCGCAGTCCAGCACTTCGGCGTTCGTTTGCCTGGGCTGTGACTGACGCCGAGGCTGCAAGACGTCGGCAAAGTGCGGTTGCATCTTGTCGGGGTCCACGTGGGGACGGGCGGGTGGCGCGCTGGTCTGCTCGCCGCGCATGGCGCGCTTCACGATCTCCGCCGCCGCGGCGGGATCGCTGTTGCGAAAGCGTGCGAACGCCTCTTTCATCGAGTCTAAAAAGCCTTCGTTGAGTTTCATGTTTTTTCCGTTATCGAGCAAAGCATCGTTGGCCCTATCGGATCCGATCCGCTAGCGCAGCCTTGACTGCCGGTGATGCGTGGAGGGCACCGCGAACCAGGATTGAGTCGATTGTTGCCAGCGCGAGCTCGGGCGATACGTCAGCGGCGATGCTGGCTAAGCCCAGCACCTGGATCTTGAGCCGCTGATTGGCCGCGCGCGTCGCTTCGAGGTCTTGCTTTGAAAAGTACTGGAGACCCAGAACGAGTTCACGCCGAGTCACGGTGTCCTTGACCACTGGCGCATGAACCGACAGCTGATTGCGGATTGCCGTCCGGATGAGGTCCGTGCGGTTCGAGTAAAAGCCTTATTCCACAAGAAGATCGATCTGGCCCAAGTCCACCGGGCCAAGGTTGATCGTTATTTTTTCGGTCTCGCTGCCTCGCGAGCGTTCCGCCGGCTCTCTCGCCATGTCCTTCTCCAAACATCCTGTTACCATCCATATGGATGGTTGTAGACGGATTTCAAGCCTGGATCAATAACAATTTGATCCGACCGAGTTAGGGCGGGAAGCGCCGCGGTTATGTCGGTTATCGTAGGAATCGAGCCGATTGGGACGACGAATAGGCAAACCGGTGTCGGGCCAGCTCCTGCCCCGCGCGACCCATCGGTCGCGAACCGGCGCGATCTCACGCCTCAGGCAGCCTGGAGCGGACCCCCGCGCCGGGTAGTCCTTTGTGCACAACCGTCCTTGTGCGACTATCTGCATGGAACGCGCGATGCAGCTCCCATTGCGAGCGTCAATGAACGCAGTCGATCAGGATTAGTCATGCGCGGGCTCTACTCAGGGCACAAACGAACGTTGGAAGCGGAGATAACTGGGCTTGTTCGGACCGACCTGCACATAGCCGCCGGCAACGAACGCATTGCCAATTTAAAAACGTGGGCCACCTCCCCGCGCGGAAATGACGCTCCGGAATCGAACGCGAGGCTTATAGAAGCGGTCACGGAATCCGTGACTCGATTACGCGCCTACCGTGCCCTCAAAGTCGACGCAGTCATCGACTTTGAAAGGTCGAGCGATCGCTGCTCGAACGAGAAAAATTCTGTCTTTGATGACGCCGGGCCAGTTGGCAGATGGGCACGAGCCATCGACAACGCCATAGATGCATTGGTTGCAACGCTATCGCTCCCAAGCGGGTGCGAAAAGCGATGAAGGCATCCTGTCTTGCTATTTGGAGATTGAAGCGCTCCGACGTGAGCTCGAGGCGCTCGGCATCGACAGATCGGAGACGCTCCCGTACATGGAGCGACTTTCCCGTCCCGTACGCGACCGGTGAGCCTTCAAAATTTGTTCGAGATCGTTGAGTGACCCGCAAGCATCGGATCTGAGGCGCGGGGCTGCGGTGCGCCTTGTGATCTCGATATGGAAAGGTACCTGGACCGCGGCTTGAACTTTCTGGAACTGATTCAGCAAGGCAAATATCGGCTTGATGAAGGCGGCGGTGACGCGCTCGCTCGCCGATTAAGGCCGCACAATTCGCGTGCCGGTACATCTGATCGAGTCGATCAACAAGCTTAACTGGGGTTTCTCGCGAGATTCTGCAGCAGACCGGACGGGAAGCTCAGCCCGCGGCGCTCGCCGAGCGCACGGAGATGTCGGAACAAAGGACCCGCGACATGCGTAAAGTTGCCAAGTACCCGATCTCGCTGGAAACGCGAGTAGGCGAGGACGCTGATGCCACGCTTGGCGACATGGTCGAGGATTCAAGCACAACCTCTCCCTCGGACGCCGCTGTTCACGCGATCATGCAAACCGCGGTGAATGAAGCCTTCGACGGGTTGCCGCCGCGAGAAGCGAAGGTCTTTGCGTATGCGCTTCGGAATCGATGCTCGATCCGACTACACGCATCCGAGCCGTTCCGACAAGCTAAGAGGATATCTCGATCGCTGAGGGTGGGTCGGCTTGTCTCGGATAGCACACAGTTGCTGCAGGAACAGCAACTGACTCACTTCGGCGTCGCGCTGGTCCCCTTTTTTGCTTAGCCTGGTAGCGAGGCCGTCGCTGAATGTGACGAGCGGTTCGGTGATACGGACCCGAGATGGATCCGACATATGGTGCCTCTCGAGGAGATGCGGGGAAGGACGCATCGCGTAACTGGCCAAGATTGTGCCTGGGCCTGAAGTGTCTCCGCCCCGCCGGGTCTGGTATTGCAGCCGAACCTCGGCGTGATTCGGCAGCACTTTTCCGCCTCGGCCGCCGGGCCTCGGTCGGACTGACTGAGGCAGCGGAGCTTCCGGCTGCTGGTTTCGTCTGTCCCTTCAACCCGTCGCATCCGTCCCTCAAATCGTTTAAAAAAGACGCTTGACGCCATCGAATTAGCCCCGCATAATTCGCCTCCCGTTGAATGACGGCGCGCAAGAAAGCAAGCGAAACGAATTACTCGCGAAGCAAATAACTGCGCAATGCTCTTTAAAAACTAACAGCCGATAAGTGTGGGCGCTTGATGCAAGTGCGGCTGGTTCTTCGGGATCAGCAATAGC
>NZ_FCOA02000039.1 GCF_001544875.2 Caballeronia hypogeia
TACGGTGCTCGATGCTTGCCCATTTTGGCACCCCCTTTTTCCAAAGGATAGGTGTCCGTTTTGGCGGGTCAATCTCAGGTGCGGCCGAGCGCGGCAACCAGACGAAATCGAGATCCTGGAGATCTCTGAGGACTTTGGGTTCACGACCCTTGGGCCAAGTCCATTCCGCTGGATATGCCAATAGCATTCGCTCGGAAAAGACGGGGATTCCGTTGAACGATGGATCGTCGAGCGGCCGGAACAACAGGAAACCGGCGTCCAAGCGGCCATCCGCGATCTGATCGAGCTGAGCCTCGGAAAGCAGATGGTGCAGCGTGATCCCCACGCCTGGAACCTCCCGCCGATATTTCTTCAAAACTTCCGCAATGGTCGGGGCGAGGTTCTGCATGACTGGCAGCGCGATGGATAGATTTCCAGACTCTCCGCGGCCAGCACGTTGCGCTCGGTCTTTGGCCGCAGCGGCATCGTCGAGCAATTTACTTGCGTCTACCAGAAACTGGCCACCGGCGTCGGTCAATTTCACGCCGCGAGTCGTTCGCTCGAATAGGCGCGTGCCCATGTCATCTTCGAGCGCCTGGATCTGGCGCGTCAGGGCGGGCTGGGCAATGTGCACCGCCTGAGCCGCGACGCTGATGCTTCCATGCTTGGCCACAGCACAAAAGTAGCGCAGTTGACGCAAATCCATGGCTATACCTTTCCGGCATCGATTCGATATCGAAACGCTATTTTACGGTATGGCGGACAGTTCCTACAATCCGTATGGATCGAGATAGGCGAAGGACGCGGGGCGGATTTACGTCACTCGGCTTCTCCGCGCTGTCTAGGTTGACGGATGGCCTTGAGCTACCCGTGGTCCTGAGTCCTCTCGCGGATATCCAACATGTTTCTCGACAAAGAACCCACTCTGAACCTCAATCGACTGGTTGCGTTTCGTCGCGATCTGCACATGCACCCGGAACTCAGGTATGAGGAGAATCGGACGGCGGAAAAGATCGTCGACTTCCTCGCGGCACTGAATATTCCAGTCGTTGGTGGCTTGGGCATGACGGGTATGGTGGCCAGCATCCACGGTAGGGGACGCAGCGGTGCTGATCCAGGTCCCGCCGTGGGCATTCGCGCCGATATGGATGCGTTGCCAATGCAGGAGCGCAATCGCTTCGGGCATGCGAGCAAACATGATGGTCGCATGCATGCATGCGGACATGACGGGCATACCACCATGTTGCTCGGGGCGGCCGAGTTACTGGCAGGCAACCGCGACTTCGATGGGACCGTACATTTGATTTTCCAGCCCGCCGAAGAAGGAGGGGCTGGCGCACGCGCCATGATGGACGACGGACTATTCGATAAGTTTCCGTGTCAGGCGGTCTTCGCTCTGCACAACTGGCCGGCACTTGCGCAGGGAAAAATGGGCGTGCGTGTCGGCCCGATCATGGCCGCCGCAAGAATGTTCGAGATCATCGTGCGAGGCAAGGGCGGGCACGCAGCGCTACCACACACGACGATCGACCCGATTCCCGTGGCTTGCTTCATCGTTGCGCAATTGCAGACCCTCGTGTCGCGCGGCACTGATCCCCTGGATTCCGCCGTACTGACCGTGGGCAGAATCGACTCCGGCACGTCGCCCAACATCGTGCCAGACGAGGCACGCATTCTTGGGACGTGCCGCACGCTGACCCAGGAATCGCAGCAGTTCCTGATCGACGGCCTGCATCGCATTTCAAGCCATGTTGCTGAAGCACACTTCGCCACTGCCGAAGTCGTCATGAGGTCGGGCGGATACCCCAGCACGACGAATCACAGGAACGAAGCGATGTTCATGGGGGACGTCATGCGCGAAATGGTCGGCGACGACAATGCTCATACCGACGTTCTGCCCGCGATGACGGCGGAAGATTTTGGTTTCATGTTGGAAGACGTCCCTGGCGCCTACGGTTGGATTGGCAATGGCACCGACAACCAACCTGGAGTGGGCCTACACAACCCCGGCTATGACTTCAACGACCACAACCTGGACTTGGGCGCGCGATTTTGGGATCGCCTGGCGCGCCGGTGGTTCGAATCTCGGGCGCAGCGCTAATGCGCGTCCCTCGCTCATCGGACGACTGTAAAACCGGCCGCCGTTCGTCTGGAGGAAACTTTTCAGCCTTGGACTTTCCGCACGTTATTTGCTTCGTAATCTAACGCATCAAGCCGCCTAGGCGATCGACACGTATCGCCGGGAATGGAGACAACGATGAGTAAAAATCTTCAAATTTCCAGAGCAGAAGAACTCGCTCTGGATCAGGCAAAGCCGTCAAGACAACGCGTTTTGCTTCTGTTCATTCTTTTCATTGGGATTTCCGTTGCATATTTAGACCGTGTCAATGTCGCGGTTATCGCAGCGAACGCGCAGTTTCTCGCCGATATGGGGATTGCGGGGCAGCCGGTCAAAATTGGACTGTTGATGAGCTCGTTTTTGATCGCTTATGGGACTGCAAATGTCATCTTAAGTCCGCTCGGCGCATACCTCGGGCCTCGCAAGGCCATGATATCAGCGTATTTGATCATCTGCGCTGCACTCGTCATTGGAGGGATTGCAGGCACCTTTGCCATCCTGATTGCAACGCGCATTATGCTTGGAATTGGGGAGGGTCTCTACTACCCGATGCAAAATACGTTCGTCAAGAACTGGTTTCCGTCCAAGGAGCGCGGCAGGGCTAACACTGCGTGGATTATCGGGCAATCGCTGGCACCGGCCGTTGCCATGCCTATTTTTACGTACCTGGTTATGACGTACTCGTGGCGAGCAACGTTTCATTGGTCTTT
Organism: Caballeronia hypogeia; assembly: GCF_001544875.2. Classification (GTDB taxonomy): domain Bacteria; phylum Pseudomonadota; class Gammaproteobacteria; order Burkholderiales; family Burkholderiaceae; genus Caballeronia; species Caballeronia hypogeia. The sequence continues at coordinate 2,809 of NZ_FCOA02000039.1, forward strand.
CGCGCTGAGCCTCATACCTCTAGCGCTGCTTTTGTTTTTTACTGCGGACACGCCGCGCAGACATAAGCGGGTCAACCAACGAGAACTCGAGCATATTGAAGCTGAGCTGGCTTGCCAGTCAATTGATAGGAATGGACACCGCACAGGGAAAGAATCGCTGCGTGAGTTAGCGGGGTCGTATGTGCTGAACTACCGCTTCTGGCTGCTGATGTTGATCCTTGCGACGAACTCGATCTTGTCCTGGGGTTTGCTGAGCTGGTTGCCCACATATTTGAATCATGAGCGCGGATTCTCCTGGGAGACAATGGGGTGGATGTCGTCGTTGCCGTTCATCGTTGGACTCTTCTTTAAAATTATTTCCGGCATATTGATCGATCGCACGGGAAGAAATGCGCCCATCATCGTCGTGTCGGCCCTGCTGTGTGCCGTGGGGGTATATTCCGGCGTCGTTATCGAGAATAATTACGTCGCCGCCATTACCATCGCTTTCGGTATAGGCGCTTCATCGATGCAAATCCCCGCCATCTTTACCTTATTGCAGGCTTTGGTACCCAAGCGGGCAATTTCTTCCGCAGCCGGGACACTGAATGGTATTGCCGTGGGGTTTGGAGCGCTGTCGCCAGTCCTGATTGGATTTTCAATCAGCATCACAGGAAATTTCAGCACGGCGCTATACGTTATTATTGGCGTCATATTAACGGGCGGCCTGCTGGCGGCAATACTTGCGACACAACGGCTTTAGGAAATTCGCTGAGTTCTCTGCTACACCAGCTTGGTCAAGAGGTTGGTGTAGCTTCACGAACGAGCCACTCGCGAAAAGCAACGAGCTTGGGTAAGGAGGCGGATTCACTCCGATAAACGATGAAGTAGGCGAGCTCGGCGGCGTGCGTCATCTTCGGAAAAAGTTTTATCAAGCGTCGCGCCGCGACGTCGTCCTTGGCCATGACGCTTCGAGCCAAAGCAACGCCATGACCGTCTATGGCGGCCTGCAATACGGCGGCTGAATTGTTGATCTGCATCCCACGCGCTGGATCGACTTTCTTCGCTCCCGCTCGCTCGAGCCAGTCGGCCCACGACGTGAATCCAATGTGAGCATCGACAGACAGATCATGAATGAGCGGCTTGCCGGCCAAGTCATCTGGCCGCTCAATCTTTCCATTTTTCTTTAGCCAGGCCGGCGAGCAGACGGGAAAGATTTCCTCTTCCATCAGCTTTTCGGCGACAAGACCGGGCCACGCGCCACGGCCGTATCGCACGCCGATGTCGATGCCCTGCGCGGCGAAGTCGACGAGCTTCAGATTGGTGTCCAGACGTACGTCCGTTTCAGGACAAATCTCGTGAAAGCGGTCGATTCGAGGAAGCAGCCACTTGGCGGCGAAGGAAGGGCTCACCGCAACCGTGAGAACTCCGCCTCGTGTCCCCTCTCGCAAGCGGCTCAGCCCAGTGGACAGGCGATCAAAACCGGCTCGGATATCTGGAAGGGCGCGTTCTGCGCTTTCGGTGGGAATCAATCGGGAACGACCACTTGTTCCTCGATGGAACAACGGTGCGCCTAGCCACTCTTCCAGCGAGCGAACGAGTTGTCCGACCGCCGCGGGCGTAACGTTCAGCTCGGACGCAGCAGAGGAGAAGCTCTGATGTCGCGCGCTTGCCTCGAAGGCACGCAACGCGTTCAGAAAAACAGGTGCTTTCATGAAAGATTTTCTTTGCCACTTCAAAAGAATATAGCAGTTGTGCGACGCCGTTGCGAACTGAAGAATGAGGGCGAAGACACTCGCTGAATCGAGCGAGTTCCGTGGTTCGAAATCCACTCCTTTCGGGAGAAACCGATGAGCAACAATGTGCGGGTCACCCCGTGGAAAGACGGTGATGCGGCGCCTGAAGAACTCCTCGCTGCAATGAAGGGGCGAAGACCGAACGGCGAACTTATCGGCATCGACCGCGTTTTACTTAAGAGCTTCCCCCTCGCAACTGGGTGGAATGAGTTGCTGCGGAGAATTCGCACAGAATTCAGTCTCAAGCTCAAGTATCGCGAACTCATCATGCTTCGCGTCGCGGTGCTCAACGACGCCGAATTCGAATGGAACGTGCACTATCCGGCGTATCTGGACGCGGGCGGCACGCAATCGAAGGCCGATGCTATCAAGGCACCGGAAGTAGACGTCGCAGTGTTCAGCGAAGCGGAGCGTGCTTTGCTGCGGCTAGCCGACCAATCGACTCGCACGGTCAAGGTCGAATCTGAAGTGCTCGACGCCCTGAAGGGGTTCTTCGGCGAATCGCAAACAGTCGAAGCCGTCGCAACCGTCGCCGCATACAACATGGTCTCGCGCTTCCTGGTCGCGTTGTCCGTCTGATTTTTGGGGGAAACCCTTGTGGAACAAGGCTTTGCCATCCATGAGCTACGCTCATTGCCCCGTGAGAACATACCATTGTTGTTCTGGATTTCGCGCTGCTACTCTAGCTGCAATTCGAGGTCACGCCGTTCGCGTGTCGTTCTATTGCAAATGGAAGCTATCGTGAAAGTTCACTGTGAAATGACGGGCAGCGGCGCCTCCGCTGGAAAGACCAAGTCGATATTCGATGATGCTATCGACAGGAAGCAATCGAACTCGCTGAAATGGGCGTTCGGAGAACGCTTGCTGAGCGCGGAGGAAATCGCTGCGGACCCGCTGCCAATGTGGGTTGCGGATATGGACTTCCGCACACCCCAACCCGTAGTTGACGCGCTTCATGAAGCAGTGGAGTTCGGCGTTTTCGGATATTCGCGGGGAGCCACGGATAGCTACGTCGCGGCGGTGACCGGCTGGCAAGCAAAGCGATTTGACTGGGAGGTGCCTGCGGAATGGGTTCTTCAGTCGAGCGGGATCATTACCGCGCTCAAGAACGCCATCCAGGCTTTCTCGGCCCCAGGCGACTCAGTCCTGATTCAACCTCCCGTTTACGCGCACTTCCATGACGACGTGCTTCTGAATGGACGGCAACTGGCGCTGGCTCCGCTGGAGCGTGTGGGGATGTCCTATCGATTCAATGAGAAGACGTTCGAGGCGGCCATCAAGCCGAATACCAAGCTCTTCATTCTGAGCAATCCGCATAACCCGACAGGTAACGTGTGGACCGAGGCCGAATTGCAGGCGATGGGTGAGATCTGCTTGCGACATGGCGTGTTGGTCATTTCGGACGAGATTCACCAGGACCTCATCATCAACCCATTCAAGAAGCACGTGCCGTTTGCTTCGCTGAGCAACAAATTCGCTGAGAGCAGCATCACGTGTACCGCGCCGAGCAAGACCTTCAACTTGCCTGGCTTGCAGAGCGCAAACTTGTTCGTTCCGAATCGTCGCTTGCGAGATGAATTACGCCGGCAGTTCGACAGGAACATGTACCAGTCTGTGAACACGCTTGGGATGGTAGCGGCGGAGGCAGCGTATGCGCACGGCGAGCCATGGCTAGAAGAACTTCTGCCTTATCTTCGCGAGAATCATGCGCACTTCCGCAATGCAGTCCACAGCCTGACCTCAAAGATTGAAGTCCTTCCGGCTGATTCTCTTTACCTGTCCTGGATGGACTGCCGTGGGCTTGGTATGGATCCCGATGCACTCAACAGTTTCATGCTGACCAAAGCCCGCTTATGGCTGGACAAGGGACAGAAATTCGGGCTGGAAGGTCACGGATACATGCGTGCCAATCTCGGTTGTCCGCGTGCCACGATTGATGAAGCGATTCGCCGTCTGACGAACGCCCTTGCCGAACTTTAAGCGGTAGTCGCGCCGCTGCTGCGCGACGGTTTGCTTCTCGGTGAGTGATGAACCACGCGTCGAGGTGCGGGCATCGAATACTCGCCGTCTTCTCAGCGCACGGCTGCGACCTTTCACTGAAGCATCTGGAAGGCAGGCCGTAAATCGTAAACCTACGCAAACGCGACGGATATGCCGCCGTGTCGAGGGACGCTGTTGCCATTTTTTAAGCGCAGCGAAGGCCTGAGAGAACACGCTCCTTTTTCCGCGCTAAGCGGAAACGTCAAGGCGCTAAAGACATTTGCACACAGGAGGGGCAGAACGGTCTCAAGAGCGATGCGACATCGCGCTGCGCATCGTTGTTTGCGCGCAACAGGACTTATCAATTTTTTAATCTAAGAAGAACAAAGAAACAAACCCTTCATTGGAGGCGACATGAGCAGTGACATTCAGACGCAAACTTATGAGCAGGAGGACCTGAAGAGAGACCTCAAGAATCGGCACATCCAGATGATTGCTATTGGAGGCGCCATCGGGACGGGTCTTTTTTACGGGTCTTCGTGGGCAATCCGTACAGCCGGTCCTGCGATTCTTCTCGTTTTCTTGCTGGCATCGATTGCTATCTATTTCATCATGCGCGCGCTTGGAGAAATGGCAGTCGAGGAGCCGGTATCGGGTTCATACATTTCGTATTCGAATCGGTATATTCACCGTTTTGTGGGTTTCCTCAATGGCTGGAACGCATTCATATTTCTGCTTGCAACAAGCGCGGCGGACCTGAACGCCTTGGGTAACTACGTTCATTTCTGGTTTCCACACATACCGATCTGGGTCACGGCCGGCGCCGCCGTATCGCTGATGTTTTGCGTCAACGTCATCGGCGTCAAGATATACGGTGAGGCTGAGTTCTGGTTTGCCCTCGTGAAGGTCGTTGCCATCGTCGCGATGATCGCGTTCGGCGCAGGGATGATCGTGTTCGGCATCGGTAACAACGGCGTTCCGATCGGTTACCACAACCTCGTAGACCACGGTGGCTTTTTTGCGAAGGGAGCAGGAGGGACGTTCCTGGCAATCGTCATGGTCGCTTTCTCGTTCGGTGGCGTGGAGAATCTCGGGCTGGCAGCGGGAGAGACCAGGGACGTCAAGACGGTCATGCCCAAGGCTATCAACGCGACGTTCTGGCGGCTGCTCATTTTCTACGTCGGCGCAATGGCGGTCCTTCTGATGGTGTTCCCGTGGACCTCGTTGACGACCAAGGGCAGCCCGTTCGTCCAGGTGTTCACGAAAATCGGCATCCCGGCAGCGGCGAGCATCATGAATCTCGTGGTGATCATGGCCGTGTTGTCCGCAGTCAACGCAAGCGTGTTCACCAACAGCCGCACGTTCTACAACCTCTCGCTCCAGAAGAACGCACCCGCGTTCCTCGGTGTGACGAACTCCCGCAAGGTGCCGCATCGGGCAATTTTGATGGTCTTCGGGACGATGTTTGCCGGCGTGCTGCTGAACTACTTCATGCCCGAGCAGGCGTTCGAGCTCTTCTCTTCAGTGACAGTGTTCGCTCTCGTTTGCGCATGGGGCTCGATTGTGATCAGTCATCTGCGTTTCAGGAAGCTGAAGATTCGCAATGGAGAAGTGAACCAACTGTCGTACAAGATGCCGTTCTACCCTTACAGCAATTACATTGCGCTGCTCTTCGTCGGAGCAGTCCTCGTCGGCATCGCTATCTTGCCCGACATGCGCATGTCGCTGGTTGTTTCCGCCGTCTGGGTGGCCGTGGTCTATGTCGCGTACCGGTTCTACGTCCGCAAGGGTGTGTCTCAGACGAGTGACAGCGCCGAGCTTGACGAAGCTGAGGACCAGTTGGTTTGAAGCGGCAAGACTCAAGCGTCTCTTTGGATGGAAGGGCGGTTTGCGTCGAGAGACTGTCACGCAGCAAATTGGTTTAATTATTGTTCCTTTGACTGGGCTTTCAGTACTTCAGCTCCAACGCTGCCGGTATTGGTCGCTCAGGAATTTTTGGAGTTTTCAGCGCCATGACCCGTTCCGACCGTTACGACCTGCCACTTTCGACAGATTCCGACCTCGCCGCCGAGCGCTATCGTGCGGGCGTCGACCTTCTTCTGTCACTGTGGCCCGGCGCCGGCGAAGCGCTGGATGAAGCGATTGCAGCCGACCCGAACTTCGCTCTCGCTCACGCAGCCCGAGCGAGGCTGCATGCCGTCAGCGCTCAGCTCACCGAAGCGCGCGCCAAAATTGCGAAGGCTGCGGAGTTGGTCGCCGCAAACGGGACCGAGCGTGAGCGCAGTCACGTCGAGACGCTCTCATACGCGATCCATGGTCAGGGTCAGAAGGCGCTCGCGAGCGCGCTCGCTCATACCGACAAGTGGCCGCGCGACATCGTCATCCTTTCGATGCCGCTCGGTGCCTTCGGACTGTTGGCATTCTCAGGAATGGCCAATCACGATCAGGCTCGCGTCGACCTGTGCGAGCGCCATGCTCACCACTTCGGTGCGGACGATTGGTGGTTCCTCACTTACCGTGGATGGGCACACGGCGAGAACGGCGATGTGAAGCTCGGACGTGCGCTCACCGAGCGCTCGCTTGAGTTGCGCAGACACAACGTGAATGCAGTGCATGCGGTCGCGCACGTCCTGCACGAGTCCGGAGCGAACGAAGAGGCCCAGACGGTCATCTCCGGATGGCTGCCTGAATATCCAAAGAGTGGCGTGCTGCATGGCCACATCGCATGGCATGGGGCGCTGATCGCCTTAGAGCGCGGCGATACTGAACGCGCGCTCGGCATCTATAACGAACACGTCGCTCCGTCGTCGTCACTTGGTACGCCCGTCAACATTGTGAGTGACACATCATCGTTCTTGTGGCGCATGCAGGCATATGGTCACGCGGTCCCTGCAGGCTTGTGGGACGATGCGGCGCGTTATGCGTCCGGGTACTTCAAGGATGCGGGTTTCCCGTTCGCTGATTTTCACATGGCGCTCGTTGCTGCGGCGACTTCGAATAGCAACGCCGTGGAGAAGCGAGTCGACTCACTGAACCAGCTCATTCAGGAAGGCAAGTTGCCTGCAGGGCCGGTCGTGCCGGAAATCTGTCGGGCCGCGCTCGCGTTTGCAGAAGAGCAATACAGCCTCGCAGCGAACATTCTCGAACCGGTAGCACACGATGTCGTACGGATCGGCGGAAGCGGTGCGCAGCGCGAGATCGTCGAGGACACGCTTCTCGTTGCGCTGATGCGCAGTGGCGAGTCGAAGAAGGCTCACGAACTGCTTAACAAGCGCTTGCATCGTCGTCCTTCACCTCGTGACTCGCGTTGGCTCAACGAGCTTTCCTCGGCTGACATTGCATCACGGTGACGACCTCTTCTGACGGCCGCCTGGATGCTCGCGCAATCTTGCAGACTGATTGCGTGAGCGAACCCGATGCAATCACTCGGCTGCGTCGTCTGGCGCGCACGGCTCGATGCAAGACAACCTTCATCTCATTCGACGCATTTGGCGGCACGTCACAGTATCCGCGCTCGTAAAAACGACATGACCTCAAGTGTAACAATCAAGACGACGGGATTCCGGCGGCTGCTTGTCGATGGCATCGGACCCGTGGCGGCGATCTCGATCGCACAGCTCTTCGGCACTGCGCTGTGGTTCAGCGCGAACAGTACCGCTGCGGACCTGATGCGAATCTGGGATGCGAGTGCTGCCGATATCGGCTGGCTGACGAATGCAGTCCAGCTTGGATTCATTGTTGGCACGCTCGTCATCTCATTGAGCGGTGCGGCCGACCGTTTCAATGCCAGCAGGATTTTTGTCTGCAGCGCGCTCGCCGGCGCCGTTTTCAATCTTGGTTTTGCCTGGCTTTCGACTGGCCTTGCAAGTGGAGCAGCGTTTCGATTCGGAGTAGGGATTTGCCTCGCAGGTATCTATCCGATGGGAATGAAGCTGATTGTCGGCTGGGCTCCCGATCGTACGGGACAAGCACTAGCTCAACTCGTTGCAATGCTTGTTCTGGGTACGGCCTTACCCCATGCGATGCGCGTGATGGGAGCGGCGTTTCCCTGGCAGCTCATCATTTCTGCATCCTCGGTCCTGGCGGTCGCCGGCGCGGTCGTGATCGGCGCGCTAGGAGACGGCCCACATGGGTCAGTGCGCGCCCGGTCAACCAATAAGAGCGACTCGAAGACAGCGCCGCAGCCCACGGTTCTCGGCGCCTTTCGACTTCGGGAATTCCGGGCTGCGACTTTGGGGTATTTTGGTCACATGTGGGAGCTCTATACTTTCTGGACCATGGTCCCGCTTCTTATCTCGCACTCTTCACTCACGGCACGTTTTCCCGGTCTGGGCGTTCCAGCCATGTCGTTTGCGGTGATCGGAGTGGGGGCGATTGGATCGCTCATCGGCGGTATTCTCTCGCGGAGCCTGGGTAGCGCGAAAGTTGCTGCGGGCGCACTCGCCATATCCGGTCTCTGCTGCCTTATCTTCGCGTTCGGTTGGCGTTATCTTTCTCCGGAAGCGCTGGCGACTCTTCTTGCTGTCTGGGGTGCGTCGGTGGTCGCGGACTCGCCGCAGTTCTCGGCACTCGCGGCCAAAGCATGTCCTCCGGCGCTGGTAGGCAGCGCGCTTGCTATCCAGAATTCGATTGGCTTCGCCGTCACCGTGGTTTCGATTGCGGCAACGACCGCCCTGTTCGAGCGCATTGGTCTCGACGCCTCGTGGCTCCTCGTACCTGGACCGGTTCTTGGGCTACTCTCTTTTGCATTGACGCGCCGAGGGATCGTCCGCTCGGCGCGCGCGGACGCGAAGAACTGACGCAGGCACGCTACAACAGCAATGACCGGCCCTGAGGGCCGAGGGAGAACAGAGATGCTAGACCTCCAGTATCTTTCGATCGTGATGGAAGTCGACCGGCTCGGCAGTGTGACCGCAGCGGCCGAGCGATTGAACGTGACGCAGTCGGCGCTGTCGCACATGGTTCGAAAGTTCGAGGAACGCCACGGCGTAAAGCTCTGGACGAAGAACGGGCGTAGTTTGCGATTCACACATGCCGGAGAGTATCTGCTCAGCCTTGCGGAGCGCGTGATCCCTCAGATGGAGCATGCGGAGCGAACGCTCACCAATTTCGCGGAAGGTCGTCGCGGGGGGCTTCGTATCGGCATGGAATGCCATCCTTGCCAGAAGTGGCTCACGCGCTTGACGCCTCACTACCTCGCCGCATGGCCCGATGTGGACTTCGATGTGCGTACGGCATTCCGGTTCGACGGCGTTGCAGCACTCCTTGCATTCGAGATAGACCTGCTCATCACGCCTGATCCGATTGACGTTCCGGACATCACGTTCGCTCCGGTCATCGACTACGAGCTTGTGCTGGTCGTGCACGCCTCACACCCGATCGCCAGTCGCGAATTTGCGATGCCGCAGGACCTGATGAGCGAGGAACTCATCACCGTCCCTGTCAGCAAGGAACGGCTGGACATCTTCACTCGCTTTCTCGTGCCCGCGCACTGCAAGCCGAAATATCATCGGACCGCGGAGCAGACGGAACTGATGCTCCAGCTTGTGGCGGCGGGCAGAGGTGTCGCGGTTCTCCCTGATTGGCTCGTCGTCGAGGAGGGCGAGGGGCTGCCTGTTCAGACCGTCAGGCTTGGCCCGGAAGGCATCCGAAAGTGCATTCACGTTGGCGTTCGAAAGGGTGAAGAGGACATCGCCTATATCGCTGGCTTCCTGAAACTGGCACATGAGCTCGGTGTGCCCACTGGCCGTAAGGTCGCGATTTAAAGCTGCTCTGGAGCGAACGGCTTTATCTCTCAACTATCAGAAGAACAGGGACGAAGTGACAGACATGAATACCGCGCGCCCGGATTCGGGTATCGCCGCGTCGAACACGGCTAGCGCACGTGGCAACGTAACCCGGTTGACCATTGCACAGGCGCTGGCAGGCGCGAATTCGACGGTCGTCTACGCAACCGGTGCGATTATCGGCAATATGCTCGCGCCGAACCGTGAACTCGCAACGCTTCCCATCACCATATTCGTGGTCGGAATGGCGGCGTTGTCGCTGCCGGCGGGGGCGATTGCGCAGAGACATGGGCGGCGAACGGCGTTCCTGCTTGGAACCGTGTGTGGCGTGCTGGTCGGATTGATAGCTGCAGTTGCTATCGCGATTAGCTCATTTTGGCTCTTTTGCGCAGCGATGTTCTTCGGCGGCGCCTATGCGGCTGTCGTGCTTTCTTTCCGTTTCGCCGCGGCAGATTGTGTTCCGGCCGAGAAGAAAGCGCGCGCGCTATCCTTCGTCATGGCAGGCGGAGTTTTTGCCGGCGTGATCGGACCACAACTGGTGACGTTCACTATGAACGTGTGGCCGCCTCATACGTTTGTTGCTACGTTTCTTGCGCAGGCCGTGGTTGCCGCAATCGCTGGCGTGGTGCTGATGGGCGTCCACATTCCGATGCCATCGGCGGTTGACGTCGCTAAGGGACGGCCGCTAAAGGATATCGCGCGTCAACGTTCGTTTCTGGTTGCGGTCCTTTGCGCGGTCGTGTCCTACCTGCTCATGAACTTTCTCATGACGGCAGCGCCGCTTGCCATGCAACTATGCGGATTGCCGCAGAGTTCATCGAACCTTGGCATTCAATGGCATGTCATCGCGATGTACGCGCCAGGCTTCTTTACCGGCCGGCTCATCGCTCGATATGGCGCACGTAACGTTGTCATGGCCGGGCTCGCGCTGATCGCCGTGTCCGCCGGAGTGGGCTTGCACGGAATCGACATACCTCACTTCTGGCTGACGCTCATTCTTCTCGGCGTCGGCTGGAATTTCGGCTTCATTGGTGCTTCCGCGCTTGTTCTCGAATGCCATCGCCCCGAAGAGAAGGCCAAGGTTCAGTCGTTCAACGACTTCCTCGTGTTCGGCACGATGGCGTTCGGCTCCTTCTTGTCGGGCAGCCTTTTGACGGCATACGGGTGGGATTCGGTGCTGCGCCTGACGTTTGTGCCGATGGCGCTGGCGGTCTGTGTGCTGCTTGCCGCCACTAAGTTTCAACCTCAAAGCTTGCCGCAGTAGCGGGCGTCAGATGTCCGAGCGCTGCATCGTCAGGACCATGCGAAATTTGACGTCGCCCGAGCGCATGCGCTGATACGCGCTTGCTGCCTGCTCCAGCGGCATGACCTCGATCATCGGGCGAACGTCGGCGAGGACGCTGAAGTTCAAAGCACGCTCGGTGTCGAAAGGCGAACCGGTCATCGACCCAAGCACGCTGCGTTCGCCGCCGACGAAGTAGCCCGTTGGCACGGGGACGGACTCGGGTCCGGCGCCCAGCAGAACCAGACGCCCTTGAGGTGCTAGGCCAGCCAGCAGCGCCGCGATCGCGTCGGCTTGACTGATCGTCGTGACGATTGCACGAGCATCGCCCATGTTTTTCAGGCGTCCGGCCGCATCTTCGGCGTTGCTGTCGATATAAGCATGCGCGCCGAGGGCCTTCGCGTTTTGGGCGATATCCGCGCCACGGCCAATCGCAACCACTCTGAAGCCCATTCTTCTGGCGTATTGAATGGCCATGTGACCGAGGCCTCCAATGCCGAGAACCGCGACCGTATCTCCCGCTTCGGCTCCGCATTTGCGAAGCGCATTGAATGTCGCGATTCCCGCACACAGCAGGGGCGCGGCCTCTTCCGAACTGAGTTCCTCGGGGATCGAGACCAGGCCGGTGCTGCGCGCGAGCATCATTTCCGCGTAACCGCCGTCGCAGGTCGCGCCCACAACCGGTTGATTCTGACAAAGCTGAAAATTCCCTCGTCGACACTGCGTGCACTCGTTGCAGTGACCTCCGAGGCGGCCGACGCCGACGCGCTGACCTGTCTTCCACATGGAAGGTGTATTCGCCCCGAGTGCGACGATGCGGCCGACGACCTCGTGTCCCGGTATGCGAGGACTCGTTGCATCGACTGTCGCCTTCTCGATGTCACGCGCGTCTGCACCGCATATCCCGCACGCCTCGACTTGAATCAACACCTCGCCAAGGCCCGGAACCGGCACTGGCCGTTCCACGAGTTTCAAGACGCCAGGGCTTGAAATCTGGGCAGCGCGAAAATGACTTCTCATGGTTGACCTCCGTGATCTTGTCGACACAATGACTTCAGTTTGTCGTTGGCATGTGCTGAGTTGTGAAGCGCTGCACCGCTTGCTGAGCGGCCTCGATCGCCCCGGCAACATAGCCCGGGAAATGCGCTGACCATTCGCTCGCTACGCCGGTGAGCTGGCCGCGCCACACGCCGAGTGGACCCTGAGCCGCTGCACCGGCGAGATGCTCCGCAGAATCGGCCATGTCATCGGCCGTAGCGGTGTAGGGGTCGCGTGCCCAGTCCTTGATGAACTCCGCCTGGGGTACCGCAGCCTCGGGGCCGAAGAGACGCACGAGTTGCGCGCGACAAGCAGCGCGCAGCGCGTCGTCCTTGACGGTTCGTCTGACGCTGGCAGGCACGCCGAAGAAACCGAAGAGTGCAGCGGTTCCATCATCGGATGATGCATCGTGGATCTCACCGAGCGGACCGCACATGCTTCGCGCTTCGCCGGACAGACCTTGTGTGCGCCAGAATGGTGACGGATAGACAGCGACATATTTCGCGTGAGGCGCCATCCATGTCGCAGTACTGCGCCACGACTGAGCCACCGCGGCGGGCAATGCGGGTTCGAACCGAATGGTCGCTTCGGTCAGTCGTGGAGGCAGGGCGAGAAACACATGGCTCACGCGCGTCGTTCTCGCATGGCCAGAGACACTCACGCTATGAATATCGACGTGAGCGCCCACCTGCCGCAACTCGCGGACCGCTTCGCCTCTAATGACGGCGCTCGGGTCGAGCCGCGCGAAAAGCGCGTCGGTCAGCGAGGCCATGCCGCCGGCAAGACGCATCGACGCGGGACTATTGAAGAATCCACGCGTTCGCATGGGCGGCTGGTTATGAGCGCGCTCCACCAACATGTCTCCTTCCTCGTGCTGAGCAAAGGAGTTCAGGCCAAGTTCACGCACGACTGCGTCCAGTTGAGGCTGGATGCCGGGCCAGAACCAGGTCGGACCGAGGTCGATGCCGTTGCCGAAGCCTTCGTTTGCGGATGAAGGCGATGCCGACGCGGAAAGAATGCGGCCACCCAGCGTCTCGCGTGCCTCAAAGAGAATGACGTCTTCGATTCCGCGCTGGCGCAGCAAATAGGCCGCGTATAAGCCACTCAATCCACCGCCGAGAATACCGATTCGCGCGTTCTGCATCCTATTCCTTCAGTCCGACGTTGATGAGATGCCCCGTCTTCACATAGACGCACGCACCGAGCGGGCCGGCAGCGAGGTTCGGCGCAGCGCCCACAGGAAAGCGCATCCATGCCCCGCGCCGATACTGGTGGCCGTCGAGGCTGGTCGAGCCGCTTATCACCAACACCTCGGCTGAATTCACGGGGCCGTTGAACAGGCGTGCGTTTGGTGCTAGACGCAGCATGCTTACTTCTTCCGATTCGCCGCTGAAGAGCGGGCAGACGTCTCCATCTTCACTGCGGCGCCACGCGGTTTCCGAGCGGGTGTCGATCCGTACGGATTGCGTTTCCGATTGCGCCATCTGCCATAGCTTGACGAAGATGATGGCGCCGGGAGAGGTGAAAGGCCGGTGCGATGAGCCTGGCGGGTTGCGAAGATACCAGCCGGCCGGATAGTCGCCGTCCGAGTCGGAAAAGACGCCCGAGAGCACCAAAATTTCTTCGCCGCCAGGGTGAGCATGGAGCGGAAAGTGCGACGCCGATGCGTAGCGCACGATGCTCGTTGCGCGCGCCTTCTCAGCGCCGAGGCGATCCAGCATCATGCGTTCGACGCCAGCCTGGGGCGAAGCAGTCCACCGGTAGTCGTCGGGTTCAACGATGACGGGTCGCGTGAAATCGGCGTTGACTAACATTTGCGTGAAGAATCTTGATGCGAGGGGCCGCTATCGGCGCGCGACTCGGCACGCGAGATAGCGGCAACGGCACTACTTTGACAGTTGCGAGTGAGCCTCGACGACTCGAGACGAATACACGAGCGCGGCACCAGCATTCAGCGCGATGGCGACACCGAGCGCTTCGGTGATCTCATCGAGCGATGCGCCATGTTCGACGGCCTTTTTCGTATGCACCGAAATGCACCCGTCACAACGCGTCGTTACGGCCACGGCCAGAGCAATCAGCTCGTGAATCTTGGGGTCCAGCTTTCCCTTTTTTCCCGCCGCGCCGTCTACGGCATTGAGACCCCGCATGACTTCGGGGTTCTGCTCGCCGAACTTTCCGACATTTTCCAGCAGTGCAGCGCGATAAGAATTCCAGTCTTGCATCATGATTTCGATCCTCTCCAGGAAATTGATGTGCAGTTGCGCACGTGTGTGCGTCTACGCTCATGCAGCCTGATAGACCCGTACGTCAGGCTCTGCATCGAGAAGAGGCTTCAGTTCGACAACGACGTCGCTAGTGAACATGTCGCTGCTCAGATAGGCCAGCGCGTTTTCCTGTGTATCGAAGCCATGCAAGACCTGTACGTCTTCTTCACGGACGAGCAGCTCTTTCGATTTTGCGCCAACGATCGTGTTCAGGAATGGGGCTTTGTACTCTTGGTAGACGCGAGCCGCGTCAGCGCGCTTGGTGTTCGGAACTTTCAAAGTAATTTCCAGGTAGACCACGGGGCAATCTCCATATTGAACGGCCGGCGGGGAGCAGCGGATCCTCGTGCGAGCTCGAGTTTCACTGCGGAAGACATATCGGCGGCTCCGTCATGTGCACACGGTGCGCCTTTCGTGTACCTATTCTTCACGCAGCGGGAAAGGCCGACAATGCAGATTTAGTGTCCGTGACCTAAAGAAAATCTTTACCGCAACTGGGGTCCGTTGTTGAACACCAGGCGCAGTGACCTGCGCATGGCAGATGCAATCGCTTTGTGCGGCTCGGCCTGGGTCGCAGCGCTTCCGCTGACGCCGCGCTGGATGGCGGTAGCGGACGGGGCTGAAGGGTGTCGGCATCTCGCTGATCGGGATCGTCACGAGTGCGCAGAACGGGTTATGTTCGGAAAAGATCGGCTTCGACAAAGGAGCGCTGCTGGTTTTGCCCTCGTGAGCGGCGCGATTAGGTCGACTCTGGCGTGTCGTTGTCGCGTCATACGCGACAACGGTTCATTGTGACGTCGCTGATGCCCAACTCACCGCTTGAATGTTCAATTCATACACTCCCGGTTGCTGAACGGAACCTGCAGTTCGCCGCCATCGGGCCTGACCGTTCTAGCGGCCGTTCAGCTTCGAGGAAGAGACATTGGTCTCGCCGCGGAGCGAGCGTCGGCTCAGGGTCGTTTTCACCAACCGGTCAACGTAGGTGACTCCTGTTCGATGAACACGCGGGATGACGGCGTGGCCTGGGCTCCGCTTGGGTTGTCGCGGCAGCGAATTGCTTTTTCACGCTGTGCGCCGAATCATGAGACGTCGGCGCGATCAGCCACGCGAGGTGCACGTCTATCTGCCGATGTGGGCAACTAATCGTCAGCGCCGCACACCTCATGAGCAAACTTCGCCATCGATCAGCCGCCGGCAGAACGAAGAGACTGGCCAACGACGAGTCGGTCGTATATCGGCCGCGGACAGTTTCCGATCCACGAGCGCCAAATGTCCCCCGACATTGGCGAACGCGCGGGCGATGCCGGCACCAATGCCACTTCCTGCACCCGTGACCACGCAGACCTTTCCGGCCAGATTCAGCGAGTAGGGGGTAGACGCCGCAGCGCGATTTCAAGTTCCTGTCTCAAGTCGTTGTACTTCCTTAAGTTTTCCTGTGAATTTGCTTCCTGAAATCCGTACCGTCATTGAACGCCCCAAGCGCCTGTGGAACAATGCACAGAGATCACATAGAGCAGGACATAACGTGCATCATGACCAATGACCTGCAGCGCCGCCGGACCGTTCTGCATTTCGCGCTATATGGCGCCGAAGCTGACCAATCCTGGCTCGACATGGTCCATTACGAACGCATTCCCCTGCGTGCCGGCCGCTTCGACTTCGACATCAAGCCGCACGTCCATGACGCGCTGATCCAGGTGCTCTACGTCACCGCCGGGGGCGGCGAGACTTTCATCGACGGCAAGACCTGGAAAGTCGAAGCGCCATGCCTGATCGTCGTGCCGGCGCGCTCGGTCCACGGCTTTCACTTCCGCAGCGACATCGACGGTCACGTCATCACCGCCGCGCAGTCCGCGTTGGAATCGCTGGCAATGGCGGCCGCGCCCGAGCTGCTGGAATTCATCCGCACGCCGACGGTGCTGTCGATCGATCCCGACGTTGAGCGCGGCACACCCCTTGACACCCTTTTTGAGTCGATCGGGCGCGAGGCGGAGAGCCACGAGCGCTGGCAGTTCACCGCGGGGGCCGCACTGACGATTGCCCTGTTCGTCAAGATCGGGCGCCTCAGCGAGAGCACCCGGCTTTCAGCCAGTTCCGAGCAGCGGACCATGGCCGTGCGGATCGAGCGGTTCCGCGCCTTACTCGACCGCCATTGCCGCGAGCGGCGGCCGGTCGCCAGCTATGCCGACGAAATGGGCGTGAGCACCGGCCAGCTCTCGCGTATCTGCCGCGCCGCCTTCGGGGTCTCGGCCATCGAGGCAATCGATGCACGCTCGATCCATGAGGCCAAGCGGCTGCTCGGCTATTCGACGCTCAGCGTCAAACAGATCGCCAGTGAACTGGGCTTTCAGGACGAGGCCTATTTCGGTCGCTTCTTCCGCAAGCAGACGGGGCTTCCGCCAACCGAATACCGCGCTGCGGCCCACGATCGCTCCTTGCCGTCTGAAAAGGGAGAGCGGGCCGACCCCGCTTCACCCCCGTCGTCCGGGTCAGGCCGATAACCCACGGAACTTCACGAACAGGTGTTCCGGGCCGGAGTTGGTCAGGTTGTTGCCCCGGACATACTGGATCGGCTTTGCCTGATCGAGTGCGATATCGCCAATCTTGCGGGCCAGAGCCTTCGTGGCGATGAGCGTCTCCAGCTTGGCGAGCGGCGCGCCGAGGCATTTGTGCATGCCGTTGCCGAAACCCAGATGGCCGCTGGAATCGCGGTCGATGTCGAAGGTCTCGCCCGCGGCAAACTTGCGGCTGTCGCGGTTCGCAGCCGACAGCAGCAATCGCACCACCGCGCCCTTGGGCAGATCGATGCCCGCGACCGTGGTCGCCTCGGTGGTGATGCGGCTCACGCGCTGGACGGTCCCGCGGTAGCGCGCCACTTCCTCGACGAAACGGTCGGCGTCGGCGGGGTTTTCGCGGATCCGCCCAAGCAGATCCGGCTGTTCGGCAAACATGCGAAAAGCGTTGGCGACAAGGATGGTCGTCGTATCGTGCCCGGCGATGAAGACGAAGGCGCACAACTCCTTCGCCTCCTTTTCCGAAAGCAACCCGTCTTTCCACATGCGCGCGATATGCCCGCCGATCGACTGGCTGTCGGTGCGAGCGAGCCGCTCCATCGCGTCCTTCAGGTATGCGAAGAAAGCCTGCGCGCTTTGTTCGTCGGTGCCGGTCCCCGGCGCGTTGCGGGCGAGGCGGCCGAAGTAGCTGAAGGTCTCGTCCGACCAGAACTTCATCTTCTCCTCATCCTCGTTCGGCACGTCGATCATCGTGGAGATGGTCGAGATGCTGAGCGGGATGGCGAAATCGTTGACGATATCACCGCCGCCGTTGGCGATCATCGCGTCGAGCAGGTCCTCCGCCCTCTGCCCGATCTGCTCGATGAAGGGATCGAGCGCCAGCGGCAGGAAGGACGGCTGGACGACCTTGCGCAACCGCGAATGATCGGGCGCATCGAACAGCGTCAGGAAGGTCAGCGGCGGCGGGCTGACGACCTCGGAGGAAAACAGCTTCGGGTTGCGGATCGCCTGGTAGACGTCGTCATAGCGCGAGAGGAACCACACGTCCGAAGTCGCCGACTGGCAACGCAGCACCGGCGCGTGCTCCCGCATCCAGCGGTAGTGCTCGTAAGGGTCGCCTTGCGAGCCGTCATCGACCACCTTGAACGGCTCCAGCCCCTCGGGCCAGTCCAGTTCGTGCGAATAGGGCGGAAGGGTTTTCGCCGTGAACGGGCAGATCTGCGGCGCGCTTTGCGGAACAGCCGCCGGGGGAGGAGGGGGCGCTGCGAGCATGGGCGCCGTTTTGCCCGGCGTCATACGTTCCAGAGCCCGGCTCATCGTGGCCTTGGAATGGAGCGCATGCAGCGCGATCACGTCTCGCGCCGCGTTCAGGTCGCCCAGTTCGAAGGCGGCGACAATGTCCCGATGTTGCTGGACGATATCGCCGACGATCTCGATCTGGTCGGTCAGCGCGCGAACGATGTAGTCCTGCACGGCCAGTTGCCGGTAGAGCGCGATCAGTTGCGCGTTCCCGGAAGCTTCGATCGTGAACAGGTGAAAGGCATGGTTTGCCTCGATGTAGCGCGCAACGTCGGTAAAGCGCTGTCCGGACACGAACGGCGCCGTCGCCTCGGCGAGCTGGCGGAAGGTCATCAGTTGCTCGCTCGACAGCCGGCCCATGGTCAGCTGCGCCGCCCCCAGTTCGAGCGCCATGCGCAGGTCGAAGGCTTGATCGACATCAACGGGAGCGATGCGCTCCTCGCCGGTCTGAACCACCAGACCGGTGCCGGCGAACTTCTCGTAATAGAAGTTGCGCGGCGTCAGCCCTTCGGACGAAAGAAAATTGCGGACCGCATCCACCATCGGCGGCGGGCCGCAGAGGTAGACATCAGCATCCCCATCGTTGAGCTGCGACGCGCTGATGTGGTGGGTGACATAACCCTTGTTGGGATGGGAACTGTCGGGGCTTGCGACGGTGCAGGCATAGGTGAAGTTGGGCAGACGCCGTGCATAAGATTCGAGGCGGTCGATGCCAACCAGATCCTCGTCGGTGTTGACACCCAGAATCATGTGGATCGGGTACGGACTTCCGCCGTCTGCGACGATCTTGTCCAGCATCGAGAGAAATGGCGCGAGGCCCGTGCCGCCCGCCAGAAACAGCACTGGCCGCTCGATCGCGCGCAGGTAGAAGCCTCCCAGCGGGCCGCGAAACTCGATTGGGTCTCCCGCTTTGGCGGTGTCGCAGAGCCATCTCGACATCACCCCTCGGGGTACGTTGCGCACGAGGAAGGACAGGCGCGGCTCGGACGGCCCCGAGCTGAACGAGTAGGAGCGTGTCTGATCGGTGCCCGGGACCCGGATGTTGACATACTGCCCAGGAAGGAAGCTGAGATCTGCGCGGTTCTCGAGCTCGACAGAGAAAGCGATCGTGGTATCTGACGCTCGTTGGCAGGCGACGATTCGTCCGCTGTGGGAGGAAGGTCCGGTACCCGAGACATCGGAGTTCGTGGCGATCTGAATCACACAGTCGGAACGTGGGCTCATCTGGCAGGTAAGAACCTTGCGGGCGCTCGCCTCCTCGGGGCTAAGCGCATCTTCTACGCAGTCGCCCAGAGCATACTCGCCGGACTCGCAGACCGCCTTGCAGGTGCCACACACACCGTCACGGCAATCGAGTGGAATATTGAGCTTGGCGCGAATGGCGGCATCGGTGATTCGCTCGCTCTCCTCGCACTCGATGAAGCGGGTCACTCCGTCCTCAAAACGAAGGGTTATCTGATGGGCCATGACGGTGTCTCCTCTAGAGGCGCCCGAACAACCGCTCGGATGGCGGTATCGTCGGTCGGGTTGGCGCGCGAGGTAACCTTGTTTCTCGCAAGCGCCCGGCGGGTTCAGTGACGCCAATTTAGAGCCTCAGCCGCATTCCTCTCAATGGACAGAGACGTCGTTAGACCGGACAAAACGTGCACCGACGTCTCGTTGAGACTTCATGTACCAAGTTTGGGATTTCGCAATGTTCAATCTCAGCGTCGACAGCAAGCTTGCAAGCTTCGCGCTGGTACCCTGACGTGGGAGAGTGGATCCGAATCCATCCATCAGCAACTTGTGGTCGCACGGCGGCTTCCTGCCGAACGGCATTTCGGGGCTGGGCATGTCTTTCGCGTTCGTCATGTTCGCGTTCGGTGGCGTGGAGATTTCGCGTTCGGTGGCGTGGAGATGCTGGGTTTCGCCGCAGCGGAAACCGACGAGCCGCGCAAGGTGATTCCGAAAGCGATGGTGGTCCTGCTGTCGCTCACGCCCTGGAACGCGCTCGTCGCACAACTCAAGGCCGGCGGCGGTGCCTACAGCAGCAGCCCGTTCGTGCTGGTCTTCTCGGGAATCGGAGCGCACTTCGCCGCGCACATCCTGAACTTCGTGATTCTGACGGCCACGCTGTCCGTCTATAACAACATGGTCTACAGCAGCAGCCGCCTGCTGTATGGCATGGCTCTCGAAGGCAACGCGCCGAAGTCTCTCATGCAGGTCAACAAGCGCGGCGTGCCGGTGCGCGCCATCGTCTATCCCGGCATTGTGACTGCGTTCTGCATCGTGCTGAACTACGTGGCGCCTGCAGGCGTGATCGAATTGCTGATGTCTTTGATCGTCGCGGCGCTCGTCATCACCTGGGTCGTCGTCATCGTGGCGCACATGGGCTTTCGCATGAGCAGCAAGGAGAAGGGCATCGCCGCGCGGTTTCCCGCCCCCCTCGCGCCGTTCACGAACTACCTGTGTCTGCTGGCGATGGCCGTGGTTGTGGTCGTCATGCTGCTGACGCCGGACATTCGCGTGTCTGCCATCGCGATCCCGATCTGGATTGCCATCGTCTACGTGTCGTATCGCATCGTTGCGCCGAAGACGCTGCAAGTGCCTGTCGACGCGTCCTGAATTCAATCTCTAGAGGAAATCACCGTGACTGCGCTTTTTGATAATCCAATGGGCCTGGTGGGCTTCGAGTTCGTCGAATTCGCCTCGCCCGTTTCGAACGTGCTCGAGCCGATGATGGAGAAACTCGGCTTCGCGCTCGTCGCCAAACATCGCTCGAAGGACGTGGTGCTGTATCGTCAGGGCGACATCAATTTCATCTTCAATCGTGAACCGAACAGCCCGGCGGCGTGCGGTCTGGCATTTCGTGTGAAGGACGGTTGTAATCTCAATCCTGGCGATTTGCTGGGCACGGGAACGCTTTCGGGACCGAAGCCGGAGCAAGCGGCATCGTTGATGGAGCTGACATCGAACGGCAAACAGCCCATCACGCTTTCCAACGGCGAAGAGCGCGGCTTTTTAAATGACGGCGACAGCATTATCCTGCGAGGATATTGCCAGCGCGCGGGACAACGCCGCGTTGGATTCGGGGAGTGCCGGGGCACGGTCCTGCCAGCTCGCGGCTCTCGCGCGGCCTGATGCCGACGCCACAGTGATGAAATGGAAGGAGGCTCGATGGGCAAGACCTGTAATGTGAGCGATGCCGTAGCCTCCATTCCGGAGGGAGCGGCGCTGATGATTGGCGGCTTCATGGGCGTCGGTACGCCGCGACGCCTGATCGACGAACTGGTACGGCAGGAACGCCGCGGGTTGACCGTCATCGCCAATGACACGGCACGACCGGGCATCGGTATTGGCCGGCTGATTTCGGCGCGACTCGTGAAGCGTCTCATCACCAGTCATATCGGCACCAACCCCGAGACGCAGCAACAGATGCTTGCACATGAGATCGATGTCGAGCCCGTTCCTCAGGGAACGCTCGCGGAAAGAATTCGCGCCGGCGGACACGGTCTTGGAGGGGTGCTGACGCCCACCGGCGTGGGTACGGTCGTGCAGGACGGAAAGCAGACGCTCGAAATCGACGGGCGGCTATTCCTCGTGGAGCGGCCACTGCGAGCCGACTTCGCGCTCGTCAATGCATGGCGCGCCGATCACATCGGTAATCTGACTTACGCGATGACGGCCCGCAACTTCAATCCGCTCATGGCGATGGCCGCCGATGTCGTCATCGCCGAGTCGAAGGAGATCGTGCCGACGGGCGTCATCGCACCTGACGATGTGATGACGCCCGCCGTGATCGTGGATCGGCTGATTGGCAGGGAGAGACTCAATGGATGACAAGAAGCTGATCGCGATGCGCGTTGCACAGGAGCTGCGCCCGGGCTACCTCGTGAATCTGGGTATCGGTCTGCCGACGCTGGTCGCTGCCATGGTGCCCAAGGACGCCGATATCTTTTTTCAGTCGGAGAACGGCATCATCGGTATGCACGCCATTCCCGAGGAAGGCCTCGAAGCGGAAGACCTGACTGAAGCCGGCGGGAGTCCCATCAGTGCGCTCCCAGGCGCGGCGACGTTCGATAGTGCGATGTCTTTTGGCCTGATCCGCGGTGGCCATCTCGACGTGACCGTGCTCGGCGGCCTTCAGGTCGATCAACAAGGGCGGCTTGCAAACTGGATGGTGCCCGGACACATGGTTCCGGGAATGGGAGGCGCGATGGATCTGGTCACGGGCGCTCGACGCGTCATCGTGGCCATGACACATACGGCGAAGGGCAAGCCGAAGATCGTCGAGAACAGTACGTTGCCGCTGACTTCCCAAAGGAGAGTGGACTTGATCGTGACCGAACTGGCGGTGATCAGGCCCTCGGAGCAAGGACTGGTGTTGCAGGAGCTCGCGCCGGGCGTTGAGGTCGAAACCGTCCAGCGCGCGACAGAAGCACGTCTGATCGTCCCGGATGAAGTTTCCACGATGCGCTTCGACTCGAAATAGACGACTCGCGACCTTACGCAAGCGTCTCGCGCAAATCGGATCGCACCGCGCCGGCTTTTCCTGCGTCAACGATCATCTGTGTAACAACGTCGAGTTGCAACGAGGTTGCCTGTTCATCGACACCGAAGATCCGCATCACGGAAAGACCACGCAGTGCAGCGAACACAACCGCCGCGAAGTGCTCGGGTTGGGAATGCGTCTCGGCGATTTCCGGGAAGACGGCCCAACGAAGGGCGTCGAGCTCAGCGCGCCCGAAGCGAGCGAAGATCCGCTCGTAGCCAAGTCATGCGCCGATAACCTCAAAGTGCTTTAAAGGATGCGCGAGGAGCTTTCGCACGACGATGGCGTGAATGCGGCCGACGTCCGGACATCGTCCGCATTCGGCTCGAGCCAAAAACAGGTTTCGAGGGCTGCTCGAGAGACTACACATGTCGCTGGCTCCCCTTGCCGAAGCAGGGCGAAAGCGAGGGTGCTTTTTATCAGCCGAGACCTGTGGTTCTGGAGCGGGCAGTTTCATGCGGCGTGTAAGATCGAATGAGGCAGGCGTCGGCAGGCGATACATCGCGTGCCTTTCGTTGGTAACGTAGGTGCTTTTCCCATACCTGATCATGGTGCGCCGCGGTCCTTACCGCGGCGAAGCCTGGAGGGCCGGGTAACGATGCCCAGACACAATCCAGCGCTGCAACGCAGCCAGAAAGCACCCATGACCCGGGCGAGGCGGCGCCTGCTGATCATCGGCTTGATCGCTCTGTTAGCCGCGTCCGGCTGGGTGATGACGATCGTGGTCGAACCCGCGTTCCAGCGCACCATCGTCATGACCAGCGGTGCGGACAACGGCATTTATCGCGGCTTTGCGGATCGCTATGAGCCCATCCTGAAGCGCGCGGGCATCAAACTCGATATCCGCGGTTCTTCCGGCTCGGTGGAAAATTACGAGCGGCTAAGGGACCCGAACAGCGCCTATGACGTCGGCTTCATCCAGTCGGGCACCACGAGCCCGAAAGAGACCGACAACCTGCAGACGATAGCGGCCGTGTCATATGAACCGATCTGGGTGTTCTATCGCGGCGACACGACGGTCGACCGCCTCTCGCAACTGCGCGGCAAGAAGATTTCAATGGGCGTGCCCGGCAGTGGCCTGCTCAACGTCGCGCAATCATTGCTCGGCTATAGCGGCATCACGAGCCAGAATTCCACGCTGCTGCAAATGAATGCGCCCGCGGCTTATCAGGGGCTCGAAAGCGGGCAGATCGACGCGGCCTTCTTCATCGGCAGGCCCGATGCCGACATGCAGAAAACACTGCTGACCAGCAGTCTGAAGTTGATGAGTTTCTCGCAGGCCGATGCACTGGTTCAGAAAATCCCGTCGCTTTCGAAAATCGTTCTACCGCGCGCATCGACGAGTGTCGCTGAAGATCTGCCG
This sequence comes from Caballeronia hypogeia, assembly GCF_001544875.2. Taxonomy (GTDB): domain Bacteria; phylum Pseudomonadota; class Gammaproteobacteria; order Burkholderiales; family Burkholderiaceae; genus Caballeronia; species Caballeronia hypogeia. Next base: position 26,643 of record NZ_FCOA02000039.1, read on the forward strand.
CGCACCGACGTCACGCTGCTCGCGGCGACGGCGCTGCTCGTATCGAAAGACACGATGCATCCGGAGCTCATCTATCTGCTGCTCGACGCGGCGCGCATCGTCCACGGCCGCGAAGATTACTTCACGCAGCTCGGCACGTTTCCGAACACGCACACGGACGAATTCCCGATCTCCGACGAAAGCGTTCGCTATTTCAAATCCGGCCAGCCGTTCCTGTACCGCAACCTGCCGTTCTGGCTCGCGAGTCTGATCGAACGACGGCTCTTGATCCTCGTGCCGTTCGCGGCGCTCCTGATCGGTTTGGTTCAGGCATTGCCGCGCCTGCTCGAAGCGCGGATGAGAAAGCGGCTCGTGGTCTGGTATCGCGAGATCAAGGCACTGGAAGATGAAGTGTGGAACAGCAGCGAGCCGACCCGCTCTCAAATTGCGAAATGGAGCGATGAGATCGAAAACATCGACGCGAACGCGAGCCGGATACGAATTCCGTATCGCTATTTTCAGGACGTGTACGCCCTCAAGCAGGCGATTGGCGTCGTCCGGGACCGGATAGCGCATGTTGCGCAGAGAGCGAAGGGGTAGCCGCGAGTCCGCGCACGCGCGATCTTTTGACGCCACGATACGACGCTGCCGAGAAGCGTCTTCAAGCGGACGGCCCGACACGTCGTTCCGGGATATCGATACGTAGATGCGGAGTCGCTTTCCGGCCGATCGAGCGTGGCATCGTGAATATCGATGTCCCTTCCCGTACGGGCGAAGGGACATCGGCGATCAGAACGCAGAATCAGGTCAGATGATCATCGGACCTTTTATTCGTCCTTCCCAGATTGCGTTGTTGATGTCGAAATCGTCGACGGTTCCCTTACCGGGCCCCCCATCGACGGTAACGGCGACACTGCGGCCGCCGACGATACGCCGCATTTGCGCGGGCGTGAGCGTGGCTTCGTCGCTTTGCGCGAACGGATCGTGCGGGATGTCAGCGATGACCAGGATGCGTTTCATGATGTTTCTCCTGCTACACAAGTGCGAAGAGGTCTTGAGATCTGAATGAGCACGGCACATGCTCGCTTCGATTTTTGCAAGGGCCATGCCAATATCCGGAAGCGCATGCATGAATACGCCGGACCCTTGATTCCCGGGCCTGCGCGCATGTTCGGCACGCGTCCGCCCCCATCTCGACAGCCTGTGTGTTGGATGCCCGCGAACAACCAGGCACCGCTGCTGTTCGCGCGGAACATGCACAGCGCGGCGAGTGATGCCGCGCTGTGCCGCAGCCAGTGACGGAAGCATTTCCCGGCCTGCTCGGCGCGATGCGCCGGGGCTGAGATGAAATCCACGTCAGGCTTCGAGCTGCTCCAGCACCTTGCCTTTCGTCTCGATGCCCATGAAGTGCACCGCGACGGCCGCTACGACGGGCACCACAGCGAGCGCATAGAACGCGATGTTCATGTTCCCGCCCATCAACGTCTTGCCTACGAGCGCCGGCGCGAAGATCGCCGCGATCTTGAGCCATGCGCCGCCGAGGCCGCATCCGAACGCGCGGATGCTCGTCGGATACAACTCGGGCGTATAGACATACGCGGTGATGAACCCGCACGCCATGAAGCCGAGCGCGAGCGCGCAGAATGCCGCAACCACATACACCGACTGCGTGACGAACACGCCGGCACACACGAGCGACACCGCGCACAGCACGAACGACCAGTTGATGACCGGCTTGCGCCCGATCTTGTCGACGATCAACGCACACGTAAGCGAGCCGAGCACGCCGAGCACGGATGCCGCGACCGCGAGATTCAGCGCGAGCTGCAAGGGCGCGTGATAGACGGTCTGGTAGATCGTCGGGAGCCACGTCGAGAGGCCGTACTGAAGCACGCCGCACGTCATCCACAGAAGTGCGACCGCGACCGTGCGCTTGATATAAGCCGGTCCGATCAGATCGAGACGACGGCGTTTCGGATGACGGCTCGCCATCTCTTCGAACTCGGCGAGATTGCCGAGCGGCGGCAACGGTTGCTTCACGGTCGCTTCGAACGCGGCGAGGGCATTGCCTGCTTCGTTCATGCGGCCGCGTTCGCCGAGCCAGCGCGGCGACTCCGGCACCAGCGTGCGCAGCAGAAAGAACAGCACCAGCGGAATGCCGCCGATGAAGTACATCGCTTCCCAGCCGAAGCGCGGCACGATCCACGCGCCGAGCGCATTCGATGCGAGCAGGCCGATGGGAAACACGATCTCGTAGAGCAGCACGAAGCGGCCGCGTCCATGCGCACGCGTGATCTCGTTGATGTAGGTCGCCGCAACGGGCAACTCGCCGCCGAGCCCGAGCCCCTGCACGATCCGCAACGCGACGAACACCGCGAACGATGGCGCGAAGCCGCACGCGATGCTCGTCAACCCGATGATGCCCGAGCTCCACGCGATCGAGCGCACGCGCCCGAAGCGTTCCGCGAGCGACGGGAACAGGAACGCGCCGATCAACTGCCCGATGGAGCCCGACGCGATCAGAAAGCCGACCTGACCGGGCGTCAGCCCCCACTTCTGGATGAGCAGCGGCAGCGTCGCCGCGATGACGATGACATCGAAGCCATCGAAGAAGGTCGCCGCGCCGATCAGGATACGGGCACGCACCTGCATCGCGTTGGCGGGCAGCCGCTCGATGCGCGCGATGATCGATCCCTTCGTGACCGCGTGAGCGGCGGTGGCCGCGTCGGCGACTGGTGTAGCGGTGCCGCCGTGTCCGGCTATCGTATTGCCCATGCTCCTCATGCCTGCTCCCGTCTGTATGTTATGCGAGTGCTTTCGCCGTATCGGCAAGCGCTGCGATGTCGACCGCGCGCCCCTGGCTCATCCATTTCTTCGCGACTTTCAGATCACGCGTTGCGTTGATCGCGATGACACCGCGCAACGCAGCGCCATCGAAGAAGAACAGCGACGCGCGACGCGCCTCCAGATCGCCGCGCACCACCGGCGTCGCGCCCGGCGGAATGTCGCCGAGAATCTGAAGGTTCACGTCGTACTGATCGGACCAGAACCACGGAATCTCCGCATAGGGCGCGCGCACGCCGAGGACCGCGCGCGCGGTGGCGATCGCCTGGTTCTGCGCGTTCGCCCACGATTCGAGACGCACTCGCCGCTTCAGCCACGCATTCGGATGATTGGCGACATCGCCGCAGGCGAACACGCGCTCATCGCCGGTCGCGCCGAATTCATCGACGACGATGCCGTCGTTCACTTCGATGCCCGCGCGTTCCGCGATCGCCGTATGCGGCGTGAGACCGATGCCCGCGACCGCGAAGTCCGCGTCGAGCGTCGTGCCGTCCGCGAGTTGCGCCCGCACGCCGTTGCCGAAATCTTCGAGCGAAACAAGCGATGCTTCGAGACGCACATCGACACCGTTATCGCGGTGAAGCTTCAGCAGAAAGCCGGACACGCTCTCGGGCACCGAACGACCGCACAGACGCGACGCGCCTTCGATCACCGTTACGTCGACGCCGAGCTTCTTCGCGGTCGCCGCGACTTCGAGGCCGATCCATCCGCCACCGATCACGAGCAGCCGCCTGCTATGGCTTTCACGAAGGCGCTTGCCGATGTGAACCGCATCGTCGAGCGTGCGCAGGTAAGCGAGATGCGAGGTCTTCACCATCGCGTCCGGCAGACGCCGCGCGGCACCGCCCGTCGCGATGACGAGCCGGTCATACTGCACTTCGCGGCCGCTCACGGTACGCACGATCCGCGCTTCGCGATCGATCGATGCCGCGCATTCCGGCTGCCACGCTTCGACATTCAGTTCGGCGAACGCATCGTGATCGACGAGACGCACGGTATCGATATCCGCTTCGCCCGCGAGCACGGCCTTCGACAGAGGCGGGCGCTCATAAGGGAGATGGATCTCATCGGCGATCATCACGAGCCGCCCGTCGAAGCCTTCCTTGCGCAAGGTCTTGACGATCCATCCGGCAGCCTGTCCGCCGCCGATCACCACGACTGTTTGAACATCAGCCATTTTTCCGCTCCGTCATGAACTTGCCTTCCGGCGCTTTCGCGTCTTTCTGGCGGCGCGTGTTGCCATCGAGACCGCCATCGACGGCCCATTCGGCGAACACGGTCGGACCCGGTTCGAATTCGCGCGGCTGCCACTCGGGCGTGAGCACGTCTTCATCGGCGTAATACTCGATAAGGCCGCCCGCCGGATTCCTGAAGTACCAGAAGTACGCCGACGAAACGGGATGGCGTCCCGGTCCGAGTTGCGTGGTCCAGCCGCATCGGCTGATGTGCAGACCGCCGCCGAACACTTCGTGGATATCGCGCACGGTGAACGCGACGTGATTCAAACCGCGCTTGCCATCGGGCAGTTGCAGGAGAAACAGATCGTGATGCCCGCCGTGCGGCGCGCAGCGCATGAACGCGCCGCGTCCCGGATAGCGGTCCGAGGTCTCGAAGCCGAGCAGCTCGTGATAGAACTTCTCCTGCTCCGCGACGCAGTTCGTGAAGAACACGACATGGCCCACCTCCACCGGCTCCGCGCGTTCATAGACCGGGCTCGGCGTATCGACGCGCAAGGTTTGCCCCCACACGTTCGAAGGCGATCCCTTCACGTCGATGTCGCGCTTCTTCGTCACTTCGACACGAATCGCCATGCCGTTCGGATCGATGCAACCGACTGCTTCATCGGTTTCGTAATGGCCGGGCTGGCCCGCGAAGCGTCCGCGCAACTCATCGAGTTCGGCGCGTGTCGCGACAGCCCATGTCACTTCGCGCAACGTCGGACCGCCTTCGAAGGCGGGCGGCAGCGCCGGATCGCTCGCGAGCGCGAGCAGCACTTCGCAGCCGTTGAGTGTTTCGAAACGCGCGCGCGTCTCGTCGTGCGCGACTTCCTTCAGACCCCAGTCGGCGAAAAATCGCCGGCAGGTGTCGAGGTCCGTCACGCCATAGGTGATTCGTTCAATACCGAGAATCGTCATCACTGCCTCGTCTTTAGCTCAGTTCGCCCACGGCAGCGGGGCATCGTTCAAGCCCCAGTACAGGCTCTTCTGCTGCATGTATTCGCGCAGACCGAGACGGCCTTTCTCGCGTCCCATGCCGCTGTCCTTCCAGCCGCCGAAAGGCGTCGAAATCGAAAATTGCTTGTAGGTGTTGATCCAGACCGTGCCCGTATTCAGCGCGCGCGCGACGTTCCATGCGCGCTTGTAGTCGCGCGTCCAGATGCCCGCCGCGAGGCCGAACACGCTGTCGTTCGCCTGTTGCATCAGTGCGGCTTCATCGTCGAAGGGAAGGGCGGCGAGCACCGGGCCGAAGATTTCTTCCTGGCACATGCGTGCGTCGTTCGTGAGGCCTTCGATGATCGTCGGCAGATAGAAGAAGCCCTTTTCGCGGCCATCGCCGGTGGGACGTTCGCCGCCGCACAACAGCGTGCCGCCTTCTTCGAGACCGAGCGCGACATAGCGCTCGATGCTTTCGCGATGATGTCCCGTGATGAGCGGACCCATCTGGGTGTTATCGCGCGTGGGATCGCCGACACGCAACTTGCGCGCGCCATCGACGAGGCGCGCCATGAACTCGCCATACACCTTGCGCTCGACGAAGAGACGCGATCCCGCGATGCACGATTCCCCCGACGAACTGAAGATGCCGTACAGCACGCCGTTCACCGCATGATCGAGATCGGCATCGGCATACACGATGGTCGGCGACTTGCCGCCGAGTTCGAGCGAGACCGGCATCAGCTTTTCCGCTGCGAGACGCGCGATGCCGCGGCCCACTTCCGTGCCCCCCGTGAATGCGACCTTCTTCACGAGCGGATGACGCACGAGCGCATCGCCGATCACGGAGCCTTTGCCCGGCAGCACGCTCACGACGCCTTTCGGCACGCCCGCTTCCTCGCAGATGCGCGCCAGCGCGAGCGATGCGAGCGGCGTCACTTCAGCGGGCTTCAACACCACAGCGTTGCCGGCCGCGAGCGCGGGCGCGAGCTTTTGCGCATCGGAGGCGATCGGCGAGTTCCACGGCGTGATGGCCGCGACGACGCCGAGCGGCTCGTGCACGCTCATCGTCAGATAGTCGCCGCGCGAGGGTGTGAGTGCTTCTTCGAGCGTTTCGAGGCACGATGCGAAATAGCGGAACGTATTGGCCGCGCTCGCCACGAGTGCGCGCGTTTCGCTGATCGGCTTGCCGTTGTCGCGTCGCTGCAAGTGCGCGAGCGCTTCGTGGCGCGCTTCAATCAGATTGGCAATGCGATGGAGGATTGCCGCGCGCTGATGCGGTTTCAGGCCGGCCCAGTCGGCCTTTCTGAAAGCGCGATCCGCGATCTCGACGGCTTCGCGCGCATCGTCGGCGTTCGCCGTGCTGATTTCCGCGTTGACGCTTTGATCGGCGGGATAGAGGCTCGTATACGGATTGCCGCGCCCTTTGCGCCATTCGCCGCCGAGATAGATATCGCCGGACGTCACGAGCGAAGTGTCGGGATGATTCATCGTTGCAAAAACTCCTTAGATGACGCAGCGCGCGGCGCGATTCTTCAGCGCGCGGATCGCGCTGAACGCGGTGAGCGCGGATGTCTTGGGATTCGACGGCAACGGCTTGCCGCACATTTCGAGCGACATCTCGCCGAACGCGCCGCGCGCGACGATGCGATGCACGTTGCGCTCGACGGCCGGATCGGCGATCAGGCGCACGCGCGTGCCGTCGAGACCGAGGCCCGCCAGCGCGATGGTCGCCGCGACGTTCGCGTTCTTCGGATAGAGCCGCGCGGCATCGCGCGCCGTGCCTTCGAAGATGACCTTTTCTTCGGTCAGCGAGTTCAGATCGCAGACGCCTTCCGCGGGCGTGCCGAGCCAGCCGAGCGGGGGCTTGCGGCCGGTGTACTGCACCTCGTCGAGGCCGCCTTCCTTCGCGGCGGCGAGCGCATCGACGCCGCCGATCGCGCCTGAGAGCAGCGTGATCGTGGCCGCGCCTTCATCGGCGGCATTCGAAAGCGCGTCGAGCAGCCCGGCTTCCGACAGCGCGCCGATCGACGCCACCGCGCAATCCGTGCCCGACTTGAGCAGCGGCACGACGTGGTCGACGAGCGCCGCGTGGCCCGCGCATTCGAGCGCGAACTCCGGGTGACTGGCGAGCGCACCGACGTGCGACACGACATCGACGTTGTCGCCTAGCACCGAGCGCACGTGATCGCGATCATGTTCCGGCACGATCACATGCGAGATGCGCACGTGCGGATCGTGGTCGAGCGCGCTGAAGACCGCGCGCCCGATCGCGCCGAAGCCGATCATCGCGATGTCGATCGCGTGATTCGCATGACGGGGATCACGCATATTCCGGCTCCTTCGGCTCTTCCTTCTTCACGGGCGGGCCTGCGAACGCGGTGGCGAACGAGCCGACCGACAGCATGTCGACTTCGACGAGCACCGGACCGTCGATGGCAAGTCCTTCGCGCACGATGTCGTCGGCCTGATCGAGCGACGTGATGCGGCGATGCGCAAGACCGAGACTCGCGCAGAACTGCGCGAAATCCGGCTGATGCAGATCGACGAACATGCGGCGGCCGCCGTAGTTCGCGTCCTGAATGTTGCGGATCACGCCGTAGCATTGATCGTTCATCAGCACGATCATCACGTTGGCCTTTTCCTGCACGGCGGTCGCGAGTTCGCCGACATTGACCATCAGACCGCCGTCGCCCACGAGTGCGACAGTCTTCTTCGCCGCGCCCGAGAGCGCCGCGCCGATCGCCATCTGCATGCCCTGGCCGATGCCGCCGCCGAGCGCATGCACGCCCGCGCGCGGATTGAAGATCTTCAGCAGGCGATTGCCCCACGTGCTGTTCGAGATCGTGACGTCGCGCACCCAGTTGTAGTCGCGGCCTACCGCGCGCTGCAGCGAATCGACGAGGCGCTTGTACGGCCCGAGTCCCTTCGATACTTCCGCGACCGCCGTTTCGCGCGCGGCGGCGAGATCGGCGGCGAAGCCCGCATCGACGCGAATGCGTCCTTCGAGCAGCGTCGCGAGTTCATCGAGTACGCGCGCCGCATCGCCGTGCACGAAGAGATCGTTGCGATAGCCGCGGTTGTCGGCGAGCGCATCGGCATCGACGCGATAGAACGGCTGCGGCAGCGCGAGCTTGTACTTCAGCGTTTCGTTGCCGCGCAGGCGCGAGCCGACGACCACGAGCGCATCGCACGTCTTGTAGAAGACCTCGACGGACGGATGCACGTTGAATGCGCCGAGCGTCGCCGGATGATCTTCGGGCAGCACGCCGCGACCCTGCACGCTCGTCACGACGCCGAAGCCCAGCTTCACGAGGCGCTCGACGGCGCGCTTCGCATGACGCGTGCCGCCGCCGAGCCACAGCAGAGGGCGTTTTGCCTGGGTCAGCGCATCGGCGAGCTGCTTTACGCGCAAGCTGTCGTGCGTGAGCGCGCCGACATGCGGTGCGGCCAGGTCGGCGGGCCATTCGATTTCCGCGGCCTGAATGTCGATGGGAATCTCGACGCTCACCGGACCCGCGGGCGCGCTCATCGCGACGCGCACGGCTTCGCGGATTGTCGGCAAGGCGGTTTCGACGGTTCTCACGCGAAACGCCGCCTTCGAGATCGATTGCAGCATCGACAACTGATCGGGCGCTTCGTGGATATACGCGAGGTCCTGATCGAGATATTCCGTTTCGATCTGCCCCGTGACGTGCAGCAACGCCGTGCCGGCGGTCAGCGCTTCGACCATCGCGCCCGCGGCGTTGCCGGCGGCGGTGCCCGTCGATGTGAACGCGACGCCGAGTTCGCCGGATACGCGTGCGAGACCGTCGGCCATGTTCAGCGCGCCCGCTTCGCCGCGCGCGCCGACATAACGGATGTTGCCGCGACGGCCGATCGCATCGAGGATCGGCATGTTGTGAATCGAGATGACGCCGAACGCCGTGCGCACGCCGCATTGTTCGAGAAAAGCGGCGATCAGTTCGCCGACCGTGGATATTTCAGACATGACGAGCAAAGCCTCCGGAAACATCGATATGACTGCCGGTCGTGTACGACGACAGCGTTGTTGCGAGATAAAAGAGCGCCTGGGCCGCTTCTTCGGGCAGACCGAAGCGTCCGAGCGGAATGTTTTTCTTGCGCGCGAGCTCGGCGGTCCATTGCTGCCAGCTCAGGCGCTCGGGGTGATCGGCGTTTTCGTTCAGATAGTTTTGATAGCGACGCTTCCACTGCCCGGATTCCACGATGCCGATCAGAATCGAATTCACGCGGATGCGTTGCGGCGCGAGTTCGGTCGCGAGCGATTTCACGAGACTCAGCACGCCGGCTCGCGCCGACGACGTCGCGACCATGTGCGGCTCGGGCTGGAGCGCGAGCAGCGAGTTCACGCAGACGATGGCGGGCGATGCGGCGTCCTTGAGCATCGGCAGGAACGCGCGCGTCGGGCGGATGATGCTGAAGTACTTCAGATCCAGCTCGTCGCGCCAGGCGTCGTCGGTCGTATCGGCGAACGTGGACACGCGGCCTTGACCGGCGTTGTTCACCAGCATGTCGACGCGGCCGAAGCGCTCCATCACGCGCGCGGCGAATGCGCCGACCTGCTCCGCGTCGAGCACGTCGCAGCGCGCGGCGAGCAGTTGCGCCTGTGGGAATTCCTGTGCGAGCGCGGTTTGCGCGTCTTCGAGGCGTTCGCCATCGCGTCCGCACATGGCGACCGATGCGCCCGCGCGCAGAAACAAACGCGCGGCGGCGAGGCCGATGCCCGACGAGCCGCCGGTGATGACGGCAACCTGTCCGGTGAGATCGATTTGAATCATTGCAACCCCAGAGACTTCATGTAACGGCTCGACGCGCCAGGGCGCGCGGCCGGACGATAGTTGAGACGCATCGAGAGCGCGTCGGCGGCTTCGCGGACCTTGTCGATGAGGCCGCTGCCCAGCAACGCGGCATCGATCTCGGGACGCGGGATCGTCGTCGTGATGACGGCGACGATGCGCCCCGTGTCGTTGCGAACCGGCGCGGTCACGACCGAAATGCCGCGCTCGAACGACGATTGACTCGTAGCGAAGCCGCGTTCGGCGTCTTCCTTCACGCGCTCGTAGAGTGCTTCGACCGTTTCAGGCGTCGAGTTCGTGAAGCGCTCCAGATGCGCTTCCGGATAAAGCGCGCGAAGTTCGTCGAGCGACAGATCGCCCATCAGCACGTGACCGTGCGTCGTCGCATGCGCGGGCAGGCGCGTGCCGACATTCACCTTCACCGAACTGAAGATCGGCGCGTGACTCTGCGCCTTCGCGACGAACACGACATCGCGGCCATCGCGGATGAGAATGTGGCTCGTCAGGCCGGTTGCATCGCGCAATGCCTCGATGATCGGCAAGCCGAGATCGGTCAGTTCGAGCGAGCTCAGATATTCGAAACCGAGGCGCAGCACGGCCACGCCGAGGCGATAGTTGCGGTCCTTGTCCGCGCGCTCCAGAAAGCCGAGCGATTCGAGCGTCTGCAACAGGCGGAAAACCGTGGTGCGCGGAATGCCGAGGCGCCGCGACAATTCGGGCGCGCCGAGCACGGGCTCGCGCGGCGAGAACTCGGTGAGGATCTTCAGACCGCGTTCGAGTCCCGGCACGATATAAGTCGGTTCGCCCTTGTCGGTTTCTTCTGTGACGAGGGATGTCATTGCGGAACTCCGTCTTTCATATGGCAGTCGATGCCCTGGCAAAACGAGTCAATCAGCGCCGTGTACGCGGCGGGCGATTCGACATAACCCGCGTGTCCGGCGCGCGGCATCACTTGCAGGCTGACGTGCGCGGCCTGCGCGATGCGCTCGCATGCGGCGGGCGGCGTAATCGCGTCGTCCGCGCCCACCGCGACCGCGATGCGTCCGTGAAAGCGCGCGAGGTCCGCCTCGAGATCCGCGTTCGCGAGCAAGTGCGTCGCTTGCGCGTAGCCTTCGGGCACGATGCGGGCCATGTTCCAGCGCACCCATTCGCGCGCGGCTTCGTCGGCGTATTGCGAGACCATGTTGGCGCTGCGCTCGCTGGCGAGTCCTTGCGGGCCGAGTTCGTCGAGCATCTTCAGACGCGCGTCGCGTTTCGATTCGCGCAGTTCCTTCGATGCAGCGCCATATCCGGCGGCGGGCGAGATCAGCAGCAACCCCGCCACGCGTTCCGGCGCGTTTGCCGCGAACGAACCCCCGATGATCGCGCCGAGCGAATGACCGACGAGCACGCATCGATCGACATCGACCACATCGAGCCATGCGCTCAACGCCCGTGCATAATCGGACGCATCCGGCGACCCGCTCGAAACGCGCGTGGAAGCGCCGTATCCCGGCGCATCCCACGCGAGCACGCGACGCTTCGCGTCGAGCGCTTCGAGCTGACGAACCCACGACGCCGCACCCGAGCCGATTCCGTGCAGCAACACCACGGGCAGGGTGCGCTGCGACACACCAGCCTCGCGATAACCCGTGATGCCGTGCGCGGTATCGATTTTCATATCTGGAAAGCGAGCGAGCGTCTCGATGTTCATCGCAGCCTCAGCGCTTGAGCTTGGCCAAAGGCGAATCCGGCGGATACGTCGGCGTGATGGGCTTCGAAGCGCCGAGCATCACGCACATGAGCGCGTCTTCCTCGCCGATATTGATTTCCGTCCGATACACGCCCGGCGGCACGGAAATGAGATCGCGTTCGCCGAGCACGGCTTCCCACGTCTGACCATCCTTCTCGCAGACGACTTTCATCTTTCCGCGCAGCACGAAGAAAATCTCTTCGACATCGATATGGATATGGCTCGGCCCGATGTTGCCGGCGGGAATGACCATCGTCGAAAAGGTGAAGCCGCCCGCGGGGATCGTGTTCATGTCCTTCGCGACGCCGGTGCCGCCGGTGCCGACATAGCGCATTTGCGCGCGGCGATACTTCGGGTCGTAGTCGGCCTGGAATTTGAGCGCGTCCCAGTCGTAGCGGCGCGTGTCGAGGCGCGCGACGCGCGTGTCCATCCATTGCTCGAAGCTCGCGTCGGCGGGCTGGTCCCACGATTTGCGTTCGATGTCTGCATCGGCCATTGTTTTCTCCAGGTTCTAGATAGAGCGAATCAATTCATCACGAAGCCGCCGTTCACCGGCAGCAACTGGCCCGTCACGAAGCGCGCCGCATCCGAGAGCAGGAACAGCACGGGGCCGTTCACGTCGTCGGGCACTTGCGCGCGCGTCAGTGCGCGGCCGTCGAGGTAAAACTGGTGTCGCTCGGCGGGGACATAGGCGGTCGCTTCCACTTCGGTGAGGCCGGGCGCGATCGCGTTGACGGTCACGTTGTCCGCGCCGAACTCGCGGGCGAGCGAACGCGTCATCGCGATCACGGCGCCCTTGCTCGCGACATAGGCGAGCAGCCTGGGGGCGCCCCACAAGGCCGTGTCCGACGCGATGTTCACGATCGAGCCACGCCCCGATGCCTTCAGGTGCGGCAGGCACGCGACGCTCGTCAGCCACGTGCCGCGCACGTTGACGTTCATCACGGCGTCCCACGTTTGCGGCGTGAGTTCGCCGGCGAACTTGCCGCCCGAGTTGGTGATCGCCGCGTTGTTGACGAGGCCGTCGAGACCACCCAGCGCCTGAGCGCTCTGCGCGACGAATTCGGAGATGCTGCACGGATCGTTCAGATCGAGCGGGAAGAAGTGCGCATCGCGCAGTTCATGCGCGAGCGCTTCGCCTTCTTCGCGAAGCACATCGCCGAACGCGACCCGCGCGCCGTGCTCGACGAGCGCCTTGACGAATGCCGCGCCGAGTCCGCGAGCGCCGCCCGTCACGAGCACGCGGCGGCCGTCGAGCGCATGGGACGCCGCATTGAGCGCATCACGCATGAGCGCGCTCCGTGCCCTTCGGCAAGGTGTCGAGCGCGGCGAGATGCTGCTGCGCGCGCTGCTTCAGCATGCGGCGCACGCGCGTCATGCCGACATCGTGCTGATAGAGAAATTCATGATTGCGCGCGTTCGGCGCAAGGCTTTCGAGCACGTAGCGGTCTTGCTCCAGCACGGCCCAGTGCAGCCCTTCGAGGCGATTGCGATACAGGAAGCGCCACGCATCGCGCTGCCATCCGGACACCTTGCGCGTGCGCCAGAAATAGACCTGACAGTTGTCGTCGTCGACCGGCGTGGCGAAGCCGACGATCCCGAAGTTGCCGCCCGGGCCGAACTTCTTCTTGTATGGAATCGCGAGGCGCATCCACAGGCAGCCGGTCTCGCCGAGTTCGACCCAGTCGAAGTTCACATCGCGCTGATTGACCTTCTCGAACATCAGGCCGGTTTCGGTCTTTCGCACGCGCATGTCGGCCTGCTTGTCGCCTTCGGCCATCGAGTGCGACGTCGCGTGCAGATACGCGCCGTGCATCGGGTCCATCACGTTGTCGATCGCGTACTGGTAATTGCACTTCCAGTGCGACATGCACAGGAAGCTCGCGTATTCGTCGCCGACGAGCTCTTCCGGCAGCACGAGCGGCGCGGGTTCCTTGTTGGCGTCGTCGCCGAACCAGAGGAAGATCGCGCCCGCGTGTTCCTCGACGGGATACGACTTCACGCACTTCTGGCCTTCGAGCGGACACGCCGACACGGCGGGCACTTTCTGCACGGTGCCGCTGCCATCCACTTCGATGCCGTGATACCAGCACGCGACGCTGCCGCCGAGATTCCAGCCGAGCGACAGACGCGCGCCGCGATGCGGGCAGCGGTCTTCAAGCGCGTGCACTTTGCCTTCGTTGTCGCGCCAGAGCACGATCTGATCGCCGAGCCGCGTGAGGCCGATGGGCGCATTCGCGACCTGCCAGCTCGGCGCGACGGGATACCAGTAGTTGCGCAAGCCGCGATCGAGATAAGCCTGAACGGGATCGGCGGCGACGGATGTTTGCTGAGGGGACGTCATGAGAAAAGGCTCCTTCTTTATTCAGCGAGCGTTCGCAGTTCGGCGGCGAGGCGATCGGCGGTCCAGGTCGCGCCTTCCGGCGTGCGGAAGCCTTCCTTGTTCAGGCCCGCGACGACTTGGTCCAGCTCCAGCGCGCCCGCTTCGAAAACGCGTTCGAGCGCGTCGCCGAAATCGTTCTCGTACTGCGTCGGCTCGGCACGGCGCGTCTGCCAGATGAAGTTTTCGGTTTCACCCGGCTTCTCGATCACGCCCTTGCCGGCGACGTTATTCGGCTGCGGCGCGAGCCACGGCTTGAGATGTGGGTTGAAGTTCACGACTTTTTCCATGTCACGCCACCTTGATCTGGATTTCCTCGCCGGCGAGGCGCACCGAATACGTCTTCAGGTCGCGGCCGCCGGGCTCTTTCAGGCATTTGCCCGTGGGGATGTGAAACACCGCTTCATGCAGCGGGCATTCGACGGTGTCGCCGTCGACGAAGCCCTGCGTCAGCAGCGCGTATGCGTGCGGGCAGACGTTTTCCAGCGCGTACAGTGCGTCGCCCACTTTGTAGATACCGATTTCCGCGCCGTCATCGAGCTTGAATTCGATCGGTGCGTCTTCCGACAGATCGCCGGCATGTCCGGCGCAGCGCCATTGTTCAGACATCTTTCACCCTTTTCTTTGGTTCGTCCGTGTTCCACTAAAGGAACAACAGTTCGTGTATGGGCATTATAGGAGTGGTCCAAGCCGCGGAAAAATAAAAATGTGGATCTCTAGGTGAAAACACTGAAGCCACTGCGTTTAAAAGTTCACCCATGCGTCCCTGCACCAGTAAGAACGTCCGTTCGACATTGATTCGCAGGATTTTTTGCCATGCATCGAACGTGCTCATTGAGGCTCAGGGTCTACCCGCAGCCATCTCAAATTTATTGTTTTGGCTTGAAAAATCTCACTATACTTTCCATAGGTAGTACATTGATCCATATATGGAACATGCAAAGCGATCGACGATACGCCTTCCGGAGGATGCGAATCACCGCCTTCCGGAACCGGGATAAAGCGAAATAACTGCTACAGGCGGGAGAGGGAAAGCGGGCACGGCCCGCCCTTAAACCACACGGTCAGGAGAACGAAGGGTGAAGCACATCATCGCAGCGGGACTTATCGGAGCCGGGGTCGCGAGCGGCGCGGCCGCGCAAAGCACGGTCACGCTATACGGCAGCCTCGACGCTGGCATCGCATATATCAACAATGTCGGCGGCCATCCGAAGTGGATGGAAGAGCAGGGCAACATGCAGCCGGACCGCTGGGGATTTCGCGTCGTCGAGGATCTGGGCGGCGGGCTGAAGACTGTTGCGCAACTGGAGAACGGCTTCTATACGAACACCGGCAACTTCGCGAAGGCCGGCACGCTATGGAACCGGCAGGCGTATCTCGGGCTGGATCAGGAAAACGTCGGCACGCTGACGCTCGGTCATCAGACTCCGTTCAGCTTCGACATGCTCGGGCCGCTGTCCACCGCGTATCTCGCGGCGAGCTGGTACGCGTTCCATCCGGGCAACATCGACCAGCTCGCGGACACGGGCGTTGTGCCGTACGACAACTCGGTCAAATTCCGCTCGGCGACGTTCTACGGCTTCTCCGCCGGCGCGATGATGGGCCTTGGCAACACGACGAACTTCTCGACGGGCCGCAATCTCGGCTTCGGCATCACGTATGCGAACGGCCCGTTCCGGGCGGCGGCGACGTATTCGAACGAGCACAATCGCACGCCGGCGATCGCGACGACCGGCCTGACGACCTTCCAGGGTCAGCCGGCCGCGACCTACATGGCGGACAAGCAGGAGGAGATGGGCGCCGGCGCGTCGTATGAAATCGGCAAGTTTGTCGTGCACGGGCTCTACACGCGCGTGAAGTTGCAGTCCAATGGACAGTCCGACACGTTCCAGTCATACGACGCGGGTGTGACCTTCAAGCCGGTGGCATGGAACTGGATTGCCGGCGGCGCGGCCACCACGACGTTCGCGGGCGGCCGCTGGACGCAGTTCGAGATCGGCGACATCTACATGCTGTCGAAATCGACGCAACTCTATGTGAATGCGCTGTACGAACATGCGACCGGCGGCGCGAAAGCGGCGTTCTTCACGGCGGGCGTGTCGAGCACGGCGAATCAGGTCATTGTGCTCGCAGGCATTCACCACTCGTTCTAGGCGAGCGCCCTGCGCGCGGCGAGCTCGGCGGTGGGATCGTCCGGCGACGGACGATAGTTGAGGCGGGTGGCGAGTTCCATCGCGGCGGCGCAGATGGTTTCGACGAGCTGCGCCTTTTCATCGTTCGCGCCGATGTCCGAGCGCGGCACGGTTGCGGCCACCGCCGCGACGATCGCGCCGGCATGATCGCGCACGGGCGCGGTGACGACGGAAATGCCGCGCTCGAACGATGCCTCGCTCAATCCATAGCCGAGCGCGGCACATTCCTGCACGCGCTCGAAGAGTTCATCGACGGTCGCGGGCGTGCGCTCCGTGTACTTATCCAGTTGCCGCTCGGGATAGAGCGCCTCCAGCGCGGCCAGCGACAGATCGCCCATCAGCACATGACCGTGCACGGTCGCGTGAGCGGGCAGGCGCGTGCCGACATGCACCTTCACCGAGCTGAACAGCGGCTCATGACTTTGCGCCTTCGCGACGAACACGACATCGCGCTGATCGCGAATCAGCAGATGCGTGGAAAGACCGGTGGCATCGCGAAAACGCTCGAGAATCGGCGTGCCGAAATCGGTCAGTTCGAGCGAGTTCACGTACTCGAAGCCGAGCCGCAGCACGGCGACGCCCAGCCTGAAATTGCGATCGCCGTTCACGCGCTCCAGAAAGCCGAGCGATTCGAGCGTTTGCAGCAGACGAAACGTGGTCGTGCGCGGAATGCCGATGCGCCGCGACAGCTCGGGCGCACCCAGCACCGGCTCTCGCGCCGAGAATTCGGCGAGGATGCGCAAACCGCGCTCGAGCCCCGGCACCAGATAGGTGGGACCGCCACCGATCGATGCAGCCTCGTCCGCGCGGTCGAGATCCTCTGCGGGAGCGTCTTCCTGTTTGCTTCGTCGGGCCATGTTTGGCTATCGCTATTATCGGACAATGGACAATCATAGCGCGACACGCTCGGGTTCATGCTCGTTCGGTAGTGATGAGGCGGACGTTCCGGCCGTGATAGATGAGGCGAGTCGAAGTCGGCGATGGGAAGGTGCGGGGCTGTCGGCTCGCGCTCTCCGTGCCGCTTGAAGTCCCGCCGGATATAGAACGCCCTAACCCGGAAATTCCACGAAAATCAAGGCCACCCCTCATGCCGAACCTCACCGTCCGACCCACTCCAGTGATCGATGCTGTCTGGCGCTTGGCATTTCGTCTCGGATTCCCGCTCGCTCGCGCCTGGTGGCGCCTCCGACGGCCTCATCTTGAGGGCGCGCTAGTCGCTATCTATGTCGGGCAAAGTCTCTTGCTCTTAAAGACATCGTACCGGTCCGAATGGAGTTTTCCCGGCGGCAGTCTCAATCCCGGCGAGACGCCCGACGCAGCGGCGCAGCGGGAAATGAAGGAGGAAATTGGACTGCCGCCGCACCCGCTGAACGCTGCGGGTAGCATCTGCGGCATGTGGGACGGCCGGCAGGACCGTGTCTACATCTTCGAACTGCACATCGATCGTCTGCCCGAGTTGAAGCTTGATAATCGCGAGATTATCGATGCGCAACTCGCGTCGCCGGAAACACTGGACAGCATCGCACTGACGGGGCCGGTTGTTGCGTATCTTGATCGAAAGCACGGCGGTTAGGCGGGGCTGGTTCGCTGCGCGACAGAGGCCGACCATCCACGCAGTTGTTTCCGGCAGGTCCCTGCCCTGAACAGTAGGAGGCTCGGCAACTCACCTCTCGTCACTTCGATTTCCGCGCACTCCTCGAAGAATCAAGCGGCCTCGACATTCGAGGCCGTGATACAGCGGGAAGATTCGGACTCGGCTTCTCACGAAACCAAGAGGAAGGGACGCGCGGCTCCATTTCTCCTTCCTCCCACGCGTCTCATCGGCCTCAAGGTGCAGGATAAGGTTTTCAGTCCATGTGCTTTCCCAGGCGGTCAAGCGGGACGTTATAGGTTTCTCTCATCGAATAGATCGACACCGCAGACAGCAGACACACAAGTGCCGCGAAGACTGCGGGCATTACCCACGGCGCTGTGCCGAACTTGCCGATCAGCGCTGTCTCGATCAGCGGCGCGAATCCAGCGATCGCGAAGCCGAACTGAGTTCCGATCGCCATTCCAGAGAGTCGAACCTGCGTAGGGAAGCGCTCGGCGTACGTTGCAGGCCAGACCGCATTCGTGATGCTGTAGACGACGCCACCCAGAAAGACGCCCGTTGCGAGCACCAACGCATCGCTTCCGGTCGTTATCGACCACAGAAAGATTGCAGCGCCGATCGCACACAAAACGTTGCCCGCGATGAACAGGGGACGTCGCCCGATCCGGTCGGAAAGCGTCGCGTAGACCGGGATAGTGAAAACAGCGATCAGATTGCCGATAATGGCTGTCCACAGCATCGTGGACGTGCTGATGTGGTGCTCCATCGTGCGCGAGAACGACAGTGCGAACACAGCGAAGGTCGTGCCGACGGATGCGATCAGCGCGGCGAAGAATACTTGCAGGAGTTCCTTGCGATACGTCGTAAGAAGCGTCTTGAGCGGTGCCTGCGGAACTTCACCATGCGAGGCCTCGCTCTGGAACGCGGGCGTTTCTTCGAGTCGCGAACGTACGATGAAGCCGACGATGACGACAACCGCGCTCAACCAGAATGGCAGCCGCCAGCCCCACGACAACAGTTGATCTTCGGACAGGAAGGCGGCGAGTGGCAGCACGACGGCTGGCGCCAGCACCTGTCCCCCCTGCGTGCCGCTCAACGTCCAGCTCGTGTAATAGCCGCGACGATTTGCGGGTGCATGCTCGAACGACATCGAATTCGCGCCGGCCTGTTCGCCAGCCGCCGAGATGCCTTGCAGAATGCGCAACACAACGAGCAGCGCGGGTGCGAGAAGCCCTGCGCTCTGATAGCTGGGGAGGCAACCGACGAGAAACGTCGAAACGCCCATCAACAGCAAGGTGCCTACCATCACGACTTTTCGACCGAGGCGGTCGCCATAGTGCCCCATCAGGAAGGACCCGAGGGGACGTGCGGCATACGCGACACCGAACGTTGCCATCGATGCGAGGGTGGCCGCGGCCATATCGCCAGGCGGGAAAAAGATCCGCGGGAAGACCAGCGCGGCCACCGTACCGTAAATGAAGAAGTCGTAGTATTCGAGCGCGCTGCCGATCCATCCGGCGATGGCCGCCTTCCTCGCTTGCCGCCTGCTGTCAGCGGGCACGTGCGCTGGCGCGGCGCCGTCTTGTATCGTGTTTGTCGTCATGTCTGTCTCCGTATATATGTTTGAAGATTCGATTAGGCGGCTAGGCATTGCCTTGAAGCAGCCGCTCAGTAGCCTGTCGAACAAGAGCCGCTCGTTTCGTCGAGTCCGTTTCGCGGGCGAGTGGCACTTCCGCCGATAACGGTACGTCCTTGGGCAAGGCAGCGAGCAACTCCATCAAGGGCAAGTCACCTTCGCCCGGCAACAATCGATTGCTACGTGCCTCGTCGATGATCCCCGACGGTGGCGGCGCTTGAATCGGCGCATCGCAAAGCTGGACGCTGCCGATGAACGCCGGGTCGATCGCTGCGACCGCGTCGACCGTGCCGCCCGAGCGGATTAGATGCAGCGCATCGATCAGCACGAAAGCGTTTTTCTTGCGAATGGCCGTAACGACATCCACTGCGTCTTCGAGTCGGGCGACCGGTCTCCAGATCATGAACTCAACGTCGAGCGCGAGGCCGAACGGTTCAGCAAGATCGCATAGCGCGCCCAGGCGGTCGATGACGCGCGCGCGCTCCGGATCGTCGATATTGATACATACACGCTGCGCACCGAGTTCCGCACCCGCCTCAAACGCAGGGGCATAGTCGTCGATCCGTGTATCGGCTGCGATGCGAACCACTTCGATGTCGGACACCACGACATCGTGCGCTTCCATGAGATGCAGGGTGTCGCGCAACTCAGGCGATCCCGCACGCAGCGGATACGCGACGCCGCCCGGCATCGGCGAACACAACCGGATGCCGACGGCTCGAAATCCGGCTTGCGCGGCGAGCGGAATCAGGTCCGGCGGCCCGACATCGAGCACGGTGAGATGAGACAGGGAAAGTCTTTTCATTGCATCACGTCCCATCCACTCAGTACGTGGCACGTCCGCCCGTCAGATCGAACGCGGCGCCCGTCGTGAACGAGCACTCTTCCGTCGCAAGCCAGGCGACCATCGACGCCACTTCGTCGGGACGGCCTGCGCGTCCCAGCGGAATCTTCGCGAGCACGAAATTGCGCGCGCCGGTCGTCATGTTGCGGAGCATGTCCGATTCGATGGCAGCGGGCGTGACGCAGTTGACGCGAATCTCCGTGTCCGCGAGTTCCTTGCTCAACGATTTGGTCAGGGCAATCACGCCGGCCTTCGACGCGCCGTAGGCGCCCTGATTGGGATTGCCTTCCTTGCCGCCGACCGACGACAAATTAACGATGCGCCCGTGCCGCGCACGGCGCAGATACGGCAGCGCTTCGCGGCAGCAGATGAACACGCCCGTGAGGTTGATGTCGATGACCTGCCGCCATGCGTCGATCGCATAGGTTTCGACGGGAGCGATCGGGCCGTTGATGCCCGCTGCGTTGATCAAGACGTCGATGGAGCCGAAGCGTTCGGCGGCAGATTTTGCCGCGGCGGCAACGCTGGCGGCGTCGGTCACGTTCACCTGAGTCGACGAAACAGCACGAACGTTTTCGGCTGCCGCATGAGCGGCCGCGCCGTCGATATCCCAAAGTACGACGTTTGCGCCTGAAGCGACGAATCGCTCGGCGATCGCATATCCGATCGCGCCGGAGCCTCCGGTGACGACGCATACGCGATTCTGCAGGTCCAACTGGTTCATCTTCCTTGTCTCCAAAAGGTAGGAATCGTTTGAACCGATACTAGGGACTAACGCCCGGTTTGTCGTATGCTGAAACTCCGATAACCTATAACGTTTGGTTAATCTTCCGGGCGGTTCTGATGCGGTTCAAGCTTCGCCATATGGAGGTTTTTCGCGCGGTCATGCTGACCGGCTCGATCAATGCCGCATCGAAGCTGCTGTTCGTGTCGCAGCCTGCGGTGAGCAAGCTGGTCTCCCATGTCGAGACGACACTCGGCCTGCGCCTTTTCGAGCGGTCAAAAGGCCGACTGGTGCCGACGGCGGAAGCACACGCGCTTTTCAGGGAAGTGGAGCAGGTCTATCAGGCGGCGGTGCGCGTGGATGAGTTCGCGCATGCGCTCGCGCTCGGGCCGTCGAGTCTTCTGCGTGTGTCGTGCAGCGCATCGCTGGCGATGAGTGTGGTCGCGCCGGCACTCGTCGAGCTCAAGAAGAAACTTCCGGCGCTGACCGTCAGTTGGCAGACCACGCTGATGGCCGATATGCCAATGGAGCTGCTGAGCAAGGAGGCGGAGGTCGCCATCGCTGCCATGCCGGTTCTGCATGAGCATTTGGAGAACGTTCCGTTCATGTACGGCAACATGGTCTGCGCCATGCCGAAAGGACATCGGCTGGAAGCACAGCCTAGTGTCTCGCTCGCGGATCTCGAGAACGAACCCGTCGTGCTCTTCAAGCGTGACATTCCGTTCGGAACGGTGATCGCGCAAGCGTGTCAACAGGCGGGCGTCGAACTCAAGTCGACGATCGACGTGATGCGTGCGGATCAGGCGCTTGCCCTCGTGGAAGGCGGGCTTGGCGTGACGATCGTCGATAACTTTGCTACGACGGGCAGCGCGCTGGTCATTCGCCCGCTGCGCGAAGCCATCGACTTGACGGCGCACTTCGTCTTTTCGCGCTTTGCGCCGCCATCGCGCAATGCGAGCGTGTTCATGCAGGCCGTCTACAGGCGAGCGACTTTCCTGCAGCGCGCGATACCGGACGCCTTCGTCCCTGAATGACGTCGTGTTAATGAGCGTCGGCAACGGCAGTTGGACCGGTGACCCGATCAGCCGTGCATGGCCGCTATGCATTTGGAAGCGGACGCTGCAACGGCGGCGCAACGATCGGCGGCTCAGCGTCGTAAGTGTGAGCGCTGAGGCACTCGACGTGGGCTTTCGCTGTGAATGTACCTGACTTGCATAGCTGCAGGTTGACGAACCGGAGGCAGCAGTCCCGATCACTGCGCGGATATGACGTCACGCGCCGCACGAGTCATTGGACCCAGGAATGGGCGAGCCAAGCCGGGCGCTGAGCGAAGGAAGCGCGCCGGTGGATACGAGGCGCTTCGTTTATCGCCAACAACGCGCTGACGGCGATCTATAACTTCAACGACCTGTGCTGGACATTCGCGGCCGGCGGTTTGAAGGACATCGTCAGCGAGGTTCGTTGCACGGCCAACGACCCTCACCAAGTGAAAGACTTATGCAGAGCCTTCTACGGGAAACTATCCAACGCGCAGAAGGTCCATCTCGACAAGCAATTGCAACACCGTCCCTACAGCAACGAAGGTTGCTGCCATGATCAGTTTTACTCGAATACGTAACGCACCCACAGATCGATTCATACGCGCTCCCCGGTCGCCTCCTCGTACTTCACGCGGCGGCCTCGGCCTGGCCGCGTGACGATCCCGACCCTCACACGTCGTGGCTACGCGAATGCGCTACTCATGTGAAGGGTACCGTTGACGCCAGCTGGGAAGAACCCACCCTGCGAAACTGCCCCCCTGTTCAGATAAACGATGTTCAGTACGTCGTCGTAACTTCGGCTGAACGCAATGCCGTTGTTATCGAGCGGCACAATGTTGGAGATCTGATTATTCGCGCCTGCAATCCCTTGATCGACGTCGCTCGACGCGTCGAGTGAGTCTCGTGCATCCGAAATGGCCTGCGTAGCTGTGACAAGGCTCGGTGTCTGGACTCCTTTCGAGTAGAGCACAGTTCTGACGAGCCCTGCGTGATAGGCTTCGGCAGCGAGTATTCCAGCCGCCGCTTCGAGATAGGTCTTGTTCGTGATGAGAGGCGACGCCCCTTTATAGGCGGTGACACCGACATCCTCGAAGATAAACGCGCCGAGCAGGAAGTTGTTGTCGTTGAGATAGGGGTTGAAGGCGGTGCCTGCCGGCGCCAAACCTGCTGCTTGAGCGGCAAGCGAAAAAGCGCCGTTCGGATCCGTGCCACCTACATCCAACGCGGGCATGGCCACCGCCGATCCGCCGAGTGCAGTTCGAAGAAACGCGACATGCTCGAGTTCGTCCTTGGAAATCTCTCGTGCGTAGGCCGCGACGACGGGATCGGAGAACGTCACCTGTTGACCCGGAATCACCTTGCCCGGTGTGCCAACACCTGTCATCAGATTCGCTGGAAGTCCAGCGCCAGTTGTCGCATACGCGTAGAACGTTGCCTCCAGATACTCAAGGTTAAGGGCGAAGTTGAGTATTTCTTGATCAGTTGGCCCCGTTGCCGCATTGGCATTGTCTCCCGACCCGCCACCACATGCACCGAGGATGGTGCCACCCACCAAACCTAGACCCAGTCCGCCTGCGCTGCGAAAAAACTGACGGCGCTTTGACCGGCGCTCGGCGCGTCGATCGAATACGTCGGTCACTGAAGTTGTGTCAGCCATGTCCATCTCCTGAGAGTCGTTGTGTGGACAGCGCCGAGTCGACCTTCGGGTGGTTGGATTTGGCGCCGGGAGAGCGGGACGGTTTGCCGGGCAGAACAGTGTTAGCAGCGCAGGCCACTCTCAACCGCGCATACGATGAAGCGTGTGCCAAGAGATGCATCACGTAACAGATTCTTTCATATGCGAAGGAGGCGATGTGTGTCTTTACCGGCGGCCGAGTAGAGGCTCGCAATCTCGACCGAGGCATTCAGCGGCGTTCAAGTCAACCAATCGAGGCTCGCCAACAGCCACGATTGTTGGAAGCGACCATAGGTTTCCCTTGCATACTTCGTCGACTTCAGGCTTCTTGGGAACAGCCGATCCGCTATCGCATTGCCACATGCACAAAACGCCGCGGCGATCAACGAAGCTTTCTCGACAACGCAGTCGATCGTGTCCAAGTCGACTATATGAGCCATCTACTCAATTCGAGGTACTTGGAGAGCCGCCAGGTCCATAGGGGTCAGGATTGCCAAAGCGCGGAAGGGAGCCATTCGACCTGGCCTTGCGTAATTCGTCTTGCACATCTTTTCGGGATTTTGGCGATGGCGGAACTGGGATCTCTGCCTCGGCACCTCCTGTGCCTTGCGCATTTTCTGTCGGCGGTTCTATTGCGTTCGAGGTTTGGTAAGTTGTCTGATCCGGCAAGTCGGTCGTGGATTCCTCGCGCAAGGGAGTTGGCTTAGCGGATGAGTCCGTCTGCCCGCTCTGCGACTGAAGTGCAGTCGGCGACGTTTCCGGCGCAACCCGAGGCTCGGATTGCTTCATCTCGCCACTGGTCGATGGCTCTGCAATTTGTTTCCGCGTGCGCTCCGCCGATTTCTTCTTTATCGGGGGCGCTAAATGCGCTGACCGAGCGGTGTTAGCTTTGTATATATGCGATCGACGAGTATCCGAAGGGGAATCAACATCGATCTCGGATTCTGATTGTTGGGACGCTGCTGCCCTTCCTGCTCTTGTCAGTTCGTCGATAAGAGCCTGTTGGCGCGCCAGTTTTTCGTCGTCGGGCCTTGCAGAGGGCGTTTGCGGCGGCTCCGCGGGAACCGTACCACGCGTGATCGAATCGTGCTCGCGCGAAAACCATGCCTGGTCCGCTCGTCGATGTTCACTGTGCTTCAAGAAAAGGGGCGAAACGACGGTCGAAAGCGCAACGGCGCAAAGGCCGATGACAAGAGAGCGATTAAAAATTCGATTCATCGGTTTATTCCCTCGCGTCAATGAACGACGCCAGCTTGACGTTGCCAGACAAAACTCTGAATACAAACAATGCGATCGCCTGCTGCGCACATTCGGCTGACTCGAAATCCTGCGCGTTCGAGCATACGAATGCAGAAGCGGACAGGATTCACGGTGAAACGGATTTTTTCACTTTGGACCAAACTCGCGTGGTCTCTTCACATGCAGATGGAATCAACACGCAAAGTCGACCGATTTAGTCGTTCCGCGTGCCAATGGTCGCCTGTCTTGAGGCACTTTCCATCTCCTTTCATCAACGCCACCGCTCCGCAAATACCGCCGCGTTACTTCAGAGTCACTCCAGGCGACCTATACTTGAAAGGTCAACTATGTTGCGACGAGGAGGGCGTGCTGGTGTGTCCGCGCGGCATCGCGCGCAGTCGTTCAGGCAAGACCCTCATAATCTTCGTATGCGGAGAACAACATGGGACGAAAATACATCGATTGCCGGGAATTTCCGAGCGAGATGAACTGTTCGGTCGCGCTATCCGCGGACTCCGAAAGCGAGTTGCTAGAGGCGGCTGTACAGCACGCGGTCACGGTTCACAATCATACGGACTCGGCAGAATTGCGTTCGCAGTTGAAGTCCCTGTTTCACGACGGCACACCACCAGTCGAGTCACCGCGTCGCGCGTGACCATGGCGTGAACGATCAAAAAGCAATACGTGGCGACATCGATTGAAAGCAATCAAACCGGCAAAACCGCTTTCAAGGACTCACTATTCGAGATCATCGATCGACTCGGGTTCAGCGATCAGGACGAGGGCTGCAAGGGCTCCTCGTCCGAGCATCAGTGCGTCAGGGCGAGTGCATTGAATAAGTTGTCCGACGATGCGATCGAAGAGCTGAAGGCTGCGACGAGAGGGCAGGGAGTGATTACAACTGGCCTTTGAAGTTCGCGAGATCGGTGCCGGAAGCCTTGTCCATTGTTGTCAGCGCCGTCGTGGTATCAGGCGAGTTGCCGTGCATCAGGGCGACCATCTCGAACCATGCGCCTGTCAGCGCCTTACCCAGCGCCGGGTTCTCCTGCAAGGCTTTCGTGTTGACGACCATCATGTCCATGATCTCGCCGGGAATCTTGCTGATGTCGGCATCCGAGGTGTTCACGACCTTGAGGTCGCGCTCGCTCATATGCGCGCTATCCAGAGCACGCGCGAGCAGGTAGTGCGACACGGAGAACTGCACGAGATTGACCTGCTGGCCCTTCAGATCGGCGATCTGCTTGCCCTTGCCCTTCATGAGCACGCCGTCGTTGCCGTTCGAATAATCGCTCACGATGAGCGCCGAAGAATCCACGCCGCGGTGCGGGAATGGTGAGTGCGTCCATGTTGGTCATCGCGCAGCCGTCGAACGTGCCCGCCGTGTACTGCTTGATGGATTCGACGTAGTCGTTCAACTGCACGACATCGACATTGATGCCGTATTTCTTCGCCCACTTCGAGACGATGCCCTGGGTCTTGGCCTGGCCCCAGGGCATCCAGACCGCGTAGCTCCTGCGCCCTTCGACGGGGGGATGGTGCGCATTCGAACGCGTCGGCGACGCACCGAATTTGGGCATCGCTATGCGCGCTCATCTCCGGGCGCTTCATCCGACTAGCAGGCATCGGCGGCATCGCGCAAATCGTCGAGATCACGGCCGCGCGTCTCGGGGATGTAATACGTCGTCACCACGCCGATCACGCTGAGAAGGGCGACGTAGGTGGCAAGCGGAATCCACGCGAGAATGCGGCCCTCGGCGCCGCCCCAGTGCGCGGTCGCCCACGCGATGATCGATGCGCCAATCAGCGGCGCGACCCCGCCCGCGATCACCGCGGACACCTCGCGCCCCACCGCGACGCCCGCATAGCGATGCTGCGCGCCGAAGAGCTCGGGCAGCAGCGCCCCCTGCGTGGCGAACATGCCCCAGACGCCCGCGAGCGCGACGCACAGCATCGCGATGCTGGCCGTCGCGTTGCCCTGGCTCAGCACCCACCACGTCGGGTAGGCGAGCAGCAGTTGATACAGCGCGAAGGCACGGTAGACCGGCACGCGCCCGAAGCGATCGCTGAGCCTCCCGGTGAGCGGAATGATCACCGCGCCCGACACGCCCGCGAGCAGAAGCGCAATCGGCCCGATCGGTCCCTTGAGACCCGTCGCGGTGGCCATGTAGCTGATGGCTAGCGACTGATATATCGACGAGCCGCCGTTCTCCGCCATGCGCATGCCGATGACCTTGAGCAGCGTCGGCTTCGAATGTTTGACGAGATGCTTGAGGGGGCTGTCGTCGATCTGATGTCTCGCTTCGAGCTTCGCGAACGACGGAGATTCCTTGAGCTTCAACCGGATCCAGATCGCCACCGCGATGATCAACACGCTCAGCAGGAACGGCACGCGCCACAGCCAGCTCTGCGAGACATCCTCGACGCGCACCAGCGCGAAGTAGATCGCAGCCGCCATCACCGTGCCGAGCAGCACGCCCATGAAGGGGAGCGCGGCGAAGTAGCCGCGTCGCTTCGCGGGCGCGTATTCGGCCATCAGCACGGCCGCGCCGGCTTGTTCCGCTCCCGCGCCGAGACCTTGCAGCAGGCGGCAGCCGACGAGCAGGATCGGCGCCCAGATGCCGGCGCTCGCATAGGTCGGCAAGAGGCCGATTAGCGTGCTCGCGATGCCCATCAGCAGGATGGTCGCCATCAGCACGAATTTGCGGCCGTAACGGTCACCGAGGGTGCCGAAGACGATGCCGCCGACCGGCCGGATCGCGAAGCCGAGGAAATACGCGCCGAAGCTCGCGATCAGACCGATGGCCGGGTCGCTCGACGGGAAGAACAGCGGCCCGAAGATCAGCGCCGATGCGAGGTTGTAGAGCGCGAAATCGTAGTATTCGAGCGCGCTGCCGAGCGATGCGGCCCAGGCGGCGCGATACAGGTCGCCCGTGGTGACCTCGTCCCGGCTCGTGCCGGCGTTGGGGCTAGCGGTGCGTGCGAGTCCGCTGTCGGCGGTCGCTATGGTTGGCTGGTGTTTCATGATGTCTCTCTCCGTTCCAACGACTTCCGGCGACGGTCACGTCCTCGTCTTCGCGAGATGCGAGCCCGCCGGTTTTTCCTGATAGGCGAATGGGCCTAGCCCATCCGGGCGACTTCATCGAGCAGGGCGGCGCTCATCTCCTCGAGCGGCGCTGCCTTGCCCGTGTACAGCTCGACCTGGCCGCAGAACTGATGCAACAGCATGCGCGTGCCGTCGATCACGCGGCAGCCGAGTTCGGCGGCGTCGCGGATCAGCTTCGTGCGCACCGGAATGAAGGCTGCATCCATCACGACGAGATGCGGCGCGAGCTGCCCGGCGCGCAACGGATTGACGTCTGGCGCGCGGAATCCGGCGGCGGTCGCATTCACGACGATGTCGAACGCATGCGGATCGAAGTCCCCGAGCGCGCCGCCGAAGGCGAGTCCGAAGTCGTCGGCGAGCGCCTGTCCGCGCGCCGCGGTCCGGTTGAACACGGTGACCTGGGCGCCGGCGCGCCGCACGCCCCACGCGATCGCGCGTGCCGCGCCGCCCGCGCCGAGCAGGGCGATGCGCCGGCCATCGAGCGGTGTCGCTTCTTCGAGCGCGCGCACGGCGCCGACGCAGTCCGTGTTGTAGCCGGTGAGATGCCCGTCGCGGTTGTCGATGGTATTGACCGCGCCGATCTCGCGGGCGGTTTCGTCGAGCACGTCGAGATGGGGAATAACGGCCTGCTTGTGCGGCATCGTCACGTTCAGTCCGCGGATGCCGAGCGTGCGCATCGCGCCGACCGCGCCGGCGGCGTCTTCCACGCCGAAGGAGACGAACGTGTAGTCCACTCCGAGCGCACGATAGGCCGCGTTATGCACTTTGACGTTGAAGGTGAACGGCTGACCGGCGAGCGAGCCGCACAGGGATGGAATCGAATGAGGCATGGTCGGGATCGTCGGTCAGTGCTTCGAGAGATCGAACGCGGCGATGGGCGCTTCGCCATCGAGCACGCGCAGCAGGTTGTCGGTCGCGAGTTCGGCCATCGCACGCCGCGTTTCGTGCGTCGCCGAGCCGATATGCGGCAGCGGCGTCACTTTTGGATGCGTGCGTAGCGGCGAATCCTGCGCGAGCGGCTCGACGGCGAACACGTCGAGTCCGGCAGCGCGCAGGTGGCCGCTGTCGAGCGCGGCGAGCAGCGCATCCTCGCGCACGATCGCGCCGCGCGAGCCGTTTACGAAGATCGCGCCGGGCTTCATCGCCGCGAACGCCTGCGCGTCCATCAGGCCGCGCGTGTCGTTCGAGAGCGGCAGCGTCAGCGCGACGATGTCCGCGCGCGCGAGCACGTCGCCGAACAATGCGCGCTGCGCGTGCCCGGCGAGCATCGCGGGAACCGGCACGTCGAACGGATCGTGAAAGAGCACCGGCATGCCGAAGCCGAGCGCCGCGCGCCGGGCCACCGCCTGCCCGATGCGCCCGAAGCCGAGCACGCCGAGCGTCTTGCCGTGCACATCCCAGCCGAACAGGTCTTCGCCGATGTTGCGCGTCCAGCGGCCTTCGCGCACGTGGTTCGACAACTCGACGAGGCGGCGCGAGCTTGCCATGATCAGCGCGAACACGGTGTCGGCGGTCGTCTCGGTCAGCACGCCGGGCGTGTGGCAGAGCGTGATGTCGCGTTCCTTGAGGCGCGCGAGATCGTAGTTGTCGACACCGACCGAAATGCTCGAAATCACCTTCAGTCGCGGGGCGCGCATGAGTTCGTCCGCGCCGAGCCTGAAGCTCGATCCGATCAGGCCGTCGGCGTTGCCGAGCGCTTCGCGAAAGCGCGGCAATTCATCGGCGCGGCGCGGATCGGCGACGGTGACGTCGTGCCGCGCCACGATGCGCTCGAGCAGATCGTCCGGCAGCTTTCTGAAGACGACAACGTTTCGGCGCGCGGTCTCAGACGTACGCATGATGTTCTCCTGTTACTCGTTGACTGGATGTCGGGTGTGTCAGCGCGGCGTCGTGCGCAATGACGAAGGTCCGCCCGTCAGCGCGATGCGCTGTCCGGTGTCGTGCAGATGGCCGCCATCGACGGCGTAGAGCGCGAGCTGTTTCTCGACGTTGAACTGAACGATCAGATGCTTGCTGTCCGCAGTGAAGACGATGCCCTGGGCCGCTTCGCCGCCGGGTGCTTCGGCGACCTTCACGGCCTGACCGTCGCGGATCGCGAACAAAAGCACCTTGCCGCGCGTGTGGCGTCCGGGGTTGTCGGGCGTCAGGTTGGAGCCGTCCATCGCCTGCACGCCGATCCATTTGCCGTCGGGCGATATCGCCACGCCCTCCGGCAGCGACGGCACCGTCACGTGCTGAACCGCGCGAAAGGGCGTGCGCGAGACGTCGATCAGGGTGACCGTGTCGGCGTCGCCCGCGAGCTTGCCGGAATAGGCTGGCAGGCCGGCCAGTCCGACATCGCTGACAACGGCCCATCTGCCGTCGCTCGACACGTCGATCGTATAGGGCGCGACGCCGCTCGACAGTCGGGCGCCGCTGTCGGTGACGCGGCCATCGGCGACATCGAGCACCGCCACGCCCTGTTCGTCGCGCAACGCAACGAGCGCATGCGCGCCGTCATGCGTGAAGCTCACGCCGGCGAGCCGCTTCTGCGCGATCTTAAGCGTGTCGATGAGCATCACGCGTTTCCCGTCGATGCCGAGCACCGCCACGCTGCCGTCGACACAGGCGACGAGCGCGAGTCGGCCACTCCGGTCGATGGCAATGCCCTGCGGATGGCTTCCGATATCGAGCCGCGTCACGGCCGCCGGCGTGGCCTGCAGGTCGATGAACTGCACGAACGAATCCATCAGCAGCTTCTTCGCGGCATGGTCGTAGCGCGTCGGCGCGCCGATCAGCGCGACTTGCGCGTCCGGCGTGATGGCGACTGCCTGCGGCGGCCCCTGTATGCCGTTCTCGACTTCCACCTGCACCGTCACGCGCGGGGGGAAGCGGCTCGCGTCGAGGAGCGTCAATGTGTCCGGCGCGGGATTCTCCGGAAAGGTGTCACGGCCTTCGACGCGCTGATACTTTGCGTCGTTGCCCGACACGATCCAGTCGGCCGCGTGCGATGCGCACGCCGCGAAGGCCATCGTCAGGACGGCGACCGTCCGGATGCAGCGGCGATGGCTTGTCAGTGAGTTACGCATGTCCTTGTCTCCTTTTCGCTCAGACCACGCTGGTCAGTCCGCCATCGACGAAAAGCGTCTGCCCGTTCACGAAATCCGATGCCGCCGACGCGAGAAACACCGCCGCGCCGCACAGTTCCTCGACACGGCCCCACCGGCCCGCCGGCGTGCGCTTGCAGAGCCACTCGGAGAAAGCGGGATCGTCGATGAGCACGCGATTGAGATCGGTCTCGAAGTAGCCGGGCGCGATCGCGTTGGCCTGAATGCCGTGCCGCGCCCATTCCGCGCACATGCCCTTGGTCAGCATGCGAATGGCGCCTTTCGTGGCCGCGTAGGGCGCGATGCCCGGCCGCGCCAGCTCGCTCTGCACGGAGCCGATGTTGATGATCTTGCCGCGCCCGCGCTCCAGCATGTGCTGGGCGGCAGCCTGCGAAACCTGGAACACGCCGTCGAGATTCACGCGCAGCAGGTCGTTCCAGTCGCGCTCGCCAAAGCTTTCGAGTGGCCCGCGGCGCTGGATGCCCGCGTTGTTGATCAGAATGTCGATCGCGCCGATCTCCTTCTCGACACGTTCGATCGCCGCGACGACTTGCTCGCGGTCGGTCACGTCGAATACCGCGAAGTCGGCATCGAAGCCTTCGTTGCGCAGGCATGCGGCGACGTCCGCTGCCTTTTGCTCATTGCGATCGTTGATGACGATCGCGGCACCCGCCTCCGCGAGTCCTCGCGCCAGCGCCAGCCCGATGCCGCGGCCCGAGCCGGTGATCAGGGCGCGCCTGCCGTGCAGGCTGAAGAGTTTCAGTGTCTTGTCCATTGTTTCAGCGCGCATTCTGTTTGTGGATGCGCTGTGTCTCCAATGCGCCTAGTTCACCCGAACAACCGCCGACGCGCCAATAGTCTTTCATGACGCTGTTATCATGAATCGTGATTACAGATTCGCGCACCCGCGGGCAGGGGAGGTATGGAACTGAAGCATTTACGCGCGTTCGTCGCGCTTGCCGAGGAATTGCACTTCGGACGGGCGGCGCAGCGCCTGTGTATCGTTCAGCCGGCGCTGAGCATGCAGATCAAGGCGCTCGAGCAGGAACTCGACGTGCGGCTGTTCGAACGCGATCGGCACAAGGTCGTCCTGAGCGCAACCGGAACGCTCTTTTTGCCTGAGGCGCGCGCGACGCTGCATCAGGCCTTGCGGGCGGAGCAGACTGCGCGGCTGTCGGCGCGAGGCGAAATCGGCACGCTGCGCATCGCGTTCGTCTCGTCGGTGCTGCCCAGGTTGCTGCCCGCGCTCATTCGCACGATGCACGCGCGCTATCCGCTCATCACGCTCGAACTGAAGGATATGCCGACGCCGGATCAGATCGCGGCGCTTCAGAACAACCAGCTCGATTTCGGGCTGATACGTCTGCCCGTAAGCGTGAGCAGCCTGGAAATCCGCGTGGTGCTGGAGGAACCCTTCGTCGTCGCGCTCCCCGACGATCACGTGCTCGCCGCGCGGCCGCTGATTCGGCCGCCTGATCTCCGGGGCTTTCCTGCGTTCGTGCTCGCGCGGCGTTACGCACCGGGTTTCCACGACGACACACTGGTGGCGCTGAAGCGCGAGGGCGCGGATCTGAACATCGCGCAGGAACTCGGCGAGTTCTCGACGATGCTTGCGCTGGTTTCAGCGGGCCTTGGCATCGGGGTAATCCCGGCTGCCGCGGCAATGGCGCTGCCACCAAAGGTCGTTGCCCGACCGCTCGAATTGCGCGATCACAAGGCGGGAATCGGGCTCGCCTGGTTCGGTGCGAGCAATGCGATCAAGCGTGCGTTGCTCGAGGTGATCGAGTTGGGCACCGAGACGCAAAAGCAGGCGTGACGACCTTCGGGTTTTGCAGGACAGGGCTCGGTGTGAAATATAGCCGCCACCTGTTCTGCCTGAAGCGCTTCGGGCCCGCGGCGCGGCGCGGCGGAAGCGCTCCGAGCGGACCGCGCGCGACCAGGATCGCGCGGGGCCCGTCAAGGCTCAACGCGTCGCACGATCAGTCCAAGGCAACGGCAGGTGCCTGCACGCGCGACCGGGCGGGTGCCGTTTCCTTCAGACTGAGCGTAACGACCAAGCCGATCGCGAGCGCAGCCAACCCGAGATGCATGATGTACTGAATGCCGAAGTGCTTGGCGATGTATCCTGCGATCG
>NZ_FCOA02000040.1 GCF_001544875.2 Caballeronia hypogeia
AAAAAGCTGCTTTCTTTGGTGACTTTCTTTGCAGCAGCAAAGAAAGTTACCCCTGCCCCGGGGAGGGGCGACGCTAATAGACCGACAACAAAACAGGATTTCATAGAAGCGCTGGCAAAGCACCAAACCCACCCCGCTTCAATCACCCCGCAAAACAATCGTCGCCAACGGAGGCAAAGTCAACGCAGCAGACTGCTGCCTCCCATGACTCGGATAGTCATCCGTATGAATAACCCCGCCATTCCCCATATTCGACCCACCATAAATGGAGGCATCGGAATTAAAAACCTCACTCCAGCGCCCGCCGCGCGGAAACCCAATCCGATAAGCCAGCCTCGGCACCGGCGTCATGTTGCAAACAACAACCAGATCACGCCCTTCGGCGTCCGTCCGCCGAAACGCATACACGCTATTCGCGTTGTCATCGCCCACGATCCACTCGAACCCGCGCGAATCGCTATCCAGCTTATGCAACGCCGGCTCGCTCGTATATAGCGCATTCAAATCACGCACCAGCTTCTGCAATCCGCCATGCAATGAATCATCGAGCAGATGCCAATGCGGCGATTCATCGTGATTGAACTCCGCGAACTGCCCGAACTCTCCGCCCATGAACAAAAGCTTCTTGCCCGGATGCGTCCACATGAACCCGAAATACGCCCTCAGATTGGCAAACTTCTGCCAGCGATCCCCAGGCATCTTGTTGATCAGCGATCCCTTGCCATGCACGACTTCATCGTGCGACAACGGCAACACGAAACGCTCCGAATACGCATACACCATCCCGAACGTATACAGATGATGGTGATACTGCCGATAAACCGGGTCCTCCTGCATGTAATGCAGCGTGTCATGCATCCAGCCCATGTTCCACTTGAAGTCGAAACCCAGACCGCCGCTCTCCACGCTCGCCGTTACGCCCGGCCATGCG
Source organism: Caballeronia hypogeia (assembly GCF_001544875.2). GTDB lineage: Bacteria > Pseudomonadota > Gammaproteobacteria > Burkholderiales > Burkholderiaceae > Caballeronia > Caballeronia hypogeia. The sequence goes on from NZ_FCOA02000040.1 coordinate 932, forward strand.
GTCGATTCCTCCGCAACCGTGATTGCGCCCGGAATCTGCCTCACTTCATGATTCAGCCGCTTCAGAAACGCAATCGATTCGAGATTCTCGCGCCCGCCATAAACATTCGGCACCCATTCGCCCGCCTTGCGCGAGTAATCGCGATAAAGCATCGAAGCGACCGCATCGACCCGTAATCCATCGATGTGGTAACGCTTCAGCCACGCCAGCCCCGACGCGATCAGGAACGCGCTCACCTCGTTGCGGCCGAGGTTGTAGATCATCGTGTTCCAGTCCTGGTGATAACCTTCGCGCGGGTCCGCATGTTCATACAGCGGCGTGCCGTCGAATTGCACCAGCCCATGCGCGTCGTTCGGAAAGTGCGCCGGAACCCAGTCGATGATCACGCCCAGGCCCGCTTCATGCGCCCGGTTCACGAACTCCGCGAACTGCTCCGGCGTGCCGAAACGCGCGGACGGCGCAAACTGGCCCAACGGCTGATAACCCCACGAACCGCCGAACGGATGTTCGGCAATCGGCATGAATTCGAGGTGCGTGAATCCCATGCCCTTCGCATACGGAATCAGGCGCTCCGCGAGCTCGTGCCAGTTCATGCCGCGATTCGCCTCTTCCGGCACGCGCAGCCACGATTCGGCATGCGCCTCGTATATCGTGATCGGCGATTGGGCCGTCTGCTTGCCGCCGCGCGTCGCCATCCAGTCGGCGTCGGTCCACGCGTAGTGATCGATCGCATCGGCATCGGCCACCACCGATGCCGTCGAGGGCGGCTTCTCGCTCTGCATCGCGCACGGATCGGCTTTCAGCGGCAACGTGTGTCCGTCGCGCGTGACGATCTCGTACTTGTAGCGCGTGCCCGCGCCGATGCCCGGAATGAATAGCTCCCACACGCCCGCGTGGTGGCGCATGCGCATCGGATGACGCCGGCCATCCCATGTGTTGAAGTCGCCCACCACCGACACGCGCCGCGCATTCGGCGCCCACACCGCGAAACGCACGCCCGCGACATTGCCATGCGTGATGGGCCGGGAGCCGAGACATTCGAGCACCGCGTACGGGTCCGCGTGCGACAGGCGCGTGAGCCATTCATCAGACAGCACGGGGCCAAACGCATAGGTGTCGTGCGTTTCCTGCGGCGTGCCATGCCAGTCGACCTGCACGCGATACGCCGCCGGCCGCGAAACGAAGCCCGCATAAAGCCCCGCATCGTGTATGCGCGCGAGCGAGCCGAGATGCTCGCCATTGGATGCATCGACGACACTCGCCGCCGACGCGCCCGGCAGAAACACGCGCACCACATGTCCCACGTCGGTTTCATGCAGGCCGAGCATCGAGAACGGGTCGGGATGCCGCGCGTCGACCAGCGCGTCGATATCGAGCGGATTGAGTCCGTGCGCCGGATTCCTGGTATCCGCCGGATCGCTACGATTGTTCATGATGGGTTCCATCAGGATTGTCCTTGGTTGCTCCGAACACGGGTCGCGTGCCGGGCGCGGGCGGCTCGCCCGTGTCTCCCAGCAGGCGGCTCGCGAGCGACGCGAGACCCCGCAACGGAAGGCCGATCCAGGTCGGCCGGTTCGCTGCTTCGTAGCGGATTTCGTAAGCGGCTTTCTCGATCAGGAAGAGATCGAGCAAGGGCGCGAACACGTCCTCGGCCGCGATCGTTTCCGGCGACGATGCGATCGCCTCCATGTACTCACGCAAGAAGCTCTCCTCGGCGAACGCGCGCAGACGCTCGAACAGCGCGCGCTTGCGATCCGCCGTCTGCGCCGGCGCATTCTCCGTGGTCGACTGCGCCGCCGCGCTCGCATATGACAACGAACGCAGCAGGCCCGCGACATCGCGCAGCGGACTCGTTTTTCTGCGGCGCTCTTCCAGCGCGCGCGCCGGCTCGCCTTCGAAGTCGATCAGATACGCATCGCCCTGCGCCATCAGCACCTGGCCCAGATGGAAGTCGCCGTGAATGCGGATGCACAGCGCATCGGCCTTCGACGCGATCAGCTTCTTCACGGCATCGACGAGCATGTCGCGACGATCGAGCAGACTCTGCGCGAGGAAGCGGTCGTGCTCGTTGAACTCGCCGATCTTCTGCGCAATGATGTCGAGCGCCGATTCGAGCAGCTTCAACGTGCCGTCGATCCAGCCCTTCACGTCATCCATGCTCGCGCGCTGCGGCGAGAAGGCTTCGTCATCCGTGGGCGACGCAAGCGCGACGTGCAGCTCGCCCAGCCGCTTGCCGATCACGCCCGCGATGTTGCCGTAGCCCGCGAAGCCCTCGGTCTGCGCATCGCGTTCGGGCGTATGTTCTTCCGATTCCACCGCGACCGAAAGTTCATCTACCGTGCGGCGCAGATAGTCGAGCGCGTAGTTCCACGCATCGCCCTGATTGTCGATGAAGCCCTGCAGGATCACGAGCGTATGCGGTACGCCTTCCGGGTCCACGCGCACCACTTCGCCATACAGCGGGCCGGTGTTCGCATAGCCGAGTTTCGTCAGATAACGGCTCATCTCCGCTTCCGGATGAATGCCGCCGACCACGCGCCGCACCAGCTTCAGCACCACCTTCTCGCCGATCACGAGCGAGCTGTTGCTCTGCTCGGCCGCGAGCCAGCGGATCTCGGGCGGATCGGCCGGATAATAGTTGAGCTCATTCAGGCGCTCGGTTGGCAGGAAGCGAATCTCGCTCTTCTGTACCGTCTCGACAACCGCGCGCTCCTTGAGCTTGCGCATCACGCCGTAGGTGAATTGCGGCACCGCGAACGCATCGGTCAGATGTCCGATGTTGCGGTTGCGCCGCACGCGCGCGAGCGCAAGCTGCATGTACAACGGCGACGTCGTTTCCGTGCCCCACGCGATGGAAAGCGGCAGCACATAGCGCTCGCAATGGTCGCCGACATCGGCTTCGATTTCGGTGAACGCGAAGCCCGCGCCTTCGATCGTCGTCAGCGCGGCGAGACGGACCGCATGCAGCTTCTGATCCTTCGATGCAAACCAGCGCCGCTTGCTCAGATAGTTCGGCAGCACTTCCGATTCGAGCAGACGCACGTTCTCGGGCGTCGGTCCCGTTTGTCCCGCGCGAATCACCATCGTGACGAACTCGGGCAACTGTTCGGAAGGCGCCTGTGCCCACGCGGGCCGCATGTTGCCGGGGCAAAGCTGGAACCACAGGAATCCGTACGGCGGGAAGGTCAGCAGATAAGTGAGCTGGCCGATCTGCGGAAAAGGCGAATCAGCGGTCATTTCGAGCGGCACCGATCCCGCGAATTCCGATAGATCGAGCTCGACAGCCTGCGGCGCACGCGAGAGATTCGCGACGCACAGAATCGGCGGCTCGCCTTCCAGTTCGCGCAGATACGCAAGAATCTTGCGATTCGCCGGGCGCAGGAAACGGATCGTGCCGCGTCCGAACGCATGCGTCGAGCGGCGCACCGCGAGCATCTTGCGTGTCCAGTTCAGCAGCGAATGCGGATCGCGGCTCTGCGATTCGACGTTCACCGCGTCATAGCCGTACAACGAACCCATCACGGGCGGCAGCACGAGTTGTTCGGGATCGGCGCGCGAGAAGCCGCCGTTGCGATCGGACGACCATTGCATCGGCGTGCGCACGCCATCGCGATCGCCCAGGTGGATGTTGTCGCCCATGCCGAGTTCGTCGCCGTAGTAAATCACGGGCGTGCCGGGCATGGAAAGCAGCAGCGAATTGATCAATTCGATGCGCCTTCTGTCACGCTCCATCAACGGCGCGAGCCGGCGCCGGATGCCGAGATTCAGACGCGCGCGACGATCGCTCGCATACGTGTTCCACAAGTAATCGCGCTCGGAGTCGGTGACCATTTCGAGCGTGAGTTCGTCGTGATTGCGCAGGAAGATCGCCCATTGATTCGTTTCGGCGAGGTCCGGTGTTTGCCGCATGATGTCGGTGATCGGAAAGCGGTCCTCGCTCGCGATCGACATATAGATGCGCGGCATCAGCGGGAAGTGGAACGCCATGTGACATTCGTCTTCGTCGCCGAAGTATTCCTTCACGTCCTCCGGCCATTGATTCGCTTCCGCGAGCAGCATGCGGTTCGGATATTCGGCGTCGATGGTCCCGCGAATCTTCTTGAGAATCTCGTGCGTCTCGGGCAGGTTCTCGTTATTCGTACCTTCGCGCTCGACGAGATAAGGCACCGCATCCAGCCGCAGACCGTCGATGCCCATATCGAGCCAGAAGCGCATGACGGAAAGCACTTCCTTGAGAACTGCCGGATTGTCGAAGTTCAGATCGGGCTGGTGCGCATAGAAACGGTGCCAATAGTACTGCCCCGCAACCGGATCGTGCGTCCAGTTGGAAGGCTCCGTATCGATGAAGATGATGCGCGTCTCTTCGTACTTCTTGTCCGTATCGGACCACACGTAATAGTTGCGATGATTCGAGCCCGGCTTCGCATGGCGCGCGCGCTGAAACCACGGATGCTGATCCGACGTGTGATTGATGACCAGTTCGGAAATGACGCGTATGCCGCGCGCATGCGCTTCCTGAATGAAGCGCTTCACATCCGCGATCGTGCCGTAGTCCGGATGCACGTTGCGGTAATCGGCGATGTCATAACCATCGTCGCGCCGCGGCGACGGATAGAACGGCAACAGCCAGATGGCGTCGACGCCCAGCTCCGCGATGTAGTCGAGCTTCGCGAGCAGGCCGGGAAAATCGCCAATGCCGTCGTTGTTCGCATCGAAGAATGACTTGATGTGAACCTGATAGATGATCGCGTCCTTGTACCAGAGCGGATCGTCGTTGAGAATCGACGCCTTCTTGTTGCGCTTCACCCTTGTATCCACGGTTTCGCTCCAATTTGCATGGGCTGGCTGCGGCCCTTGTTATGGGTGTGATGCCGTCGTCAGACGCTCATTCGTCGTCCGGCTGAGGCTTCGGCAAGCCCCACGTCGGCGAGATGCGCCAGATCGCGAACGGCAGCGAATGCGGATTCAGCCGCACATGCTGACGCCGTCCGCGCCATTCGAATTTCTCACCCGTCACCTGATCCTCGACGGCAACGGCATCCCCTTCATGCACGCCCCAGCGTTCGAGCGTCTGCCACGGCAACTCGATATCCGCGCCTTGCTCGTTGAACGGATCGAGATTGATGGCGACCAGCACGACGTTGTCGCGCGACGCGTTTGCCTTTTCGAAGAACAGGATTTGCTCGTTATGAGCAGGCAGGAAGTTGATGCCCAAATGCGTCTGCAGCGCGGGATTCGCGCGCCGGATTCGATTGAGCGCCGTGATCTCCGTGACGATGTTGCCCGGCCGGTTCCAGTCCCACGCGCGCAGCTGATACTTTTCGGAGTCGAGATACTCCTCGCTGTTCGGCAGCGCGGCCGACTCGCACAACTCGAAGCCGCTATACACGCCCCAGAGCCCCGACAAGGTCGCCGCGAGCGCCGCGCGAATCACGAAGCCCGGACGCCCCGAGCTTTGCAGAAAGCGCGGATTGATATCCGGCGTGTTCACGAAGAAGTTCGGACGGAAGAATTCCTTCGCGTCGGTCTGCGTGAGATCGTGCATGTACTCCATGAAATCGCGCTTGCTTTCGCGCCACGTGAAGTACGTGTACGACTGCGAGAAACCGAGCTTGGCGAGGCGATTCATCACGCGCGGCCGCGTGAACGCTTCGGAGAGGAAGATCACATCGGGATGACGCGCGCGCACATCGCCGATCACCCATTCCCAGAACGGGAACGGCTTCGTGTGCGGGTTATCGACACGGAAAATGCGCACGCCCGCCGCGATCCAGTGCAGGAACACGTCGCGCAAACCGACCCATAATTCGGGCTTCGCATCCTGCGCATAGAAGTCCGGGTTCACGATGTCCTGGTACTTCTTCGGCGGATTCTCCGCGTAACGCAGCGTGCCGTCGGGACGCCATGCGAACCAAGTCGGATGTTCCTTGAGCCACGGATGATCCGGCGAGCATTGCACCGCGAAGTCGAGCGCGATTTCGAGGCCGTGTTCATGCGCGGCTTCGAGCATGCGCTTGAAGTCGTCGAGATTGCCGAGCTCGGGATGCAGCGCATCGTGCCCGCCTTCCTTTCCACCGATCGCATACGGGCTGCCGACATCGCCGGGCTGCGCCGTGAGCGTGTTGTTCTTGCCCTTGCGGTTCGCCACGCCGATCGGATGAATCGGCGGGAAGTAGAGCACGTCGAAGCCCATCTCGCGAATGCGCGGCATCTTGCCGATCACATCGATGAACGTGCCGTGACGATTCACGTCGTCGCTCATCGAGCGCGGGAAGATCTCGTACCAGCTCGCGAAGCGCGCAGCCGCACGTTCCGAGTCGACGCGATACACCACCGGATCGCGCGATAAAAACGGCCGATGCCGCGCCGCCGCGACGGCCTTCGCGGTCGCGGGCGCGAGCACGAGTTCGAGCTTGCGCGCGTCGCCCGCCTTGGTGAATTCCTTGACGATCGCTTCGAGCGGTCCGCTGTCCGAATCGTCGACGGTCTTCACTTCGGCGAGGATCAGCGCGAACAGATGCTTCGCTTCCTCGACTTCGAGCTCCACCGTCTGATTCGCCTTCAGCTTCTTCTGCATGTGATCGACGAGCGAGGCGAAATCGTCGCGCCACGCCATTACGACGAACTCGTGACGTCCGACACGTTCGAGCGGAATGCGCGTGCTCCACAAGTCGAGGCCCGCCGGCTGCACGGCCGACATGGGCGTTTCGTGCCACTCGGTTTCGTCGGCGGCGCGCCATTGCACGGCGGCGGCGATCTTGTCATGGCCTTCCGCGAAGATCGCGGCCTGAATCTCGACCGCTTCGCCGACGATGCGCTTGGCCGGAAAGCGCCCGTGATCGACCGCGGGCGTCACGCTCTCGATCGACACGCGCGGCGCGGCGATCGCGTCCGCCACCGACTTCTTGTCCGCGGCCTTGGCACCGCGCTTCACTTGCGGCTGCGCGAGCAGAATGAACGGCTCGGCTTCGGCGCGGAACAGACGCACTTCGCCGGGTTTCAGCGAGAACGGCGCAAGACGCTCGGGCTTGGTCTTCTCCGCATCGATGGGCGCGAAGCGTGTGTAATTGCCGGGGACCGATTCGAGCAGATGCAGCGTATCGACATGCACCGGCGCGACGAGATCCGGATTGACCATCATCAGCACCGCGTCTTCGCTGTTACGCAGATCGCCGCCATCCGCGCGGATGAGCGCGGCGTACGGCGTGCCCGCGCCCGTGAGCGCGCGCAACTCGCCCACGCTCGACAAGGTTCCGACGTTGCGTTGCAGATCGTTCGCACGTTTGACACGCTGGCTCAGATCGATGCGCTTCTCGTTCGTCGCGCGCTTGTACTCCGCGGCGACGCCGTATTGCGGCGACAGCGGCAGGCCGACGCCGTATTCGAAGCCCATCGGCACCATGATGCCGGTGCCGAGCGCGGCGGCGGTGTCGAGCACGCGCGTATAGGCGCGTTCGACGAGCGCGGTGTCGCTCGTGTCGGACAGATCGCTGATGAGACGCGCGCCGAACGGGTCTTCCGGAAACGCGACAGGCGAGGCGATGCGCGACAGCGCCGCGTGCTCGTCGAAGAGCCATGCGCTTTTGAAGTCCCACCAGCGCGTGGAGGAAAACACCGCGTCGAAGCCGGCGTCGGTCAGACCGTGCAGATCGTGCCGCGTGACGCCCACGGTCCACGCGAGCCAGCGCGTGTCGGGATGCTTCTCGCGCACCGCCGCGCCGAGCCGCCGCCACACATGCGCGGGCACGGCATGCGGCGCATCGAAACGAAAGCCGCCTACGCCCGCATCGGCAAGCTGGTTCAGTTCGCGCGCCCACCATTCGGTCAGCTGATGCGCGGCTTCGCCATCGGCGAAATTCGCGTAGGCGACATCGCGCTGACGCGGCGGCTTGCGCGGGTCGAGCCGCGCGTCCGCGCTTTCGAACGGCTGAAACCAGCGCTTGTTCTCGAGATAGAGACCGCCTTCCGCGCTCACACGGTCGATCACGATATCGACGAGCAACGTGAGCCCGTGCTTTTTCGCGGCATCGGCGAGCTTGCGCAGGCCATCGGCGGCGCTGGCGTCGGACTCGAAGACAGGGTGCAGGCGATGATGATCGGCGACCGCCTCGCGATGCCCGTTGCTGCCGGGCACGAACGGCGCGCCGATCAGGACATGATCGAAGCCGAGCGCGGCCGCATGCTCGAACTGGGCGGGCCAGTCCGCGAGAGGTCCGACAAGCAGGGGATCGATGAAGTAAATACGCGGCGCGTACGCATGATGAGCTTGATGGTTTTCCATCGTTCGTCTTTTCCAGAGTCGTCCTGCGGTGGCGGGGATGCGGGCATCATTCGCGATCACGCTCACGGGCCAAACTGGCTGAAGAGTTCGTCCGCGCGACACGCTTGACTCACGCGGACTTCAGGCGGAACTCAGATTACACCCTGGCGCCGCTCGTATCGACGCCTGCCTGGCCGTGTCCTGCGATGCACCGTGCATCGAGCGCTGAAACGCGCTCGCGGCGGGCGCCACGGTCCCCGAGGATTTCGTTCGGGGCACGTACGGGGCGAGGCAGCACATTGCGTGCCGCGCCCGGTGAGTGCCCACGAGTGTCCAACTCAGCTCTGCATGAAGGCACTACTATGGAGCAACTGCGTCGGCCGTGCTCAGGCTGTGCGCGCGAGCGAATGCGCATCGCCTTGCAAGGGCAATTGCGCCGGCATTTGCGAAGGCTGTTGCACGCCATCCGCTGCGCGGCGCGGGCGCAGCGCGCTCCGGCTCGGCCGCGCGTCGCTCAGGCCGACGTACAGTGCGACCATCGTCGTGATGGCTTCGTTCCATCCGAAATCGCATGACATCGCGTTGCGCTGCAGCGCGCGCCACGCTTGCGGACGCATGTACGCATCGAGCGCACGGCTCGCGGCGCGCACGATATCGTCCGCGCGTTCGCCTTCGAAGAGAAAGCCAGTGGGTGCGTGCAACGCGCGCCGCGCGGGCGCTGCGGCGACCGGCATGTCGTGCGTGCCGTCGCGCAGCCACACCGAAGGACGCAGCGCATCGTGCGCGGCATGATCGACGTTTTGCGCCGCATCGACGATCGTGTCCGCGAGACCGCCTACCCGCGATGCAACCGGCAGCGTGCCGTAGCGCATCGCATAGAGTTGCGTGAGGCCGCACGGCTCGAAGCGGCTGCCGTGCAACAGGATGTCGGCGCCCGCGTGCAGCGCATGTGCGCGTCGTTCGTCATATCCAATATGCGCGCCGACGCGATCCGGCCATTCCTGCGCGAGCTTTCTGAAGCCCGCTTCGATATACGCCTCGCCCTTGCCGATGACCGCGAGCTGCAGGCGCGGATGTTTCGCGAGCAGGCGCGGCAGCGCTTCGAGCACGACATCCGCGAGCTTCTGTCCCGTCATGCGGCTGCCTATCGCCATGAGCGGCGCGAACGGATCGACCGGCAGGCCGAACTTGCGTTGCAGCGCGCGCTTGCAGGCGTGCTTGCCGCGCATATCGTCGAACGAATAGTTGCGTTCGATGAGCGTATCCGTCGCCGGATTCCACGTCTGTTCGTCGATGCCGTTGACGACGCCGGAGAGCTTGTGCGCGCAACTCTGCAGCACGCCTTCCATCAGATTGCCGAAGCGCGGCGTGAGAATCTCGCGCGCATAGGTTTCGGAAACGGTGGTCACGCGATCGGCATGCACGATGCCCGCTTTCATCAGACTCAGCGCGCCGTAGAACTCGATGCTGAGCGGTTCGCTCAACGCATGCACGAGCCATTTCTCCGGCACGCCGAGCGACGCACCAAGCGAGAGCGCGTAGTTGCCCTGAAATGCGAGATTGTGGATCGTGAAAACGCTCTTTGCGTGCACGCCCGCGTGCTTCATCAGAAGCGGCGTCAGGCCGGTGTGCCAGTCGTGCGCATGCACGATGTCGGGCTTCTTCACGCCGCGCACGCCCTGCGCGATCCTCACCGCGGCGGCGGAAAGCGTCGCGAAGCGAATCGCGTTGTCCTGATAGTCGCGGCCTTGCGCATCCTGATACAAACCTGTGCGTGCGAACAGCGCGTCGCAGCGCAGCAAAAGCACCGGCACGCCGGTCCCGGGCATGCGGCCGCGCAACAGCGACGCGTCGCCGCCGGGCAGACCGCTCAGCGTGCCGATCTTGCTCAGACCTTCGGCCTGGGCGATCGCGTTCGGGTAGGCGGGGAGCAGGATGGTGGCGTCGACGCCGGCTTCGCGCAGCGCGGCGGCATAGGCGCTGACCATGTCGCCGAGTCCGCCGGTCTTGGCGAGCGGGACAGCTTCGGAGGCGACCAGCAGAACGTTCAAAGGCAAAATGGGCTCCTGGCGGGAGGAACGCGGGCGATGCGCCGCGCATGCGAATGCTGATCGGGGTTTTGTCTGGAGTGGCTGGCGCATTGCAGCAATCGTTGTGCCACCGCAGCACGCTTGTGTGCGCTGCGGCACGTTTCTATCCGCCCGTGGCGCGAAAAGACTGGCCGACGCGTCCGCTTCCTGGCGCGTCGATGGCACGAACGTGCCGCGTGTAAAACTGACAGCGGCGCGCGCCGCGTTTTTACACGGCGTCTCAGATGAGCTTATGTCGCGCCCGTGACAGCGGCATGATGCAGGGCCGCTAGCCGCTGACCATGCTCGCGGCGATGTTGATCGAGAGCCCGAGCACCGCGAGATTGAAGAAGAACGACATGATCGATTGCGCGAGCACGGTGCGGCGCGCGGCGGTCGAGCCGAGCGCGATATCGGCGGTCTGCGAGGCGACGGCGATGGTGAAGGAGAAGTACAGGAAGTCCCAGTAATCGGGCTTCAGGTGTTTGTCGGGAAAGCGCAGCGCGGTGTCGTCGCCGGGCGACTGATAGTACTGGCGCGCGTAGTGCAGCGTGAACATCGTCGGAATGAGGAACCAGGCGCCGAGCATGGTCGCGCCGGTCAGCAGATAGTGCAGCAGCGGCCGCGAGCCGGGACTTTTCGCCGCCGCCAGTTCCACCACGATCGCGACGATGCTCGCGATCGCCGCCACGCTCACGACCATCAGCACGGTGGCTGCGTTCTCGTCCTCGCGTTCGGCGAGCTCCTCCACGTCGCTTTGACCGGCCCGCGCCATCTTGATCCAGATGAGCGCGAGATAAAGCCAGACGGCCGCATCCCAGCCGATCAGCGCGCGTGCGGTCGGCCGCAGATGCGCCGGAACCAAAGCGCCGACGACGACACCAACCAGCAGGGCGATCAGCGCGCGCGGCCGGTTGCGCAGTACGGGCGGCAAAATAGGCTTCATTTTCGTTTTGTCCGCGTGACGGAGAGCAAGGCCCGGTGTCTGCGATTATTGCGCGCGTCCCTTTCAATACGCTGAGGAAGAAGCATGTCGTTTGCGATGCGGCGGGGAATCATGGCGGGCGCGTGCGCTTCGTTTGCGTGCGGCTTGCTGGCGGCGCGAGCGCAATCGGCCAGACCCGCGACGCCATCGGGCGGCGACGCGTTTCTTGCCGTATCGATGAAACTCACCGGCCGCACGAGCTTCGATCCGCAACTCGCGGAACGCGTGCATGCGGCGCTCGCCCGCCATGACGCCGCCTTCGCCACGAAGATCGCCGCGCTGAATCAATGGATCGCGACGCACGGCGGCACTCCGACCGACATCATCACCGCCGCGCTCGAAAGCACGCGCCCCGAGCTCGGAAAGACCGTGGGCGACGTGATGCGCGCGTGGTATCTCGGCGTGGTCGGCGAGGGGCAGCATGCCGAGGTCGTTGCGTACGAGCGCGCACTGATGTTCGATCCGGTCGGCGACATGCTCACGATTCCCTCATACTGCCGCGGCGAGCCGGCCGACTGGGCGCGCAAGCCCTGAGCAGGGAATCGCCCCGCATCGACATTTAAAAGGACAAAGGCGCGCGCATGGCGGGTTCCACTTCGGCGGACGTAGTCGTCGTCGGCTCCGGCGTGGCGGGCAGTCTCGTCGCGTACCGGCTGGCGCAGGCGGGCGCGTCGGTGATTCTGCTCGAAGCCGGGCCGCGCCTCGCGCGCTGGCAGATCGTCGAGAACTTTCGCCGCGCCGCCGACAAGCGCGACCTGTGCGCGCCATATCCGCTGCCGCGTCACGCGCCGCGCCCCGAGCCAATGAATCCCGGCGCGTATCTGATCGATCGCGGCGCGATGCCGTATCAGCCGCAATATCTGCGGCTCGTCGGCGGCACGACATGGCACTGGGCCGGCGCGGCGTGGCGGCTGTTACCCGCCGACTTTCGTCTGAAGTCGCTGTACGGCGTCGGGCGCGACTGGCCGTTTCCCTACGAGACGCTCGAACCGTGGTACGGCCAGGCTGAGGTCGAACTGGGCGTGTCGGGGCCGGACATCGATCTCGGCTCGCCGCGCTCGACGCCGTATCCGATGGACGCACTCCCGCTCTCGTGGATGGACCGGCGCGTGACCGAAGTGCTCGGGGCGCAGTCGTATCGGGTGGTGCCGGAGCCGGTCGCGCGCAACAGCCGCCCGTACGATGCGCGGCCTGCCTGCTGCGGCAACAACAATTGCATGCCGATCTGTCCGATCGGCGCGCTCTATCATGCCGCGACGCACGCCGAAAAGGCCGAGCGCGCGGGCGCGAAGTTGCTCGCGCAGGCGGTCGCGTATCGCGTCGAGGCGAACGACCGTGGCGAGATCGTCGCGATTCATTACAAGGATCCGAATGGCCAGGGCACGCGCGTGACCGGCAAGCGCTTCGTGATCGCGGCGAACGGCATCGAGACGCCCAAGCTGTTGCTGATGTCGGCATCGGCGCGGTTTCCGAAGGGCGTCGCCAATGGCTCGGATCAGCTCGGACGCAATCTGATGGATCATCCGGCCACGAGCGTGAAGTTCCTCGCCAACGAGGCGCTGTGGCCGGGGCGCGGGCCGGTCGAGATGAGCTCGATCGTCGATTTCCGCGACGGGCCGTTTCGCGCGCGGCAGTCGGCGACCAAGCTGCATGTGTCGAACGCCGCGCCGACGCTCTCGGTCACGCACAAGCTGCTCGGTCTCAAGCTGACTGGCGGCGAGCTCGACCGGCAGATCCGCGAACGCTGCGCGCGCACGCTCACGTTCGGGAGTTTTCACGAGCAGTTGCCATCGGCGGCTAACCGCGTGACGCTGTCGGCGCAAAAGGATGCGCTCGGTCTGCCGCGTCCCGAGGTCACTTATTCGGTCGATGACTACGTGCGCCGCGCCGCCGCGGAAACGCGCGCGCAGTTCGAACGCATCGCGGGCATTTTCGAGGGCGCGGAAGTCGAGCACGACGAGTCGCTCGGAGCGAGCAGTCACATCATGGGCACGGCGATCATGGGCGCCAACCCGAACGATTCCGTCGTCGATGCGGAGTGCCGCGCGCACGATCACGCGAATCTCTTCATCGTCGGGAGCGCGGTGATGCCCGCAGGCGGCGCGGTCAACTGCACGCTGACGATCGCCGCGCTGTCGTTGAGGCTCGCCGGCACCATCGAAGCGTCGTTGCGATGAGCGGACTACGCGCTTCGCTGATCGGCAGCCTGATCGTGGCGCTCGTATGCGTCGCCGGTGGCGCGAAGGCGCAGAACGAGAAGCTCGCGCAGGGCGAATATCTCGTGCGCGCGGGCGGCTGCGTGACCTGCCATACGGCCGATGCCGCGCGTCCCTTCGCGGGCGGCAAGCCGATCGCGACGCCGTTCGGCGATGTGTACGCGCCGAACCTCACGAGCGACCGCGCGACGGGCATCGGCGCGTGGACCGACGCGCAGTTCATCCGCGCGATGCGCGAGGGCGTAGGCCGGAATGGCGAGCGGCTTTATCCCGCGTTCCCATACACCGCCTACACGCTTCTCTCCGACGACGATCTGCTCGCGATGCGCGCGTATCTCGCGACCGTGCCGCCCGTACGCGCCACCACGCCGCGCAATACGCTCTCCTTTCCCTTCGATCAACGCTGGCTGATGCCGCTGTGGAATCTCGTCAACTTCACGCCGGGCCGCTTCGTGCCCGATCCGTCGAAGAGCGCGGAATGGAATCGCGGTGCGTATCTCGTCGAAGGGCTCGGTCATTGTGGCGAGTGCCACACGCCGCGCAACTGGCTCGGCGGATTGAAGTCCGGCGCACGGCTGGCCGGCGCGGATGTCGCGGGCTGGCGGGCGGGCAATCTGACGGCGGATCGCGTGGCGGGCATCGGTGCGTGGCGCGACGACGAGTTGACGCGTTTCCTTTCGACCGGCGCCGCGCCCGGCCGCGCGCATGCGCTCGGGCCGATGGCGGAGGTCGTCGCCGCGAGCACGCAATATCTGACGCCCGCCGATCAGCGCGCGATCGTCGTGTATCTGCGCACCGTGTCCGCGGTTCCAGTGCAGAATGCGCGCGTGCGCACGAGCTTCGGCCAAGCTTCGCGCGTGGATGTCACGTCGCTCGACGCATCGGGCGATGGCGCGCGCCTGTATGCCGCCGCGTGCGCGAGTTGCCACGGCATGACGGGCGAGGGCATCGTGCCGTTTCCCGCGCTCATCCACGATGGCGTGACCGGTGCGCTCGGCACCATGACGACGAGCAATCTCGTGCTCGTGATCCTGCACGGCGTGAATCGCAAGACGCGCGAAGCGCACGCGCTGATGCCGGCGTTCGGCGCGCAGTTCACGGATGAGCAAATCGCCGCGCTCGGCAACTATCTGACGCGCCAGTTCGGCGATCCGCGCGCTATGACCGATGCGAAGTCCGTCGCGCGACTTCGTGCTATATCGCAGTGAGCGCGCGGTGTGTGAATCACCCCACGAACGCGCACGATACTTGCACCGGATTTGCATTGTGAAAGCGACCCAACCCGCACACCCCGCGATAGAGCAGCGCTAAGATCGTCGCATGAATGGACCTACTTACCCTATCGTCTGCAGGCATCCCGCCAATGACCTCGGCCGCGATTTCGTGGTCGGTGATCTGCATGGCTGTGTCGATGCCCTGCGCTATCTGCTGCACGAGATCGGCTTCGATGGCGAGCGGGATCGTCTGTTCTCCGTCGGCGATCTGGTCGATCGCGGCACCGATTCGCTCGCCGCGGTCGAACTCATCGAGAAGCCGTGGTTCTATCCGGTGCTCGGCAATCACGAGGATTCGCTGATCGCGGTGGCGACCGGCGCGATGCGCCGTCAGGCGTGGTACGCGATCGGCGGCGCATGGGCCGACACGCTTCCCGAGGAGCAACTCTCCAGCTTAGCCATCCGTCTCGCGAAGCTGCCGCTGGTGCGCATCGTGGGCGACGGCGCGCGGCGCTTCAACGTGCTGCACGCGGAGTTCTTCGGCAGCGACGAAGATCTCGAAGTCATCGATTTCTCCGACGAAGTGCGCAACGAAATGCTCTGGGGCCGCGGCCTCGCGCTGGGCGAAGTGGACCCGGCGCGCCAGCGGGGCCTGTCGCCTACCTACGTCGGCCATACGCCGATGCGCGCGGTCAAGCAGATCGGCTCGCAGATTTATATCGATACGGGCGCGTTCGCATCGGAGGGGCGGCTCACCATCGTCCAGCCGGGCACCGACGAGCGCTGGTCCGTGAAAGAGCGCTGGGCCGCGTCGGAAGGCGCGCGCATGATCCCGCTGCCGTGATATCGCGTGCGCCACGCGGCACGCACGTTGCTCATAGGTTCGCCATGAATGAAAAGCAAATCAGGCGAGGCGATGGTGGCGCAAACGGAACGGAGCACCGAAGCTGACGGCGGCGCGGGCGGCATGCAAGGCTGCCCGGAGGACTTGCCGCCGGGTCTGCGCTATATGGACGATTCGCGGCGCGGCTATACGCGCGAATGGATCGACGGCGCGTTCGCCTACTTCAACACGCAGGGCAAGCGCATCGACGACGATGCCGAGGTGCGCCGCATCAATGCTCTGGCGATTCCGCCCGCCTATACCGATGTCTGGATCTGCCCCGACTCGCGCGGTCATCTGCAGGCGACGGGACGCGATGCGCGCGGACGCAAGCAATATCGCTATCACCCGCAGTGGCGCGAAACCCGCGACGCCAGCAAGTACGAGCGCATGCTTGCGTTCTCCGCGGTGCTGCCGAAGCTGCGCGCGCGCGTGGCGCGTGATTTGTCGCTCGAAGACATGCCGCGCAACAAGGTGCTCGCGACGGTCGTGCGCCTCCTCGACACGACGCTGATTCGCGTCGGCAGCGAGGAATACGCGCGCGAGAACCGCTCGTATGGATTGACGACGCTGAGGAAGCGCCATCTGAGCGTATCGGCCGGCAGGCTGCGTTTCAGGTTTCGCGGCAAGAGCGGCATCGAGCACGATGTCGCCGTGAGCGACGCGCGCGTCGTGCGCATCGTCAAGCGCTGCATGGATTTGCCGGGCCAGGATCTGTTTCAGTATCTCGATGCCGATGGCGCGCGCCATGCCGTCACCTCGTCCGATATCAACGATTATCTGCACGAGATCACCGGCGCGGATTTCACCGCGAAGGACTACCGCACGTGGGCCGGCAGCGTGTTCGCGCTCGCGGCGCTCAGAAGGCTCAAGTGGGAGACGGTGAGCGAGGCGCGCAAGCATGTCGTCGGCACGATCAAGGAAGTGTCGCAACTGCTGCGCAACACGCCGGCCGTGTGCCGCAAATGTTATGTGCATCCGGCGGTGGTCGAGGCGTTCGAGGCGGGCGAACTCGCCGAGACGATGCCCGCATCGCGCCGCCGCGGGCTGAGAACCGATGAAGCGGCGCTCGCGGTCTTCCTCGAAAAGGACACGCGGCGGCGCACGCGCGAGGCGGCGCGCAAGAGCCGCAAGGGCGCCGATCCGTCCGATGCGCGCCTGACGAAGCTACTCGACGCGTCCAGCCGCAAGGCGCGCTCCGGCGCGCTGAAGGCAAGCAGCAAGGGCGCGGCGTCGCAGGCGCTGGAGCAGGTCACGAAAAAGCCAACGCGCAGCGCCGCGCGCCCGGCTTCGAAGAAGCTGGCGAGGACGCGATCGGGAACGGCGGTCGCGATGAACTGAACCGGGATCAACCGCGCGATTGAAACGTTTGCCCGATCAGCCGACCTGATTCATCTCGAACACGTAATCGATGGTCTCGCCATTCCAGTTGTATTCGAGATAGGCCGCGTGACGGCAATCGCGCAGCATCGTCGTGCGCAGCGCGGCGAGACATTCGCCGCCCGGATCGCGCACCGACGGATACGCGATTCCCGGCGTGCCCGCCGCCCGCACGGCGCGGCCGAGCGTCTTGCCCGGCATGTAATCGTCGGGTGCGAGGATGCACGGGTCCAGTTGCCATCGCGTGATCGCGTCGCCCCGCAGATCGACGACTTCGCCATGCGCCATAACGGTGTAGAGGCGCATCTGCTGGCGCAGCGGCGCTTCCTTCGTCGCGGCGAGAAACAGGCCCGAGTGATAGCGCGTCTCCGCGATCGCCGTCTGCCGCTCGCGGCCGCAATAGAACACGCCGTAGCTGCCGTCCGAGAAGCGGCTGCCGTTCGGGTTCAGATGCGTGAACGCCGCCATGATCGGCCCGCAGCCCGGCCCGAAGCAGCGCTCCTGCGCTGGCACGAGATCGAGTTCGCCGACTTCGGTGCGCAGACGGTCGTTGGTCATCGCCTCGAGTGCGTAGAGCGCTTCGAAATCCTGCGGCGACGCCACGCGGTCGAACAGATTGACGGCCGGAAAGCGCGTGGGAATCACGCGATACGCGGGCGACCAGTCCAGCAGACCGTTCGGCCACCGCTCGCGCCAGTTTGTCGTGTCATTGCTGAATGCCATCCCCATCACGCCCAGCCGCCTCGCATCGCGTCGAGATACTGGCGCACCGCGATCAGGTCGCCGATATTGCCGGCCAGCATGCGGTCGAGCGCCGGACGCCCGCCGAACGGCGGCGCGGCGTTGGGGCGGCGAATCCAGGTATCGGCGGCTTTCGGGTCGGGCAGGAGGATTTGCAGCGCCTTGTAGATGCCGAGAATCAGCGAAAGACGCTCCAGCGTGTCGCGTGCGAGCCGCGCCGACTCGGGCGCATTCTTCCATTTGAAGTAGGTGGAACGGCCGGGCGAGCCTAGAAGCGTGATCTGCTCCTCGGCGGAAAGCTCCCAGGCCTCGGCGATTTTGAGGAAGGCGC
Organism: Caballeronia hypogeia; assembly: GCF_001544875.2. GTDB lineage: Bacteria > Pseudomonadota > Gammaproteobacteria > Burkholderiales > Burkholderiaceae > Caballeronia > Caballeronia hypogeia. The sequence goes on from NZ_FCOA02000040.1 coordinate 19,011, forward strand.
GCAGGCCGGCAGCGGATAGATCGCTCGAATCCAGCGCCGGGCGCGGCACCGGGTGGCCGGCCGACGCAGAAGCGATGCGTGCGGCGTTTGACATGTCGTCAAGTCTCCAAAGGAACTTGTTCTGCATATTAGTCCACATTTGGATTATTGCAAGCGTGCCATGAGCTTTCGTGCTCGAAGCGCCGGATCAGTCTTCGTCGTCTCGCGGGCCGTAACGGCGGCCGGGAACGTGCTCGCGCAGCGCATCGGCGATTTGCGACGGAGTGCAATCGGCGGGAAATACGCGGCGCTGCACGCGCTGGTCATTCTTCTGGACCCATTCGACCATGCGATACGCCGGTCCCCAAGGCGGTTTTACCGGCAGCGACAGGCGGCACTCGCGCAGCGAGAGCGCGTGCTGCTTGCGCAGCGTCGGGGCGAGATTGGCGGAGTTGCGCCGAGAAGCGGAGTTGGCAGGCATGACCCATTCCTCACGTGTATTGTCCGGGCCGTCCGGTGCGGTCGGCGATGGAGCCGGATCGTAAGGTCGAGTGTGGGCGGGGAGAATTAAAGGTGACTTAACGCAGCGAAGTTGCTTCGCTCGATGCGGCGATCTGTCATACCGGAAAACCGGCCTATGTCGATCCTTCGCGTTTTTTTCGTTAGTGCGATGAGGATTCGGCAAATTGAACTTAGGAAGACGGATGAAAAGTTACGATGTATGGACTGGGCCATGAGCGCTACGAGTTCGAGGATGAAAGCTCGACGTGAAGAACATTCGGATCGTGAACCAGCTTTTCGTCGGGTGGGCGGCGATGCGGAGAACCGGCGCGCAGGTCAAGACTCGCTTCGGCATTTTCACCACGTAAGACGCGCGCGGATGGTTTGCTGCAACGCCCGCTTACTGTATATTCGTACAGCTTGTCCGCAACAGGGAGCCTGCCGATGATTCCACGCCAAGATTCGCTCGAAGCCGCCGCGCTCGAACGTTTCATGCGCGCGACGCGCGCGGTCAACGCGGCGTTCGACGCCACGCGAGGCGAACCCGATTTCGACCAGGGCGGGCAGTCCGTCGCGCGCTCACTCGAGCGCCTCGACGCTGCGTTGCGCGAGCTGGAGACCTCCGAGCAGTCGCTCGACGCCATCCTCTCGCGCAAAGCGGGCCACTAACCGTTGGAGCGAATCTCTTGAAGCGTGCATTCCTTATCGTTTGTCTGTTGATCGCCTCGTCGTCGTTGTTTGCGGCCGAGCGCTATACCGAAGTCTGGAATCCTCCCGAAGCTCAGGCCGCGACGAAGGCCAAGAGCAAGACTCATGGGGCCGCTCAGACGGCTTCGAAGAAGAAGCGCAAGACTCCGGCTTCGACCACGGTGAAACAGGTCGCGGACAAAGCCGCGATCGAGCAGTCGCCCGCGCCGGTTCGTCCGAAGGCGACATCGCCCAGACAGAGCGAGCCGGTGATTCCGCGCAAGATCGAGCCCAACGGACAGGTCATGCGGGTTTGACCGCGCACGTCGCGCGCGAATAACAAAAAGGGGCGCTCCAGTCGGAGCGCCCCTTTTTTTTGGTCGGTGTTCGTGTCACAGCCGTCCCAACAACAGCAGGACGATGACCACGATCAGCACGACACCGAGAAGCCCGCTCGGCCCGTAGCCCCAACTGCGGCTGTGCGGCCAGGACGGAATGGCGCCAATCAGAAGCAGGATCAGAATGATCAGCAGGATGGTACCGAGCGTCATTTGAACGTCTCCTTATCAAATGATCGCGTTACGGATCGGCGCCGGCGTTGGCCTCCCAACTGCCTCGAAACTCCAACTTCGCCGGACGGCGGCGGCTCATGACCGCCGGCCAATCTGAAGTGCGATCGACGACGAGACTTGAGCAATGACCGTGCCATCGAGCGCGAAACGCCCGTCGCGCGGGGCGTTCCGGGTATTCGGAATCGCTCGCGCGGACGGACGGATTGTCGAAAAGGCGAGGCGAAACGTAACGGCCAGGCAAAACTTTCAATGCGCGGAGACGACGCCTTTCCGTTCGCCCCGCGTGCCGCTCAGAAAAGGCCGCGGAACACCCAGAACAGGAAGCCCGCGAGCGCGATCGACACCGGCAGCGTCAGGATCCACGCGAGCGCGAGGCTGCGCACCGTGCGCCATTGCAGGCCGGAGCCGTTCGCGGCCATCGTGCCCGCGACGCCCGACGACAACACATGGGTCGTGCTGACCGGCAGGCCGTAGACATCGGCGGCGCCGATGGTCAGCATGGCGACGAGTTCCGCCGACGCGCCTTGTCCATACGTCAGATGCGTCTTGCCGATGCGCTCGCCCACCGTCACGACGATGCGCTTCCAGCCGACCATCGTGCCCAGGCCCAGGGCGACTGCGACCGCCACCTTAACCCACGTCGGAATGAACCTGGTCGCGTGATCGAGCTGCTTCTTGTAGTTGCCGAGCGTGGCGTCGTCCTCAGGCGAAAACGCCGGCGCCTTCTGCTTCTCCATGATGCGCAGCGCTTCGGACGCGATGTACATCTCGTTGCGCACGTTGCGGACCTTGCTCTGCGGCACCTCGGACATCGTCTGACTCGGGCGAATCTGCGAATCGATCGAATCGACCAGGCCTTTCAGCGACGCGACGGTATCGGGCGCCAGTGTCTTCGTCTGCACGTACTTCTCGACCTGGCCGCGCGCGTCGGCGGCGGGCGCCGCGCCGTTGCTGTAGCGCTGTAATGCTTCGGAGGCGCTATGGCTGACCGCGAGGAAGGTCTGCGTCTCGTTCGGCGTCACGGCCTTGTTGAGCGCGTAGGCCGTCGGCACGGTGCCGATCAGGATCAGCATGATGAGGCCCATGCCTTTCTGGCCATCGTTCGAGCCGTGCGCGAACGACACGCCCGTGCAGGTGAGAATCAGCAGGCAGCGGATCCAGAACGGCGGCGGCGTATTCTTCTTCGGCTCCTTGTAGAGCGCGGGCACACGCACCACGAGCTTGAGCACGTACAGCAAAAAGCCCGCGAGGATGAAGCCGACGAGCGGCGAAAACAGCAGCGACTTGCCCACCGACATCGCCTGGCTCCAGTCGACCCCCGAGGTGCCGTTCGTGCCGTGCAGCATCTGGTTCATCAGGCCGACGCCGATCACCGAGCCGATCAGGGTGTGCGAGCTCGAAGACGGCAGGCCGAGCGCCCAGGTGCCGAGGTTCCAGATGATCGCCGCGATCAGGAGGGCGAAGACCATCGCGAAGCCCTGCGAGCTGCCCACGCCGATGATCAGCTCCACGGGTAGTAGTTGCAGGATGCCGAACGCGACCGCTCCGCTCGAAATCAGTACGCCGATGAAATTCCATGCGCCGGACCAGACAACCGCTAAGTTCGGCGTCAAGGAGTGCGTGTAAATTACTGTTGCGACGGCGTTCGCGGTGTCGTGAAAGCCGTTGACGAACTCGAAGCCGAGCGCGATCAAAAGCGCGATGCCGAGCAGGATGTACGGAAATGCGGACGATTCACGCACGGGCGCGAGGTCGTCGAGCAGATGCATGACGCAGTACACGACGCCGGCGGCGATGGCGAGCAGGAACAGCAGCAGCGCGAAGCGCTGTCCGGGCGAGCGGCTCTCTCGGGGAATGGCAACTTGGTTCATATCGCGTCCTTGGGCGGGTCTTGCGCGAGGTCTTGGTTGAAGTGGAAAAAAAGCGAAAGGCGGGCAGACGAGAATCGTTTCGAAACGCAAATGACCATGTTTCCCGGCCCGTATGTCGATTTCGTGAACCGGCGAACAATCAGCATTTCGTATGAATTGACGGGCGACGCGAGACTGCCCTTGGGGACTACATGACGGTGTGGCTCGAGGTGGCGTTGCAGGCGTTGCCATCGCATCGACTGGAGGACCGGACGCTCGGCGCGCTGGCGGGCGAACTCGGGCGGATCGCCGCTTTCGCGGGCGCCGCGTCGACGCAATCGCGCCTCGCCACGCGCGAGATTCCGCTGAAGGCGTCGGGATGGCGGCTCAGCGTCGACACGCTGGACGGCGCGCGCACGCTTTGCGCGGCGCAGGAGCAAGGTGCGCCCATTCCGGGCTTCACGCGCTATCGAACCTTCGCGCGTCCGGCGAGCGAGGATCTGGCCGCATCGCTGCGCGACTTCGCCGCCGCCGATGACGCGTTGCGCGGGCCGCTCGCGAAAGCGCATCGCCTCGTCGCGCCCGAGACCGGGGATTCGAACGGGCTGGAGCGCGAGATCGAGCGCATCGAATGGCGTATCGATGCAGGCGGTGCGGACATTCTCGCGACACTCGAAACCTCCGCGCCGGCGCTGCCGATATTGCGGCTCGCGGCGCTCGCGGTAGACGGCTCGCTCGATGCCGTCTTCAGCCTCGCCGGCGAAGTCCTCGACGCCGGGCCGTTTGCCGTCGCGTCGAGTGCGCCGGATCGAGCGAGCGCCGAGGCCGTGCACGCAGCGCGGCTCGAACTCCCGCGCACAGCGACACGGCGCGCCGCGTTCACGGCCATCGCGGCGTCGATCGCGGAGCAATGGTTCGGCAACGAGGCCGCATCGCGCGCGGATTTCAATGCGGGTCTTGGCGATGAGCACGTGCACCAGTTGCGCGTCGGGCAGCGGCGTCTGAAGACACTGTTCAAGCTCTTTCCCGCCTATGCCGACGATGCGTGGAACACGCGCGTCGCGCCCGGTCTGAAGTGGTTCGGCGACCTGCTCGCCGAAGCGCGCGACTGGGACGTCTTTACCGACAAGACGCTGCCCGCCTACGCCAGCGCCGACGACAGCGCCGCTCGCTGGCAGGCGCTCATCGCCGCCGCCGACGTGAAGCGCTGCATCGCGCGCGAGCAAGTCCGCGACGCGCTCGCATCGCGTCGGTACGCGCGCCTGGCGCTGGCGTTCGTCGAATGGCTCGCGCGCTTTTCCTCGCGCGAAGACGAGGCGCCGACGCGCTTCGTCAGCTACGCTGAGAAGCGCATCCGCCGAGACTTTCGGCGCATCGCAAACGCGTCCGATCTGCGGACGCTCGCAGCGCACGAGCGGCATCGCGTACGCATTCACGCGAAGCGCTTGCGTTACGCGCTCGAATTCTTCCGCTCGGTCGCCTCGCGGCGCACGCGCGAAGACACGGCGGCGCTGCTCGGGCAATTGCAGACGGTGCTCGGCGAAGCGAACGACGCGACCGTCGCCGCCGAACGGCTCGCGAGCATGCCCGAGGCCACCGACTATCAGCGCGGCTTTGCACGCGCGTGGGGCGCGGCGTCGGCGGGCAAGGACGCACAGGAAGGCGAGCGGTTGCTGCGCTCGATACCTCGTCCGCGCGTGAAGGCATCGATATAATGCATCGCGCGTTCATTGTTTCAGCACGACCTCGAGGCGACTCATGACTAAAACAGCATCGTCCAAGGTGCGCGATCCGCTGGAACTCGGCGGCTCCGTATGGCTCAGGAGCGGCACGGAAACGCTCGGCGGCTCGGCGCGCATCGCGCTTCTGGCCGCGATTCGAGACACCGGATCGATCACCGCGGCGGCGAAGTCCGTAGGCATGAGCTACAAGGGCGCCTGGGACGCGGTGGACGCGATGAACAACCTCGCCGGCGAGTCGCTCGTTTCGAGCGCGAGCGGCGGCAGGGGCGGCGGCGGCACGACGCTGACGCCGGCCGCGCTGCGCCTCATCGAGACGTATCGCGCGGTCGAACGCGAGCATCGGAAATTTTTGGAACGAGCGGGCGCGGCCATCGAAAGCTTCGCCCATGACTGGCAACTGATCGGGAGACTAGGAATGAAAACAAGCGCACGCAATCAACTGGCCGGCAAGGTGACCAAGGTCACGCGCGGTGCGGTCAACGATGAAATCGAGCTCGGCCTGCCGGGCGGACAGGCGATCGTCGCGGTCGTCACGCATGAGAGCACGCAGACGCTCGGCCTGAAGGAAGGCAGCGATGCGTTTGCGCTCATCAAGGCGTCGTGGGTCATGCTGATGGAAGACACGAACGCGAAGCTGTCCGCGCGCAACCAGTTGCGCGGCACGGTTGCCGGCGTGACGAAGGGTGCGGTGAACGCGGAAGTGTCACTGTCGCTCGACGGCGGCACGACGATCACTGCGATCATCACGAACCAGAGCGCCGATACGCTCGGGCTCGCGCAAGGTCAGAAGGCTGTGGCGGTGATCAAGGCGTCGAGCGTGATCATTGGCGTGAACGACTGATTCGCACGCTTCACCTGCGCTGCCGGGTAACGCGCCTGATGCGCGTTACCCGGCAGCGCGTTTTTCGGCCTGCGCTTCGAGCTGATCGTCCGTGCGATGCTCCGGCGCGCGATAAGTCTTCGCCCTCCAGCTTGCCCGCACGAAGGGACGTTCGTGACCCGATAATCCGAGCGCGATTTCGGTGAGCCAGTGCTGTGTGGGCACCGGCATCCCGTGCAGGGCCACGACGACCGCTGCGAGGCTCGCGACGACGGGCGTCGGCGAGAGCTTGCCGGATTCCGCGCGCCACGCAAACCACACGAACGCGAGCGCGACCACCGCGCCGAGCGCGCAGCCCGCCACCACTTCCGACACCGAATGCGCGTTCAACACGACGCGCGAGACGCCGACCCACATACCCAGCATCAGACCGACGGCGACGCCGGCCGCGCGGATCGCACCGCGCGCGGGCAGCAGTGCGACAAAAATCGCGACCGGCAGCACGCCCGTGGACATCAGCGCGTGTCCGCTGAAGCCGGTGAAGTCGAGATGGCGCACGCCGATTCCCCAGCCGATGAACGCGATCTTGCTCAGCGCGACGAGGCCGCTCGCCGCGCCGAGCAAGCCCAGCCACGCGCATGCGTACTTCCAGCGATAGCCGAGCGCGAGCCAGGCCGCGACGATCAGCGCGACGGGACCCATGACGCCGACGCTACCGAGCGCGGTGATCGAGATCCAGACGGAAGGAGACGGGTCCACGTTCATTGATATGGGTATGCTTGGGAATAGACGTTGCTGCAGTGCGGCGACCGAAGCGGAAACACACGGCGTCGAAAGCGCTTACTTCACTGAGTCGTAATGCCTGGCAAGTATATCGCTTGGGAACATCCTGAATTATGCGACTTTGCTTAAAGCGGGTAGGCGGTTACATTGCGTAACTTTCGTTAAGTTTCGGTTTTTCAATTGAAATGCTGTTAATTCATCTCAATATGTAGGTGGAGGATGGCTGCCGACCGGCCGGGTTTGGTGTTATTGTGCAATGCACAACCCGGTGCGATTTTTTGCTCGCGCCCGTCCGATTGCATGTTCATAAAGGATCCAGCCGAATGTCGAAAAGCCTTACCAAGCTCTGGCTGCGCGGCTTGAGACGCCTGGTCGCCGGCCAGGTCGAAGCGATTCGCGTACCCAAGCCACGCGCGGCGGCCAAGCCCACGCGCGCCAAGACCGTCAAGCCCAAACTGAAATCGGGCGCAGCCGCCAAGACCGCGGGCGCGCCTCGAACGGGTGCACGTCCGGCGCCGCGAGAGTCGCGCGTGCGTCCGCGCGCCTCCGCGTGGGCGCGCGGGAAATGGGCGCGCTCCTATCACTCGGCGCCGCCCACGGCGGGGCGCTTCGTGAACCATCTTTCCTACGCGCTGTACGTGCCGCCGAAGACGTCGCCCGAGTCGATGCCGCTCGTCGTGATGCTGCACGGCTGCAAGCAGAACGCCGACGACTTCGCGCAAGGCACCCGCATGAATCTGCTCGCCGACAAGTACGGATTCGCGGTGCTATATCCCGAGCAGTCGAAGCACGATCATCCGCATCGCTGCTGGCGCTGGTACGACGATTCGGGCAGCGGCGGGGGCGGTGAGGCGGCTTCGGTCGTGTCGCTCGTGCAGGCGATGCTCGACCAGCACGATCTCGACCCCGAGCGCGTCTATCTCGCGGGCATGTCGGCGGGCGCGGGGCTGGCGGCGCTGCTCGCGATGCGTTATCCGCATGTGTTCGCGGCGGTCGGCCTGCATTCGGGCGTGGTTTTCGGCGAGGCGAGCTCGGCCATCGGCGCGATGGACGTGATGCGTCGCGGCAGCCGTACCGATCCCGTCACGCTGATCGACGCCGCCGTCGATGTCCGCGCCTATCCGGGCATGCCGGCCGTGATCCTGCACGGCGAGCTGGATTCGGTCGTCACGCAAGCCAATGCCGAACAGCTCACGAAGCAATTCCTGCGGTTGAACGGCTTCATCGATGCAGCGGGTAATCGCCGGGCAGGCGAGGCGCGCGAGGAAACTCATGCGGATGGCATCGTGAGCGACTATTTCAAGAACGGGCGGCGCGTGGTGAAAACTTCGATCGTGCGCGGACTCGGCCACTCGTGGGCCGGCGGCGATGACACCGTGGCCTTTCATTCGTCGAAGGGACCGGACTCGTCCGCTGTGCTGTGGGAATTTTTCAAGCATCAGCGGCGCTCGAGCGAGGCCGGCCGCGATGCGTACGTCGCGTGACGAGCCGTTCCAGCATTTCGCGTGTTGCAATTTAGTCTTTAGTATCAGCGTTCTAGAGCAAACCACTGGCGTCTCATCAGGGATTACCCTATAATCGCTCTCATAGGTGATAACCCCAGTATTCAAGCGAGGCCTCAAATGTTCCTGCTCAGCCGTATTTTCCTGTTCCTGACCAAATCCGCCGACCAACGCGATCGCGAGCGTGACGACGCGTATCTCGCCGAAGCCACGGATATTTACGATCTCGAATATCGTATGAAGAAACTGGACCAGCGTGCTTCGGTTCGTCGTCCGTCTTGGATTTCGGGCTGATTGCAGACGCTGCAAGTGCGCCGGTTCGATTGCCGGTAGCTTGGTCTGAAGTAAAAATGCCGGCCCTCGTGGCCGGCATTTTCGTTTCCGCAGGTTGCGTCTCAGATCACGTTCACGCGTACATCGATATTATTGCGCGTCGCGTTCGAGTACGGGCAGACTTGATGCGCGGCATCCACCAGCGCGCGCGCGTCGGCGGCGTCCAGCCCCGGCAATGACACACGCAGTTCGATATCCAGCCTGAAGCCGCCCGTGTCGTTCGGGCCGACGCCTACATCGGCGGTGACGGTCGCGTCCGCCGGAATGGCGCGCTTTTGCTGACCCGCGACGAACTTCATCGCCGAAAGGAAACACGCCGAATAACCCGCCGCGAACAGCTGCTCCGGATTCGTCCCCGGCGCGCCCGATCCGCCCAACGCCTTCGGCGCGCTCAGTTTCACGTTGAGTTGTTCGTCCGAAGAAATCGCACGGCCGTCGCGTCCGCCCGTGCTCGTTGCCGTTGCCTTGTACAGAATGTTCATATTGCTCTCCGGTGGTTTGTTTGTCGGATCGATGCTGCGTCGACCGCGGAGAGAAATATATCGCGATAAATATTAGTGTACAAATTAAATTATATCGATCGATACGTTAGACGATCGCTATTGGGTACCTCTTATTGATCGAGATATTGAGCAAGCGACGCGCGTAGCCGCGCGAGATCGCCGCGTAGCCGCAGCATCGCGTCGAGGTCCGAGCCCGACGCGCAGTAAATCTCATTCGGAATCGCGCGGGCGGGTTGCCTGAGCGCGCGGCCAGGCTCGGTCAGGCGGATATACACCTGCCGCTCGTCTTCGACGCCGCGCACGCGCTCCACGTATCCCTGCGCCTCAAGACGCTTGAGCAGCGGCGTCATGGTCGCGGAATCCAGCGAGAGTCGCGCGGCCATTTCCTTGACGGTCAGATCGTCGGATTCCCAGAGTACGAGCATCGCCAGATATTGCGGATACGTCAGGCCGAGCTTCTCCAGCAGCGGCTTGTACGCCTTCGTCATCGCGAGCGATGTGGAATACAGCACGAAGCACAACTGCTGGTCGAGTTCGAGCGGAAAGTCGGGCGGATTCATGACGAAAGCGCAGCGGAAAGGCCGTGGCGGCCGGTTCCGCTAGTGTACGTGCAATGCTTCGCGTGCGAAGGATCGTAGCTTCGGCGCGCTTTGTTCAATTGCCCGGTGTGTCGGGGGCGTTCGGAATATCCGGTGTGTCCGGCGATTGCACGCCGAAGCAGCCGCGGTAGGTCGCGTAAAACGAGCAGTAAAGCGCCGTCGTGACGATGATGGACGCCGGCATGAGCACCGCGAGCGCCATCTCCTGACCCGCGCCGAGCGCCTGCATCAACGCGGTCAGCCCGAACGATACCGCGAGCGCGATGGCGATCCACAGCACGCCGTAAAAGACGAATGCGCCGCGATTGCGCCAGCACGACACGAGGCTGAAGAACAGCGCCTTCGCCGGCGGCACGTCGTGCCACGCGACGAGAATAGGCGCGAACCAGAACAGCATGGCGACGGGTACGTAACACGCCATCGCGATGAGCACGGCGAGCGGGCTGAAGCTCGCGGCCACGGTTTCGGGATCGCCCGTCGGGCCGTCGCCCATCATGAGGCTGAGCAGCGTGCCGCCGTCCACGAGCGCGGACGCCATGAAGATCGCCGCCATTGCCACGATATACAGGCCGCCCAGCGTGAGCAGCCGGCGTGCGACCACGCTGCCGTAGGAACGGAAGCCGTCGACCAGCACGGTCGGCCACACGGGCTTGCCCGCGATCGTATTGCGGCACGCTGCCATGAAGCCGACCGCGACGCCCGGAATGAACAGCAGCGGCAGCACCGGCCCGATGAGCGGCACGCGCGAAATCAGCGTCATCACGAACAGGTAGGCGAAGAACACCGTGAGAAACGCAAAGGGGTTGCGGCGAAACAGCCAGATGCCCTGGCGAAACCACACGTAGCCGGTCTTGGCTGGAACTTCAATCAGTCGCATGTCGCAGGGTTATCGGTTGACGGGAGAAGCGGCTTTGACGCGTTCGCGCAGAATGCGTTCGAAATGGCCGGGGTCGTGCGCCTTCAGCATCTGCGCCTCGCGCGGACGGTGGAAGTCGTACAGACGCGACACCCAGAAGCGCATCGCGCCGGCGCGCAGCATGTCGTTCCAGTGCCGCTCCTCGGCGGACGTGAACGGGCGCACGGTCTGATACGCGCGCAGCATCGCGTCGACTCGCGCGGCGTCGAGCACGCCGGTCGACAAGTCGATGCACCAGTCGTTTACCGTCACGGCCACGTCGAAGAGCCATTTGTCGACGCCGGCGAAGTAGAAGTCGAAGAAGCCGCCCAGGCGCGCATGTTCGCGACCGGGGGCGAACAGCACGTTGTCGCGGAACAGGTCGCAATGGCACGGACCTTCGGGCAGCGCCGCGTAATCCGCCGAGCCGAAGAACGCGGTCTGATGCGCGAGCTCGCTCTCGAACAGCTCACGCTGTTCGCGCGCGAGAAATTCGACGATCGACGGCGCCTTCTCCTGCCACCACGGCAGGCTGCGCAAATTCGGCTGATGCCGCGGAAAATCGCGCCCCGCCAGATGCAGGCGCGCGAGCATCTGGCCGACTTCGACGCAGTGCGCAGGCGTTGGCTGAAGTTCCGGCGAGCCTTCGAGTTTCGTCACGATGGACGCGGGCTTGCCGTGCAGCAGGCCGAACAGCGAGCCGTCGCGACGTGGCATCGGATCGGGCACGGGCACGCGATGCGAGGCCAGATGACGCATCAGATCGAGATAAAACGGCAACTGCTCCGCCGTGAGGTTCTCGAAAATGGTGAGCACGAATTCGCCGTGCGTCGTCGTGAGAAAGAAGTTGCTGTTCTCGATGCCCGACTGGATGCCGCGAAAATCGACGACATCGCCGAGATCGTAGTCTTGCAGCCAGTCGCCGAGTTCGGCGTTGGTGACGGGGGTGAAGACGGCCATGCAGGAAAACGTCGGTCAGGTGAGCGGCCCGCAGCGGGCCTGAGGACGGCGGCGCGGGCAGGAAGCCGCAACGCCGCAAGAAGGCGACCCGCTCCTAACGAGCGGGTCCGAAGCAATCTTACGGGATCAGTAATGCAGGTTGATGGACGGCAGGCGCGTGCTCGCCTTGCCGTTGTCACGCACTTGCGGCGATGTGTCGGCGGGCGCGCTCATCTGATAACGCGTGCCGAAATTCGAACGAACGTCGATTTCGACCGGCTTGCCTTTATCACGATATTCGGTGATTTCGGTGCCATTCGTGCTCATTTCATGAAAGCTAGGCGTGCGCGGCGGCGAGATTTCGACTTTCGAGCTCACATTCGCCGGCGGACGGTTGATGGCTTTCAGGTCGGGAAGGCCGGCGGCTTCTTCCGGCGACATTTTCTGGGTGGCCGGCTGCGGTTCCGCTTGGGCGGCTTGCGGCGCCGGCTGCGCAAATGCGCCAAGGCTTGCTGCGGCGAGGACTGCCGCGGCGGCGGCGCAAAGGTGCGGCTTCATGATGGTTCTCCAGGCGATGGCCGGATTCTAGCAAAACGCTTGTTGGCTCAGTGCAACGCCTTATTTTGCGCTGGTTTCCGGATTTTGACCTTGTGTCGAAAAAAGGTGTTGCAGGGTGTTATCGCACGCACTCATGTAAAGAGGGGCTTCATGGTCCGCGCATTCTTCCGTGTTAAGGTCGATTCATCACGAGGGCATTTGAAAAAAGACACAAGATCATGACAAACGACCGGACTCAGAGCACTCAGGGCACGCCCGCCAGCGATTTCCCCACCGAATCCTTCGAAGACCCCGTCGCGGCCGTCACGCGCCTGTCCGCGATTTACGAAGCGAATACCGCATACCTGCGCGATGCTTTCGCGCGCTATCGGCGCAACGAGCGTTTCACGCATCGCGTGCGCGCGTGTTACCCGTTCGTGCGTGTGCGCACCGAGCTGAACACGCAGATCGATTCGCGGCGCTCGTACGGTTTCGTCGCGGGTCCCGGTATCTACGAAACGACGCTGACGCGCCCCGATCTCTTCGGCGATTACTATCGCGAGCAATTGCGTCTGCTCACGAAGAACCATCACGTGGGCCTGGAGGTGGGCGTGTCGGCGCATCCGATTCCGATTCACTTCGCGTTCGCGGAAGGCATTCATCTCGAAGGCGATCTCGATCGCGACCGCCTGCTCGCCATGCGCAATATCTTCGATACGCCGGACCTCGCGCTGCTCGACGATCGCATCGTCAACGGCACGTACGAGCCGGGCCCGGGCGAGCCGCATCCGCTGGCGCTGTTCACGGCGGCGCGCGTGGATTTCTCGCTGCATCGGCTGCGGCATTACACGGCTACGTCGCCCACACACTTCCAGAACTACGTGCTGTACACGAACTATCAGTTCTATATCGACGAATTCGTGAAGCTCGGCCGCACGATGATGTCGCGCGCGGACGACGAAGAGACGCGCGCATATCGCAGCGAGTATTCGTCGTTCGTCGAACCGGGCGATGTCATCACGTACAACGCCAATCTCGGCGAGCAGCCCGAAGAGGGCACGACGCCCGTGCGTCTGCCGCAGATGCCCGCGTATCACCTGAAGCGCGCGGACGGCAGCGGCATCACGATGGTGAACATCGGCGTGGGGCCGTCGAACGCGAAGACGATCACGGATCACATCGCGGTGTTGCGTCCGCATGCGTGGATCATGCTCGGACATTGCGCGGGCCTGCGCAACACGCAGCGTCTGGGCGATTACGTGCTGGCGCACGGTTATGTGCGCGAGGATCACGTGCTCGACGACGACCTGCCGTTGTGGGTGCCGGTGCCCGCGCTGGCCGAAGTGCAGGTGGCGCTGGAGCGCGCGGTCGCGCAGGTGACGAAGCTCGAAGGCGTCGAGTTGAAGCGCGTGATGCGCACGGGCACGGTGGCGAGTGTCGATAACCGCAACTGGGAATTGCGCGATCATCGTGAGCCGGTAAGGCGTTTGTCGCAGAGCCGGGCGGTAGCGCTCGATATGGAAAGCGCGACGATCGCCGCGAACGGATTCCGTTTCCGCGTGCCGTACGGGACGCTGCTATGCGTTTCGGACAAGCCGTTGCATGGCGAACTCAAGCTGCCGGGAATGGCCGATCAGTTTTATCGCGCGCAAGTAGATCAGCACTTGCAGATCGGCGTCAAGGCAATGGAACTGCTGCGCGAGAACGGCTTGTCGAAGCTGCATTCGCGCAAATTGAGGAGTTTCGCGGAGGTGGCGTTTCAGTGACACCGCAATGAAAAGAGCGAGCGGCTTGAAAGGCCGCTCGCTTCTTGAAACACGTTTACAAATAGAACATCCGGTCCTCGTCCGACTTGCTTTCCGCCGGCTGCTCGACCGCTTCCTCGCGATCTTCATAGAATCGCAGCACGGCATCCAGCACCTGATCCGGGTCGTCGATGACCTGCATCAGATCCAGATCTTTCGGGCTGATCACGCCGTTGGTCAGAAGCGTGTTCTTGAACCAGTCGAGCAGACCGGCCCAGAACTCCGCGCCGACGAGCACGATCGGCACATGACGCGATTTCTTGGTCTGGATGAGCGTCAGCACTTCGGCCAGTTCGTCCAGCGTGCCGAAACCGCCGGGCATTACCACGACCGCGTCCGAGTTCTTCACGAACGTGACCTTGCGCGTGAAGAAGTGACGGAAGCGCAGCGAGATGTCCTGCCACTGATTGCCCGACTGCTCGTGCGGCAATTCGATGTTCAGTCCGACCGATGGCGATTTGCCCGCATGCGCGCCCTTGTTGGCCGCTTCCATGATGCCCGGACCGCCGCCCGAGATGACGGCGAAGCCCGCGTCGGAGAATTTCTGCGCGATTTCGATCGTGAGCTGATAGTACGGCGACTCGGGTTTCAGACGCGCCGAACCATAGATGCTGATGGCAGGGCGGATCTCCGAGAGGTACTCGGTCGCCTCGATAAACTCTGCCATAATCGTGAACATCTGCCACGATGCGCGAGCCTTCTTGGCCGTCGCGCGCTCTTGATCTGCGAGCGATCGCAGACTCGGAATCACTTTTCTCTTGTTCATAATGCCTGAAGAACGAAGTCTTGAAGGTAAGACCCTGCTATTGGTCGACGGTTCTAGTTACTTGTACCGGGCCTACCATGCGATGCCTGACCTGCGAGGCCCCGACGGCGGTCCGACCGGCGCGCTGTACGGCATGATCAACATGCTTCGGCGCTTGCGGCGCGAAGTTAATGCAGAGTATAGCGCGTGCGTATTTGACGCCAAAGGCAAGACTTTCCGCGACGACTGGTACGCCGAATACAAGGCCAACCGGCCCTCCATGCCGGAAGATCTCAGTAAGCAAATCGAGCCGATCCACGTCGCCGTGCGCGCGCTCGGCTGGCCGCTCGTCATGATCGAACGCGTCGAGGCCGACGACGTCATCGGCACGCTTGCCGTCGAAGCCGAGAAACGTGGCATGAAGGTGATCGTGTCGACGGGCGATAAGGATCTGGCTCAGCTCGTGACGGATCATGTCACCCTCATCAATACGATGACCAACGAAACCCTCGACCGCGCCGGCGTGCTGAACAAGTTCGGCGTGCCGCCGGAGCGCATCGTCGATTACCTGTCACTCATCGGCGATACGGTCGATAACGTGCCGGGCGTCGAGAAGTGCGGACCGAAGACCGCGCTCAAATGGCTCACTCAATACGACACCCTTGATGGCATCGTAGAACATGCCGGCGAGATCAAGGGTGCGGTAGGAGACAATCTGCGCAAGGCTCTCGAATTCCTGCCGATGGCCAAAAAGCTCGTTACCGTGCACACGGAATGCGACCTCACTTCGCAGATCGAATCCATCGATGCAACCTTGGAGAGCCGTCCCGAGTCGCGCGACGAACTGCGCGACGTGTTCATGCGCCACGGCTTCAAGACCTGGCTGCGCGAAGTCGAAATCGCCGACGCGGTGGAAGGCCCGACCGACACGCCGCCCGCGCAAGTCACCGAAATCGAGCACCACTACGAAACCGTGCAGACTTGGGAGCAGTTCGAAGCGTGGCTCAAACGCATCAACGATGCCGAGATCACCTCGTTCGACAGCGAGACCACTTCTCTCGATCCGATGACCGCGCAGATCGTCGGAATGTCGGTGTCGACCGAGCCGGGACATGCCGCGTATATTCCCGTCGCGCATCGCGGGCCCGACGCGCCCGAGCAATTGCCGCGCGATGAAGTGCTCGCGAAGCTCAAGCCCTGGCTCGAGGATGCATCGAAGAAAAAAGTCGGTCAACACCTGAAGTACGACGAGCAGGTGCTTGCCAGTTACGGCATCGAAATGCGCGGCGTCGAGCACGACACGCTGCTCCAATCGTACGTGCTGGAATCGCATCGCCCGCATGACATGGACAACCTTGCGTTGCGTCATCTCGGCGTGAAGACGATCAAGTACGAAGATGTTGCGGGCAAGGGCGCGTCGCAGATCGGCTTCGACGAAGTGCCGCTCGACAAGGCGTCCGCCTACGCGGCCGAAGACGCCGACATCACGCTGCGTCTGCATCACGCGCTCTATCCGCAAGTGGCGCAGGAAGAAGGCCTGCTGCGCGTGTATCGCGACATCGAGATGCCGACTTCGCGCGTGCTGCGCAAGATGGAACGCAACGGAGTGCTGATCGATCGTGCGAAGCTCGACACGCAGAGCAACGAGATCGCGAAGCGCCTCGTCGATCTGCAGGCGCAAGCGTATGAACTCGCCGGCGGCGAATTCAATCTCGGCTCGCCGAAACAGATCGGGCAGATTTTCTTCGAGAAGCTGCAATTGCCGGTCGTGAAGAAGACGCCGAGCGGCGCGCCTTCCACCGATGAAGAAGTGCTGCAGAAGCTCGCGGAAGATTATCCGTTGCCGAAGGTGCTGCTCGAACATCGCGGGCTGTCGAAGCTCAAGTCCACCTACACGGACAAGTTGCCGCGCATGGTCAATGCATCGACCGGACGCGTGCACACGAACTATGCGCAGGCCGTCGCGGTCACGGGGCGTTTGTCGTCGAACGAGCCGAACCTGCAGAACATCCCGGTGCGCACGGGCGAAGGCCGGCGCATTCGCGAGGCGTTCATCGCGTCGCCGGGCTGCAAGATCATGTCGGCCGATTACTCGCAGATCGAGCTGCGCATCATGGCGCATATTTCCGGCGACGAGTCGCTGATGCGCGCGTTCAAGGAAGGCGAGGACGTGCACCGCGCGACCGCATCCGAAGTGTTCAATGTGACGCCGCTCGAAGTCGACAACGATCAGCGCCGCATCGCGAAGGTCATCAACTTCGGCCTGATTTACGGCATGAGCTCGTTCGGGCTGGCGTCGAACCTCGGCATTACGCGCGATGCGGCGAAGCTCTATATCGACCGCTATTTCGCGCGTTACCCGGGCGTGGCGGCTTACATGGAGAACACGCGCGCGACGGCGAAGATGAACGGCTATGTCGAGACCGTGTTCGGTCGCCGTCTGTGGCTGCCGGAGATCAATGGCGGCAGCGGGCCGCGTCGACAGGCCGCCGAGCGCGCGGCCATCAACGCGCCGATGCAGGGCACCGCGGCAGACCTCATCAAGCTCTCGATGATCGCGGTGCAGGACTGGCTCGAAGCATCGGGCATCGGCGCGAAGATGATCATGCAGGTCCACGACGAACTCGTGCTCGAAGTGCCCGAAGAAGCGCTTCCCGAAGTCAGGAAGCGCTTACCTGAACTGATGTGCGGCGTCGCGAAGCTGAAGGTGCCGCTGGTCGCCGAAGTGGGCGTCGGCAATAACTGGGAAGAGGCGCACTGAGCAAGTACTGACCGTCCGCTGAAATAGTTTGCGCAAGGCATATGCGGCACATGTCGCATATGTCCGACATGTTGGAGACACGCTTGTGACTGTCACTCAGGCTCACGCACAATGAGCCAGTCGGGGAAGGGAAGCACGATATAGCCGATCGAAGATAAAAGCACAGGGAGAGTTCCATGCATCGATTCATCATCGTCGGCGGTGGGGCCGGCGGTCTCGAACTCGCAACTCGTCTCGGCGACCGTTTCGGCTCGACAGACGAGAAGACGCCGCCGAAAGCTCAGGTCACGCTCGTCGACCGCAATCCGACGCATATCTGGAAACCGCTCCTGCACGAAGTCGCGGCGGGCAGCATGGACCCTTTCACGCAGGAACTCGAATACGCCGCGCAAGCCCTGTGGCATGGCTTCGAGTTTCAGCAGGGCGAACTGGTCGGCCTCAACCGCGCGGCCAGGCGCATCACAATCGGCGCGTTGCGCGACGAGGAAGCGGGCGAACTCCTGCCCGAGCGCGAGCTGGAATACGACACGCTCGTGCTTGCCATCGGCAGCACGACACACTTTTTCGGGGTCGAAGGCGCGCAGGAAAATTCCATCGCACTCGATACGGTCGGCCAGGCCGAGCTCTTCCGCAAGCGTCTGATCCAGGCCTGCATGCGCGCCGAACACTTCACGCCCGAACCCGTCGCGGCAGGCGTGGACGAAGCCGAAGCCGAAGACGAACCCGGCGTCGACCCCGTGCCGCGCATTCAGGTGGCGATCGTCGGGGCGGGGGCGACGGGCGTCGAATTGTCGGCGGAACTGCGCAACACCGCGCAGGTGCTTTCTGCCTACGGATTGCACAAGCTCGACCCGAAGCACGATATCGGCATCGTGCTGATCGAGGCCGGGCCGCGCATTCTGCCGGCCTTGCAGGAGCGCGTGTCGAGCGCGACCGGCGAGCTGCTCACCAAGCTCGGCGTGAAACTGATGACGGGCGAAACCGTCGCGCAGGTCTCGCGCGATTCGATTCGCACCGCGAGCGGCAAGACCATTCGCGCGGATCTCACCGTCTGGGCGGCGGGCATCAAGGCACCCGCGGTCCTCTCCAATCTCGACGGCCTGCCGACCAACCGGCTCGGCCAGTTGACCGTGCGCCGCACGCTGCAAACCGAAATCGACGACAGCGTCTTCGCCCTGGGCGATTGCGCCGCGTGCCCGTGGCCCGGCAACGAGCGCAACGTGCCGCCGCGCGCGCAGGCCGCGCATCAGCAGGCGAGCTTTCTGTTCAAGTCGTTCGAGCGGATGTTGCAGGGCAAGACGCTGCCCGAATACACGTATCGCGATTTCGGCTCGCTGGTGTCGCTCGGACATTACAGCGCGGTCGGCAATCTCATGGGCGGGCTGATCGGCGGCAACATGCTGATCGAGGGGCTGTTCGCGCGGTTCATGTACATGTCGCTGTACCGCCTGCATGTCGCCGCGCTGCACGGCTATGCGCGCATGGTGCTCGATACCGTCGCGCACTGGCTGCGCCGCTCCACCGCGCCACGCGTCAAGCTGCACTGAAACTGCGGCGGAATAGATCGGCTGCGCCATTCGTTTAAAGCTGTTTAGAATGGGCGGCGCGTGAGAGGGCGACGCATTTCGCACGTTCGCCGGTTCACCGTCGTGCAGCGCCACGCCTTGTGATGCCTTGAGCACGAGCGCGCGGTTTTCAACGATCCACGCCGTCGCGCAACCGGAAGCCCGCCGCGATGGCTCAGCCGCGGGAGCTCCGTATGCTAGATCCTGAAGTCGACAGCCTCATTCCGCACGTCCCGTTCAATCGACGCAACTTCATCAAGGCAACTTTCGGCACCGGCTTCGCGGCGTGCGTGCTGCCGGTGTCCGCGCAAGCCATTCATACCGATGACACCGGTCTGGACGCGGGCGCCATCGGCATTCGCGGCGCGGACGGCGCGCTCGTGCCGGCGTATCGCGCGCAGCCCAAGGGCAAGACGCACCTGCCGGTCATCATCGTGATTCACGAGATTTTCGGCGTGCACGAGCATATCGCTGACGTGTGCCGGCGCTATGCGAAGCAAGGATATCTGGCGATTGCGCCGGATCTCTTCACGCGCCAGGGCGATGCATCGGCGTACAAGTCGATGCAGCAACTGAACGAACAACTGGTGTCCAAGGTGCCGGATTCGCAGGTGATCTCCGACATCGATCAGACCGTCAGATGGGCTGGCGAACACGGCGGCGACCTGAAGCGCGTGGGCGTCACGGGCTTTTGCTGGGGCGGGCGCATCACCTGGCTTTATGCCGAGCACAACCCGAACGTCAAGGCGGCGGTGGCGTTTTACGGGCGGCTCGTCGGCAACAAGACCGAGAACACGCCGACCAATCCGATCGACCTTGCGAGCCAGCTAAAGGTGCCGGTGCTCGGGCTTTACGGACGACAGGATCAGAGCATTCCGCAGGACACCATCGAGCAGATGAAACAGGCGCTCGCCAACGATCCGCCGCCTGCGAAGAACTCGCAGTTCGTCGTCTATGACGACGCGCCGCACGCGTTCTTCGCGGATTATCGTCCGAGCTATCGCAAGGCGGACGCGGAAGACGCCTGGAAGCGCGCGCTCGCGTGGTTTCGCGAGCACGGCGTCAAATAACGCGATTCAGGCGCTTCAAGGATTGGGGCCGGTCGCGACTGGCCGGCCCGGGTCAGCGCTCCACTCGCTCCACGAGCCGGGATACAGCGCCGCGCCGTGCAGGCCGGCGATTTCCATCGCGAGCACGTTGTGACAGGCCGTGACGCCCGAGCCGCACTGCAGCACGACACGATCCGGCGACGTCGTGCCGATCAGTGAGCCGAACGCCTCGCGCAGTTCGTGCGCGGTCTTGAAGCGGCCTTCCGCGTTGAGATTGTTCTTGAAGAAGTGATTGAGCGCGCCCGGAATATGCCCGCCGACGGGATCGATGGTCTCGTTCTCGCCGCGATAGCGATCGGCGGCGCGCGCATCGACCAGCAGATGATCGCGTGTGCCGATGCTGCGCTCGATCGCCTGTGCATCGATCGTCACCTGCAGCGGCGCGGCGGCCTTGAACGTGCCTTGCGTCTTGGGCGGCACGGCCGTGTCGAGCGGCTGTCCCGCGTCTTCCCAGGCTTGCAGGCCACCGTCGAGCAGCGCCACCGAGTCGTGCCCGAGCCAGCGCAGCAGCCACCACAGACGCGCGGCGTACATGCCGCCCTGCGCGTCGTAGGCGACGACCTGCTGACGTTCGTTCAGGCCGAAGCTCGCGAGCTTCGCGACCAGCGCGGCGCGCTCCGGCAGCGGGTGACGCCCGTTCGTGCCGGTCTTGGCGCCGGACAGATCGCGGTCGAGATGAAGATAGTGCGCGCCCGGAATATGCCCGCTGGCATAGGCCGCTTCGCCGGATTCGGGCGCGGCGAGATCGAACCGGCAGTCGAAAACGAGAACGCTGCCGGGCGCGGCGGCGAGCCGTTCGGCGAGATTCGTCGCCGATATGAGCGTGGTGTAGTGAGTGTGCGGCATGACGGCTCCAGATTCGGCGCGTGTGGTCCGAGGATGAGCCATTAGTCTAAAAGAAAAAACGGGCTCGAAAGCCCGTCTTTTCCTGATGACCGAACCGCGTTCAGATCGGCCCGAGTTGATGCCGGAGGAACTCGTGGAAATGCTGCATTCCAGATTCCATCGGGCTCTGGTACGGGCCGACTTGATTTTCGCCACGTGCCATCAGCGCGCGGCGGCCAGCGTCCATGCGCTCGGCTATCTCGTCGTCCTCGCGCGCGGTTTCCATGTACGCGGCGCGCTCCGCCTCGATGAACTCGCGCTCGAACAGCGCGATTTCCTCGGGGTAATAGAACTCGACGATATTCGTCGTCTTCTGCGTGCCGCGTGGAATCAGCCACGACACGACCAGCACGTGCGGATACCACTCGATCATCAGACCGGGGTAGTACACCATCCAGATCGCGCCGAACTCGGGCGGCGCGCCGTTGCGAAAGCGCAGGACTTCGTCATGCCACTTGCGATACGTCGGACTGCCCGGCTTCTCGAGATTCTTGTGGACGCCGACGGTCTGCACGCTGTACCAGTCGCCGAATTCCCACTCGAGGTTGTCGCACGACACGAAGCTGCCCAGTCCCGGATGGAACGGCGCGACGTGATAGTCCTCCAGATAGACCTCGATGAAGCTCTTCCAGTTGTAGTTGCACTCGTGCACTTCGACGTGATCGAACATGAAGCCCGAGAAGTCGAAGTGACGTGCCGTGCCAAGTCTCGCGAGATCCGCGGCGACGTTGCGGCCCTCCGATTCGAAAAGCAGGCCTTGCCAGTTCTGCAGTGAAGTCTTGCCGAGGTTCAGGCAGGGCTTGTCCGCGAAGTGGGGCGCGCCGAGCAAGTGGCCGTCGAGATCATAGGTCCAGCGATGCAGCGGGCAGACAATGTTGTCCGCGCTGCCGCGGCCATTGAGCATGATCGCCTGGCGATGGCGGCACACGTTCGACAGCAGTTCGATGTTTTTCTGCTGATTGCGGACGAGCACGCGCCCCTCGCCTTCGCCCGGAAGCGCGAAATAGTTTCCCGCCTCGGGAACCATGAGTTCGTGCCCGATATAGCGTGGACCTTGCTTGAAAAGTGTGTCGAGTTCGCGCGTAAGAAGCGCTTCGTCAAAGTAAGCCGTGACTGGCAGCTGGCTATGAACAGCCTTGAGCTGCAATGCATTGCTCAGATTGGACATTCCCACTCCCGATGAAAACGTGAAAGCAGTGAACAACCCAACCATCGAAGGTTCGATTTAGGGGAGCCCGCGATTATACCGAAATCCGCCATGCCGGGGCGCATAAGGTCTTGATTTGGGTATAAATTGTCACCGGAGTTCCGCATAATCGCCCGGCGATCGCGAGCGGATGGCGCGCTGGGCGCGGATTGGCGGACAATGCCGCAAGGCAGTGTTGACGGTCCCGCACGTACCGGATGCGGGTCGAAAATTTGTCTTTTGCCGTAGAATGTGGGACTTGGCTCCAAAAGTTCAATTGCACATCCACGATTCATGGCGAAAACCGCTGTCCAGCAAACAGGTGAGGTAACTGGCGCCGACGCGCCGAGCGCGGACGCCGCGCGGCTTCCTGAGAATTACGAAGCGGCCCTGGCCGAACTCGAGGCACTCGTGGCGCGCATGGAAGAGGGCGCGCTGAGTCTTGAGGAATCGCTTGCGGCATACCGTCGCGGCGCGGCGCTTGTGGGTTTTTGCCAACAGCAACTCGAGAAGGTCGAACAGCAGGTACGCGTGCTCGATGGCGAGACGCTCAAGCCGCTGCCCGCCGACGTACAGCGCGCCACCCAAGGCGCCGGAGCCACCAACGACCACGGGGACGACGACCTATGACGTTCGAACAATGGATGCGCGCCACGCTCGACCGTGTCGAGACCGCGCTCGAGCACTACCTGCCGGGCACGGACGTCGCGCCGGCGCGCCTGCATGAAGCCATGCGCTACGCCGTGCTGGGCGGCGGCAAGCGTGTGCGACCGCTCTTGTGCCACGCGGCCGGCGAACTGACCGGCGCCAGCGCGCAGGCGGTGGAAGCGGCGAGCGCCGCGCTGGAAATGATTCATGTCTATTCGCTGGTGCATGACGACATGCCCGCCATGGATGACGACGCACTGCGCCGCGGCAAGCCCACGGTACACATCCAATATGACGAAGCGACGGCACTGCTCGTCGGCGACGCGTTGCAGTCGCAGGCGTTCGTCGCGCTGACGGCCGAACGCAATGGTCTGAACGATGGCCAGCAGGCCGCGCTGGTGCGCGAGCTGGCGCTCGCGAGCGGCTCGGTCGGCATGGCGGGCGGGCAGGCCATCGATCTGGAAAGCGTCGGGCGCAAGCTGTCGCGGCCCGAACTCGAAACGATGCATCGCAAGAAGACGGGCGCCCTGCTGCGTGCGTCGGTGCGCATGGGCGCGCTCGCTGGCGCGACGCCGAGCGCGTCGGACCTGGCGGCGCTCGACCAGTACGCCGCCGCGGTCGGCCTCGCGTTCCAGGTGGTGGACGACATCCTCGATGTCACCGCCGACTCGGCCACGCTCGGCAAGACCGCCGGCAAGGACGCGCAGCACGACAAGCCGACTTACGTATCGATCATAGGCCTCGACGCGTCGCGCGAACTCGCGGCGCAACTCGGCCGCGACGCCCATGCCGCGATCCAGCCTTTCGGCGCGCGCGGTCAGCGTCTCGCCGAGCTTGCCGACCTGGTCGTGAACCGGGTGAATTGATTGTTGAACGCGTGACGAACCCCACGGCGCGAAGCAAGAAATCGCGCTGAACGAATCACGCCAGTTTTCCTAAAATGGGACGACGATGTACGACCTGCTGAAAACCATCGACGATCCGGCCGATCTCCGTGCCCTCGATCGTCGCCAACTGCAACCGCTGGCCGATGAGCTGCGAGCCTATGTGCTCGACAGCGTGTCGCAGACGGGCGGCCATCTGTCGTCCAATCTGGGCACGGTCGAGCTGACGATCGCGTTGCACTATGTGTTCGATACACCTGCTGACCGCATCGTCTGGGATGTCGGCCATCAGACGTATCCGCACAAGATCCTCACCGGTCGCCGCGATCAGATGCCCGGGCTGCGCCAGTTGGGCGGCATTTCCGGCTTTCCGCGCCGCGCCGAGTCGGAATACGACACCTTCGGCACCGCGCACTCGAGCACGTCGATTTCGGCGGCGCTCGGCATGGCCGTCGCAAACAAGCTGCAAGGCGACAACCGCTACTCGATCGCCGTGATCGGCGACGGCGCGATGACCGCCGGCATGGCCTTCGAGGCGATGAACAACGCGGGCGTCGCCGACGACCTGCCGCTGCTCGTCATCCTCAACGACAACGACATGTCGATCTCGCCGCCGGTCGGCGCCTTGAATCGCCATCTCGCGCGTCTGATGTCGGGCCGCTTCTACGCCGCCGCGCGGGCGGGCGTCGAGCGCGTGCTGCGCGCCGCGCCTCCCATGCTCGATCTCGCCCGCAAGCTCGAAGAGCACGCGAAGGGCATGATCGTTCCGGCGACGCTGTTCGAGGAATTCGGCTTCAACTACATCGGCCCGATCGACGGTCACGACCTCGACTCGCTGGTCCCGACGCTGCAGAACATCAAGGAACTGCGCGGCCCGCAATTCCTGCACGTCGTGACGAAGAAAGGCCAGGGCTACAAGCTCGCCGAAGCCGATCCGGTGCTGTATCACGGTCCGGGCAAGTTCAACCCGGCCGAGGGCATCAAGCCGGCGACCACGCCTTCGAAAAAGACCTACACGCAAGTGTTCGGCGAATGGTTGTGCGACGCCGCAGCGCAAGATTCGCGCGTGGTCGGCATCACGCCGGCGATGCGCGAAGGGTCCGGCATGGTCGAGTTCGAGAAGCGCTTCCCGGAGCGTTATTTCGATGTCGGCATCGCGGAACAACACGCGGTGACGTTCGCCGGCGGTCTGGCCGCTGACGGCATGAAGCCCGTCGTCGCAATCTATTCAACCTTCCTGCAACGCGGCTACGACCAGTTGATCCACGACGTCGCGCTGCAGAATCTGCCGGTCGTGTTCGCGATCGACCGCGCGGGTCTCGTCGGCGCGGACGGTGCGACGCACGCGGGCAACTACGATCTCGCGTTCCTGCGCTGCATCCCGAACATGACGGTGATGGCCGCATCGGACGAAAACGAGTGCCGTCAGATGCTCTACACGGCGCTGCAGCAGCCGAACCCGACCGCCGTGCGTTATCCGCGCGGCGCGGGCACGGGCGTCGCGACCGTCAAGCAGATGACCGCGATTCCCGTCGGCAAGGGTGAAATCCGCCGCGAGTCGTCGCAGAAGCTGGGTTCGGGCAAGCGCATCGCGATCTGCGCGTTCGGCACGATGGTCGCGCCGTCGCTGGCCGCCGCGGAACAGCTCGATCTCACCGTCGCCAACATGCGTTTCGTGAAGCCGGTCGACGCCGACCTGTTGCGCGAACTTGCCGCGACTCACGACGCCATCGTGACGATCGAGGAAGGCTCGATCATGGGCGGGGCGGGCTCGGCATGCGTGGAAGCGCTGCTCGCCAGCTCCGTCATCAAGCCCGTGCTGCAACTCGGCTTGCCGGACGCGTTCATCGATCATGGCGATCCGGCCAAGCTCCTCGCGAGCGTCGGTCTGGACGCGGCGGGCATCGCGAAGTCGATTCGCGAACGCTTTCTCGACGCTGTCGAGAGGGCGCATGCAGACAAGCTGACCAAGCGCGTCGCGTAAGTTTCGACGGCTCGACGGTTCAACGGCGCGCTCGGGGTGCGCCGCGCAACATCGCTTTGGCACACGGCGCGGACCTCCATCCGCGCCGTGTGCGCTTCAACGTTTCGATCCGCCCGCGTCGCCCTGACGCGCGGCGCATAAGGACAAAACAAATGAATCAGATGAATCCCGCCTTCGTGATGCCCGATGTCCAGAGCACGCCCGACACGCGCCAGATCGCGATTCAGCGCGTCGGCGTGAAGGGCGTGCGCTATCCGCTGACGGTGCTGACGGAAGACGGTCTCAAGCCGAGCGTGGGCGTGTGGAATCTCGACGTTCATCTGCCTGCCGAACAGAAGGGCACGCATATGTCGCGTTTCGTCGCGTTGCTGGAGGAGAATCGCTCTCCGCTCGACCAGCACGCGCTGCGCGGCATGCTCGCGCTGATGCTCGCGAAGCTCGAAGCGCATTCGGGCCGTATCGAAGTGACCTTGCCGTACTTCGTGATGAAAACCGCGCCGGTGTCGGGCGTGAAAAGCCTGCTGGACTATGAAGCGAGCTTCATCGCCGAGCGGCGCGACGGCGACACGACCATGTCGATCAAGGTGCTCGTACCGGTGACGAGCCTGTGCCCGTGCTCGAAGAAGATCTCGGAGTATGGCGCGCACAACCAGCGCTCGCACGTCACGATCACGGCGGAACTGGCCGATGAAGTCGCGGTCGAGGAGCTGATCCGCATGGCTGAGGAAGAGGCTTCGTGCGAGCTTTGGGGCTTGCTGAAGCGCCCCGACGAGAAGTTCGTGACCGAGCGCGCGTACGAGAATCCGAAGTTCGTCGAAGACCTCGTGCGGGATATCGCGACGCGCCTGAATGCGGACAAGCGCATCGTCGCTTACGTGCTCGAGGCGGAGAACTTCGAGTCGATCCACAATCACAGCGCTTACGCGGTCATCGAGCGCGACAAGCGCCGCGACGCTTAAAGCATCTCGGCGAGCGCCGTTTCCGACGAAACGTGCGCTTCCCGCACCGAGGCGATCACCAGCGACGCAAGCCGCTCCACCGGCGGCGACGCGCTTCCCGATGCGCGATGCAGCGCCAGCGGAATCGACGGCAACGCGGGCAGGCGGCATTCACCGGCCTCGAGCGCGCGTACCGTCGATGGCAAGCCGTAGGTCGTGCGCACGGTCACGCCGAGACCGGCCGCGGCGGCCGCCCACAGTCCCGACAAGCTCGGGCTCGTGAACGCCACCCGCCACTTGATGCCCGCGCGATCGAGCGCCGCGGCCGCCGCGCTGTGAAACATGCAAGGTCGATCGAAGGCGATGAGCGGCAAAGGCTCGTCCGTCCCATATTGCCAAGGAACGCTCGATGAGCCGATCCAGCGCATGTGCGGCGTGGCGATCGGCTCGGCGATCATCGCGGCATTGCTGTCGTCGGTAACGCCGGCCGCGCCCCAGACGAGCGCGAGATCGAGCTGACCGGTATCGATGCGCTCCAGCAACTCCGTATTCCGCGCCACGCGTGCTTCGATCCGCACCTTCGGATGCGCGCGCGCGAAGCGGCCGAGCACATCGGGCAGCACGACTTCGCCGAAATCCTCCTGCAAGCCGAGCCTTATCCAGCCTTCCAGATCGACGCCGCGAAGCGCGACGGCGGCCTCGTCGTTCAGTTCGACGAGGCGTCTCGCGTAACCGAGCATGATCTCTCCGGCTTCGGTGAGCGCGAGTCCGCGCCCCGATTTGCGAAACAGCGCGGTGCCCGCCTGTTCCTCCAGCTTGCGAATCTGTGCGCTGATGGCCGACGTCGAACGGCCGACGCGATCCGCCGCCTTCGCGAAACTGCCCAAATCCATGCCCGCGACGAAGCTGCGCAGCACCGCGAGATCGAATGTCGTCTGGCTCATGGAAATCGTCCTGATAATCCGAATGATCGATTGAAAACTTTGTGATTTTCAGGATGATCCTAAGCCGTCAAACTGGCTCCAGTCAAATCCGATATGGACAGCATGATGGCAACGCCCCTCGTATTGAAATCGAAGAACGCGTCCGCGCTCGGTCGCGGGCATCGCTGGAAGGTGCTTGGCGTCGGCGTCGCGGCCAACGCGAGCTTCTCTGCCGCGTCGGCGGGCATTCCGACTACGGCGGTCTGGCTGCGCGGCGGCTATCACCTCACTAACAGTGAACTCGGGCTCGTGCTCGGCGCGCTCGGCCTCGGCGCCGCGCTCTCCGAATTGCCGTGGGGCGTGCTGACGGATCGCTGGGGCGATCGCCCGGTCTTGCTCACCGGCCTGCTTTCCACGGCGGCCACGCTCATCGCGATGAGCCTGCTCCTCGTGCCCGCGACCGCCACGCTTGGCTGGCTCGTCGTCGGGATGGGTGTGATCGGGCTGCTCGGCGGCAGCGTCAACAGCGCGAGCGGGCGCGCGGTGATGGCGTGGTTCGCCGAAGGCGAGCGCGGTCTCGCGATGAGCATCCGCCAGACCGCGGTGCCGCTCGGCGGCGGCATCGGCGCGGGATTGCTGCCGTGGCTGGCGTCATCGCATGGCTTTGCGGCGGTGTTCGGCGCGCTGGCGGCGTTGTCGGCGGCATCAGGCGCGTTTGCCTGGCGCTGGTTGCGCCAACCGCCGGACGCGGTCCATCGCGCCGCGCGGCATGAAGCGGGCGCCGCGCCGCTCAGGAATGCGCTGGTGTGGCGCGTGGTGCTGGGTATCGGCATCTTGTGCGTGCCGCAGTTCGCCGTGCTGACCTTCGCGACCGTGTTCCTGCACGACGCTGCGCGCTTCGGCGTGACGGCGATCAGCGCGACGATGGGCGCGATCCAGCTCGGCGCGATGGCGATGCGCGTCTGGAGCGGCCGATACACCGATCGTCACGGCAACCGGCGCGCGTACATGCGCGCGTCGGTGATCGTGGCGTCGGCGTCGTTCGTCGCGCTGGCGGTGGCGATTGCCGGCGGGCTCGCGCACGCGCCGTGGCTGATCGCGGCGATGCTCGTGTTCGCGGGCGTGAGCGTATCGGCGTGGCACGGAGTCGCATACACCGAACTGGCGACGCTCGCGGGCGCCGAGCGCGCCGGGACCGCACTCGGCATGACGAACACCGCAGTGTATGCGGGCTTGTTCGTGACGCCGCTCGTCATTCCGCATGTGCTCGCGGCCGGTTCGTGGGCCATCGTCTGGCTCGCGGCGGGCGCGTGCGCGCTGATCGCATGGCCGTTGTTTCCGAGGCCCGCACGCGCTTAAACTGGCTCTCCACTTACGACTAAGCGGAGCGCCTCTTGATCCTCATCGGCCAATACGATTCCCCGTTCGTGCGGCGCGTGGCCATCGCGCTGAATCTCTACGGCATGACGTACGAGCATCGTCCGTGGTCGGTGTTCGGCGACGCCGACAAGATCGCGCCGTTCAATCCGCTGATCCGCGTGCCGACGGTCGTGCTCGATTCCGGCGACGTGCTGATCGAAAGCGCGATGATCCTCGACTATCTCGACGAGCAGGCAGGCGAGCACGCGATGATCGCGGCGAGCGGCCCGCAACGCCGCGAGGCGCTGAAGGTCTGCGCGCTCGCCACAGGTCTCGCTGACAAGGCCGTTGCGCTGGTCTACGAACGCGTTTTGCACAAGGAGAAATCGCAAACCTGGCTGGACCGCTGCACGGGACAGGTCGAGCGCGTGCTGAACGCGCTGGAGGCGGATCGCGCCGCGCGCCCGACGCCGTTCTGGTTCGGCGACGCCATCGGCCACGCGGATATCGCGGTGGCGTGCGCGCTGCGGTTCGCGCGCGAAGCGCATCCGTCGATTTTCACGTCGACGCGCTGGCCGACGCTCATCGGCCACAGCGATCGCTGCGAAGCCCTGCCGGTCTTCAAATCGATCGTGCAGCCGTTCAATCCGCCGCGATGAGGCGCGGGTTATAGCTCAGGCGCGCGCGAGCGAGGTGAGATCCCAGCGCGGCTTCACGGTGAACGCGTAGTCGCGCACGGCCTGCTCGGGCCAGCGCGACAGGCGCAGCGCGCCGGCGAGCGCGATCATCGCGCCGTTGTCGGTGCACAGCGACAGATCCGGGTAGTGCACGTCGAAGCGGCGCTTCTCCGCCGCCGCCGACAGCGCCTCGCGCAACTGCCGGTTCGCCCCGACGCCGCCCGCCACGACGAGCCGCTTCAGGCCGGTCTTCTTCAGCGCGGCCAGCGACTTGGCGACGAGCACGTCCACGGCCGCATCGACGAAACCGCGCGCGAGATCGGCCTTCGCCTGCTCGCACACGTTGTTGCCGAGCTTGCGGCTCTGCGTGAGCACGGCGGTTTTCAGGCCGCTGAAGCTGAAATCGAGATCGCCGGAATGGAGCATCGGACGCGGCAGCGCGACCGCGCCCGGCGTGCCGAATTCCGCGAGCCGCGATACTTCCGGGCCGCCCGGGTAACCCAGGCCGAGCAACTTGGCGGTCTTGTCGAAGGCTTCGCCGGCGGCGTCGTCGAGGGTTTCGCCTAGCGTCTCGTAGACGCCGACATCGGTCACGCGCATCAGTTGCGTATGCCCGCCGGAAACGAGAAGCGCGACGAACGGAAACGGCGGCGGTTCGTCGACCAGCAGCGGCGACAGCAGATGCCCTTCGAGATGATGGATGCCGACGGTCGGCTTGTCCCACGCCATTGCGAGCGAATTGGCGATGCTCGCGCCGACCAGAAGCGCGCCCGCGAGCCCGGGGCCTTGCGTGAACGCGATCGCGTCGATATCGCCGCGCTGCGCGCCCGATTTTTCCAGCACTTCTTCCAGTAGCGGCAGCGCGCGGCGGATGTGATCTCGCGAAGCCAGTTCCGGCACGACGCCGCCGTAGTCGCGATGCATCGCGATCTGCGAATGAAGGGCGTGCGAAAGCAGACCGCGCCCGGTGTCATAGAGGGCGAGGCCGGTTTCGTCGCAAGAGCTTTCGATGCCGAGAACGAGCATGGATGTGAGGCGTCGGAGGGAACAGAAAAGTATAGCAGCGCGCGTACTTGTGCGTTTTCCGGCGCGGCGGGGAAGGTAAAATGCGCGCCATGGAATCTTTCGATATCGCCGTTATCGGCGCGGGCGCGGCCGGCATGATGTGCGCGGCCGTGGCCGCTCAGTCCGGGCGCCGCGTCGTGCTCATCGACCACGCCGAGCGTCTTGCCGAGAAAATCCGCATCTCCGGCGGCGGGCGCTGCAATTTCACCAACATCAACGCGCAGCCGGCCAATTTTCTGTCCGCGAATCCGCATTTCTGCCGCTCCGCGCTCGCGCGCTACACGCCGCGCGACTTTCTCGCCCTGCTCAAGCAGTACCGCGTGAAGTGGCACGAAAAGCACAAAGGCCAGCTCTTCTGCGACGACTCCAGCGAAACCATCATCGACGTGCTGAAAAGCGAGTGCGATGCCGGCGCGGTGGCGTGGCGGCGTCCCTGCGCCGTGCACGAGATCCGTCACGACGGCGCGCGCTACACGCTTGACACGAACGCTGGCGCGATCGGCGCGGCCGCGCTCGTGATCGCAACGGGCGGGCTCTCGATTCCGAAGATCGGGGCGACGGATTTCGGCTATCGCGTCGCCAAGCAGTTCGGCCACAAGCTGATCGACATGCGGCCGGCGCTCGTGCCGCTCACGTTCACATCGGCGGACTGGGCGCCGTTCGCGGCGCTCTCGGGGCTGTCGCTGCCAGTGCGCATCAGCACGGGCCGTGGCAAGACGCGCGGCGAGTTCGACGAGGATCTGCTGCTCACGCATCGCGGCGTGTCCGGGCCGGGCGTGCTGCAGATTTCGAGCCTCTGGAACACGTCGGAGCCGATTCACGTCGATCTGCTGCCCGACGCCGACGCCACGGGCATGCTCATCGAAGCGAAAGCGGGCTCGAAGAAGCAGATCGGCAATTTTCTGGCTGAGCATGTGCCCGCGCGTCTGGCGCATGCGTGGCTCGAAGCGCAGAAAGTATCCGTCGATGCACGTCTTGCCGATCTGCCCGACCGCACCTTGAAAGCGCTTGGCGCGTCGCTATCGGGCTGGACGCTGATGCCGAGCGGCACCGAAGGCTATCGCAAGGCGGAAGTCACGCGCGGCGGCGTCGACACGCGCGAGCTTTCCTCGACGACGATGATGAGCGAGCGCGTCGCGGGCCTGTATTTCATCGGCGAGGCGGTGGACGTCACCGGCTGGCTCGGCGGCTATAACTTCCAGTGGGCGTGGGCATCGGGCGTCGCGGCGGGCAAGGCCGCGGCGGAGTTTGCGCGGGGCGCGGCAACGTCCGTCTGAAGGCGCGCGAAGCGGGGTTTTGGCGAGTCTCGGAATGCGAACCCGTTTGCTATACTCAGACGGTCATCGGAGGATTCTCTCCGCTCTGGCTGGCGCTCACACGTAAGCGCGG
Source organism: Caballeronia hypogeia (assembly GCF_001544875.2). Taxonomy (GTDB): domain Bacteria; phylum Pseudomonadota; class Gammaproteobacteria; order Burkholderiales; family Burkholderiaceae; genus Caballeronia; species Caballeronia hypogeia. The sequence goes on from NZ_FCOA02000040.1 coordinate 51,176, forward strand.
CAAGTTTCGCCGCAACTCATGACGGCCCGCTAACGATCCCGCTTGAGGAGGCCTTCCCAAGCGGGTTTTTGCTTTCGCGGGATGCCGGGCGCCGGCTGGAATTCAAACTTTCGCAATTGCACCGGGTGAACGATGAGCCTCAAAGACCAGATCAACGACGACATGAAATCGGCCATGCGCGCGAAGGAAACCGAGCGCCTCGGCACGATTCGCCTGCTACTCGCCGCAGTCAAGCAGCGTGAAGTCGACGATCGCATCACGCTCGACGACGCGGGTATTACCGCCGTCATCGACAAGATGATCAAGCAGCGCAAGGATTCGATCAGCCAGTTCGAAGCCGCGAACCGCACCGATCTCGCCGACAAGGAAAAGGCCGAGCTCGCGGTGTTGTCCGCGTACATGCCCGAACAGCTTTCCGCCGATGCGATCGCCGCCGAAGTGCAGGCCGCCATCGCAGCGTCGGGCGCAGCCGGCCCGCAGGACATGGGCAAGGTGATGGGCGTGCTGAAGCCGAAGCTCGCGGGCAAGGCCGACATGACCGCCGTTTCGGCGCAGGTGAAGGCCGCGCTCGCCAAGTAATTTTCGCTGCTGACTGATCGGTGATTCCGCACGCTTTCCTGCAGGATTTGCTCAACCGCGTCGATATCGTCGACGTGGTGGGCCGCTACGTCCAATTGAAAAAGGGCGGCGCGAATTTCATGGGCCTGTGCCCGTTCCATAACGAAAAGAGCCCGTCGTTCACGGTCAGTCCGACCAAGCAGTTTTATCACTGCTTCGGCTGCGGCGCGCACGGCACCGCGATCGGCTTTCTCATGGAGCACACCGGGCTTACCTTTCCGGAGGCCGTGAAGGATCTCGCGCAGGGCGCAGGTCTGACGGTGCCGCAGGAGCCGTCTTTCAGAGGCGGTGGTGGTGGCGGTGGCGTCGAAAGCGGGCCGAGCAAGGCCGTCACCGTTGCGCTGACCGACGTCATGCAGACCGCCTGCGATTTTTATCGCAAGCAATTGCGCGGTGCGCCAAACGCCATCGGATATCTGAAGAAGCGCGGCCTGACGGGTGAAATCGCGGCGCGCTTCGGGCTCGGTTATGCACCGGACGGCTGGCAGAACCTCGAAACCGCATTTCCCGATTATCGGGATGAAAACCTGGTGGAAGCGGGTCTCGTCATCGTCAGCGAGAAGACGGATTCGCAAGGGCAGGCGCGTCGCTATGACCGTTTCCGCGAGCGCGTGATGTTCCCGATCCGCAACGTGAAGGGCAATGTCATCGGCTTCGGCGGGCGCGTGCTCGACGGCGGCGAGCCGAAATATCTGAATTCGCCGGAAACGCCCTTATTTAGCAAGGGCAGCGAATTGTACGGACTGTTCGAGGCGCGCCTCGCGATTCGCGAACTGGGTTACGTGCTGGTCGTCGAAGGGTACATGGACGTCGTCGCGCTGGCGCAACTCGGCTTCGCGAACGCGGTGGCGACGCTCGGCACCGCGTGCACGCCGGTCCACGTGCAGAAACTGTTTCGTCAGACCGATACGGTGGTCTTCAGCTTCGATGGCGATTCAGCCGGCCGGCGCGCCGCGCGTCGCGCGCTGGAGGCAGCGCTGCCGCACGCGGCGGACAACCGCACGGTCAAGTTCCTGTTCCTGCCGAAGGAACACGATCCGGACAGCTACGTGCGCGAATTCGGCACGGACGGATTCGGCGAACAGGTCGATCGCGCGATGCCGCTGTCGCAGTTCCTCCTCAACGAGGTGTTGAACGACAAGGAACTCGATCAGCCCGAAGGTCGCGCCAAGGCGCTCTTCGACGCCAAGCCGCTGCTTCAGGCGCTTCCGGCGAACGCGTTGCGGGTGCAGATCCTGCATATGCTCGCGGATCGGCTGGACACGCCGTTCACGGAAATCGCCGCGTTGTGCGACATCGACTCGCGTGCGGCGGCCGTCGCGCGAGCGAACGTGCCTAAGAGCGAGCGCCGGCGCGTGACAGGCCAGGAACAGCGGGCGCTGCGCAACCTGGTGATGTACCCGGGAATCGCGGTAACGCTCGAGCAGGAAAGCGAGCGCACCCTTGTAACGATGACCGAGCATGGCGAACTTTTCAGCGAAGTGATCGGGCACGCGCGCGAGCTCGGCGGCGACGCGGAGTTTCAGATGCTGTCGGACGTCTTGAGAAATGCAGCAAATGCGCCCACGTACGAAGATATCTTCCAGGAAATTCTCGCCTATGATGAAAACGTTCGCGATTTGCTGATGCGCGACCCGTCCGACGAGGACGCTGCGCAGCGCGTCGAAGAGCAGAAGCGCCTGCTAGCGGAAGAATTGCAGGCGACGGTGGTGAAGTTGCGGCACGACAGTTATCGCGCACGGCTAGATCAACTGGCGCGGCAATCCAGCCTCTCTGCAGATGAGGTGGCGGAGTTTTCGGATTTGTCGGCGAAAGTGGCGCAGATCAAGGCTGGGCGGGGCGCTGCGCCGGATGGCGCAAGGTGAGATGCTATAATTAAAAGTTCAAGAGGAATTGCTTTTTGTCAACTGTTCAGGCGTTTTCGTCGTGTTTTTGCGGCGAGTGAGCGGCAGCGGAAGGAGCGGTTCGCAAAGAGCATTCAGGCGTTTTTGCGGTAGACCGGCGCGTTTGGCCGGTTCGGAAAGAGAGGCAGGAAGGCGGGAGCTTTGTCGGTCGTCCGGAGTGTGGCGCACGAGCACGATTGCGTGGCGCGGGCCGCATAAATCACACGGAACGGGCGGAAAAGCACGCCGACGAACAGACGGGCGCAAGGGAAGCGGCTGCTATTGAGGGTAAGGGCGAGAAAGGCGATTCAAGCTCGTCCGATCCGCAATGGCGCCCCGGGCAGGGCACGCAGGACGAAGCAGCGTGCGCGTATTGGGTATTCACGGTTCCATCGGCTGTTGTCCAGCAGCCGCGAGTCGAGACTAAAGCCGGTATGGCGAACTCCATGACGAAAAAGCTGAACGATGTATCCGTCGAAGACGACGCAATGCAAAACGCAGAGTCTGGCGCCGCTCCTGCGGCGAAGGTCGAAAAGGCGAAGGCCCGCGATCGCCGCGCGAAGGAGAAGGCACTCCTGAAGGACGCGTTCTCGTCGAGCGCACCCGGCACCGTCGAGGAACTGGAGGAGCGGCGCGGCAAATTGCGCGCGCTCATCAAGCTCGGCAAGGAGCGCGGCTTCCTCACGTACGGCGAGATCAACGACCACCTTCCGGACAACTTCACGGAAACCGAGGCGATCGAAGGCATCATCAGCACGTTCAATGACATGGGCGTGGCGGTGTACGAGCAGGCGCCCGACGCCGAAACGCTGCTGTTGAACGACAACGCTCCGAACGCTTCATCGGACGATGAAGTCGAGGAAGAAGCCGAAGTCGCCCTTTCCACCGTCGATTCCGAATTCGGCCGCACGACCGACCCGGTGCGCATGTACATGCGCGAGATGGGCACAGTAGAGCTGCTGACGCGCGAGGGCGAAATCGAGATCGCCAAGCGCATCGAAGACGGCCTCAAGCACATGGTCATGGCGATCTCCGCATGCCCGACGACCATCGCGGACATTCTGGCGATGGCTGAGCGCGTGCAGAACGAGGAAGTGCGCGTCGATGAGCTCGTCGACGGCCTGATCGACCCGAACGCCGCGGATACGGACGGATTCTCGGAGCAGGAAGCCGAGGCGATCGAGACCGAGGACGAGGAAGCCGAGGAAGAGAAAGACGGCGACGAGGAAGAGGAAGAAGAGGACGACGGTTCCGCGCAGGCGAGCGCGAATGCCGCGCAGCTCGAAGCCCTCAAGACCCAGTCTCTCGAGAAATTTGCGCTCATCAGCGAGTGGTTCGACAATATGCGTCGCGCCTACGAGAAGGAAGGCTACAAGTCGAAGGCATATCTGAAGGCGCAGGAAGCCATTCAGACGGAGCTGATGAACATCCGCTTCACGGCGCGTACCGTCGAGCGTCTGTGCGACACGCTGCGTGCGCAAGTCGATGAAGTGCGTCAGGTCGAGCGTCAGATCCTGCATACGGTCGTCGACAAGTGCGGCATGCCGCGCGCCGAGTTCATCACGCGCTTCCCGGGCAGCGAGACGGATCTCGAATGGTCCGACAAGGTGGTCGCAGAAGGTCACGAATACGGCGCGGTGCTGGAGCGTAATATTCCGGCGATCCGCGAGCAGCAGCAACGTCTGCTCGATCTGCAGGCGCGTGTGGTGCTGCCACTGAAGGACCTGAAGGAAACGAACCGTCAGATGGCGGCGGGCGAACTGAAGGCGCGGCAGGCCAAGCGCGAGATGACCGAGGCGAACCTGCGTCTCGTGATTTCGATTGCGAAGAAGTACACCAATCGCGGTTTGCAGTTCCTCGATCTGATCCAGGAAGGCAACATCGGCCTGATGAAGGCGGTGGACAAGTTCGAATATCGTCGCGGCTACAAGTTCTCGACGTATGCGACGTGGTGGATCCGTCAGGCCATCACGCGCTCGATCGCTGATCAGGCGCGCACCATCCGGATTCCGGTTCACATGATCGAGACGATCAACAAGATGAACCGTATTTCGCGGCAGATCCTGCAGGAGACCGGTCTCGAGCCGGACCCGGCGACGCTTGCCGAAAAAATGGAAATGCCGGAGGACAAGATCCGCAAGATCATGAAGATCGCGAAGGAGCCGATCTCCATGGAAACGCCGATCGGTGACGACGACGATTCGCATTTGGGCGATTTCATCGAGGATACGAACACGGTGGCGCCATCGGATGCCGCGTTGCATGCTTCGATGCGCGACGTGGTCAAGGATGTGCTCGACTCGCTGACGCCGCGTGAGGCGAAGGTGCTGCGTATGCGATTTGGCATCGAGATGAGCACGGATCACACGCTCGAAGAAGTCGGCAAGCAGTTCGATGTCACGCGCGAGCGGATTCGGCAGATCGAGGCGAAGGCGCTGCGCAAACTGAGACATCCGAGCCGATCGGACAAGCTGAAGTCGTTCCTCGAGGGGAACTGAGCGCGCGGTTGTCCAGGGCTTGTATTGGGATGCGTTGTGAGGCAAACTCGCTACCCTTCGAAGGCCGCCCAGCGCAATGTTTGGAAGTGACAGAAAGCGCCGCACTCGGCGCTTTCTTTTTGCCCTTCACGCTCAAAGGGCCGGAAGCTTAACTGGTATAAGCTGTCGACTCATAATCGACCGATAGTGGGTTCGAGTCCCACCCGGCCCACCACGAGTATCGTTTTAAACTCAAAGAGTTAGCGTGTTTTTTGTCCCTCATGGGTGCCTTCAGGGACACTCCAGGGACAATTTCGGGGACGATGTGGGTCACGTACCCACTCGGGCCTCTCCATGCCGGGTCTTCCAGCGCGGCGTTTTTTCTCTGTCACCACTCCTTCCTCTTCGCGTGCCGCTGCCTCGCTGCGCCCGAATCCATGCATAGGCAACCGTAGGGCGACGGACCGGCCGAAGACCGTTGTCGACCCGCTGCGGCCGATCACGAATTGACGTGAATCACGACCGCTTATATTTGGAAGCCGGACGCTCGCACTCCACGCCCACCTCTCTCCGTCCATGAACGCCGCTTGCGGAGCCACATTGTTCTGTTTTCCTACCACGAACGCCGAGTGAAACTCCGGATACGATCATGGCTCGATTTGTGCTTCCTCGGAGATGCCATCGTGATCACTTTTCGTTGTCCTCGCGGCCCGTGCTCTGGCAAACTTCTCTGTGACCCACGTTGCGAGCCAGGCCAAAACTTGGCGCGAAAAGCGGACCAGTGCAAGCATGGCTGAATAACAGCGGCGAACGTCGTGTGATTCAGCCCGACGATTTATTTTTATGGAGCGTAATACGATGTATTTCTCCGGCCTGCGACGAGCAATTCAAGACGTTGAAGAAAAGAAATTTTATGACGTCGCGCTGCTGTTTCTGCAGAGTGAAGGGTATAGGGAACTCAGCATTATCGATGGAACGGGCGACGGCGGCAGAGATGTATCGTGCTCTCGTACGGATCTGCGCATTCAACTAAGCGTCAGAAAAGATTGGGAAAATAAAATTAATAGTGAGGCCGACGCCACGCGAACCGCGGGAAAGCGCCATTTGATTTACATTACAAATCGATTAATTCGTGATACTGATCTCGCCAATTTTCGAAATAATAAATATAAGCAAAAAGGCGAAGTGGAGCTTTCTGTATTTGATTTAAATAGAATTTCTACGAGTCTTTCTGCGCCGGGCGTCATTAAATCCGCATATGAAAAACTAGGTTATCTTGTTCAGGGGAAAATTACAGCAACACCTAAAGAAATTGCTCTTAGTAATCTTCTGCTATTTTCAAGCGAAGCAAAAGATTTGCGCCAAGACGTCATTGAGAGCAATATCCGAGCGTACATGTTCAAACATCCTTCGTCAAAAAATGACGATGTGGTATCGGCCATCGGCTCATCACTTCCCGGGGTCGATATTGAACACGACGCAAGAGGCGCTCTATCTCGCCTCATTGTCAAAGGCGATATCATTTCCAATGCCGGAGTCGTTGATCTTTCCGAAAACGCGAAAAAATTGATGGAGGCGGCTGAAGAGGATTATGCGCAATCGATTAGCAACGATATCACATCAATTTCAAATAAATATTCACTTTCAGTTGATGATGTGCGTCGATTAATTGAAGTGGCACTTGAAATTTCTGCTCGTGAAGGAGTGCTGAACGGCGACGGCATTCAGGAAACAGCGCTTGCAGATTTCATCTCCAATCATAATTTGATTCGCCGCAAAAATGATCTGTACGAGGACTTATCAAAGCTTTCGGTTGCCAGGGTGAGTCAGTACGGTAAAACTCTCGATCATATCTTTTCGGCCAATACGTTTGACATTTATCGAGCCCTCGGGCGAACGACTGATGTCCGGATGTTATTGGATTCGAGCGTGGCTATGCCACTAATGTTCGGCCTCTGCTTCGGCTCAGTAAGATCCAGATATAGCATTGCGGCGGCCGCTCTCCACCAGCTATGTCAAAGTCATAACATTTCAATCGCCGTTCCTCGCTGTTACGTCAATGAAATGGTGTTTCACGGAATAGAGGCGCTGAAATTCGCGCAAACCTACACCGCGCTGAATGAAGCGAACAAGGCAGCCTTAAAAGCATCGAGCAATTCGTATCTCAGCCACTACAGCCACCTTCGCGAGCGAGGGGAGTTGAAAGAAAATTATTCTTTGAAGGATTTTCTCGCTCATTTTGGACTGTCAGGAAACGCTCCCCCGCGTAAAGTCGAAAACACGATTGAAAGTATTCTCGAAGACTTTGGCATTGAAATCATCTCTACTGGCCGATGGGATGCAGATATACGTCAAGAAATCGCGGAAGGGAAACCGGGAAGCCCTCCCATCATCATCGATCATGATGCTTCGGTTTGTACATTCTTGAAAAACAGCGTGGATGAAGGATTTATTTTTTCCACGTGGGATAAGGTAATGATGAGCGTGGTCGAGGGGAAATCGCGCATTTTTGCAAGCTCGCCATCACGAGTCGCAGACTTCCTTTCAATGGCTGGCGGCTCCGAGATGGAAAGTGCTCAGAGTTTCAACCTTCTGGGATCTCTGCTTTATTGTGACGAGAGAAAGGCAGCGGCTCTTGCTGAAAGAATCGAGAGGATTGAGTCGGCGGAAAAAGCGTACGAATATCAGAATCTTGCAGCGGCGGCTCGGGGCGCCGCTGACGATGACGGCGGATCTCAAAACAATTCGGCGAATGACAACGCTTACAAAGGCTAACTGTTTCGCCACATTGGTCAAATGGATTCTGAGCAAAGCCGGAGCGCAAAACACTTAGGCTACTTCTGGTGTTGCAGAGGTTCTGGAAGGGATTGAACTGTCCCTGTCTAAATTTGCGTTGCGTATAACGAATAGCCGCTCAACGTCCCTTCTGGGGGAAAGCCTCGCCACTCGAGCAACGGATAAATCGCTCGAGTGGCTGACCGGTCATGGCCGATCGCAGCCTGGTGTCCATCGGAAAACGGGTTACGGTGCCCGTTTTTCGCGCCAAGCGCCCTGTTTATCATTAGTCGGGCCTGAATAATTCGGTTTGCGCGGTGCCGTCTCTCATGGGAGGAAGGGCAGTGCAGCTGAGCGTTTGAGT
>NZ_FCOA02000041.1 GCF_001544875.2 Caballeronia hypogeia
CTGTTGATACTGAGTTCTTTCGTGCATCGCAACACCTTATACGAAACAGGTGTTGCACTTCAGATTTGAGGCCGCCCACCAAAGAAAGCAGCTTTCTAGACCCGGAGTGCTCCAAACGGGCTCGTAGTCCTCGTTCTGATTGGCCCGGCCTCTCAGTGTCTCCCTCGAAGGTCTGACGCAAAGTGGATCGCGCACGGTCTGACGAGCTAGAACGTCAAAGTGGCTGGTTCAGCACGAAAGAGCACCGGCACAGCGCTACGCGCTGCCGCTGGGTCTGCAAGGGAAACCGTCGGTGAGCAAATGCCGCGCGATGGCGGCGTGAGTAAGAAGCGCGCGCGGACCCGATGGACCCGTCGGCGGCGCGAAGCGCGGTGCCGGAGCTTGCAGGCGCTGCACCAGTCAGTTAAACGGCGCGATGTGGCAGTGGGTCCGCGATCCAAGCCCGGTGGGGCCTATGAGGGCGACACTTAGGCGAGGGCCACGGGGAAAGAATAAGCGTGGCCAAATTGCGTGTGACCGCGGGCCTGAAAAGCTGCTTTCTTTGGTGACTTTCTTTGCAGCCGCAAAGAAAGTTACCCCCGCCCCGGGGAGGGGCAGTGCTAATAGACCGACACGAATTCAGGATTTCACGAAATCGAAGGCAAAAGCAAAAGCAAAACCATCAAGCAAAAGTATCGACGAGCCCCACCGTGCGCCGCACGGCCACATTCACACTGGAAGCGACGACATCGTCCCCGCCACCCGCAACTCCGGCAATCCCGCGCGACGAACCCGAACCACCCGACGAGCGACCATCCCCCTGCTGCTGCGACTGCCGCGCAAAGGCGGAGCCATCCGAAACCGAAGCGCTCCCGAGGCTAATCCCATTCGCCTCCATGGCCTCCCGCAGCTTCGGCATGGCGGCCTCGACCGCCTCGCGCACCTGCTGATGCTGCGACACGAACAGCGCATGCGCATGGCTCTCCGAAACCTGCAGCGTCACCTGCAACGGCCCCAGATCCTTCGGATTCAAAGTCAGCTCGGCGCTCTGCTGGTCTCCCTTGGAAAGGAACACTACCTTCTGGCTGAACGCGTCATCCCAGCCCGATGACCCCACATGCGGCGCGATCGCCGCGCTCGTCGCCGATGCCATCGCGCCCTGCGGACTCGACACCGCCGAATTCGCCGACGCCGCCACCGCGTGCGCGGCCGCATCGGCTGCCTGCTTGTACGCGGCGCTCGCCGCATCCGCCGGCGTCGCGGCCGCGGCCTGGGCGTTCGCGAGCGCGGACACATCGGCGGCCTTGTCATCGACCTTCGCGTTCGCCGCGAGTCCGATCAGGCCCGCGCCCTTTGAGCCCTTGGCCGACAAGTCGCCCTGATCCTCGCCTTTCGCGCCCTCACGCGCCGTCGCCACCGCGCCGTTCGCCGCCGCGTTCGCGGGCATCGCCTGGGGCTGAGCGTTGTTCATCGCCGCGAGCGCGGCCTGAAGCGCGTCCTGCGGCGATTTCGCATCGCCGCTCTTGTGCGTTTCGCCGGTCGATTTGTCCTCGTCGGTCGATGCGCTCGTCGTGATGGCCGCGGCCGCGTCGCTCAGATCGGCGAGCGTGGCGTCGGCATCGTCGGCGTCGGAAGAAGCGTTCGCCGCATCCGCGCGCGCCTTCGCCTTCGCCTGCGCCGCCGCATCCGACGACGAAGCCCCCGACGCCTGCGTCGAAGCCTTCGGCGCATCCGCCGTATCGGCCTTGCCCGCATGCTTGGAGGCCGCGTCCGTCCGATCGGACTTCGAGGCCGCCTGCGCATCCGATGCGTCGTCGCTCTTCTGTGCCGCCGCCGACGCGCTGTCGTCCGGCTTCGGCGCGTCATGCACGCTCGTCTTGTCGCCGGAACCCGCCAGTGCCTTCGCGGCCTGCGCGTCGGCGTTGGCGCGGTCGGTGATGCTCTGCAGCGTCATGCCGAACGACGCGCCCGCACTCGCCGCGCGCGATGCGGCGGACTTGCCCGAGGACGTGGCGCCGCTCAGCGCGCCGAGAAGGGAAACGGAGGACATACGCGTTCTCTGGAATGCAATAAAGGAAAAATGGACTTAAGCCCGCTCGGCGCGCATGCGCAGCACCTTCGCCGCATGCTCGTCGGCTTCGCGCTGCTCGACGCGCGCCGCCTTTTTCGCGAGCAGCGCCTCGCCGCGCGCGGCCAGCACTTCATAGCTGCCCAGCTTCTGCTTCTTCAGACGCCAGTCGGGTTTGGCCGCCTCGATGCGCTGATCGGCCATCAGGAGCGCCGTGCGCTGCTGTGAAATCGCCGTGTCGAGCGTGTCGACGAAAGCCTGGAAATTGCGCAGCGTCTGCGCCGTGGTGCCTTCCTGCGCCGACGCCGTGAACCGCGCGTGATATTCGTCGCGGTAGGTGATGAGCGAGTTCAGCTGCGTTTCGATCTCGTTGCGCTCCTGCTGGAGCTTGCCGAGGCGCTTGGTGGCGGCGTCGAGTTCCTCTTCGGCGAGTTCGATGAGCGTGTTGATCGGCAGATTCTTGGACATGGCGTGACGGTCCCGTATGGTCTTTTGGCGTTCTTCTGATGAATGCTCGAATGCTTCGGATACTAGTCGAAAACTATTCGAACAGCTGATTCAACATCGCGATGCTCGGCTCGAACGGCGCCTCTTCGCGGAATCCTTGCTGCAAAAACGACTCCATGCGCGGATACATAGCGATCGCGCGGTCGAGCAACTGGTCGCGGCCGCTCGAATACGCGCCCACGTTGATCAGGTCCTTGTTGCGCTGGTAGCGCGAGAGCATCTGCTTGAACAGGCGCACGCGCTCCAGATGCTTGTCGTCGATGATCGAGGTCATCACGCGGCTGATCGATTGTTCGATGTCGATGGCCGGATAGTGCCCCGCCTCCGCCAGCGACCGGTTCAGCACGATGTGGCCGTCGAGAATCGCGCGCGCCGAGTCGGCGATCGGGTCCTGCTGGTCGTCGCCCTCGGTCAGCACGGTGTAGAACGCGGTGATAGAACCGCCGCCTTCCGGGCCGTTGCCGGTGCGCTCGACAAGCGCCGGCAGCTTCGCGAACACCGAAGGCGGATAGCCTTTGGTCGCGGGCGGCTCGCCGATCGCCAGCGCGATCTCGCGCTGGGCCATCGCGTAACGCGTCAGCGAATCCATCAGCATCAGCACGTGCTTGCCCTGGTCGCGGAAATATTCGGCGAGCGAGGTCGTGTACGCGGCGGCCTGCATGCGCAGCACGGGCGAAACATCGGCGGGCGCGGCCACGACGACCGAACGCGCGAGACCGTCCTCGCCCAGAATCTGCTCGATGAATTCCTTCACTTCGCGGCCGCGCTCGCCGATCAGCCCGATCACGATCACTTCCGCGCTCGTGTACCGCGCCATCGTGCCCAGCAACACCGATTTACCGACGCCCGAGCCCGCGAACAGGCCCATGCGCTGGCCGCGCCCGACCGTCAGCAGCGAATTGATCGCGCGCACGCCGACGTCGAGCACCTTGTGGATCGGCTCGCGGTTCAGCGGGTTGATGACCGGCGCGGACAACGGCGCATCGACTTTCGCGCCGAGCGGCCCGAGCCCGTCGAGCGGACGGCCCGACGCATCGACCACGCGGCCGAGCATTTCCCAGCCGACCGGCAGACGTTTCGCGCCCGCCATCGGATCGTTGATCGGCGCGCTTTCGAGCGGAAAGACGCGCGCACCGGGCAGGAGACCACCCGTTTCGGTCGTCGGCATCAGGAACAGCTTGTCGCCCGAGAAGCCGACGACTTCGGCTTCGGCGGTCGGAATCGCGCTGCCCGGCGGCAGCTCGATCATGCATTCGGAGCCGACGCCCATCTTCAGGCCGACCGCTTCCAGCACCAGGCCGGCCGCGCGCGTCAGACGCCCGCACGGACGCAGCGGCTTGGCGATCGCGTTGCGCGACTTGAGCGCGTCGAGCTTGTCGCGCCACGAGTCGATATGCGGATTGCCGGCGATATCGGCCAGTCCGGCGATGGTGCGCGCGGCGAAATCATCCGCCGATGCGTCGTCGGCCGCTTCGTCCGCCGCGAGCGGTCCGAACGATGCGCGCGCGAGTTCCTGCTCCAGCGCCGAGAAGCCATCCTGCGTAATGTGCTGATTCACCACGGCTTGTTTCTCCCCATCGCGGCCACCACGCGCTCCCAGCGCGAAACATTGGTCGCGTCGATTTCGCCGGTCGCCGCGTGCGCCTTGCAGCCGCCACGCTCGACGACCGGGTCCGGGCGCACGGTCCAGCCGGCGCCTTCGAGTTCTTCCTTCAGATAGGCATCGACGATCGGCATGTCCGCCGGATTCACGATCAGCGTCGGCGCGCCGGAAAGCTCCGGTTCGGCGGCGATCACTTCACGCGCGACGGCGACGAGCGCCGTCGGATCGAGCGCGAGATGCTGACGCACGACCTGCTGCGCGATATCGACCGCCAGCTCCGCGAGCGATTCCGCGATGGCGGCATCGGCGGCGGCGAGCGCGGTCTTGAACGAATCGGCGATTTGCGCGAGCAGCGCGGCCTGCGCGAGCGCGTCCTTGCGGCCGTCCTCGAAACCCTTCGTCTGGCCTTGCTCGTACCCAGCCTGATAGCCGAGCGCCTGGCCCGCGACATGACCCTTCGCGAGACCTTGCTGATACGCGTCGTCCTCGACGCGGCGCAAGTGTGCTTCGAGCGCGGCCTGTTCCGCCGCGCTGTTGTCCACTTCGACCGTGACGGGATCGAACGACGCCATCTCCCAGCGCTGATACGCCGAGACCGGAGCCTTCTGCGCGTGAGCGTCAGACATACGCATCCTCCGCCTTGCCGCCTAGCTGGATCTGACCGTTTTCCGCGAGATTGCGCACGATCTGCAGGATCTTGCGCTGCTGCTGCTCGACTTCCGACACGCGCACCGGACCGCGCGAATCGAGGTCTTCCGCGAGCAGTTCGGCCGCGCGCTGCGACATGTTCGACAGGAACTTCTGGCGCAGCGCCGGCTGCGCGCCCTTGAGCGACACGATCAGCGTTTCCGATTCCACTTCCTTCAACAGCAACTGGATCGCGCGGTCTTCCAGGTCGAGCAGGTTCTCGAACACGAACATCTGGTCGATGATCTTCTGCGCGAGCTCGGCGTCGTATTCGCGCACGTTCGCGATCACGCCTTCCTCGTGGTTGCTCGACATGAAGTTGAGAATCTCCGCCGCCGTGCGGATGCCGCCCATCGGCGCGCGCTTCAGGTTGTCGCTGCCGGAAAGGAGCGTCGTGAGCACGTCGTCGAGTTCGCGCAGCGCGGCGGGCTGAATGCCGTCGAGCGTCGCGATGCGCAGGAGCACATCGTTGCGCAGGCGATCCGGCAGCAGCGACACGATTTCCGACGCCTGATCGCGGTCGAGGTGCACCAGAATCGTCGCGATGATCTGCGGATGCTCGTTCTTGATGAGTTCCGCGACCGCGCCCGAGTCCATCCACTTCAGGCCTTCGATGCCGCTCGTATCGCTGCCCTGCAGGATACGGTCGATCAGCGCGCCGGCCTTGGTTTCGCCCAGCGCCTTGGTCAGCACCGAGCGGATGTACTCGCTCGAATCGAGCGACAGCGCCGTGTGCTGCTCGGCTTCGGAGACGAATTCGGTCAGCACGTTGTCGAGCTGCTCGCGCGTCACGTTTTTCAGCGCCGCCATGGTCGCGCCGATCTTCTGCACCTCGCGCGGAGCGAGATACTTGAATACTTCGGCGGCTTCTTCCTCACCGATTGACATCAGGAGGAGAGCGGCTTTGTTCAGGCCTTCAGCGTTCATCGGACACCCAGTTCTTTACGACCGTCGCCACGATGCGCGCATCCTGACGCGCCACCATGCGCGCGTAGTCCAGATTGCGATCGAACTTGGCCTTCTTGCTTTCATGACCGAGGAGACTCACCTCGGCATCCTTGTCTTCGTCATTCGTCTTCTCGCCGTTTGCGCCCATGGACGGGCCGTCGAGCAGCGAGAGTTCATCCGGGGCGCCGAGCGTCGGCGCGGCTTCGGGCGGCGGCGGGAAGGCGCGCTTCATCGCCGGCTTCACCATGCTGAAGTACAGGAACAGCGCCACGATGCCGATGCCCACGTACTTCGCCGCCTGGATGCCCCACGCGATCATCTGCGGGGTGCGCCACCACGGGGCTTCGGGCGTCACGTTCAGGTCGGCGGAGAACGCGCTGTTCACCACGTTCACCGAGTCGCCGCGCTTCTCGTCGAAGCCCATCGCGTCCTTCACGAGCTGCTGGACCTGCGCGAGCTTGTCGGCGGCGAGCGGCGTCATCGTGACGTTGCCCTTCGCATCGACCTTCTTCTCGTAGTTGACGACCACCGCCACCGAGAGGCGCTTGATGCCGCCCGTGGCCTGCTCGTAGTGGCGCACGGTGCGGTCCACTTCGTAGTTCGTCGTGGTGTCCTTGCGCTGGTTCTGCGGACCGGTTTTCGCGCTCGCGCCTGCTGCGCCCGACGCGGCTGCATCGACCGGCGCGGAAGCCGGCTGCGGCGGCTGGTTCGACAGCGCGCCCGGCACGCCGCCGACGCTCGCGCCACCCGTCTCGCTGGATTCGCTCGACTGCTGGCTGCGGATCGCCGTGCTCTGCGGGTTGCCGTTCGGGCCGTAGCTTTCGGCGGTCTGCTCCAGCTTCGAAAAGTCGATGTCGGCGCTCACCTGCGAACGCGCATTGCCGGCGCCGAACAACGGAGCCAGGATCGCGTCGATGCGCTTTTGCGTGTTGTGCTCGATCTGCTGCACATATTTCAGTTGCGACGCGTCGAGACCGTTCGCGGCGCTCTGGCTGGTGAGCAGATTGCCGTCCTGATCGACGATATTGACGTTCTTTACCGGCATGTCCGCCACGCCCGACGCGACCATGTGCGCGATCGCGACCACCTGGCCTTCGTCGAGCACGCGGCCGGGATACAGATTGACCATCACGGAGGCGGTCGGCAGTTCCTTGTCGCGCACGAACACGGAGGGCTTCGGAATCGCCAGATGCACGCGCGCCGACTTCACGGAAGAAATCGAGCCGATGGTGCGCTCCAGTTCGCCTTCCAGCGCGCGCTGATAGTTCACTTGCTCGGCGAACTGGCTGATGCCGAACTTCTGGTTGTCCATCAGCTCGAAGCCGACCGAGCCGGCTTTCGGCAGACCCTGGCTCGCGAGACGCAGGCGCGTTTCGTGAACCTGCTCTGCCGGCACGAGAATCGCGCCGCCGCCATCGGACAGCTTGTAGGGAATGTTGCCCTGCTGGAGCGCGGCAACGATTGCGCCGCCGTCCCGATCGGAGAGATTGGAGAACAGCACGCGGTAATCCGGCTGACGCGACCACATGACGAGGCCCGCGACCACCATCACCAGAATCGCGGCAGCCACGATCAGCGGCACGCGCGGATTCGAGCGGAACTGGTTGAGCATGGGCACGCGTTGCGCAAAGCCGCCGAAGTCGGCGCCGCCGGCGAGGCCCGCGCCTGCCGAAGCCGTACCGGCCGCGCCCGGTTGCGCGCCCGCCAGGCCCATTCTGGCGTCGGGCGAGATCAGTGAGTTGTTGGGCGTTTCCATTTAGCGTCGAAGCTCCGAATCTTGTCGTCTTCCTCCCGCCGCTTTCCGCTTTCATGTAAGCGGCGGTGGAGGACTTTTCACGATGGGGATTATCCGCAGAAGATTGCAAGTCGATTCGGTGAATAGAGCGGGGTTTTCCCCGTTCTTCCGGTGCTTTGAAAATCCGCCCGCTGCTAATCTTTTTCGTACTCGGCGAACCTCCGCGAGATGCGGCCCGAGCATCAGGCCACCGCCACCAGCGGCACTGGCTTTTCACTGTCACCCGGAGTCAACATGAACTTTCCGATCAATCCGCTTTCCGCCGCTCTCTCGGCCATTCAGTCGATGGCCTCGCAGGCCGCCGGCGGCGCCAGCGCCGCCTCGACCGTTGCGTCGGGCGCCGTCACGGGGCAGAGCGGGACGTCGGGCGCGGCCAGCGTGGGCAGTTTCGCCGACGCGCTGAAATCGTCGATCGACAAGATCAGCGACAACCAGAACAAGGCGATGGGCGAGGCGCACGCGTTCGAGATCGGCGCGCCGAACGTGTCGCTCAACGACGTGATGGTGGACATGCAGAAGGCGAACGTCGGCATGCAGTTCGGCTTGCAGGTGCGCAACAAGCTCGTCTCGGCCTACAACGACATCATGCAGATTTCCGTCTGACGCCCGGACGCCTGTCTCGAACCCGTTTCTTTTGCCCGTTGCGACGGCTCTAGAGCCTTGAGTCCTAAAGCTTTGCCGCGTTTCTCCGATAACCCCGGTAACAGCACGGCGAACGACGGTTCGTCCGCCACGGCGGACGGCGCGCTCGCCCGCACCGGTTTTACCGGACTCACACCGGACCAGGACGACAGGCGCCGGCGCCCGCAGGAAGCCCGCGGACGTCGCGCCATCGCATAAGGAGAAGCGAAAGATGTATTCCCCAGGACACGCCGGAGCCAGCGCCTACGCACGCGTGGGTGTGCAGACAGGGGTGATGGGCGCGAGCCCGCACCGCCTGATCGTGATGCTCTACCAGGGCGCTCGTCAGGCGATCGCGCAGGCGCGCATGCATCTGCAGCAGCACAACATCGGCGCGCGCGGCGCGGCGGTCGGCAAGGCGATCAGCATCATCGAGAGCGGGCTGCAGCAGGCGCTGAACAAGGAAGCGGGCGGTGAAATCGCGGAGCGTCTGGACGCGCTCTATACGTATATGTCGCGCCGGCTGCTCGAGGCGAATCTGAAGCAGGACGAGACGATGCTCGTCGAGGTCGACAACCTGCTCGCGACGCTCGAGGAAGCCTGGGTCGGAATTGGACCGGAAGTGGCGCAAATGACCGCAGCGCCCGTTTGACGGGCAAGCGCGTCGACTGCCTCAAGAGAATGAAGACGACACAAGAATATTTCGCCCACTACGAAGCCATTGCGGCCGTTTCGGGTCAGATGCTGGTCGCCGCTCGCGGTGGCGAGTGGAGCGAATTGAAGGCGTTGCAAGGCACTTACCGCGAGCTGATCGAGCAGTTGAAGGAAGCGGATTCCGGCTCGGAACTCGACGAAAGCGCCCGGGCGCGCAAGCTGGACCTCGTGAAGAAGATTCTCGCCGACGACGCCGCGATCCGCGACCTGACGTCGCCGAGTCTCGCGCGCCTGTCAGCGCTCTTCTCGGTGAACAACCCGGCGCGCGTATTGAAAAAGATGATCGGACTGCGCTAGGCGTTCGATCGCGCGCACGAGCCGGCGTCGCGGGCAGTTTTGCCCGGAGCCGGCCGTCGCGCATTTTGGGAAGTGGGCATGACAGGACTCGACACCGCGATCGCAACGCTGCTCGCCAGCCGCACCGAGCTCCTCATGTCCGCGATTCGCGCGCCGAACGGCGTGAGCGGCAGCGGCGTCACCGGCGCGAGCGTCGGGCAGACCACGACGCAGACTGATATGTCGCAGAGCGTCGGCACGCCGGCGGGCGCGAACGCCCCGGCGGCATCGGCGCAAACGGCGCTGTCCAGCGTCGCGCGCACGCTCGACGTGATCTCGCGCTTCGGCGGCGCTGCGCCCGCGCTGACCGCCGACGCCCCGTTGTGGCCGACGCCGCCGCGTCCCGCGAGCGCCTACGCCGCGCTCACGACTGGCCTGTTCGATACCGCTTTTTCCGCCAACGCCGCCGCGGTCGCGGCCGCTCGCGCCGCGACCCAGAATTTGCCGCCGCTGCCCACCGCCGCGCTCGCGGCCGAGCTGGCGAAAACCGTCGGCGAAAGCGGACTCTTCTACGAATCGCATCTCATGCAGTGGCTCGCGGGCCAGCGCAGCGCCGAATCGCTCGCCAACGAGCCGCAGGCGCGCGTCGATGCGCGCGCGCAGTCGCTGCCGCTCGATTTCGCCCACGGCGCCGCGCCTGGCGACACCGGGCTGGACGACGCCCGCGCGCCGCAGTTCACCGCGCAACTCGCGCCGGATCTGCCCGATCTGCACACGCCTGCACGCGTCGTCGTCGAGCCGCCGCAGACGCCGCAGCAGGCGGCCGCGCTCGCCGCTTCGGTGCGCGACGCGCCGGCCGCCGCGCTGTCGCACTCGCAGGGCGCGGGCAGCGCGGCGGCGCAAAACGCGCAGAGCGCCCAGCCGAGCCAGCACGAGTCGGCGGTGCAGGCGTCGATCGCGGCGGGAATCCATCCGGCGACGCTCGGCGTGGTGCGCCAGCAACTCGACGCGCTCGCCAACCAGCAGTTCCGCTGGCAGGGCGAAGCGTGGCCCGGCACGCGTTTCGAATGGGAGATCGCCCGCGAACCGCGCGATCCCCGCGGCGGCGCCGATCCCGACGACGAACGCGCGTGGCGTACGCGCGTGACCCTGTCGCTGCCGGCGCTCGGCACCGTCGACGCCGAACTGGTCCTGACCGGCGAAAAGCTCGTCGCGCGCATCAAGTCGAGCGACGCAGGCGCGAGCCGCCTCGCCGCCGATGGCGCCGCGTTCGCGCGCCAGCTCGAAGCGGCGGGCATCGCGCTGGCGTCGCTGTCCGTGCGCTCGATGGACGGCAGCACCGATCTCGCGCTGTCCGGCGACAAGCGCGCCACGAAAAAGAAGGTGCGCTCGCCGCTCGAGCACCTGTTCCGCAATCCGCACGGCGGGGAGGAAGACGCATGAGCTCGCCGCTCTACACCCGCAAGCAGGCCACCGCGCTTGCCTACGAGGCGGGCAACCGCGACGCGACGCCGCGCGTTGTCGCGAAGGGTTACGGCATGGTCGCGGAGATGATCGTGCAGCGCGCGAAGGAAGCGGGCCTGTACGTGCACGAATCGCCGGAAATGGTGTCGCTGCTGATGCAGGTCGACCTCGATGCGCACGTTCCGCCCGCGCTGTATCAGGCCGTGGCGGAACTGCTCGCGTGGGTTTACCGGCTGGAAAACGAGGAACCGATGCGCGAGGCCAGCCGGGCGTTGCGCTGAAAGCGCCCGGTCATGCCGCGAACGCCCGCGTCACGATCGCCGCGTGATCGAAGCGTGCCGGCAGCGTGCCGTATATGCGTCCGGTGTCGCCGCGCGCCTCGCCCAGCCGCGTATCGATGAACGCGTCAGCCACTTCCCGCGGCGCATGCCGCGCCATCAGCACGCCCTGCGCGCACAGCACCAGTTGCTGAGCGATGCGTCGCGCCGACGCCTCGCGTGCGGCCGGATCGCCCGTCAACATGCCGATGAGCGCCGACAAGGCTCCCGCGAGCGCCGGATGCGCGCCTCCCGTCGTCTTCCAGTCGTCGAGCAGCGCATGCGCGGCGTCCTGTTCACGCTCGAACGCGCGCAGCACGTCGAGGCACATGACGTTGCCCGAGCCTTCCCAGATCGAATTGACCGGCGCCTCGCGATAGAAACGCGCCATCGGTCCGGTTTCGACATAGCCGTTGCCACCCCAGACTTCCATCGCCTCGCCGGTGAATTCGAGTGCGCGCTTGCACACCCAGAATTTCGCGGCGGGCGTCACGATGCGCCGCCACGCGCGCGCCTGCGGCGATCCGCCCGGCGCGGCGCTTTCCTCGAACGCGCCCGCGAGCCGCATGAACAGGAGCGCCGCCGCCTCGGATTCGAGCGCGAGATCGGCGAGCACGTTGCGCATCAGCGGCTGATCGACGAGCCGCGCGCCGAACACGCTGCGATGCCGCGCGTGGTGGATCGCCTGAACGAGCGCCGCGCGCATCAGCGCCGCGCTGCCGATCACGCAGTCGAGCCGCGTGAAATTCGCCATCTCGATGATGGTCGGCACGCCGCGCCCCTCGTCGCCGATCATGACGCCGTATGCATCGAGAAATTCCACTTCGCTGCTCGCGTTCGAGCGGTTGCCGAGCTTGTCCTTCAGGCGCTGTACCTGGACCGCGTTCTTGCGCCCGTCGGACGTGAAGCGCGGCACGTAGAAGCACGACAGCCCGCCTTCCTCTGCGGTGCGCGCGAGCACGAGATGCGCGTCGCATTGCGGCGCGGAGAAAAACCATTTGTGACCGACCAGCCGATAGGCGCCGCCGCGTCCCGGCGCACCCAGCGCGTGTGCGCGCGTGCGGTTGCTGCGCACGTCCGAGCCGCCCTGTTTTTCGGTCATGCCCATGCCGATCAGCATCGAGTGCTTGCCCGCCTCGAGCGGAATGTCGCGCGCATCGTGCTCGCGCGACAACAGCGGATGTGCGATCCGCGCGAACAGATCCGGCTCCTGGCGCAAGACCGGAATGCTCGCGAAGGTCATCGTGACCGGACACAGCGATCCCGATTCGAGCTGCGCGTGCAGATAGTAGCCGGCGCAGCGCGCGGCCATCGAACCGGCGCGCGCCTGCGGCTCGAACGGCATCGCATGCAGCCCTTCGTGCCGCAGACGGCGCAGCAATTCATGCCAGGCCGGATGAAACTCCAGCGCGTCGATACGCTCGCCGCGCGGGCTGTGCGTCGCGAGTACGGGTTCGTGCCGGTTGGCGAGATCCGCCAGCGCGACGGCCTCCGGCTGCGTGAGCGCGATGCCGTCGCGCGAGAGCGTGTCCGCGTGCCATTGGGCGCCTTCCCGGGCGAGCGCCGCGGACAGCGCCGCGTCGAACGCGAAGGAATCGTAGCCGACCAGCGGCGGCGCCTGATTCGTCACTTCGTGGGTCTTCCCGAACGGGCGATCGGACGCTGACATCGTCGGTCTCCTTGCTCGCGCGGCGCTCTCGCGCCTGGCCGGATCATGGACTGTCGGGCGCGCGCAACAGCCGTTCGGCCATGCGGTCGCCATCTCGAATTTAAGCATCATAGGCCGCGCGTTTGCCAGGCGTGCAGAGGCGTCGTTCTTTTCGGAATCGCCTGCAATTTTCTGATGCGCGCTCCTAAGCCATTGATGCCTGAGAAAAATCCGATTGTTCGCTGCGCCCGGATGACCGACAGGAGGCCGAACCTATAATCGGCTCGCCCTATTCGGGGCGGACGCAATGACGCCTCTCACGGAAGTATTCTCAATGAGCATCAATCTCAATCAACTCGTACAGGGCGCACTGACTGAAAGCGTCCTGGAGCACATCGCCGGGCGCATTGGTTGCGCGCCTGAATCGGCCAGACGCGTGGTCTCGTTGTGCGGACCTGCGCTGATCGGCGCAATGATGAACAAGGCGTCGTCGCTCGAAGGCGCGCGTCAACTGTTCGCGAGCATCATGTCGCCGGCGACGAACGCAAAGATCGCGGAGGAGCTGCCGCACTTCGTCGTGCGCGACGACGAGTTCAAATCGCTCGTCGAGTCCGGCGCGAAAGTCGATCACACGATCACGTCGCGCGACAGCCTCAATCTGCTTGCCGAGCGCATCGCCGAATACACGGGCGTCGCGGCGAGCGCCACACGCACGCTGACCGGGGTCGTCGCTGCGACGCTCTTCGGCCTGCTCAAGCGTCATTTCTCGCAGCACAACGGCCATTCGGGTCAGCTTCCCACGCTGCTCGGGCATCAGTTGCCGGTCGTGCGCGCCAACATGACGGACGCGTTCGCGCGGGCGCTCGGTCTCGGCGCGGTCGGCTCGTTCGTCGCGGGTGTCGCGTCGCGGCTGAAGGCGGTATCGGCGCATCTCGAACATCCGGCCACGCACGAGGCGGCTGAATTCCCGCTGCATCCGGAAACGTCGGTCGCCGCTGAGCCGCCCGTGGCCGAAAACGCATGCCGCAAGAAGTGGTGGTGGATCGCGCTCGCCGCCGCGCTGGCGCTGCTCGCGGTTCTGCTCGGCCGTGGCTGCTCGACCGAAAAGTCGAAGCCGGTAAGCGCCCCGGCGGCGGCGCCCGACAGCGCTTCCGGCGCAGTGTCGGCAACGGCGCCGGCGGCGGAAAGCGCGTTGGATACGCGCGCGGCATCGGCGGCGTATGCCGGGTCGGCGGCATCCTTCACGTCCTGGGGCGCGGCGGCCAATCCGGCCTCGGCACCCGACGCGCAGCCGGGCAAGAATTCGACGATGTCCTTCACCGTCGACACCGCCGGCGTGCCCCGGCTTAGCGCCACGGTCAACAGCGAGCAGGAGAAACAGCGCCTGATCGACGCACTCACCGCGAAATTCGGCGCGGACAAGTTCGATGCGAACATTACAGTCGATCCGGACACCAAGCCCGCCGCGTGGCTCGCCAAGCTCGACGGACTGCTGCCGGTGATCGCGCTGCCCGGCGCGCAGGCGCGCATCGAGGGCGAGAACATCGATCTGGGCGGTAGCGCCACGGACGCGAAGCTCGGCTGGCTCGACCGCCTGCGCGCGTACTTCGGTGACGGATGGACCATCGGCGCGACGGCTGCGCCCGCGTCGGACGCCGGGAACGCCAACGCCGTCGCCTGCGACAACGCGGTGAGCAACCTCAGCGCCCATCCGATCACGTTCGGTTTCGCATCGGACTCGCTGCCGGGCCCTGCGCTCGACCAGCTTGCGCAAGCCGCGAAGTCACTGAAGGATTGCCACGCTGCGGGCAAGGCGGTAAAGCTGCAAATCGGCGGCTTTACGGACAGCAGCGGCGACCCGGGCGTGAACATCGAACTGTCGCAAAAGCGCGCGCAAGCCGTGCGTACGTATCTGATCCGTCACGGCGTCCCGGCGAATACGCTGACCGCCGAAGGTTTCGGCGACGCGCATCCGGTGGCCGACAACGCCACCGCTGCGGGCCGCGCGGCGAACCGGCGGATCGAGTTCAAGGAACTGAGCTGACCGGCCCGGTAGTCTGAACTCGCATGCGCGCCGGCCCGCTTATCGCGGGCCGGCGCGTTTTCATCGGGCCGATGTCATCGCGTGCGTGGAAAGCCATCGGACATAAAATCCTGTTCGAGGTCGCCGGGCAGCATCTCGCGCGCGACTTCGATCCACGCGCGCGCCGCGTGCGACAGATAGCCGTTGCGCCGCCAGCCGAGCGCCATATCCCAGTGAATTTCCGGCGCGACCACAGGGCGGCAGGTGAACGCGTTTGCATCGAGACGGCGGCAGTACGGCGCAGGCAGCAGCGCAATGCCGATGCCCGCCTGCACCAGCGCCGCCATGAAATCCCAGTGCCCGCTGCGCCCGACGATCGTCGGCGAGAAGCCCGCTGTGCGGCACGCGTTCAATACGACATCGTTGAGCGCGAGGCTCTCGCCGTAAAACACGAACGGTTCGGCGGCGAGATCCGTCAGCGCGACCTCGCGCGCCTCGTCCCAGCGCGAGCCCTTCGGCGCGACGAGCCACAGAATCTGCCGGCTGACGGGGAGGACGTCGAAAGTCTCGGTATCGATGGGAAGCAGCACGCCGCCCAGCTCCAGCTCGCCGTCAATGAGCGCCGCCTCGATCGCCTTCGAGCCGCGCTCGAACAGCTTCAGCTCGACCTTCGGATAGCGCCGCCGGAAAGCCGCGATGGCGGGCGTGAAGAGCGAGCCGCCCATCGGCGGAATGCCGATCGTCAGCGTGCCGCGTCCGAAGGTGCCGAGATCGTTGAGCTCGGCCTCCAGCCGCGCGTGCGCCGCGAGCACCTCGACGCCGCGTTGCCAGACGATCTGCCCGGCATCCGTCAGCACCATCTGGCGGCCCTCGCGCAATAACAGCGGCGAGCCGACCTCGTCCTCCAGCGCCTTCACCATTTTGCTGATGGTCGGCTGAGTCACGAACATGTGCTCGGCGGCGGCAGTGAAGCTCTTTTGCTTCACGACCTCGATGAAGTACCGCAAGGCGCGCAATTCCATCGTCGGCTCCGAAATTCCGGATTGGAATGATTTGGATAAGGTTAAGTCATTTTTATTATGCTAGGTGTGCCCATATACTCGTTCTACGGGATAACCCTAATCATTCTTGTTCAACCGCCCACGAGTTCGCCATGTCCGCCGCCCTTTCGACCGAAACACAGTCCGCCGCCGCCCTTGCCGCCATCGGCCGATTCACGCGTGTCGTGCTGCAATCCGGCGTGCTCGCGGCAATCTGGGTCGCGGCGGATTTCGTGGCGCGCAATCTGGCGCTGCCGGTGCCGGGCGGTGTGATCGGCCTGGTCGCATTGCTCGCGCTTCTGTTCTGCGGCGGCATCGCGCCGCGCTGGGTCAAGGCGGGCGCGGACTGGCTGCTCTCGGACATGCTGCTGTTCTTCATTCCCGCGGCGGTGGCGGCGGTTCAGTACGGCGGCCTGTTCATGGAGGACGGCTGGCGGCTCGCGCTCGTGGTCGTCGCGGGCACGCTGATGGTGATGGTGGCGGTCGCGTTCGCCGTCGATCGCGCCGCGCGCCTCGAGCGCCGTCTCGCGCTGCGCCGTGCGCTCGTCGCGCGCCACGCGGTGCGCGCCTGAGAGCCGGCATGGAACGTTTCTACGCCTCGCTTTTCGCCGACGACGCCGCGCGCCTGATCGCCGCTGGCTGCTTCGTGCTGACCGTCGCGCTCTATTTCGCGGCCAAGGCGCTCTACGCGCGCTTCAAGTCACCGTGGCTCACGCCGCTCCTGGCCGTGCCGGCGGTGCTCGCGCTCATCGTGGTGATCGCGCGCATTCCGTACCCCGTCTATTTCGCCGACACGCGCTGGCTGATGTGGCTTCTCGGCCCGGCGACGGTCGCATTCGCGGTGCCGATCTACGAATACCGCGCGCTCATCAAGCGGCACTGGATCTCGCTTACCGTCGGCGTGACGGTGGGCATTCTGGTGGCGGTGGGCGGATCGCTCGCGCTCGCGAAGCTGCTGCATCTGTCGCCGGAACTGCAACGCAGCTTAGCGACGCGATCCGTCTCCACGCCGTTCGCGCTCGCGGTCTCGGACAAGATCCACGCGCCGAAGGACCTCACCGCGCTCTTCGTGATCGCGACGGGCGTGTGCGGCATGCTGTTCGGCGAGATCGTGCTGGCGCTCGTGCCGCTGCGCACGCGGCTCGCGCGCGGCGCGCTGTTCGGCGCGGCGGCGCATGGCGTGGGCACGGCGAAGGCGCGCGAACTTGGCAGCGAAGAGGGCGTCGTCGCCAGTCTCACGATGATGATCGCGGGTGTCGCGATGGTGCTGCTCGCGCCCGTGCTGTCCGCGTTGCCTTTCTGATTGCTTGCGCCGCGCGCGAGCGCCCCGGAAAGCCCGTTCGCGCGTCTCGAAAACGCGTTGGCCAAACGAGACTTTGCTACAATCGGCGTTCGCTTCCGAGGAGCGTTGCGACGGGTGAACATCATGATTCGCCCGCCAGGCTCGGAAGCCTTCAATCCGGACGGTTCGAAAGCGCCATGCAGTCAAGGCGCCCGCTGAGCCACCGCATTCGAACGGCGCTCACGTCAACATTTCTAGTCTTTTTAGAAAAGGAGGGCGTGATGAACGCCGCAGTTCTCAATTCCAAAGATTCCAAGGATTACGTCGTCGCCGACATGTCGCTGGCCGCATGGGGCCGCAAGGAACTCGACATCGCCGAAACGGAAATGCCGGGTCTCATCCAGACGCGCGAAGAGTACAAGGCGCAGCAGCCGCTGAAGGGCGCGCGCGTTGCCGGTTCGCTGCACATGACGATCCAGACGGGCGTGCTGATCGAAACGCTCACCGCGCTGGGCGCGGACGTGCGCTGGGCGTCTTGCAACATCTTCTCGACGCAGGATCACGCCGCCGCCGCGATCGCCGCGGGCGGCACGCCGGTGTTCGCGTTCAAGGGCGAATCGCTCGACGAATACTGGGAGTTCTCGCACCGCATTTTCGAATGGCCGAACGGCGAATTCGCCAACATGATCCTCGACGACGGCGGTGACGCAACGCTGCTGCTCATCCTCGGCTCGAAGGCTGAAAAGGACCGCTCGGTCATCGCCAAGCCGACGAACGAGGAAGAAGTCGCGCTGTACAAGTCGATCGCGAAACACCTCGACGCCGATCCGGTGTGGTACTCCACGCGCCTTTCGCACATTCAGGGCGTGACGGAAGAAACGACCACGGGCGTGCATCGCCTGTATCAGATGGAGAAGGAAGGGCGTCTGCCGTTCCCGGCCATCAACGTGAACGATTCGGTCACGAAGTCGAAATTCGACAACCTGTACGGCTGCCGTGAATCGCTGGTCGATGGCATCAAGCGCGCGACCGATGTGATGATCGCCGGCAAGATCGCGGTCGTGGCCGGTTACGGCGACGTGGGCAAGGGCTGCGCGCAATCGCTGCGCGGTCTGGGCGCGACCGTGTGGGTCACGGAAATCGATCCGATCTGCGCGCTGCAGGCGGCGATGGAAGGCTACCGCGTCGTGACGATGGAATACGCCGCCGACAAGGCCGACATCTTCGTGACGGCAACGGGCAATTACCACGTCATCAACCACGACCACATGAAGGCGATGCGCAACAACGCGATCGTCTGCAACATCGGCCACTTCGATTCGGAAATCGATATCGCGTCGACGCGCCAGTACACGTGGGACAACATCAAGCCGCAAGTCGATCACATCGTGTTCCCGGACGGCAAGAAGATCATCATCCTGGCCGAAGGCCGTCTGGTGAACCTCGGCTGCGCGACGGGCCATCCGTCGTTCGTCATGTCGAACTCGTTCACGAATCAGACGCTCGCGCAGATCGAACTGTTCACGCAAGGCAAGAAGTACGAGAACAAGGTCTACGTGCTGCCGAAGCATCTGGATGAAAAGGTCGCGCGTCTGCACCTCGGCCGCATCGGCGCGGAACTGACCGTGCTGTCGGATGAGCAGGCCGGCTATATCGGCGTCGACAAGAACGGCCCGTTCAAGCCGAACCACTACCGCTATTAATTGCGAGCGGCGGCAGTACCCAGCGCGGGCGTGAACACCACGTCCGCGCGATTCAATGCATCAACCGGAGATTCCTCGATGACCGTGCTGCTGACATGGCTGATCAATGCGCTCGCGCTTCTGATCATCACGTATCTGGTGCCGTCGATTCACATCCGCAGTTTCGGCACGGCGCTCATCATCGCGATCGTGCTGGGGCTCATCAACGCGATCATCAGACCCGTTCTCATCATCCTCACGCTGCCGGTGACGGTCCTCACGCTCGGGCTGTTCATCCTCGTCGTGAATGCCCTGTGCTTCTGGCTGGCCTCGTCGCTGCTGAAGGGCTTCGAAGTATCGGGCTTCTGGTCCGCGTTCTTCGGCTCGATTCTCTACAGCATCGTGTCGTGGCTGTTGTCGGCGCTGGTGTTCGGGAATCGCAATTTCGGTTGATGCGCGGGCGCTGCCGCCCGTCCAAAAACATCATGAAACCGATCGAACTCTCATTCGAGTTTTTCCCGCCGAAGACGCAGGAAGGCGTGGACAAGCTCCGCGCTTCCCGCGCCGAGCTGAAGAAGCTCAAGCCGAAGTTTGTCTCCGTGACCTTCGGCGCCGGCGGTTCCACGCAGCAAGGCACGCTCGACACCGTGCTCGAAATGGCTTCGGAAGGCTTCGAGGCCGCGCCGCATCTGTCGTGCATCGGGTCGTCGAAGGAGAATCTGCGGGCGATTCTCTTGAACTATCGCGAGCACGGCATTCGCCATATCGTCGCGCTGCGCGGCGATCTGCCCTCGGGCATGGGCGAAGTCGGCGAGTTGCGCTATGCCTCCGAGCTCGTGGCGTTCATCCGCCAGGAGCACGGCGACTGGTTCAAGATCGAAGTGGCCGGTTATCCGGAGTTCCATCCGCAGTCGAAGTCGCCGAAAGCCGATCTCGACAACTTCGCGCGCAAGGTGAAGGCGGGCGCGAATTCCGCGATCACGCAGTACTTCTTCAACGCCGACTCGTACTTCAAGTTTGTCGAGGAAGCGCGCAAGCTGGGCGTGGACGTGCCGATTGTGCCGGGCATCATGCCGATCACGAACTTCTCGCAACTGATGCGCTTCTCCGACATGTGCGGCGCGGAAGTACCGAAGTGGGTCGCGCGCCGGCTGGAGAGCTACGGCGACGACCGCGAGTCGATCCGCGCGTTCGGCCTCGACGTGGTGACGGGTCTGTGCCGCCGTCTCATCGACGAAGGCGCACCGGGCCTGCACTTCTACACGCTCAACGGCGCGGCCGCGTCGAAGACGATTTGCGAGCGTCTCGGCTTCAAAAGCGCCTGATTGCATCAATGTTTTATCCGCGCGGCGCTCGCCGCGCGGTTCTTTTCTCTTCCCCCGTGTTTGCCACTTTTTAGTGCCGGCTCGCGCTCGCGCGCGCAACATTTCGTCATCCGGTCTATTACTTGTGCACATGGCCGATAACCTACCCTTATCGGAGCGCTATCGACGGCAAACTCTAGTGGGGAAAACCAACTACGCATGTCACTTTTGTTCGTGCTACGGTAGCGCCCGACTTCGCGTTCGCAACCCGAAACCGGAGCGATGCGATCAAGTACACTCGCGCTACACCGGCCAGAAGCCGGTATCGACTTGGAGGAAACATGAACAAAAACAGCCTGTTGCGAGCCGTCCGCACATCGGCGCTCGCAGGCGCACTGACCACAGCGGCGCTTTTTGCGGCGAGCACCGCGAATGCCGCCGGGATCCCGAACAAGACGCTCGTCTACTGCTCGGAAGGCAGCCCGGCGGGCTTCGATCCGGCGCAATACACGACCGGCACCGATTTCACCGCCAACACCTTCACCGTCTACAACCGTCTCGTCGAATTCGAGCGCGGCGGCACGAAGGTCGAGCCTGGTCTCGCCGAAAAGTGGGATGTGTCGCCGGATGGTCTGACCTACACGTTCCATCTGCGTCATGGCGTGAAGTTCCAGACGACGTCGTTCTTCAAGCCCACGCGCGAATTCAACGCGGATGACGTGATCTTCACGTTCAACCGCATGCTCGATCCGAACGCTCCGTTCCGCAAGGCCTACAACGTGCAGTTTCCGTACTTCACGGACCTCGGCATGGACAAGCTGATCTCGAAGATCGAGAAGGTGGATCCGTACACCGTGAAGTTCACGCTGAAGGAAGTGAGCGCCCCGTTCATCCAGAACATGGCGATGGAATACGCGTCGATCCTGTCCGCCGAATACGCGGACAAGCTGATGAAGGACGGCAAGGCCGCCGACATCAACCAGCAGCCGGTCGGCACGGGCCCGTTCATCTTCCGCAGCTACACGAAGGACGCGACCATCCGCTTCGACGGCAATCCGGATTACTGGAAGCCGGGCGCGGTGCAGATCTCGAAGCTGATCTTCTCGATCACGCCGGACGCGGCCGTGCGCGTGCAGAAGCTGAAGAACAACGAATGCCAGGTGATGAGCTATCCGCGTCCGGGCGACATCGCGGCGCTGAAGTCGGCGTCGAACATCGATACGCCGTCGCAGGCGGGCTTCAACGAAGGCTATGTCGCGTATAACGTGACCAAGAAGGGCCTCGACAACACCGACGTGCGTCGCGCGCTCGACATGGCGATCAACAAGAAGGCGATCATCGAATCCGTGTATCAGGGCGCGGGTCAGCCGGCCACCGCACCGATGCCGCCGACGCAATGGTCTTACGACAAGAACCTGAAGGGTCAGCCGTACGACACCGCGAAGGCGAAGGAACTGCTGAAGAAGGCAGGCTTTCCGGACGGCTTCGAGCTCACGCTGTGGGCCATGCCCGTGCAGCGCGCCTACAACCCGAACGCGCGCCTGATGGCGGAAATGATCCAGGCCGACTGGGCCAAGATCGGCGTGAAGGCGAAGATCGTCTCGTACGAGTGGGGCGAGTATCTGAAGCGCGCGCACGCGGGCGAGCATGATGCGCTGCTGATCGGCTGGACCGGCGACAACGGCGATCCCGACAACTGGCTCGGCACGCTGCTCGGCTGCGACGCGGTGAAGGGCAGCAACTTCTCGAAGTGGTGCTACAAGCCATTCGACGATCTCGTCGTGAAGGGCCGTTCGACGACCGATATCGCCGCGCGCACCAAGGCGTACACCGACGCGCAGGAGATCTTCGGCCAGCAACTGCCGTTCTCCCCGATCGCCCACTCGACGGTGTATCAGCCGGTGAGCAAGAAGGTGACGAACATGAAGATCGAGCCGCTCGGCTACGCGCGCTTCGATGGCGTCGGCATGCAATAAGGTTTTGCTGCGGAACGCTTTTTGCACTAAACCATAACTAGTCGAAAAGGTGCGGCGGCTTGGGGTCCACGCGATCCCGCCGCCGTTCACATTTCTGTCCCCACGAACGAACCCAAGGGCGATCATGTTCCGATTCGTTTTGCGACGCATAGGAATGGTGATACCGACGTTCATCGGCATTACGATTCTCGCGTTCGCCCTCATCCATCTGATTCCCGGCGACCCCATCGAAGTGATGATGGGCGAGCGTGGCGTGGACCCGGCCATGCACGCCGAAGCCATGAAGCGCCTGGGCCTCGACCAGCCGCTTCCGCTGCAATATCTCACCTATGTCGGGCATGCGCTGAAAGGCGATCTCGGCACGTCGATCATCACGAATACCAGCGTGATGGGCGAGTTTCTCGCGCGCTTTCCCGCGACTGTCGAACTGTCCATCTGCGCGATGATCTTCGCGCTCGTCGTCGGCTTGCCGGCGGGCGTCGCGGCGGCGCTGCGACGAGGCACCGTGGTCGATCACGGGGTAATGGGCACCGCGCTCACCGGCTACTCGATGCCGATTTTCTGGTGGGGCTTGATCCTCATCATGTTCTTCTCGGCGAAGCTCGGCTGGACTCCGGTGTCGGGCCGCATCGCGGTGGAGTACGACATTCCGCACGTCACGGGTTTCATGCTGATCGACTCGCTGTTCTCGACCGATGAAGGCGCGTTCAGGTCGGCCTTGAGTCATCTGATTCTGCCGACCATCGTGCTCGGCACGATTCCGCTCGCGGTCGTCGCGCGCATGACGCGCTCGTCGATGCTCGAAGTGCTGCGCGAAGACTACATCCGCACGGCGCGCGCGAAGGGTTTGTCGCCGTTGCGCGTGGTCGTCGTGCATGGGCTGCGCAATGCGCTGATTCCCGTCGTGACCGTGATCGGCCTGCAGGTCGGCACGCTGCTCGCGGGCGCGGTGCTGACCGAGACGCTCTTTTCGTGGCCGGGCGTCGGCAAGTGGCTGATCGACGCCATTTCGCGTCGCGACTATCCGGTCGTGCAAGGCGGCATTCTGATGATCGCGACGCTCGTGATCGTAGTGAATCTGGTCGTCGATCTGCTTTACGGCGTGTTGAATCCGCGCATTCGCCATACGAGGTAAGCACAAGCTCATGGCTGACGTTCAAAACAATCTCCCACCTGGCGCGCTCACGCCGCCTTCCGGCCGCATGGTCGCCGCGCGCGAGTTCTGGGCGAACTTTTCGCGTAATCGCGGCGCGGTCGTCGCGGGCCTGATCGTCGTGGCGCTGATTCTCGTCGCGCTTCTCGCGCCGCTGATCGCGCCGCATAGCCCGATCGAGCAATATCGCGATTACGTGAAGATTCCGCCCGCGTGGCTCGAAGGCGGCAATCGCATGTTCCCGCTCGGCACCGACGAAGCCGGCCGCGACATTCTCTCGCGCCTGATGTACGGCGCGCGGCTGTCGTTCTGGATCGGCTTCGTGTCGGTCGTCCTCGCGCTGATTCCGGGCGTCGTGCTCGGTCTGATGGCCGCGTTCTTCGGCTGGCTCGATACGCCGATCATGCGCGTCATGGACGTGCTGCTCGCGTTGCCTTCGCTCTTGCTCGCGGTCGCGGTGGTCGCGATCATCGGACCGGGACTCGTCAACACGATGCTCGCGATCGCGATCGTCGCGCTGCCGGGTTACGTGCGTCTCACGCGCGCGTCCGCGCTTGGCGAGTTGCAGAAGGAATACGTGACGGCCTCGCGTGTCGCGGGTGCGGGCACGGTGCGCCTGATGTTCTCGCAAGTGCTGCCGAATTGCGCCGCGCCGCTGATCGTGCAGGCGACGCTCGGCTTCTCGTCGGCGATTCTCGATGCCGCCGCGCTCGGCTTCCTCGGCCTCGGCGTGCAACCGCCGGCGGCGGAGTGGGGCGCGATGCTGGCGTCCGCGCGCGATTACATCGAAAGCGCATGGTGGATCGTGACCATGCCGGGCTTGTCGATCCTGATCTCGGTGCTCGTCATCAACCTTCTCGGCGACGGTCTGCGCGACGCGCTCGATCCGAAACTCAAGCGGATGGGCTAAGCGATGAACGATCTGTTGACTATCCGTAATTTGCAGGTGACGTTCGGCGGCACGCAGGCCGTCGATCGCATCGACCTTTCCGTAAAGCCGGGCGAAGTCGTCGGCGTGGTGGGCGAGTCCGGCTCGGGCAAGAGCGTGACGATGATGGCGCTGATGGGCCTGATCGACGCGCCCGGCAAAGTGACCGCCGATCAGGTCACGTTCGACGGCCGCGACTTGCTGAAGGCATCGGCGCGCGAGCGTCGCAAGGTCATCGGCAAGGACATCGCGATGGTGTTTCAGGACGCGCTGACGAGCCTGAACCCGAGCTACACCGTCGGCTATCAGATCAAGGAAGTGCTGAAGCTGCACGAAGGTTTGCGCGGCGATGCGTTGCACAAGCGCGCGCTCGAACTGCTCGACCAGGTCGGGATTCCGGACGCGAAGAGCCGCATCAATTCGTTTCCGCATCAGATGTCGGGCGGCATGAACCAGCGCGTGATGATTGCGATGGCGGTCGCGTGCAATCCTAAGCTCCTGATCGCCGACGAGCCGACCACCGCGCTCGACGTGACGATCCAGGCGCAGATCATGGAACTGCTCGTGAAACTGCAGAAGGAGCGCGGCATGGCGCTCGTGCTGATTTCGCACGACCTGGCCGTGGTCTCCGAAGTGGCGCAGCGCGTCGCGGTGATGTACGCGGGCGAGGTCATCGAAACGAATCACGTGCCGACGATCTTCAGCGAGCCGCATCATCCGTACACGGAAGCGCTGCTGGCCGCGATTCCCGAGCATTCGCGCGGCGCGGAGCGTCTCGCCGCGCTGCCAGGCATGGTGCCGGGCAAGGATGATCGTCCGAGCGGGTGCCTGTTCGCGCCGCGCTGCAAGTATGCCGTCGAAGATTGCTGGAAGGGCCGGCCGAGTCTGTTTCAGCTCGACAAGAACGATCCGGCGGTGCGCGCGCGCTGCATCAAGCCGTTGAATATCGATGTGGCGGTGGTGAAAGAAGGAGGTGCGCGATGAACGCCGTACCGAAGCAAGCAAATCAGGACATCGTGCTCGCCGCCGATCAGCTCACGAAGCATTACGACGTGAAGCGCAGCGCGTTTCAGCACGGCACGGTGAAGGCGCTGAACGGCGTGTCGTTCGAACTGAAGCGCGGGCGCACGCTCGCGGTCGTCGGTGAATCGGGTTGTGGCAAGTCGACGCTCGCGCGCCAGTTGACGATGATCGAGGCGCCCACGTCGGGCCGTCTGCTGATCGAAGGCGATGACGTCGCGGGTGCGAGCCGCGCGAAGATCGCGGAGTTGCGTCAGCGCGTGCAGATGGTGTTTCAGAACCCGTTCGCGTCGCTTAATCCGCGCAAGACCGTCGAGCAGACGCTCGGCGAGCCGCTCGCGATCAACACGAAGCTGAACGCAACCGAGCGCGCCGAACGCATCGCGCACATGATGCGCACCGTCGGCTTGCGGCCGGAGCATGCGTCGCGTTATCCGCATATGTTCTCCGGCGGGCAGCGTCAGCGCGTGGCGATTGCGCGGGCGATGATTCTCGATCCGCAGATCGTCGTCGCGGATGAACCCGTGTCGGCGCTCGATGTGTCGATTCAGGCGCAGATTCTGAATTTGTTCATGGATCTGCAGGCGCAGTTCGGCACGAGCTATGTGTTCATCTCGCACAACTTGTCGGTTGTGGAGCATATCGCCGACGACGTGATGGTGATGTACTTCGGCGGCGTCGCCGAGGTGGGCGACAAGAAGACGATCTTCGCGAAGCCGCGTCATCCGTATACGCGCGCGCTGATGTCGGCGACGCCCGCGATCTTCGAGGAAGATCGCCGGATCAAGATCAAGCTGCAGGGCGAGATGCCGTCGCCGCTCAATCCGCCTTCGGGCTGCACGTTCCATCAGCGTTGCCCGTATGCGATCGAGCGATGCCGCGTGGAAGAGCCGAAGCTGCGCGAGGTCGACGGGCGGCAGGTGTCGTGTCATCGCGCCGAGGAAGTGGGCGACGGCGAGGCCTGACAGGGCTGCTTCCGGGCGGGTGTGTATCCGGCGCGTCACGCGAATGTTTTAAGATGTCGGTCGTGCCGGATTCACTCGTCAAGCCGCGCTTCCTGCGCGCGGCGTTCGCCAAAACGACAGCCCTCGTGCTGTCGTTCGTGCTGTTTACGGCGGGCGTGGCGGTGTCGCCTTCGGGCTTCGCGGTGGTCGGATCGCGCACGCCGCAGGCCGCGGGAGATGCTGAATCCGCCGCCGCGCCGCTCAGTCCCGCCAGCCCGGCCAGCCCCGCCGGTCCCGCCAAGCCTGCCGCGCCGCCGCGCACGGACCGCTCGAACGGCACGACCGCGAGCGGCCCTGTGCGCGCGCAGCCGCCGCGCATGCCTTTCTATGTCGCGACCAAGGGCACGACGACCATCTACGTGCTCGGCACGCTGCATGTGGGTTTCGCGAACGACTATCCGCCCGAGCAACCGTTTCGCAAGCCGATACTCGCGGCGCTCGATGCATCGCCTACGCTGGCGCTCGAAATTTCCCCCGACGAACTGCTGCTTTCACAGGACGATGTGAATCGCTATGGCATGTGCCGCAGCGAGTGTCTGATCGACTATCTGCCGGACCCGATGTGGAAGCAGGTCGAAACGCGGATGCGCAACAATCCGGAAGCGCTGAAGCAGTTGCGGCATACGCGGCCGTGGCTCGCGTCGATGCTGATCGAAACGTACGACACGCTGAAGGCGGGGTTTCAGAGCGAGTACGGAACCGAGGCACAATTGCAGAACGTGTATCTGCGCGCGGGCGGGAAGGTCGTCGGACTGGAGCGGTTGAACGAGCAGATTTCGACGTTCACGCGGCTGACTTCGGCGCAGCAGAGGGAGATGCTCGGACAGGATCTCGTGCAGACGCCGGCAGAGAATGTGGCCGATGTGAAGGAGTTGCATCGGCTGTGGCGGATCGGGGATGCGGATGCTTTAAAGGCCTGGGACGATGCGAAGTCGAGCAGGCTGGCGAGGAACAAGGCGCTGGCGGACCAGGTGGATAACCGGGTGGTTTATCAGCGGAATCAGCGGTTTGTCAGCCGGATGGTTGCGTTGAGCGCGCCGGATAAGCCCGTGTTCGTGGCAATAGGGGCGCTGCATCTCGGAGGGCCCAGAGGAGTGTTGGAGTTGCTGAGGAAGAGGGGGTTTGTGGTGACCCCGGCCTAGCCTGCCGCACCGGCTCAGACCTTATTCGGGCGTAGAAACAATTGCCCCGGCGGTACCCGTGATGCGTGCCATAAAAAAGAAACAAAGCCACGTCACGAAGTTTGTCGCTAACCCAGCTCTTTGAGCATCTTCCGATACCCCGATTAGCCGGGCACCGGTACCGTACGCACCTTTGGCTGGCAACGGGCCGCTTTCGCCGCCTTATGCATGCCATATCACGATGATTCCATTGAATCATTGACAGAAATCCGTTCCAAATCATCGACCACGACCGGGCGAAGCCGCGCTCCGTTCACGGCGTGCTCCCCGGAAAGAATGCAATCCAGAAGGTCCAGTTCGCTCGCGTCGCTTTACGAATCGCCGAGCCCTCGTTCGAGCCGAATCTGCGCGATGTCGTGCAAGCTCTCGCTCGCCGCCATCGACGCAGTTTCGCTGATTCTCGCAAGTCACCTGTGCGGCTTGTTTGTCTGGCCAGGGACGGACGCGCTGCGGTCGGACTTCCCACCCGTCATCGCCGTGGTATGCGCTCTCCTGTTTTGCGCCGGCTGGGGGCACTACACGCGCCGAAAACCCCTGCTGCGCGAACTGCGCGAAACACTGGCGGTAGTCGCGATGGCGTGCGCGCTCCATATCGCGCTGCTGCTCGTCATCACCGGAGACACGCATGGCATCCGTGCGGGCATGCTCTTGTGGCTCTATGCCGCCCTGATCGTTCCGCTCGGACGCGTCACCATGAAGCTCGTGCTCCTCAGACTGCGATGCTGGCAGCAAGATGTTGTCGTCATAGGCAGCGGCCGCCTCGCCTTCGATGCCGCCACCGCGATCTCCAGCGAGCCGCTCATGGGCATGCGGGTGCGCTTTTTCATCGGCGTGGGCGACGCGATCACACCGCCCGGCGCTACGAGACTTCAATTGACGTCCGACGACGCATCGGCGCTCGCAGACGCCAACGTCATGGTTGCGCTCGAAAGCCACTATCAGCTCGAGCGTGCGGCCTGGCTGCGTGCCCTGAGCCTCCATGGAACAGCCAACGTATTGCTCGTGAAAGACATGACGGGCATTCCGCTGCATGGCACTTCCGCGACCTACATCAATTCGCATGACTTGATGATGCTCAGTGTGCGCGACAACCTCAGCCGCTGGCATATACGCGTTGCGAAGCGATGTCTCGATCTCGGCGGCGCGCTCGCGATCGCCATTGTTCTCTCTCCAGTGCTCGCGTTCATCGCGTGGCAAGTGCGCAAGGACGGCGGCACGGCTATTTACGGCCATCCGCGCGTCGGACGCAACGGCAAGTCGTTCCGTTGCTGGAAGTTCCGCTCGATGGTCGTAGACGCCAACGCGGTGCTGGCCCAAATCCTGGAGCGCGATCCCGAGGCGCGCGAGCAGTGGGCGCGTGACTTCAAGCTCAAGGACGATCCGCGGATCACGCGCATCGGCGGCTTCCTTCGACGTACCAGCCTCGACGAACTGCCGCAGCTCTGGAACGTCATCCGTGGCGAGATGAGCCTCGTAGGACCCAGACCGATCGTCAATGCCGAACTGGTGCGCTACGGCGACGATGCTTCGTATTACCTAATGGCGCGACCTGGCATGACAGGTCTTTGGCAAGTGAGCGGGCGCAATGACGCCGACTATCCGACGCGCGTTCGCCTCGACGCCTGGTACGTGCGCAACTGGTCTCTCTGGTATGACCTCGCGATCCTCGTCCGGACGGCGCTGATCGTGCTGAAGCGCGACGGAGCGTACTAGCGCTGCGAAACGGACCCGCGCGTCGGCATCCGTTTCGTCGAACGAACGCCTGCATGCGGGTTGCATTGCGCAGCCCCGTTTCGAAGCAGTTTGTCTTGTTGACCCGCCTTCTCGTTTTCCTTGAGTAATTCAACGTGCTATCTCGACTTGTTCTCTCACGCGATGCTCGCATCACGCGCCGCCCGCTCGCCGGGCTCCGCAGCATCGCCTGTCTCGGCATACTGAGCGTATGCCTGTCGCTGGGCGCCAGAGCCGCGGCAATCGACGCGGAACCGTCATGGAATGCGCCGCCGTTGCCAGCCTTGCCGGTCACCGCCTCGCTTGCAACGGACAGCCTGAAAGCCAGTCTCAACACTCCGGTTTTCAATCCCGCGTCGACAGGGTCGGCACCGAGCACCGGTGTGGCAGGCTTCTCGGGCGCCTCTGCGGCACCCGCTCCGGACAAGACGGGAGGCGAGGTCAGCCCGCTACTCGCGCAGAATGAATATGAGCTGTATGCGGAACGGGCCACCGGCCAGAGGCTCAAGCGCTTTGGCGCCGACTTCTTCGAGCGTAATGCGCACGCCGTCGGTTCGACGGTCAACGCGGTGCCGCCGGATTATCAAATCAACGTCGGCGACGAAATCATGCTGCGCACGTGGGGTTCCGTGGACTCCGATCTGCGGCTCGTCGTGGATCGTGAGGGCTATGTCAACGTTCCGCGCGTCGGACGCATAGCCGTGTCGGGCGCGCGCTACGGCGATCTGCCGAACCGCTTCAAGGCGGAGATCGCGCGCTATTACGCGAGCTTCGACGTGTCCGTATCGCTCGGCAAGCTGCGTGGGGTGACGGTCTATGTAACGGGTTTCGCAGTGCGCCCCGGCGCCTATGTGGTCAACGGGCTGGCGACGCTGCTCGACGTGCTGTCCGATGCCGGCGGCCCCGACGCGAGCGGCAGCATGCGTCGCATAGAAGTCCGCCGCAACGGGCAGGTGTTCGCGAGCTTCGACGGCTATCAGCTATTGCTGGGCGGCGACCGTTCGAAAGACACGGTGCTGCGCGCCGGGGACATCGTCAACGTGGCGGCGCTTGGACAGCAAGTGGCCATTTACGGCAGTGTGAATTCACCGGGCATCTTCGAAATGAAGGCTGGTGAGACCGTGGGCGACCTCGTTCGCTTTGCAGGCGGGCTGAACACGGTTGCCGACGGCGGCCGGATCACCTTGGCCACCTTGCGCGACCGCGCCAGCACCGGCGTCCGGGAAACCGCGCTCGATGCGAGTGAGCGCCAGCCGGTCTCGGGTGGCGACATCTATCGGCTTTACTCCACCGCTGACTATGCGGTGCCAATCGCGCGGCAGGCCAGACGCGTGCGGATCGAGGGTGAAGTCATGCGGCCGGGCGATTATCTCGTCACCGGGACGACGACGCTGCCGCAACTCATCGAAATGGCGGGCGGCACTACGTCGGACGCGTTCCTGTTCGGTACGGAACTCGTGCGTGAATCCGTTCGCCGCACGCAGCAGACGAACTTCGACCGGGCGCTGCAGGAAATGGAACTTGCGGTGCGATCGCGCGCGACCGTGCAGGCTTCGTCGCGGGATGACGCGGCCGACCGCCAGAAGGACGTCGAAGCCGGCCAGAGGTTCATCGCCAAGTTGCGCGAAATGCGTCCCACCGGGCGCATCGTGCTCGATACCGGTCCGAACGACGGCACACTGCCGCCGCTCACGCTCGAAGACGGCGACCGTCTCGCGATTCCGCCGCGCCCGACGACCGTCGGAGTGTACGGAAGCGTCTTCAATCAAGGCTCCTACCTGTTCAGATCGTCCGCGAATCTCGGCGACTACATCGCCCTCGCGGGTGGCGCGCGGCGCACCGCCAACACACGCGAAGAGTTCGTGCTCCGTGCGAACGGCACGACTCGTTCGAATCAGCAAGGCGGCTGGTTCAGTTCCATCGGTTCGCTGGACGCCATGCCCGGCGACACCGTGTTCGTTCCGGAAGACCTCGAACGCATCACCTGGTGGCAAGCCGTCAAAGAGTTCTCGACGATCCTTTCTCAATTCGGCCTGAGCGCGGCAGCGATCAAGGTTCTGCTCAACTGAAGTGCCCATGTCAGTGTCATCAAACGCTATTCCGCGCCTTCTTCTCGGCGCATGTGAGCAGCTCGCGCGCGGCTGGCGCATCTATGCGCCACCGCTCGCGGGCCTCGCGATCGGCTGCGCCCTGTTCGCCCTGACGCCGCCGACTTACACGTCCACCGTGTCGTTCTTTCCGCCGTCGATGAGCTCGAGCGCGATGTCCGGCGTCGTCAATCAGCTCAATGCGCTCGGCATGCTTTCGGGGGCTCCGCAAGGAAAGACTCAGGCTGAACAGTACGTGGCGATGCTCAAGAGCCGGTCGGTGGCCGACGCGGTCGCCGCGAAGTTCGACTTGCCGCACGTCTATGGGAAGACGCTGCCCGAGCACGTGCGCCGCATCCTGGCGAAGCGCACGAGGGTGTACATGTCGTCACGGAGCGAATTGATCGAGGTGACCGTCGAGGATGGCGATCCTCAACGGGTCGCCAAAATGTCGCGCTACTATCTCGACGCGCTGACCGATCTACTCGGCCGCGTCGCGGTCACCGACGCCCGCGAGCGCCGCACGTTCCTCGAGAAGCAGTTCAACGAGACGCGCGCCGGGCTCGATCGCACCGAGCAGGCCTTGCGCGGCGCGGGGATCTCCCCCACGGCGACTCAACTCGAGCCGTCGGCGGCCCTCGGCATGGTTGCGCAGTTGAACGCGAGCATCGCAGCGCAAGAGATCAGGCTCTCGGCGCTTCGTTCTGTCGCGGGCAGCGCCAATCCGGCGACGCTCGCCGCGACCGGCGAACTCGATGCGCTCAAGCGTCGCCTCGCCGAGCTGCAGTCCGGACAGAAATCCGCTCCCGGCGACGCCTATGCGAGTCTGTATCGCGACTATCGCTATCACAGCGCCTTGCTCGAGGCCCTCGCGTCACAGCTCGCTTCGGCGCGGATCGACGAAGCGCGCGACGCGCGCTCGCTCCAGATCGTCGACTACCCGGTCGTGCCACAAGTCAGAAGCAAGCCCAATGGTCTCTACTACGGTCTGGGCGGAATCGTGCTCGGCGTCATGATCAGCGCGGGCGCATGGCTCGTGGTGAGGACGTTCGGATCGCGCGCAAAAAGGAATGCAACATGAAGTCCGGTTCATCAAACGCACCGGGCTGCGACGAGATCCGGCACGTGCTTCTGAGTGGCGGTCGTGAGGTGGGCGGGCTGCAGTCGTTCGCGTCGAACGTCGGCTCGGGTTTCGACGCGCTCGGCATCTCGAGC
Source organism: Caballeronia hypogeia (assembly GCF_001544875.2). Lineage (GTDB taxonomy): Bacteria > Pseudomonadota > Gammaproteobacteria > Burkholderiales > Burkholderiaceae > Caballeronia > Caballeronia hypogeia. The sequence goes on from NZ_FCOA02000041.1 coordinate 32,254, forward strand.
GAGATCGTCGGCACGCCGCGTGCCATGCTCCGGCGTTGGAAAGCGATGCGCGATCCGACCGTGCTGAAGATATTCAGCACATGGGCCATTTTCCTGTGCCCATTCGCGCGCAACGCGATCGCGGTCGCACACGGTTTTCCGCGAGTCGATGCGCAGGGTGTCGTCAAGTTTCTTGCGATCCTGGCCAGCTTCAAACTGGCGCAGAGGACTGCGCGACTCGTGGCCGTTTCCGGCTACGTGCAGCGTCATTTGTCAGCACTGTTCGACATCCGCTGCGTCGCGGCCATTCATAACCCGTTGCCTGCCTGCTGGTCCGGAGCGCGCCCCGCGAAAGGGACTCGCAACCTGATTACCTACATCGGACGCTTGCATCCGGTCAAGCGCACGGACGAATTTCTTCCAGCCGTAATCGACATGCTGGATGCGAATCCACAGGTCGAGGCGCTCATCGTCGGATCAGGCGAGTGCAAAGCGGAATTGCTGCGCATCGCGAACGGGCACGCGCGCGTGCACTTCGTCGAGTCGATGTCGTCGCAGGAAGTGATGAACGCGCTCGCGCGCACGAAGGTGTTCTTCTCGGGGTGCGATACGGAGGCTTTCGGCATTTCGCTGCTCGAGGCTGCGGTATCGGGTTGCAACATCGTGACGACAGGCTCGGGGGGATTCGTCGAAGTCCTGGTCCCGGACATCAATACGACCGCCTTCCTGCTCCCGCCGAATTTTTCGCGCGAGCAATGCCTCGCGGCCCTCGAGGCTGCGCTGTCGGCGCCGGAGCATCGACTGTCCGACGAGGCGTTTTTGCCCGCCGCCATTGCGCGGCTATATATGGTAGTTGCCGAACCCGTTTCGGGGAGAGCATCGTGAGCACGCTCTCGGTTGTTGTTGCCGTGTACGTGAAGGACGATCCCTCGCTCTTCAGACTCTCGTTGTGGTCCAACGCGCTCGATCAGAGCGAGCGCCCCGACCACCTCGTCGTCGTGGCTGATGGACCCCTTTCGCCGGAACTCGAACATGTGCTCGACGAGGCCGCAGCTGCGTTCGGCGAGCAACTCGGTCCGCACTTCATGACACTCGTGCGCCTACCCGAGAATCGCGGACTGGCGGCGGCGCGCAACGCAAGCATTGCGCAGTGCCGCAGCGATTACATCGCGCTCGCTGACGCCGACGACATCTCCTTGCCTGAGCGGTTCCGCTTGCAGAAGCTCGTACTCGACGCAGATCGCGAGACCGATGTGGTGACGGCGTGGCAGTATGACTATCGACTTGAGGAAGGGCGAATTGTGGGCATCAACAAGTGTCCCGCGGAGCCGGAAGAGATCGCAGCGCTACTGCAGACGCGCAACCCGATATGTCACCCCAGCATGATGATCCGCAGAGACGCCGTCGTGCGTCACGGTGGCTATGACGAAAGCGTTCGTCTGCTCGAAGACTATGAATTGCATCTGCGCTGGCATGCGCAGGGCGCTCGCTATCGCTGTGTGCAGGAACCGCTCGTACGCGTTAGCGTGGCAGCGGATCTGTATCGAAGACGCGGCGGTCTGGCCTATGCGCGTCGAGAGTTGGCATTTCGAATCAGGGCGATGCGGCGTGGGCACTTGGCGGGCGGACTGCGCTTCTGCTGTATCACGGCGCTTTTCGCCGTGTTCCGTCTCGTGCCTCCCGGCGTGCGGCGACGCTGCTACATACTGACGCGCAAGCGTAGCTCAGGGCCCGCTACACCATGATCAAGGGCTCGCGCATCATCGACCCGCTGGTAGTCTTCATGATCGGCGCGGCGATCTTTTGGGTGATCCCAGAAGCGATTCGCATCCACTTCTTCGAGACCTGGCAAGTGGAGGAAGTCTATGCATATCTCGCGGTGTCGGCGGCAGTCGTTGCCCTGAGTTACGCTGCTTTCGTCGCGCTGCTCAAACGCACCGCGAGCGATGTCGCGGGTGAGGCGCCCGCCGAGGCCATGCGCCTTTTCGCGACCACTTCGATCGTCTTGCTGACCCCGATATGCGTGGCGCTCGCCGCTGTATTCGTCGCGATGCGCTGGAGTGCGGACTACGGCGAAGGCGACACGATGCCGTATGTGTTCCAGATTTTCCTTTACTCGCACCTCTACTTGCTCTTCTTCTACCTGCGTTTCGTCGACGAGCAGGAAGTGAAGTCGCGCCGGTTCCTGCTGCTATCGCTGGCAGTGGTTTTGCCGCGGCTGTTGATCTCGACCCACTGGGGGCGATTCTTCGTCGGGCAAGCCGTATTGCCGCTCGTGTTCGCCGCGCTGGTGGGCGGCGGAATCATGGTGAAAGGTCGGCATATTCTGTTGATCGTAGCCGGAGCGGCGCTCATCTACTTCGCGCTTCCGATGTTGCGAGGCGACGACGTAGTAACCGGTGGCAGCGACAGCTTGCTGAAATTCGTCGCGGCGGGCGGGCCGGTGAGCCTGGTCGGCCAGGTGGAGGATGTCGGGCGGGCCTTTCCCAACGTCGATTTTTTGAAAACAGGCCTCATCGGACCGTTCGCGCCGGACTTGCTCAACCCGGACGAGCGTATCGACATCTGGGGGCAGGAAGGCGCGCCGCTCACACTCGATCGCGCGTTCGCTGCGCTGGAGGGTATCGGCTTCTATTCGCTGACCGGGCCGGGCTCTGTCTATGTCGCGGACCTGCTGGTCCTGGGCGGGTTCGTCGCGCTCATGGCGGGCTCGATCGTCATCGGAGGATTTCTGGCGCTCACGCGCTTCCTGTATCGGCTCAATCCGTTGTTTTCGCTGGCGCTTTTCGACATCGTCAGCAAGACCGTCTTCCTGCCGCGCACCAGCTTCACCTATTTGATAGATCGCATCGTCGTGCTCACGCTGATATGTGCATTGATGCTGAAGGCGGCGCGTTGGTGCCGGCGTCACGGCAATGGCTGACGGCGTCGGCTTCGATATCCGACGTGGGCTCGCCTTTATGCGCGCGCACGGCGACCTGCTCGGGTTGCAGGTTGCGAACTGGCTGTCCGGGCAGTTGCTCTTCATGGCGCTCAGCGTATGGGCGCCGCGCGGGACGCTGGCTCAGGCGGCGTTCCTCGAGATCGCATCAGCGTTTTTCGGCACTACCCTGGCTGGCATCGCGTTCAGGACAGGCGTCTCAGTCGCTGCGTCCCGCCGGCTGGCGGCGGTCCGGTTTGCCGTGTTCTTCGTCATGTGCGGCGCTGCTTCGGCCGGATGGATGAGGTGGACGTGGGTCATTGGCATCGCGCCCTCCCTGCTGACGCCCGCGCACTTTCCGATCGTATTTGGCGCGCGCCCGGTCGCCGCGGCGCTGCTCGTCGGATTTCGCATGATCGCATGCGGTGCGCTCGCGTGGCTCGCGCTGTCGCCCATGCAGGCTTTCGTCGTCTACTTTGCGCCCGGCATTGCCTACGCGCTCGCCCTGCATGCGATTCACTTCGACGACTGGGCGCGCGAACAGCCCGGCGGCGCCCGCGCGGCGTATGTTCCTGGGCGCGCTCAGGCGGCCGGCCGGCCGAGTCTCGATGCATTCGTGTTGCTGCCGTGGGCGAGCGCGGGGTTCTTTCTCTTGCAGGCTTCGATCGTCTCGGCAATCGCCGCCGCGTCGCCAGCGCTGGCGGTCATCGAACGATTGCTGCGCTCGGGTCATTCGATGGCCTATCCATACCTGATGCGGGCGAGCCGGCTCGATGCGTTTCTGCGCCGATTCACCGGTGCGTTCGGCGTGATCGCGCCCGTCGCGGCGGCGGCGAGCATCGTCACGCAACCGGCACTCTGGATCTGGGTGCCGACGCTCAGCGACTTCGTCGTGACCAATCTGTTTCGTCTGAGCCGCGTGCGATTGCTGACGATAGCCATCGGCGTGACATTTTGCGCACTCTGCCTGGCGCGCTCGCGGGCGCTGATCTGACCACGAAGATCGCGCCCGCCTCGCTCAAATAAACATCAACCAGTTCAGCAGGAAAATATTCGCCACCAGCAACGCCAGCGCGGTCGGCACCTGCACCTTGATCACCGCGTTCTTGTCCGGCAACTCCAGCAATGCGGCCGGCACGATATTGAAGTTCGCGGCCATCGGCGTCATCAGCGTGCCGCAATAGCCGGAAAACATGCCGATCGCGGCCATCGTCGCGGGGTTGCCGTGGAACACGCCGACCAGAATCGGCACGCCGACGCCGCCCGTCATCACCGGGAACGCGGCGAAGCCATTGCCCATCACCATCGTGAAGAGCGCCATGCCGAGCACATACACCGCAACCGCGACGATCCGGTAGTCCATGTTCACGTAAGCCGTCGTCACGTGCGCGACCGCCTTGCCCACGCCCGCGTCCGAAAACACGAGCCCGAGCATGCCGAGCATCTGCGGCAGCACGGCCGCCCACGAGAGCGCGTCGATGAGACGCCGCGTTTCGCGCATCGACTGGCCGACGGTATCGCGCGTCATCACGCACGCGATCGCCAGCGCGATCACGCAGCCGACCCCGAAGCCGATCAGCGTCACGTTCTTCAGCTCGATCAGGGGCACGCCGCCGAACACCAGGTACTTCGCGCCGAGCGTGAGAATCACGGTGACGACGGGAATCGTCAGCGCCGGCACGAACAGCTTGTTGCCGAGCCGCACCGCGCTCTGGCGGCGCGTTTCCTCCGAAAGCATCTTCGGCTTCGCGGCCGTCACGCCGCCGAAGCCCGCGATCAGCGCCATCGCCACGACCAGCACGCCGACGATCGGCACCGGAATCCAGTCACCGATCAGAAAGATCAGCGCGTAAATCAGCCAGAACACGCCCGCCGTCAGCCGCCGCGGATGCGACTTGTCCGTCAGGATCATGCCCGCGACAACCACCAGCACGATGCCGACAAGATAAAACAGATAGTTGATCGTGAGCGTCATGCTTGCTCTCCCGCGACGTTGCGCGTGAGCGCGTCGAGTTCGCGCGCGAGCTGGCGGTCGAGCAGCCAGAGGCGGAAGCCGTGAATCAGGAACGCGCAGATCGCGGTCGGAATGCCCCACACGGCCACGTGCATCGGCTCCACGACGATGCCCGCTTCCTTGAGGAACGTCGTCATCAGCACGATCGCGCCGAACGCCACGAAGATGTCCTCGCCGAAGAACAGGCCGACGTTGTCGGTCGCAGCCGAATACGCGCGCAGCTTGTAGCGCACCGCATCGGACAACTTGCCGTAGCGCGACTCGGTCGCGCCTTCGGCCATCGGCGCGAGCAGCGGGCGCACCATCTGCGGATGGCCGCCGAGCCCTGTCAACCCGACCGCCGCCGTGATCTCGCGCACGAACAGATAGACGATCAGGAGACGCCCGGCCGTCGCGGCCTTGATGCTCGAAATCCACATCTGCGCGCGCTCGCGCAGGCCGTGGCGTTCGAGCAGGCCGATCACCGCGAGCGGCAGCAGGATGATGAGCGGAATGTTGCGCGTCTTGAGAAAGCCGCTGCCGATGGCGGTCAAAATTCTCTCGACCGGAAAATGCGCCGCGAACGCGGTGATGATCGCCGCCGCCGCGACGATCAGCATCGGATTGAAGCGCAGCACGAAGCCTACGATGATGACGGCCACGCCGATAAGCGGCCATAAGTTGACAGGGTTTGCCATTCGATCTCCTGATATGTCGCGCCTTCATTCGGGCGCTTGGTTCGACAACGACGTTGCAACGCGCGGCTCTGTTGGCCGCTTGCTAAAACGCCCCGGTCGGTCGGGGCGTTCAATCCTTCTACCAGCGCCTCAGGCGGCGGCGTGGGCCGCGCGCACTTCGATGCCCGCATCGGCGAGCGCGTCGCGAATGCGCCGCGCGAATTCCAGCGCGTGCGCGCCGTCGCCATGCAGGCAGATCGTTTGCGCGTTGAGCGGCACCCATTCGCCCGACACGGCCTGCACGCGCTGCTCGCGCACCATCGCGAGCGTGCGGTCGAGCACGACGTTCTCGTCGTCGAGCAGGGCGCCCGGCTCCTTGCGCGGCACGAGCGAACCGTCCGCTCGATAGCCGCGATCCGCGAACACTTCCTCGATCGCGTTCAGCCCCGCGCGCCGCGCCGCTTCGATCAGCCCGCTGTTCGCCAGCCCGAACACGAGCAGCGACGGATCGAAGTCGCGCACGGCGGAGACGATCGCATCGGCGATGTCGGGGCTGCGCGCCGCCTGGTTGTACAACGCGCCGTGCGGCTTCACGTGCGCGATGCGCCCGCCTTCCGCCTGCGCGATCGCCGACAGCGCGCCCAGTTGATAAAGCACGCCCGCGTAGATTTCCTCGGGCGGCAGATCCATTTCCTTGCGGCCGAAGTTCTCGGGATCGTTGAAGCTCGGATGCGCGCCGATCGCGACGCCTTTTTCGACCGCCCAGCGCACGCAATCGCGCATCGCGGTGGCGCCGCCTGCATGCCAGCCGCACGCGATGTTCGCGGAGCTCACGAGATCGAGCAGCGCTTCATCGGAGCCGCAGCCTTCGCCGAGATCGGCATTGAGATCGATTTCCATGATGTCTTTCGCAGTCGTTCCGTTGGATGTTGAGTGTGATGCGCCGCGTCGCCGCGCGGCTTGAAGTTCAGGATGAGCTTCAGGAGCCCGCGCGGGCGATGCGTTCCTCGTGCATCGCGATGGCCGTTTCCACCTGGCTCACGTATTGCCGTTCCTCGGCGAGCGCGTGGCGCGCTTCTTCCGCAGATGTTTCGATGAAGCGCACGCCGCCGTTCAGCCGCACTTGCGCGAGCTTCCACAAATCCGCCCTGATGACAGCGCCGATCTTCGGATAGCCTCCGGTGGTCTGCGCGTCGCCCATCAGGACGATTGGCTGGCCGTTCGGCGGCACCTGGATCGTGCCGGGCAAAACCGCGTGCGACAGCAGTTCGATCTTCTCGCGACGCTCCAGCGCCGCGCCCGCGAGACGAAAGCCCATGCGGTTGCTGTTCGGCGTGATGGTCCATTCCTGATTCCAGAAGCCGTCCTGCGCGGCGTCGCTGAAGCTGCCGTACTCCGGGCCGCGCAGCACGCGGATCGGCACCGCCCACGCGAGGCTCGGCGAATGACGGCCGCGCCGCACAGGCTCATCGACGAGCACGAATTTGCACCACGCGGGCGCCTTCACGCCGAACGCGGGTTCCTCCGGCGAAAACGCAATGCCCTTGTGCGGCTGCGGCACGCCGACCGGCAAGCGGTCGCCGTCGCGCAGCGCGCGTCCGCCGAGGCCGCCGAAGCACGCGCCGAGATCCGTGGAGCGGGAGCCCAGCATCGGCAGGACGTCGATGCCGCCCGCGATGCTCACATAGCCGCGCATGCCGCGTTTGGCCGCGCGCAGCGTCAGTTCCTGGCCGGCGCGAACCGGCAGGCTCCACCACGAATAGACGGGCTTGTCGTCGAGCGTGGCGCCGAAATCCACGCCGGTAATGGCGATGCGCGTCGCGTGCTTGAAGCGCAGCACGGTCGACCCGAACGTCACCTCGATGCCCGCCGCATCCGGTCGGTTCCCGACGATGCGGTTGCCGATTTCCAGCGACAGCGCATCGAGCGCACCGCCCGAACTCACGCCGAGATGCCGGTAGCCGTGACGCCCCAAATCCTGCACGGACGTCAGCACGCCCGCGCGAATCACGTCGATCATGCGCGCACCTCCAGCGCTGTGAAGCGCACGCGGTCGCCGGGCTGCATCAGCGTCGGCGGATTTCTGGCCGGATCGAACAGTTTCAGCTCGGTGCGCCCGAGCAGTTGCCAGCCGCCCGGCGACGCCGCCGGATAGATGCCCGTCTGCGCCCCGCCGATACCCACCGATCCGGCCGGCACTTCGAGCCGCGGCTCGGCGCGGCGCGGCATGGCGAGCGCGGCGTCTAGTCCGCCGAGATAGGCGAAGCCGGGCTGAAAGCCCAGGAAGAACACGATGTACTCGGCCTGCGTGTGGCGCTTCACCACTTCGTCGACGGAAAGCCCGGCGTGCTTCGCGAGCGCGGCGAGGTCGGGGCCGTCGGCGCCGCCGTAGCGCACCGGAATCTCGATTTCGGCGCTGTCCATGTCGACGGCCTCGGCGGCGTCCCAGCCGCTCTCCAGTTGCGCGGCGAGCGTCTCATACTCCGCTTCGAGCGGATCGAACACGATCGTCAGATTGTTCATGCCGGGCACGACTTCGACGACGTGCGGCATGAGGCGCGCGTGCTCCGTCAGCGCCCAGATGCGGCGCTGGCAGTCGAGGGTGGCGGGCGGCGCGGCGTCGAGCACGAGCGCGGAGTCGCCCAACGAATGTATGCGTGGTCTTGTCATGCCTCTGATTGCCTTTTGCACGAAGCGAAATTTTCACCGGTCCGGCGATCTTCGCCTCGTCGCAGGATGTTACATTGTCAATAAATTATCAAGAAATTATCAATACGAGTTTTCTCCGAGGTCCCTGCGGCGTGCGTCGAAAAGACGTTGCGCTACACTCCAACGCACTTCTCACTGGTCAAACCCATGGCGCGCCATCCCACCAAGATTGTCTCGTCCGAGCATCTCGTCTCCGAAACCAGCGCGGAACTGTCGGAGTTCGAGTACGGCCTGATCATGGCGGGCAATGCGTTCAATCGCTGGATGGTGCGCTGCATGTCGGCGGCGGGCGCGAAGGACATGACGGCGGTGGAAGTGTCGCTGCTGCATCACGTGAGCCATCGCGACCGCAAGAAGAAGCTCGCCGACATCTGCTTCGTGCTGAACATCGAGGACACGCACGTTGCTACGTATGCGTTGAAAAAACTCGTCGCTCGCGGCTATTTGAAGAGCGAGAAGACGGGCAAGGAAGCTTTCTTTTCCGCGACGCCGGCGGGGCGCGAGTTGTGCGGCAAGTATCGCGAGGTGCGCGAGGCGTGCCTGATCGCGACCCTGCGCGAAAGCGGCCTGACCAACGAGCAGATCGGCGAGGCCGCGCAATTGATGCGCAATGCCTCCGGTCTCTACGATACCGCCGCGCGCGCCGCGGCCTCGCTTTAATAGATAGCCGATTCGGTGATCACCGCATCGAGCGGCATGTCGTGCGCCTCGCGCGGCAGCGCGCCGCACTTGCCCGATTCGTACGCGATTCCGATCGTCACCGGCCTTGCGTCGTTCGGCCACGCGGCGAGCGTGCGATCGTAGTATCCGCCGCCATAGCCCAGCCGATACCGCGCCGCATCGAAACCCACGCACGGAATCAGCAGCAACTCCGGCACCACGACGTTTTCTTCAGCGGGCACCGGAATCCGGTAACGGCCTTCCTTCATCGGTGTGTCCGCGCGCCATGCGTGGAACACCATCGGCGCGTGCGGTTTCACGACGATCGGCAGCGCGCCGCCGCGCGTGGCGTCGGCGGCGAGCCAGCGCGACATTGCAGCGCGCGCGTCGAACTCGCCCGCGACAGGCCAGTACAGGCCGACGCAACGCGCATCGTGCCGCGCGAGCACTTCCTGAATCCGCGCGGCGAGCGCTTCGTTTTTCGCGGTCTGCGCGGGTTGTTCGCTCTGCGCTTCCCGCGTCGCGAGAAGCGTTGCGCGCAAGGCGCTTTTTGGCTCGCTTTTCGACTCACGCCGGGGTTCGTCGCAAACGTTGCGTGCTATGCTTTCCTCCGATCTCAGGCCACGGTTCAAGACCATTCGCGCTCCAGAAATAAAGATGTCAAAACGCCTCAAACGAGTATATCTCGCAGTCGGCGCAGCCCTTGCCGCGGCGACGCTAGTCGCCTGCGGAACGGCTTCCGCCGTTCGGCCCGACGCCGACTTCTCTCCCGGCTCCGACGACCGCATCTTCATGCAGTTGCGCGACGCCGCACGCGCCAACGACGCCGGCAAGGCCGCCATGCTCGCCGCGCAGATTCCAAATTACCCGGCGCCGAGTTATCTCGAATACTTCACGCTCAAGCCGCAGCTCTTCGATTCGCAGGGCCACGCGCGCATCGACGCGCCCGACGCGCCGGTGCTGTCGTTCCTGCAGCGCTACGACGGCCAGGCGATCGCCGACCGCATGCGCAACGACTATTTGGTCGTTCTCGGCAGCCGTCACGACTGGAAGAACTTCGAGCAGCAATATCCCCGTTTCGTTCTCAACGACGACACGCAGGTTAAGTGCTACGCGCTCGAAGCCCGCATGTCGCGCGGCGAAAACGTGGCCGACGCGGCGCGGGCGCTGCTCGTCGAGCCGAAATGGTACGGCGACGGCTGCGTCGATCTGATCGGCGCGCTGGCCGAATCCGGCCAGTTCACCAGCGACGACATCTGGCAACAAATCCGCCTCGCTTACGAGCAGAACTACACGACGACCGGCTCGAACATCGTCGAGGCGCTCGGTCAGGAAAAGCCGAAGGACACGCTGCTCGACGACGCCGTCAACAAGCCGCCGCTGTATCTCGCGCGCGGCGTCATGCCGAACACGCCGGCGCATCAGCTGACCTTGCTCGCGATCACGCGCATGGCCCGCAACGACCCGGCCATGGCGGCGGCAACGTTCAGCTCCGTCGCGCCGAGCCTGACGCCCGCCGAGCGCGCGATCGGCTGGGGCACCATCGGCTATCAGGCCGCGATCAAGCGCATGCCGTCGGCGGCGGACTGGTATCGGCTTTCGGCGAACGCGCAATTGTCGAACCCGGCCTATGAATGGCGCACCCGCAGCGCGCTGCTCGTCGGCGACTGGAACATGGTGCGCTGGTCCATCGAACAGATGCCGCCCACGCTGCGCAGCCAGCCGGCGTGGGTCTACTGGCACGGGCGCGCGGTGAAGCAGGCGGGCGACACGGCGACGGCGAACCAGGAATTCCAGAGCATCGCGGATCAGTACAACTTCTACGGTCAGCTCGCGCTGGAAGAGCTCGGCCAGAAGATCAGCGTGCCGCCGCGCACCACCGTGTCCGACGAGGAAATCGCGCAGATGCAGTCGGTGCCGGGCTTCGCGCTGTCGCAGCGTTTCTACGCGCTGAACATGCGTCTCGAAGGCAACCGCGAATGGAACTGGCCGCTGCGGACCATGACCGACCGTCAGTTGATCGCGGCCGCGCAATACGCGAAACGCATCGAGCTGTTCGACCGTACCGTGAACACAGCCGACAAGACGAAGGTGGAGCACGATTTCTCGTTGCGCTATCTGTCGCCGTTCCGCGACATCGTCGAGCGCGATGCGCAGAACACCGGTCTCGATATCGAATGGGCATACGGTCTGATCCGCCAGGAGTCGCGCTTCATCATCAACGCGCGTTCGGAAGTCGGCGCGGGCGGCCTCATGCAGTTGATGCCCGGCACGGCGCAGCTCGTCGCGAAGAAAATCGGCATGGGTCCGGTGTCGCGCGCGCAGATGAACGACATCAACACCAATATCCTGCTCGGCACGAATTACCTGTCGATGATCTACAATCAATTCGACAACTCGCCCGTGCTCGCCACCGCCGGCTACAACGCCGGGCCGGGCCGGCCGCGTCAGTGGCGGCAGGATTTGCGCGCGCCCGTGGAGGGCGCGATTTTTGCTGAAACCATCCCGTTCACCGAGACTCGCGATTACGTGAAGAACGTGCTGTCGAACACCGTCTACTACGCGGCATTGTTCGAAGGCCGTCCGCAGTCGTTGAAGGCGCGTCTGGGCTATATCGCTCCCTGACGTTGCACCGAAGCGAACCTCACGCCCGCGCGTCGAATAAAAAGACGCGCGGGCGTTTTCATTTCCGGCCCGCCGTTCCGGATTCAAGCCGCATCCGTCAAGGCCGCGACCCAAGAGGCGAACTATGCGACACCAACATGTAGCGCTGATCGGCGGTTCGGGATTCATCGGCGGTCATCTCGTCAATGCGCTCGTCGATCTCGGCAAGAAGGTGCGAGTCGCGACGCGGCGGCGCGTGAACGCCGCGCATCTCACGCTCTTGCCCGTCGATGTGATCGAAACCGACGTGCACGACCCGGCGCAACTCGCCGCGTTCATCGAGCAGAGCGACGCGGTCATCAATCTCGTCGGCATTCTGCAGGGGCGGCGCGACGATCCATACGGGCCGGAGTTCGCGAAGGCGCATGTGGAACTGCCGCACAAGATCGCGGCCGCCTGCGAGGCGAAGGGCGTGCGGCGTCTCCTGCACATGAGCGCGATCGGCGCGGATCCGGCGGGTCCGAGCATGTATCTGCGCTCGAAGGGCGATGGCGAGAAGATCGTGCGCGAATCCGGTCTCGACTGGACCATCTTCCGCAGCTCGGTCGTGTTCGGCCCCGAGGACAATCTGCTCAACCAGTTCGCGTTTCTGGAGCGCCTGTTTCCGGTGATTCCGCTCGCGTGCGCCGATGCGCAGTTCCAGCCGGTGTTCGTCGGCGACGTGGCCAAGGCGATGGTCAACGTGCTCGACCTCGATGCCGCGAACCGACACGTCTACGAGCTAGCGGGCCCGGGCGTCTATACGCTCGCGGAACTGGTGCGCTTCGCGGGCGCGACCATCGGCAAGCATGCGCGCATCGTCAAGCTGCCGGAGAGCCTCGGACGCCTGCAGGCGATGACCATGGAAATGGTGCCCGGGCAGCCGATCATCTCGCGCGACAATCTCGATTCCATGAAAACGCCGAGCATCGCGAGCGGGCCGCTTGCGCCGGAACTGGGCATCGACGAGCCGGCGAGCATCGAGGCCATCGCGCCGCTGTATCTGACGGGCGACTCGTCGCGTTCGCGCTTCAACGCTTTTCGCGCCACGGCGCATCGTTAATCTTCATTTTCTGATCGCATGAAACTCGTTATCGGTGACAAGTTCAATTCTTCCTGGTCGATGCGTCCGTGGGTGCTGCTCAGGCACTTCGGCATTCCGTTCGACGAAACGCTGATCCGCCTCGGCCAGCCCGACACGAAAGCAAAAATTCTCGAAGTCTCGCCGTCCGGCAAGGTGCCGTGTCTCGTCACCGACGCGGGAGACGCCGTGTGGGAATCGCTCGCGATCGTCGAGACGATTGCCGAACTGCATCCCGAACACGCGATGTGGCCGCGCGAGCCCGCAGCCCGCGCGCGCGCCCGCAGCGTCAGCGCGGAGATGCACGCGGGTTTCGCGGACTTGCGTCAGAACATGCCGATGGAAATCACCACGCGCGCGCCGGGGAAGGGCGCGACGCCGGAGGCGCTGGCGAACATCGCGCGCATCGAGGCGATCTGGGCGGAGTGCCTGGCGAAATCGGGCGGGCCGTTCCTGTTCGGCGATTTCGGCATCGCGGACGCGATGTTCGCGCCGGTCGTCATGCGCTTCAATACCTACGCGCCGAAGCTGAGCGCGACCTCGCTCGAATACGCGAAGCGCGTGACGGCGCTGCCGGCGGTGGCGCAATGGATCGACGGCGCGCGCGGGGAAGCGCGATGAACATCTACGCGGTAGGCGGCGCAATCCGCGACGAACTGCTGGGCGTGCCGGTGGTGGATCGCGACTATGTCGTCGTGGGCGCGACGCCCGAGCAGATGGTGGCGCAGGGGTATCGGCCGGTGGGAAAGGACTTTCCCGTGTTTCTGCATCCCGACACGCACGAGGAATACGCGCTCGCGCGCACCGAGCGCAAGACGGCGGCGGGGTATCACGGCTTCCAGTTCTACTATTCGCCGGATGTGACGCTCGAGGAAGATCTCGCGCGGCGCGATCTGACCATCAACGCGATGGCGCGTGAAGTGAGTCCGTCGGGCGAGCTCGTCGGTCCGGTCATCGATCCGTTCGATGGCCGGTCCGACCTGAAGAACAGGCTGTTCCGGCACGTGGGCGATGCGTTCATCGAAGATCCGGTGCGGATTCTGCGGCTGGCGCGCTTCGCCGCCCGTTTCGCCGATTTCGACGTCGCGCCGGAAACCGCCGAACTGATGAAAAGGATGGTCGCGGCCGGCGAGGTCGATGCGCTCGTGCCGGAGCGCGTGTGGCAGGAGGTGTCGCGCGGACTGATGGAGAAGAAGCCATCGCGCATGTTCGAAGTGTTGCGCGGCTGCGGCGCGCTGGTGCGGATTCTGCCCGAGGTCGATGCGCTGTGGGGCGTGCCGCAGCGTGCCGACTATCACCCGGAAGTGGACACTGGCGTGCACGTGATGATGGTGCTCGACTATGCGGCGGGGCAGCGATTCGCGTTGCCGGTGCGCTTCGCCGCGCTCACGCACGATCTCGGCAAGGCGACGACGCCGGAAGATGTATTGCCGCGACACATCGGCCATGAAGGACGAAGTGTCGATTTGTTGCGGCCGCTGTGCGAGCGGCTGCGCGTGCCGAACGAGTGTCGCGATCTGGCGGTGCTGGTGGCGCGCGAGCACGGCAATATTCATCGCGTGATGGATATGGGAGCGGCGGCGCTGGTGCGCTTGTTCGAACGCTCCGACGCGCTGCGCAAGCCGGCGCGGTTCGCGGAAGCGCTACAGGCGTGTCTTGCCGATGCGCGTGGCCGGCTCGGGCTGGAGCAGCAGCCTTATCCGCAGGCGGAGCGGTTGCGCGAAGCTCTGGTGGCGGCGCGCTCGGTCGATGCGGGAGCGGTGGCGCAGCAGTGCGCCGATCAGCCTTCCAGGATCAAGGATGCGGTGCATGACGCGCGGGTTCAGGCGGTGAAGGACGCGTTGGCGTGAACCGCTCATGAGCCGCTCAGAAAGCGCTGGCCTTGGACCTGGTTTCGGCGTCGGTTTTAGCTCGTGCCGCCGCCTGCCGTGATTTGTCCGTCACGTAGACGGCGCAGTTGCTGATCGAGCCCGCCAGTTGCCGCAGCTCCATTTTCAGGTTTGGACCTTCCCAGGTCAGAACCTCATTCGCGAATGACGCGCCGGCACGATTTTGCACCGTTTGCCGCTCCGATTTCGAAGCCGGGCCATAACGCTCGATGAGCATGGTCTTGAGCGCCGCGAAATTATCGGTCTTGGTTTGAATCGACAGCGAATACGGCACTTGTTCGTCGTTCGTGATCCCCATCAGGTAATACTTGAAGCCAAGATCCGGGGCGTGCTCGAACACCACCATGCCTTTGCTGGTGCCCACGATTTTCCAGCACATCGCATTTGTCTGCGGCGGACCCGGGACACATACTGGAACCGATAACGGTTCTCCCAGCTTGACGCCGAGAAACGACGCTGGCTCATCCCAGGCGGATTTCTCCGTTGTCTGCGACACGGCTTCGCGAGACAGCGCGCAAATAAGCATCACTGCGATGACTGGCAGGCACCATATCGCAAGAAGCAGGATGGGAATTCGCCTTATTCCGGCGCGAGAGGATCGGGAGACGGTTTCCATATCGGTTTCCTTCGACACGATCGTTGCCTTTATTGAATAAAGGGCAACGGCCGCGCGTCAATGAATTCAAATGACGTGTATGGAAACTCTAGTTTTAAAAATCGGACAGAAAAAGCGCGAATCAGAACATGATTCGCGTCAAAGAGAACGAAACACGCTTCAAAGCGCCCGCGCGATAAACGAAAGCAGCAGCGAAAGCAGCAACGTCGACATGAACGGAAACGAATATTCGCGCCCGAAGATTCGCAGAGTGAAATCCCCCGGCAGTCTCCCGATGCCGATCTTCTTGAGCCACGGCATCGACCCGGAAAGAATCGCCAGGGCGATGAACGTCGTCAGCAGCCAGCGAATCATGGCGAAGCACTCATAGCGTATGTGACCGGTCGCCTGCCGCGAAGGCATCGACCGTTCCGGGAATGCCGCGCGAAAACGCGATCACCTTGAACAACTCGCCCATTTCCGCCTCGGAGAGCAGCTTCTGCACCGCGTTCGCGGCAGGCAGGAAGCGCGGCACATCGGAGGGATCGAGTTCATCGAGCACATCGGTGATTCCGGCGTTCATCAGAAACCGCGCCTGCGATGTGAAGCCCAGCAAATCCGCGCCCGTCTCGACGCCCGCCTCCGCAATGCCTGTGAACTCCACGTGCGCGGTAATGTCCTGCAGGCCCGGATAGAGAAACGGGTCAGCGTGCGCGCGATGCCGGTAATGGCACATCAGCGTGCCGGTCGCGCGCTGCGCGTGATAGAACTCGCGCCGCGGAAATCCATAGTCGATGAAAAACGCCGCGCCGCGCGTGAGCATCGTGCAGACAGTGTTCGTGAAGGCAAGCGCCGCTTCGTGCGTCTCGGTCACGTATTCGGCAAACGGTTCATCGTTGGCTTCGTCGATGGCCGCGTCGATCAGATCGATCTGTGTATCACGCGCGACCGGCCGGTCGTCGAAGGCGAAGCGGTCGTTCAGCACCACCACGCCGCGCTCGTGCCACGCGCCCAGCTTGCGCACGACGAGCCGCACCGGCATCGCGTCGAGCACTTCGTTGCCTATCACTACGCCTTCGAACGCATCGGGCAGCGCATCGAGCCAGATCACCTTCGCGGCGAGCCCGGGCGCGTGCTTTTCGATGGTCTCGCGTTGCCGCGCGCGCAGTTCGCCCGACAAATCGACGATCGCGTAGCTGTCGATATCGACGTCCAGATCGGATAGCGCGGTCAACAAACCAGCCGCGAGCTTGCCCGTCCCAGCGCCGAACTCCATCAGCCGCCGCGTGCCGCTTTCCTTCAGCGCCTGGGCAACCGGCCGCGCAAGCGTGGTCGCGAAAAGCGGGGACAATTCGGGCGCCGTGACGAAATCGCTGCCGTCTTCCGCCCAGCGGCCGAATTTCATCGCGCCGCCGCTGTAATAGCCGAGCCCGGGCGCGTAGAGCGCGAGCTCCATATAACGGTCGAACGGCAGCCAGCCGCCGGCCGCGGCAATGCGCCCGCGAATCAGGTCTGTAAGCGCTTCGGACTGCGCGAGCGCGTCGGCGCCCGGAGCAGGTAAACTATCGGATTGTCTGGCATTCGGATTCATCCCAGTATTGTAAATGAGCGCTTCCAAGCCGTTTTCTTCCGTCAATTCGCCGTCTTCCGGTCCCGTTTCGCCGTCCCGCGCCGTGCTGGTCACGGGCGCGGCCAGGCGCATCGGGCGCGGCGTCGCGCTGGAATTCGCGCGGCAGGGCTGGAACGTGGCCGTGCATTACGGCGGTTCCGAGCGCGAAGCGCATGAAACCGTCGCGGAAATCGAGGCGCTCGGGCGTCGCGCGGTCGCGCTGAAGGCGGATCTCGGCGTCGAAGCCGAAGTCGCGCGACTCGTGCCGGCGTGCGTCGAGGCGTTCGGCGAGCTGAACTGCATCGTGAACTGCGCTTCGCGCTTCGATGAAGACTCGGCCACGGACTTCGGCTACGCGAAACTGCTGGAGATGACCGCCGTGAATGTCGCCGCGCCCGTACTGCTCGCGCGCATGCTGCACGAAATCACGCCGGACGAAGGCGGGCACGACGACGCGAAACGCGGTGTCGTCATCAACGTGCTCGACCAGAAGCTGTACAACATGAATCCTGACTACCTGTCGTACACGCTGACCAAGGCCGCGCTCGAAAACGCGACCGTCGCGCTGGCGCAGGCGCTGGGACCGAAGCTGCGGGTCGCGGGACTCGCGCCCGGACTGACGCTGATTTCCACGGGGCAGACGCCCGCGTCGTTCGAGGCGGCGCATCGCGTGACGCCGCTCAACCGCGCATCGACCGTGGCGGACGTGGCGCAGGCCGCATGCTACTTGGCGAACGCCCACGGCGTGACGGGCACGACGCTAGTCGTCGACGGCGGCCAGCATCTCGTGCCGAGCCCGCGCGACGTGATGTACATGTTCGCCACGCACAAGGCCGCGACCACGCCGTAACGTTTAATTTTTGGATGAAACCATGCTTGCCGCACTTTCGCATCCCCGGCTGACCGATTGCCGGCGGCTTTTTCTGCGCAATTACGAAGTGCGCATCAATATCGGTGTGCATGACTTCGAGAAGCGCGGCGAGCAACGCGTCGTGATCAATGTCGAGTTGTTCGTGCCGCTCGCGCTGTCGACGCCCGTCGCGGACAAGCTCGACGAAGTCGTCGATTACGACTTCATGCGCTCGACCATCGCGCAGCGCGTGAAGCGCGGCCACATTCACCTGCAGGAAACGCTGTGCGACGACGTCGCGGCCGCGCTGCTCGCGCATCCGAACGTGCGCGCCGTGGCCGTATCGACGGAAAAGCCCGACGTCTATCCCGATTGCGACGCGGTGGGCGTCGAAGTCTTTCGCATCAAAGAAGACCAAAAGGAACGAGCATGAACGCGCGTGACACGACTGAAACGGCCGACGAGCAAAAGCCCGCGCGCGAGCCCTTGACCCGCCGCCAGCAGAAGGAAGCGTACGAGAACAACAAGCTCTTCAAGCGCATCGTGCGCCAGGTGGGCGAGGCGATCGGCGACTTCAACATGATCGAGGAAGGCGACAAGGTCATGGTCTGCCTGTCCGGCGGCAAGGACAGTTACGCGATGCTCGAAATCCTCATGCGCCTGCGCGAGCGCGCGCCGATCAACTTCGACATCGTCGCCGTGAATCTCGACCAGAAACAGCCGGGCTTTCCGGAGCACGTGCTGCCGGAATACCTGAGCAAGCTCGACATTCCGTTTCACATCGAGAATCAGGACACGTACAGCATCGTCAAGCGGCTCGTGCCGGAAGGCAAGACCACGTGCTCGCTGTGCTCGCGGCTTCGGCGCGGCATTCTGTATCGCGTGGCGGGCGAGCTCGGCGCGACCAAGATCGCGCTCGGCCATCATCGCGACGACATCATTCAGACGCTGCTGCTCAACATGTTCTACGGCGGCAAGCTGAAGGGCATGCCGCCCAAGCTGCAGTCGGACGACGGCAAGAATGTCGTGATCCGCCCGCTCGCCTACGTGAAGGAAGTCGATCTCGAAAAGTATGCGGAATTGCGCGAATTCCCGATCATCCCGTGCAACCTGTGCGGCAGTCAGCCGAATCTGAAACGCGCGGAGATGAAGGCGCTGGTGCGCGACTGGGACAAGCGTTTTCCGGGACGCGTGGACAACATGTTCAGCGCGCTGTCGAACGTGGTGCCGTCGCATCTGATGGACAGCAAGCTGTTTCCGTTCGCGAGCCTGCGCGCCACAGGTGAGGCCGATCCGCAGGGCGATATCGCCTTCGACGAAGAACCGTGCGCAAGCGAACCGTCAGCTTCGCCCCGCGCCATTTCAATTGTGCAGATCGACGACCTGTAACCATTGTCAAACAAGGACGCAGCGTGTGCTCTCCCGCACTGCGTCAAAGGACCCGGTGCTATATTGACCGCTCGTTATTCCCAGCAAGGCTCCCTGCGATGAACATCGTGATTCTGGCTGCCGGCATGGGCAAGCGCATGCGCTCCGCTCTGCCGAAGGTACTTCATTCATTGGCGGGCAAGCCGCTGCTTGCGCATGTCATCGACACGGCGCGCACGCTGTCGCCGACGCGACTCGTGGTCGTCGTCGGCCACGGCGCGGACAAGGTCCGCGAAGCCGTCGGCGCACCGGACGTTCAATTTGCCGTGCAAGACCGCCAGCTCGGCACCGGCCACGCCGTGCAGCAGGCGCTGCCGCTACTCGATCCCTCGGTTCCCACGCTCGTGCTGTACGGCGACGTGCCGCTCACGCGCGCCAGCACGCTGAAGCGTCTGGTCGATGCCGCGGGCGCGGAGCGTTACGGGGTGCTGACGGTCACCGTGGGTGATCCGGCCGGTTACGGGCGCATCGTGCGCGACGGCGCGGGCAAGGTCAAAAAGATCGTCGAGCAGAAGGACGCGAGCGAGGAAGAGCGGCGCATCGCGGAAATCAACACCGGCATCGTGATCACGCCGACGCGCACGCTCGAAACCTGGCTCGCGTCGCTCAAAAACAACAACGCGCAGGGCGAGTTCTATCTGACCGACGTGGTCGAGCGCGCCATCGAGTCGGGCGTCGAAGTGGTCACCGCACAGCCGGACGCCGAGTGGGAAACGCTCGGCGTGAACAGCAAGATTCAGCTCGCGGAACTGGAGCGCATCCATCAACGCAACGTGGCGAACGCGCTGCTGGACGCCGGCGTCACGCTGATGGACCCCGCGCGCATCGACGTGCGCGGCACGCTGGAATGCGGCGCGGACGTGACCATCGACGTGAACTGCGTGTTCGAAGGGCGCGTGAAGATCGCGGATAACGTGAGCATCGGCCCGAATTGCGTGATCCGCGACGCCGAAATTGGCGCGGGCACGCGTGTCGATGCCTACACGCATATCGAAGGCGCCACGACCGGCGCGAATGTCGTGCTCGGACCGTACGCGCGGCTGCGTCCGGGCGCGAAGTTGTCGGACGAAGCGCATATCGGCAACTTCGTCGAAGTGAAGAATGCAGTGCTCGGCCGCGGCTCGAAGGCGAATCATCTGACGTATATCGGCGACTCGGACGTCGGCGCGCGCGTGAACATCGGCGCGGGCACGATCACCTGCAACTACGACGGCGCGAACAAGCATCGCACGGTGATCGGCGATGACGTGTTCATCGGCTCCGACACGCAACTGGTCGCGCCGGTGCGCGTGGGCCGCGGCGTGACGATCGCGGCGGGCACCACGGTGTGGAAGGACGTCGCCGACGACGCGATGGTGCTCAACGAGAAGGTGCAGGTCAGCAAGACGGGTTACGTGCGCCCGGTCAAGAAGAAGTCGTAAGGCTGTCGGTTTCGCGTGGTTGCTGTCAGTCAGACGCGCGCGGCTATTGCTCCGATCGTGAGCGCCGCGTTTCAAAACGAAAGGTTCAAAGGATAACGCCCATGTGCGGAATTGTCGGCGCGGTAGCGCAACGTAACATCGTCCCGGTGCTGGTCGAAGGGCTGCGCCGCCTCGAGTATCGCGGCTACGACTCATGCGGCGTCGCCGTGTTGAGCAACGGCGAGCCGCGCCGCGCGCGCAGCGTCGCGCGTGTGTCCGATCTCGACGCGCAAGTGCGCGACTCGCATCTGGCGGGCATGACCGGCATCGCCCATACGCGCTGGGCGACGCACGGCGCGCCCATCACGAACAACGCGCACCCGATCTTCTCGCGCGACACGGTGGCGCTCGTGCACAACGGCATCATCGAGAACTACGAGTCGCTGCGCGAGATGCTCAAGGGGAAGGGCTATGAGTTCGTGTCGCAGACGGACACGGAGGTCATCGCGCATTTGATTCACAGCATGTATCGCGGCAATCTGTTCCAGACCGTGCGCGACGCGGTGAAGATGCTGCACGGCGCGTACGCGATCGCCGTGATGCACAAGGATCAGCCGCATACGGTGGTCGGCGCGCGGCAGGGCTCGCCGCTGGTCGTCGGCGTAGGCGAGGGCGAGAACTTCCTGGCGTCGGACGCGCTCGCGCTTGCCGGCAGCACGGACCGCTTTGCGTTCCTCGAAGAAGGCGACGTGGTCGAGATCGCGCTCGACGGCGTGAAGATCGTCGATCGCGATGGCGTCCCTGCCGAGCGCGAAGTGCGCGTCGTGACGGCGTATGGCGGCGCGGTCGAACTCGGGCCGTATCGGCATTTCATGCAGAAGGAAATCTTCGAGCAGCCGCGCGCGATCACCGACACGATCCCGCAAGCCGAACGCTTTGACCCGAGTCTCTTCGGCGCGAATGCGGGCGAAGTGTTCGCCGGCATCGACAGCATCCTGATTCTCGCGTGCGGTACGAGCTATTACTCGGGCGTGACGGCGAAGTACTGGCTCGAATCGATCGCCAAAATTCCGACGCAAGTGGAGATCGCGAGCGAGTATCGCTATCGCGAGTCGGTGCCGAATCCGAAGGCGCTGGTCGTCGTGATCTCGCAATCGGGCGAAACCGCCGACACGCTCGCCGCGCTCAAGCACGCGCAGTCGCTCGGCCACAAGCACACGCTGGCAGTCTGCAACGTCGCGACCAGCGCAATGGTGCGCCAGACCGAATTGTCGTTCCTGACGCATGCGGGTACGGAGATCGGCGTGGCGTCGACAAAGGCATTCACGACGCAGCTGGTCGCGCTCTTCGTGCTCGCGATGACGCTCGCCAAAATGCGCGGTCATGTGGACGCGAAGCAGGAAGCGACGTACTTCACGCAACTGCGCCACTTGCCGGCGGCGCTGAACAGCGTGCTGGCGCTGGAGCCGCAGATCATCGCGTGGTCGGAGGAGTTTTCGCGCAAGGAAAATGCGCTGTTCCTCGGGCGCGGCCTGCATTACCCGATCGCGCTGGAAGGCGCGCTGAAGCTGAAGGAAATTTCGTATATCCACGCCGAGGCGTATCCGGCGGGCGAACTGAAGCACGGTCCGCTCGCGCTCGTGACCGAAGCGATGCCGGTGGTGACCGTCGCGCCGAACGACACGCTGCTGGAGAAACTCAAGTCGAACATGCAGGAAGTGCGCGCGCGCGGCGGCGAGCTATATGTGTTCGCGGATGCCGATACGCGTATCGTCAGCGAGGACGGCGTTCATGTGATCCGCATGCCGGAACACTATGGCGCGCTGTCGCCGATCCTGCATGTGGTGCCGTTGCAGCTGCTCGCGTATCACACCGCGTGTGCGCGCGGAACCGATGTGGACAAGCCGCGGAATCTGGCGAAGTCGGTAACGGTGGAGTGAGGTTGGGCGAAAGCCGCAGACGCATGTGTTCGCCGACAATAGAAGCGTTCCTGAGACCAGTTTAGGAGCGTTCCTGGCAGGGGGTCAAAAAGCCGCAAACCCTTGCCAGCAAAGGCAGGAACGCTTCTTAAAAGTTGCCGTTTTTTCTTGATTTTGGAGGGGTCTCGACCCCCTCCCTGCGGACAATTTTTTCCCGTTTTTCGGCCAGGAACGCTTCTCCTGCGAGGGGCTGTTTTCCCCGGCCCTCACCCGTGGCGTCACTGGAGCTTCGCTCGATGCTCGAGGCCGAACGCTCCAACTCACCCAAGAACAGCCACTCGACTGCCCCCAGCGGGTAGTCCTGTGGCCACCCCTCTGCAAGCAATTCCACTGCCTCCAAGACCCTCGCGTCCATAGCCTCGTCCGCCGCGCTCGGTGCGTCCGGCTCGCTCGGTGTGTCTGCCTCGTCTGGCGCATCCGCCTCATCCGTCCCATTCAGCTCGTTCTCCGGCTCGGTCGGATTTGCTTCGGCTGCACGAGCACCCCCACAGCACCCCTTGTCTCCAAACGCGACCGTCCGTCGAGGAGCCTCTGTGCGCAAAGGAGCCTCTGCACGCCCTAGAGCATCTGACCAACCACGAGCATCCGACCAACCGCCACCGCTGCCAGCAATTCGCCCATCCCAGCAGACCCGTTCTTCGATGGCTCCCAAAATTCTTTGCGCGCACTCGACCCGGTCGAGCGCCCGCCGAAGCCGTTCCCGCATCTCGTCCCTGAGCCCAAGCTCTCGTGCGACCACTTCGACATCAGTCGCCGCATCTGCCAGCAGAATCCCCAAAAGCTCATTCAGCCCCAATGTCAGCTTGTCCTCCCGCTGTCGCGCCGTCTCATTGATTTCATTTCGTTCGTCCATGCGACCAAATAGCGAGCTGACTTATACGGCCGACTTCGTGCCGGCGTCGCTGTTCGAGGCGCCATCAAGACGCGCGATGTCTCGAGCCTCAATTGGATTTCTGCCATGCGAGCGGAGAGCGCCATGACGGAGCCCGGGCGTCGCGTCCTAAAAACAGGACACCTGTCCTGTTTTTAGGACGGACGGAGTAGCGGTGAGTTGGCCCCGACGTCCGCCTCATCACCACGACGACCGTTCGTTGTTTCCAGAACCTCGCTCAGACATTGCAGGCAATCGAGCGCCCGCCGCACACGCTCGCTCATCGCTAGCGACAATGAGGGCACGCGTGAGACGACTTCGATGTCAGTTATCGCGGTCGCGAGAAGACTTGCCGAACAAGACAACCCGTCGCGAGGTAGTTAGCTTTCACCCGCACGACGCTGGCTATCGTGACCCCAGTGCTTGCCGGCAGGACGCCAAGGCCAGGATTTGCCCGCACAAAATCGAAGAATGACAGCATGTTTGCACTTCTTATCGGGCGGGCGGTGCTTCGTTCAGGCGCTATGCGTTTCTAGCGTCGAAAAACGCGAGGATTGTGGGCAATCATTCGTCTCTCCGCGCGCGCAAGACCTGGCCAGCGTAACGTAAGAAATTGTCATAAGTTTGCTCCCGACCAAGCTAGAATCAGAGATGTAAGGCGTTGATTAAAAGAAGAGTCGTGAATGTGACCTCGCTTCACCCTGGGGAGCGGTTATGGAACATGCGGCGAAGAATTTTCGTGACATGACAGAACAACTAAAACTCACTAAAGAACTGATTTCACTGGTTCATTTTGTGGAATTGAACGAGAGTGGCTGGGTCCGGAAGACGCTCAGCAAAATCGTGCTTGCTATCCTCTGCCGCTCAGCTCAGGGCATGTCTCGTCCCGATATCCACGAGGCGGTCAGAGTTCAGGCTGCTTACGATTTCAGCTTGACGTCGGTCATCAAAGCCATCGAGTTGCTTTGTTCACAGAAGCAGGTCGTCGAACATCCGAAGGGCCTATTTCGCGTTCGGGAATCCGCGCTGAACGACATTCAGTCGGCAATCGCGGCCACAGAGGCTGAAGAGGCGGCGACCAAGAGCGCTTTCATTGCCGCGCTTCAACGTTGCCCTGGCAAGCTCGATGGCGAACGTGTGTGGAACATGTTCCTTGAACTGTTTCTTATGCCGCTCATTCGCGACGCTGGCGCAAACACGTTGAATCTTCTCTCTGGCGCAGCGCCGTTGAGCACCCGTGAGAATCTGCAGCCGTTGCTCGATGGACTTCCGACCGAATCGCGGGAAGATGTCTTCCGAACCGTGGTCGAATTCCTAAATCCGTCCTCGAAAGACGTTCGCCAGTTCATTCTCAAACGCGTTGCCGCTTCGTTTTTCGTTGCGGCAGTGAGCCTGGACTCTGCGACGGTCGAAGCGCTCGACAAGAAGAGGAACACTCACAGCTCGATTCGACTCTTCCTAGATACGAACACGCTGTTCTCGGTGCTCGGATTGCACGAGAATGAAGAGAACGATGGCGTCGAAGGCCTTCTGGCTCTGCGTGACGACCCGCGTGCGCCTGTCAAGATTAAGCTTTTTGTGTTTCCAGAGACGATTGAAGAGGCGAATAGAGTGTTGTCGCACGCTGTGCAGTCGATGGGCACTCACGTCTATCCGCGCCCTCTGGCACAGGCAGCACTGCGTTCGAACCTGTCTGGCGTGCACGCGAAGTATCTCGAAGCGGTGTCGAAGACAAGCACACCGCTGAGCCCGAAGGATTACTTCGCGCCTTATCTATCAAATCTGTCTGCGATTCTGAAGAAGCGGGGAATCGAGGTCATCGACCGAAGCCTGCTCATCGGTCGGCAAGACCAAGAGGTTATCGACGACGTGCTCGATAACCAGAAGTTCGAAGAGCGGTTTATCGAGGCTTCTCGGCGGAAATCGTACGAAGCGATTTTCCACGACCTCTACATCTGGCATTGCATTCAGCGGCAGCGCGACCTGCAACTGTCATCGCCGCTTGATGCCAAGGAGTGGTTCGTCACGCTCGACCGGCGCCTACTTGGCTTCGATGCGTTTAAGGGAAAAGGAAATTCAGGTTGGGTTCCGGTCTGCGTCGACCCGAGTACCTTCATCCAGTTTGCACAGTTCTGGATGCCGCGCTCCGCTCAGTTCGAAAAAGCTTTGTTCGGCAGCCTCAAGCTCCCGCTGCTGTTCCGCGAGTTCGACAGCGAAACCGAGGACGTCAGTCTCGCCATCATCAACCGGTTGTCTCGCATCGAAGCGGTCGGCGACTTCACGGCGGACGAAATCCATACCTTGCTGCTGAACGACGCCGTACGAACTCGCTTCCGCGAGAGCCCTAGCGACGCTGAACAGACTGCCATCGTCCGTGATGAGCTTCTCACAATACATCGGGAGACCGTTGAGAAATCGAAGAAGTTGGAGCATGAGCTATCCGAGGAGCGTACGCGCAAGGATGCGCTGGTTCAGCAGCTAGACGTGGTGTCCCGCTCGAGCGAGGTTGAGCGCCTCGCAAGTCAGGAAACCTCCTCCAAGCACAAGGCGGAGCTGGCGGAGCGGCAGCGAAGGGAAGATGCGCTTCGCCTTGAGTTGGAGAAAGAACGGCAGTCGCGTATTCAGCTTGAGGAGTCAACCCAGCGCGCGAATGCGCAAAAGGAGCTCGCGGGGAAGGCGCAGAAATACTTCTTCCTGTATGTGTTACTTCCGTTCATTGCGCTCACTGTGATTTTCGGCGCTCTCGCGATGCTCCTGTTCACACCACTGCGTGCGTCTGGAGTCGGCGTGCTTTTGGGAGCGGGGGCTACGGCCGGGATTGTCAAGCTCACAGCGGCGAAGCGCCCGGCTGTTAAAGAGACCGCGTGGCTCCGCCGTGTGTGTGCCGTACTGACCTTCGGATGGGCGATGGGCGCTGCCGGTGTTGGAGCGACCGTCAATGCGCTTTACTCCAACTTTTGGAGCAACCACCAGGATGACATCGTGAAGCAGGCGGTTGCCACGACGACAATTAGTCGGGCCTGAATAATTCGGTTTGCGCGGTGCCGTCTCTCATGGGAGGAAGGGCAGTGCAGCTGAGCGTTTGAGT
>NZ_FCOA02000042.1 GCF_001544875.2 Caballeronia hypogeia
CGACGTGTGCCCGAAGGGGCTCAATCCGACCAAGGCGATCGGCAAGATCAAGGAATTGATGGTGCGCCGGGCGGTTTAAGCGCAACCAGTCGAAGTCGATGGCGCAGTCCCGAAAGGGACTGCGCCATTTTTTTTGTCGCAAGGATTTGCGCGGCATGAAGTGATTGCATAGCTAAAGCATCGTTTCGAACGTCCGACATTTGGATCTTGTAATGAGACTGTTGTCTCACTAGAATGAATTCGAAGGCATCGTGAGCGATGCGCGCGAGGAGGCAATCATGACGCTGAGCCCTGTGGAGATGGACCGCAAGATCGACGAGCACTTCGGCTTCGAGCGGCGCGACGACGTGGAAGGCGTGCTCGCCACACTCACGCCGGATGTGGAGCACGACGTCGTTGGCTGGCCGGCAGGACCGGCGCATGGACGCAACAACGCCCGGCCGTTCTACGAAACGCTGTTTGCCGATCTGTCGGAGAGCCGCGTCGAAAGTTTGCGAAGACTGTATGGCGACGGCTTCGTCATCGACGAATCGCTGTGGCGCGGGAAGGCGCCGGGCCGGCCGTTCGGACTCGAAGGCCGCGGACGTCCGCTCGAATTCCGCATGCTGCATGTCGTCGAATTCAGCGAGAACGGACAGATCAGGCGCGAGAACGTATGGGTCGATCTCGCGGCGATCATCGGACAGTTGCCGCAAGCGTGAAGGCCCGGTCCGTGACTCGATCTCGCGCCAATCAGAAGCAGCGCACACGCAAGGACCTGCTGCAGGCGGCTTCGCGTCTGATGAAGCAAGGCCTCAAACCCGGCCTCGAAGAGATCGCCGCCGAAGCCATGGTTTCGCGCGCCACGGCGTATCGACATTTTCCGAGCATCGATGCGTTGCTGCTGGAAGCATCGCTCGATGTCGATACCCCCGACGCGAGCAAGCTCTTCTCCGCGCGCGCATCGGGCGATCCGGTCGCGCGACTGCAGCGCGTCGACGCCGCGCTGCACGACATGATCCTCGCCAACGAAGCGCCGCTTCGCATGATGCTCGCGCACTCGCTGGAGCGGGCGGCAAAGGGCGAATCCGGCGAGGATACTCCGCTGCGCCAGAACCGCCGCACGCCGCTAATCGAGGCGGCGCTCGCGCCCGCGCAGGCCGATTTCACGCCTGCCGCCTTGGATACCCTGATTCAGGCGCTTGCGCTCGTCATCGGCACGGAGGCGATGATCGTCTGCAAGGACGTCCTGCAACTCGACGACGCACGGGCCCGCCGTGTCCGGCGCTGGGCGATCCGCGCCCTGGTCGATGCGGCGCGGCGCGGCGGGTTGGACGAAGCAGGTATGGGATAATCTCGAAATTCGCGCCGGGCCGACTCAAGAGGTCGCCTGCACGGGCGCGCAAGGGCCTTTATCCTCGTGGCCCGCTTATTTCTCGCGATATTCCAACAGCAACCACGATGCCCACATACCGTTCCAAAACTTCCACCGCCGGCCGCAACATGGCGGGCGCGCGTTCCCTGTGGCGCGCCACCGGCATGAAAGACGAAGATTTCTCGAAGCCGATCATCGCCGTCGTCAATTCGTTCACCCAGTTCGTACCGGGCCACGTCCACCTGAAGGACCTGGGCCAGCTCGTCGCGCGCGAGATCGAGGCCGCGGGCGGCGTCGCGAAGGAATTCAACACCATTGCCGTCGATGACGGCATCGCGATGGGTCACGACGGCATGCTGTATTCGTTGCCGAGCCGCGACATCATCGCGGATTCGGTGGAGTACATGGTCAACGCGCACTGCGCAGATGCCATGGTGTGCATCTCCAATTGCGACAAGATCACGCCGGGCATGCTGATGGCCGCGATGCGCCTGAACATTCCGGTCATCTTCGTGTCGGGCGGCCCGATGGAAGCGGGCAAGACGCGCCTCGCCAATCCCACGACGAAGGCTATCGAACTGAAGAAGCTCGATCTGGTCGATGCGATGGTGATCGCCGCCGACACGCGTTATTCCGACGCCGAAGTCGCCGAAGTCGAGCGCTCCGCGTGCCCGACGTGCGGCTCGTGCTCGGGCATGTTCACGGCGAACTCGATGAATTGCCTGACCGAAGCGCTGGGTCTCTCGCTGCCGGGCAATGGCACGGTTGTCGCGACGCACGCGGATCGCGAGCAACTGTTCAAGCGCGCGGGACGCCGCATCGTCGAACTGGCGCGTCAGTACTACGAGCAGGAAGACGCGCGCGTGCTGCCGCGCTCGGTCGGCTTCAAGGCCTTCGAAAACGCGATGACGCTGGATATCGCGATGGGTGGCTCGACCAACACCATCCTGCATTTGCTGGCGATCGCGCGCGAGGCGGAGATCGAGTTCACGATGAAGGACATCGACCGCATGTCGCGCATCGTGCCGCAACTGTGCAAGGTCGCGCCGAACACGAACAAGTATCACATCGAGGACGTGCATCGCGCGGGCGGCATCATGGCCATCCTGGGCGAACTGGACCGCGCAGGCAAGCTGCATACCGACGTGCCGACCGTGCACGCGCCCACGCTGAAAGACGCGCTCGATCAGTGGGACGTCAAGCGCACGGAAGACGAAGCGGTCAGGACCTTCTACATGGCAGGTCCGGCCGGCATTCCGACGCAAACGGCGTTCAGCCAGAACACACGCTGGCCGAGCCTCGACACGGATCGCGCGGAAGGCTGCATCCGCTCCTACGAGCACGCGTTCTCGAAAGAGGGCGGTCTCGCGGTGCTGACGGGCAATATCGCGCTGGATGGCTGCGTGGTGAAGACCGCCGGCGTGGACGAGAGCATTCTCGTGTTCGAAGGCACGGCGCATGTCACCGAGTCGCAGGACGAGGCGGTCGAGAACATCCTGAGCGACAAGGTCAAGGCAGGCGACGTGGTCATCGTCCGTTATGAAGGTCCGAAGGGCGGCCCGGGCATGCAGGAAATGCTTTATCCGACGAGCTATATCAAGTCCAGGGGACTCGGCAAGGCGTGCGCGCTGCTGACGGACGGACGCTTTTCGGGCGGCACCTCGGGCTTGTCGATCGGTCATTGCTCGCCGGAAGCGGCTGCGGGCGGCGCGATCGGCCTCGTGCGCGATGGCGACAAGATTCGTATCGACATTCCGAACCGGACCATCGATGTGCTGTTGACGGACGATGAACTGGCGCGCCGTCGCGAAGAACAGAACGCGAAGGGATGGAAGCCCGCTAAGCCGCGCCCGCGCAAGGTGTCGGCGGCGCTCAAGGCTTATGCGAAGCTGGTCATGTCGGCTGACAAGGGCGCGGTGCGCGATCTGTCGTTGCTGGATGACTGAGTGCGCGGCGGGCCTCGTGCCCGCCTGCCGCCAGCTTGCAGGCCGCTCTCCGGAGCGGCTTTTTTTTCGATCTTATGGCCAGTCTCGTCAGTGCTTTTCAAAAATGCGCTGAATCATTCGTCATTCCTCTACGCTGCGCCCGGGCATTCAACGGGCGATTCCCGGCTCGTGGCGATTTCTGATCGAAACAATTCAGGTTGCCGGTCTGGAATAAAGCAAGTGCTGGAAAGCGCGTCGGAAAATGCGCGGAAACGGTCGTGCTTTGTGCGGACTTCTGTGTGTTCTCGCACGGTTCGCCATGCAGGTCAGTCCTTTCATAGCGGCGTGGATCACGGTGCAATGCGCGCGACGGCGCGTATCTGGCGAGGAGGCAACGATGGCGAAGAACATAGTCTTTTGTGCCGACGGAACGTGGAACGGACCGCACTCCGGCGACGACGACGGAGTGCCGAAGACCACCAACGTCTGGAAGCTTTTCACGCTGCTCGCGGGAACCTCGGACACCGAGCCGGATTATCAGTCCGAGCAGGAACTCGTCGATAGCGCGAGCGGGCAAGTCGCCAAGTACCTGCACGGTGTCGGCGACAGCAATAATCCGCTGACGAAGTTATTGGGTGGAGCATTGGGCGCGGGATTGGTCATGCGCATCGTGCGAGGCTATACGTATATTTCGCGCAACTACACCGATAACGATCTCATCTATCTGATCGGCTTTAGTCGCGGCGCATATACGGCGCGCGCGCTCGCCGGACTGATCGCGGACATGGGCCTGCTGAAGCCGAGCCTGACCACGGATCCCATCATCGCCTATCGAATGGGGATGCAGGCGTGGCGGCAGCATCAGGCGAAGAAATATTCCACCACGGACGCGGGACAGAGCAATCCCATCGACTCGATCCTCGACCATCTGCCGCATCTGATGTTCAGCAATCTCGATGACGACGATCTGGTGCAGGTTCCGGATGGAGGGATCAAGGCCGTCGCGGTATGGGACACGGTCGGATCGCTAGGGATTCCGAATTATCTGGTAAAGCAGGATTCGCGTTATGACGCGTTCCAGTTCGCGGATACCAAATTGAATCCCAAGATCGGCTTTGGATTTCATGCAATCAGCCTGGATGAACAGCGGGCGGATTTCACGCCGACTTTCTGGGACCCGCGCGACGACAACACCGTCACGCAGGTCCTCTTCGCGGGCGCACACTCCGATGTGGGCGGAGGCTATGCGCTGGCGGAGTCGGGGCTCTCGGACATCGCCTGCAAGTGGATGATCCAGCAGTTACAGGGGGCGGGAGTGAATTTCCGGCCGGATGCCATTCAGACGCTCAATCCCAACTCGCGCAGCAGCGCGCATCAGCCGTGGCTGACTCCGCCGTTCGATGCGCTGCCACGCGGTCCGCGTCAGGACATCGCGTTCCCGAAGGCTGTCGGCGCCCACCGGTCGATATTCGAGCGGCTCGCGAAGGGTTCGCCCGGCGTGCGTGCGGACCCTAGTCTCGCGCCGGGCGTGTATATGCCCGCGTGCTTCGCCACGGACTTCGCGGCCTTCGAAAAGTGGGCGGATTGACACGTCAGCGTTTCGCACCGTCGGTTCGTGCCCGTCCCTGGCGCGTACTGTATGAAATATGACGGCGCACAGCGTCCGCTCGATCGCGAATCCGTCACGCGGAGACATTCCGCCGGCATCGCTGGCGTGTGTTTCCGCGTGGCAAGCCATCGTTCCTGCATGCGCGGAAAAAGAAAACGCCCGCGCTAGACGCAGGCGTTTCCGTGGCCCCGCTACCGCGCCCCAAAAACGATTTCTCGTTCGCTTTCGCATCAGGGGCCGGCTTCCGCGCGGCTCGCTTTCAGTATAGGCGCTGCGGTGAGATATCCAAGTCGGCGAAGCGAATTCTCTGCGCGGTCCCGCCCCGACAGCGAGGCGGATCGTCCGGAGAGATCGTCGTCAGTGCGCCATCACGCAATATGCACGGAGATTGGTACTTGTTCCAATGACGGAGGGCATAATTGCAACTATTAATTAACTGTCGCACTCTGATCCGGGGAAACCACGCCATGAGCGAACTACGAGTAAAACGAGACCCCGAAGGCACGCGGCGGCGCATTCTGGAAGCCGCCACCGAGCAGTTCACGAAGTTCGGCCTCGCCGGCGCGCGGGTCGACGCGATCGCCACGGCCGCGGGAACGAACGAGCGCATGCTGTACTACTATTTTACGAGCAAGGAAGGGTTGTACGTCGCCGTGCTCGAAGCGATGTACGGCAAGTTCGCGGAGCGTGAGAGCAGTGTCGATCTGACCGGTCTGCCGCCCGCGGAGGCGATCCGTCAACTGGCGCAATCCATCTGGACTTACCTGCGGGAAAATCCTCAGTGGTTGAGCCTCATCAATAACGAAAATCTGCATGAGGGGCGGTATCTCGAGCGTTCGAGCACGATGCGCGAGACGATCTCGCCCGTGGTCGATCTCCTGCGCACGATCCTCCAACGCGGCACGGCCACAGGAGAGTTTCGCGAAGGCATCGATCCGCTGGATTTCTACGTCACGCTCGTCGGCATGGGCTATTACATCGTGTCCAACCGTTATACGCTGGAAGCGTTCACGGGCCGGAACTATGCGGACCATGTCCGCCAGAAAACGATCTCCACCATGCATGTCGACATGCTGCTTTCGTATTTGCGTCCGGCCGACAATCGGGCGTAATGCGACCCCGGTCGCTCGCGAGATGCCTTGCTGTCGATGAGGCGTTACGTCGATAGCGAAGCGATATTTTTGCTTACATTGGATGTCAGCCAACGGCCGAATGGAATCAGCCATGCATCTTCCCTCGCCCTCTCAATCGCCGGGACGAGCAGCCAGCCGGGTCGCCCTGTGCATCGCGCTGCTGGTCTCGCCGCTTGGCACGCTTGCGCAGAACGGAACTCCCGGCGTGAGCTTTTCGACGGCCGAAGCGGGCGGATCCCTGCCCGCAGGATGGAAGAATTTGCCGGTGGTGAAAGGCAAGCCCATGACGCGTTACACGCTGGTTCGCGACGGCCATACCATCGTCCTCCAGGCGGACGCGGACCATTCCGCCTCGGCATTGATGCATGAGGGCGATATCGATCTGAATCAAACGCCGGTCGTGTCATGGCGTTGGAAAGCGGAGGGGCCGATCGAGGGCGCGGACAATCGCACAGGATCGAAAGAAGATGCGCCGGCGCGGCTGGTGTTCGTCTTCGACGGCGACAAAAGCAAGCTCTCGATGTTCGACCGCGCCAGTATGGAAGTTGCGAAGCGCCTGGGCGGCCAGGACTTGCCTTATGCCACGCTCATGTATATCTGGTCGACCACGGCGGCGCCGGGCACTGTGATTCCAAATCCTCATACGGGGCGCGTGCAGATGATCGTTGTTTCCGGTCAGCCGGGGGATGCGGGTCAGTGGCAGAGTCTGCGCCGTAACATCGTGCAGGACTATGAGAAGGTCTTTCACGAACCGCCCGGACGCATGACCGGCTACGGTCTGCTGACCGATACGGATAACACCGCGACGACCACACGCGCGTGGTACGGCGACATACAATTTTTGGGCCAGTGACAAGGCAGGTGATTGGCTTTCTCGAATCACTCACCGACTCATGACGAATCGCCACAGCGCCGCGCACTCGGCATCGGTGATTCGATAGAGCGGCATCGACTTGCGAAGCATAATGCTTGTGGGATCGATACCGTCTTTCACCGCGCGGCAGAAGGCCGTCGCGTCATAGTGACTGATCGGCCCGCCACGCCGACGTGTTTCCCCGAGCAATGAATCGTGTGTCAGCGGTGGCGCAAAGGCCTTCGCCGTCGGTGTGCCTGCGTGGCAATTGACGCATCGCGTCGTCCAGGCGGGCAGCGGACGATCGTCGTCTCGCAGATGCGCCGTCATCGGATGCTGTCCGTTGAATATTGCGCACCCCAGGTCGGCTGATTCACACGTGGCGTCCGCATGCGCAAGGCGAGTCAGCGCGATGAAAGCAAGTGCGATCGCGACGGCGCGCCTTGCGGGGTAGCGTCGTCGGGCCATTCAATGCACCAGCAGCACGCGCGAGACGCTCGGCACGCCCTTCGAATTCAGCGCGAACAGCATGTAATAACCCGGAACCACGACGCCCGGATCGGAAGGAATCTGCAAGTGATATTCGCCCGCGCTGCCTACGGTGAACGACAAAGGCACGCGTCGCTGCTCGTTGTTCAGCGAATGCGTGACCGATGACGAACGCATCAGCGCGAACGCGCGCATGCCGCGGCTGGCCGTCACCACGATCGTCGTACCGAGTTGCGCATCGCCCGGCACGGACGAGAGACTCGGCCGGGACGCGTTGGACCCATCTGCGTTGAGCAGATACGGCGGCGTCAATATCTCCACGTCGGTGTGATTGGTCGAGCATCCGCCGCACAATCCGCCGCCGCCGCTCAGCACGCGTCCGTCGTTCAGAAGCAGCGCGACGCTGTGATACGTGCGCGGCACGGCCTGAGGCGCGAGTGGTGAAAACGTATTGGTCGCCGGGTCCCACAGCTCGGGCGTGAGGATCGCGTTGTCATCGGAGAAAGGCGCGGCGAAGGTCTGTCCGCCGACCACGACGACTTGCCCGTTCGGCAGCACGACGCTGTTGCTGAACGCGCGCCGATAGCTCATCGGCGCGATGGTGCGCGTCACCGCGTTTCCGCTGCTGATGTCGATGAGCGTCGCATTCGACGTGGCCTCCGACTGGTCGTAGCTCGGCGCGCCGCCAACCGCGAGTATCTTGCCGATGTCGTACATGACCGCGTTGCCGTTCATCGCGTCGTTGTCGTTGCCCCGGTTGCCGGCCGACGTGACGTTGCCGTTGCCCGCCGTATCGAACCAGTGCATCGCGCGGCTCGGTCCGGCATGGAACACGCGTCCGTTGGAGACCGCGAACATCCAGGCGTGATTGTCGGAGCGGAAAATGCCCGCGGCGTCGTTCGTGAGAATGTAATCCTCGACGATGGAACTGTTGATGCGCCAGCCCGAACCCTGCGTCCACGTTTCGCCTGTCTTTCCACCGAGTCCGCCGTTCCACGAGCCGCCCACCACGAACACATCGCCGTTGCTCAAGGTGACACTTCCCTGATAGCCGCGCGGAATGTTCATCTGATCGCTCGCGGACCACGTGCTCGTCGAAGGCGAATAGATGCTGCTCAGTCTCGTGCTCGATCCGCCGGTCACGAAGATCGTGCCATCGGCGAGATTGTTGATGCCGGGGCAGAACATGTCGTGTCCGGTATTGCTGACGATCACTTGCCTGCTTCTTCCGGTCGACGGATTGAAGATCGCCGTGTAGGTCTGACCCGGCGTGACCTCGCCGGTCGTGAAACTGACCGCGCTGTCAGCCGACCAGACCAGCACGTTACCGTTGGGAAGATTGGCGGCTTGCAGCGGCACGAGCGGCACCGTGACGGGCGCCGTCCACTTCGAAGGCAGCGTGGGTATGGGCGGCGGCAAGCCGTTCACTTGCCACGTCTGTATCGCGCTTCCATTGCAGATTTGCTGCGTCAACTGGGCGCCCTGCGAAGTGGTGTTCGCCGCGCTCACGCATAAGCCGCTATGTCCCGCGACGATCGCGTAGCCCGCGCCTTGCGGCACCAGCGAGAAGGCCTGATTCGCGCCCCCGGTGCAGGTCCACTGGATGATGGGGCCGCCCGGGCCGCCCGCCCAGCCCGACACGTCCATGCACAGGCCGCTGTTCTGATTGATGAGGTTGTAGCGCGCGCCGGTCGCCGAAGGCAGCCATTGCTGATTCGGGCCGCCCCAGCACGTCCAGGACAGCACGGGCGCGCCGGGCGTCACGGATTGGCCGCTGACGTCCGCGCAAAAGTTGGTGCCGCTCAGCGTGATGGGAGCCGATCTTTGCGCGCGGGCGGTGATCGATACGGTTGCGAGAGCCAGCGGCAATGCAATCAAAAGCAGGAAGCGCATGGTTCGGAAGAGCAAGCGGGACGCGTTCCTCGTCGAACGGATTCCTGACATGGTTTTGCTCCCCGTGGATGAAACTGTTTAAACGCGTGCGAGCGCACCGAGCACATCGCAGACGTCGTCGACGCGCGGAAGGTCGGCGCTTCGCCAGCGCAGCATCGCGTTGGCATCGAAGCAATAGACTTGGGTCGAATGGTCCGCGATGTCGCCGAGCGGGAGCTTGCTGCCCGACAGCGCCACGCGCATCCGGTCGACATCCGTGAGTGCCGGCGTCGCCGCAGTCCACGCCGGACCCGCCTGAAAGCGCGCGAGCCATGCGCGCAAGGCCGAGGGCGAATCGGAAAGCGGATCGATTCCAAGCGACAGCAATTGCACGGGATGATGCGTGCGGATCGCGCCGATCCGTTCCTGCACCGCGCCGAAGAGCGCTCCTTGCAGCGGACATACGGTGCCGCAACCGGTGTAGATCGTCTGCAATGCGGTGATGCCCTGACGCAGCATGTCGTTCAGCAATACCTTTCGTCCCGTCTGATCGACGACCCAGGTATCGTCGAGGCGCAGTGGCGGCGTGACGAGTCCCAACCCGCCATGCTGCGCGAACGAAACGGGCGACACCGCGCCAAGCGCGAGCGCGGCCATGTCGCGAAGCAGAGAGCGGCGAGTCAACGATGGAGCAGGCGCGCGCATCCTTTCGTGGCATCTCGGAATCGTGCTCATCGACACTTTCATGTTTCGCGTTTCACGCGTTGAGGGTGAGGCTTGCGTGCCGAAGATCCAGCCAAAGGGGCGCGAGACGAGTCGCATCCATCCGGCTCATTTGTATTGCAATATCTCTGGATCAAAGACTAGCAATCAAACGCGGAAAAAAAAGTTTGGCTCACGAAATGATTAGCTAAATGTGTGCACTCGGACACATTCTTTTTTAGAGCCCGAACAACGCGTCACGAAGCGGGGATTGCTTTCGCGCGTGGATTGATTTATTGACGTGGATCGTTGCAGAAGATGAGCCGGGCTCGGTATGAAACCCATGGGCGGGTGAGGCAAGACGGCAGAAGGCCGGGCCGCGCGTTCCTCCACGAACGTCGGCCTTTTGCGAGTGATTAGGCGTCCGTGCGGCCCTGTCGCCGCAGGACGACATGCGTGGCTTTTTCCGTCGATACGAATTCGACGCATTCGTATCGGAGCGACCGCATGTCGACTCCGCCGAACAGCGATTCGCCGCGGCCGAGCAGCACGGGCGAGATAGCGATGTGCAGTTCGTCGATGAGACCTTCGCGAAGATACTGCCGGATCGTGTCCGCGCCGCCGCCGATGCGCACGTCCAGACCGCCGGCCGCTTCGCGTGCGCGGTCGAGCGCCTCGCGTATGCCGCCCGTGACGAAGTGAAACGTCGTGCCGCCTTCCATCTCGATGGAAGGACGCGCGTGATGCGTCAGGATGAAGGCCGGAACGTGATACGGCGGATTGTCTCCCCACCAGCCTTTCCAGTTCATGTCCGGCCAGTCGCCACGAACGGGGCCGAACATGTTTCTGCCGAGAATCCACGCTCCGACATTCTGAAAGCCGCGCGCGGCGAAATCATCGTCGATTCCGGTCGTGCCGTCGTCATTGCCGAACAGGCTCCGCTGGAACGTGCGTGTCGGGACGAGCCATTGATGCAGTTCCGTTCAGCCCATGCCGAGCGGATTGTCGATGTCCTGATCCGGGCCTGCTCCGTATCCGTCGAGCGAGATGGTGAAGCCGTCAACGCGAACGCGTGCCATCCTTTGTCTCCATTTGAACGACTGATGGGTAATCAGCGACGCATAAGCCTTTTGTCGTCATCGCGCGCTGGATGCGATCGTTAATGTACCGTGCGTCCACGCTCCGCGCCGAGGCGCGCCTCCGAACTTTCCCTATGTTACGATCGTAACAAAACCGATATAAACTGAGATCAATCTATCAAAACATGTTGTGCGTCGCACAAGACGCCGGCAAAACGATCTCATCTTGGAAAACGCATCGAAGTCCATCGTCGCCTGGCCCGGCCAGACGCAGCATCAGGACAAGGCTCACGCCGACGCCCGCAATCCGGGCGTGCCGTTCGATCTCGCATGGCTCGACGGCCTGCGCGTGAACCAGTCGGCGGTGGCGCGCCGCGCCTCCACGCTCGGCACGCGCCGCGCCGTGAAGAAAGACGCGCAGGCGGCGTGGCTGCTGAAGGCCATCACCTGCATCGACCTCACGACGCTCAACGGCGACGACACGCATGCCCGCGTCCAACGCTTGTGCGCCAAGGCGCGCCGTCCCGTGCGCGACGATCTGCTCGACGCGCTCGGCATGACGCCCGAATCGATCAGGACGGGGGCGGTGTGCGTCTATCACCGTTACGTGAAGACCGCCGTGAACGCGCTTCAGGGCAGCGGCATTCCGGTCGCCGCGGTCTCGACGGGCTTTCCCGCGGGCCTCAATCCGCACGCGCTGAAGTTGCGCGAGATCGAGGCATCGGTGGCGGACGGCGCGGCGGAAATCGATATCGTCGTCACGCGCGAGCACGTGCTGACGGGGAACTGGAAGGCCCTGTACGACGAAATGCGCGACTTCCGTGCGGCGTGCGGCGACGCGCACGTCAAGGCGATTCTCGCGACCGGCGACATCCGCACGCTGTCGAATGTCGCGAAGGCGTCGATGATCTGCATGATGGCCGGCGCCGATTTCATCAAGACCTCGACCGGCAAGGAAGGCGTCAACGCGACGCTCGACGTGTCGCTCGTGATGGTTCGCATGATCCGCGAATATCTGGAACGCACCGGCGTTCTGATCGGATTCAAGCCCGCGGGCGGCGTATCGACCGCAAAGTCGGTGCTCGAATACCAGATCCTCATGAAAGAGGAACTCGGGCGCGCATGGCTCGAGCCGGAGCTCTTCCGCATTGGCGCGTCGAGTCTGCTCGCGGACATCGAACGCCAGCTCGAACATCACGTGAGCGGACGCTATTCGGCGTTCAATCGCCATCCCGTTGCCTGACCCGCAAGACTTCACTATGAAAGCCTCATGAGCGTTGCCGAATATTTCTCCTCGATGGAATACGGACCCGCACCGGAAGACGATCGCGCCGCGCGCGCCTGGCTCGATCAGCATGGAAGCCGCTTCGGCCATTACATCAACGGCGCGTGGCGCGAGAGCGACGCCGCCGAACGCTTCGATTCGCGCGAACCCGCGACGGGCCGGGTGCTCGCATCGATCGCGCAAGGCGATGACACTGATATCGACGCCGCCGTGCAAGCCGCGCACGATGCGCTCGAAGGCTGGCAGGCCATCGGCGGCGCGGGGCGGGCGCGGCATCTGTATGCGTTGTCGCGCATGGTGCAGCGTCACAGCCGCCTGTTCGCCGTGCTCGAATCGCTCGACAACGGCAAGCCCATTCGCGAGTCGCGCGATATCGATATCCCCCTCGTGGCAAGGCATTTTCTGCATCACGCTGGCTGGGCGCAGTTGCAGGACAAGGAGTTCGCCGACTGGGCGCCGCTCGGCGTGATCGGCCAGATCGTGCCGTGGAATTTTCCGCTGCTGATGCTAGCGTGGAAGATCGCGCCCGCGCTCGCGCTCGGCAACACCGTCGTCTTGAAGCCCGCCGAATTCACTTCGCTGACCGCGTTGCTGTTCGCGGAGCTGGCGCATCGCGCGGGTCTGCCCAAGGGCGTGCTCAATGTCGTCACCGGCGACGGACGCACAGGCGCGGCGCTGGTCGGGCACAAGCGCGTTGCGAAGATCGCGTTCACGGGATCGACCGAAGTCGGCCGCCAGATTCGCGCGACGACCGCGGGCTCCGGCAAGTCGCTGACGCTCGAACTCGGCGGCAAGTCGCCCTTCATCGTGTTCGACGACGCCGATATCGACAGCGCCGTGGAAGGCGTCGTTGACGCCATCTGGTTCAATCAGGGGCAAGTGTGCTGCGCGGGCTCGCGTCTGCTCGTGCAGGAAGGCATCGAAGCGCGTTTCGTCGAAAAGCTCAAGCGCCGCATGGATACGCTGCGTGTGGGGACATCGCTCGACAAGGGCATCGACATGAGCGCCGTTGTCGATGACGTGCAGCTCGAACGCATCCGCTCGCTCGTCGCGAAGGGCGCGAGCGAAGGCTGCGGGATTCATCAGTCGTCGCGTTCGACGTTGCCCGAGGGCGGCGCATTCTTTCCGCCGACGCTCGTCACCAACGTCTCGCCCGCATCGACGCTCGCGCAGGAAGAAATCTTCGGCCCCGTGCTCGTGACGATGAGCTTTCGCAGCCCGGAAGAAGCCGTCGCGCTCGCGAACAATACCCGCTATGGCCTCGCCGCCAGCGTGTGGAGCGAGAACATCAGCCGCGCGCTGGATGTCGCGCCGCGCCTGCAATGTGGCGTCGTTTGGATCAATGCGACCAATCTGTTCGATGCAGCCGTGGGTTTCGGCGGCTATCGCGAGTCGGGCTTCGGACGGGAAGGCGGGCGCGAGGGCATTTACGAATACCTCAAGCCGCGCGCATGGTCCACGCTTGCCGTTCGCGGTGAAACGAAACCGTTGCAGGCGCAGCCCGATGCGCTCGTCGATGCCGGCAATGTCAGCGCGCTCGATCGCACGGCGAAGCTCTTCATCGGCGGCAAGCAGGCGCGTCCGGACAGCGGTTATTCGCGGCTCGTGCATTCGCCCGCTGGTGAGATCGTCGGCGAAGTGGGCGAGGGCAATCGCAAGGACATTCGCAATGCGGTCGCGGTCGCGCGCGGCATGACGAAGTGGTCGTCGGCGAGCGCGCACAACCGCTCGCAAGTGGTGTACTACCTCGCCGAGAATCTGAGCGCACGCGCCGACGAATTCGCGAAGCAACTCGTCACGCGCGCCGGTTCGAGCGAGCGCGATGCGAAGCGTGAAGTCGACGCGTCGATCGCGCGCCTTTTCACGTACGCCGCGTGGGCCGACAAGTACGACGGCGCGGTGCATGCGCCGCCGCTGCATGGCGTCGCGCTCGCTATGCATGAACCGCTCGGGGTGATCGGCATCGTGTGTCCGGACGAAGCGCCGTTGCTCGGTTTCGTTTCGCTGGTGGCGCCGGCGCTCGCGCTGGGCAATCGCGTGGTCGTGGTGCCGAGCGAAACGTGTCCGCTGATGGCGACGGACTTCTATCAGGTCGTCGAGACGTCCGATGTGCCGGGCGGCGCGCTCAACATCGTCACCGGCGATGCGCGAACGCTCGCGCAAACGCTCGCGCAGCACGACGACGTCGATGCGCTCTGGTGCTTCCACGGCGCGTCGCTGTCGGCGATGGTTGAGCGCGAGTCGGTCGGCAATCTGAAGCGCACGTTCGTCGATCAGGGCCGCGTGTTCGACTGGCATGACGCCGCGAGCGAAGGCTTGCCGTTCCTGCGTCAGGCGGTGCAGGTGAAGAATATCTGGGTGCCATACGGAGATTGACCCAAGACCGGCCCGAGACTGATTCAGATTTGATCGCGGCGCAGATCCCGATACGGGACGCGCCCTGCATGGAGGAGACGCTGTGCTGAAGAACATCGATCCGCTTTTGAACGCCGATATCCTGTACGCGCTCGCCGCGATGGGTCATGGCGATGAAGTGGTGATCTGCGACGCTCATTTCCCCGCCGATTCCGTCGCGCGGAGAACGGTGCTGGGCCGCGTCCTGCGAGTCGATGGCGCGAGCGCGCCGCGTGCGGTGCGCGCGGTGCTGTCGGTGCTGCCGCTCGATACCTTCGTCGACGATCCCGCCAGCCGCATGGAGATCGTCGGCGATGCGACTGCGTTGCCCGCGGTTCAGCGCGAGGCGCAACGCGAAGTCGATGACGCGTCCGGCCGCGAACTGCCCCTTGCGCCCATCGAACGTTTCGCGTTCTACGAGCGCGCGAAAAACGCCTATTGCGTGATCGCGACGGGCGAGGCGCGCGGCTACGGCTGCTTCATCTTCAAGAAGGGCGTGATGCTCGCAGCGGATGAACCCGAAGCCGCGCACGGAGGCACGCGATGAAAAGCGTCGTCATTCTCGGCATCTTCGTGACGGACCTCGCGTTTCGTGCGCAACGCATGCCCTTGCTGGGCGAGACCGTCGCGGGCTCCGCGTTCAAGATGGGGCCGGGCGGCAAGGGCTCGAATCAGGCGGTGGCCGCCGCGCGCGCGGGCGCGGACGTGATCTTCTGCACGCGCATCGGCGCGGATGCGTTCGGCGAAATCGCGCAGGCGACGTGGGCCGCCGAAGGCATCACCTCGCGCGCGACCGTGATGAGCGATGTGGCCACGGGCGCCGCGCATATCTATGTCGATGAAAACACTGGCGGCAACGCGATCATCGTGGCGGCGGGCGCGGCAGGGGCGCTCGTGCCCGAAGACGTCGACGCCATCGAGGACGACATCGCGCGCGCGGGCGTCTTCGTCACCCAACTGGAGCAGCCGATTCCCGCCGCGCGCCGTGGACTCGAACTCGCACGCAAGCATGGCGTGACGACCGTGTTCAACCCCGCGCCCGCCATGCCGCTCAGCGACGATATCTATCCGCTGTGCGACTACATCACGCCGAACGAAACGGAAGCGGCCGCGTTGACCGGCATCGAGATCGCGAATGTCGAAGACGCGCGCCGCGCCGCGAACGTGCTGATCGGCAAGGGCGCGCGCGCCGTGATCGTCACTCTGGGCGAAGCGGGCGCGCTGCTGCACACGGCGAGCGAATCGGCGCTCGTTCCCGCGTTCGACTGCGGCCGTGTCGTCGAAACGGCAGGCGCGGGCGATGGCTTCACCGGCGGTTTCGCGGCCGCGCTCGCACGCGGTGAAAGCCCGCTCGATGCGGTGCGTTTCGGCTGCGCGCTCGCGAGCCTTTCGGTGACGCGTCCGGGCACCGCGCCGTCAATGCCGCGCCTCGATGAAATCAACGCGGTGCTCGAACAAAGGAGCGTCACGCAATGAGGTGGTTTCAGGATCGCCAGTTCAATTTTCTGATCGGCGTGAATGTGCTCGTCGTCATCGTCGCGACGTGGCTGTCGCACGGCCAGTTTCTCGACATCGACAATCTTCAGTCAATGGGCGGTCAGTTGCCCGAGCTCGGCCTGCTCGCCCTCGGCATCATGCTGTCGATGGTGTCGGGGAACGGAGGCATCGATCTGTCGGGTGTCGGGCTCGCGAATCTTTCCGGCATGGTTGCGGCGATGCTTCTGCCGCATATGGTTTCCGCCGATGATTCTCCCGCGCTCTATACCGGCGTGTTCGTATGCATCGTCGTGTTGATGGGCGCGCTAGGCGGCTTGCTCAACGGCGTGGTGATCGCGAAGCTCAGGCTCACGCCGATTCTCTGCACGCTCGGCACGCAATTGCTCTTTACCGGCATCGCGGTCGTTCTGAGCAACGGCGCATCGGTGCGCGTGGAGTATGTCGATCCGCTTTCCAACATCGGCAACGGCACCTTCCTGCAAGTGCCCATTTCGCTGTGGATCTTCATCGCGGCCGTGCTGCTGCTCGGCTGGATCTTGAAGCGCACGCCCTTCGGCCTGCGTCTCTATCTGATGGGCACGAACCCGAAGGCCGCGTTCTATGCGGGGATTCCGCGCGCGGGCATGCTGATCGTCACTTATGGTTTGTGCGGTGTGCTCGCATCGCTCGCGGGCCTGATCAGCGCGACGCACACGTCGAGCGCGAAGTGGGACTACGGCAATTCGTATCTGCTGATCGCGATTCTGATCGCGGTGATGGGCGGCGTGAATCCGGCGGGCGGCTACGGCCGCATCGTCTGTGTGTTTCTCGCCGCGACGGTGTTGCAGTTCCTGTCGAGCCTGTTCAATCTCCTCGGCGTGTCGCAGTTTTTCGGCGATTGCGCGTGGGGCTTTCTGCTGCTCGCATCGCTCGCATTCGCGGGTGGCGAGCGCGTGCGCGCGATCTTCGGCATCGGCGGCGCCGCGCCCAGAAGCAATGTTCCGCCGCCGCCTGCATCGACCGGAAAATAGTGTTGCGTGTGATGTGCAAAGAGACCAATCGATACATAAAGGAGACAACGCAATGAAGCTGAACAAACTGGGCACCGCGCTCACGGCGATCGCACTCGCCGCCGGCGCGATTGCAGCGGCGCAGGCCGCGACGAACGAAACCATCGTGACGGTCGTGAAGGTGACCGGCATCAACTGGTTCAATCGCATGGACGAAGGCGTGAAGGAGTTCGGCAAGGAAAACCCGAACATCAACGCGTATCAGACGGGTCCGGGCCGCGCCGACGCCGCGCAGCAACTGAAGATCATCGAAGACCTGATCGCGAAGAAGGTCACGGCGATCGCCGTGGTGCCGTACGATCCGCCGACGCTCGAACCGGCGCTCAAGAAGGCGATGGATCGCGGCATCAAGGTCGTCACGCATGAAGCGGACAACGCGAAGAACACGATGGTCGATATCGAAGCCTTCGACAACACCGCATACGGCGCGGGCCTGAACGAGCGTCTCGCGAAGTGCATGGGACAGCAGGGCAAGTGGGCGGTGCTGGTCGGCTCGCTCGGTTCGCGCTCGCAGGTGCAATGGGCCGATGGCGGCATCGGCAACGCGAAGGCCAAGTATCCGAAGATGGATCTGGTCGAGCCCAAGCTCGAAACCAATAACGATGGCGAGCGCGCCTATCAGGTCGCGAAGGAAGTGCTGCGCAAGCATCCGGATCTGACGGGCTTCCAGGGTTCGTCGTCGCTGGACGTGATCGGCATCGGGCGCGCGGTCGAGGAAGCGGGCAAGGTCGGCAAGATCTGCGTGTACGGCACGGGCCTGCCGACGGAAGCGGGCAAATTCCTCGAAAGCGGCGCGATCAACGGCATCGCGTTCTGGGACCCCAAGCTCGCCGGTCTGGCGATGAACAAGGTCGCGCAGATGCTCGTGGACGGCAAGGAAGTACAGAACGGCGCGGACCTCGGCATCACCGGCTACAACAAGGTGACGGTGACGAAGGGCCCGGGCAAGGGCGTGATCGTGCGCGGCACCGGCTGGGTGGACGTCGACAAGACGAACTACAAGCAATATAACTTCTGATGTGACGTGCGCGGCGTGCCTTGTTTCAAGGTG
The DNA here is from genome assembly GCF_001544875.2 of Caballeronia hypogeia. Classification (GTDB taxonomy): domain Bacteria; phylum Pseudomonadota; class Gammaproteobacteria; order Burkholderiales; family Burkholderiaceae; genus Caballeronia; species Caballeronia hypogeia. The sequence continues at coordinate 18,293 of NZ_FCOA02000042.1, forward strand.
CGCCGCCTGCTTCGATACGACATGACCACCACGACACCGCTTCTCGAAGTCGTCAACATCCACAAACGCTTCACCGGCGTGTATGCGCTGCGTGGCGTGAGTCTCGCGTTCGAGCGGGGACAGATCTATCACCTGCTCGGCGAGAACGGCTGCGGCAAGAGCACGCTCATCAAGATCATTTCCGGCGCGCAGCCGCCCGATGAAGGCGAGCTCGTCATCGAAGGCCTGCGTCACAGCAGGCTCTCGCCGCTCGAGTCGCTTTCGGCGGGCATCGAGACGGTTTATCAGGACCTCTCGCTGCTTCCGAACATGAGCGTTGCGGAGAACGTCGCGCTGACGTCCGAGCTCGCGGAGCACGCGGGCAAGCTCGCGCGCACCTTTAATCGCCGTGCGCTTGCACAAACTGCCGCCCGCGCGCTCGAAGCGGTCGGCTTGCCGGGCGACGCGGACTTCCAGAAGACGCTCATCGAACAGCTGCCGCTCGCGACGCGGCAACTCGTCGCCATTGCGCGCGCGATCGCGAGCGAGGCGAAGTTCGTCATCATGGACGAGCCGACGACTTCGCTCACTCAGAAGGAAGTCGATAACCTGATCGCCGTACTCGCGCGTCTGCGCGCGGATGGCGTCGCCGTGCTGTTCGTCAGCCACAAGCTCGACGAATGCTACGCGATCGGCGGCGAAGTGATCGTGCTGCGCGACGGCCAGAAGATGACGCAAGGGCCGATCGAAAACTACACCAAGGCGCAGATCAGCGAGCTCATGACGGGCAAGCATCTTTCGACGGAGCGCTATCGCGCGGAAGGCGAAGCGGGTGCATCGCAAGTAGTGCTCGACGTGCAGGGTCTCGGCCGCAAAGGCCAGTTCACCGATGTGTCGTTCAAGCTGCACAAGGGCGAGATTCTCGGCGTGACCGGGCTGCTCGATTCGGGCCGCAACGAACTCGCGCGCGCATTGGCGGGCGTCGCGCCCGCGGACATCGGCACGGTGACGCTCGACGGCATGCGCGTGCGGCTGCAATCGCCCGCCGATGCCAAGGCGCAGCGCATCGGCTATGTGCCGGAAGATCGCCTGAACGAAGGGCTGTTCCTCGACAAGCCGATCCGCGACAACGTCGTCACCGCGATGATCGCGAGCCTGCGCGACCGCTTCGGCCAGATCGACCGCAAGCGTGCGCAAGCGCTCGCTGAACGCACGGTGAAGGACCTGCAGATCGCCACACCCGATGTCGACAAGCCCGTGCAATCGCTTTCGGGCGGCAACCAGCAACGCGTGCTGATCGGCCGCTGGCTCGCGATCGATCCGCGCGTGCTGATTCTGCACGGCCCGACGGTCGGCGTCGATGTGGGATCGAAGGACATCATTTACCGCATCATGCAGCGGCTCTCGAAGGAGGGCATCGGTATCATCCTGATCAGCGACGACCTGCCCGAGCTGCTGCAGAACTGTGACCGCATTCTGATGATGAAGAAAGGCCGCATTGCGAGCGAATATCGCGCGGACCGGCTGAACGAAGCCGATCTTTATCACGCGCTACTTTCAGAGGCAGCATGAGCATGAGCGAATCCATCCGCCGCACGGGAAGCGAGACGGTGCCGCAGCCGGTGGCCGAAGTCGCGCCGCGTGTGCGCAAAGGCAATCTGTACGCACAGTTGATGCGCAATCCGGAGTGGTTCACGGTCGGGCTGATCGTGGTGACGTGTCTCGTCGTGGGCAGCCTCAACCCGCGCTTCTTCCAGCTCGCCACGCTGTTCGACATGCTGCATTCCGCGACGACGGTCTCGCTCTTCGCGCTCGGCACGCTGGTCGTGCTGGCGTCGGGCGGCATCGACGTATCGTTTACGGCGATCGCGGCGCTTACGATGTATTCGATCACCAAGGCCGTGTTCGCGTGGTGGCCGGAGTGCCCGTTCGTGCTGATCCTGCTGGCCGGTGCGCTCGGCGGCGTGGTGCTCGGCGTGATTAACGGCCTGCTCGTGCATCGGCTGAAAGCGCCGTCGCTGATCGTGACCATTGGCACGCAGTATCTGTATCGCGGTTTGTTGCTGACGTTTGTCGGCACGCAGTTCTTCATGAACATTCCGCACAGCATGGATACGTTCGGGCGTCTGCCGCTGTTCTTCTATCACACGCCCGATGGTCTGCGCGCCGTGCTGCCGGTGTCGGTGATCGCGCTCGTGATCGCGGCGATGGTCACCTGGTGGCTGCTCAATCGCACGATGATGGGACGCGGCGTCTACGCGATGGGCGGCTCGCTCGCGATCGCCGAACGGCTCGGCTACAACCTGCGCGCGATCCATCTTTTCGTGTTCGGCTATACCGGTTTGCTGGCGGGCGTCGCGGGCATTCTGCACGTTTCGACGAACCGGCTCGCGAATCCGTTCGATCTCGTCGGCACGGAGCTCGATGTGATCGCCGCCGTGATTCTCGGCGGCGCGCGCATCACCGGCGGTACGGGAACGGTCGCAGGCACGCTGCTCGGCGTCGTGCTCGTCACGCTCATCAATAACGTGCTGATTCTCGTCGGCGTGCCGAGCACCTGGCAGAAGGTCATCATTGGCGCGTTCATTCTTTTTGCGGGAACGCTGTTCGCGCTCGGACGCAGACAGTAAGCACACTAGGCACGGTCAGCGCCTTTTCGAAAACCGGAACGAAAACGGCCCATTCAAAAACTGAATGGGCCGTTCGCCTTTTTATCGGAACGATTCACGCGCGCTTTTTAAGCGTCTGGCCTTCTTCGGTGATGACCGAATCGAATTCGGAGAGCTGCGAGAAGCGCACGGCCTTGACCTTGCCGAACTTGCTTGCATCGACGACGAGATGACGTTCCACCGCGCTTGCCATTGCCGCCTGCTTGATGGCGACTTCGTGAAAATTCCAGCAGGTCACGCCGCGCGCCTCGTCCACACCGCCCGCCGACATGAAAGCCTTGTTGATCCCCATGCGCCGCAAGATCTCGACGCTCTCATCGCTTGCGAACGACTCGGAAGACGGCACGTATACCCCGCCGAGCAGAATCATTCGCACATTGGGCTTGCGCCGCAAAATCTCCGCGACATTGAGCGAATAACATACGACCGTCAGATGCATCTCGACGGGAATCTGGCGCGCGAGCGTCGTCAACGTCGTGCCGCAGTCAATGAAGATGGTTTCGTTATCCACGAGCAGTTGCGCCGCATGATTCGACGCGACCGCCTTCGCCTGCGCGAAGTGATCTTTTTCCTCTTCGATGGTGTATCCGGCGTTCGGCACATCGGCGGCGCTGACGATGTAGCCGCCGAGATAAGTGAACTGTCCGGGATGTGCGGCGATATCGCGGCGCACCGTCATTTCCGACACGCCGAGCAATGCGGCCGCATCGCGCAGGCGCATCACGTTCTGTTTTTCGAGCGCGTTCGAAAGGGCGCGCAAGCGGTCGTTCTTGGCCATCGGTGCGGCGCGATGATGCGCGCTATTGCGGGCGGCGTATCGCGCAGGGAGTGTTAGATTCTGGTCGTCGGATGAGAAGATTATAACAATGCGCGTCGCGCTTTTTGAGGCGCAACGCGCGTGTCGGGGGTAAATCCCGAGGCCGGAAATCAGGCATGCATCGCATGCATGAGAAGTGCTTCAATCCGCGTCGGTCATCGGACCGGGAACGATGAGCCGCTCCGGCGCATGCGAGCCCGCGAAGCGCGACACGGCGTAATAGAGCACGCCCGGCACGACGATCCCGACGATCCACGACACATCCACGCCGCCGAGCGCATCGACCCATGGACCAGTGTAGAAGCCCGTCGCGACGAACGGCATTTGCACGAGCACGCCGATCGCATAAACCGTGATGCCGGCAAGGTTCCATCGGCCGTAGCGGCCATCGACATCGAAGAGGGCGGGCACGTCGTAGCGTTCGCGCGTGACCCAGTAATAGTCGACGAGATTGATCGCGCTCCACGGCGTGAAGAACACGAGCAGGAACAGCAGAAACGAAGAAAAGGCCTTCAGGAAAGAGTGCTGCCCGAGCAGCGCGAGTCCGCTCGATGCCGCGACGCTCAGCAGCACGAACACGAACCGCGTGCGCGCCGAGATCTCGCGCTGCCCGCCGAAGCCTGTGACGATCGCAGCGACCGACATCACGCTGCCGTATGCGTTGAGCGTCGTGATCGTCAGCTTGCCGAGCGCGATCGTGAAATAGAGCACGGCGGCAATCGCGCCGGTCGCGCCGAGTCCGACGATGAACGCGACCTCGTGCCCGGAAAAGCGCTCGCCGGCGAGCGCGGCGGCCAACACGCCGAAGGTCATCGAAACTTGCGCGCCGATCACCGTGCCGCTGAACACGGCGAGGAAGGTCCGGAGCGCGGACGTGGACTTCGGCAGATAGCGCGAATAGTCCGCGACATAAGGCCCATAAGCGATCTGCCACGACGCCGACAACGAGACCGCCAGCAGGAACGACGCGACGGTGAAGTGGCGGTTCGCGAGCAGGCTGTCGAGCGCATGACCATGAAGCAGGCTCGCGAACAGATACAGAAATGCGAGCGTGCCGACGATGCTCGACACGCGACCCATCGTGTGAATGATGCGATAGCCGAGGCCGGTAAGCAGCACGACCAGCGCGGAGAAGATCAGAATCGACGTGGTGTTGTCCGTGTGCAGCAACTCGCCGACGGCCTGCCCCGCGAGCACCGTCCCGCCCGCCGAGAAGCCGATGTACATCACGCACACGAGCACGAGCGGAACGATCGCGCCATACACGCCGAACTGCACGCGGCTGGAGATCATCTGCGGCAGGCCGAGTTGCGGTCCCTGCGCGCCGTGCAACGCCATGACCGCGCCGCCGATCACCTGACCGATGAGCAGCCCGATCAGCGACCAGAAAACGTCGCCGCCGAGCACGACCGCGAGCGCGCCGACGACGACCGCCGTGACCTGCAGATTCGCGCCGAACCACAGCGTGAACTGGCTGAACAGATTGCCGTGGCGTTCGGCATCCGGAATGAAGTCGATCGACCTGCGCTCGATCAGCGAAGCGTTGTCATCGACAGTCGTGGTTTTGCGTTCCATGCTCGTCTCCTGAGCGGTGAGGAACTTCATGAGGGAATGCGGCGTTACGCGAACAGCGAACGCGCGATGACCGTGCGCTGAATCTCCGACGATCCTTCGTAGATGCGCAGGATGCGTGCATCGCGCACCAGACGCTCGATGCGCATCTCGCGCGTGAAACCGTAGCCGCCGTGTATCTGCAATGCGGCGTCCGTGACGAAGGCCACCATTTCCGACGCGTAGAGCTTGGCCATCGACGCGAGTTCGGTGAACGGCTCGCCTGCCGCGCGTCGCGCGGCGGCCTGAAGCGTGAGAAGCCACGCGGCTTCGAGGCGCGTCTTCATGTCGGCGAAGGTCCATTGCAGGCCTTGCTTGTGCGCGAGCGGCTCGTCGCCGACGTGACGCTGCTTCGCCCATTCGACCGCGTCGCCGAAGGCCGCTTCCGCGATGCCGAGACTCGTCGCCGCGACGTCGAGGCGGCTGTTGTCGAGCACTTTCATTGCGGTGCGAAAGCCGCTGCCTTCGTCGCCGAGACGGTTGGCGGCGGGCACGACGCAGTCCAGCGCGACCTCGTGCGCGGGCGCGCCGTGAATGCCCATCAGCTTCTCCGGCGGCGCTACGGTCACGCCCGGCGTATCGCGATCGACGACGAAGGCGCTGATGCCGCGCGTGCCCTTGTCGGCCGAAGTCTTCGCATAGACGACGATGAACTGCGCCGCGCCCGCGTTCGATATGAAATGCTTGACGCCGCGAATGTGATAGCTGTCGCCGTCGCGCAAGGCTTGCGTCGTCATGCCTGCGGGATTGGAGCCGGCCTGCGGTTCCGTCAACGCGAATGCGCCGAGCTTCGCGCCCGTCGCGGCATCGGGGAGATAGCGCTCGCGCAGCGCATCGCAGCCGCCGATGAGAATTGAGTCGGTCGCCAGATAATGCGCGCCGATCATCGACGATGTGGCCGCGCACGCCTTCGCGATTTCGGATAGCGCAAGCACGATCGCCGCCGGCGATGCGCCGATGCCGTTCCATCGCTCGGGCAGGTTCATGCCCATCACGCCGAGTTCGGCGAGCGCTTGCACATAACGCGTCGTCGGGATTTCCTCGCGATCGACTTGCGCTGCATGCGGCGCGAGTTCGGCCTGCGCGAATCGGCCGATCGCGTCCGCGATTTCGAGGTCGGCGTCGTTGACGCCCAGTCGCTTAAGCAAGATCGTTCTCCTGAAGTTTTCCCGTATCGTTCGTTCGAACGATGCCGTTTGCCGCGAATGCGGCGATTGTATTCGAGTCGAGGCCGAGCACATCGGCGAGGACCGACGACGTGTGTTCTCCGAGGCGCGGCGCGCGCGTCGTGCATGTCTTCGGGTAAGCGGAAAATTTGAGCGGCTGCGCGGGCAGGCGCGAAGTCGATCCATCGGCCGCGTCGGTCTCGACGAGCAGACCGCGCGTGCGTGCGTGCTCGCTGTCGAGCGCCTGCCGGATGGTCTGGATCGGCGCGACGGGAATGCCCGCGTCACCGAGCGCCTTATTGACTTCATCGACCGGGCGCGTCGCTGCCCATCGTTCGATGCAAGCACGCAGCGCGGCTTCGTGCGTGCAGCGCGATGTATCGTTCGCGAAGCGTGGATCGTCGGCGAGTTCGGGATGACCGATCGCATCCGCGAGCCGGCTGAACAGCTTGTTGTTGAGCACCGCGACGACGAAGTGACCATCCGAGGCACGATAGGCGCCGAACGGCGCGGATGTCGGATGACGATTGCCGACACGCGACTGCGCGACACCCGTGGCCGCATAACGCGCGACGAGCGCGGCGGTCAGGCTCAGCGTGGCGTCGAACATCGACACGTCGACGTGCGTTCCTTCGCCCGTGCGATCGCGCGCCACGAGTGCGGCCAGCACGCCCCACGACGCGAAGATTCCGCTGATGGCATCCGATACCGAATCGCCGACGAGCGTCGGTTCGCCATCGGGCGCGCCGGTCGCGTCCATCAGCCCGCAAAGCGCTTGCAGGATGATGTCGTACGCGGGCCGATGCGACTCGGGACCGCTCTGCCCGAAGCCGGAAACGCTCGCGTAGATGAGCGCCGGATTGCGCGCCGACAACGCCTCGTACCCGATGCCCAATCGCTGCGCGACACCGGGGCGAAAGTTCTCGACGACGACATCCGCCTGCGCGCACAGCGATTGCGCGAGCATCTGTCCATCAGCGGTTTTCAGGTCGATCACGACACTGCGCTTGTTGCGGTTCATCGCGCTGAAGAGGCCGCTTTCGCCATGTGCGAAAGGGCCGATCGCGCGATAGTCGTCGCCGCCCGGCGGTTCGATCTTGATGACGTCGGCGCCGAGATCGCCGAGCAGCGCCGAGCACAGCGGCCCCGCCAGCACCCGGGAAAAATCGATCACGCGTATGCCGTCTAACGGCAGCCTGGACACAGTCACGGCATCGTCTCCTGAAGTCCGGCCAGATCGGCCGATGTCATGATTCTGGTCGTGCAGGGCGATTAGATAAAATATCGGAATAAATTAACGCTTATAGGATTTTCGTATGGCTTTGTCGCTTAGGCTGCTGCGCTATTTCGTCGCCGCCGCCGAACTCGGGAGCACGACCGCGGCGGCGAACCAGCTCAACGTGTCGCAGCCATCGATATCGGTTGCAATCCGCGAGCTCGAAACGCTGTTCGACGATCCGTTGTTCACGCGCGGCGCCGGCACGCGCATGACGCTCACGCATTTCGGCGAGCGCAAGCTCGCGGAGGCACGGCAACTGCTGGCGTCGGCATCGGCGTTTGCCACCGGCGATGTCGGCGACGAAGAGGGCGGCGAGGTACAGATCGGCGTGTTTCGCACCATCGCGCCCGTTTATCTGCCGCGTGCGCTTGAGTTGGCGCGCGAGCGTCATCCGAGCTTGTCGGTGCGTTTTGTCGAAGGGGATTTGTCGCAACTGGAGACGTGGTTGCGGAAACGGCAGATCGACTTCGCGCTGATGTACGACGTGGGTTTGCCCGACGACATCGAGCGGGAATGTCTCGCCGAATTGCGGCCTTACGGGCTCGTGCCGGCAGACTCACGGCTCGCGAAACGCAAGCGGGCCGTGTCGCTGCGCGATCTCGCGGCGGAGCCGTTCATCCTGATCGACTTGCCGCAGAGTCGCGATTTTCTGATGACGCCGTTCTGGCAATGCGGGCTGTCGCCGAACGTTCGATATCGCGCCACGTCGATCGAACTGGTCCGCGCGATGGTCGCGAGCGGACTCGGCGTGTCGCTGCTGATTACGCAGAGCCCGGCGGCGACACAATCGCCGCTGGTGGTCGAGTGTCCGATTCAGGAATCGACGGTGATTCAGCCGCTGGTGATCGCGACGCCAGTTCGGGCCGCGCGCACGCGCGCATTGGAATGGATGTCGGCATGCGTTCGCGATGCGATCAGCGAGTCGGTGCGCGGGCGGGCGCGGCGGCAAGGGTGAGCCTGATTTCGTCGGAATTCCTTGCGCTGCATCGCGATAAAACGCTCATTCACAGACGCCTGCGCGACAGAATGAATTCCTCGAGTTCCTTGCACGCGTGCTCGATATGCCGTTTCAACAGCGACGCGGCGCCTCGCACATCGCCGATGCTGCACAGACGCACGAGCTCGCCATGCTCTTCTTCCGCGCGCTGACAGCTCTGCGCGCTCAACGACAACTGCAAGCGCGTATAACGATCGGTCTGCTGCAATAGACTCGTGACGATCGCCATCGTGCGTGGCTGGTCGGCGCGCGACATCAGCACGTCGTGGAGTCTCGTGTTCAACTCGCCCCAACGGTTCGGATGTTGGGCGTGCAGTTCCTGTTTGTATTCGCCGAGAATGGCATCGAGTTCGGCGAAGTCCGCCTGCGTGAGCTTAGGCGCCGACTTCTTCAGCAGCAGCGGTTCGAGCAATCCGCGCAACATGAACAACTCGCTGATCTCGTCGATGGACAACTCCGATACCACTGCGCCCTTGTGAGGGACGATCCGCACCAGCCCTTCGCCTTCGAGCTGCACCAGCGCCTCGCGCACGGGAATGCGGCTGATGCCGAACTCGGCCGCGAGCGCGTCCTGACGAAGCTGAAAGCCCTCGGGCAAGTCACCTGACATGATCTTGCGGCGAAGCTCATCGGCCGCCCGCTCCGCGACTGTGGCTGCTGAGAAGCGGGTGGCTGATGCGGTGGAATTCATTGCGAAAAGCCTTATCTGATTCGACGACGAAGAAGCCCGACGGCGCTTCTAATTTTGTATAAATTATATCACTGAGAGATCGCCGAAATTCAGTTTGGCGGCCGTACGAGGCCGTCTCGGGCAAGGTTTCCGGCGACGCGACTCGCGAGACTCAAGATTTTTATTGCCGATCGATCAAGGCAAAACGGCCAGCTTTCGCTGGCCGCATCGACCGATACGGAATTCAGGCCTTACGCGCTGACTTCCTTGGACCAGCCCGCGTACCAGTTGCGGAACAACGCGTATTGCGTTTCGGCGTAGCGGCGCTGGGCGTCGCTGAGCACGTCCGTCGCGTTGAAGTGCAGCGTGTATTCCTTGTCGCCGTTGAGCACCATCAGATACTTGTAGTACAGCACGAGGTCGGTGCCTTCGTCGAACGAGGAGAGCACGTTCAGCGCGGCTTCGAGTTCGCGCGCCTGGCGGCGTGCGGTCACGTCGCCCTTGGCGGCCTTGCGGCACAGATCGACCAGTTGCAGCACTTCGCGCGGCAGCGCATTGCCGATACCCGTGATTGCGCCCGTCGCGCCGCAGTTGACGAAGCCGTGGAACACCTGCGTGTCGACGCCGACCATGAGCGTGACCTGATCGTCCTGACTCGTGATGTGCTCGGCAGCGTACCGCATGTCCGCGGCACCGCCGAATTCCTTGAAGCCGATGAGGTTCGGATGCTTCGCGCGCAGTTCGAAGAACAGATCGGCGCGCGTGGCGAAGCCGTAATAGGGGCTGTTGTAGATGACCGCGGGCAGGTTCGGTGCGGCTTCGAGGATGGCGGCGAAGTGCGCCTTCTGCGCAGCCGGAGACGAGCCGCGCGACAGCACGCGCGGAATTACCATCAGGCCGCCCGCGCCGACCTCGGCCGCGTGCGCGGCGTGCGAGACCGCTTCCTTCGAGTTGACCGCGCCCGTGCCGACGATCGTCGGAATGTCGGCGGCAACGAGACGCGCCACGCCTTCCTGACGCTGCGCTTCGCTCAGCAGGGGCCAGTCACCCATCGAACCGCAATACACCACAGCGCTCATGCCGAGGCCGACGAGTTCGCGGCCCTTGGCGACGAGTGCGTCGAAATCGGGCGTGCGGTCAGCCGTGCAGGGCGTCATGAGGGCCGGAATGGTGCCCGTGAAGATGTTGTCGCTCATCGTGTGTCCTTCGAGGATTCGTTAGTGGCAGGAGGCCGCGCAACACAGGGAGACATCCCATGGCGAAATCCTACCTTACTTGAATATTTTATACAAAATGAATTTGCGAGCATTGACGCGGAAGGAGCGACAGGTTGGCTTTTCAGGCTTTAGATGCGATAGCGTTCATGGAGCGGCGCGGCCTCGGTGGTCGAACAGGGGGAGGATCAGGGAATATTTTATACAGGCCGCCGTCCCTGTGCATCCTGAATGGGCTTGTTCCTCGTGCACCGCGATCCGGGTCAACCCGGATTGTTAAAAACTGTCGATCGCCAGTACATTCCAGATCATACGTATGACCTAGAGCGACATGACATGGCGACCTTACACAGGCAGGTATTGAACAAAATGGGCGAGCAGATCTGCTCGGGCCAGTTCCAGCCGGGCGACATCCTGCCCGCCGAGGACGAGCTAGCTGAGCAGATGCAGGTGAGCCGCATCACCATTCGCGAAACGATGAAGTCGCTGTCCGCGAAGGGCATGCTTCAGGTGCGCCGTCGTCACGGCACCATCGTGCTGCCGCGCTCGGAGTGGCAATTGTTCGATCCCGACGTGATTACGTGGCGCGCGCGCGCCGGGGCGGTCGATGCCGATCTGGTCGCCGACCTGATGGAGTTGCGCACGATCATCGAGCCGAACGCCGCCAAGCTCGCCGCAAAGCGCGCAACGCCCGAGGATCGCGTAGCCGTGCGGCGCGCGTTCGAAGCGATGGAGCGCGCGGTGGCGGGCCGCGGAGAATACGTGCCCGCGGATCTCGCCTTCCACGGCGCGATCCTGACCGCGTGCCACAACCAGTTCATTCAGCAGATGCAAAACGCGCTTTCCGCGATTTTGCGCACGAGCTTCGAACTCAGTTCGGAGATCGAGGGCGGGCCGGCGCGTTCGCTGCCGATGCACGAAGCGCTGTGTATCGCGATCGAACAAGGCGACGCACAAGCGGCCGAGCAGGCCGTGCTCAGGCTGATTGAGCGCGCCGAAAAGGACTTCGACGATCGGGCGACACTGGTCCGCACTGCAAACGACAAGCCGCTGTAACGCGGTTTTCGGTACGTCATGACAAGACCGCAGCCTGTCTACCAGGCTGCGCGGGCACGTTCGCGCCCACGATTTGATGCATTCGATAAGGAAATAAGTATGACGAAGTTATTCGATTTGAGCGGCCGCACGGCGCTCGTCACCGGCTCGGCGCGGGGCATCGGCTATTCGTTAGCTGAAGGGCTCGCGGATGCGGGCGCACGCGTCATCGTCAACGGAACGAAGGCCGATACGGTTGATGCAGCGGTCATCCGCTTGCGCGAGCGAGGCTTCGACGCGCGCGGCCGTGCATTCGATGTCACCGACGAGCAATCCGTTGCCGCTGCATTCGCGGCGTGGGACGAAGACGGCATCGACGTGGACATCGTCGTGAACAACGCGGGCATTCAGTTCCGCAAGCCGATGATCGAACTCGCGCTCGCCGACTGGCAACGCGTGATCGATACCAATCTCACGAGCGCGTTCATCGTCGCGAAGGAAGCGGCGCGGCGCATGATCGCGCGCGGACGCGGCGGCAAGATCATCAATATCGGATCGCTGACGAGCGAAGGCGCCCGCGCGACCGTTGCGCCTTATACGGCAGCAAAGGGCGGCATCAAGATGCTCACACGGGCGATGAGCGCCGAATGGGCCGTGCATGACATTCAGGCCAACGCGATCGGCCCCGGCTATATCCTCACCGACATGAACCAGGCGCTCGTCGACAACGCGAGCTTCGACGCGTGGGTAAAGAGCAGCAATCCCTCGCAACGCTGGGGCAAGCCCGAAGAACTCGTCGGCACGGCGGTGTATCTGGCGTCGGCCGCATCGAGCTATGTGAACGGGCAAATCATTTATGTCGATGGCGGCTGGCTCGCCGTCCTTTGATCACGTCGATCAAATAAATTCCGTCGATTACGATTTCCGGAGACATCATGGATCACGTCAAAACCGTGGCGCCGCAAAGATGGTGGTATCTCATGCCCATCATCTTCATCACCTACAGCCTCGCCTACCTCGACCGCGCGAACTATGGATTCGCGGCGGCAGCCGGCATCGACAAGGATCTCGGCATCACACATGCAACCTCGTCGCTGATCGGATCGCTGTTCTTCCTCGGCTATTGCCTGTTCCAGATTCCCGGTGCGATGTACGCACAGAAGAACAGCGTCAAGAAGCTGATCTTCGCGAGCCTCCTGCTGTGGGGCGCGTGCGCGGCGCTGACCGGCATGGTCAGCAATATCCCGATGCTGATGGCGCTGCGCTTCATTCTCGGCATCGTGGAGGCGGCTGTGATGCCGTCGATGCTGATGTACATCAGTCGTTGGTTCACACGCACCGAGCGTTCGCGCGCGAACACGTTCCTGATCCTCGGCAATCCCGTCACGGTGCTGTGGATGTCGGTGCTCTCCGGCTATCTCGTGAAGAGCTTCGGCTGGCGCGAGATGTTCATCTTCGAAGGCGTGCCCGCGATTGCATGGGCGATCGTGTGGTGGTTCACGGTGAAGGACAAGCCCGCCGATGCGAACTGGATGACCGACGCCGAGAAGACCGAACTCGACGCACGCCTGAAAGCGGAGCAGGCGCATATCGCGCCGGTGCGTGACTACAAGGCCGCGTTCCGGTCGTCGATCGTCCTCAAGTGCTGTGCGATCCATGCGCTGTGGAGTATCGGCGTGTACGGCTTCATCATGTGGCTGCCGTCCATTCTGAAGTCGGCTTCGACGATCGATATCGTGTCGGTTGGCTGGCTTGCGGCGGTGCCCTACCTCGCGGCCATTGTGCTGATGCTGCTCGCCTCGTGGCTCTCCGACAAGACGAACAATCGAAAACTCTTCGTCTGGCCGTTGCTGCTGATCGGAACCATTGCGTTCGTCGGCTCCTATCTCGTGGGCACCTCGAACTTCTGGCTGTCGTTCGTGTTGCTCGTGATCGCCGGCGCGACCATGTATGCGCCTTACGGGCCCTTTTTCGCACTCGTGCCGGAGCTGATTCCGAGCAACGTGCTCGGCGGCGCAATCGGGTTCATCAATGCCAGCGGCGCGCTTGGCGCGTTCCTCGGCTCGTGGGTGGTCGGCTACCTGAACGGAGCAACCGGCAGCCCCGCGGCGTCCTACGCATTCATGGCTGCGGCGCTCTTCGCGTCAGTCGTTTTGATGATGCTCGTGCCGGCGCACTCGGGCGAGCGCTCGACGCCGTCGGGAAGTTCAGGAAAAAAATCGGTCCCTTCGGCTCTCGCGAAATAAAACCATGGCAACTCTGATTACTGACGTCAAAGTCATTCTGACCGCGCCGGAAGGCATCAATCTCATCGTCGTGAAGGTCGAGACGAATCAGGACGGGCTCTACGGACTGGGTTGCGCGACGTTCGCGTATCGACACCTGGCGGTCAAATGTCTGATCGAGGAATATCTGCGGCCGCTCCTCATAGGGCGCGATGCCGAGGCGATCGAGGAACTCTGGCAATTGATGCACCAGAACGCCTATTGGCGTAACGGCCCGATCGAGAACAACGCGATCTCCGGCATCGACATGGCGTTGTGGGACATCAAGGGCAAGCAGGCGAACATGCCTCTGTATCAGCTTTTCGGCGGCAAAGTGCGCGAAGGCGTGCCGATTTATCGACATGCCGACGGACGCGACCTCGCCGAACTGTGCGATAACATCCAGCGCTATCGCGAGCAGGGCATCACGCATATCCGTTGCCAGAGCGGCGGATATGGCGGTGGCGGTTTCGGCCGCGCACCAACGGGTGCCCCGCAAGGCGCGCCCGACGGCATCTACCTCGACAGCCGCAAGTACATTCGTGACACGCTCAAGCTGTTCGACGGCATCCGCGGCAAGATCGGTTTCGATGTCGAGCTGTGTCACGACGTTCACGAGCGATTGAAGCCGGTGGAAGCGATCCGCTTCGCGCGTGAGTTGGAGCCGTTCGAGCTGTTCTTTCTCGAAGATGCGATTGCGCTCGAGGAAGGCGAGTGGCTGCGTCAGCTTCGCGAAAAGACCACGACTCCGCTTGCACAGGGCGAACTGTTCAACAACCCGTACGAGTGGCGCTTTCTGATCACCGAGCGGCTGATTGATTTCATCCGCGTGCACCTGAGTCAGATAGGCGGCATGACAGCCGGGCGCAAGTTGCAGATCTTCGCCGAGCAGTTCGGCGTGCGCACCGCCTGGCACGGTCCGGGCGATATGTCACCGCTCGCGCATGCTGCCAATATCCATATCGATCTGGCGTCGCGCAATTTTGGCGTGCAGGAGTGGTCAGGCACGGAGCCGCCGAACTTCGTCATTCAGGAGCTGAAAGGACCGCGCGCCGCGTTGCTCGACGTGTTCCCGGGACTCCCCGAGTTCCGCAACGGCTATGTTTATGCGAATGACAAGCCCGGACTCGGTGTCGATATCGACGAGAAGGAAGCGGCCAAATACCCCTGCGAACGCAACGTGACGCACTGGACGCAGACGCGTTTGATGGATGGTGCATTGCAGACGCCTTGAGCGCATTGGTACGTAAGGCGAAGGTGAAGATTGTCCGGGCTCGTCGGCGCGGCTCCCGGACAATTGTCCTCACTTCGGACGAGCTCGGCTGATGAGGCCATGCGTTCACGAGGTTGTTTCCGCTCGACGAACAGATAGAAGCAGTTGCGTCTGGAGAAACTCGGCGATTCAATCCAGTCCAGGCTTTTTGTCAGTCGCGATCGCCAGTCTGATTCTCAGTTGATCGCCAACCGGAGTAAGCTTCAGTTTGCTCGAGGCGGCGGATGTCGGGCTCAGCGAGCTTTGAAAACGAAGGGATGAGCAGAGCCCCTTCTCAACAGCTGACACAATGCTGGGCAGATTACCCGAGCGAAATGCAATTCTATGCAGGGGCGCCTGCTGGGCAGCAGGCCACAAGGTCATGTCACGTAAGACCCAATCGACGTCCAACAGTCCGAATGCCGTATAGCTGTCGGCGCGCTGCTCGCTCTGCAGAGGCTCCGCCCAAACCAGCTTCTCCTCCCAAAGCGGCAAGCCCGAATCTATGTCCATATCCTGCGTCAGTATCGCCAGGTCCAGCTCATTGTTTTCAATCTTTCGCCGAAGCTTCCGAATCAGATCGCACTCTACAGAGGGGACTACGGCAGGAAAAATGTCGTGAAGATAAGGAAGGGCCGAAGACAAAAGGGCGGGGGCATAGGCGGCTGGCACGCCGATGCGAATCTCACCGGCAATCGGCTCGCGTAAGAATTCGTTCAGCGCGACGTTCTCGAGGCGAAGCATCGCACGAGCGTGAGCGAGCATCTTTTCACCAGCCGGGGTCGCGGTCAGAAGAGCATGCGAATTCGTGGGCCGAGGAAATTGCCGATTTGCTCACCGAGGTTTGCGGGAAAGATGCGGTGCTTGGACTCGACCGCATCGACCCGCTACCTCTGCGGGCGCTCGACAAGCTTCATCGACAGCTCCTGGAAGATGCCGGAACTGTATGTGCCCAATCGACGGTGGTTTCGGCAACCTTAGACCAGACGATCGATCAAGCGCGCGAGGAATTCATCGCACGCGTCGAGTTGCGCGAGCGCGACATATTCATCCGGCTTGTGAGCGACGGCGATGTCGCCGGGACCGCACACCAGCGTCGGTACTGTTAGCCGTGAAGAAAAAAGGCCGCCTTCCGTGCCGAAAGCGACTTTTCGTTTCGAAGTCTCTGCGGGTAACAAGGCTTCGAGAAAGCGCACCGCATCGCTCGTGATCTGCTCGTCGAGTCCCGGATAGGCATTGACCTCTTCGATGTCCGGCAGCGCGGTCCCGCCGCCGTTCACGACATGCATGCGGATATCGTCGAGGATCGTCGTTGCGTGGTCATTCGCAAGCGTGCGAATTTCGAACTCGAGCGTGCATTCGTTCGGCACGATGTTGAGCGCCTTGCCGCCGTGGATCGTGCCGACGTGAATGGTCGAATAGGGCACTTCGTAGCCGTCGTCCTGCGCGCCATGCCGCGCGAGATTCGTTTGCGCCGCGCGCATTGCCGCAATCCAGTCGGTCGCGACGTGAATGGCGTTTCGATAGTTCGGTGCCAGCGCCGAGTGACCCTCTTCGCCGCAGCATATCGCGCGGTACGCCGCCTTCCCCTTGTGGCCGGTCGCGATCTGCATCATCGTCGGTTCGCCGACGATGCACAGTCCGGGCCGCACCGGCGCGTTCTCGAGCACGTCGATCAGACGGCGCACGCCGACGCAACCGATTTCCTCGTCGTACGACAACGCGAGTTGCAGCGGCTTTCGCAGCGTGCGCTTCGACGCGTCGAGCATCGCCATGACCGCGCACGCGACGAAGCCTTTCATGTCGGCGGCGCCGCGACCGTATACGCGGTTGTCGCGCAAGGTCGCCTCGAAAGGCGGCATCGTCCACGCCTGGCCTTCGACGGGCACGACATCGGTATGGCCCGAAAGCATCACGCCGGGCGCCTGCGCCGGTCCCGTGCTCGCGAACAGATTCGCGCAGGTGCCGGTATCGTTCCGGACGAGCGTGCACGCGATGCCCGCCGCGCCGAGCATGTCCGCGACGTGTTCGACGAGCGCGAGATTCGGCGTGCGCGAGATCGTCGGGAACGCGATCAGCGTTCTCAGCAATTCGGCGCTGCGGCTGAGCGTCATTCCGGCTTCACCGCGATCACGTCGATTTCGACGAGCCACTCGGGTCGCGCGAGCGCCTGCACGACGATGCCGGTCGATACGGGAAACACGCCCTTGAGCCAGCGGCCCATCACGTTGTACACGGCTTCGCGATAACGCGGATCGATGATGTACACCGTCACCTTGCAGATGTCTTCGAGCTTGCTGCCGCATTCGTCGAGCAGCATCTTGACGTTGGCCATGGCCTTTTCGGTTTGCGCGGTCACGTCGCCGATGCCGACCGATTCGCGCGTGTCGAGATCCTGGCCGATCTGGCCGCGCAGATAGATCGTGTTGCCGGCGATCACGGCCTGGCACAGATCGTTATCGAGCTTCTGTTCCGGATAGGTTTCGCGCGTGTTGAACTTGCGGATGCGGGTATGCGTGGTCATGTCGTGTCGAAAGCAGTATCAGTGATGAAGAATCTTCGAGAGGAAGCGCTTGACGGCGGGGCTGGCGGCGTCGTTGAAGAACACGTCGGTCGGACTGTCTTCGACGATCGCACCGTCTTCCATGAACACCACGCGATGCGCGACGCGCCGCGCGAAGCCCATCTCGTGCGTGACGACCATCATGGTCATGCCTTCGCGCGCGAGTTCGACCATCACGTCGAGCACCTCGTTGACCATCTCGGGATCGAGCGCGGAGGTGGGCTCGTCGAAGAGCATCGCCATCGGGTCCATCGACAACGCGCGAGCGATCGCCACGCGTTGCTGCTGGCCGCCGGAGAGTTGCCCCGGGTGCTTGTGCGCATGCGCGGACAGGCCCACGCGATCGAGCAGCTCGCGCGCTTTCGCGCGCGCCTTGTCCTCGTTGCGGCCGAGCACGATGCGCTGTGCGAGCGTGAGATTGCGCGTCAGGTCGAGATGAGGGAACAGCTCGAAATGCTGAAACACCATGCCGACGCGGCTGCGCAGCATCGGAAGATCGGTCGACTTCGCGGCGAGCGACGTGCCGTCCACCACGATATCGCCTTTCTGGAACGGCTCCAGCGCATTGACCGTCTTGATCAGCGTCGACTTGCCCGAGCCGGAAGGACCGCATACGACGACGATCTCGCCTTTCTTCACGTGCGTCGAGCATTGCTTGAGCACGTGATGCGTTCCGTACCACTTGTCGATGCCACGAATGTCGATGATCGGCGTCGTCATTTGTCGAAGTATCCGGCGCGGATCGACGCGCCAATGAGGTTGAGAATCAGGCGTCCGGCGGTCACGCACGAGATGAGGTTCGCGTCGTCCTTCTCGGGCTGAATCTCGACGATATCCATACCGACCACGCGACCCTTCTTCACCAGGCCATGAATCAGCTTGCGCGCCTGCACGAACGTGACGCCGCCGGGCGCGGGGCCTGCGACGGCCGGCATCACCGAGGGATCGAGGCCGTCGGCGTCGATCGTCAGGTAGTAGTTGCCGCCCTCCGGAATGCGCGCGAGCACCGCTTCCATGCCGATGTCATGCAGCTCGTACGCGGTAATGAGGTCCGCTCCGTATTCGCGCGCGGCGATGAGTTCCTCGGGACGGCCGCTGCCTTGCGCCCGCAAGCCGATCTGGATGATGCGATCGACATGCGCCATTTCCGACGCCCGGCGGATCGGGCTGGACAAGCCTTCGCGCACGCCGTTCACGTCGTCGCGCCAGTCGAGGTGGGCGTCGATGTGCACGAGCGTGATCGGGCCTTTTGCGTCGAGTCCGCGCAGCACCGGCGTCGTGATGCCGTGATCGCCGCCGAGCACGATCGGCATGGCGCCGCCCGCGGCGATGGCGCGCACGGCGGCTTCGGCGCGCGCGTAATGCTCGCCGGGTTTGGTCAGGTCGGGAATGACGTCGCCGCAATCGACGAAACGGATATCGGTGCGGCCCTGCAACAGCGGACCGTCGATGTCGAAGTCGTAGTGATGCGGCTTGCGCACGACGCGGTCCGTCGCCTGACGAATGGCGGACGGCGCGTTGGTCTGATCGTTGCTGAAATCCGACGGATCATAAGGCGCGCCGTACGGCATGCCGAGCACGGCGATATCGGCCTTGAGATTGTCGATGTCGAGATCCAGTTCCGAGTACAGCAAGGTCGGATGGCCGACGCGCGGCGCAACGGTGTATCGAGTCATTCGTAAAGCTCCGGTAAGAGGGATGTGCGTCAGGCGGGGCGCGCGCGGCGCCCGACGGCCGATTCCAGACGGCGTCCGACGCCGGCCAGCAACACGCTGCAAATCCAGTAGATCAACGCCGTCGTGCCGAGCACTTCGACGTAGGCGAACGTGTCCGCGGTGAGCAGGTTGCTCTGGTAGGTCATCTCCGGCAGGCTCATCACCGAGAAGATGGCCGAGTCCTTGAACATCATGATGACGAGGCTGGTCGTCGGCGGCGTGATGAAGCCGAACAACTGCGGTGCGATGACATGACGCTGCGCCTGCCAGAACGTCATGCCGAGCGAGAACGCCGCGTGCGTCTGGCCGCGCGGCACGCTGCGCAGCGCGGCGCGCAGGATTTCGCAGAAGTAGCCGCCTGCGTAGAACGCCGTGCAACCGATCGCGACCTGCATCGCCGATGCGCTCACGCCGAGTTTCGGCAAGCCGAAGAACGACAGATAGACGAGGATCAGGTACGGAATGTTGCGCACCAGTTCGACGTAACCCAGCGCGAGCGGACGCAGCAGCGTGCGCGATTGCGCCGCGTAAGCCGCGACGATTCCCGCAACGATGCCGATCGGAATGCCGATCGCGCTGACGAGGGCGGTGATGCGCAAGCCCTCGATGAGCGGCGGAATCGCTTCGCGGACGACCGAAAAATCAATGGCCATGGGGCAACATCCTCGCAACGCGCCCTTCGCAAAGTCGCGAAGCGGCCGAGATCAGAAACAGAATCACGAAGTAGACGGCGGCGGTGATCGTGAAGACCTGCAACGGCAGATCGGTTTGAAGCGTCGCGTTGCGTGCGACCGTTGCAAGCTCGGGCACCGCGATGATCGACATGAGCGATGACGCCTTCAGCAGGATCGTGAATTCGCTGGTGAGCGGCGGGATCGACCGGTAGATCATTTGCGGAAGCAGCACATGACGCCAGACCTGCGAGGCGCGCATGCCCATCGCGTAACCCGCGGCGTGCTGGCCGTGCGAGATGGTGCCGAGCGCGCCGCGCAGAATCTCGACGATGTACGCACTGGTGTTGCACGCGAGCGCCGCGATGCCTGCCGTGATTGGCGAAACGGAGATGTTCAGCAGCGCCGGCACCATGTAGTAGGCCATCAGCATATGAATGATCGCCGGCGTGCCGCGAATCAGGCTCACCCACAACACGACCAGCGAGCGCAACGGCGCCAGCGATGAAATCCGCGCGAGCAACAGCACGATGCCGAGTGCCAGTCCGATCACGAACGCGCACGCCGATGCCGCCAGCGTGAGCGCCGTGCCCGAGACGACGCCGTCGAGCAGCGGTGCGAGCACGCCGCCTTTATCGATCCAGTCGAACATGGCGACGCGTCAGATCGCGCCGGTCGGCAGATAGTCGCTGCTCGGCGTGTCCATCGGCGCCCCGAACCACTTGGTCTGCAACGCGGCGAGCTTGCCGTTCGCACGGAATTGCTGGAGCGAATCGTTGATGAACTTGCGGATTTCTAGGTCGTTCGGATTGGCCACCCAGGCCAGCAGCTTCGGCTGGCCGATCGTGCCCGCGATGCGGAACGCGTTCGGCTGGCGCTTCATCTGCACGGCGGCGATGTTGGAGGGCATCAACGCGACGTCGATCGTCTTGTTCGCGAGCGCGTTCGACACATCCGGATAGGCCTGGAACAGCTTCGTGCCTGCATAACCCTTGCCGGTCTTGTCCTTCAGTTCCTTCTCGAACTCGGTCGCCACCGGTTGTGACGACGAACCCATTTGCGTGCCGATGGTCTTGCCGCCGATATCGAGGTCGCGTTTGATCGCAGTGTCGTCGGCGCGCACCATCAGCACCGAACGGACCACGCCAACCGGCTCGCTGAACGCGAAGCGCTTCGCGCGCTCGGGCGTGATGCCCACGCTCGTCGCGACGAAGTCGAACTTGTGCGACATCAGGCCCGGCAACAGACCCTGGAAAGGCAGATTCATCTGTTCGAGCTTGACGCCGAGCTTCGCCGCCATGAGTTCGAGCACATCGTGGCCGTAGCCGACGATCTGCCCGTTCTCGACGAATTCGAACGGCTCATACGCGGCTTCCGTGCCGACCACCAGCTTGCCGCGCTTCTTGATGTCGGCGAGCGTGCCGCCTTCCGCGTGCGCGATGGTCGGCAGTGCGAGCGCCATCCCCGAGGCGAGCGTCGCTTTGACGAAGGAACGTCTGGACCAGTCTTTCATTGCTTTCTCCGCGTATGAACGTGTGGATGCCGCGATTGCGGCGTGGGCGTCGCGACTGCGCGCGTTTCACCATTCATCCGAATGTATGTCGCCATAAAGAGAGTGAAAAATGATTTTTTTATCGGTATGGTTTCGAAAAACGTAACCTTTGCCTTCATGGAAGCGGTAGACAATGAATGATCGAACCTCGCCCCGAATGGCCGCCGAGAAGCGTCCCGACTTCAGCGAACGCGACTTGCGTTCGTTGCGGATCTTTTGCGCCGTCGCGCAGGCCAGCGGTTTCGCCGCTGCGGAGAAGCAGCTCAATATGTCCAAGGCGTCGATCAGCCGGCATATTCGGGAGGTGGAGCAAACGCTTGGTGCGCGGCTGTGCGAACGTGGACCGTCGGGATTCGCGCTTACGCATGCGGGAACGGTAGCGCTGGATCTCGCGCGCGATGCGTTGATGTCGCTGGAACGCATTCGCCCGGAAATCGATGCGGTGCGAGGCGTGTTGTCCGGCACGCTGTCGATCGGCATGGTGGAGCACATCGTGCACGACGAGGGCTGCCATTTGACCGAAGCACTCGCGGCTTTCAAGGAACAGGCGCCGGACGTGAATATCGAACTGCGCGTGATGACGTTCAACGAACTCGATCTGGCCTTGCGCGAACGTCGCGTGCAGGTCGCCATTCGCGGTATGTATCGTCGCGAAGCGGGCTTTCACTACTCGCCGCTGTTCATTGAACGGCAACGTTTGTATGTCGCTCGCCGTCAGTTGCGCAACGCCGCGACGCTGCCGCTGGTTTACCGATCGCAACCGTTCGTGCACGAAGCCCTCAACACGCTCGGGATGCAGCGAGGACCGACAGCGTCGGGTCTGGAAGCGGTTGCGATGCTGTTGTTGTCAGGACACTATGTCGGTTTGCTGCCGCAGTTCTATGCGGCGTCTTTCGTCAAGCGGCATGCCTTGGCCATGATGCCGAACGGTCCGCAGTACGAGAACACCATTAGCGCGATCATCGAAAGCTCACGGCCGCGAACGCGCGCGCTCGACTTGTTTCTCAGTCTTCTCGATCAATTGCATCGCGGAGAATGAATCACGGAGTGTCGATTACGGAAAGGCAACGCGTTGTGCGCTTATGTGAGAAAGGGAGTTGCAGCTCGTCGTATGTGGGTGATTAACTTAATCGTGGGTGCGGAAGGCAGGACTCTGCCGCTTGCCGCCCTTCGCTTTCGCCGATGCCGTGCCAGCCGCTGAACGGCGCTGTCGGTGTGACAATCAACTCGAGACGGGCGAGAGTGCCGAAGCGGCCTGACCATGGAGCCACTCCCTCAGCGTCGCGACCGGTTCGCGATGAACCGGTTTGCGCGGCGTCACGATATAAAACCCCGCTCCGGTCAGGAGTTCTGCATCGCCCACGCGCACGAGCCGGCCCGCGGCGATATCCCGCGAAACGAACGCCGGATGCGCGAGCGCGATGCCTTGTCCTTCCATCGCGGCATCGACGGCGAGCGCCGTCTGATTGAAGCGGATGTTCTTCCGGTCCAACGTGCCAGGCCGGCCGGTCACGCGCGTCAGGTATTGCGGCCACATGGAATGCGCGTCGTGAAGCAGCGCGACCTTGTCGGGAAACCGGTCGTGATCCCGCGCTTGGTCTGCCAGCAGTCTCGGGTGCGCCACCGCGATCAGCACGTCCTCGAACAGCAGGTCCGCGGCAAGACCGGGACCGAATGGCGGCGAGCCGTAACGCACCGCGATATCCACGCCGTCAGACTGAAAGTGGGACAGCCGGTCCGAAGCGACGATGCGCAGATCGATACCCGGATGCATATTCGTGAAATCGGGCAAGCGCGGAATGAGCCATTTGGCGGCGAACGTCGGCGTCACGCTGATCGCGATCTTCAGCGACTGGGGGCGGATGGCGCGGGTCGCATCGATCAGCAAGTCGAACGCGCGGCGAACCGTGGACGCATAGAGCTGGCCGTTGTCCGTCAGGATCAGCGCGCGAGGGCGGCGCTCGAACAGTTTCACACCGAGCTCGCTCTCCAGCCCGCGTATATGCTGGCCGATGGCGCCCTCGGTCACGCCGAGAGCTTCCGCCGCGCGCCGGAAGCTCAAATGCCGGCTCGCGGCCTCGAAGGCGCGCAACGCGTTGAGCGAAGGAAGCGGATCGTTCGAATCTTTCGAATCGTTCATGGAGTAGTTTTTCTACTGCAAACCGTCAGAAAAGCTATCGCTTGTGCACGGGGAGTCAGTGCTACGCTTGGCTATCAGGCTGCATCTTATCGATGCAATTCGAATACTAACTCGCTCAGGAGTTTCCATCATGACGATAGAAAAAGTTGCGGTTATCGTGGCCGCAGGCAGTGGCATGGGCGCGGCGGCCGCTAAACGGCTGGCGTCGGACGGTTATCGCGTTGCGATCCTGTCTTCTTCCGGCAAGGGCGAGGCGCTGGCGAACGAACTGGGCGGTGTCGGCGTCACGGGATCGAACCAGTCGAACGCGGACCTCGAACGACTGGTCGCGCTGACGATGGAGCGCTGGGGCCGCATCGACGTGCTCGTCAACGGCGGCGGACATGGTCCGCGCGCGCCGCTGCTCGAAATCACCGACGACGACTGGCATAAAGGCATGGACACGTATCTGATGAACGTGATCCGCCCGACGCGCATCGTCACGCCGATCATGCAGAAGCAGAGCGGCGGGGTCATCGTGAACATCTCCACCGCGTGGGCGTTCGAGCCGAGCGCGATGTTCCCGACATCGACCGTGTTTCGCGCGGGTCTTGCTGCTTATACCAAGTTGTTCGCGACTGAACAGGCCGCATTCAATATCCGGATGAACAACATTCTGCCGGGCTGGATCGACAGCCTGCCGGCCACGGACGAACGCCGCGACAGCGTTCCGTTGCGGCGCTATGGCAAAGCGGAAGAAATCGCGGCGACCGTGGCGTTCCTCGCATCCGATGGAGCTGGATACATCACGGGTCAGAACATCCGCGTGGATGGCGGCGTGACGAGATCGATCTGATGAGCGACCGGATCGTGTCGCCTTCGTCGCTCGAGCAGGTCGTGCGAACGGCGTGGTCGTCGCTTGCCGATGCGGCGAATCCGTCAGCGCCACGTTCGCGGTTCACGATGCTGAGCCTCGCGACAATTGGCATCGACGGTGGTCCTCGCATGCGTACCGTGGTGCTGCGCGGCGTCGACGAAACCGCTGGCGCCGTCGTCTTTTACACCGATGCGCGCTCGACCAAGCTCGCGGAAATCGCGCGCGATAACCGTGTTGCGCTGCTCGCATGCGATTCCGGTGCGGGGATTCAGATCCGGCTCGAAGGGCGTGCAATCGTGTCGTTGAACGACAGCGTCACGAAGGCGCATTGGGATACGGCGCGCGAGCGAAGTCTGATCGTCTATCGGACGCCGCTCGCGCCGGGAGTCGCCATCGACTCGCCCGAGCAGGGATACGTCGCGATGAACGAAGCTCACGCGCCGTTCGACGGCTACGAGCACTTCAGCGTGGTGACGGTATCGGTTCAGGCGATCGACTGGCTCGATCTGTCGCCGCGCGGACATGAGCGCGCGGTGTTTCGCAGAGACGCCGATGCGTGGAAAGGGCAGTGGATCGCGCCATGATCGCGTTCGGAGTCTCCTACCAATCGAGTTAGAGAAGTCGTGAAAAAGTCTGCATTGTTTGCATTCTGTGTCCTCGGTGGCATCTGGGGTTCGAACTTCATCTTTATGAAGTGGGCGACCGAAGTCGTGACGCCGGCACAGGTGACGCTGGCGCGCGTTGTTTGCGGCTTTGTGCCGATCGCGATCTATGCCGCGTTCACCCGGGCGATCCGCTGGTCGGACTTGCGCCACGCACACCATTTTTTCGTGATGTCGCTGCTGGCGACTTTCCTCGACTATTTCACTTATGCGCAAGGCGTCGCGAGATTGTCGAGCGGCATTGCCGGTACGCTGAGCGGGACGATTCCCCTTTTCGCGGTGGTATGTTCCGCTTTCCTCCACGGCAGGAAGGAACTGGATGTCTGGAAAGTGATGGGCGTGGTCATCGGATTCCTCGGCGTTTTGCTGATCGCGCACCCCTGGTCCGTTGCGGATGGCAGCATCGACATGACTGGTGTCTGCTGGATGCTGGGAGGGTCTTGCAGCATGGCCTTGTCGTTCATCTACGCGCGCCGGTATCTTACGCCGCTGAAGATACCCGGCGTCGCGCTAACCACCTATCAGGTCGGCTTCGCCGCCCTCTATCTCGCCGTGTTCACGCCGTTCGACGGGATGAGCGCATTGCTCATGCATCCGCATGCGGCGGTAGGGCTGATCATTGGTCTCGGTCTTCTTGGTACCGGGATAGCCTATCTCGCCTACTATCACGTCGTCGAACATCTCGGCGCGCTCGCAGCATCCAGCGTGACGTACATTCCACCGGTTGTTGCATTGTTTATCGGCGCAATCATCGTTGGGGAACCGACGACGGCTTCAGATTATGTCTCCGTCGTGCTTATCATGGTCGGCGTCGGCGTGATGCAGTTCGGCAAGTCGATTCAGCGAGTGATGAGCAGCAAGACACAGCGTGTTGTGTAAGAAAAAAGAGATGGCATTACTCGGCGACCATGACTGCGAGGCACCTCTCTAGCGTCCCGGATCGAGAAGGTTTGCGGAGAAATCGCACGATTGCGCCGCGAGCTTCGCCACGGCTGCACTGAGCGAATGCAACTGTTCTGCCCGGTGCATCGCGACGTATCTCACGGGCGGCAACGCCGGCCGCGTCGGCACCTCGACGAGCGTGCGCCGTTTGAGCATGCGGGAGAGGCATGCCTTGGGCAAGTAGCTCACGCCGAGCCCGGATAGCGTGAGCCCGATCTGCGCGATGAGGCTGTTGCTCGCCAGCACCTTCTGCAGCGCCACGCCCTGTTCATCCAGAAACCGGCTGTACACATAGCCCGTTCCCGATAAGCCGCCCTGCAAAATGAGCGGATATTTTGCGATCTCCGCGAGCGCAATGGCGCGCTTGCCCGACGCGAGGCTCGTCGCGCACATCCATGCATTCTCGACCTGACCCACAAGCGTTGCCGCAAAGGGTTCCACCTCGTGCGTTTGCGGCACGATGATCACGTCCACCGTCGCTGCGGCCAGCCGTTCCCGCAATGTCGCGTTGAGGTCGACTTCAGCTTCGACCTTGACTTTCGGGTATTCGGCCTGAATCGCCGCGATGAGGCGCGGCAGCCACGTCAGCGCCGTGAGTTCGGTCACGCCGATGCGAATCTGCCGCACCAAAGCTACCTTCGAACTCATGCGCTCGACGATCTGGTCCCGGCGTTCGAGCAATTCCTTCGCGTGCTCGAAAAATTCGGCGCCTTTTTCTGTCAGACGCGCAGTGCGATTCGCGCGGTCGAAAACGGCGACGTCGAAGGCACGCTCCAGTTCCTGCACGCGTTTGGATACCGCCGACTGGGTCGTGTTGAGGCGCGTCGCGGCGGCCTCGAAGGAGCCGAGCTGAACGATCCAGTACAACGCTTCCATCTGCTTGAAGGTCAGCATGCGCCCCTCATTCATCGCTTAAAGCGATAGTTTCTCATATAAAAAAATCGCTTTTTTTGTTCTTTTTAGCCGATTACTTTCTACGTAACGGGTCCTGGTCGAGGCCCGACTGGGCTTACGCACGAAAAGCGGCCCATCCACATCAATCGGAGAGTGTCTGGAGGACGCATGGAATCCGTCATGGAATCACCTCAAGCCGAGCGCGCGCAACGCAAGCCGCGCATCGGACTCGCCTGGCAAATCCTGATCGGCCTCGTGGTCGGTATTGCGATAGGCCTTGTGCTCAACCGTTTTCCGGAATTTCGTGAATCGGCCATTAACGGCTTTCTACAGCCGGCCGGCGATATCTTCATCCGCCTGATCAAGATGGTCGTGGTGCCGATCGTTTTCACCAGCATGGTGATGGGTATCGCTGGCGTGGGCGACGGCCGCGCGCTCGGGCGAATCGGCCTGAAGACGCTGATCTACTTCGAGGTGGTCACGACCATCGCCATCGTGTTGGGCCTCGTGCTCGGCAACGTGCTGCATCCGGGACTCGGCACGGACCTGTCCCAGCTCGGTCACACGGACATTTCGCGTTATCAGCAGACGTCGCAGCAGACGCATGGCCATCACGGGTTCATGGCGCTGCTGCTGAGCATCATTCCCGACAACATCGTCATGGCGATGGGACGCGGCGACCTGCTTCCGGTGATCTTCTTCTCCGTGCTCTTCGGACTCGGTCTTCAATCCGTGCCGGCGGAATATCGCAAGCCCGTGCTCGCCACGTTCAAGGGCATTGGCGACGCCATGTTCAAGGTCACCGGCATGGTCATGCGTTATGCGCCCTTCGGCGTGTGCGCGCTGATCGCCGTGACGGTCGCGAGCTTCGGCTTCGGTTCGCTGCTGCCGCTCATCAAGCTCGTCGCGGTGACGTATCTCGCGATCATTCTGTTTGCGGTGTTCGTGCTCGGCGTGACGGCGCGGCTCTTCGGCTTCAACATCTTCACGCTGTTTCGCATCATCAAGGACGAACTCATCATCGCGTTCTCGACGTGCAGTTCGGCGACCGTGCTGCCGCAACTGATGAAGAAGATGGAGGACTTCGGCGTGCCCAAGAGCATCACGACTTTCGTGGTGCCGACCGGCTACACCTTCAATCTCGATGGCGCATCGATTTATCTCGGCATCGGCACCCTGTTCGTGGCGCAGCTTTATGGCGTACATCTCGGGCTGCAAGAGCAGATCGTGCTGGTGCTGACGATGGTCGTCACCTCAAAGGGTGCGGCGGGCGTGCCCGGCTTCATGTTCGTCATCCTTTTGACGACGCTCGCGAGCGCCGGACTGCCCCTCGAAGGACTTGCGTTCATCGCGGGCGTGGACCGGATCATGGACATGGGGCGGACCGCGCTGAATGTAGTCGGCAATGCGCTCGCGCCGCTCGTGATTGCGAAATGGGAAGGACAGTACGACGCGGAGAAGGGCCGGGCTTATCTGGAATCGCTGGACGCCTGAGCGTCGGCCGGAACAGGAATGGACATCATGGAACCAGGAGCAAATGAGATGAGCAGTCGTCAGGGGCAGTTGTTTTCGGAATCGCTCATGAAGAGCATCAAGGACCGCTTTCATTACGTCGATCACGACGTCGACGGCCGCGCGCGTCTCTTCTTCGATAATGCCGGCGGATCATTCCGCCTCAAGTCGGCACTCGATGCCTTCGCGCGCATCGACGCCTTGCCGGATTGCCCCGAACGTATCCACGAACGCGCACTCTATCTGCAGGACATCCAGGCGCGCGGCGAGGCGGACATTCGCCACATTCTCAACGCGCGAGATGGCAGCGTGTATCTTTCGCTCACTGCATCCGCGGCAATGTTCGAGATGGTGCGCGCCGTCATGGAAAACGTGTCTGGCACGAACGCGGTGACGACGATACTCGAACATCCGTCGTCGTTCGACGCGATGAAGCTCTACTGCGAGCGCACGAGCAAGGAATTGCGCGTCGCGCCGAGCAATGCGGAAACGGGCGGCGTCGACGTGGATGCGATCGTCTCGCTGATCGACGACGACACCACGCTGCTGAGCGTGATGTATGCGTCGAACATCTCGGGCGCGAAGCTGGATATCGCGAGCATCGTCGAGCAGGCGCGCGCGCGCAAGCCAGACCTCTTCATCATTGTCGATGCGGTTCAGCATGCACCGCACGCGGTCATCGACTTGCAAAAGACACCGGTCGACGGCATCAACTTCGCGCCGTACAAGTTCTTCGGTTGCAGAGGCGCGGGCGTGGCGTGGCTGTCGGAGCGGCTCGCGGAGCTGCCGCATCATCGGCTCGACGCCAAGGAGAAGGGCGTCTGGGAACTCGGCAGTCCCGCGCCGGCGCAGTTCGCCGTGGTGAGCGCGATCGTGGACTATGTCGCATGGATCGGCGCGCAGTTCAGCGATGCACAGGACCGGCGCGAACTGTTTGTGCAGGGCATGCAGCGTATCGAGGAACACGAGCGCGCTCTGCTGGCGCTGCTGCTCGATGGCGTCGATGGACAGCGCGGTTTGCGTGGCATGGACGGCGTGCGCGTGTTCTGGGATCACGACGACCTGACGCGTCGCGATCTGATCGCAGGCATCGGCTTCGATGGCCTGGACCCGACTTCCGCCGTGCGTGCTTATGAAGAGCGTGGCGTCATTGTCTATGAGCGCGTCGCGACCAGTCTTTACTCGGGGCGCATGTTGAAATCGTTCGGGCTGGACGGTGCGGTGCGGGTCTCTCCCTTGCATTGCCACGGACCGAGCGACATCGCGGGGTTTCTTGCGGTGACTAACGAGATTGCATCGGCCAGCCGCGTCGAGTGACGAGTTGCGCGAGAGAGCGACGCATTGAGATTGAGTTCGACATCCAGGCCAGCGAGCGGGCCGGTTCGCTGCTGGATCGGGCGTTTGTCAGTGCCTAAAATCGAGTTCAACCGCCTGTTCCTCGGACGCGATCAAGAATGTAATCGATGAAGGCGTGCGTCGCGCGCGTCTGATGACGATTCGGCATATAGAGCATGTACATGTGGGTGCCGAAGATGCTCAGCCGCCACTGATCAAGCGCTGTCACAGCGTGGCCTTGCCGCAGGTCATCCATCACGACGTAATCCGGCACAATTCCCACGCCCAGTCCGGCGAGAATGGCCTGTCTCAAGAAGGTGAAATTCTCCGAGATGAGGCTCGGTTCGAGCATGACCTCGTGACGCTCGTCGTCGAGATAGGCCGCGACGCGTGTCTGTTTGCCGACGACCGTGGCCGTGATAACCGGCACGATTCGAAGCTCGTCGAGCCTCGTGGGCATGCCATGCTGCGCGGCGTACGCCGACGACGCGCATGCGACATAGCGCACCGGCCCCATGTCGCGTGCGACCAGACTCTGCGGCGGCTCCGGCATCACGCGCACCGCAATGTCGACTTCGTCGCGTAGCAGATCTTCTACGCGATTCTCGAACATCACATCGAGCACGATATCCGGATACTCGCGCTTGAACGCGATGAGCCACTCCGACATCACGAGTTGCCCGTAACCGCTCGGCACCGAAAGCCGCACGCGCCCTTGCAAGCGTTGACCGAGCGTCGACACCGACTCCTGCGCCGCCAGCAGCGCATTGCGAATCGACCGACCGTGCTCGTAGAGCGTCAGTCCAATATCGGTCGGCTCGACGCGCCGCGTGGTTCGCCGCACCAGTTGCATACCGACCGACTTTTCGAGCTGATTCAGGTGATAGCTGACATTGGCGCGGGTCATCTTGAGTCGCCGCGCCGCTTCGCTGAGATTGCCGGCATCGAGGATTTCGACCAGCAAAGAGAGTCCGTTGACGTCCACGAGCGGGAAGATTGTCAAATTGGGTTTGACAGTCTGTCAATCCCGGTTGTAATTGTCAAGGCAGTCTGTCCCCGCGAGAATGCAGTCAGCCTCTCAAACATTCGAATTCAGACCGGAGACAGCATTCATGACGTCGAGCAGCACGATTAAAGCCGCACCCACCGTAATGGGCGAAAGCGCCAGCGTGAGCCGTCAGCGGCGCGGCAGCGTACTCGTCGTGACCATCGATCATGCGCCGGTCAACGCGCTCAATGCAGCGGTGCGGCGCGGCCTGATCGATGCGATCGAAGCCGCCGACACCGACGCCGCCGTGCGCGCCGTGCTGATAGTCGGCGTGGGCCGCAATTTCATCGCGGGCGCGGATATCCGCGAGTTCGGCAAGCCGGCGGTTCCGCCGTCGTTGCCCGACGTGTGCAATCGCGTCGAGGCTTGCGCGAAGCCCGTGATCGCGGCGATTCACGGCGCGGCGCTCGGCGGTGGTCTGGAGGTTGCGCTCGCCGCGCACTATCGCATCGCGTTCGAAGGCGCGAAGCTCGGACTGCCGGAAGTACAGTTGGGCCTCTTGCCCGGCGCGGGCGGCACGCAGCGCACGCCGCGTCTCATCGGCGCGGCGGCGGCGCTGTCGCTGATCCTGAGCGGACGCCATGTCGGCGCACAGGAAGCGCAACGCATGGGTCTGGTCGATCGCGTAGGCGTAAGCGATGACGTGCTCGCTGAAGCGCTCGCCTACGCGCACGAGCTGATCGCCACGCAGGCGGTCGCACGTCGCACGAAGGACGCCGCCGCGCTCGCCGACAAGGCAGCGAGCACTGCCGCCATTGCAGCCGCGCGTGCCGAAACGCAGAAGAAATCACGCGGCCTGCTTTCGCCGATGAAGATCGTCGACTGCGTCGAGGCCGCGGTGAATCTGCCTTTCGATGAAGGACTTCGCATCGAGCGCCAGCAGTTTCTCGAATGCCGCGAAAGCCCCCAGCGCGCGGGCCTGGTGCATGCCTTCTTTGCCGAGCGCGAGGCGCAGAAGGCGCCGGAAACGCGTGATGCAAAGGCGCGTGCGCTGCGCTCCGTTGGCGTGATCGGCGGCGGAACGATGGGCGCGGGCATCGCAGTGGCTTTGCTCGATGCCGGTCTGCTCGTCACGATGATCGAGCGTGACGACGACTCGCTTCAGCGCGGCCGCGCGCACATGGAAAAGGTGTACGACGGGCTGATCGAGAAAGGGCGTTTCACGCTCGACGCGAAGTCGCGCGCGTTCGAGCACTTCAACGGAAGCACCGCGTACGATGCGCTCGCAGATACCGATCTCGTCATCGAAGCCGTGTTCGAGGACATGGCCGTGAAGAAGGCCGTGTTCGCCGAACTGGATCGCGTGTGCAAGCCGGGCGCGGTGCTCGCGACCAATACGTCCTACCTCGATATCGACGAACTCGCCGCGAGCATTTCGCGCCCCCAGGACGTCCTCGGGCTGCACTTCTTCTCGCCCGCGAACATCATGAAACTACTGGAAATCGTGGTGCCCGAGCGCGTCAGCGGGGATGTCGTCGCGACCGCGTTCGAGCTCGCGAAAAGGCTGAAGAAGGTCGCGGTGCGTGCCGGTGTGTGCGACGGCTTCATTGGCAATCGCATGCTGGCGGTGTATCGCTCGGCGGCTGACCAGCTGATGGAAGAGGGTGCGTCGCCGTATCAGATCGATCAGGCCATCCGCGAGTTCGGCTTTCCGATGGGACCGTATCAGGTCATCGATCTGGCCGGCGGCGATATCGGGTGGGCCGCGCGCAAACGCCGCGCCGCAACGCGCGATCCTCGCGCGCGCTACGTGCGCATCGGCGATCTGTTGTGCGAGCGAGGATGGTTCGGTCAGAAGACCGCGCGCGGCTATTACCGTTATGACGATGGCGCGCGTATCGGCAAGCCTGACCCCGAAGTCGAAGCGATCATCGACGCCGAGCGCGCGCGGGCCGGTATCACGCCCCGCACATTCGACCACGGGCAGATCGTGCGCCGATACCTCGCAGCGATGATCAACGAGGGCGCGAATATCGTGCATGAGGGCATCGCATTGCGTCCTCTGGACGTGGATGCCACGTTGATGCACGGCTTCGGCTTTCCGCGCCATCGCGGCGGACCGATGCACTACGCGGACAGCGTCGGCCTCGATGCCGTGCTTGCCGACATTCGCGAGTTCGCGAAAGAAGATCCGCTCTTCTGGCGCGCGTCGCCGCTGCTCATCGAACTCGTGGAAAGCGGCAAGAATTTCGCGAGCCTGAACCAGGCTGCCTGAGCCGGTCGAATCATCCCTTTCCAGACAGGACCGCAATCATGGATCTGACATTTACCGCACAGGAAGAAGCGTTTCGCGCCGAAGTGCTCGATTTCCTGCGCAGCTCGCTGCCGGAGCACATCGCGCAAAAGGCCCGCACTGGCAAGCCTTTGACGCGCGACGACATGGCGCAATGGCACGGCATTCTCAACGCGCGCGGCTGGCTCGCGAATCACTGGCCGAAACAGTACGGCGGCCCCGGCTGGACCGCCGTGCAGAAATTTATCTTCG
This sequence comes from Caballeronia hypogeia, assembly GCF_001544875.2. GTDB lineage: Bacteria > Pseudomonadota > Gammaproteobacteria > Burkholderiales > Burkholderiaceae > Caballeronia > Caballeronia hypogeia. Next base: position 51,621 of record NZ_FCOA02000042.1, read on the forward strand.
AGAACGAATGCGCGATTGCGGGCGCGCCGCGCATCGTACCGTTCGGCGTGAACATGCTCGGGCCGGTGCTGATCAAATACGGCAACGAAGCGCAGAAACGGCACTGGCTTCCGCGCATTCTCGACGGCTCCGACTGGTGGTGCCAGGGCTATTCGGAACCGGGTTCGGGGTCCGATCTCGCATCCGTGCGCACGACAGCCGTGCGTGAGATGGAGGGCGGCGAGGCGTATTACATCGTCAACGGACAGAAGACGTGGACCACGCTCGGGCAGTACGCCAACATGATCTTTTGTCTCGTGCGTACCGCGCAGGAGGGCCGCAAGCAGGAAGGTATCAGCTTCCTGCTGATCGACATGAACACGCCAGGCGTGGAAGTGCGTCCGATCATCACGCTCGATGGCGAGCACGAAGTCAATGAAGTGTTCTTCACCGACGTGCGCGTGCCTGCTGAGAACCTCGTCGGCGAAGAGAACAAGGGCTGGACGTACGCGAAGTATCTGCTGACTTACGAGCGCACCAACATCGCCGGCGTCGGCTTTTCCGTTGCCGCGCTGGCTCGTCTCAAGGCCGCTGCCAGCAAGGTACGGCCCGACGGCCGCGCGCTCATCGACGACCCGCTGTTCGCCGCGCGTCTCGCACGTGTGGAGATCGATCTCGAGAACATGAAGACGACCAATCTGCGCGTGATCGCGGCCGTGGCGGGCGGCGGCGTGCCCGGGGCCGAAAGTTCGATGCTCAAGATTCGCGGCACCGAGATACGGCAGGAGATCTCTTCATTGATGCGTCGCGCGATGGGTCCGCACGCGCTGCTGTTCAGCGACGACGCATCGCAGAACGCTTCTGCTCAGTACTTCAACAATCGCAAGCTGTCGATCTTCGGCGGCTCGAATGAAATCCAGAAGAACATCATCTCGAAGATGATTCTTGGACTCTAAAGGCATCGCACCATGAACTTCCAGCACACCGAAGACCGCCGGATGCTCGCGGATTCACTCAATCGTTTTATCGCGGAGCAGTATGGCTTCGACGCTCGCGACCGCATCGCGCGTTCGGCGGAGGGCTTGAGCCGCGATATGTGGCGGCGGTTCTGCGAACTGGGCATCATCGGCGCGTTCTTCGATGAAACCGTGGGCGGTTTTGGCGGCGATGGATTCGATGTCGCGGTCGTGTTCGAGGCCCTGGGGCGCGGACTCGTCGTCGAGCCGTTTCTCGATGCGTTGATCGTTGGGCGCGCGCTCGCTCATGCGGGCAACGAATCGCAGCGCGAGGTCATCGCGAAGATGGTCGATGGCGCAGTCATGGTGTCTTTCGCGCACGACGAGCCGGGCTCGCATTACGAACTGTCGCGCGTGTCGACGCGCGCCGGGCGCAGTGACCAGCACTGGACGCTGAACGGTGCGAAGGGCGTCGTGCTGCAGGGCGAGCAAGCGGACATGCTGCTCGTTTCGGCTCGCACGTCGAACGATGAATACGACGAGGCAGGCATTTCGCTCTTCCTCGTGCCGCGAGATGCGAAAGGCGTGACCGTGCGCGGTGACGGAAAGATCGACGGCGGAAGGGCCGCGGAAGTGCTGTTCGACAATGTCGCGCTGGATGCCGATGCACTCGTCGGCGTCGAAGGCGATGGGTTTGCCACGCTCGTGCATTCGGTCGGTTACGGACTCGTCGCGCTGGCATCGGAAGCCGTCGGCGCGATGGACGTCGCGAAAGAACACACGCTCGAATACCTTCGCACGCGCAAGCAGTTCGGGGTCGCCATCGGTACGTTTCAGGCATTGCAGCATCGTATGGCCGACGTGCTGCTGGAAATCGAGCAGGCTCGTTCCGCCGCGATCAATGCGGCCGCGGCGGTCGGCGGCGCGGGCGTCGAACGTGAGCGCGCGCTGTCGGCGGCGAAGTATTCCGTCGGCCACATCGGTGCGCTGGTCGCCGAAGAGTCGATCCAGCTGCATGGCGGGATCGGCATGACCTGGGAACTGCCGCTGGCGCATTACGCCAAGCGTCTCGTGATGATCGATCACCAACTCGGCGACGAAGATCATCATCTCGCACGGTACATGGAACTGGGCCGTCAGAGCGCGGCGTGAGCGCGTGTTGGGTCAATCTCGTAGTTCAATCAGGAAACGGATATGAAGATTCTTGTGCCTGTTAAACGTGTGGTCGACTACAACGTGAAGGTCCGCGTGAAGTCGGACAACACGGGCGTCGATATCGCCAACGTGAAGATGTCGATGAATCCGTT
>NZ_FCOA02000043.1 GCF_001544875.2 Caballeronia hypogeia
TTGGGGCAGAGCGGATCAGGCTCGAGTACCATCTCCTCGCGCGGCAGGTGCGGCGGGAGCGGCTCTCGCGAAGGCGATTTGCCGGCCGGCGCATTCGGTGTCCTGTCGCGCTGGTTACGCGCCTCGGCAGCACCCCGGCCGGCCGTCAGGTCCTCCAGCTGCGCCTCGAGCTTGTCGATCTGCTTCGCGAGTTGCTCGGACTTGCGCCCGAAGTGCATCCGCCTGAGCTTGTCGATCTGCGCCTTCAGGCGCTCGATCTCGTCATCTCGCGCGGCGAGTTCCTCCACCATCTTCGCAATCGATGCCTGGTGCTCAAGCAGCGATGCCTGTTGCGCGAGCACCATGGCACGAAGCTCGGCGACGTTATCGGGAAGCGGCGCTTGATCGGACATGCGTCGCAGTTTACGAGCCTTCCTCGCGGTTTACAACATCGAGAGTGCGGCGGTGCGTCGTGGCTGTCGCCAGTCGATACCCTCGAGCAACATCGACAACTGTGCACTCGTCAGATGGATCTTGCCGCCATCGGCCTGTGGCCAGATGAAACGCCCTCGCTCCAACCGTCTCGCGAGAAGCCAGAGTCCGTCCTCAGTAGCCCAAAGCACCTTCACGAGATCGCCAAGCCGCACGACATTCAACATACCGATCACAAATCGTTGTGATCGCATACCGGTGGCACCCCGCCTGTGGCCAGGAATACAGACTGGTCCGCCGTACGGGGCGCCGCGGGAATCAGATGGTTCACCTCGACGTCCCGCAACACATCTCCCGGGAATTGCCAGCGTGGATGCTCGATCCTTCGATATGCTCGGCAATGTCGCTCGGCGAGCCGCAAGTAAGCGCAGAAGCGCTGGCCGTCCTGTGGCGCATCCTGAATGATCGAAAGCGCCAGTCTGCTACAGGAGGATCATCGAAACCTCTGCCAACGGAGGGCTATTCCGATGAGACGACCGCAAAGAGAACCAAGCGTACAACTTCTGCTCGACCTGAACCGCGATCCAGCGTTCAACGCAGGCATCGTGGGAAATCGACGGGAGGAAGTGATCGAAGCACTCGCAGCACTTCTGCTGGAAGCGCTGGGCAAACCGATCAACACAAACGATCCGGGGGAACGCGATGAGCCAGAAGATCACCGCTGAGCATCTATGCCGTGGTGCGATAGTCTACGTCCGGCAGTCGACCATGAGTCAGGTAGTGGAACACACGGAGAGCCAGAATCGTCAGTACGCGCTGGCCGAATCTGCACGGGCCATGGGCTTCGCTTCGGTAACAACGATCGACGATGATCTTGGACGTTCGGGGTCCGGCAGTATCGAACGTCCCGGATTCCAGAAGCTAGTCGCGTCAGTGTGTGCGGGATCCGTCGGTGCCGTGTTCTGTCTCGAGGCTTCACGACTCGCTCGCAATGGTCGCGATTGGCACCATCTTATTGATCTTTGCGCGCTTGTTGGCACGGTCGTGGTGGATCACGACGGCATTTACGATCCCAGACTGGTCAACGATCGGCTCCTGCTTGGACTAAAAGGCACGATGTCGGAGTACGAACTCAGTCTGCTACGGCAGCGCGGCATTGCTGCCCGTGATTCCAAGGCTCGGCGTGGCGAATTACGCTTCGCGCTACCTCCGGGCTATTGCTGGAATGAGCTTGGGCAGATCGAGATAGATCCAGACGAACGGGTTGCCGAGTCCATCCGGGTGCTCTTCCGTAAGTTTCGCGAACTCGGAAGTGCTCGTCAGGTGCTGCTATGGGCCATACAATCAGAAGTCAAGCTGCCTGTAACACGACACGGCCCCGCCGGCATCCGGATCGAATGGAGCCGGCCTGCATATCACACGGTTGTCCAGATCCTGGAACATCCGGTTTATGCCGGGGCGTATGTGTTTGGAAGGACGACCCAACGCACCGCCGTCGTCGACGGACGGGCTCGTAAGACCGAAGGCCACTCCAAGCCGATGAAGGACTGGAGCGTTCTGTTGCGAGACCATCACCCAGGGTACATCACGTGGGATCAGTTCGAGGAGCATCAAAGGATGATTGCCGAGAACACACACATGAAGAAGCGGGCTTCCCGTCGATCTGCTCGTGGCGGCCGGGCATTGCTGACTGGCCTGGCGCGATGTGGCCGGTGCGGTCGAATGATGCGAGTCAACTACGGCATGAGAGCCGGGCACGCGCATCGCTATTACTGCCGTGGCGACGAAGCGCATGTCGGAGCATTTCGCTGTATAGGAATCGGTGGAATCCGTATCGACAAAGCGGTGGCGGGCGCAATTCTCGAAGCGGTCTCGGAGCATGCGGTGGAAGCGGCCGTTCGCGCTGCACAGCAAACATCGCGCGCAGGCGACGATGCGCGTCGCGCGTTAGCCTGCGAGCTCGAGGAAGCGCGATACGATGCCTCTCTTGCCGCACGCCGGTATGAGGTTGTCGATCCGACGAAACGATTGGTTGCACGCGAGCTTGAAGCGCGTTGGAATGCAGCCCTTGAACATGTCGCTCACCTCGAAGAGCGCGCAGCGCTTCTGGACCGCGAGGTTGCAAGCCGGCCCGCGATCGACCAGACGCAGTTGATGACGCTCGCGCGCGATCTCCCGGCGGCGTGGAACGCGCCGGGCACCGATATGCGAACAAAGCAGCGGCTGACCCGTATTCTCATTCAGGAAGTTGTGATTGATCTGGACGACAACACGAATGAAGCAGTCGCCACGGTTCACTGGACCGGTGGTCGGCACACGGAGCTGCGCGTTGCACGCGTGAATGTTGGTCGATACCCATCTGGCCAACACTTCAGTGCTGTTGAGGTTATGCGCAAGCTTGGTGGGCAGTGGCCGGACAGGGAGCTTGCGGTGACCATGAACCGCATGCGATGCAAATCGCCAGACGGCAAGACCTGGACCACTGTTCGTGTTATGGAAATGCGTGAACGACTGGGCATTGCACCATTCGATCCAACCGCGTCGCACGCGGAGACGATCAGCGTGGAAGAAGCCTCACGACGACTGGGAATCTACGGGAGCTCGATTCACCGCCTGATACGTGAGGGAATACTGCCTGCGACTCAACTCATGCCCTCGGCGCCCTGGCAGGTTCCTGTTGCCGCGCTCGATTCCGAAGCCGTCAAGGAAGGTGTACGGGCCATCAAGGAGCGGCGGCCGCCTCACTTCAAGACTCAACAGGAAGCAGAGAAGTCACTCAAATTGCCAGGCTTCTGACGAAAGGATGCACTATGTCACGAGACTCCCGCGGCGCCCGCGGAAGATGAAGACGTTACCGTCCTGTGGCGCGACAATCTGGATGAGAGACGCGCGACAAACAAGATGAGAATGTCGCGGTGAGGTTGATGATGCCGATGTTGATTGACGCTGGCAAGGGTTTGTTGATTGACGCTGGAACGTGTCGCATGCCGCGCGTCAATCAAGATGAGAAAGCGCGTCAGTCGGTGAGGTTGACAACGACTTGCAGTCGAGTTGCTTGTCATTGCGGGTCCTCCGGGCGCGGTGGCACGCTGACGTTCTTTGGTGTCGCCATAGTTGCGGGTCGTCCCTTTCCCTGCTGCTTGCGCTCAAGGGCGGTACGTCGGCGGTAGCTTTCGACGTTGAGTTCAAGGATCGTCGAGTGATGGACCAGCCGGTCGACGGCTGCCAGCGTCATTGCCGGATCGGGGAAGACCTTATTCCAGTCGCCAAATGGCTGATTCGCCGTTATCAGAAGAGAACGGTTCTCATACCTGGCGCTGATGAGCTCGAACAGCACTGACGTCTCGGCCTGATTCTTACTGACGTACGCGAAGTCGTCTAAGATAAGTAGATCGAAGCGATGAAGCCTATTGATGGCGGACTCCAGAGCCAACTCGCGGCGCGCGACCTGCAACCGCTGTACGAGGTCGGTAGTTCGGGCGAAGAGGACCTTCCAGCCTGTCTCCAGTAGGCTCAGTCCGATGGCTGAGGATAAGTGCGACTTACCGCCCCCAGGCGGCCCGAGCAAAATCAAATTGGCGCCGTTGCGCAACCAGCCGTCGCCAGCGCATAACGCCGAGACGTGCGCCCTAGACACCATCGGCACCGCGTCGAAATCGAAATTCTCCAGCGTCTTGCCCGGCAGCAGCCTAGCCTCCCTGAGGTGGCGTTCGACGCGGCGTCGATCACGCTCGGCGATCTCGTGTTCGGCCAGCGCCATCAGCAGGCGCGCCGCTGGCCAGCCTTCAGTATCGGAGCGCTCGGCAAAGCTTGACCAGATCTGCTTAATGGCGGGCAGCCGCAAATCATTGAGCAGCAGCGACAGGCGGGTAGCGTCGAAATCGTGACTCATGCTGCCACCTCCGTTTCCAGGTCAAGCAGAGCTTCGTAGTCGCGCAGCGAAGCCAGTTGGACGTTTGCCTGCGGCAGGCTCGCGGACTTCGCTTCGAAACGCGAACGCAGTGCCTCCAGATCAGGCAGTTGCCCGTCGGCCAGGCATTGCTCGAGCGCCTGCGCCAGTTGCGCCTCGCAGTTTCGCTCGTGAGCCAGGCTGAGCAGTTCGACCATGGTCTTGCATGCCGCACGCTCCGGTAGCTGTTCAAGCAGACGATCGAAGGTCAATCGATACGCCTCGCGCGGAAAGATCTGATCGCGGTAGACCAAGTTGAGCAGCGCCATGGGCTTGCGGCGCAGCGCGTGGATGATGTGCCGGTAGTTGACGACGTGACCGTGCTTGCCATTGGGACCCGGACGACCGCGCTGCAGCGTCATCAGAGCCGTACTGCCCAGAAACAGTTCTAGCCGATCGTCGTACAGCCGCACGCGAAGGCGATGACCGATCAGCCGAGAAGGGACCGTGTAGAAGACCTTGCGCAGGACGAAGCCGCCGGTGGTGGTGACGTACACACGCGTTTCCTCGTAGTCGCTCGTACGCTGCGCGGGCAGCGGCTGAAGCAGTGCCCGTTCGGCCTCAATGCGCTTGCCATTACGCGCATTGATGCGACCGACGATCTCGTCAATGAATCGGCGATAGGCCTCGAGTTCCACGAAGTCGTTACTGCCGCGCAGGAGCAATGCATCACGCACGGCGCTCTTGAGGTGGCCGTGAGGGCTCTCGATGGCGCCGTTCTCATGGGCGATGCCACGATTGTTGCGCGTAGGCTGCATGCCGTAATGAACACACAGCGCTTCGTAGCGCGTGGTCAGATCGTCGCGCGTTTCGGGTTCGAGATTGCGGAACGCTGCGGACAGGCTGTCGCTGCGATGCTCGCGTGGCGCGCCACCGAGTGCCCAGAGCGCGTTCTGCAGCCCTTCGGCCAGCGCGACATAGCTCTCGCCGCCGAGAATGACGTGAGCGTGTTCAAAGCCCGAGCAGGCCAGTCGAAAATGATAGAGGCGGTGCTCGAGCGCGACACCCGCCACAGACACGGCCAAGCTGTCCATCTCGGTGAAATCGGACAATGCGAGGCGACCGGGCTCGTGTACCTGGCGGAACATGACATCACGATCCTCGCCGTGGAGAGCGCGCCAGTCGCGAATACGCCGCTCCAGTGTGCGGCGCACGTTGCACGGGAGGTCGGGATGGCGCCGAAGCATCTCGTCCAGGACCGCCACCGGGCGGATGCCGGGAGCGGACTGCAGCAGCGGAACAATCTCGGCGTCAAAGATTCCGGCCAAGGGATCCGGGCGTCGGCGCTCGCGTGGCGCCTTCTTCTGCGATGGCGGTCGCGGGTCCTGTTCGATGCGATAGGCGGTGGCGGCACTGAACCCGGCGCGTGCGCCTGCCTTGGTCGGCTGTTCCTTGAGTCTGTACTTCATGTAGAGCCTCATCTGGTGGTCGTTGACGTGTCGTCCGGGCACCGCAGCCTCCCGTGGGATGGAAGGCTCGTTCATACCCGATCCACCGCGACCACCGACGAGGTTCCCCAGTGACACGGAACTCCTCGGTGCGGCATGGCGGCAGCGGTTCCGGGCTACGCCCTTCACCGCTGCCGCCATGCCAGTTCTCTCATCCTGATTGACGCGCTGTTCTCATCTTGATTGACGCGCGGCACCGTCCAGTGGATTCTCATTGAGCGCTGTCTGCACCTTCGCCGACAGCCCTTGGAAGCCGCAACGCATGTCGGTGATGCCGGCAACGAGCCAGACTCGCGTGCCCCCCGGCAGGCCGATCATCGGGCAAGCTCCCGAATGAGCAGCCGCAGCAACGCCGGCGAGACCTCACCGGAGATTCGAACGCGTGCACGATCAAATTCGATCTCGCAGATGTTATCGGGCGGCGAGTTGGTATCGTCGGTCATGGGCGTTGCCTCCGAAGGCTCCGCGACCACGCTCACTGGAAGAAGTACCGTCGAGCTGGTATCAGGTTTCGAGGCCGCCGCCGCATGATCTGGACATGGCGCGCCGAACACGCCTTGCAGATACTGACGCTGCCACCGGAACAACAAATTGGTGTTGACGTCATTACGGCGTGCAACCAGCGAAACCGAAGCTCCTGCTTCGAAGGTCTGCTCGACCAAGTGCCGCTTGGTTTCCACCCGAAAGTTTGGTCGCTTGCCCTTCGCGATCCGATTCAATGTCTCGTCCACTTTAGCTCCCACCAAATTATTTAGCGGGAACTAAACTACCAACCGGTTCGCTCAGTCGTCGAGAATGGCCGTCGCGAGCCGCTTACACCCAAACTTGCAATGCGCTCCTTTCTGTCGTCGGATTGAAATTACTCACCGCCGCGAAAAGCGCTGCAGGAAGGTCGAGAAGTGGTAGCGGCCAATATTTTACATAATGAACATTAACGCATTTCAATTAGTTATCCGAATTATCGCGCGGCATACATTGCTCGGCTTCCTGCGGCGGTGTTGCGCAGCGCGCCTGGACGACGCGAAATGGCGCGGCACGCGAATCTCGGGACGCGGATCTCGGCCCTTTCCGCAACGGCCGACGCCAACCTCCGAGGTGGCCCGACCGACAGGCTCGCGAACTGCGACCGAGTTCTTTGTGTCGGTCTTTCCGTCCCGCGCAGTCAAGGGTTTCGCTTGTTAGCATTCGTCCCACAATTCGATGGACACCCTGCGGAGACTTTCGAACCCTTGTCGCCGCTAACATCTCCTCGGTAGCGGCAACTAGGGGCTAGACCATGCGTCCACCGATAGCCGAACGACAACGGTCGCGACTAGTTGAATGCGTAAATCGCCTTCGAAACACGCCTGCTTACGAAAAAGTTATCCACAGATTCAGTGGACAAGCGTGTAGATAAGGCCTGTGCTCGAAGCCTACCCCGTTGACACGTAACGATAATTTGAAGTCGCTGACCTTCGCGCCGTCGTCGTCGTCGCACGGAGCACCGTGGCTCGCCTTGTCTACCCGGAGCAAATCCAGTCTCAGACGCTCTGTCAAAAGCGCCTCGGTGCAACCTTCGAACGCGTGTCCGCAAAAGTCGCCGCATCGATTCAAGTTGCGCTCGATGTCGATTCTGGCGTGTCTTGGCGATCCGTGTCGACGACTCTGTGGCCTTGCCGACACAACCCGCCTCGGCTGAACGTCCTTGCGCAAGCAAGCGTCCCGTCTATATTGAGACGGGTAGGCAGCCACGAGATTATTCGGTGGAGGACGCGGTGAAATCATTTTTGTCACTCCCGGAAGGAATCGTCAGGGCGACTGCCAGGGTATTGGGTGCCGTAGGCGTCGCACTGATAGGGCTGGCAGCGTCGGGTGACTTGCTGGCGCAAACAGGCGGCGCCTGCATTCCCGTGAGCGAACGAACGACTGAATTCGGATGCTTCGTGCATGCGGAACAGCATCTGCACAAGCTTGCAGCCGGTCCGATCTATTGGCATATCGATCGATTTCCGGACCGCTCATCGGCGGAAGCGGCCAAGAGCATGAATGGAACAGTCGTCGAGATTCTCGGACAGATCTGGCTCTTTACGATCGCGGGCAAGTCCTGGCCGAGATCGACCGGAGAACGCATTGCCGATGTCGGCCCTTTGACGCTTCCCCAGGCAAGTTCCTTGATGGCCACCTACATGGAGGGAAACTTCAAACCCGGCATGCAATCAACGATCCATCGACATCCCGGTGCCGAAGCGTGGTTTGTTCTTAGCGGCGCACAGTGTCTCGAGACGCCGCACGGCGAACAGATCGGCAGGCCGGGCGCGCCACCGGTAATCGTTCCTCCGGGAGAACCGATGCTTCTCACCGGAATAGGCGAGAAGCAAGGACACTGGCTAGTGCTCATCCTAATGGACGCGACGATGCCTCGCGGATCGCCTGCAGACGACTGGACGCCGAAGCACACATGTGAACGCATCACTGCCCAATGACAGGACGGAACGCAAGCGACACAGGTCACTTCAAGGACAGCAGATGTTCCTTCCCCATGAGCATAAGCGTCAGCCGGACCGACGACGCTGATCGGCTTGTACGGTGCCTTGGCTTCGCGCGTGCCATCGATCGTGCAGGAATCACTTCAGCCGATGCAGGATTACTTCAGCCGTGCCGCCGCCCGAGGCCGGCGTCGTCCACGTGAGTTGTTCCGCGTTCACAGTAAATGGCCGCTTCTGCTCGACACCGTTCCAGTTGGGAAACGAACTGGCGGTGACATGGAACGTGATTGTATTGTCAGTCTCGTTCACTGTATAGGTGCCGAAGTGAGCGATCATGCCTTGCACAACGATTCTATTTTCTTCCGCCGTGCCCTCCAGTCGATTAGCCGACCTGAACTTTGGAATATCGGCGCGAGAGGTCATCAGGATGTAGTGACCGGCCTCGTCGAAGACAGCGAGGCCCTGCGGGCTAGTTCCGTACATGGGTTGCCGGGAACCGTCGGGGCGCACTGTATCGACCGATACGTACGCCCACGTTCCGACGACCTGCTCCTTCAGCGTATCCGGTTGGACGGCCACGTGCGAGCATGAAATCAGCGTGCCCGACAACAAGACAATAGTAGAACTTCTAAAAAGGATCGCCTGTTTCATCGCGCTTCTCCACTAAGGATACTTAGGCACAGTCCCCAGCATGGAATTATCTGAATTATCGACTTGGCGAGCAAGTGTGGACTGTCACGTTGCAATCTACGCCGGAGCAAAAACTCATCTTCCTGGAATTGGGTCAGCGCTGCGATCGGCCCAGCCATTCGCAACGTTAGATGTTAGGGGAGCCGACACTGTCGTCGACCGGGCGGACTCCACGCGGTCGTCACGCGCATTCGTTTATAGTTGCATCAATGCTGAAATCTTCCCGAAGCATCAGAGGCGCTCATTCGTGGAGAGGCGTTCCATGCACAAGAGAATAGTCGCTGTTGCGTTCATATTGATCATGCTGTCCCTGCCCACGCTTGCCCGGGCCGACGCAAATCCGTTACTCGGAACATGGCGCCTGAAATCGTTTGTGCGAGAGGTCACCGCCACAGGCGAGCGGTACAACCAACTCGGTGATCATCCCGACGGCTACCTCACCTACTCGTCGGATGGCCGGATGATCGCGTTCTTTGTGTCGGGCAATCAGCCACGACCGCGCAATGAGCCCTCCGACGAAGAGCGAGTCACCCTCCATAAATCGATGCTCGCTTACGGCGGGACGTATAGCGTGTTGCCGGACAGGGTCGTGCATCACATCGACATCGAATGGGACGGCAGGCGCGTCGGAACCGATCAGGTGCGGTTTTACGTCATCGATGGCGACACGCTTTCGATTAAGACCGAACCAAACAAGAGCCCGGTGGACGGACGAGAAGGCGTAGGCATCTTGACGTTCGAAAGAGTGAAAGGTTCGCAGCCGCAATAAGGACACTGAAGGCGGTTTGTTCAGCGCGCTCAGTACACGCCTCCTTTCTCGTATATGCGAGGGCGCGGGCCGAGACGACTTTGCCTCGTGGCCTACCACCCGTCATGTAAAGGGCTTGTATTGCTCGAGAAACGCACGCAAGCTGGGTGGCCGTGAGCCGCATGGGCATTACGTTAGATCGGGTACGCTGACGCCTGTTTTTCAAATCTTCATGAGAATTACGTTCCAGACGATTAGTTGCGTTAATGAAAATTGACGACCGGCATTGTGCGCCGCGCTCCGTCTACATTGCCGGTCTTGTTCGTACGCATTGCCCCCATTGGCAATGCCACTGGTGAGCGAATTGCCATAGAACTGGGGTACTCCAGATCTTCATTCCCCGTGACCGATACGCGCGTCTTCTCAAATGGAGAGCCATCGCTTTCACTTTCGCGGTCGTCCGCCTTGAAATAAGCATGTTCTAAAACTATTCTCGTGTGACGAAAGTTCGTGACGTGAATCGGTGCCGACCGTGCCGGCCAGAGGAAACTTCATGCGTCGCTTGCTGCTCCTACTGACGTTCTTCCTTTACGGCGCCATTTCCTTCGCCCATGCCGATTCGCATCACGAGGAAAGGCACGGGCCGGACGATTCGTACGGCGTCTCCGTGGTCTTCGATGCGAACGGCAAGCCCGTCGGGCCGCTCGTATCGTATGGACGCAACGACGGCGTGTTTCTTACTGTGAACGGGGCAATCGTCTTCGTGCCGATTACGCTCGTCAATGTCAATTTCAATCCGTCGCAGTCGGCGCAATTTCAATGGCTCACCGTTGACCCCATTGGCAACTGTGGCGGCGTGCCGGCCATCACGCGCGACAGCGGACCGAGGCCCTCGGTCGCGACCCGTACCGCCACCGAAGTCACGCTCAGCATAGCGGCCGATACGAATTCGACGCCTTGTCCAGCGCCGCCCGGTCAGACATCGTCCTCAATGACGTTTCCGGTCGAGAGCACCTACGCACTTCTCGCGCACTATCCCGAACCGCTGACGCTTCGCATCGTGGACAACGGCGCGCGGCATCAAGCCGGCGACCACGACCGACCGCCGATGGTGTATGACGCGCAAGGCAAGCCCGTCGGCGCGCTGCGGTCGTACATGGGGCAAAACGGCGTGTTTCTTCGCATCGACGGGTCCCCGGTCTTCGTGCAGGTCGGTCATAAACGTGTGCTTGCCACCACGTACTCGGCGTCGCAGTTCGAATGGACCGGCTATGTGGACGTGCCGTATTCATCGGCCGATTGCAGCGCGGGCGTCCTGGTCGTGGACACGGGCAGTCCCACCCCGGCGATTGCGGTGCGCGACGGCGTGGACGTCACGCTCTACATCGCGGGCAACGCGCCTTCCATGGAGGTGACCGTCGATTCGTTCCGGCTGACCGATCTCGCCGGCGCGACCCTGTGCGAGTCGCTTTCGGTGCCGAGCACGGGCATCTGGACGCCTAGGCGTAGCTATTCGCTGACGCAGCACTATCCCGAGCCACTGCGCGTCGGTTATTGAAACGGCGCGAATCACTGGAGGCCGTCATGAGGCACCGCCTGATTGGAGCACTGTTGATCGTGCATGCAATGTGCGCTCGCGCCGATGAGCGTTTTCATTCGCCGAGTCACCGGCCGCCGCAGGTTTTCGACGCCAAGGGCCACGTGGTCGGAGAACTGGCAAGCTTCGGCGGCGTAAGCGGAGTTCGCGTCGTTGCCGGCAATGCCGTGACGATCGTCCAGATTGCACGATCGAGCGATGCGAGCGGCGACCAATCGGCGACCGGCTTCGCGTGGGCCACGTCTTCGTCCGCCGAGTTCACGTCGACGGATTGCAGCGGCGATCCGATCGTCGTGCCCTCTGGCGGCCCGAGGCCGTCCATCGCAATACGGCAGGGAAACGACGTGACGGTCTACATCGCTGGCGAAGGCCCGACGCAAAACTTCACGGCTCGCTCGGCCCTCGTGGTAGCGCCACCCGGTTGCGCGGCCAATCAGATCCCCGTCACGGTGGCGGGTTTCCCAGCGGGCGCGAAAATCCCCATCAGCCGGCTTCATCCGGAGGCGCTCAGAATCGGATTCTGATCCTCACGGCGCGCAGCCACCGCTTCACCCCGCGCCGAGCCACGCGCACGTTTCAGGTGGCTTTCTGACACAAGAATGCAAAAGAGAACAACGGAGCGAGATGCCATGGCAACGCCACTTGACTCGAATCCGGCTCCCGGCGCACCCGGCAATCCGCTAAGTTGGTGCCGGGCGGACAAGGACGCCGTCGGCACGGCCTACTCACTATCGAGTCAGGTCTGGTACACAGCAGCGGGGGGCATACTCACGGAGATCTATTTTCCGGATGTGGATACCCCTCAGGTTCGTGACTTTCAGCTAATCATTACGGACGGCGCGAACTTCTTTCACGACGCACAGAGAGACTTCGATTACCGATGTGAATGGCCTGATGCCCCCGCCCTAGCCTTCCGGCTGACCGCGCGGGCAAGGACTCAACCGTACACGGTCGTTCAGGACGTGATCGCAGAGAAGGGATCGCCCTGCGTGCTGGTGCAGACGACATTGCAGGGAGAGCAGGCGTTCCTCGACACGCTTCACGTCTACGCGTTGTTGGCGCCGCACATGGGAGGCTACGGTACGGGCAACACCGCTCAGCGGGTCAGTACCGCGAACGGGGATCGCCTGGTGGCGAACCGAGGCCATTATTGGCTGGCGCTGGGCGCCGACTGCGGCTTTGGCATGACGAGTTGCGGCTTCGCGGGCGTGAACGACGGCTGGACCGACATCATCGCGAACAGACGCTTACCCGTCTGGAACTACGACCTGGCAAAGGACGGATATGTCGCCATGACCGCGGAGATCGCGCGCGCCGGGCGAAATGAATTCGTTCTAGCGCTGGCATTTTGCGTCGACGAGCCGAGGGACACGGTAAGGAGCACACCCAACAAGGCGCTGGCCGCCGTGTCAGAGGCGTTAGCTTATCCTTTTGACGGCCCCGCGGGTACATACAGCCACCGCCAAGTATTTCTCAAGGGATGGCAGGAGGCTGCTGACGCACCCCCATTCACGCCTAGAGCGAACGTCACGGGCGACAGCGACGCGCTTTTCAAGATGAGCCGCAACGTTTTGCTCGCGCACGAGGATAAGACGGCCGACGGCGCACTGGTGGCTTCGTTGAGCATCCCATGGGGAAACACCGTTCAGGATTTGGCCGCTGGCTACCATATGGTCTGGCCGCGCGACATGTGCCAAAGCGCACTCGCTTTGCTGGCGGCAGGCGCCCAGGATGCACCGCTGCGCAGTCTGATGTTCTTGGCGACGTCGCAACTGCCGGATGGAAGTTTTCCGCAGAAGTTTTTCATTAACGGCGAGCCGTGGTTCGACAATGCCGCGCAGCTCGACGAGTTCTCCTTTCCCGTCATCCTGGCCTATCACTTAAGCACGGCCGGGCTCCTGCAACAGTTCGATCCCTCCGGGATGGTGCTGGCCGCGGCCGGCGCAATCATCAAGTATGGCCCCATGACCCAACAGGAGCGATGGGAAGAACAGGAGGGCTATTCTCCTTCGACGCTGGCATCGAACATTGCCGCACTGGTCTGCGCGGCCGAAGAATGGGCAGACCCCGTAACCGCCCAGTTCCTTCTGGAATACGCGGACTTTCTCGAATCGCATCTCGAAGAGTGGTGCGTCAGCAACCGGCACGCGGAACTCGGTGCCGCCCGGCATTACATTCGCATCTTGCCGACGCGAGAAGGTGACGCTTTCAGGTTTCCGGAAGATCCGAACACCGCGACGGTACAGGTCTGGTTTAAGCCCTACGATGCAAGCGAAATCGTGGATGCAGGCTTTCTCGAACTGGTCCGCTATGGCATTCGCGCGGCAAACGACCCCGTCATCGTCGACTCCGTGAGGGTTGTCGATGCGGTCATCAGAAAGAACCTCCCGCAGGGACCGGTGTTTTATCGCTACAACCACGACGGATATGGCCAAGGTCCCCATGGTGAGGACTGGGCGAACAACACAACGGGCGTCGGCCGCCCATGGCCGCTACTCAGTGGAGAACGCGGCCACTATGAACTGGCCGCCGGCGGAGATCCTACACTCTACCTTCACGCTCTCGAGGCGTTTGCCGGCGGCCGCGGTCTGCTTCCCGAACAGGTGTGGGATGAGAACGATCTGCCACCCTTTCGCACCGGCGGCCCGACCGGCTCGGCCATGCCCCTCGCGTGGGCCCACGCTGAGTACATCAAGCTGGTTCGCTCTATTTCCGATGGGCGTGTCTTTGACCGCCTCGATGTCGTCGCGAACCGCTATCAGCTCCAGCCCGGTCAGCCGCCGCGCGCCCCCAGTGCAATCGAAATCTGGAGCTTCTCCCGGCCGGTGCCGTCGATTTCTGCCGGCATGACGCTTCGCTTCACCTTGCGTGAGCCTTTCCGCCTGCACTTGTCGCGCGACAACTGGACCACGTCAGAGGACCGCGACGCCGCGTCAACGGCGGTGGGCGTCTACTATGTTGATATTGCCACAGGAGCAGTCGAAGCCGGTTCATCGCTTGTATTCACCTTTTTTTGGACCGCGACTGGAACGTGGCAAGGACAGGATTTTCACATCGACGTTCGATAAGCGAGGAGTCGGCAGAGGATTATCGGTGCTACAAAACAGACGACTCGATCAGGCTTTGCGACGGGTACCTTTCGCTGATGAGGCGCTCCGGCTCGCTTCACACCTTTTTCCCGGAACAGGCGTCGCCCCGTACGAGGATAGTCGATCGCTCGGTAGGGCGAGGCAGGCGTCACCGGTCACAATTCGATCGTCGTGTCTTTCGAATGTTCGAATACCGCTGTCGTTGAAAGATCGGCGCGGCCGCTAGACCTCTAGATAACTCCCACCAGTTTCCCTTCGCGTGAATGGACCTGGACCAGCCCAGGATAGAGGGCTGCAGTCGACAGAAAGACGACGTTCAGACTCGCGAGCACCCGCTCGCGCGACACGATCGGAACCGCAACGGCGCCGATCTTGCTCTGAGCCGTCCAATCCCCGTGATTCGAACCAAATCCATCAGCGCGCACGCGTCGAATGAGATTGCGAACGAGCGCATCGGTCATCGCTGGAGGCCAGCGCCTTTTGTTCGTCGCCACCCTCACCTGAGCGGAGCAGATCGAGAATGTCTTCTCGCTCGCCGTCGGGGCACGTTGCGAAGTAGGCACGGCCGGAAGCCGTCAAGAGAATGGGCAGGCGTCGGCCGACCATGGACCGATGAAACGACAGCTGACTGAACCGATGCGTCGTCTCGCGGATGATCATGGCGTCGCCGTCGGGCGTCGTCAGGTCGGATGGCCACGCGACGCGCTGTAGCAATCGACCCATGATCGGCGGAGCGATGGTCGCGATGCGTTCGTCTGAGATTGACCCGCCAAAACGGACACCTATCCTTTGGAAAAGGGGGTGCCAAAATGGGCAAGCATCGAGCACCGTACCCGAATTAGTAAGGACTTTCCCGATCTCGTGGCATAGCGATATGCCAGGATGGTTGGTGCTAGACACCCATCTGAGAAGGGGAAAGTCATGGACAAGATTACTCGTATTGGCGTGGATCTCGCCAAGAACATCATCCAGGTACACGGCGTGGACAGCATGGAACGCGTGGTGGTCAGGAAAGCCATTTCACGGCAGAAGTTTCTCGAATGGTTTGCCAACCTCGAACCGTGCCTGGTCGCAATGGAAGCGTGCAGCGCAGCCCACTATTGGGGGCGCAAGCTGCGCGAGCTCGGCCACGAGGTTCGGCTGATCGCGCCGCAGTTCGCCGCGCCGTATCGCAAAGGCGGCAAGCATGTGAAGAACGACAGGCTCGATGCGGAAGCGATCTGCGAGGCCGCAGGCCGGCCGCATATGCGCTTCGTGGCCGTCAAAACCGCAGACCAGCAAAACACGCTGGTGGTGCACCGCATGCGCAGCGGTTTCGTCGAGGAGCGCACCGCGCTGATCAACCGGCTGCGCAGCGAACTGATGGAGTTCGGCGTGTTCCTGCCGCAAGGCATCGAAGCGTTTCGCGCCCACTTCGTCGAAGCACTCGAGGACGGCGACACTGAACTGAACGGTGTCGCCCGCACAGCGCTGCTGCAAGGCTGGGAGCACCTGCGGGCCCTTGACCGGCAAATCACCTGGTGTGACGCGCAAGTCGCCACACAGGTGAAGCACGACAGCAATACGCAGCGCGTCATGGCGATCATCGGCGTCGGAGCGCTCACCGCCTCGGCCGCCGTCGCGACCGTCGGCGACGCTCGCCTGTTCAAAAACGGCCGCCAATTTGCCGCCTGGCTCGGCACGGTTCCCAAACAGAAGAGCAGCGGCGGAAAGACCCGCTTGGGTCGCATCACCAAACAAGGCAACACGTATCTGCGCACGCTGCTGTTCCAGGGCGCGCGCTCGGCTGTAACGAGCGCCCATCGACGAACCGACCGTCTCTCGCGCTGGATCGTTCAGCTCCAGGCACGCGTGGGCTGGTATCGAGCGCTGGTGGCCGTCGCCAACAAGCACGCGCGCATCCTGTGGGCGATTCTCGCCAAGGGCGAGCGTTTCGATCCCTCGTATGTGTCCACCCCCCAACACCGAGCCAGCCACGGTACGACCGCAGTATGAACAGGTAAATATGCAGCGTCATGTAAAAGCGTGACTTCGTAATCCAGGACGCAAAGGCAAGGATAGCGACAGGTCAGACCGGCAGCAGGCGAACTCGAGAACTCCGCAGGCGCTACACGTCGTGTATTCGCCGATACCCGGATGGAGTCCTGCTGCGCGGTTACTATCCAGGCCCGGGCACCGGCGACGATAGTGCCCAACAAGGCCGCTTATAGGTGTGCAGTCTGTCTCGCCGCTCAATGCCGAACGTGTCCCGATGACATGGGAATCGAATGAATGATTAGATAGATCAACCCCAGCTTGCAAACAAAGGAAAGTCCTTATAGGCGGAGTTCCGGGCTCACATAGTCGAGCTGGTGAAGGCGGGGCGAACACCCGAGGAGCTTGCGCGAGAGTTCGAGCCTAGTGTGCAGACGATCATCAACTGGGTGGCGCAGGCGGATATTGACGCCGGCGTGCGTCAGGAGGGGTTGACCACGGCTGAGCGCCAAGAACTCACCCGTTTGCGCCGCGAAAATCGGCAATTAAAGACGGAGCGCGACATTCTCTCTCACGCTGCAGCCTGGTTCGCCCGCGAGACAGGAGCCGTATCCTCGAAGGATACGGATTCATGAGAGCGAATCAGGCCCGTTGGCCCATTGCCACGATGGCGCGGCTGCTGGGAGTCTCGACCAGCGGCTACTACGCGTGGCTGGTGCGGGAGCCATCAAAGCGGTCACGTAGCGATGCTCAGCTGCTGACGCGCATTCGTACGCTGTATGCGAGTTCGCGAGGTACGTATGGGGCGCCGCGCATCCATGCGCAACTTGCGCGCGAGGGAGTGCACGTGGGACGCAAGCGAGTCGCGCGCCTGATGTGCATCGCGGACCTACGGGGAGCAAGCCGACGGCGCTGGCCCCGTACAACGCGCCAGCGTGCGGGGGCACGGCGTGCGCCGGACCTCGTGCGCCGGCACTTCAATGCTGAAGGGCCCAACATACTGTGGGTCGCAGATGCCACCTACATTCCGACGACAGAAGGCTTTCTCTATCTGGCCGTGGTGCTTGATGTCTTCAGCCGGCGCATCGTCGGCTGGGCAATGTCGAACCACTTGTACACCGAACTGATGTTGCGCGCGCTCGACATGGCCCTCCAGCAGCGACGTCATGAGGGCGTGATTTTGCATTCCGACCAGGGGGCCCAATACACATCCATTGCCTTTGGGCGACGCTGCCGCGAAGCCGGTGTGCAACCGTCGATGGGTACAGCCGGCGACGCGTACGACAATGCGATGTGCGAATCCTTCTTTGGGACGCTTGAAGCAGAGCTCCTGTCGCGCGAACACTTCGCGACCCATGAACAAGCACGGAGGCGCATCTTCTCCTTCTTGGAAGGCTGGTACAACGTACGCCGCCTGCATAGCAGCATCGGCTATTGTTCACCGCTCGAATTCGAAAACCAGAGCGCGAAGACAAAAACCGCATCACCCTGCGAGTTGCCCACGGACGGGCAGCGTCGTGGTCGTGAGAAGCGACCCGCTGCCCGTCCGTGGACAACCCGCAACTCAACGCTTAACGGAGGCCGGGCCACGACAAATCTTTAACTGCAAATCTGTCCGTCGGAGCGGGTCAATCTCAGTCGTCCGTGAAGCCTTCGCTCAGCGAACGCACGTTGAGCGTCAGGCGAAAGCTCTCGTCCGACTCACTGCGCCGCACGAAGCCTTCTTCCACCAACGTTTCCAGCAACCGACGCACCGTCGTGCGGTGCAAGCCAATTGCGTCACTGATCTGCTGGCTCGTGGCGCGGCCGCTTTCCATCGCATTAAGCGCGCGTAGAACTTGCAGTCCCCGCGCCAAGCCGCGCACATTCGTGTATTTCGCCGGTGTAGCCGTTCGGAATAGATGCGTCGTCACGAAGCAGGTGCCCTGCCGTGCCCCGATGCTTCGGTCACCACGACGCTATCCCCGATGAGACGTCGGCGGCTGACTCGCTACGAAACGTGGCGACATCGGCTCCGAGATGGAAGATGATGCCGCCGAGAGGCTTACGTACGTGTAATCGACGCGCCACCATCGACAAGTGAGGCGGTGCCGGTCACGAAGGACGAATCGTCCGACGCGAGATACAGCACCGAGCGCGCCAGTTCTTCTGGCGTCGCGACGCGCTTGAGCGCGTGCAGCCCTGTCACGAACGCCTGCGATTCGTCGCTTTCGTTCATACCGCGATACATCTCCGTGTCCACAGCGCCCGGCAACACCGCGTTGACGCGCACGCCCTGCGCGCCGTACTCGGCAGCCAATGCCTGGGTCAATCCGATCAGTCCGGCCTTGCTCGCCGCGTAGGCCGCAGTGCCGGGAAAGGCGAACGAGTAGCCGACAAAGGTCGATGTGAAGATGATCGATCCACCACCTTGTTTCAGCATTTCGGGAATCTGGTGCTTCGCTCCAAGGAAGGCACTGGTCAGATTGGTCGCAAGCGCGGCGTTCCAGCCAGCTTCGGAAATGCCCGTGGTCGGGCCCATCTCGCCCAGCGTACCGGCGTTGTTGTAGGCGATGTCCAGACGGCCGTAGTGGCTCATTGCGAGTGCGACCAGCGCTTTCGCGAAGTCCTCCGATTGCACGTCGCCCGCCAGATATGTCGCTTCGCCGCCTTCGCTGACGATCTCCGCAGCAAGTGTTTCAAGTTCCGCCGCCCGGCGCGCCGCAAGGACCACCTTGGCGCCTTCTTTCGCGAACAGCCTTGCAGTAGCGCGGCCAATTCCTGCACTAGCACCCGTCACGATGGCGACTTTTCCCGTCAAGCGTTGCATGTCTTGCTCCTGGTTCGGTTAGTCGGCCAGCGCCCGATGCCTTGGCCGTGGAAGCACTATAGGCTTCAGCCCTGATGGCAGGAAGACCTAAAACATGGTCCTATCACTCAGCTTTTGTGAATGATAGGAGGGTTCAATGGACCGTCTGCGCGCCTTCGAGGTTTTCGTGACAGTGGTGAGCCGTGGCGGCTTTGCGCGCGCAGCGGATGCGCTCGGCACGTCGCCCGCCAACGTAACTCGATACGTGAACGAACTGGAGACGCACCTGGGCACGCGCTTGCTCAATCGCACCTCGCGCACGCTATCTCTGACCGAGGGCGGCGAAACGCTTTACGCTCGCTGCAAGTCCATTCTTGACGATGTCGCCGATACAGAGGCGCTCGTGTCATCCGCGTCGGTCGAACCACGCGGACGCCTGCGGATCAATGCGCCCGTGAGCTTTGGGATTCGATATCTGGCGCCGTTATGGCCCGAGTTCACGGCGAAATATCCTGGCGTCGAACTCGATGTCGCGCTAATAGACCGCGTCGTCGACATCGTCGATGAGGGGTACGATGTCGCCGTTCGCATCTCGCGCGCTGGCTCGACTAGCCATGCAGCCCGCAAGCTGGCGACTTCACAAAACATCCTGTGCGCGTCACCGGCCTATCTGGCTCGTGCCGGAGTTCCGGTAGCGCCTGGGGACTTGATCGGGCATCGATGTATCGGCTACACCTATGCGGCCACCGGCGATGAGTGGCAACTGATCGACCGTGGCGGCAAGACTCACAAGGTGAGTGTCGACTGTCACATGCATACTAATAATGGCGATACGGCGCGCGCGGCAGCGCTCGCCGGGCAAGGGGTGATCTGGCAACCCACGTTCTTAATCGGAAACGATCTACGTACCGGCACGCTTATCCAGGTGTTGCCTGAGTACCGCTTGCCTGAGATCGACATTCTTGCAATGTATCCGAGCCGCCGGCACCTGAGCGTCAGAGTGCGTGTGATGATCGATTTCCTAGCCCATGCGTTCGGTGAGATTCCCCCGTGGGATCGCGATGACGAAAACTGGAAAGGTGTCACGCCGGGGACGACTTGAACGCGCGTTAGAACATGCCTCTGACATGTTCAGTTAATCAGGTTCGAGCGCGGATGATCCGTTTGTGCGTTGAGGCGCGGACGCCCAAATAACCGTCTGGCCAGCCTTTGCGTACGACCAGGACTGTCTGGACAGGCCAACGAACGTCCGGACACGGAAGGCGGGTACGGCCCCCGGCAATCATGGAAACGCTCGGCGAGCGCGGTGAGCGCTTCGATTTCGGCATCGCCCGCGAGCACGCTGCCTTCCAGCTTCAAGTCGTTGACGCCGGAACGCGTTTGCGCCGCTTCCGCGAGACGCACGACCGCTGCGGGCGTCAGCGCGATTTCGGTGCGCACGCGCTCCCGGTCGTCCTTGCCATCCGCGCCCGAGGCGTACGCCAGATCGGGCTTGTTGCGTTCTCCGATGTAGAACAAATAGCCCAGCATTTCGACTTCATCACGCTGCAGGCCTTCGCCCAGCAAGGCCGCGACGGGCACGCCGAGACGCTTGCCGAGCCGATCGAGCAGCGCCGCTTCGAGCGCGGTGAGAGCGTGGATCGTCGTGCGCAGGTCGAAAGTATGCAGACCGCGGCGGCCCGCGTCGCGATCGGCGAATGCGGTGCGCATGCGGTTCAGGATCGCCTGCATATTGCCGATCGATTGCCGGACGGAGGCGAAGGCACACCGCGGGCATTGATGTCTGCGGCTCGCTCCTCTTCCGCCCGTCGCGCTCGTTCCATCAGCAAGCGCACAGTTATCCACAGACGCGGTGGACAAGCATGTAGATAACGCAACTGCTTGCCACCTATCCTTTTGAACTGCAACGACAATCGCAAGATGCCTGCATTCGGGTCGCCTTGCCACGTCATGCGGCATGTTCTTCGCGGGCTCGCCCGCTCATACCATGATGGCTACGCCCAAGGTTTCGGGGGCCGGACGAACCCATCATGTGCTCGCAGATCATCTGCAACTCGTCAAAGCGGGATGCTTCGAATTGGCGCGGCGCTCCGCTCCGCCGATGAGATCAGCCTGCATGGAAATGCATCAAGCTGTCGGTAATGAAGAACTGCAACTCGCTATACAAAGCCACGAACGGCGCTTATAGCAGACTTTCTATAAGCGCTCTGCCAGCGTACCGCTTACTCTGGGGCCGCACTATCGACGCCCACCCCTGCTTCGCCTTCGAAACGCTGGGAGCGATAGGGATCTAGCAGGTTGACGCTCACGCTATCGAGCAACTCGGTCGTGATGAGTTGCGAAAGTCCGGCGGCGAGACTGATGCCCGCGTTCGTCGTGATCGACAAGACGCCAGGCAGCGAGGCCAAACGGCTCACGACAGGCAAACCATCGACGGGAATCACGCGCCGCGTTTCCGTGACCTTCTCGACGGTTGCATCCTTCAAACCCGGCAACACGCGCGCCGCAATGCGCACCAACTCCTCCGGATCGGGAGTGCTCGGATCGCCGACCGGTGAGCCCGAGAAATGTTTGGCGATGACCACGCGGCCGTCGACACGCTGAATCGCATGGACATGCGCGCCGAGGATCACCGAATCGAAGAGACGCGGCAGCGGCGCGAGATGCACGACGCTGCCTGTGCTGTGCGTGAGCGGCGCTTTCAACCCCGTCCCCTCAACGAGGTCCGGATTCGCGATGCCACCCGCGAAGATCAGAATGTCCGCCTCGCGCTTGCCGCTCGCGCTTTGGACCTCGTAGCCGCCCGCCGTCTTCCTGAAACTTTCGTACGCGTCGTGCGGCGAGTAATGCGCACCACGTGCGATGGCCGCCTCCAGCATCTTCGATGTCAGTTGAACCGGCGACATCATCCCTTCATCGGGCGTGTAGAAGATGAAGTTCTCGTCACCGGGTTCGAAGCCTGGCTCGATTTCACGCGCTTCCTCGGCAGTGACCCGATGCGTCGGGCTGCCCCAACGCAGACGCCGGTCGAGTTCTGCGGCGAGTTCCTCAGCCTGTTCGGTGCCTGGCTCTGCGCTTTGAAAGCAGCCCGACCAGCGAATCGGCAGACCGTCGATCGCATCCTGCAGATAGCGCCACCGCAGGTGCGATAACCGATGCAGATTGAAGTAATGCCGTGCGCCCTCTTCGCCGAGCCGGTCCGCGTTGCGAAACTTCGTCTGGTTCGTGATCCACGCGAAGGAACCGGACGTCGCGCCTTGGGCGACTTCGTTCTTGTCGAGCACGGTCACGCGTGCGCCACGGCTCGCAAAATCGTGAGCGAGCGTGGTGCCGATGATGCCGGCGCCGACGATGACTACCTTGGGTGCGGATTGCATTATGTCCGGGCCTCGTTTTCTTTAACGTGAGTGGTGGTGGGGGCGTTCTGCACGCGATGCGATTGCGCGAGCGACAAGCCGCGCGTCTCTGGCGCCATGCGTACTGATACGAGCAGGCCAACGACGCTGATCGCGCCGGCAATCAAGAGACCGTTGGCGCTGCCGAAGCGCGCCAGCGTCATCGGCAAAAGGAAAGTGCCGGCGGCCGCGCCGATGCGGCTGACCGACATGGCAAGGCCCATGCCGGTGGCGCGAAGATCGGTCGGAAAGACCTCGTTCGGATAGACGAACTGGAGCCCGGAACCCGCCGCTTCCGCAACCGTGAACAGCACAAACAAGCCCATTGCGGCCGGGGCCAGGCTCGACAACGGCGTCGCAAGCAGCATTAACGAAAGCGTCGCAAGCACATAAGAAATGATGAGCAGCGGCCGGCGTCCCATTTTATTGATGACGAGCATGCCGAGGGCGGTACCGACGATCGCGAACGCGATGATGACCAGCGATCCAGCAAGCGCTTGCGTCACGCCCAGCGATTTGAGCAATAGCGGTTGGAACGTCTTGATGGCGAAGGACGGCGCGATCTGGCACATCCAGAAGATCGAGCAGAACACGAGCATGCGTCCGTAGCCGCGCGCCAGCAGTTCGCGAATGCTGGAGAGTCCGAGCCCGCGTCGATTCGTGGCGACGCGCGTTTCAGCAACAAGCCCATCAAAGTCGGCCTGCTCGCCCAGATATCGCTCGACCACGCGGCGCGCGTCTTCCTTGCGTCCCGCCGAGATGAGCCAACGCGGCGATTCGGGAATGTTCATTCGCAGCAGAAGGAAGATGGCCGACGGGATCGCCGCGCTCGCCAGCACATAGCGCCATACGCCGCTTTCCATGCCGCTCACGAAAAGACCACTCGCGAGGCTGATCGTGTAGCCGACCCACAGACACAGGACAAGACTCGACAGAACCGGCCCCCGAAGCTTCTTCGGTAAAAACTCCGAGGCGAGCGCGGTCGCGATGGGATAGTCGGCGCCCAGCGCAACCCCCATGACAAGACGCAACACGAAGAGCGTCGTCATGTCATGCACGAACAAGTGCGCGATCGAGCACAGTACGAACACCGCGAGATTCAGGACGTACATTGACTGGCGCCCAAAGCGGTCGGTCATCGGCCCGAAAACGATGCCTCCGATGAACATGCCAATGAGACTCGCTGCGCCGATGAGTCCCATCTGCATGGCGTTCAAATGCAGGTCCTGCGCGATGAACGGCAAGGCCACGACGATGATGCCGAGCAGATATCCGTCGCAGAACGGGCCGCCCGCGGCGACGAATGCGATCCGCTTATGGAATGAGCTTGTGGGGAGATCGTCGACACTGATGCGCGTAGTAGCCATGAAAGGCTCCGAAAGACAGCGTTGGGAAGAGACGACTTTTTTCGACTTGCTTCTAGGCTAGAGACGGGCAGAATATCGGTCAATGCGTGTCTTTATTGACCCAATATCGAGGGCTTCGATATGTTGTTCAGCGACGAGATCAACACGTTCCTGGCCGTCGTGCGCTCGGGTAGCCTGTTGCAAGCTGCAGAAATCGTCGGCGCGACGCAATCGACCGTGTCTTACCGCATTCAATCGCTCGAGCGGCGCATCGGCCATCCGCTGCTGCTGCGCTCGCGCGGATCGCGCGGCATTTCGCTGACGACACAAGGTGAGCGCTTCCTCGATATCGCCGAGCGCTGGTGCATGCTGGAAATCGAAGCCGAGCAGTTAAAGGCGAGCACCGAGCGCCATCTGGCGATCGGTGCAGTGGATGCTGTCGCGATTCATGTCTTGCCGCCGTTTCTGACGGCACTATCGGACCAGCAGCCGCCAATTCGGCTTCATCTGGAAAGCAGCCGCTACTTTCAGCTTTTCAACCGCGTGGCGTCGGGGCATCTGGACGTCGCGTTCACGCTGACGTCCGCCGATCACGTTGATCTCACTTCCACGGCAATTCGCGATTACTCGATGGTCATCGCGTATGCGGGTGAGCGGCAGCTGGATGAAAAGGTCGACCTGACGGATCTTGATCCATCGCGCGAGATTTACCTGCCATGGTCTTCCACATTCGATTTGTGGCGCTCGCGGCGTGGGCTATCCAGAATCACCACGACTGTCGACAAGGGACACATGCTCGCGCCCATCCTGCGCAACGGTGCCTGGGCGGTCGTCGCCAGTTTCCTCGCGCCGTCGTTGCAGGCGAATACGGGCTGCACCATCCATGGTATTGCGCTAGATGCCCCTGGCCCCGTCACGCTGTACAAGATTGCCCGCAAAGACGACAACGCTGTACAAGCACGACAGCAAAGACTGGTCGATGCCGCGCTGGAAACCTTGCGTCCGGTTGCGGGATTGGATCGACGATAATGCGAGGCATGTCTCCGACGTGGGTCGGCAGTATGCCCCAACCGGCCGTAAGCGCAGCGAGGCGTTCAATCGCTTTGTCGACCCTAGACGCGAGGCAAGCCGGCTTTCCAAAACGAGCGTGAGCAGGGTTCAAGGGGGCAAGGTCCGCGGAAGGACCGGCCACAGCAATCGGAGAGGCGTCCTTCAGCCTTGCAGCATCGCCACGCGGATCCCGCCAATGCGGTCCCTCGCCGCTTACTTAATCAACCTCATCCCCGTGACCTTCGAGGCGGTCACGTCGAAAGTCGCTGTGTATTCGCACTCGGCAACGTGCCCTGACCGCTCGATCAGGCAGTCCGCAAAGTCTGCCTTAGCAGATGCGCCAAAAACACGTAGTGCTTTTCGCACCGTGTCCGCACTTTCAACGACCAGTTCCTTGGTGCCGATCATCGAGTCGATAATGTCCTTGACCTGTTCGCGCTCAACGCCGTAGCAGCGACCCAGCACCCAAACGACCTCAACCAGTGCGACCTGCGACACGTACCCCGGTCGCTCAGCCGACAGGGATTCCATCACCGCCGTTGCCTTCTTCGATTGCACGGGGTCATCCTGAGCGAAGTAACGGACCAGCACATTCGTATCCAGTCCGATCATCGCGCGGAGGCTCCCTGCTCCGCGATGGCTGAATTCATGTCCTCAATCGACACTGGTTGAGCGGGCTTCTTTACGACGCCCTTGAGTGCCGCGAGCGAGCGCGTCGCTGGATAGACTTCATACCGGCCCGTCGTTTCGTTAAAGCTGAATTCGATGCGGTCGCCGGATTCCAAGCCAAGCTGGTTGCGCACGTCCACCGGGATCGTGACCTGGCCCTTTGATGTGATGGTTGCTGATGTCATATTCTCCCTCCGGTATTCCTTACTTTAAGGTAAGGAGATGAGAAGCGCAAGTTAAGGGCCGCGCGATTTCACGGGTGAGAACGAGTAACCGTAGACCAACCCTCTCGGCCGCCCTTCAGACCGACCTATCCTGATTTAGAGGACTGGATTTTAGACAGTTAGTTGCGCTTCCTAAGACGCGGCCTTTTCGGTGATGAGTTGGTTCGGGCGAATCCGCCTGTCGGCGGATCGGGCTCTATTCGCTGCGCTCACCGGGCCTGGCGTCCCAGCCATTCGGTGACGATCCCTTTCGCAAAGTCAAAGACCCTGCCAGACGAACGTGCTAAGTGTGTATGTCCTTCAGTATGGTCCGCCGGCGTGTGCGCTACCTTTCAGATAGCGTGCCGCCAAGGCGCCGATCACAAATGGAGGCGAGATCATGGAAAAGACGCTTTATGTCGGATTGGACGTGCACAAGGAGACGGTTTCAGTGACCGTCGCAGAAGAAGGCAGGGACGGACCGGTTTATTTCCATGGAGCCATCTCAAATACACCCACCGACATCCGGAAGCTGGCTCGAAAGCTCGCACAGAACGGCGAGCGACTCGAATTCTGTTATGAGGCCGGGTGCTGCGGATACACCATTCATCGCCAGCTTCAAGAACTCGGCCATGCTTGCATGGTGGTCGCGCCATCGCGCATACCGAAGCAGCCTGGGGAGCGCGTCAAGACTGATCGACGAGACTCGCTTAAGTTGGCCGTACTTCATCGGTCCGGTCAGCTTACTGCGGTGTGGGTGCCGGATAAGGCCCATGAGGCCATGCGTGATTTGGTGCGTGCGAGACTGGACGCCGTGGTTCAATTGTCCAGAGCGCGCCAGCAACTGCTGGCCTTCCTCCTCCGGCACGGCCGCAGCTATGATGCCGGTAAACATTGGACGCAGCGACACCGAGCATGGCTGGCCGGGCAGACCTTCGTTGAGCCCGCTCATGCATTCGTCTTTCATGACTATGTCGAAGCGGTATGGGCCGCGCAGGACCGCCGCGACGCGCTCGTAAGACAGATTGCTTCGTTCCTGCCGCAGTGGTCCCTCGGATCGTTGGTCGAGGCATTGCGGGCGTTACGCGGCATGGAGCTGATCTCTGCCGCGACCTTCGTTGCCACAGTCGGCGATCTATCTCGGTTTGATACCCCTCAATTGCTGATGTCATATCTCGGCCTCGTTCCCTCGGAGCACTCCAGCGGTGATCGAATTCATCGAGGTGGTATCACCAAAACCGGCAACCGAGAGGCGCGGCGGATGTTGATCGAGGCAGCGTGGAGCTACAAGTACCCGGCGCGAGTCGCGAAGGAGAAGGCTGAAGTGTTGGTGCGCCTGCCAAAGCCAATTCGCGACATTGCATGGAAGGCGCAAGTGCGGCTTTGCGCGCGCTATCGACAGCTTCAGTCACGCGGCAAGAAACCCACCGTCGCGATCGCAGCGATCGCACGAGAACTGGTGGGATTCATTTGGGCTATCGGGCAGGAGACCATCGCTGCCCAATAGCTCCTCATTTCCTCCGACCGTTGGGGTCGGGGGTCAGGCGTGCAGTCAAGGCAATTCTCGAGAAGCCCAATGAGGCCGGAGTGCTTGACGTTCCGATGCCCGCGCTAAGTAAGAGATAAACCTGCGACGAAAAACGCTCGTGCGGTAACCAACCCGCGTATGGAAGTTTGATCGACTGTCGCCATCGCGGCCTGACCCCCGACCCAACGGCCCTCTGATTTGAGGTACGACGCCATGCTACGCATGGCGGGGAAAGCTATTCAGAAAAGACTTGCAAAAGGACATGGAATGGGCTCTGCCCCTGGCGCGCTGCAAGGGAAATGGCTTCGCCCTGGCCGCGGGGTATCCCCAAAATTTTTTCGATGAAGCGCTGAAAAAATCCCGGGTGATCCCCCTCCCCGCGTCCAGCCCTTGCAACTTGCCTCCCCGGTCGTCGCCCGACGGTCGTCGGGTGCATGTGCGCAACCCCAGCACATTCACCCCGAGACCTAAAGGAAAGACCATGAAAGCCCAAACGAAGCCCCCTCTCCCCGACGTCTACAGCCGAGTGACGGACAAGATCATTGCCGACCTCGAGCAAGGCGTCAGGCCATGGGTCAAGCCCTGGAAAGCCAGCAACGCCGGCGACCGGATCACCCTTCCCGTTCGTCATAACGGCATCCCCTATCAAGGCATCAACATTTTGCTTCTGTGGGGCGAGCAGCTCGAGAAAAGCTTCCGATCCCATCGTTGGATGACATTCAAGCAAGCGCAGGCGTTAGGCGCGAACGTCCGTAAAGGCGCGCATGGAACCCTCGTGGTCTACGCGAACAAAGTCACCAAGACCGAGACCGACGACCAAGGCGACGAGATCGAACGCGCGATCCCTTTAATGAAGGGCTACACGGTGTTCAACGTCGACCAGATCGAGAACCTGCCTGCGGAATACCGTACCGAACCGGAGCCCGTCGAAAGCGAGCCCCTCGAGCTGATCGAGCATGCAGAAGCTTTCTTTGCCCGGACGGGCGCTGTCATCCGTCACGGCGGAAACAAGGCCTACTACGCTCCCGCACAGGACATCGTGCAACTGCCCGTCCCCGAGTCATTCGACACGGCGCAAAGCTACGCCGCCACCAAGGCGCACGAGATTACCCACTGGACCAGCCACAAGACGCGCCTCGACCGCCAGCTAGGCAAGCGTTTCGGCGACGACGCCTACGCCGCCGAAGAACTAATCGCCGAGATGGGAGCCGCCTTTGTATGCGCGCAGTTGGGCCTCGCCCCTGAAGTCCGTGAAGACCACGCCGCGTACCTCGACCACTGGCTCAAGGTCCTGCAGGGCGACAAGAAGGCGATTTTCACGGCCGCGAGCCAAGCGCAAAAAGCCTGCGAGTTCCTGTTCTCACTGCAAGGTGAACAGGACCAAGAAGCAGCATAAAGACATCGCCGAAAGCCTGGGCGCACCAGTCCAGGCCGAGGACCGCTTTTGGAAAATAAGGAGATGGACCCGTGAGCAACTTCACCGTTGTTTATGCCGTCAATGTCCCGCACTACGGCAGGACCCAAATTGAAGCGCCGACGGCGGCCGAAGCGATCGCCGTAGCCAAGCATCGAGACCCCGCGGAAATCTGCACCGAGCGCGACCGCAGCAGCGCCGCTTGCGCGCGCATTGTCTCAATCACTGACGATGACGGCCGGAGCATTGCCGAGGGGGTCACCCTCGACGGGGCCTTTATGCGTTACGGCGGACGCGCCGCTTGGCTGCTCTGCGAGGCCTCGCCGGCAATGCTCGAAAGTCTGCAGAAAATGGTCGCGCGCTCCGACGATCTGCTACACGCGATCGCCTGCCCGAGCGGACGAAACGAACATTTGGTTGAACGGCTTTGCGCCGCATGTCACGTTGCGAAAGCCGTGATTGCCGCGGCGAGCGGCAAGAACTGACTACCCGCTTTCGCGAAAAACGTTTCGGCGTATTCGATGAGCTGCCGCGGCTCGGCGCCCGATTGATGCTCGTTTTCCGATCCCACACGGCACCCTTAATCTTCGTCCGCGCGACCCCGCACCCCACACAAAAGCAGGGATCAGACGATCACGCTGTCGTCGCGAAAGGGACGGCGGTTTGCGGGTGCCGGCTCTACATCCCGGCCAGCTTGGCCCCCACAAAGCCGCCGACGGCGCCGGCGACGAAAGCAAACACAATCAGCATCAGCACGAACTGACGCGCCTTGCGTTCAAGCGCCGCATTCGCGGCAACGAGCCGAACCGCCCCTGTATTGAGTTGATTGCCAATTTGTGCGGCCGCATATCGACCGGCCTCAGCGAGCTTATCCGCGTTCTTGTCGATCACCGATTCGAAGTTGAGCCTGGCAGCCAGGAATGCTTTGCCGGCCGCGTCGGTTGTCGCCTGCTCGATTTTTCCGCTCAGCGCTTCGTCCGCCTGTTCGAAGCGCCGCACCAGCGCGTCCGCATCCTGCAGCAATTCGGCCATGAGCGCTTCCCGGGCCGTCGAGACATTGCCGCTACTCATGAGCGCTCCCGCTACTTGAATAAGACGCGGTAGACGTCGTCGAGATTCTTGTGCGCCGACTTCGCCAGCCGTTGCGCCGAAATCATGCTGACCGCGTGCGCCTTGGCGTCGTCGTCTTTGGCTTCGCGGAGCATCGCCCGGTAGTCCGTTTCATCCGCCACAATGTCCGAGACGGTCTTTTTCAGCGGCCGCAGCCGTTCAAAAATCTCGTTTCTAAACACCACCGCATCCGGGCGCAACGTGAAGCACTTGGTTGCGGCGTGCAAGCCAAACACCGTGCCGAACAAGCGTGGCACGTCGTTCACATCCTCGAGCTCGACCTTATTGAACACCACGCGGATTTTCTTCGGCGGCACGCCGAGGCCCCCCAATGTCTCGATGGTGCTTACCGTATCGGCCTGCTGCTTTTTTTCGCTGACCGTCGGCACGACGAAGTAGTCGAATTCCTCATGCGAGCCGTCGAACTGCCCCATCTGCTTGATGAATTCCTCGACGTTGGAGGCACCCACGTCGACGATGGCAGACTCGAGCGTCATCAGGTCTTCTTGCAATCCGCCGTAGTCTTTGCCCTTCAACCGTTCGGCGTCGGTATCCGCCGAGCCCGCATTGATCGTTTCGACCTCGAACTTCGGTGCACGCATGCGCGGCGCAAGCAAGTTGTCCACCAACGTGGTCTTGCCCGGATTTCCACTGAAGTTGATGACGGCGACTTTCATTTGCGGCTCCTTCGTTGCTGTTTAGCGAGGCGCTCGTAGCGCGCCAGCTTCTCGGCTTGTTGCACCGGATCGGGTTTCATCAAACGGTCAAGCGCCTGCATGGACATCGGTTCGCGCGACGGAGGGGTGTCCGGCGTCTTAGGGACCTCGTGGGTTTCCAGCGTTTGCGCGTCATCCGACACCGATTCACCCACTTGGGACGATGCAGGCAGGTCGACCGGCACCGCGCCGGCCGACGCAGTCTGCTGCCCCGCGGTTTGCGCGCGTTGCTTCTTTCGGTAGCGGTACAGATAGGTTTTGAGGGTCTGAAGGGTCAGGTCGAAACCGGCCCCGGTCAGCGCCTGATGGATCGCGCGCAGTTGCACGCCGACAGCCAACCGCTTCTCGATTTCGGGCATCACGTCGCGCAGCCTCGCCGCTTTCGTGGTCGGCTCGGTGTCTCTGACGGCCTGCTTTGGGTCCAGCTTCGTCATGGCGCCCACTGTCGTCGGTGTCTTACCAGACTGTCTCTATGTTGTAGTCCAAACGTCTGTAGAATGCCAAACTTTTGACGTCGTCTTGTTTCCGTATCGCCTACATCGTGTTCTCTGCTTATCTCCCATATGTCTCTCGCATGTTCCCTGACTGTCACTTGGATGTTGCCTTTGTGCCCACGGCCTTCGGCCTAACCAGGGTGCACGCCCTTAACGCCTCAGAGATTCCGGTCCTTAACCGGCCCGAAATCTCGATACACATCACGCACCCCTATCGGGGTACCGAACCCCTGATAAATCGGGCCTCGCAGCGCATGGGCAGCGAAAAAAGTCATTAGATTTTCAATAGGAATTGGCCGCTCAGCCGCTTCAATGCTACATTCATATTGAATGAAGAATCATCATAAGCGGCAAGCACCGATGAGCGATGGAAAATCCATTTCCGTTTGGTACACGGAAGACGAGCGCAGCCACCTTGAGGAGGCAGCGGCGGCCGCCGGCTATCAGCACTTGTCCAAGTACATCCGTGACCGGTCGCTCGATCGCGGCCATCAGATAGCCGCCCACGACAGCGTCGAGATGTGGGCCGAGCGGCAGGAGCTGGCCGGTCGCCTGGCTGAGATTGAACGCAGCCAGAAAAGTGCGCAAGCACTCCTGGCGATCCTCGTTTTTCTCGCTCATCAAAAGGCAACGACGGGCGAGCTCAACGAATTGGTGCTCGCGTGCGAGAAAGCCGGCGTGCCCGCTGATTTGCTTGCAGGGTCGTTGCCTGACATGGCCGCGCTGCTTGATCGCTTGGCGGAGGATGCGTAGTCCGTTGGTCGTCCACGATGACCGCCGGGATAAATTCGGACTGCCCTTGTCGTCATCCAGCATGAGGCGGCGACGTAGGCAAGTGATCCAGCTAACACGCCGCGGGTGTGAATCACCGCAACGCGGTCGCTGATTGTCGTTGCGCAGTCGTTGCGTCGTCGTCGGGTTGTCGTTGAGTTGTCATTTTTGCGCCGGCACTGCGATCGGGTTCTTCGGAGAACGCCATGCAGAAGCACGAAGTCGAGAATGCGACCTTAT
This sequence comes from Caballeronia hypogeia, assembly GCF_001544875.2. Taxonomy (GTDB): domain Bacteria; phylum Pseudomonadota; class Gammaproteobacteria; order Burkholderiales; family Burkholderiaceae; genus Caballeronia; species Caballeronia hypogeia. The sequence goes on from NZ_FCOA02000043.1 coordinate 32,096, forward strand.
TCTTCGGCATCAGTTTGCCCATCACGGGGTGGCTGGCCGGCACTTACGCTGCCGATGTGCCGCTCTCTCCTCTCCCGCAAGCGCTCACCGCTGCGCTGCACGTCAGTCCTCACAACCCTTTGATGATGGGCGGCGTCGCCGTCGGCCTAGCACTGGCGGCAAGCACCGCCTACGTGCTTCATGAGTACGGTGATGACGGTTTTCGCGGCGCCTCCTATCGCCGCTGGATGCGCGGCTCGCGTATGGCGAACTGGCACCGGGTCAGAAGCCAGGTCACCGCCGCGAATCGACGGGAGAAGCGCCGGCAGAAAGGTCGGGAAGCGCGCCAGCGACACGCCGAACCCAAGAAACACGCGGGCCCGCAGGACTGGTCGCCCATCATGATCGGTCCCATGCCGATGCCGCTGCATCTGGAGAACCGCAATACGCTGATTTGCGCGTCGATCGGTGCCGGCAAATCGGTCGCGATCGAAAGCATGATTGCGTCGGCGGTGAAGCGCCGCGACAAGATGGCGGTGATCGATCCAAACGGGACGTTCTTCTCGAAATTCAGCTTTCCAGGCGACACGATTCTCAACCCGTTTGACCGCCGTTCCTCGGGCTGGACGCTGTTCAACGAGATCAAGGGCGTGCACGACTTCGACCGAATGGCGAAGAGCGTCATCCCGCCGCAACTCGATCCGAGCGACGAGCAGTGGTGCGCCTATGCGCGCGACGTACTCGCCGACACGATGCGCAAGCTGGTCGAGACGAACACCGCGGATCAGGACACGCTCGTCAACCTCCTCGTGCGCGAAGACGGCGAGATCATCCGCGCCTTTCTCGCCAATACGGACTCGCAGGGTTATTTCCGCGAGAACGCCGAGAAGGCGATCGCGTCGATCCAGTTCATGATGAACAAGTACGTGCGGCCGTTGCGCTTCATGACCCAGGGCGAATTCTCGCTGCACAAATGGGTGCATGACGCCCACGCAGGCAACCTTTTCATCACCTGGCGCGAGGACATGCGCGCCGCGCAGCGCCCGCTGGTGGCGACCTGGATCGACACGATTTGCGCCACCATTCTCAGCATCTCGGAAGACGCGCAGCATCTTTCCCGGCGTCTGTGGCTCTTTCTCGACGAGCTCGAGTCGCTCGGCAAGCTCGAATCCTTTGTGCCCGCCGCCACCAAGGGCCGCAAACACGGTTTGCGTATGGCCGCCTCGATTCAAGATTGGGCGCAGCTCGATGAGACCTACGGCAAGGACGCCGCCAAAACGCTGCTGGGGTGCTTTCGGAATTACCTCATCTTCGGCGCGTCCAATGCGCTCAATGCCGACAAGGCCAGCGAGATCTTGGGCAATCAGCACGTCGAGCGCGTCACGACCCACGGCAGCGGCGGCCGCGGCCGCCACGTGGTCGCCAGTCAGCCGGAGCCGGTGGTACTGGACTCGGAGATCTCGAACCTCAAGGATCTGGAGGGCTACGTCATGTTTGCCGAGGATTTCCCCATCGCGAAGATCAAGCTGCCCTACATCAACTATCCGCCGCGGGCGCTCGCCATCGACATCCGGTAACCGGGGCACGCCATGCTCAACGTCACCCCAATTCGCGGCAACAACCAGTACGCGGCCGCGCATTATTTCTCGGCCGCCGACGATTACTACGCCAAGGACAATCCGGGTGAATGGCAAGGGCACGGCGCGCAGATCCTTGGCCTGACGGGCCCGGTCGAACAGGCGCAGTTGTCCCGGCTGCTCGACGGGCAGTTGCCCAATGGTGAGCGCATCCAGACGACCTTTGACCGGAGCGACAACAAAAAGCGCATGGGGTTGGACCTGACGTTCTCCGCGCCGAAATCGGTCTCGATGCAGGCGCTGGTCGCGGGCGACAAGGATGTGACTGCCGCGCATGATCGTGCGGTGACCCATGCGCTCGAACAGGTCGAACGACTGGCCGAGGCCCGCAAGAAGATCAAGGGCAAAAGCACGCGTGAGCGCACCGGGAATATGGTGATCGGCAAATTCCGCCACGAGATGAGCCGCGCGAAGGACCCGCAGTTACACACCCATAGCGTCGTGCTCAACATGACGCAGCGCGCAGACGGCGCCTGGCGTGCCCTGGCGAACGAAGACATCTTCCGCGTCCAGCACGAGGTCGATGCGCTATACAAGAGTGAGTTGGCCCGTGGCCTGCAGGCGCTCGGTTACGCAATACGGTTGGTCGATGACCAGGGCAATTTTGAGCTGGCCCATCTCAGCCGCGAGCAGATCGAAGCGTTCTCGGCGCGTAGCCGCGTGATCGAGGAGGCACTGGCCAACGAAGGCAAGACACGGGCCACGGCGACCACGCTCGAAAAGCAGGTCATCTCGCTCGCTACGCGCCCGCGCAAGGACGAGTCAGATCGTGCGGTCGTCAAGCAATATTGGATCGAGAAAAGCCACGACCTGGGCATCGACTACGGTGCGCCCTCCCCGCTCGACGGCCACGCCTACGATCCAGGCAAGGGCCCGGGGCACGACTTCAGTAGCCGCGGCCAGCATCGCGGTGACGGCGGCCTCATTGCGGCAACGAGTTTGCCCGCGCGGCTCACACCGGCGCAAGCCGTCGTGCAGTACGCCATCAACCATCTGACCGAGCGCGAGGCTGTCGTTCGCGAAACCGTGCTCACCGCCACCGCGCTGCGCCGCGCAGTCGGGCTCGCGGGCGCTCACGAGGTTCGCGCAGAAATCAGGCGTCTGGTTGATCAAGGGTCGTTGGTCGAATCCGTGCCAGCGTATCGCATGGCTGAACGTAAGGACGGTAAGGACGGTCCGGCACTCTCGTCGGTAGGCTGGAAGAGCTATCTGCAAACGCTCAAAGGCTGGTCGGACAGAGAGGCGCGGCAGTATGTCAGCCACGCGATCCAGCAGGGTTCGCTCGTGCCGGCCGAGAAGCGCTACACAACGCACAAGGCCCTCGCTCGCGAGAAAGCGATTCTCGCCATCGAGCGCGACGGGCGCGCCGCGGTCGAGCCCATCATGACGGCGACCGCCGTTAAAGCGGCGCTCGAAGGTACCTCGTTGAATACTGGCCAGCGCGCAGCCGTGCAGGCCATCGTCAGCACCCGCAATCGCTTCGTGGGCATCCAGGGCGACGCCGGCACCGGGAAGACTTTTACAGTGAACCAAGCCCTCGCCCTGATCAAGCAAACCTCGGTGGTAAGCGCAGCCTACCGCACCGTCGCGCTCGCGCCCTACGGCAATCAGGTCAAGGCGCTCAAGAACGAAGGGCTGGACGCGCACACGCTGGCGAGCTTTCTGCGCACCAAGGATAAGCCGATCGATAGCAAAACGATCATCGTTTTAGACGAGTCGGGCGTGGTCGGCGCCCGCCAGATGGAACAGGTGATGCGGATTGTCGAAAAAGCCGGTGCGCGCATGGTCCTCCTGGGTGACACCAAGCAAACCGAAGCGATTGAAGCGGGCAAACCGTTCGCGCAACTCCAGCAGGCCGGCATGCAGACCGCTCGCATCAGCGAAATTCAACGCCAGAAGGACCACGATCTTAGAACCGCTGTTGAGCATGCGGCCGAGGGGCGCGTCGCGCAATCGCTCGCGCACCTGCGGCACGTTGAAGAACTCAAAGAGCCGAGCGAGCGGCATCGGGCCATCGTGAACGACTACGTCCAACTTGCCGAACCCGAGCGTCGCGCAACATTGATCGTCGCCGGCACGAACGACGCCCGTCGCGAGATCAATCGCCTGGTGCGCGAGTCATTGGACCTCAGCGGCAAGGGCCGGCCATTCGAGACGCTGACCCGCGTGGACATGACCCAAGCGCAGCGCCGCTTCGCGCCGAGTTATCAGCCGGGCATGGTGATCCAACCCGAGAAGGACTATCCGAAAGCGGGCCTCGCGCGCGGCGAAACGTATCGCGTCCAGGAAGCGATGCCCGGCAATGCGCTCATCGTGCAGCGGCAGGACGGCACCACGACTACGATCAACCCGCGCAAGGCGACGCAACTGAGCGTGTACCACCTGGAGCGCGTCGAGTTGTCGATCGGCGATACGGTGCGGATCAACCGCAATGATCCCGGCCGGGATCTCACGAACGGTGACCGCCTGCGCGTTACCGGCGTGATCGGCGGCATGATCACGCTCGAATCGGTCGAGCAGCGCAACGGCCGTCCGGTGCGCTCACTCGAACTGCTGTCGAGCCGACCGCTACACCTCGAACACGCCTATGCGTCCACCGTTCATAGCGCGCAGGGTTTGACGAACGACCGCGCGCTGATCGCGCTTGATACCAAGAGCCGCACCACGTCGATGAATCTGTATTACGTGGCCATCAGCCGCGCCCGCCATGAGGCGCGCATCTACACAAATTCGATCAAGGATCTGCCGACCGCGATCGCCCGGCGCTTTGATAAAAGCACAGCGCTGGCGGTCCAGCATGAACGCCAACTACAGCGCCGCGATGCCGGTGTGCAGCCCAAGGGCGTCGCCGACGGCAAACAGGCGTTGGACCGTCATCAGCTGGAGCATCTGCGAAAGCAGCCGGCCAGCGGTCCCAAGCCAGCACACGACGGCCGCCGCGGCTAGCGCCTCTCAACAATGGAGCTTTCTTAGAGGGGGCACCTTCCTCGAGGGAAACGATGACTGACCTTTTTTCCATTGCCTTGGAGGCGCGCTGTCAATGGGCGCTCGCGAGTGCATACGATCCCGCCATTACCGGCGACGACCGCGACTATTGGAAGTGTACTGACCTGAGCGACGACGCTCGGCAATTGGCCGCTGGCGCAGGCCACGCCTACCGGTGCGCCCCGTGTCCGCAGCTATTAGCGGAAGAACCGTTACTTCGCGAAGCGTTCGAAGATGGGGCCACGATTGCACGGATCGAAGAGGCCGAGGCGATTGCGCGGCGCACACGAGAAGCCGAGCGCGAGCTCAAGCGCCATCGCATCGAGACGTTCATCGCGGCCGAAGATTGGGAGTCGCTGAGCTTACCAACTCCCGACGAGCTGGCGGCGAAACTGCTCGCTGGTCAGTCGTTCAGAGTAGGCGGACACTTCGTGATCTACGATCGAGACCTTGATGTCGTCTGGTACACGAACCCGTATGGCATCGATGGATTGCTCGGCAACGACGCGCCGACAGCCGCCGCGATGAAGTCGTTTTTGATCGATATGGCTCGCGACGTGACGTACGGGCCTACGCCGTGATAGAACTTTGAATTGATTGCAAATACCCGTCGGACGCGATCAAACGATCAAGCTGCCGCAGCGGGATTGGAACGTGAGAATAGCCGCTTCGCTTCGAGGGCTCGCAGGCGCGATAACGAGCAGCCGGCGTCCGCTAAGAGATGGCGAGTGCAGCGCAAGAAATTTCGGGCGGCCGCGGCGCGCTGCGGCTGCGAATTTCACCCGTTCGACGCTCAAGCCGCCGTCGTTGGCTTTTGCGGATGTTGAGACGTCGGTCTTCGTCAGGCGGCTTCAGGTTCCTCTTCTGTCGTTGGAGCCTTCGCCTCCACGAAAGCCGCGATCGCGATCCGCGAATGAGTACTCGCGACCCTGAGCGGCCATACGCGGTTGCGACAGGCGGAAGGCCGCTTCCGAGGTGCAACGGTCGCTCCTATTGGCATATCGGTTCCTCACTTGGCCACAGCGCATGGTTGTCTCCGTCGTGGTCCACAGTCGAACCCGAGATTGCTGCAATGGTTGAAAGGACGTGTTGCACCGACGCTTGCCCTGGATGCGCGGCCCGGTTGTCGGTCAGCCGGGCGCCACGACACCACAGACGACGCATTGCCACTATAGCCTGACGCACTTCGAGGACTGGCCGCGGTCGAAACCTGCCACGTAACGCAAATTCGTGTTTGCGCATGGCTTCACCGGGTGGGCTCTGAATCCTCTGAAAGATCCTCTTCCACAAAGCGCAAGATGGCCTCCGCCAGTGCTTCGCGTGGATAGGCGTTCTGTGTCACGAAGAGCGCCCCGATCGTCGGATGCGTTCGCGCAACCGGTACCGCCAGCGCCCAGTGATCCGCATTCGCGTAGGCGAGGAGCTGACTTCCGGGCACGATCTGATCGTAGAAGATGACCTGGCTGTCGTTTCGCGAATCGACGCGCGAGAGCTTGTTATAGCTCGATTTCAGGATGGACGAGATGCGTTCCGGCTGCGGGAATGTCACGATCGAGTAATAGCGCAGTTCCCCCGGAAGCGGGTGCTGCGCGAGCCACGCCTTGCGGATCGCCGGTCTCAGGCTCTGCACAGCGCCGCCATCGCCCGTTGTACAGGTCGCGCCCGGAACATATCGCAGCAGGTCGGCCTGATACTGCTCGGCGTCGTTGGCAAGTGGCGAACCGCCAATCGCGCCGGCGGCACTCACCACCGCTGCCACCCGGCTTCGGATTTCCGGATAGGCGACCAGCGCTTCAAGGATGTCGGGAGCCCCCTTTGAATAGCCAATCAATACGATGCGCGGCGCGCCCTCAGGTGCGGGCATGGCCATGAGCGCGTCGCGAATCTGTCGTGCGTTATTGGCAGAACTCGACAGCGCATCGACGTCGAAGAGCGATGTGTCGAAGCCAAACTGGCGTAGGTGCGTCACGACGGTATTTGGCGTATCCAGCCACGGCCCGAAGCAGTCGTAGCCGACGCCATGCACGACTACCGCAATGAGGTGCCGTCGGGATTGACCCAGTTCAACAGACTCGCCCGTACCTGGCGATTCCGTACCTACCCGCGTCAGCGCGTCCTCACAGGGCCGGTAATCAGGTAACCCGGGACCGCGCCCTTCAAGTACCGCGCAATAGATTTCCCGGAAGCGCCCCCGCTTATCCACGACCCCGGCCTGGAATGCGGGCACGAGAACCATCGGCGGCGTATCGGTCGAGTACGGGATGAGCGGCTTCGTAGCGCATGCGCCGAGCAGAATACACGTCGCAATTGTCGTCAGTACGGCGCAGATCCGACGCCACGCATCGATGGCGGCAACCCGCTGTGCGGAGAACACGGGCGACGGTGTTCGTTTCAGGTCACTGGTGTGCATCGCCGGTTGTTCCAGGTTGAAGGGTGTCACGTCCTTCCAGATAAGGCACCCAGTCGAGAAAATCCACATCGGACAGGCTGCGCGGCCGCGTCGCGAAGAACACGACTGCGCGCAATCCGTCCGTGTAATAGGTCGCGCCGTCGAACGTCGTCCGGGGATGGGTGGGCGACGTCGCGCCAACACCGATCACAAATCCGAGCTTGTCGAGACCACTCGAGTACATCAGGTCCTGGACCAGGAGGTTCCGGGCCTCGTCGACGTTCTCGTGCAGGGTGAGGTGTGTCTCACCGCGCGGCGCAAAGCGCCCGCCGACGGGGCGACCGACCTGCGCCACATAGACCAGTTGCCCTTGAAAGCGGATCGGGACGAGCCATCCGCGTACCCAGTTCGCGGGCGCACCCGCCTGCGCCTGCTTGCGCATCACGAAGTCCGGTTCCCGCCTAAAGACCCGCTGTGCCCGGTCGGACTCGCGCGCGTCACGCCGATAGTTGCGACGCACCAGCGCCGCTCCGATGTCCGCCAGTTGGCCGATGCCAACGGCGTTCAGGGGATCCGCCTGCAGCGACCCACTCGCGTCAGTGGCACAGCAAGGCAGTCGTTCAAGTGCGGCGCGCAGCGACCCGAGGTCCTCGTAGTCCGTCACCACGGCTTCGGGAAACGGGAACGGGATCTGCGCAAGATCCGGATCAATCGTGCCGCCCGGCACGCGCAGAAAGAGCGAGAAGGGGATCAGCGCGTGGCTTCCAAACAGATCGATATTGACAAGCTTGAGGCCCTGAGCGGGGTTGGTGAACAGGATGCCCGATCGTGTCTCGCCCGGCGGGATCGGGTTGCTGAATCCGAGGTTGCTGAAATAGTCGTCCATGCTCGTATTCGTTGCTCGGCCAAGCAGCGTATGCATGGACCACGTCACTTCGTGAGGCGAAAAGTAGTCCGGGTCGGTGCCCGAGCGCAACAGCCACAGTGCTTGCGACGTCCCGTTCTGCACTTCGACCCATATCGGTTGGACTCCCGTTGCGTTGACGTCGGCGCCATACATCCGTTTGCTGTCTTCGCTGCCGAGCACAGTTGCGCTCACCCGCACGCTGTGACTCGTGGCACTGACCGCACGTTCACGCACCGGCCCATCGCCGGGCTCAGACGGGGCGTGCCATGTCGCACAGCCAGTTAGCGTGAGCGCGAGGCATAGCACGCCTGCACGTACCCGTGAACGATGCACGGCCAGCGAAAGGTTCATGGCTTCGCTCCGGGTGTCAGGTGCATGACCTTGTACGGAGTGACCCACGGAAAGACTTCGATGTTCGATAGCAATGTCGGCGTGCGGTCAAATACCAGAACGACACGATTGCCATCGGTGTAGTAAGGATCGGTCGTCAGATTCTTGCGCGGAGCGCCTTCCTGCGCTGCACCGACTCCGGCCACGAGACCCATCTTCACGAGATTCTGCGAATAGACCATGTCCTCGGTGAGCGCGGTGCGCGCCTCGTCCACGTCAGGGTCGATCTTGTGCGTGGTGAACGTCGACGAGTGCAAGGTCAGGCGGATACCAATATCGCGGCTGATCTGCCCTACCCAGACGGGTTTACCGTGGTAGTGCAGGCTGCTGAGCCAGAGCCGCATATGATTGCGCTGGTGAATGTCGTCCCGTGCCTTTTGCAGCGCAAGATCTTGCGCGTGTCCAAACAGGTACAGGTCGCTTACCGGCGCGTTGACATAGGGTTCGCCCGACAGTGCAGCGCCAATCATCTGCGCGATTGCCCCCGACCACTTCTGCTCCGTGAGACCCCAGCCCCGGCGAACGAGAGAGGGAAAGGCGTCGTCGAGGCCGCCGACAATCACGAGATTGAGCGGGTCGCCATTCTTCGAGCCGTCCTTATTGGTCGCGCAGCATGGCAGGGCTTCGAGAGCGGCGCGAAAATTCGCGTCATCCGTATAATTCACGGTGGACTCTTGCGGTTCGGCAGCGCGTTTGAATACCTGACTCCGCTTGTAGTCGGCTTCGAACCCGGGCACGGCGACGAATATCGAAAACGTGCGGGCGCGTTCCCGCGCGACGAGGTCCACCTGGACCAGCTTTGCACCTTCGTTGAGGTTGGTCAGCACAAACCCCGCGACGGTCTCTCCGGGTTGAACGGGGTTATGAAAAGCGAGAGCACGGAACCGCCGTTCGAGTTCAACCTGTTGATCGTGTGAGGCACCGGCGGCAAACGCCTCGGCGGCCTCCGACGGGGCAAAGAAGTTTGGATCCAGGCCTGGCGACAGGAGAAAGTAGCTGCGGTCCTCGCGATTCCGGACCTCAATCCAGACGGGCTGAATCTTTCTGTCGGCAAGCGGGGCGCCGTAAACTGCCGCGCTCTCTTCTGACGACAGCACGGCTGCCGAAACGTCCAGACCGCCCTCGGTGCGTGTCAGGGCGCGGTTCTGATATCCGGGTACGGACACCGTTGACCGGGTCGGCGTGCATCCCGCCAGTAGGCAGCCGACCAAGATGACAGGCAGCAACTTCATCACGCTGCGGTTCATCAAGACACCTCTTCACCGGGATCCTCAGAGGCAGCCGGATACGCGCTTCATTCTGCCGCCGTATGCTGTTGACCGCGGACGTTCGATGACCACGTCGCCGACCTTGAGCTGGTCAAAGTTTTGCGCTTCTTTGCACACATCTACGTCGACGATGTGGCCTCTCGTGTCCTTCGTTGTGACGGTGTAGGAACTAGCTCAATTGCGACGACCATGGCCACGACGGTTGTCGTTGCGGTCACGGTCGCCTTGTCTGTACCTTTTGTGCCTCCACTGACGTCTGCGGTTGGCATGCATGCGCGCGCGCTGGAATGGACGTCTCGATAGTCGAGCGGTGCTGCGCCGGTTTTAGATGTCAAGTTTGCTAACCTTCGTACCTTCGAAGCTAAGGTTGGCCATCAGGCCGGAGTTCGTCAGAACGTAACCGACGATCGGCGAATTCGTCGTTGCGGTGTCGAGCGTACCGTTGGCGCCCACCTTCGCCACCGCTACCGAGCCATCCACGCCGGCTGTCCAGCCCTTGTCGCTCGTCCGGAATTTATCAAGCGCATCCTGGGTCATGAACATCAGGATTACCGCCTTGGACTGCGCGCCAACCTGCAAGCCGAACGAGGCGGTACTGGTTTTGTAGTAGCCGACTGACGTGCCCCCTTTGCGAAGCGCGCCTTCACCATATTCACCACCGACCACCAAGCCTGCAGCGATCACAGACGGAAAAACGAGAACGGCCTTGGCCTTGCCGGCCTGCTCCTGCGCGCCCGGCGTCGAACTGTACAGCTTGTTGAGGGCGCCATCGACGCCGGCATCGATTTCACGGCGCTTGTTGGCGGCTTCTGTCGGATTCGAGGTAGTGCCGCAGGCGGCGAGCGAGCTGGCCAGTGCGATAGCGCTCAGCGAAAAGAAGGTACGACGGTTCATGAGACTCTCCTCGATTAAGTGCGCCTAAGTTGGCGCCTGACGCCGAATTGTTGTTCCCACCCATCGAAACAGCGAAGTGGAGCACACCGTCGCGCCGCCTGGAGCCAGCCGCGAATATCTCCGCTGGTATTGCTGGCTCCCGCTGCCCGCGCGGAAGCAAACAATCATCCTTTGGATAGCCGCGCTCTCGCACGAACGTGAATCACTCACAAACGCGCGCACTCTGAAATATGAACATGCGGGCGAATTTGGACCTGATGCGCCTGAGATTTCTGTGCACATCCATCAGACCAACGAAGTATCGCGTACCGACGCACCGACTAGAGGCAGCCGCTCACATTGCCACCGGCGTTGCCGCCTGCCCCGCGGAAGCCGACCCACGTTTTGGTGTTACCCGTCCACGACGGCCGCACGACAGCGGCTGCACCATTCGGAGGCTGCTGACCGGGAACATAGACATCCATCGCCTGGTTGTTCGCCACCATCCCCTGCGATATGACCTGCTGCTGCGACTGATTCGCCCATTTCTGCGCAATGCATTGCGCGACGGCGGGGACCGACTGTTGACTTTCTCCGACCGATTGCGCACTCGGCGGCATGGGTTGGCTTGCGCAGGCTGACACAACAACGGTCACGACGAGAAGCGGTAACGCTTTCATTTTTCACCTCTACGTTGGATTTCACATCTCCGAACCGCAAAAAGGCAGAGGGAACTAACCGGCTAGCGGTGACGCAAACAAATGCCAATGGACACGACGGTACCGGATGCACCGATCAGCATGGCGTTTCCGCCTAATGGAAATGGCGCCGGGGCCTGCCGCCGAATCCGTCAATTTCGTACAAAGGAAGAAAAGCAGTCGACTCATCGCCAATCAAACAAGCTGACGTCAAATTTGTACGGTACGCAAACGGTTACTTCACAAGCGTCTCTAAAGCCCAGTTCAAAAAGGCCGTTCCGTTCGGTTAAAGATGTTCCAGCAGACGAGTGCGCAGGCTAGTTTTAAGAATGCTTCCTGAATGTCAGAGCGGCGTTCGTAAAGATACACGGCGCACTCGGAATATAAGTGACTCGTGATCAGCGTGCCCTCATCTGCTAAAGCAATATAGGTCGTACCCGTATGATTTTCCAACACGGATTGGAATGATGTGCGTCCATAAGCTGATACTGTCAGCGGCACTGGGCGTCGTGTACTTGAATTCAGCCGCGTCCTCCAACTGGCTGGGGCGATTTCTTGAGTGTCCGCAGGCCTGGTGGCAGCGCAATACCTGATCTGCGTTCCGCCGCGCTGTACGATCGACAGCGTGTCGGCTGGATACAAGACAATGTCTCTGAGGCGGTAGGATGCCGACTGGCAACGGTTGACTGAGAAGCAGCCTTTCAAATGTCGTTATGAACGAGCGGCCAGTTGACCGAAATTGGCCGCGTGCCGCCGGATGCGGTCGGCCCTAGCCGACCCACTCCGGCCGCTCGACACTTGCTAGGCCGAACGTCTCTTGATGAAGTGCAACGGTCAATCGCACTCGGCGCTCGCCGGCACGTCATGGGCCTTGGCTGCCGCTCGCTCCCTCAACTGGCCGCATTGCCGTGTCGTGACCCGCAACGCTCCCCGCCGTTTCATCAAGCTGCGTCGGCGGCCCGTTCAAGACGCCAGTTCGGGTCTCGCAGATTGAGCGTCGGCGCCCAGCAATCTTCTAAGCAAGGGTTCGACCCACGATAGCGCCAGCAGAAAGCAGATTGCAACGGTGAGATTGAATATCAGATGCGCCCATGCCACTGCCATTCCAGGGTTGGCCGTCAGATCGACCATCGCTCGCGAGAAGGGCCTCAGGAATGGGAAGTAACACAGCACGCCGATTGCGTTGAACAGAAAGTTCGTAATCGCTGTCGCTCTGGCGATGGGACTCATTCCGAGACCTGCCATCAACGCGGTTGAGGTCGAACCCACGTTTGAGCCAATGACGATTGGTATTGCCGCCTGGGGCGGCAGCACACCCTGCTGGACGAGGAGAATTGCCAGCCCAGTGGTCACACTGCTGGACTGGACCAGAGCGGTGAAGACCAGACCGGCAAGCACGCCCGCCCACGGAGCCTCAGCAAGGGCAAGCCATTCCTTGAACTGTGGGCGATTCTGCAGGGGCTTCAGCTCGGCGGAGATCAGATCGAGCGCAAAGAAAATCAGGCCAAAATAGAAAACTGCTTTCCCAAAGTACCTTGCGCGGATCGGCAAAACCGAGATCAGGGCGCCGAGTACGATGAATACAGGACCGATGCCTGTGAGCTTGAAGGAGACCAGCCAGGCAGTTGCCGTCGTCCCCACGTTGCTGCCGAGCAGGACCCCGAGACTGGCCCGGAAGGAAATGACGGACGCGTCGACCAGAGTGACAGCAAGCGCTGTGATGGCACTGCTTGATTGGACAATGGCCGTAGCGAATGCACCGACCAGAAACCCGAGCCAGCGGCTCGCGGTTACGCGGCCGAGCCAAGATTGTAGAGTCTCGCCCCCAACGTCCTGGAGTTCACGGCTGAAGCCTTGAAGCCCATACAGGAAAAGAAGAACCGCGGAGACGGCGGCGAACAATCCCTGGATTGGTGTCATGGCGACCTCCTTGTCCGATCTCCTCGCGAAGGAGAACCCGTCGGTGCGGATATCACGGCAATCGAAGCGGCAATGCTGCGTCGATTGGCCAGTATGTACCCGCCCGCGCGTGCTGACCAGCCGCTCCCGGCCGTTGCGAAACAGGCAACGCGTCTGGCAACACGGACCGTCTTCATCACGACTGCGCTCGCGTAATCGTGACACCGCCTCGCGACGGGCGGTTGAGAGCGTTACCCGTACATTTTCGGAACGAATTTGAAGGGATAGTCAGGCTCTTTGTAATCTCTGGCCTTCTGTCGTTCGGGTAGCGTGATCTTGCCGCGGGCCATGCAGTTGACAACGATTTATCTGACGATCACTCGTTTGTGTCGGTTAGGTTCAGCCTTATCTGCTAGTCCGTATTTCTCGCCCTTCCAAGAAAAGTTCTCGGGCGGAACTACCGCGTCCAAGCCGTCCTGACGACATTACAGCATTGTGCCGGGCCCTCGACTATCATTTTCTCCATCGACAGTTGCGGAGAAGACGATGCGCAAATTACGCGACTTTGATGCACCCTACGCCGCTCGCCCGGAGTGAGCTCGCAGAGAACTCCGTAAGCGCCTCGTAGCCTGTGTTGAGATTGGCCGACAGGGGAGATCAAGATGCGATGCAAGTGTACCTTGCCGATCACATTGGCCGCTTTGATACTCACGATTTTTATCGCCCATCCTACCTATGCACAGAAAAGCACGACACCGGTCGGGACAGACATCGGCACTCTGTATCCTGACGAATTGGCCACGGTCGTCAAGCCTCCCGGTTATTCGCCCTATGTCGGCAAGAACGATCCGATGCGGGTCCTATGGGGCGATACGCATCTGCATACTTCCAATTCATTCGATGCCGCAGCCTTCGGCAACACGCTCGGACCAGAGGCGGCGTACCGCTTCGCCCGAGGCGAGGAGGTCATAGCTTCTACGGGGCAGCCGGCAAAGCTGAGCCGACCTCTAGACTTCCTTGTGGTATCAGATCACGCCGAAGGTTTGGGCAGCCTCACGGAGCTTAAGAAAGGCAATCCCGTGATGATGAGCGACCCCACGCTCAAGCGATGGCACGACATGATAGGGGCTGGGGGACAGCAGGCCATCGACGTCACCGTCGAAGCCATCCGAACCTTGGGTGCGAAGACGAGTCCTCCATCGCTTTTCGACCCTCGCATTTTGCAATCGGCATGGGAGAACTATACGGCCACGGCTGACCGCTACAACGAGCCGGGCAAGTTCACTGCCCTCATTGGCTACGAATGGACGTCCATGCCTGGCGGAAACAATCTTCATCGCGTGGTCATTTTTCGCGACGGCAAGGACAAGGTAGACACGATCGTTCCGCTGTCCGCGCTCGACAATGAAGACCCCGCGATGCTGTGGAAATTCCTCGACGCCTACCACGCAAAAACCGGGGGTCAGGCGCTGGCCATACCCCACAACGGCAACCTCTCGAACGGACTCATGTTCGGTCTTGTCGATTTCGAGGGGCATGCCCTGACTCGCGCCTACGCAGAAACCCGTGCGAGACTCGAGCCTGTGTACGAAGTGACGCAGATCAAAGGCGATGGCGAGTCTCATCGATTTTTGTCACCGAACGACGAGTTCGCTGGCTACGAGGTCTGGGACAAGGGCAATCTCGATATGACCGCACTCAAGAAGCCCGAGATGTTGCAATACGAGTACGCCCGCTCGGCGTTGAAAACGGGGCTAAAGCTCGAGCACCGGCTAGGGATCAATCCTTACAAGTTCGGCATGATTGGCTCAACGGACTCCCATACCTCGCTGGCCACCGCCGATGAGGACAACTTTTTCGGCAAGGCTACCCCTGCGGAGCCAAGCCCGGGTCGAGCCGTTCATCCATTTATGGAGTCCCCCGATGGCAAGGTTCAAATCATGAGTTGGGAAATGGTCGCATCAGGCTACGCCGCCGTCTGGGCAACGGAGAATACCCGGGCAGCGATCTTTGACGCCCTGATGCGCAAGGAGGTTTACGCGACTACAGGCCCACGAATGGTCGTGCGCTTCTTTGGAGGGTTCAAGTTCCAATCTCACGACGCGCAGCTGCCTGATTTGGCCACGATTGGTTACGCCAAGGGCGTACCCATGGGCGGCGACCTCTCAAACGCGCCGCAAGGCAAGGCGCCGGGGTTCCTCATCGCGGCAATGAAGGACCCGATTGGAGCCAATCTCGATCGCATCCAGATTGTCAAAGGCTGGGAAGACGCTAAAGGCAACCTGCAGGAAAAAGTCTATGACGTCGTCTGGAGCGACCCGCAAACCCGCAAGCGCGGAACCGACGACAAGCTGCCGCCCGTCGGCAACACAGTGAATGTTCCGGATGCCAGCTATACGAACAGCATCGGCGCTCCGGAGCTGCTTACAGTTTGGACCGATCCCGACTTTGAACCGACCCTGCGGGCCTTCTACTACGGGCGTGTGATCGAGATACCCACTCCGCGCTGGACCGCCTATGACGCCAAACACTTCGGCGTCACCATGCCGAAGGACGTCCCGATGACGACGCAAGAGCGGGCCTATACTTCGCCGATCTGGTATACGCCTAGGCGTTGAGGGCCCGGGCCATGCTGCGTCGGTTCCTGTACGAGCCCCTGGTGCACTTTCTGGTGCTGGGCGGCCTGCTGTTCGCCATCTTTAGCTTGATGGGTGGGGGTGCAGGCGTATCGGACCGTAAGATCATGGTGAGAGCCGCCGACATCGACCTTCTGTCGCGGCAGTTCGTACGCACCTGGAATCGCCCACCTTCGGCCGAGGAGTTGCAGAGCCAGATAGACAACTACATCCGAGAGGAGGTGCTGTACCGCACCGCCCTTTCTCTTGGCCTCGACAAAGACGACTTTATCGTCCGCCGCCGGCTGCGCCAGAAGATGGAGTTCCTAGTCGAGGGCGCTATGTCCGAACCGCAGGAAAGCGAACTCCGCGCCTACCTTCTCGCCCATGAAAGCAGTTTTCTTACGGAGCCGATGGTCTCGTTCCGCCAAGTCCTGGTCAGCAACAGCCGGGGTGGCGCCGCCGAGCGCGATGCTCGGCTACTGCTGACGAAGCTGACTGCGGCCAAGTCGAGCGATCTGGAAGCGGGCGATCCTTCGCTGCTGCCTGAACACCTGGAGTCGGTGCCGCTGAACCGGGTGAGCGATCAATTCGGTGCGGACTTCGCGCTATTGCTCGCCGGTGTGAAGCTCGGACAATGGGCCGGCCCCTTGCGCTCGGCCTACGGATACCACCTGGTTTTTGTCACCATGTACGACCCGGCCCATTCACCTCGCTTCGATGACGTGCGCGCAGCGGTCCAACGCCAGTGGTTCGCCGAACGTCGCGCGGCTGCATTGGATACCCAATACCGAAAGCTGCTGGGCGGATTCCAAGTTCAGATTGACCATTCTGCCCCGTCGGGAACCCAGCCGTGAGGTACTTACTTATCCTCGCCGTATTGGGAGCGATGATTGGTCCCCGAGCCGCGGGCGCCCACGAAGTTCGCCCGGGCTATCTCGATCTAACCGAAACAAGCGCCAATTTGTTCGCCATAACCTGGAAAGTGCCAGCGCTCGGCGCCTTCCATCTCGCCATGGAGCCGCGATTCCCCGATTCTTGTCATGTCGTGGGCGCGCCGATCGCGATCGAGACCGGCGGTGCCTTCCTCGAACATGGCGCGCTGCGATGCGAAAAAGGGTTGGCAGGCGGCACCATAGAAATTGAGGGCTTGGAAGCGACAGTGACCAATGTGCTCGTGCGTGTTGCATTCGCGGAGGGCACCGTACAGACCGCATTGCTCTCGCCACGTGCTCCGGGCTTTACCGTCGCCGTCAAGCCCAGTCCTCTTCAGGTGTTCAAGACATATCTTCAGCTCGGCATCGAGCATATCTTAACGGGCGTCGATCATCTTCTATTCGTGCTCTGCCTCACCCTGCTGGTTCGGAGCGTTCGCAAACTTCTGGCCACGGTCACCGCTTTCACCGTTGCTCATTCCATAACGCTGGCAGCGGCGACCTTGGGCCTCGTCAGTGTTCCGGCAGCTCCGGTCGAGGCGAGCATCGCTCTGAGCATTGTCTTTCTCGCCAGCGAATTGCTGCGAGCCCCCACAGCGCGGAGCGATGTTACGCGATCCAATCCCTGGCTAGTCGCCTTCAGTTTTGGGCTGCTCCATGGACTTGGCTTTGCCGGCGCGCTGGCGGAGATCGGGCTGCCGCATGGCGAGATCCCGCTGGCGCTGTTTTCCTTCAACGTGGGCGTGGAAGTCGGTCAGCTTGCCTTCATCTCCGTGGTGCTTTCGTTGAACTATGTGGCGCGACGGCTCGCGCAGTGGGTGCCGGACTGGGCCCCTCGCGCGGCCGCCTACGCTATTGGCTCAACCGCCGCCTACTGGGTGTTTCAGCGCCTCGCTGCGGGCTTGATAACATAACAAAGAACGTCGAAGGGGCCGGATAGCTACTCGGAGCGTATGTGATTGAATGCAATGAACGATAACGGTATATCAACACCGTGTTTCAACTCTTTAGTCCAATCAACCACCTTCGACTTGAGGCATAAGCGAACGCATCGCCTTGCCCTTCGGGTTGGCGGGCAGCTTTCCGAAGGGAACCAGCCGTTCGAGCGACACCTTGATAGGAAGAGAGAGTGGCGGCAAGTGGCCGCGTGCCGCCGGATGCGGTCGGCCCTAGCCGACCCGAAACGGCCGCTGAGACAGCGCCGGTGAATGGCCGCTTCCTTCGAGCCCAACGACTAGTGGCTTGTCAAAATTGTTCTTCGATGGAATGCGTGCAAAAATCAGAAATGCGCTGCCCCTAGAACGGCGGAATGCATGTTACGGCTAGCGACACTTTTCCATTTCGCTCCTTCCTCTTGGGCATGACCGGACTCTTATGACGCTATTAGTCGCTCAAACAGATGGATCCGTAGCGTGGATGGTAGCGGACACAGCGATCAGCAGTCCGCTTCGCGGCACGCGGGAGCGGAAGTTCATGTTAAAGGTCGAGCCCGGGCAAGGAATGTCTCTGCTCGGCTATGCGGACAATGCCGACAGAGGGGCGTTGACTGTGCGACAGGCAGCGTCACTTCCGCCGGGCCGTGCGGTCCTGAAAATGCTCACTGATGTTCATACGACGCACCGCGATGTGGAGTTCGCGTACGCATTTATAGAAGACGGAACGGCGGTGCTCTATAAGATCGCGGATGGCGTCGCGCACAGCGTTCCCGCGCTATATCTCGGTGATGCAGACGCGTATGAGACTTTTCAAGCAATCCGGCATGCCGAAGAGATTGACCACGCGCCTGACGCGATGCACTTGTTCATAACGTGGGTTCCAAAGGAGGGGCTCAGTGAGCCGGACCCGCCGATTAAAATTCCTAAAATGCTGACCGAAAGCATAAAGGCCATGCAAACGCTGTTCGTCCGTACAAGCCAACGCGGTGTCGGCGGCGTTGCGATCCCATTCATCCTTTCTCACCGCGGCCCTCAGGTGCTGAACTATGTCTATGCCGTTACAGACCCGCTTACCCGCGAATTGCCGCATGGCACGGTGGTGCCTCATGGAACGGCAGAACGCGGCGGCTATGGAATTTCCGTAAGTCAACTCGCTGAGAAAGATGGAGTGTTCGTCTATTGGTTACAACGGCCAGGCGGCACCGTATTCATTCGAAGAGAAGGTGGCGATGACGTTTATGATTTTGAGGGACGGCCGCGCGACTTTGTTCAAACCGTGAAGCACGAACTTGACCGCGATGTCAGCCTATTCTTCGGAGAAGCGGCCCCGACCGAACCTCACTCCCTGCGACTGATGTTTGACGAAAACGGCGTAGCCTGTCTTGCGGTCGCATCGTCGGATATCGATTTCACTTTCTCATGGCTTCACATGTCAGAAGACTCTTTCAGAACGGCACCCACTGCCTTGCCGGTCGGTATCGGAACTCAACCGGCAGAGCCCCCAGCCGGACTTCAGGGTACGATTACAAACGAGGGTAAAACGCTCTCCCTTAGCGCACAGGATGCCAACGGGGAGAGCGTGGAGATACCGCTTGCTGCAACGCAGGTTGATCAGCTGATACGTCATCTCTCTCAGTTGAGAGCAACGATGACCGACAAGGTGCCAAGCGCGCCTGACAGTGGCGTTTATCCCGTTTCGCTGGATCCGGGGTGGAGGACGAACGCTGATGTACACCCAGCATTTCCAGGGGTTTGCCTCGCGTTGAGGGACGACGGACTCGGTTGGCAAATGTACTGGCTGCCCCCGCACGAGGTGAGAGCGCTCGGAGAGTACCTCGTCGGCCATGAAATGAGATTGACCCGCTCCGACGGACAGATTTGCAGTTAAAGATTTGTCATGGTCCGACCTCCGTCAAGCGTTGAGTCG
>NZ_FCOA02000044.1 GCF_001544875.2 Caballeronia hypogeia
GCTATTGCTGATCCCGAAGAACCAGCCGCACTTGCATCAAGCGCCCACACTTATCGGCTGTTAGTTTTTAAAGAGCATTGCGCAGTTATTTGCTTCGCGAGTAATTCGTTTCGCTTGCTTTCTTGCGCGCCGTCATTCAACGGGAGGCGAATTATGCGGGGCTAATTCGATGGCGTCAAGCGTCTTTTTTAAAAAAGTTAATCGGGTCACATTTACCGGTCAACCGGCCGTCGCGGTCGCGCCATCCGCGCCATCGACTCCGCTCTTCAGATAGCTCGCCCGCGCCGCGAGGATATGCGCCTGCATCACGCTGCGCGCCCATTCGCCATCGCCGGCCTTGAAGCTATCGATGATCTCCCGGTGATGCCCGAGGCTCCGCGCAAGCTGCTTGTCGTCGTATCGATGAAACGTGCGCAGCACCACGGGAAGCTCGATGATCCCCGCCAGCACGTTCGCGAGCCGCCGCGTTCCGGCCGCCTCCAGAATCCGTCGATGAAACTCGCTGTTCAACGACGATATCCGCTCGATGAAACCGTCCTCACGCTCGCGCGCCTCACGCTCCATGCTGTCGGCGAGGCCTTCGAGCAGCGCGACTTCTTCATCCGAGATGCGCGTGGCCGCGATCGAACACACCATGCCTTCGAGCGTCGCGCGCAACTGGAAGATCTCGACCGCATCGTCGATATCGAACGACGCCACAGACGCGCGCTGGCTCGACGTGAACTGCACGAGCCCGTCATTGGAGAGGCGCCGCAGCGCCTCGCGCACCGGCGTGCGCGACACGCCGAGCTGCGCCGCGAGTTCCGTCTCGGTCAGCTGCGCGCCGATATGCAGCTCGCGCGAAAGAATGGCTTCGCGAATCGCTTCGTAAGCCTTGTCGACGGCCCTTTTCATGGTGCTGGATGATGATGGTTGGCTACCCTGAGCAGCATTCTAGTCCGTGCTAGTCGCTGGATGCGGAGCCAATCGCCGCGAGCGCCGCGCGCGCGCATTCCATGTCCTGCGAATAGTGGCCGCCGCTCAGCCCGATCGCCCCTATCACCGCGCCGTCCTCGACGATCGGAAAGCCGCCGCCGAACACCACCAGCCGCGGCGTATGCACGAAGCCATGCAGAAGCGGCGCATCGTCCTTGATGAAGTCGTGCCAGCGATGCGTCGGCAGGCCGGTCGCGGCCGACGTGTACGCCTTGTCCTGCGCGATGCCGAGCGAAATCTGCGACGCGCCGTCCATGCGCATGAACGCCTTCAGCAAGCCGGCGTTGTCGCACACGGCGATCGACATCAGCAAGCCCTTCGAGCGGGCGTGATCAGCGGCGGCGGCGATGGCTGCCTGTGCGGTTGCGGCGTCGATGCTGAGCGTTGAAATCGAGGACATGCGTGGTTCTCCCTTTGGTCGGTGATTGAATTGATCAGACTGCATTGCCGGCTTCGTGCCCGTCAGCGGTGGCGGCGAGAATGCCGCGCCCCGTGCGGCAGTCGCCGACGAGCCGGGTGGGAATGCCATGCTGTCGCAACGGTTCGAGCAGCGAGATATCGGGCACGCGCGGCGTCGCATAGGCGAGGAACGCGACGTCGTCGATAAAGCCCGCATCGCCGCTATAGACGTTGCGGTATTCGAGCCGTCCCTCGTCTTCGAACGACACGCCGATGACCGGCTCGCACAACGTCAGCACCTGCACGCGCGCGAGCGCGAGCCGCCGCAAAAAGCCTTGCCGCGTGACCAGCGCGACCTCCTGCGCGATCGCTTCGCGCGGCGTGATGATCGCGACGCGATCGAAGATGGTCGCCAGCATTTCGGCGGCGGCGTAGGTGCCTTCGCCCTGATCCATGTCGAAGATCACCGCGCTGCCCGGCTGGCGCGACGGATGACGCAGCAGCTCGGCCATCGCCGTGTTGATGTCGGGAATCAGGCCGCTTTCGGCATATTCCGCGGGCACCCACGACGGCACGCTATGCGTCGCGCCCGTCGCGAGAATCACTTCGTCGGGCTTGAATTCGCGAATCTCGTCGATGCCCGCGCGGAGGCCCAGCTCGAAGCGCGCGCCCGCGCGCTGCGCCGCCACGACCTGATAGTCGTACACGCTCGTGATCGTCTCGCCGCCCGGCAGATGCGAGCGCAAATGCGCTTTGCCGCCCGGCTCGCCGCTTGCGCCGAACACGATCACGTCGTGCCCGCGCGCCGCCGCCACCCACGCCGCTTCGAGCCCCGCGACGCCCGCGCCGACCACCGCGACGCGCTTCTTCTCCGGCGCGCGAGGCGGCATGAAATCGACCTCGTCGGGCTCGGCCACGCGCGGATTGTTGATGCAGGCGATCGGCCGGTTGTACGTGATGATCGTGTCCCAGCACGTATTGCACGACACGCAGTAGCGGATGTCGTGCGCGCGGCCCGCGAGCGCCTTGTCGAGCCACGCCGGGTCGGCGACGAGCGTGCGCCCGAGGCCGATCAGCTCGGCGTCGCCGCGTTCGAGAATCGCTTCAGCTTCGGCGGGATCGGTGATGCGTCCGAGCGCCATCACCGGCACGCCGTTGGCGGCTTCGCGCAGACGCCGGATCAGACCGGTGTACGGCACGCGCTCGCCGAAGCGGTCGGGCACGTGCATCTCCAGCGAGCGCGCGTGCGAGCCCTGCGCGAAGCAGACGTAATCGACATCGCCGGAGCGCGTCAGCATAGACGTGACGAGCGCGGCTTCGTCGGGGCCGATGCCGCCGGGCACGCCATCGTCGCCAGGCAGCTTCAGGCCGATCGCGAAGTGACGCGGACAGCGCGCGCGAATCGCCTCGATCAGCTCGCGCAGAAAACGCGTGCGGCCGTCCCAGTCGCCGCCGAATTCGTCGGCGCGAACGTTCGATTGCGGCGACAGGAACTGATGGAACAGATGCCCGTGCCCCGCCGAGAATTCGACGCCCGCAAACCCGCATCGATGCAGTCGCGCCGATGAAGCCGCGAAATCGTCGATCAGCTCGCGGATTTCGCCCGCCGAGAGTTCGCGCGGCATCGACCAGCTCAGATCGTCGGCGAGACGCGACGGTCCGATCGCGTTGAAGCTGCGCCCCGATTCGTGACGCGCACGCCCCGGGTCCTGAATCTGGCCGAAGAGGCGCGAGTCGTAACGCTCGACAGCTTCGGCCCAGCGCGTGAGGCCGTCGAGGTTGTCGTCGTTCCAGACGCGCACGCGGTCCCACACGCGCTGATGCCGCGCCATCGAAAGCGGCTCGGTCACGACCGCGCCCGCGCCGCCCTGCGCGCGATTCGCGAAGTAGCGGATCAGGCGGTCGGTGACGTACGAGTCGTCGGACATGAACGTGCTCATCGACGCATGCACGACGCGGTTGCGCAGCCGCGTGCCGCCCGGCAGCACGAACGGCTCGGCCAGTGGAGAAGAGAATCCTGGGTTCGTCATGAGCGTTCAGGAAGAAAGAGCGTTGATCGGAGCGGCCTGCTCGCGGCGCTTCCTGCGCTGGTTCGCAAGCCACGCCGCGACGCGTCCCTGATGCCGCGCGCCGAGCAGCGCCTCGACAGTATCGAGCACATCGAGCAGGCGGTCGATGTCGATGCCCGTCGCAAAGCCCGCCTGTTCGAACAGGAACGCGAGGTCTTCCGTCGCGACATTGCCGGATGCGCCCGGCGCGAACGGACATCCGCCCAAGCCGCCGATCGATGCATCGAACTGACGCACGCCGGAGAGCGCCGCCTGCCACGCGAGCGCCGTCCCAAGACCGCGCGTGTCGTGAAAATGCGCCGCGATGCGCGCGTCGCCATGCGCGCGCAAGAGCGGCTCGAACAGCGCGGGCACGTCTTTCGGATGCCCCGCCCCGATGGTGTCCGCCACCGCGATGGCGTGCGCGCCCGCATCGATCATGCGCGCGGCGAGCGCGTGCACGCGCGCGGGCGGGCTCGGGCCGTCGAACGGACAGCCCATCGCGGCCGCGAGATAGACGCGCACGCGCACGCCGTCATCGGCGGCGCGGCGCGTGACGGTTTCGCAGATGTCGGTCGCCTGCGCGAGCGTCATGTTGATGTTCCGAACGTTGAGCGTCTCCGATACCGCGAGCACCAGCGCCACCGACTTCACGCCGGCCGCATGCGCGCGCTCGTAGCCCTTCATGTTCGGGACCAGCGCCATGCAGTCGTCGAGCCGCGCGGTGAGGCCGCTGCGCGCGGCGGCATCGACGAGTTGCGCGGCATCGGCGAGTTGCGGCACGGCGTCGGGGCGCACGAAACTCGTCAACTCGACATGACGCACGCCCGCTTCGATGAGCGCTTCGAGCAATGCGAGCTTGCCCTCGACCGGCACCGCGACCGGCTGATTCTGCAAGCCGTCGCGCAGGCCGACTTCGGTGATGCGGATCGTTTCCGGCATGGATGCTTCACCTCACTGAATGACGCCTTCGCGGGCGAGCGCGGCCAGATCGGCCTCGCTCAGTTTGAGGAACTGCGACAGCACTTCGGCGGTGTGCTCGCCGATCGTCGGCGGCGGCGTATAGCTGTCCTCGTGCGTTTCCGAGAGCTTCACCGGATTGCCGGGCATCTCGACCATGCGGCCATCGGGCGCGCGCACCGGCACGAACATGCTGCGGCTGCGGATCTGCGCATCGCTCAAGACGTGCTCGAAATCGTTCACCGGTGCGCACGGAATGCGCCGCGCGGAAAGCTGCTCCAGCCAGTACTCGCACGTATTCGTTTCGAACTTCTGCTGCACCAGCGCGTTGATGCGTTCGCGCGCGGCATAGCGGCCCGGCTGACTCTTGTAGACGGGATCGTGCAGTTCCTCGATGTCGAGCAGCTCGATCAGCGACTCCCAGAACTTGTCGGTCAGCACCGCGACGATCACATGACGCGTCGAGGTGCGGAACGCATCGTAAGGCACGTGCACGAAATGGCGATTGCCGAGCGGCTCGGGGTTCTTGCCTGACATCGCGTACATGGTCGCCATGTAGTTGAGCATCGACACCTGGCAGTCGAGCATCGAGATATCGACGTGCTGGCCGCGCCCGGTTTCGTGGCGCGCCATCAGCGCGGCGAGCACGCCGATCGCGCCGAACAGCCCGCCGCCGAGATCGCCGATCGGAATGCCCGCTCGAATCGGCCGTCCGCCTTCTTCGCCCGTGATCGACATGCCGCCGCCCATGCCCTGCGCGACGAGATCGAACGCCGGCCGATGCTGCGCCGGGCCGCTTTCGCCGAAGCCGGTCACCGAGCACGTCACGATGCGCGGATTGATCTTCGCGAGTTCCTCGTGGCCGAGGCCGAGACGCGTCATCACGCCGCTGCTGAAGTTGTCGAACACGACATCGACCTGACGCACGAGTTCGAGCAGCAGCGCGCGGCCGCGCTCCGTTTTCAGGTCGATGCACACGCTGCGCTTGTTGCGGTTGAGCGTGAGAAAGTACGCGCCCATGCCGTCGATCGAATGATCGGGGTCGTTCGCGAGCAGCCGCCGCGTGCCCTCGCCCGCGCCCGGCGGCTCGATCTTGATGGTCTGCGCGCCCAGGTCGGCGAGCAGCATCGTCCCGTAAGGGCCCGACAGCATGTGCGTGAAGTCGAGCATCACGATATTCGAAAGCGCTTTCATGCGTTCGTCCTGTATTCGATGTTGGTTTTAGAACTGCGACATGAGCTTCGACCAGCCCCGCACGCGGTCGTCGATGCCGTTGTGGCGCAGCGCATGCCAGTAGTTCGCGATATTCACCGCGATCACCGGCTTGCCGAGCCAGCGCTCGGCTTCATCGGCGAGCGAGGCCATCGGCAGGTTCGCGCCGAACTGCACGATCGCTTCGGCGTCGGGCGTGTCGGTGTCGCGCAGGGCGTCGACCAGGTATTGCGCGCTCACTTTCGTGTAGCCGGTGAACTGCTTGCCCTGCAGATGATTGAATTTGACGACGTCGAAACCGGCCTCGCCGAAGAAGGCTTCGAGGTGTTTCTGAATGACCGGGTAATACGGCTCGACGATCGCGATGCGCCGCTTCACGCCGTGCGCGGCGAGCGCTTCGAGCACGGCGTCGGACGCGAGCGTCACACCGATATTGCGATCGGCTGCGCCCGCCCGAGCCGCGATGCGCGCCTTCAACGCGTCCGACTTCTCCCGGCTGCCGCCCCAGATCGCAAGCGCCGAAATGCCGAGAATCAGATGGTCGGGGCCGCAGGTCATCACCTGATCGACGGCGTTGTCGAGCGCGCCGAACAGCGCCTCGATGCCGCGCTCGAAATCTTCGTCGGAGCGCACGGCCAGATCCGGAACATGCATCCGCGCGATGTGATTCGTCACGCCCGCCGGACGCATCTCGTCGCATTCGGGCTGCACGCAGGTGTTGACCGAGGGCGTCGGGATGCCGAACATGCAGCGCGAGCCGAGGAAGTCTCTCATCGCGTCTTGCCCTCCGCGTTCAGCGCCATGTCGTGCGTGAAAGCGGCGTTGTCGGCGGCCTCGGGCGTCAGCGCTTCGAGCGGCTTCTTCTTGGTTTCGATGCCCGCGACGAGGAAGATCAGCGCCTGCACGACCAGCACGCCCGCCAGCGACGTGATCACGGCCGTCACGCCGCCCCACGTGAAGAGCGCCACCACGATGAACTGCACGAAGGCGGTGACGAGACGGCCCATCGTCTGGCAGAAGCCCGTGCCGCGCAGACGGTACTCGGTCGCGAAGAGCTCGGTCTGCAGCGTGTAGCCGATCGTGAGCCAGACGAAGATCGACGCCACCAGAAGCAGGCCGACGACGAGCAGCAGCGGCGTGTTGTGCACGGTGAGCGGATAGACGAACGCGCACAGCGCGGTGAACGCGGAAGCCCCGACCATCAGCGGACGGCGTCCTACGCGGTCCGACAACATGAAGCCGATCAGCGCGCCCAACGGGCCGCCGAGGCTCATCACGGTCGTATAGCCGAGCGACGACGCCACGCTCACGCCTTCCTTGACGAAGAAGCTCGGCAGCCAGCCGACCAGACCGTACACCGACAAACCCTGCACCACGCTGAAGGTCGCGCCGAGGAAGGTGCGGCGGATCACGGCTGGGGTGAACAGCACGAAGATCGACTGACGTTTCTGCGCGGGCGCGGCGGCGGCCGCTGTGGCCATGGCAGCCGGCGCGAGCGGCGGCAACGGTTTGCCGGTGGCGCGCTGCGCTTCCTGCTCGATGCTTTGCAGAACGGCTTCGGCTTCGGCGAGACGGCCCTGCTCTTCGAGCCAGCGCGGCGACTCCGGCATCTGCTTGCGCAGCACCCAGATGATCGCAGCGCCCACGCCGACGATCAGGAACATCGGACGCCAGCCGAAGCTCGGAATGATGAGCCACGCAAGCGCCGACGACGCGAACAGCGACGCATTCGCGATCAGCGCGAGCAGCGCGATCCAGCGGCCGCGCTTGCCCGCCGGGACGAACTCGCTGAGCGTCGCGAAGCCGATCGCCAGTTCCGCGCCGAGCCCGACGCCCATGATGAGGCGGAAGAAGATGAGCCATTCCATCGACGGCGCGAACGCGCCCGCGATCGACGCCACGCCGAAGATCGCCAGATTCACCTGATACGAGAAACGCCGGCCGTAGCGGTCGCCGAGCACGCCCGACATGAACGCGCCGACCACCATGCCGGCGAAAGTCGCCGTGACGAAGAACGCGTTCATCGCCAGCGTGGACCAGCCGCTTTTCAGCAGCGAGCCGAGCACGCCGCCCGCCAGATAGACATCGAATCCATCGAGAAACAGACCGCCACCCACGAGCCACAGCATCCGGGTGTGGAAGCCGCATAGCGGCATCCGGTCGAGTCTCGGTCCCGCCATGACACTTTGCGTCGTCATTTCGCTGTCTCCGCCATTGTGTTTTTAGCCGCCCGGGTCATGCTCGATGGCTGGTCGCGATGCGCTTCCATCGAGTCTCGGACGATGAAAATGTACACAATTTTTCGTGATGACGAACACTATTTCATAGAATCATCGGGAATTCACCTAGAATTTGTACACATTTCAGACATCCGAAAACGGCGCTCCGACGCGGTGCTAGACTCGACGCATCTTTAACCTGAATTCACGAATCCCGATGTCCGATGCCGTCCAGCCGGCCGACCTCAGCTTCTTCTCCACGCTGTCCGCCGCTGGCAGCCTGAGTGCGGCCGCGCGTGAACTCGGACTCACGGCCGCCGCTGTCAGCAAGCGCTTGTCGCAGATGGAGGCGCGCGCGGGCGTGGCGCTCGTCAATCGCACCACGCGCCGGATGATGCTCACGCCGGAAGGCGAGCTTTACCTCGAACACGCGCGCCGCATTCTCGACGAAATCGACGTGCTCTCCGAACTCCTCGGCTCCGCGAAACAGACTCCGAAAGGTCTGCTGCGCGTCAATGCGACGCTCGGCTTCGGGCGCAGTCACGTCGCGCCGCTGATCTCCCGATTCAGCCGGCGCTATCCGCAGGTTTCCGTGCAGCTCCAGTTGTCGGTGACGCCGCCGCCCCTGACCGACGATAAATTCGACGTCTGCATCCGCTTCGGCGAGCCGCCCGACACGCGGGTCATCGCGCGGCGTCTGGCCGCCAACCGGCGTCTTTTATGCGCCGCGCCTTCGTATATCGAAGCGCACGGCATGCCGCTCGTCGCGCACGATCTGACGCGGCATAACTGCATCGGCATACGTCAGGGCGACGAAGCCTATGGCGTGTGGCGTCTGACATCCGGACGAGGCGCGGCGCGCAAGACGGAGGCGGTGAGAATCAACGGCACGCTCACGACGAACGATGGCGAGATCGCCGTCAAATGGGCGCTGGAAGGCCACGGCATCCTGATGCGCGCCGAATGGGATCTCAAGCCCTATCTCGCCGATGGCTCGCTCGTGCGCTTGCTCCCCGATCACGAAACGCCAAACGCCGACATCTTCGCGGTGTATTCGCCGCGCCATCAGATGTCGAATCGCATCCGTTCGTTCGTGGATTTCATCGCGGAAGAACTGGCGGGCGAGGTGAACGAAATCGTTCGATGAACCTGGCTACCACGGCGAGCCGACCGGCGCGGGCCCATCCGCATGCTGGCCCAGATAGCCGCGCAGATGCTCGACGAAAACCGCCACTTTCGCCGACAGATTCAGCCGTTCGGGATAGACCGCGTAGATATCGGCGGGCGGCGTGTCGTACTCGCCCAGCACCTGCACCAGCCGCCCACTGCGCAGATATTTCGCGATATCCCATTCGGCGCGCATGAGCACGCCGTGACCTTCGAGAGCCCAGTTCAGCGCCACTTCGCCGTCGTTGGTGCTGAGCTTGCCGTGGACCTTCACCGTTTCCGTGCGCCCGCCTCGGCTCAAACGCCAGTTTCCGTAAGCGGCCTCGTTCTGGCGCAGCACGATGCACTGATGCGACGTCAGATCGTGCGGATGAACCGGCTCGCCCGCCGTTCGCAAATAACCCGGCGACGCCACCAGCAGACGCCGGTTCGACGCGATCTTCTTGGCTATCAGACGCGAATCCGGCATTTCGCCGAAGCGCACGGAAACGTCGATGCTCTCGTCCGGCAGACTGATCGGCCGATCCGTCAGATGTAATTGCACCTCGACATCGGGATACGCCTCGCTGAATTCCGAAATGGCCGGCCCGATATACGACCGGCCGAAGCCCAGCGGCGCGTTCACCCGCAACAAGCCCTTCGGCGCCGCCCGGCTGCTCGAAACGAGCTGCTCCATGTCGTCGATATCGCTCAGGATGCGCTGCGCATTCGCGAAATACACCTCGCCTTCGCTCGTCAGGCTGATGCGCCGCGTCGTCCGGTTGAGCAGGCGCACGCCCAGCCGGTCTTCGAGCGAGGAAAGCCGCCGCGAGACCGCCGGAGGCGTGAGGTTCAGCTCCCGCGCGGTGGCGGCGAGGCTGCCTTGCTTGACCAGCAGGCAGAAGAAACCCAGTTCCGAGTCCGTGCTCATTCGTGATTTTTTTGCAATGATGTTTTAAGTTTAGGTCGATTCATACGCGTTTCCAACGGTTTTAACCTTCGTTCCAGGCTCACGTAAAGCCCAAAGCCGCATCAGACGGTTTCGACACCTGTTTTTGGAACTGGAGACATTCCATGGAAATGGACCTGGAGAAGCGCACCCTGCGCAAGGTCAGCTGGCGCATCGTGCCATTCATCATGCTGCTGTATTTCATCGCGTACATCGACCGGGTCAACATCGGCTTCGCGTCGCTCACGATGAAAACCGATCTCGGCTTCACCGCATCGATTCTCGGCTTCGGCGCCGGCATCTTCTTCTGGGGCTACTTTCTGTTCGAAGTGCCCTCCAATATCGTGCTGCACAAGGTCGGCGCGCGCATGTG
Source organism: Caballeronia hypogeia (assembly GCF_001544875.2). GTDB lineage: Bacteria > Pseudomonadota > Gammaproteobacteria > Burkholderiales > Burkholderiaceae > Caballeronia > Caballeronia hypogeia. The sequence continues at coordinate 10,282 of NZ_FCOA02000044.1, forward strand.
GATCGCCCGAGTCATGGTGACGTGGGGCATCATTTCCGCGTGCATGGCCTTCGTCAAAGGGCCGACCAGCTTCTACATCGTCCGCTTCCTGCTCGGCGCGGCCGAAGCCGGTTTCTTCCCCGGCATCATTCTCTATCTCAGCTACTGGTTTCCCGCGCGGCATCGCGCCAGCGTGACGGCCTTCTTCATGGCCGCCGCGCCGATTTCGACCGCGCTCGGCTCGCCGCTTTCCGCCGCTTTGCTGGAGATGAACGGCGTGATGGGCCTGCACGGCTGGCAGTGGCTGTTCGTCATCGAAGCGGTGCCGGCCCTGATTCTCGGCGTCGTGGTCTTCTTCTACATGACCGACAAGCCTGAAAAGGCCAAGTGGCTGCAAGACGACGAACGCGCCTGGCTCGTCGGCGTCATGAATGCGGAAGCGGCGGGCCGCGCCACCGGCGCCAAGCACGGCATCATCAGCGGGCTGGCCAATCCCCGCGTGCTCGCGCTGTCGCTGATCTACTTCGGCACCTCGGCCGGTTTGTACACGCTCGGCATCTGGGCGCCGCAGATCATCAAGCACCTGGGCGTCTCGTCGATGACGGTCGGCCTCCTCAATGCGATTCCGCCCATCGTCTCCGTCGTCGCGATGGTCATCTGGTCGCGTCACTCGGATCGCACCGGCGAGCGCACCTGGCACGTCGTTCTGGCATGCGTGGCCGCCGCCATCGGTCTCATCGTCGCGGCGATGGCGGGCAGCGTGGTCGGCCTGATCGCGGCGCTGACGCTCGTGAATATCGGCATCAGTTGCGCCAAGCCGCCGCTCTGGACCATGCCGACGATGTTCCTCTCGGGCGCCGCCGCCGCCACGGGCATCGCGACCATCAATTCGATCGGCAATCTGGGCGGCTTCGCCGGGCCTGCTGTGATCGGCTGGATCAAGGAATCGACCGGCAGCTATTCGGGCGGACTCTACTTCGTCGCCGGCCTTCTCGTGATGTCCGCTGTTCTCACCCTGCTGCTCGCCCGTTCGCAAAGAACGCCGGTTTCCGCCGGCAACGCAGCCGCGCACTGAAAGACACAAGACCGTCCCCCACTCAATACGTCGTAGAGGAATGCAAGATGGAAAAGGAAGCAGCCATCCAGTCCGTGACGGACACCATGGCGAAGTTCACCGCGTATATCGGCAAGCGTCTGCCCAAGGACGTCAAGGCCAAGCTCGCTGAACTGCGCACGCTGGAAACGAATCCGCTGGCCAAGTCGGTTTATGACTCGATGCACAGCAACCAGGAAGCAGCCGACAAGCTGAATCGTCCGAGCTGCCAGGACACGGGCGTGATCCAGTATTTCGTCGAAGCGGGCGCGAACTTTCCGCTGCTCGGCGAACTCGAGGAAATCCTTCAGGAAGCGACCGCCGGCGCGACCAAGCTCGGCCCGCTGCGCCACAACGCGGTCGAAACGTTCGATGAAAAGAACACCGGCACCAACACCGGCACGCAGATTCCGTGGCTCGACTGGCGCATCGTTCCCGAAAAGGACAGCTGCACCATCGACGTGTACATGGCCGGCGGCGGCTGCACGCTGCCGGGCGCGGCGAAGGTTCTGATGCCGGGTCAGGGATACGAAGGCGTCGCTGAATTCGTGATGGATGTGATTACCGAGCGCGGCGTCAACGCGTGTCCGCCGCTGCTCGTCGGCGTCGGTGTATCGACTTCGGTGGAAACCGCCGCGCGTCTTTCGAAGCTCGCGATCCTGCGTCCGGTGGATTCCAAAAGCTCGAACCCGCGCGCCGCGCTCATGGAAGACCTGCTCGAACAAGGTCTCAACGAAGTGGGCATCGGCCCGCAAGGTCTGACGGGCAATAACAGCGTGATGGGCGTGAACATCGAATCGTCCGCGCGTCATCCTTCGACGATCGGCGTCGCCATCAACACCGGATGCTGGGCGCATCGACGCGGCAAGATCCGCATCAACGCCGACATGTCCTACGAAATCCTCTCGCACGAAGGAGTGGTGCTGTGAAAAAGATTCTGACTACGCCCATCAAGAGCGAAGACCTCGAGGACCTGAAAGTTGGCGATGTCGTCTATCTGACGGGACGGCTGGTGACGTGCCGCGACGTCGCGCACCGCAGACTGATCGAGCAGGGACGCGAGCTCCCGGTCGATCTGAACGGCGGCGCGATCTTTCATGCTGGTCCCATCGTGCGCAAGAAGGACGACGGCAACTTCGAGATGGTCTCCATCGGTCCGACGACGAGTATGCGCATGGAGAAGTTCGAGCGCGAGTTCATCGAGCAGACGGGTGTGAAGCTGATCGTCGGCAAAGGCGGCATGGGTCCGGAAACGGCGGCCGGCTGCATGGAGCACAAGGCCGTTCACGCGATCTTTCCCGGCGGATGCGCCGTGCTCGCCGCGACGCTCGTCGAGGAGATCGAAGGCGCGGAATGGCAGGATCTTGGCATGCCGGAAACGCTGTGGATCAATCGCGTGAAGGAGTTCGGACCGCTCATCATCTCGATCGACACCAAGGGCAACAATCTGATTCAGGATAACAAGACGGTCTTCAACGATCGCAAGAAGCCGATCCTGGAGAAGATCAGCAAGGAACTGAGCTTCATCAAGTAAGCGGTCTAAACGGCGGAACGGCGCTGCATGATGCGCCGCTCCGCCGCGACCGCATCAGAACGCATGCCGGATACCGGCCATCACGCCGAGCTGACTCACGCCCGCGTTGGGCGTGGTGCCGGGGCCGCCCTGACTCAGCGTGTAGCGCGCCTTCGCGCTGTTGAAGATATAGCCGCTCTGCAGATAGACGGCCGTGCGCTTGGACAGCAGATACGTGCCGCGCAATGCGGTGAGCGTCGCGCGCGTGTCCTGATCCGAATCGATGGTGCGATACACGCCGCCATCGAGCACGATGGTCGGCGTCACGTAGTACGTGCCCGTCAGAAAGTAGATGTCGGTGCGCACGTCGGCGAGTCCGGGCGACACGGTCTGCACGCGCCGCCCGAGCCAGCCGCCGCCCACCTTCAGTTGCCCCACCTTGAAATAGCCGTTCAGTTGCGTGCGCGCGTCCTTGTCTCCGCTGTTGGTAAGCGGAATCGGCGCGAGGCCGTTGAAGATGTTGGCCGCCGCTCCCGGTCCGCCGCGCTGCTCGTCGTACGATGCCGCGACGCCGAACGCGCTCGCGTCGTAACGCAGCAACACCGACCATTGCTTGCACGCGTTGTAGTCGCCGGGAATCGCGCCCGCGCAGGTGCCCTGTCCCGGCGAGTTGCCTGTGCCTGCGGAATCGCGTCCGAACGCATACGTCGCGCCCGCCGTGACGCCGCTGAACGTGCCCTTCCACGCGACGGTGTTGTCGCTGCGCGCGTTCGGGATATACGCATCGATCGAGCCCACGCCGCCGTAGATGTCGGGGCCGAGCTGATCGGCATCGACGATCGCCCAGTACGACATCGTGTATTGCCGCCCGAAGGTGAGCGTGCCGAAGCGGCTCGACAGACCGACCCACGCCTGCCGTCCGAATAGACGACCGCCCTGATTGATGTCGCCGGAGCGCACGTTGAAGCCGTTCTCCAGCGTGAAGATCGCCGCATAGCCGCCGCCCAGGTCCTCGGTGCCGCGCAAGCCCCAGCGCGACGGCACCGAGCCCGTGATGCCAGGCATGCGCACGACCTTGTCGTCCGTCGGTCCGGCGTGCGTGACGAGTTCGATGCCGGTATCGAGAATCCCGTACAGCGTGACGCTGCTTTGTGCGTGCGCGCCGCAGCTGAGCGCGAGCGCACCCGCTGCTGTCATCAGCTTGTGTTTCATGTCTCCGTCCTTGTTTCGTTTTGTCGTTATGCGAGGCGCGTCATGCCTCGGTATTGCGTATGAAGTTGTCGGGCACGGGCGGGCCCCACAGATAGAGCGAGTCTTCCGGCGCGAAATCGCCCGCAGGCCATGCATGCCCCGCCGAAACGAAATCGATATCCGCCGAGTACTCGCAGAACGAGCCCCACGGATCTTCGACGTAGTGGAAGTAGTTCGAGCCGAGCACGTGCCGCCCCGTGCCCCAGCCTTTCGCGTACCCGGCGGCGGCCATTTGCGCGCCGCCCTCGCCCACGCGATTCACATCGTCCACGTCCCACGCGGCGTGATGCCAGCCGCGCGCGCTGCTCTTGGCGAACGCGAGCAGATGATGGTCGCTGCCATGTGGCGCGTGCGTGAACGCGATGATGTCGAGCGACTTGTCGGAGAGACGCAGGCCCAGCGCGTCCCGATAGAACGCGAGCGCGCGCAGAACGTCGGGCGAGAACAGCAGCACATGCGAGAGCCGGTTCGGCGTGACCTTCATCACTGCGGAGCGCGTGCAGTTGCCGCGTGTATCGGCGGGTGCGCCTTCGATTGCATGCCGCTTCTTCGATGACGGACTCGTCTTCGTCCCCGCCTTCACCTGAATCAGATTGCCGTCCGGATCGTGGAACCAGAATCCGGCGCCGTCTTCCGGGACGAAGCGCGCACCGGCAGCTTCGGCTTGGGCACGCAGCGCATCGAAGTCCTGCTCGAAGCAGTTGAAGCTCAGATACGCGAGCGATCTGCGCGTCGAAGGAAGCACGCGCGCCCAGCGCCAGCCATCGGCGGCGCGCAGTTCGAGCGCTTCATCCTTCGCATGTGAAACATCGAGTCCGAACGCCGTGAAGAAGCGCGCCGCATCATCGATCGAAGGAACGTTCAGCGCGAAGTGATCGATCGAATGGACAGCTACTTGCGATCTCGTTGTCGAACCGGTCATGACGACCTCCGTGTCCTTAGCGCGACGGTTCATCCGCGATCACGTTGCGCAACGTGCCCATGCCCTCGACGCTCACTTCGCACACGTCGCCGGCCTTCATCAGCAACTTCGGCGTGCGCGCCCAGCCGATGCCCGAAGGCGTGCCCGCCACGATCACGTCGCCCGGTTCGAGCGTGATCGCCTCGCTGATGATGCTGATGAGCGAGGCCACGTCGAACACCATGTCGTCGGTGCTCGCGGACTGCACGATCTCGCCGTTCACGCGCGTTTGCAGCAGCAGGCCCTTGATGCCCGCCGGAAGCTCCTCGGGCGTGATGAGATCCGGGCCGAACGCGCCGGTCGCGTCGAAGTTCTTGCCGACGGTCCATTGCGGCGTCTTGAACTGATACTCGCGCACGGAGCCGTCGTTGAAGAGCGCGTAGCCCGCGACGTGACCGAGCGCGTCGTCCTTCGCGATATGACGCCCGCCCCGGCCGATTACCACCGCGATCTCGCCCTCGTAGTCGAGGCCTTCCGAGTCGCTCACGCTCGGGCGAATCATCGGCTGATCGTGGGCGACGAGACTCGTGTTCACGCGCAGGAACAGCGTCGGATAGGCCGGCTGCTCGTAGTTGCTCTCCTTCGTGTGATCGGCGAAGTTGAGGCCCACGCACAGAATCTTGGACGGGCGCTGCAACGGCGGCAGCAGGTGCAGTCCGGCCATCGGCAGCTTGTCCTCGCTCGCCTGCGCGCGCGCCCATTCGTGCAGATCGACGCCGCGCGCCAGCACCGCTTCGAGAGACTCGTGGCCGAGCACGCGCACATCGTCGCCATCGCGCACGCCGAGCGTCGCGCGTCCGTCCTTCATGAAATTCACGAACCGCATGTTTTCTTCCTTGTGGATTGAGATTGATTGGATCGGCGCCTTCAGGCGCGCGAGCGATACACCCAGCCGTTCGCGAGCATCGCCAGTCCCGCGACGACGACCGGAGCTGCGAACACCGCGAACGCCGCCGTCAGCGAATGAAACGTGACGAGCAGGACGCCGCCCGTCATCGAGCCGATGATCGAGCCGACGCGCCCCACGCCGAGCGCCCAGCTCACGCCCGTGGCGCGCGCCGCTGTCGTATAGAAGCCCGCGACCAGCACGTTCGCGCCGGTCTGCGCGCCGGACAGCCCGAAGCCCGCCATGAATACGGTGAGATAGACGAGCACCGGTTCGCCGATCGCCAGGCCGATCAGCGCAATGGAAACCGCCGCGATCGCGTACGAGCCGGACAGCACGAAGAACGGATTCATGCGATCCATCAGACGCGCGTTGACGAGCGAGCCCAGGGTGCCGCCGAGCGGCAGCATCGCGCCGACGCGGGCCGCATGCGATGCGTCGATACCCGCGCTCGTGATGACCGTCGGCAGCCAGCTGCTGACCTGGTAATAGACCCACAGCGTGCAGAAGAACGCGAGCCAGAGCAGCAGCGTGCCGGTGCGGTAGCGCGCCGAGAACAGCGTGCCGACGATGCTCTCGGGGGCGGTGCCGCGCGTCGCGTCGTCCGGCGCGACGGCTTCGAACGGCGTGTTCGCGTCGCCGGTCAGGCGCTCCATCACCCGGCGCGCTTCTTTCGCGTAGCGCGGCTTGCCGGCCATGAAGCGGATCGATTCGGGCAGCCACAACCAGATCACCGGCGCGAGCAGCAACGGAAACACGCCGCCGAAGATGAACACGCCCTGCCATCCGAAGCTCGGCAAAAGAATCGCCGCAACGGCGCCGCCGCCCGCGAGCCCTAGCGTGAAGCCGCAGAACATGAGCGTGACGCGCATCGCGCGGCCGCGCGCCGGGCTGAATTCTGACGACAGCGTGATCGAGTTCGGCATCGCGCCGCCAAGACCCGCGCCGGTGAGAAAGCGCAAGGCGACGAGCCATCCCGCCGAGGGCGCATAGGCGCACGCGAGACTTCCCAGGCCGAACAGGATCAGCGAGACCGTGATGACGCGCTTGCGGCCGATGCGATCCGCTAGCGGCCCGAACACGAAGCTGCCGACGGTCAGGCCGAAGAGTCCCGCGCCGAAGATCGGTCCGAGCTGCGCGGGCGTGAGCGCCCACTCCGACTTCAGCAACGGCGCGACATAGCCGACCGACGCGACATCGAAGCCATCCGCCGCGACGACGAGAAAGCAGAGAACGAGCGTGAGCACCTGGAGCGGCGAAGTCTTCGCTTCGTCGCCGGCGTTCGGTACTGCAACGGATTGCGCCTGCATGGTGTTGTCTCCTGTGTTTTTATACGGACCTGCGTGCGTGCGATGCGGCTATGGCGTGGTCAGCGCCGCCGTCTCTTCGTGCGGATGGCCGACCGTCCGATGCGCCGCCGCCTCGAACGCACGATCGAGCGCATTGCCGCGCCACGCGACATGCTGATCCGGGCGAATCAGCACGTACGCTGCGTCATACGCTTGCGCGACTTCGGCCTCGTCGATGCGCACGACTGCAAGCTGCGGAAGCGCGCGGGCGGCGCGCTGCACCGCTTCGTGATCGAAGGGCGCGCCGGGCGCGTTCGTGCACAGCAGCGTGAAGCCCTGGCCGAAGCGGTCATAGAGCGAACGGCCATCGGCGAGCCATAGATGCGGCGCGCGATGCCCCGCGCGCGCGCTCGGCAGATAGAGATTCGCGGCATCGGGTGGCGGCGCGCCCGCTTCCGCAACGACCAGCGGCGACGCTTCGTAGCGCGTGCCGAGATGCACGCCCGGAATCACGAATTCACCCGTCGCATGAAACGCGAGGTAATCGCCGACAGCGGCGCGCGCCGCATCGCCCGCCGCGCCCGGTTCGTATGCGGCGGCAGGCACGCGCACATGTCCGATGCTGTCGGCGAAGCCGCGCGCGAACGCCGTGTTGCGCAACGCCGCCGGCCGCCGTTCCGCTTCGTAGCTCGCGCCGAGCGCATCGCCTGCGAAGCCTTTCACCATCGCTTCGAGCTTCCACGCGAGGTTCGCGGCATCGTCGATGCCGGTGTTGTAGCCGAGACCGCCCGTCGGCGTGAACAGATGCGCGGCGTCGCCGGCGAGAAACACGCGCTTCTCCGCGAAGCGCTCCGCGACGAGCGCGAAGCCCGCCGTCCACGTCGAACGGCTCTTCACCTCGAACGGAATGTCCGCGCCGATCGCCTCCGCGATGCGACTGCGCACGCTGCCCGAATCGGCGGCTTCGCCATCGCGCAACTGCACGTTCATGATGAAGTGACCCGCGCCATCGACCGCGATGATCAGCGCCCGCTGCCGCGCACCGAAGGTCCAGTACTGCCACGCGGGCGGCCGCCCGCTCACGCGATAGATATCCGGCGCATGGAAGTAGACGGCATCCATCTGACCGCCCATGAACTCGCGCTTTTCGCCCGCCATGCCGTCCAGGCGAATGCCGAGCGACTTGCGCACGAAGCTGCGCGGACCGTCGCAGCCGATCAGATAGCGCGCGGTCACGGTGCGCGTACTGGCGGCACGCGTGGCGGTCGCATCGAGCTCGACGGTCGCGGTGACCGTGTCCTCGCCCTGTTCGAACCCGGTCACGCGCGAGGAGAAATGCACGTGGCATCCGGCGTGACGGCGCGCCGCATCGAGCAGAACGGGTTCGACGTAAAGCTGCGAGCAGCGATGCGGCGGCTCCGGCGTCGGCCAGGTGAACCCGTGTCCTTTCGCCCATTCGACCGCATCGCGCGAGGCCGGCTGATGCAGCCGCGCGAGTTCGTGACCGGCGATCGACGTGAAGTACGCGACATCCGGCGCGTAATCCGGCGGCAGTCCGAGCGCCCGCACGCGCGAGGCGATGCCTAAGCGCCGGAAATGCTCCATGGTCCGCGCACTGTTGGCGTTGGCGGCCGGGTGCCGGCTCGTGCCTTCCTTCGCATCGAACAGCTCGACGCTGATGCCTCGCTGCCCGAGTTCGGCCGCGAGAAACAGCCCGACCGGCCCACCGCCCACGATGATGACTTCGCAATCCAGCACTTCCGTCTCCTGTTTTTCTGAAGCTGGATGCGAAGTTAAACGCGTTATCTCTATAAATCTATACAATGACTTTCATATCCTGAATGAATCAAATTCATACATGCAGACGCCCGACCTGAACTTCCTGTATGTGCTGCAGGCGCTTGCCGAAGAACGAAGCGTGTCGCGCGCGGCCGACCGTCTCGGGCTCACGCAACCGGCGGTGAGCCACGCACTCGGGAAACTCCGTACGCTGTTTCAGGACGATCTGTTCGTGCGCGCGGGCTCGGTGATGGCGCCGACGCCGGTCGGCGAGCGTCTCGCGGAGGGCGTCGCGCACGTGCTCGCGGTCGTGCAGGAGGAGATCTGGAGCGCGAAGGCGTTCGACGCCGCGACCACCACGCGCGCCTTCTCCGTGTGTCTCAGCGACATGGGCGTGATCGTGCTGCTGCCGCGCCTGCTTGCCGCCTTGCGCGAGCGCGCGCCGAACGCCGTGCTCAGGCCGATTCAACTGCCGTCGCTGGAACTCGCGAGCGCGCTGCAGGACGGGGCGCTCGATCTCGCCATCGGCTACCTCGGCAAGATGGGCGAAAACCTGCACCAGCAGCCGCTGTTCCGGCGCTCGCTGGTGGGCATCGTGAAGGGCGGCGACACGCGCAGAAAGATCAGCATGACGCTCGACGAGTTCATCGGGCGCAAGCATGTGGTCGCGGGCACGCTCGCGCTGACGAATCAGTTGCTGGAGAAGGAACTGCGCCGCCACGGCGCGCGGCTGAAAGTGGGCATCGACGTGCCGTACCTGCTGGCGGTGCCGAGTCTAGTGGCAACCTCCGACTTCATCGCGGCCGTGCCGGACGAGCTCGCGGAGCTGTTCGCCCGGCTCGCGCACGTCGACGTGTTCCCCTTGCCTATCGACCTGCCCGATCTCACCGTGCAGCAGTTCTGGCATGCACGGCATCACAACGATGCAGGGCATCGCTGGTTCCGGGGACTCGTCGCGCAAACGCTCGGGCAGCCGATCCGCCGCGGCGGCTGAGCTACCCTCCCGCCTGCGCCGGCCGCGCTCGCACGCCGCGCGGCCGCTCGAACAGCAGCAGCATCAGGCACGCATACAGCGTGACCGCGATGAACAGCCCCATGCGCACCGCGAACGCGGTGTAGACGTCCTTGCCCGCCACGCTGTCCTGCACGGACTGGCCGAGCAGGATGATCATCGTGATGATGCTGTTGAGCCAGAAGCCCGGCGACTGGCGCGTCGGATCGAGTCGATAGAGCCGGCGCCCGGCCAGCAGGCCGAACAGCAGCATCCACAGGAAGAACATCCACAGATTCACCGAGAGCCTGAGCGCGAACCAGAACGCGATGGCGAGCAGGCCACCGAGCAAGGTCGAGCCGATGAGCTCGCGCGCCGCACCGCGCGCGCTCGTGGTGCAAGTCTGCCGGCCGAGGCTGACCGATTTCATGATGATCGGCATGTAGCTCGCCGGGTCGGTCATGGCGAGCAGATACGCCGGCATGACCACGAGCGCGGCGCGCAGCGCGATGTAGGCGGCCTGATCGGCGGGCAGCGCGCGCGCGGCGGACGGCGCAGGCGCGCCGACGGGTTCGGGAATGAGACCGTGCATCAGCGCCGAGACCAGCACGGCGAGCAACAGCCCCTTCACCAGCGCGCCGACCACGGTCACGGCCACCTGAAAGTCGGCGGTGCCGGCGGCGGAGATCATCGTGAGCCCCGCCACCAGGAAGGTCGCGACGAGATTGTTGCCGCCGCGAAGCCCGTAGCGAAACGCGAGAAACAGCAACAGGCCGACGAGCATCACGCCCGCGAACGCGTAATGCCTGAGCAGCGGGACGAGCAGAAGGCCGCTGCCCGTCGTGAGCATCACGACGAGCGCCAGCATCACGCCCGCCTTCAGCGACAGCGGCCGGCCCGGCGTCGCGAGCAGAAAAACGGCGAACACCGGCGCGATCACGGGAATCGGCAGCGCCAGCGCGAAGCTGATCGCCAGGCACAAGGCGGCGCCGATCGCGAGGCGCAGCGCGCGTCGGCCGAAAAGCCGGAGCCTGTTGTCCATGGCCGGCCTCAGTAGACGTAGGAGATCCAGCTCATCGCGCGCAGGAACGCGCGGCCGAGCGGATTGAGCGGATTGCCCGGGCTCGGGAACGCCATCACCTCGGCCTGCCCGCCGACGCGGATATTCGAAAGACGCGCGCGCTCGTTCGCATCGAACTCGACGATCACCGGAAAGCGCTGCGCCGGACGCAGCCAGTCGCGGCTGTTCTGCACGGTCGGCAGACTGCCGGGCGGCGTCTCCTGCCCGACGCTCACGCCATAGCCGATGCTGCGCACCCGTCCTTCAAAGACTTCGCCGGGCAGCGCGTCCAGCGCGATCCTCACCGGTGTGCCGGGCTTGAGCCGGCCGAGATTGTTCTCGGTCATGTCGGCGCTGATCCAGACGTCGCGGATCGCGATAAGCGTCATGACCGCCTTGCCCGCCGCCGCGAACTGCCCGACTTCGGTGCCGAGATCCGTGATGACGCCGCCCGAGCGCGCCCTGATACGCGTATTGGCGAGATCGAGTTCGGCCTTTTCGAGCGCGGCGGCCGCGCTGCGCAACTGCGCGTTCTCAGTCTCGACGCCGCCCTGCTGCTCGCGCGCGCGCTCGACTTCGGCGCGCGCCGCGACGACCTGACTCTGCGCCTGCTCGTAGGTCGCGCGCGCCACTTCGAGACGCCGCAGCGAGATCGTGCCCTCGTCCTCGCGATAGAGCCGCTCCAGCCGCTCGCTGTCCTGCCGCGCCTTGACCTCGTTGGCGATGGCCGCGCGCAGCGATGCCCGCGCCGAATCGATTCCCGCCGTGCTCGCGCCGACCTGGCGGCGCATGGTTTCGAGTTCCGCCCGCGAGCGATCGGCGGCGATGCGGTACTGATCGCCATCGACTTCGAAGAGCACGTCGCCCGCATTCACTTCCTGATTGTTACGGACCAGCACGCGCGTCACGCGGCCGGACACTTCCGCGGCGACGGGCACGACATAGGCCTGCACCCGCGCCTGTTGCGTGTAGGGCGTGATGCGGTCGGCGAGCAGATACCAGATCAGACTCACGACGATCAGCACGACGACCCACTTCACCGCCCCGCGCGACGGATCGCGCGCCGGCGCAGGCGATGCTTCCGGCGGCGCGCCCGGCGCCTGTGCGGCCTTGGTCGGCTCGGACGTTTCGCTCATCGGGCCGCTCCCTGGGATGAAACGTCGGTGACCGGGGGCGCGCTCGCGTCGTTCAGAAGGTCGCCCCAGTCGGTGCGTTGCTGCATCTGCTGACGCGTCGCGGCGTCGACGAGCGGCGCGCGCGTGGTCCAGCCGCCGCCCAGCGCCTTGTAAAGCGCGATCAGGCTGCCCACCGCGTTGCGCCGGTTGACGACATAGGCGTCCTGCTGCGCGAACAACGCGCGCTGCGCATCGAGCACGCGCTGGAAGTCCGAATATCCTTCGCGGTAGATCGTGTTCGCGAGCGTGAGCGAGCGTCGCGCGGCGCCCTGGGCGTCGTTCAGGATGCTGTCGCGCCGCAACGCGGCGAAGAGCGCCGTGGCGGCGTCATCGGCTTCGCGCGCGGCTTCGCGCACCGTGTTCTGATACGCGACCGTCAACTGCTGCAAACGGGCGTCCTGGACACGCACGTTGTTCGTGATCCTGCCGTGGTCGAAAACATTCCAGGTGACGCTCGGGCCCAGCGCCACCGCCAGCGTGTTCGGCGAGCCGGTGAGCGAACTCGCGCTCCAGCCGAGCGTGCCGAGCAAGGACACCGACGGATAGAAATCGGCTTCCGCCACCCCGATTTGCGCCGACTGCGCCGCCATCTGATATTCGGCGGCGAGCACGTCGGGGCGACGCAGCAGCAGATCGGCGGGCACGTCCTGCAGCACGGCGCGGTCCACGAGCGGCAGCACGCCCTCCTTGCCTGCGGATGCATCGAGTTCCGGTAGCGGGCCGGGCGGCCGCCCGAGGAGCACGGACAGCGCATGCCGCGCGAGCACGATCTGACTCTCCAGATCCGGAATGCTGCTCAGCGTCCCCAGATACTGCGTCTTGGCCTGCTGCAGATCCAGCTCATCGGTTTCGCCGGCCTTGAACAGCTTCAGCGCGATGTCGTAGCTGCGCTTTTGCAAGCGCGCGTTCTCCTGCGCGATGCGCAGGCGCGCCTCGGCGGTGCGCAGCGTGAAATAGGTGTCGGCGACCTGTGCGTGCAGCAGGACCAGCGCGGCGGCGCGGTTCGCCTGCGCGGCGAAGAACGCGGCATCGGCCGACTCGATCGCGCGCGCGAAACGCCCCCAGAAGTCCAGCTCCCAGCCGACGAGAAAGCCCGCGCCATATTGCAGATACGCACCCGAGCGCGGGTTGAATCCGTCGGAGCGCTTGCGCGCCGACGCGAGCACTTCGGCGCTCGCCTGTTGCACCTGAGGATATTGTCCCGCGAGCGCGATGCCGAGCTGCGCCCGCGCCTCGATCACGCGCAGGCCGGCGATCCGCAGATCGCCGTTGCCGGCATCGGCTTGCTCGATCAGGCGCCCGAGGGTTTCGTCGCCGAACACTTCCCACCATTGCCGGACATCGGGCTGGGCGGCCTGCCGCGTGACCTGCTCGAGCCTCGCGCTGCTCCAATGCTCGCTCCAGCTTTCGCGCTGCGGATGAAAATCCGGTCCCACGCGCATGCAGGCGCTCATACAGAGCGAAAGCGCACCGCACGCGATCAGACGGCGGCCCCGGAATGGCGAAGGCATGGCGACGGCGGCGCGGCCGTTCAGCGCGGCCTCTGCTTCTGCGCGAGCGCGGACTCGGGCTCCGGCTGGTCCTTCACCCATCGCCAGAACAGCTTGTACGCGACCGCCAGCATCACCGGGCCGATGAACAGGCCGATCACGCCGCCCGTCACCATGCCGCCGAGCGCGCCGATCAGCACCACGGGCATCGGCACCGCGACGCCGCGCCCGAGCAGCAGCGGCTTGAGCACGTTGTCGGCGAGACCCGCGACGAAGACATAGACCGAGAAGATGACCGTCGCCGTGCTTACGCCTTTCGTCACAATCACGAAGATGATGACGGGAATCGTGATCAATGTGGCCGGCAACTGCATGATCCCGATGAGCAGCACGGCCAGCGCGAGCAGGCCCGCCGCCGGGATGCCCATGACGACGAACGCGACGCCGATCAGCAGCATCTGGATGAACGCGATGCCGACGACGCCCTGCGCCACGGCGCGAATCGTCGACGTGCACAGATCCGCGATCTGCCTGCCGTTGTCGGGGCCCGAGATGCGCGCGGCGATCTGCACGGCGCTCTGATAGCCCTTTTCGCCGTGAGCCATGAAGATACCCGCGACGATCAGCGCGAGAAAGAACACGAGCAGCCCCGCGCCCAGTCCCGTGACGGTGCCGAGCACCGCGAGCCCGGCCGCCTTGAGCTGCGGCGCGAAGTGTTGCACGAGCCCGGAGAGATCCGTCGATGCCTGCGCCCAGAAATCGTAGACCCGCTGACCCACGAGCGGCCACGCGGCCACCGATTCCGCTGGCGGCGGAATCTCGAAGCTGCCGCTGCGGAAGACGGCCATGGCGCGCTCGATCGAGGTGGCCACCGCGACGCCCAGCAGATATGTCGGCACCAGAATGACGATCAACGCCACGAGCACGATCAGCGTGGCGATCAGGCCGTCCTTGCCCGCCAGCGGACCGCGCAGTCTGACCTGAAGCGGATACAGCGTGACCGCCAGGATCACCGCCCAGATCATGAGATCGAGGAACGGGACGAACACCCGGAAACAGAAGACCGCCAGAACCGCGACGAGTCCGGCGCGAATCAGGACATCGAGCAGCTCTCGGGAGAGCGTGCGTTCGGAAATCGGCGACAGCATTTCGAGCCTCCCATCGTTTCTATAGCCGGAAAACAGGACCTCGAGTCCCGCACGCACCCGGTCAGCTCGCCCGGATTTGCGCGGAGCCGCTGAAGAACCTGCGGTGCGCGAGCAGCAACAAGGGCGTCGATACCATCGAAAGCGCGACAACCAGGGTGACCAGCGATGCCTGCCGCTGATCGATGACGCGCGCCGCGAGCGATGCCGCCATCACCACGAACGCGAACTCGCCGCCCTGCGACAGCAACACGGCGAAGTATCCGCGTTGCGCCGACGGAACCTCGAACCGGTTCGCCAGCAGCCACTGCGCAACCGTCTTGATGCTGACCAGTGCGACGACGAGCACCGCGACCCGCACCGGCTCGCGCATCAGCACGCTGAAATCCATCGACATGCCCACCGCGATAAAGAACAGCCCGAGCAGCAGTCCCTTGAACGGCGCCATGTCGGCCTCGACCTCGTGGCGATAGTCCGAGTCGGCGAGCAGAACGCCCGCGACGAACGCGCCCAGTGACATCGACAGATGCACGCTTTCCATGAGCAATGCAATACCTATGATCCAGAGCAGCGCGAATGCGGTGAAGATCTCCGGAACGCCGGTGCTCCGGATCACCCGCAGCACGAAGTGCAGCAGATAGCGCCCGACCAGCGCGATTGCGCCCAGCATGGCGAGCGCCTTCAAGGCGACCAGCCAGCCGGGTTCCGCCGCGGGCGTGGGGACCGTGGGCCCGAGCAGCGGCAGCAGCGCGATCAGCGGGATGGCCGCCATGTCCTGAAACAGGAGAATGCCGAAGCCGGCGCGGCCCGTCGGCGTGTCCATCAGCTTGCGATCCTGAAGCTCGGACATCACCATCGCGGTGGACGACAGCGAGAGCGCGAGCCCGCCCGTCAGCGCGATCCGCCAGGGCAGGCCCAGCATCATGAAAATCGCCAGCAGCACGGCGGCGCAGACGGTCATCTGCATCGTGCCGTAGCCGAAGATGGTGCGGCGCATGGCCCACAGCGCGTCGACCTTCATTTCGAGTCCGATCACGAACATCATCAGCACGATGCCGAGCTCGGAAAAATGCAGGATCGCGTCGACGTCGGTCACGAGCCTCAGCACCCAGGGGCCGATCATGACGCCCGCCAGCAGATAGCCGAGCACCGATCCGAAGCCGAGCCGCACGGCCAGCGGCACGGTGACCAGCGCCGAAGCGAGGAAGATGACGACGTCCACCAGCAACTTGCTCATGCGCTGTCCTCCTGAACCGGTTTGCGACGAAGGTTGCTCCGGAACGGTCATCGAAAAGGGCGCGATGGTCTTCGAACACTTTATGCGACGCCGGCACGAGCCGGCAACCACGAAATCGGCACCTCGCAGGTCAGCAAGTGCTTACATCTCGTCCGCGAAATCGCGCCTTTGTCATGGATGTTCGCTGCGCCACGTTCCGATCCGCTTGATTCATGTCAACGTCGCGACCAGGCTGAACGATATCCTTTCAGGCGCACCGAAAAGATCGGCTGAGACCTACGCCGCAACGGGGGATGTGATGCCCTTTCTTCGCGCATGGCCCGTGACAGGCTCCATCGGCATCGTGCTGTGGATGTGGAGCACGCTTGCTGCGGCAGCGCCCGTTGCATCGGCTGCATCGGGCGCTGCGCCCGCTTCGGTTGCATCGGTCGCATCTTCCGTCGCGGCGGCGTCCGCGCCCGTCGCGGCGAGCGCTTCTCGACGTATCGATATCACAAATCAGCCGTGGCGCGGAGACTTCGACGCGATGCTCGAGCGCCGCATGATCCGCGTGCTTGTGCCGTTCAGCCGCACCTTGTATTTCAATGACCGCGGCCATGAGCGCGGCCTGGCCGCGGACTTCGTGCGCGACTTCGAGCGCTACGTCAACAAGACGTATGCCGATCGCCTGGGCAAGCGGCCGGTCACGGTCGTGATGATTCCGACGACGCGCGACAGACTGCTGCCCGGACTCGTCGATGGCGTGGGCGACATCGCCGCCGGCAACCTGACAGTGACGCAGGAACGCCTGAAGCAGGTCGATTTCGTCACGGCGCACGCGCTCAAGCCCACCCGCGAAGTCGTGCTGACCGGACCCAAGTCACCCGCGCTGTCGAAGCTCGACGATTTGAGCGGCAAGACCGTGCACGTGCGCCGTTCCAGCAGTTACTTCGAGAGCCTGAGCAGCCTGAACCAGCGCTTCAAACAAGCCGGCAAGCCACCGATGAAGCTCGTGCTGCTGCCCGATGCGCTCGAAGACGAAGACGCAATGGAGATGCTGAACGTCGGTCTGCTGCAGATCCTCGTGGTCGACGACTGGAAAGCGAACATGTGGGCGCAGCTATTGCCGCACATCAAGGTGCACGACAATATCGCGGTGCGTGAGGGAGGGCAGATCGGCTGGGCGATCCGCAAGCAGAGTCCGCAGTTGCAGGCGGCGATCGGCACGTTCTATGAACATGTCATCAGGAAGCAAAGCGTCGCGGAGGTGCGCCTGAAACAGTACATGCAGGGAATCAAGCAGATCCACAACAACACCGAGAGCGCGGAACTCAAGCGCTTCACGCAGACGGTTGCGTTCTTCGAGCAGTACGGCCATCAGTACAACTTCGACCCTCTGATGCTCGCGGCGCAGGGCTTTCAGGAGTCGCAACTCAATCAGGATGCGAAGAGCCGCGTGGGAGCGGTCGGCATCATGCAACTGATGCCGGCGACCGGCAAGGAGCTGAACGTCGGCAATATCAGGGTGGCGCAGTCGAACATTCACGCCGGCGCGAAATACCTCGACCAGCTTATGACGCGCTATTTTCAGGATGCTCATTTCTCGGAGGTGGACCGCCCGCTGTTCGCCTTCGCGAGTTATAACGCCGGGCCGGGAAACATTGCGAAGATGCGCAAGATCGCCGCCGAACGAGGCCTCAATCCCGATGTCTGGTTCAACAATGTGGAGATCGTCGTGGCCGAGAAGATCGGCATCGAGACCACGACGTATGTGAGAAACATCTATAAGTACTATGTTTCTTATCGCCTGCTGAAAGAGGCGCAGGCGCACCGGACTCGCGCGGTGAAGGAGTTGAGCCGCTGATCAGACCCGCGCCGACGCCTCGTTTTCGAATGCGAAGCCCATGGTCCGGCAGTGATAATGCAGCGCGCCGTCCTGCACGATCAGGAAGCGCGCGCGCTGGCTCGCGCCTTCGTTATGGTGCGAATGCAGCGCCCCCGGCGGCGTGACCAGCGTCATGCCGCGCGACCAGGCGACCGGTTCGCCGTCGATGCGCGTGCAGCACTTCTCGCCGTCCAGTACCAGCGTGATCGCCGCCGAGTTGTGACGATGCGCCCGCTGCGTGTCTCCGGCGGGCAAGGTGTTGAGGCTCAGCGTCAGGGTCGGCAGCACGTTGCGGCTGCCGCCGAGCAGGTCGCTCGAAAACACCAGCGCGAAGCCCGAGGTCGTCGCATCGGCGGTGGTGTCGAAGAGTTCGGCAAGCTGACGTTCGATCTCGTCCGCCGGATAGTGCACCGCTTGCAGCGTCGACGACGCACTCGGCATCACCTGTTCGTGCGCGAGTTGCGGCGAATTGTCGACGCGCCAGAACACCGCGCCCGCATCGCCCGCGGCGAGACGCCATGGGTCGCCGCCGGGCAGCATGAAGACGTCGCCCGCATGGAACGCGAACGCTTCGTGCGATGCGCTCGCGCACGCGCCGCCGCCCGCCATCACATACCACAGCGATCCGCTCGAACGCGAGGTCACGTCCCGCGTATCGGCCGATTCTCCGGGCGCGATGACTTGATACGCGGCGAGCATCAGCGGCGTGGTCGCGGCGACGGGACTGCCGAGCGCCGCCGACTGATCGCACGCCTGCACGAATGATGCGCGCGCCGCCTGCACGACGCGCGCATCCGGCATGAAGGTCGCGGCGGGCACGGGCGGCAGCACGACGTTGAACGCGTTGCCGGAGTTGAAATAACGGGCGCGCGCATCGGCCGGACCGAGCGGCGCCGCGCACACGCCCGCGGGCATGTCTTCCATGCGGCGCGGCTTGAAAGTCGAGTTCATCTGATCAGGTCCCCGTTTCGAGTTGCGGCATGCGCGCGAGCTCGTCCTGCACGAGCCAGCGCGCGATAGTGTCGGCGAGCACATCCGCGCCCGCGCTCACCTGCTCGGGCGTGGACCATTCGACAGGCGCATGACTCACGCCGTCGCGGCTCGGAATGAAGATCATCGCGCTCGGGCAGACTTGCGCGAGGTAGCGCGCGTCGTGGCCGGCGTGCGACAGAATGGGCATCGACGGATGACCGTGCGCGCGCGCCGACGCTTCGATCAACGCCTGCCAGTGCGGCGCGAAATCGTTCGACTCGGCATCGACGAGCCGCTCGGCTTCGACCGTGCACGGCGCCGCATGCGCAGCGCAAATGGCTTCGAGCCGCGCGCCGAGCGCCTGCAGCACGGCGTTATCCGGATGACGCAGATCGACGCTGAACACCACCTGTTCCGGAATCACCGAAGGCGCATTCGGCGTGACGACGACGCGTCCGAGCGTGAGCTTGACGGCTTCATCGTGCCGGCCGATTTCATCTTCGAGACTTTGCGCGATGCGCGCGAATGCGAAGATCGCGTCCTGCCGCGCAGTCATGTCGACGGTGCCCGCATGCCCCGGCGCGCCATGCAGCGTGATGCGCCACGTCGTCTTGCCCTGAATGCCGGTGACGACGCCGATGGTCTTCCCCTTCGCTTCGAGCACCGGCCCCTGCTCGATATGCAGCTCGACATAACCCGCCGCCGCGCCACCGGGCGCGCGACGCGGCAAGTCCGCAAACGCGGCATGCACGCGATCGAGCGCTTCGCCGACGCTCACGCCGTTCGCATCGCGCACGGCGCGCATCGTATCGAGCGTCATCACGCCCGCGAACGCCTGCGAGCCCATCATGCCAGGCGCGAAACGCGAGCCTTCCTCGTTCATCCAGCCGACTGCGACGACATCGCGATCCGGCCGCACGCCCCGTTCCTTCAGCGTGACGAGCACTTCGAGCGCCGCGATCACGCCGTACACGCCGTCGAAGCGCCCGCCCGCAGGCTGGCTGTCGAGATGGCTGCCCATCAGAAGCGGCGGCAATGCGCGATGCGCGCCCGCGAGCGTGACGAACAGATTGCCCGCGTCATCGCATGCCGCGTCCAGTCCCGCTTCACGCGCCCACGCGATCATCTGCCGCCACGCGGCGATCTCTTCGTCGGAAAGCGCCTGACGATTCACGCCGCCGTCCGGCAATGCGCCGAACTCCGCGAGTTTCATCAGATGCTGCCACAGGCGCGCGCCGTTGACCGCGAGCGGCGCGCCGTTGTCGAATGAAGACGTCATGCGGCTCAGTCCGTCTTCATGATCTGCGACGGCATCGCGCGTGGATCGCGCGGACCCCACGCGCCCGCCTCCACCTGCGCGACGAACTCGCCGACCAGCCGATTGAACTGCTCCGGCTCTTCGAGGTTCAACGTGTGACCGGTTTTCGGCAACACGGCAAGACCGCATGCGGGCATCGTCTTCTTGAGGAAGATGCCCGGTTGCAGGCAATGGTCGTCTTCGTCGCCGACCACGACGAGCGTCGGCACCTTCACCTTCGCGATCTCGGCTTCGAGATCGTAGAGCGACGGACGGCGCGCCTGCACGCCGCGCATGGTGTTGGCCGAGCCGACCGAATCGTGCTGGCCGAGTTGCGTCGCGAATTCCTGCCAGCCGCGCGGGTCCTTGTTTTGAAACTGCACGCGGCTCGCGCCGAGCGAATAGATCTTCGCGAACTCCTTCGCGCCCTGCTTTTCGAATTGCGCGGCGACTTCGTTCGACACATCGCGGAAGTAGTCTTCGAAGGCTTTCTCCGCGCCGTAGCCCGCGCCCGCGACCGTCAGCGACAACGCGCGTTCGGGCGCGCGCAAGCCGAGATGCAGCGTCGCGAAGCCACCCATCGACAAGCCGACGACATGCGCCCGCTCTATCTTCAGATGATCCAGCACCGCGACGATATCCTCGACGGCCTTCATCTGCGAATAGGCGTTGACGTCCTTCGGCACATCCGACGGCGGATAGCCGCGCGCGCCATACGTGATCACGCGATGCCGCCGCGCGAAGTGGCGCATCTGCGGTTCCCAGCTGCGGTGATCGCCGCCGAACTCATGCACGAAGATGATCGGCGTTCCCTGGCCCGCTTCTTCATAATAGAGCGAGACGTCGTCCGGCGTCTTTGCATAAGGCATATCGTTGATCTCCTCAGAACTGTGCATCGACAGGCGCATCGCCGCGCGCGCGGGCCGCATCGAGCGCGGCGGGCAACGCTTCGCAGAATGCGCGCGCCCATTGCGCGGGCACGGAAAGCGACACCTTGATGAAGCGATCGCCGAAGCGCGGCGTGTGATACGCGCCCTGCCGCACCATGATGTTCGCAGCGCCCAGTTCGGCGACGAGCGCTTCGGGGCGCACGTTGGCATCGGCGCATTCGATCACGAGGAAATTCGCGTGCGACGGATACACCGCGACCTTGAGCCCCGGCAATCCCGCGACGGTTTCCGCGACCGCCGCCTGATTCGCGCGCACCAGCGACTTCAGTTCGCGCATCCATTCGTGCTTCACGGCGAAGCCGGCGAGCGCGCCCGCCTGCGCGACGACGCTCGCGCCGAGCGGCGCTTCGGAATACGGCAACACGCGTTCGAGCAGTTCCGGCGCCGCGACCAGCGCACCCAGACGCAAGCCCGCGAAACCGAGCCACTTCGAGAAGCTGACGATGGTGATCGTGCCTTCCGGATAGAACTGCGCCGCGAGCGTGTGATCGTCGGCGAAATCGCGATACGTGCAGTCGTGGATCAAAATCGCGCCGAGTTCCTTCGCACGCGAGGCGAACGCGGCGATCTCGTCGCGCGTGTAGCAGACGCCGAGCGGATTGTTCGGATCGACGAGATAGATCACGGCAGTGTCTTCGCCCGTCGATGCCTTCAGTGCGTCGATGCTCAACCGGTACCGATGCGCTTCGCCGTAGATCGGAATCTCGGTGATCGGCGAACCCGCGCGCTGCGCGAACTGCAGCGGCCATTTCCAGCCGGGATCGGTCGTGACGAAGCCTTTGCCCGCGCCGCACGTCGCGCGGCACGCGAGCGCCAGCGCGGCGACGGCGCCATCGGTGACCACGGCTTTCGCATCGGGCAAGCCGAGATCGGCGACGATCGCATGACGCAGGGCTTCGAGCCCGAGCGGCGGCGCGTAGGCGTTGAACGATGCGTCGTCGATGGCGGCGTGCATCGCGGCGCGCACGGCCGGATGCGTCGGCATATGGTTCGTGTTCTGCCCGAGCCACATGAGACCCGGCGTGTTGAACAGCTTGTCGAAGTACTGATTGCGGATTTCTGCGGTGCTCATGCTTCCTCCGACTCGGCGGCCATGGCCAGCTTGCTCGTCTTGATGATCGAACCACGCGCCGCGATGCCGCCGTCGATCGTCACCACCGTGCCGGTGATATACGCGGCGCGCGGCGATGCGAGGAACACCATCAGCTCGGCGACTTCGTTCGCATAAGCCGGACGTCCGCCCGGATACATCTTGAACAGTTCGCGCCAGCGGCCTTCGTCGCCGTACATGTCGACGGCGCGGCGCTTCATCAGCTTGACCATGCGATCGGTTTCGACCGGGCCCGGATTCACGCCGACGACGCGAACGTTGTCATCGAGACTCACGCCGCCGAGGGCGCGCGTGAAGGCCATCAACGCCGCATTGCCCGTCGATCCGGCGACGTAGTTCGCGTCCCAGTTCTCGCCCGAATTGCCGATGTCGTTGACGATCACACCGCCGCCCTGCGCCTTCATGCGCGGCAGATATTCGCGCGTGAGCTCCATATAGCCGAACACCTTCAGCTCGAAACCGCGCCGCACAGCTTCCGGTTCGATCGCGTCCAGCGGACCCGACGGAATGTCGCCGGCGTTGTTGATGAGAATGTCGATATCGCCGACGCGTTCGGCCAGCGCCTTCATCGCGCCGAGCGCGCCGAGGTCCATCGGATGCACTTCGACGTTCACGCCGTGTTTCGCGCGGATCGCTTCGCGCGCTTCGAGCAGCGCATCGGCGTTGCGCGCGGCCAGATGCAGATTGCAGCGTTCAGCCGCGAAGGCCCACGCGGCCGCGAGCCCGATGCCTTTCGATGCCCCCGTGATGAGGACGGTCTTGCCACTCAGTTCCAGATTCATGTTGGTTCTCTTTGCGATGTTGAGTCGAGAAATAGGGCGAAGCTCTCATCGCTCATGCAGCGCTGGAGGCAATGCCGGGGATTGCGGAAATGAAATCGACCATGTCGTCGCCCAGCAGATTGACGTGATCGACGGCTGCGTCGTACGCAGCCTGCGCATCGGCGGCGTGCAGCGCGTCGATGATGCGTTGATGCTCGGGCATCGTCGCGGCCATGCGGCCGGGCTGCTTCGTCACATAGCGCCGGTATGGCGCCACGCGTTTGCGCAGGTTGCGCGTCTGCTCGGCCAGCCACGACGTGTTCGACGCGTCGTATAACTGGTCGTGAAACTGCTGATTGATTTCGTAGAAGCGCACGCTGTCGTCCGCCGCGAGCGCGGCGGCGAGTTCCGCGTGCGTCTTCACCAGTGCCTGCTTCTGCGCGGAAGTCGCGCGGCGCGCGGCGAAACGCGCACACAGCCCTTCGAGCGCCGCCATCACATGGAACATCTCGATCAGGACCGGCAGCGACAAGGTCGCGACCGTCACGCCCTGACGCTGACGGATCTCGACGAGTCCGAGTGCCTCGAGCGCCTTGAACGCTTCGCGCACCGGCGTCCGCGACGCCTGGAAACGGCTCGCGATCTCGCTTTCGTCGAGCCGCTCGCCGGGCGCGAGCTCACCGCTGAAGATCGCGTTTTCGAGCGCTTTCTGCACGGTCTCGGAAAGCGTCGCGCCACGCTCGCCATTGGCGACGACAGGGATCGGCAGCACTTTGCCAGCGTCGGTGGTCATGATCGAATGTCTCCTTGCTTATGCTTGCGACGGCGCGTCAAAACGGCCGGTCGCCCGCGACCGTCGTGCGGTGCATGACGCGGCGATACTTCACGTCGTCGTAGGGCGTGGCGCGATGCATCGTCGAGCGGTTGTCCCAGATGATCAGGTCGCCCGGCTGCCACACATGGCGGTGCGTGAAGGCCGGATCGATCGCGTGGCCGTTCAGTTCGGCCAGCAGCGTTTCGCTTTCCCCGGCCGACAGCCCTTCGATTTCCTTCACCACGTCCTCGCCCACGTACAACGACAGACGTCCCGTCTCCGGATGCGTGCGCACGAGCGGATGCGCGACATCGGGCGTCTTCGCCTTCTGTTCATCGGAGAGCGGATTGCGGTCCGCGAAGGCCTTGCCGTAGTACGCGGCATAGGAGTGCACGGCCTTCATGTGACGGATGCGTTGCTGCGCATCCTCGTCGAGCGCGTCCCATGCGGCGTGCATCGAAGCGAACAGCGTGTCCGCGCCTTCGGGCGGCGTTTCGATCGCGTAGAGCAGCGAGCCGAGACACGGTTCGGCCTTGTACGAAAGGTCCGAATGCCAGTTCCAGCCTTCCTTGTGATTGCCGATGGCCTTGCCCGCATCGACCACGTTCGACAACACGTAGATCTCCGGATGCGCTTCTTTCAGGAACTGCGTGAGCACGTGGGTGAGCAACGGCCCGAAGCGCCGCGAGAACGAGACGTGATCCGCTTCGGCCAGTGCCTGATCGCGAAACAGCAGGACAGAATGCGTATTGAGCGCATGACGGATCAGTGCGAAGTCGGCATCGCCGACCGGCTGGCGCAAGTCGATGCCGCGAACTTCCATGCCCATGAACGGAGTGAGCGCGCGCAATTCCATGTTTCGGGTTCTCCTGGTGTCGTTGAGGTTCAGTCGCTTCAGTCGCGATAAGAAGGATCAATGCGGTCGAGCAGGCGCAGGAACGCGGGCCATTCGCGCGTGCCCGCGGGCAGGATGTCGCCTGATTGCTTGTTGAATTGCTCCGATGCGAGACGACTCACGCGCTCGTCGGGCAATTGCAGATGCGCGCCGCCCGCAACGGCTGCCTGCGCCATCAACTGAATGCGCGCGGCCTTCTCGAAGGTGTAGATCAGCATGAAGGCTTCGGCCACGGTGCGGCCCACGCTCAGCACACCGTGATTGCGCAGCACGAGCATCGAATGCGGGCCGAGATCGCGCACGAGGCGCTCGCGTTCGCCGGTTTCGAGGGCGACGCCTTCATAGTCGTGATAGCCGAGATGACCGTGGAAGCGCATCGCGAACTGGCTCACGGGCAAGAGGCCTTCGGCGAGCGCGGAGACGGCGGTCGCCGCTTCGGAATGGGTATGCAGCACGCAATGCGCGTCAGTGCGTCCCGCGTGAATGGCGCTGTGAATCACGAAGCCCGCCTGATTCACCGAGTGAGGCGATAGCTCGACCTGATTGCCCTCGTGATCGATCTTCACGAAGCACGACGCGTTGATCTCCGAAAACAGCATGCCGTACGGGTTGATCAGAAAGTGGCCCGGCTCATCCGGCACGCGCACGGAGATATGGTTATAGATGAGATCGTCGAGACCGAAGTGCGCCACCAGCCGGTAGCACGCGGCGAGTTCCACTCGCAGTTCGGCTTCGGTGCGTGCGCCGCCTGGCAGCGCGCGCGGATCGAGGTCATTGGTTTTCATAGGAGCGTCCTTGACAGGTTCACTGCCACCACACGAGGCGTTTGTCGAGCCACACGGCGACGCCATACAGCACGACGCTCGCGAGCGACGCGCTCAGCACGGCGGCCCATACCGCGAGGTAATCCATCTGCTGCGTCGATTCGAAGATGATTCGCCCGACGCCCTGATAAGCGCCCAGCATCTCCGCGACGATCGCGACGATCATGCTGCGCGGAATCGCCACGCGAATCGCAGTGACGAGCGAGGGCAATGCGACGGGCATCTGCAGGCGATACAGAATCGCGATGCGCGACGCGCCGAAGCTGCGCAACAGATCGATCGCGCCGGCATCCGCCTGCTTCAGGCCGTGCAGGGTGTTGATCAATACGACGAAGCCGGTTGCAAGCACGACGAGCGCCACCTTCGAGGTCGCGCCGATGCCGAACCACGCGAGCGTCAGCGGCACGTAGCCGACGATCGGCACCGAGTTGATCGCAACGAGCACCGGCAACAACATGCGTTCGATGAACGGCGCGAATGTCATCAGCACCGCGATGGCGACCCCGGCGATCACGCCGAGCGCGAAGCCGCCGATGGATTCGGCGAGCGTCGCGGCAAGCGCGTCGGAGAGCGCGCCGGCATCGGTGACGAAGCGTCCGGCGACATCCGCGACGTGCGGCAGCACGAAGGGCGGAATGTCGAACAACGCGATCGCGCCTTCCCATACGGCGATGAAGATCACGAGCGTCAGCAGCACGGGCGCAATTCGCGCGACGCCTGCGGGCAGCATCAGTTTGCGGCTTTCCACCATACGAACCTCTTCTCGACGATTGCCAGAATCCAGTACAGGCAGCTGCCCATGACGCCGCACGCGACGATCGTGGTCCAGATGCGCACCATGTCTTCGGTGTAGGTCGCCTGCAGCAGCATCACGCCGAGGCCCACCGTTTCACCGAACCATTCGCCGACGATCGAGCCGATCAGCGCGAGCGAAATCGCCACACGCAAGCCGACGACGATCTGCGGCGCCGCCGACGGCAACGCCAGCTTCGCGAACAGCATCGCGTGCGATGCGCCGAACGAGCGCATCAGACCGACGCGGCTCGGATCGACCGCGCGCAGGCCGCGCAAGGCGTTGACCGTCACCGGAAAAAACGAAAGGAACAGCGCCATCACGACCTTCGCGAGCAGCGTGTTGCCGAACCACATCACGACCAGCGCGCCGAACGCGACCACCGGCATCGTCTGCGCGACGACGAAGAGCGGGAACAACGAGCGTTCGAGCGTGCGCACATACGCGAACATCACGCCGAACGCGACGCCGAGAATCGAGCCCGCGAAGAAGCCGAGCACGGTTTCGAGCAGCGTGCGGCCGAACGCGGCGGCGAGCGCATCGCGCACGGACCACGCATCCGCGAAGACATGCGAGAGCGGCGGCAGATAGCGCGTCGGGACGTTCAGCGCGACGGTAAGCGCCTGCCACAGCAACGCGATGGCGATGATCGCGGCGAGCGGCGACGACAGCCAGCGCTTCAGCTTCATGGCGCCTTGCGCTTTCGAACGCGGCGGACGTGACGACACTTGCATGGAGACGGGCTGCATATCAATGCGCTCCCGTCGCGGCGAACGACTTCATGCTCTCCTCCTCGATCACTTCGAGCAGGCGGCGCTTGATGTCGATGAAACGCGCATCGGTGACCAGCGACGGGTCGCGCGGACGCGGCAGATCGACCACTTCCTCGCACTTGATCGTGCCGGGGCGCGAGGTCATCACGATCACGCGATCGCCGAGAAAGATCGCTTCGTCGATATCGTGCGTGATGAACAGCACCGTGCGCTTGTGCTTCGCCCAGATTTGCAGGAGCCAGTGCTGCATCTTCGTGCGCGTGAGGGCGTCGAGCGCGCCGAAGGGCTCGTCGAGCAACATCAGATCGCGCTCGAACAGGAACGTGCGCATCAGCGCCACGCGCTGACGCATGCCGCCCGACAACTGCTGCGGATAGTGGCGCTCGAAACCCTTGAGGCCGAACTCGGGAAACATGGTCTGGGCGCGGGCGCGCGCTTCCTTCTTCGACATGCCTTCGACTTCGAGCGCGATGATCGCGTTGTCGAGCACCGTGCGCCATGGAAACAGCAGGTCGCGCTGCGGCATGAACGACACCTTGCCGAGCAGCTTGCCGTCGGGCTGCGGGACGTTGTTGAACAGGATCGAGCCGTCGCTGTCGGGCGCGAGCAGGCCTGCGATCATGTTGAACAGCGTGGACTTGCCGCAACCCGAAGGACCGACTAGCGTCACGAACTCGCCGCGCTGGATCTTCAGGTCGACGTGACGGACGGCCACCGTGGGCGATGCCGGATCGCCAAAGCGCTTCCACACGTTGACGAGTTGCAGCTGCGGCGTGCCGGACACGGGCGCGATGCTCGCGCGCTCTTCGGGCGCATCCACGAGACGTGGCGCGGCGGTTTCCATCGTTGAGCTCATGCGATTCTCTCCGTTGTCGTCAGGAGTGGGCATCAAAGCGACTTGTTCGAGACGGGCACGCCTTGCCACACCTTCGTGTCGAATGCCTTCGACAGATCGACCGGCTTTTGCAGCGCCTTGTACGTGGCGAGGCGCGTCTGGATCTGCCCGGCGACACCCATGTCGATTTCTCCAATGTCGCCCTTGCCGTCCTTGCCCGCGGCGGCGAGCGTCGCGTACTGATCGAGCATGGCCGCCTGATGCGCGCGATTCGCGCCGGGCGCGCTGGCCATGACGATGTCCACCGCCTCATCGCGATGTTCGAACGCGTATTTCCAGCCTTGCAGCGTGGCGGAGAGAAAGGCCGTCGCCTGATCGCGATGCGCCTGCAGAAACTTCTCGGAGGTGATGATCGAATCGGCTTGCGAGACCACGCCGAAGTCGGACGGCTTGAACACGGTGAGGTTCTTCACGCCGTTCTCGTTCAGCGTGACGAGCTCGTTGTAGCGCGTGGCCGTGGCGACATCGATCTGGCCGTCGATGAATGGCGACATCGACGCCGCCTGCGGGACGACCTTCGCGTCGGTCGGCTCGAGCTTCTGCGAGGCGAGCATCGCGTAGAGCGTGTATTGCGCGCCGGTGAACCACGTCGACACCTTCTTGCCCTTGAGGTCCGAGAGCGTCTTGATGCCCGAGTCCGACTTCGCGACGAACACGTGCGGGCTCTGCTGCAACATCATGCCGATGGCGACGAGCGGCAGACCCTTGTCGCGCGCGAAGAGCTGTGCTTCCGCGCCGCCGCCTACGCCGAAGGTATCGGCGCCCGAGCTGACGAGCGTTTCGACATTGATGTTGGGACCGCCGGGATTGATGGTGACATCGAGCCCATTGGCCTTATAGAAGCCTTTGGCAAGGGCGACGTAGTAGCCCGCGAACTGCGCCTGAGGCAGCCAGCGCAGTCGGACCGAGACTTTCTCGTCCGCATGCGCGCTCGACGCGGGAAAGAGCGAGAGACACAAGGAACTGGCGGCCAGGATGCTGCAAACGACGACGTTGCGAAACATGAAACCCTCCTTTGTATGCATGAAGTAGCTAATGCAGTATCCGTGCCATGCTGAGGCACCTTGTTTTAAGGGGTTTCTTGTGTTTCTTGAGGCGCGAAGGTGGTGCACGGCGCTCGCGTATGGGCGCGGCGTCACCAGCGCGGATCACGCGCCCTGTTGTGGTGAGTTGCGGGACATGTCGTGGACGGATGCGATCTTCGGGACGCGCCAGCGATAGTGCGCTATCCTGTCGCCTCCACATGGAATGGTTCTGACGAGACTCCGCACGTCGCATGTAGTGCGGGATCAATCAAGGAGGCACCATGATCGTTTCGAGGCGTCACACGCTGGCCGGCGCAATCCTGGCCGCGGCCGTGCTTTACATTCCGGTAGCTCAGGCACAGCTCGGCAATCTTCTCAATCAGGGCAAGGAGAGCGGCACTGCCGGCGGGCTCGGCGGATTGACCAGCGGTTTGTCGATGGATTCGCTGACATCGGGTAGCACGGGCAATGTCGCCGGTGTTCTCGAGTTCTGCATCAAGAACAACTATCTCGGCGGCGGCGCATCATCGGTGAAGGATGGACTGATGAGCAAGCTCGGCGGATCGCCTTCGAGCGACGCGGGATACACGAGCGGTGCGAAGGGAATTCTCGATAGCGGCAACGGCAAGCAGGTCGATCTGAGCGGCGGCGGCCTGAAGGAACAGGTCACGAAGCAGGTCTGCGACAAGATTCTCGCTCAGGGCAAATCGCTTCTGTAGCGGTAAGTTGCGCGTCCTCGCGTGGCGCGGGGACGCGTGAAGTCATGCCAGCCTCAGCCCGCGATGGCCCGCACCCGCCGCGATGCCGCGCGCATTCGGCGGTTCTTCTGCTGTTTCAGCCATTGCAACGATTCCAGCAGGACTTCCGTCGGCACACCGCTGAAGGTCGCACTGCGGATAAGAAACTCGCTTGCAGCAATGTCATTGAACAGTCCAAGCTTGTTTTGCACGGACGTCAGATTCCTGATCGTGCGGCCGTGGCCGCCCTTGATGACAGGCTGAAAGAATTCGAGCAGATATCTCAACTTCTTGCCGGCCTTGCGGACATCGTGAAGATGCTCTTCATGCGCGATCTCATTGCGAGCCGCGCGCCTGCTGCGCTTTTGAAGCGCGCGCTGCGCAAGACGAACACGGCGCTCGGCGAACGCGCGAACGGGAAGATCATTGCAATTCGATTGCAACGCCGTTTGCGCACGAAACAAGACGTCGTTCAGGAATGCTTCGACGTCGTCGCCTTTAATCATCGTCTGGCTATGCACAACCGCCTGCGCGCGCTTTTCGCGTGCGGCGGCGACGAGCATTTCCACCGAAGCGCCGGATTCCTGCGCCGCTTTCAGGAGTTCGCCCGCGATGTCCCAGTCACGCGTTCCGCCAGCCACTGCGGCAAGACGCTTGAATTCCTCTGTGGCTTGGGCCGTTGCTTCCTCTCCAAGATAAGGGGAGTAGGCCCAATAGAGTGCGCGCAGCTTTCTGAATGCGACACGAAGCTGATGAAACCCTTCAGCGTCGCTGGTGGCGGATAGCTCTCTAGCCCTTTGAACGGCCTCGGCGACCACGGGCGTCGCCAGTAAGGAAAATGTGCTGGCTATGGAGCTCGCTTTTGAAAGCGATGAGCCGGCTGGACGCCGGTCGACCTTGAAGAAAGTGGTTGGCCGTGGCAAAGGCCAGTCACCATCCATATCCATATCAGTGCCTCGGGTGGGACGAAAATGGCTTTGGCACAGACATTACCACAGACATCGCTGCGGCCCCGGTATTCATGACGGTTTGATGAAGCGCCCGTGAAGTGTGGCGAATATGCCTATCTTATTTTGCGGCCTTGCCGGCAGACCGCTGTTCTGTATTAGCATACCGAGCTACGCAAGCACTACCCCGATACGATGGCGCACAGAGCGCCGCGAAAATACATAGAACATAAGTGGGAGTTCCGTGAAGAAGCGCGCCACCGTGATCTGCCGCCGAGGTAAGCGAATCCTTCTGGTCGCTCGCAGTCAATCGAAGTGGGCGTTGCCGGGCGGAATACTCAAACGCGGAGAACATCTCCTGGACGCGGCGCTTCGGGAACTCAGGGAAGAAGCGCGGCTTGCGGGCAAGTCGGCGAAATACCTTTTTGATTTTCGCGGCAAGCAGAAGCACCATCATGTCTTCTCCTGCGAAATCCCTAACCGCGCCAAAGCTCGTCCGAGCAACGAAATATCCAAGTGTCGCTGGGTTCATCTCGACGACATCCCTCGCCTTCTGACCAGCACGCCGACGAACGATATCGTGAAACTCATGAGTCAACGGCGCAGGAAGTAGTCGTCGGTCCACTCAGCGATACTGTCCCGCGAACTTGATGACCGTGTCGATATTCGACTTGTCGATGAAGCCGGGACCCGAGCGAATGTTCTTGTCGGTATAGATCGGCTTGAGACCGTACATGGCGACACGCTCCTTGAACTTCGGATTGTCTTGCAGCGCCGCTCGAATCTTCGCGCCGTCCGTCGTGTGCTCCTTCTTCGCGATGGCAAGCACGGCGACGCCTATGTAACCCTGCAGATAAGGCTGCTGGTCGACGGCGAACTGGATCGATCCGTTCTTGATGCCCTTGGCGATGTCATCCGAGAAGTCGAAGGTGGCGAAGAAGATCTTGCCGAGTTGTCCGCTCTGTTGAAGCGCCTTGAGCGTAGGGGACGCCGAATTCGGACCCAGCGTCAGAATGCCCTTCGTGCCGGGATGATTGCGCAGGTAGGCGCTGACCTTCGTCTGTATTTCAGTCGGGTCGTTGCCCGAATCGAGCGTCGACGACTTGTAATCGGCCCCGATGGCATCAGCAAAACCGCGGCAGCGATCGAATGACGTCGGATTGGTGGCGTAATGGTTCACGCAGAGAAAAGAGGTCACGCCGGCGGCCTTGGCCTTCTCTCCCGCCGCCTTGCCCGCCACGTAATCGGGCTGGCCGATATGCATGATCGCGTGAAGCTGCGCGCTTTGCTCTTCCGTGCCCGAGTTGATCGTAACGAGCGGAATGTGCTTCGCGGTCACTTTGCCGACCGAGGTCTTCAACACATCGAAGTCGCCTATGGAGACGATCACGCCGTCGTAGTTTCGCGCGGCGGCCTGCTCGACGAGTCTGGACATGTCGGCCATGTCGCCGTTGGGCGGATTACGGTAATCCGTGGTGACGTTGAAGTCCTCATCGGCCTGCTGAACCGCGTTCTTGATCGTGTTCCACCAGAGGTCGGAATCGGGTGCGTGGCTGACGAGCACGAAATGCGCATCGGCCGCCTGCGCGTTCGTGCCGATCGCACATCCCACCAGCGCCGCCATCGCCATGCATGAACCTGCGAAGCTGCGTAAAGCGCCTTTTGCCGAACGATTCATGTCTCCACCTTTGTCGCGTTATGAACCCACCTGATGCGGGCAAGAACTCATTGCCCTACGATGCTTCCGCTACTTCCTTCCATAACTTCCGAGCGAGGTCGCGCATCATCAGCGACTCGGCCCATCGGTCCGTCGTGTCGTTACCGTCGCGGCCGATGATCGCGTAGGGCTTCGGACCGATCTCGCAGACGAACGCGAGTGAATCGTCCTTGTCCGCACGGCGGCGCCACGAGTCGAATCCGTAGCGCCACCAGTCGGAGAAAAGATCGACCCACATGCGATGCGGCTCGAACGATATTTCGATCTGCACCTGCTCGCGGCTGGCCACTCTGCCGTGAAACGCCCAGCAGTTGTCCATGATCCGACGCATCAGCGCGTGATTCTCATCGGATACCGGCCACGGGAACTCGCGTCCCACGAGAAAATGCGACAGGTCGCCAAGAAGCTTGAGATCGGGCCGCGCGTCGAGCAGATCGAGCGTGAAGTACAGGTCGGTCGTCATCCTGTCGCGATGCGTTTCGATGTAGACCGGGAAATCCACCTGCTCGGCAAGCCGCTGCCAGCCATCGAGCAGCGTCACGCATTCCTTGATCGTGCGCGGCCGCACGTCCGGCTGAATGTCGAGATGGTGCAGGCCGAACTCCGTCGCGATCTCGAGCGCCGGCTGCAAATCGTCGACGGTGGCCGGAAAGCACTGACCCTCCGCATCGAGCGCAAGCGGCGCGCGCAGCTCCGCCAGTCTGCGAAAGTAGTCGCGATTCGTGCAGTGTGCGCTGACGCCATCGAAGCCGGCTTCCGCGATCATCCGCACGTTCTCTTCCAGCGAACGCTCGAAGCCGTCGGTGTGTCGACGCTCCATCGCCCACAGTGACTGAAAGACCAGAAATTGTTGACTCATTGCGCCTCCGCGACCAGCAAGGAACGTAGTTTCACGGTCCGATCCGCAAGCGTTGCCGGCGACGGCCGGGCTTGTTTCGCGATCAGGTCCTGAGCGATCCGGATATCTTTGGCGATCTCCCCCGTCGTGCCGATGCCGCTTGCACCGACCAGCACGCCGTCGGACGAGAGCGCGAAGAAGACGCGCGAGGTTGCGCCCGTCTCCCGGACTATCGTGGTGGAACCCAGCGAAGGCAGCCCCGCGATCTGAATCGTGATGTCGTACTGATCCGACCAGAACCACGGCACGAAGCGGCTTTCCTCATCGCCCCCGAGCATGTTCGACGCAGCCATGCGCGCCTGATCTTCGGCATTCTTCCAGCACTCGAGACGCACGCGCCGGTTGAAGAGAGGATGTTCGAACGAGCAGACGTCGCCGGCGGCGAAGATCGCCGGGTCCGCCGTTCGCAGCGTGACGTCTGTCACGACGCCGTTGTCGACCGGCAAGCCGCATGCAGCAGCCAGGTCCACGCAGGGCTGCACGCCAACGCCCACGATCGCGAGATCGCACGGAACGGTTTCGCCATCGGCAAGCTCCACGCCGCTGATTCGGCTGTCTCCGACGAAGCGCCGAAGCTGAACATCGAAGCGCACCTCCACGCCCATCGCGCGGTGCATATTCACGATGAGGTCCGAGACGCACGCGGGCACGGCACGCATGAGCGCACGCGGCGCGGCCTCGACCACGGTGAGGCTGCACCCCTTTCTGACTGCCGCCGCAGCCACTTCCAGTCCGATGAAACCCGCGCCGATCACAACGATGCGGCGCCCCGGCAGCAGCTCGCGAGCGATTTCGTTCGCGTCGACATCAGTGCGCAGCACGTGAATGCCGGGCAGATCGTGGCCTGAGACCGCGAGCGTTCGAGGCGCAGCGCCTGTTGCGAGCAGCAGCCGCGAATACGCGATGCTACGGCCATCGCCAAGACGCGCGAACTGCTTTTGACGGTCGATTGCCACAACCGCTGAGTCGACGATCACATCGATGCCTTGCTCGCGATAGAACGCTTCACCGTAAATCTCGCATTGAGACGCGTCCCACTCGCCCAGCAACACACCTTTCGAAAGCGGCGGCCGCTCATAGGGCAGCCTCCGCTCCTTTCCGATCAGCGTAATGGGCCCTCCCCAACCGTTCAAACGCAGAGCATGCGCCGCCCGAGCTCCGCATTGCCCGCCGCCGACGATCACCATTGCCTTGTCGAGATTCATGTCGATGCCTCTGAGAGCCGGATATATTCGCCCGATCACGTCGCGTTCAGGCGCCGCTTCTTCTTCTCGAATCGCTCGCGCATGAGGCGCTCGCCTTCCGGCGAACCGTCATGCCAGGAGCCGAAGATCCGATCGAGCGGGAAGGTGCCGTTATCGCTGTAATTGACTTCGAAGAACTTGTGGTGGAGATAGTGCGCGTAAGCGTGGCTGCTCATCGACGCACCGTTCGATACCCGAAGCTGATCGAATCCGATATGGCCGACGATCGCGCCGAATCCGGCGATATTGATCAGATACACCGCGACGATGGGGTGCGAAGGAATCACCAGCGTCCAAAGCGCGACGCCGAAGTAAAGCGCCGATTCGACCGGATGCATGGACATGGACGACCACGGCGACGGATTGGTCGAATTGTGATGAACCGAATGCACGAAACGGTACAGCGGGCCCCAGTGGATCGTGCGGTGAATCACGAAGAAATGCACTTCGTGAAGCGCCGGAGCAAGCAGAAACACGCAGATCAGATACACCGGATGCTCGTTCCACTGAACCAGCGGCACCGTTCCATTCGCAAACGACCACAGAATGAATACTTCAATAGCCGTTCCGATAGGCACGCTCACGAAAAAGCTGCGAATGAAGTTATCGATGTTCTGGCTCTTGAACCAGAACACGTCCGAGGGTTGTTCCGAGGGAAACTTGCCGTTGTATTTGAAGCTCTGTCCTTGCACGCGCAACACATAGTAGCGAAGCTCGAACGCGCTATAGAAGAGAAAGATCCCGATCCAGTTCGCACCGAGCAGCTTGAGCGTCCATCCCCAGCCTAGCGTGCGCATCGTCTCCATGTCGGGAAGAACGAACTTCCACCAGACAGCGGTAAGGACGATGAAGACGATATTCCACGGCCAGAAATAACCCTTGAGCCAGTTGCCTACGCGCGGCAGGCTCGGCGGCCACGCCCAGAGCTCCGCGGAATCCAGCGGTTGATTCGGCGCCCAGTCGCCGCGCTTGTTGCGTTTGCCGAGCTGCAGGTCGTCCATGATGTCTCCGTCCAAAGGACTGTAGCGATGATGCGCGCGTGACTCGTGCTGTCAGATTTCGATGAGTACGACTTCGCCTTCCACTCGGGCCGGATAGGTCTTGAGGTTCTTGCAGGGAGGCATGCGCGTAGCCTCGCCTGTCCGGTAGTCGAATTCGCCCTGATGCTTCGGACACTCCACGGCGTAATCCATCACGAAGCCATCCGCCAGATGAACGGCTTCGTGCGTGCATAACCCGTCGGTGCAGTAGTACTGATCGTCCGGTCCTCGATACACCGCGAAGGTGCGACCTTCGTGATCGAAACGCTTCACATCTTCCTGATCGATATCGTCTGCCGCGCAGACGCGAATCCATTGCGCCATGGCTGTCTCCTTGATGTTCTTGCGACTGCTCCCGGTGAAAGCAGTCGACGTGAAATCAATGTACTTCCCGGATCGGCGCGGCTCAATCACCATCTCACACGCGCAATCATTTCGTTTCATTTCGTATCTTGAATGCACGTGTAATTCGGACGTGCTAATTAGCGAAAGATATGAATTCGGGGGAAACCCTCAGTGCTTTTGATATGTTCGTATCACCCATTTGTGAGACGATGAGATACAAGATACGGAGGATAACTGTGACTCGTCCGACCATTCCCGACCTGGCCGAAGCAGCGGGCGTTTCCGTGGCGACCGTCAATCGCGTGCTCAGCGGAACGGGGAAGGTTCGCCAGGCCACGG
The DNA here is from genome assembly GCF_001544875.2 of Caballeronia hypogeia. Classification (GTDB taxonomy): domain Bacteria; phylum Pseudomonadota; class Gammaproteobacteria; order Burkholderiales; family Burkholderiaceae; genus Caballeronia; species Caballeronia hypogeia. Next base: position 46,372 of record NZ_FCOA02000044.1, read on the forward strand.
CGCAACGCGTCGTCGATGCAGCTCAGCAAATCGGGTTCTACGGTCTTCGCGCGTTGCAACATCGCGTGGCGACGACCGCGCGACCAGCCTTCAGGTTTGGAATCGTGCTTCAGTCGCCGCATCGCCCATTTACTGACACGCTCGCTGGTCATCTGGAGCGCGCGGCCGCCGAGTCCACGGAAGGTGACATTCGATTGAGGATAGAGGTCGTCGAAGACCTTTCGCCCGAACGCGCGGTATCGAAAATGACCGCGCTGAGCGACGAGGTCGATGCGCTCGCCGTGGTTGCGCCGGATCATCCGATCGTCTCGGAAACGATAGATCGGCTCGCGGAAAAGGAGGTACCGGTCCTGGGCCTCGTCTCGCCGCTATCGGCGCGCGTGCCGGTGGGCTACGTGGGACTCGATAGCTGGAAAGTCGGCAGGGCGTCAGCCTGGGCGCTGGCTCACACGATCAAGCGTCCGGGAAAGCTCGCGGTACTCGTCGGGACACACCGGTTCCGGAACCACGATTTGAACGAGAGCGGATTTCGCTCTTACTTCCGGGAGAACGAAGGGGGATTCGTGATCCTCGAACCCATCTCGACGTTCGAGTCGGATGCGATCTCTCGTGAGGTAACCGAGGGACTACTCCGCAATCATCCCGACCTGACCGGAATGGCCATCTTCTGCGGAGGCGTCGGCGGCGTGCTCGCTGCTTTGAAGAGCTCACGAAGCAAGGAGACCGTCAGAGCGGTCGCTTATGATCTGTTCGAATCGACCATAGGCGGACTCGTGGATCATACGTTGACGATGGTGGTCGCTCATCCGTATGACCGGGTCGCACGTGAAGCGATCGCAGCCCTGGTCCGCACGAAGAAGTCTTCCGAACCTCAGGCGGTGGGCCAAACGGTACTCGTGCCTTTCGAACTGCACACGGTCGAAACGATCTAGCGCGCAGGCTTATTGCTCGGCGAATTCCACGCGATTGCGTCCGCCTCGTTTCGCGCGGTACAGCGCCGCATCGGCCAGGCCGTAAGCCGTGTCGAAGCCGGTTCCGGCTTCATTGATGCTGACGCCGAAGCTCGCCGTGATGCGGCGATCCACCGGCGGGACGGCCAGCGAGTCGCTGATGGCTTCGCGCATGCGTTCGGCAAGCAGCGCGGCCTTGTCCGGGTCATGACCGGGCAGCAGCACGGTGAATTCCTCGCCGCCCACGCGCCCGACGAAGCCCTGCTCACCGACAATGCGCCGAAGACAATCGACGACGCCGAGAATGACCGCATCGCCGGTGGGATGGCCGAAATCGTCGTTGATCCGTTTGAAGTCGTCGATATCGAGCACGATCATCGTCGCGCTCTTCACGCGCAGCGTCTTCGCGGTTCGCTCGATGACGGCGCTGCGATTCAGCACGCCCGTCAGCGCATCGTGCGACGCGCGATGCGCAAGCTGTTGCGCAAGCGCCTGCATCTCGCGTTCGGCGCGATCGCTGCGGCCGATCAGACGCCGCGTCTCACGCATCAGGCGCTCGAAGTGATCGATCAGTTCCCCGAGCGACTGACGATACTCACCGGCATTCGCGGCGGAATCCGCATGCGTGGCGCGCGCCTTGTCGAGCGCCGCGCTTTCGTTCTGAAACAGGTCGGGCGCCACGCCCGGATCGACGGCGGATGTCGAAGGCATCCTTAGCGTCCCTGATGAGCGACCGGACGATCCGTGAACTCGATCGCGGAGAAATCGGCCTTCAGCTCTTCGCCGAATTCGGCGATCGTCTCGTCTTCTTCATCGTGGTACCAGTTCATCAGCACGCGGCTGCCTGACCCGGTCGCCTGATCCAGCGCGTCGAACATGCTGAACAGCATCTTCGTGCTCGAGCTGTTGAAGTAAGTCAAAGCGACGTCTATGGTGACGACGGCTCCGGCGCTCTCGGCCAGATACTTGCGCAGCCGCTCGATGACGGGCGCGTAGAAAGCAGCCGCATTCTCGGGATACGACTCGCCTTTGAGCAACAGCGAGTGCTGGTCAAAACGAAAATCGATCTCGGGCGAAGTTGCCGTGGCGGCAATGTAGAGGTTATCCATGGTTGTTCTTGCGCCTTCCTGCTCAGATGGTGGCCATGAGGCAAAACAGCGTGGTTCCGGGTTCGTCGGCGCGCGGATGAAAAGCAAACTCGAGTGGTGCGCTTGCATCGCGCGCCATGGTCAGGAAACCCAGTCCTGCGCCTTTGCTATCTTCCGGCGTTTCTGATCGCAATGATAACTTGTATGCGTGCCTGATCTCTTCAAGCGACATGCTGCGCAAGGGTTCGAGCTTGTTGCGCAGGTTTTCCACTTCGGACGTCGCCATTGGATTGACGCATAACATCACGTGATGCTCGCCGTCGCGCGAAATGCACACCGCTCCCTCGCGTATCGCGCCGCTTCCTCCGCTATCCTCAGCGAGCGCATTCGACGAATAGTGGACGATGTTCTGCGAAAGCTCGACAAAAGACGAAAAGAGCTTGCGACGCGTCGGCCCGCTCACGCCCGCGACTTCGAGTTGCAACTTCACGACCTCGCCCATCGCCGCGACGATGTTATGCGAGAAAAAACCCTTGTGATAGAAGAGTACGTTGCGTCGCTGCGCCAGATCGAAAAAGGCGCTGTCCTGATCGAGTAGTTGAGACATGCTTGTGATTGCCTAAATACGGACACAAAAGAACGTGAGGTCGTCGCGGCGTGCCTGCACGCTTTGCCAGTCGGCGAGCGCGCCCCGAAGGCGCTCGCAGATGCTCGAAGGCGATTCGGCACGGTGCTCGCGAATCAGATCGAGCGCGCGGCGCCGGCCGAATGAAATGCTGCGCGGGCCGCCGACCTGATCGGTCAGCCCGTCCGTGCAGATGAAAAGCAGGCTGCCTTCCGGTACCGGAACGGTGCGCAGATTCCACGTATAGTCCGCGCGGCTGTCGACATAACCTACACCCATGCGATCGGCCGCGATGGTTTCGAGCTGCGCCGCGTCGGGTGAAAGGATGTGCAGCGCGATCCGCGCTCCGGCGAAATGCAGCACCTTTTCCGCGGCGTCGAACCAGAAGAACGCCGTATCGAGGCCGTCGTTGGATTGAGGTCCGCCGGCCGCGTTGTTCACCTGTCCGAGCAGGCCTTTCACATTGCGATTGACAGCCGAGAGCAGCGCCGCCGGGTCGCGCGGACCGATCTGCTCGAGCGCCTTTGATAGCGACGCCGATGCGAGCAGCGTCATAAAGGCGCCGGGAACGCCATGACCCGTGCAATCGGCGACCGCACCGAACCATCCGTCTGGGAAAGCCGCGAAATGATAGAAGTCGCCGCCGACCACATCGCGTGGCTCCCAGACCATCGCGGCGGCGGTGAGTCGCGTCGACAAGGTTTCGTCCGAGGCACGCAGCATGGCGCGTTGGATCACGCTCGCGTACTCGATGCTCTGCATGATCTGGCGGTTCTTCTCCGCCTGCATTTCCGCCACTGCGCTCACGAGTTCCAGACCGCTGCCCACGCCCGAGAAACGTCCGGCGCGCGTGACGATGAAACCGTCGACGAGCGCCTTCTCTCCGGCCTCGACCGTCCTGAAGGCAAGCGACTCGATGCTCACGTTCGCTTCTACGATCAGCGGCTCCTTGTCCATGAACGCGATGCAGCTCTTCTTGTCGTAGAGCTCGCGATGAAAAGGCTTGCTCATCTGCGACATGAAGATATCGCGGTTGATCAGACCGATGGGGCGAAGCCCTTCGATCACCGCGAGGCTTCCCATGTCGCGACGCGCGGAGAATATCTCCATCACCAGGGAGTTGGAATCCTCGGCGTCTACGAACGGCACTTCCTGACACAGGTCTCCGGCAGTGCGCAAGGCTCTCTGCCCGGAAGAACGGCGAAAACTCGAAAACGCTGGGTGCATGGCAACGCTAGCCAATGTATGAAGAAACCTTGCACGCTAAGGCTTCTGTGTGAACTTTCCATGACAAGGAATGGCGTTATCCGTTCTTTGACGCGATTTCGTGAGGACGGCCGAATGCAAACGTTTGCCTGTGTTCTCCAGACGACGCTGATAACCGGAAAAAACATCCGTGCGCCCGGCGTGCGAACACATAAGCCAATGTAATGATTCGAGGAAAATAAATGACGTTGACGCCACATTTATGCCCTCGAATACTGTTTTGCGTCAACTCCTTCACCACGACACAGGGTACGCGAAGATGAACGCCTCATTCGCAAGGTTCGCCGTGAAAGCCGCGGCCGCAGTCTTCACAGTCACGCTCACGCTGTCCGCGAAGGCGGCCGAGCCGATCAAGATCACGCTGGCCAACTGGGCCGACACGCAAGCGGTCGTGTACACCGCGAAATACGTGCTC
>NZ_FCOA02000045.1 GCF_001544875.2 Caballeronia hypogeia
GTGTGAAAGTAGGTAATCGTCAGGCTCCTCATGCCGAAAACAAAAACCCCACCCCACAAAGGTGGGGTTTTTGCGTTGGAAGGTCCGAAATCGCTGAATCGCGAGCGTCGGACGGCGGGATGCCTTGCCATCCAGCGCTAAAATCTCTCTTCGTATTTCCCACGGCAACGTCCGCCCAGTCCCCATGCTACGTCTAAGCGAAATCAAGCTCCCGCTCGATCATCCCGAATCGGCTATCGAAACCGCGGTTCTCGCGCGTCTTGCGGAGATCGACGTCGGCAAGAACGAACTCGTGCGATTTCACGTATTTCGCCGCGCACATGACGCGCGCAAGAAGGCCGACATCAAGCTGACGTACATCATCGATGTCGAATTGCAGGACGAAGCATCCGTGCTGCAACGTTTCGATGGTCGTCCGCATCCGCATGTCGCGGTAACGCCGGACATGGCGTATCGCTTCGTGGCGCAAGCACCGGCGCATTCGACGCTGCTGCGGCCTGTCGTCATTGGCATGGGGCCGTGTGGATTGTTCGCTGGTTTGATCCTCGCGCAAATGGGCTTCCGGCCGATCATCCTGGAGCGCGGCAAGGCCGTGCGCGAGCGGACGAAGGACACATGGGGCCTCTGGCGACGCAACGAACTGAATCCCGAGTCGAACGTGCAGTTCGGCGAGGGCGGCGCGGGAACATTCTCCGATGGCAAGCTCTACAGCCAGATCAAGGACCCGAAACACTATGGCCGCAAGGTGCTCGATGAATTCGTGAAGGCCGGCGCGCCCGAAGACATTCTGTTCCTGAGCCGTCCGCACATCGGTACGTTCCGGCTCGTGAGCATGGTCGAGAAGATGCGCGCGCAGATTCATCAGCTCGGAGGCGAAGTTCGATTCCAGCATCGCGTCGAGGATATCGAGATCGATAACGGCAAGGTGCGCGGACTCAAGCTTTCGACCGGCGAAACGCTGCGCTGCGATCACGTCGTGCTCGCTGTCGGCCACAGCGCGCGCGATACGTTTCAGATGCTGCACGACCGTGGTGTCTATATGGAAGCCAAGCCGTTCTCGCTCGGGTTTCGTATCGAACATCCGCAGGGCTTGATCGATCGCGCGCGCTTCGGCAAATTCGCTGGTCACGAAATGCTCGGCGCGGCGGACTACAAGGTCGTCCATCACTGCAGCAACGGGCGCGCCGTCTACAGCTTTTGCATGTGCCCGGGCGGCACGGTCGTCGCGGCGACATCGGAGCCGGGGCGCGTCGTCACGAACGGCATGAGCCAGTATTCGCGCGCCGAGCGCAACGCGAACGCGGGCATCGTCGTGGGCATCACGCCGGACGACTACCCTGGCGGTCCGCTCGCCGGCATCGATTTCCAGCGCAAGTGGGAAGAGCGCGCGTTCGAACTCGGCGGCGGTGATTACTCGGCGCCGGGGCAGCTGGTGGGCGACTTCATCGCGGGGCGGCCTTCGACCTCGCTCGGTTCGGTCGTTCCGTCGTACAAGCCGGGCGTTAAGCCGACCGACCTCAGCACTGCGCTGCCCGATTACGTGATCGAGGCGATCCGCGAAGCCTTGCCGGAACTCGACAAGAAGATCAAAGGTTTCGCGATGCATGACGCCGTGCTGACTGGCGTCGAGACGCGAACATCCTCTCCGCTGCGGCTGCGTCGGAAGGACGACTATCAGAGCATGAACGTCGAGGGCCTGTATCCGGCAGGCGAGGGCGCGGGATACGCGGGCGGAATCTATTCGGCCGCGATCGATGGAATCGAAGTGGCCGAGGCCGTCGCGAAAAGCATGATGGCGAGCCAAGCGGCGACCGCATGAAAAAAGCGCGCCGGGACACGGCGCGCTCTTGCTCACATCGGCACGAAGCCGGGGAATCAGATCAAGTCACCACGCCCACCTGCCAGGGCACGAACTCGCTCTGTCCGTAACCGTGGATTTCGCTCTTCGACGCCACGCCCGACGCGCAGTCGAGCATCATCTGGAAGATCTGCTCGCCGAGCTGTTCGATGGTCGCGGAGCCGTCGATCACGCCGCCGCAGTTGATATCCATGTCCTCTTCCTGCCGCTCCCACAGCGCGGTGTTGGTCGCGAGCTTGAGCGAAGGCGAGGGGGCGCAGCCATAGGCAGAGCCGCGCCCGGTCGTGAAGCAAATCAGGTTCGCGCCGGACGCGACTTGTCCCGTCGCCGACATCGGATCGTAGCCAGGCGAATCCATGAACACGAAACCCTTCGCGTCGATGCGCTGCGCGTACTCATACACTTCGACGAGATTCGTCGTCCCGCCTTTCGCGACCGCGCCGAGCGATTTTTCGAGGATCGTCGTCAAGCCGCCGACCTTGTTGCCCGCCGACGGATTGTTGTCCATCGCCGCGCCGTTGCGCTCGCAGTACTCTTCCCACCACTTGATGCGCGCGAGCAGCTTTTCGCCGACTTCGCGGCTCACGGCGCGTCGCGTCAGCAGATGTTCCGCGCCATACACCTCGGGCGTCTCGGAAAGAATCGCCGTGCCGCCGTGCGCGACGAGTTTATCGACCGCCGCGCCCAGCGCCGGATTCGCCGAAATCCCCGAATAGCCGTCCGATCCGCCGCACTGCAATCCGACGATCAGATGCGACGCGGGCACCGGCTCGCGTTGCACGCGATTCGCATCGGCGAGCATCTCCTTCACCAACGCGATGCCGCGTTCGATCGTCTTGCGCGTGCCGCCGCTGTCCTGAATCGTGAAACTCTTGAGCTTCTCGCCGTCCTTCAGGCCGCTCGATTCGAGCACGCCCGCGATCTGATTCGTCTCGCATCCCAGCCCGACGAACAGCACCGAATGAAAATTCGGATGCACCGCGTAACCCGACAGCGTGCGCCGCAAAATCTGCAAGCCTTCGCCCAGCGTGTCGATGCCGCATCCGAGACCGTGCGTCAGCGCGATCACGCCATCCACATTCGGATAATCCGCGAGCGCTTCCGGATGCACGTCGCGCCGGAAGTGATCCGCAATCGCGCGCGCGACCGTCGCCGAACAGTTCACGCTCGTCAGCACGCCGACGAAATTGCGCGTCGCCACGCGACCGTCTTCGCGGCGGATGCCCATGAAGGTCGCGGGTGCATCGACGAACGGCGTCGGATGTTTGTCTATGCCGAATTCGTGCTCTCGCGCGAAATCGGCCATCGACAGATTGTGCGTGTGAACGTGCTGTCCGCGCGAAATCGCCTCGCGCGCCACGCCGATGATCTGGTTGTAGCGCTTCACGGGCGCGCCCGCGGCGATGTCGCGCGTCGCGATCTTGTGGCCCGGCGGAATCAGGCCGGCGACGACGAGATCCTCCGACGCGACCCGCGCGCCGGAGAGCAACTGACGCGTCGCGATCACGACGTCGTCGTTGGGATGCAGCCGGATGACCGCATGGTCGGTGGATGTGGTGGACATGATCTTTTACTTAGATGGTGGACGGAGCGCGCCCGTCGGTGCGCGCTTTTTCCTCTTCTTCGGCGCGATTGAGCGGTTCGATCTTGCCGACGATTACAAGATAGCTGAACGCGCCGAGGAAGCAGAAGCCGCCCGCGACGCACAGCGGAATCACGAACGAGCCCTTGGTGATCGCGAGCATCACGCCGGTGAAGGTCGTGATGACAATACCCGCCAGGTTCGACGCGAAATTCTGAATGCCGCCGATCGACGCGACGTGATCCGGCGTCGGCGCGACGTCGCTGGGCAGCGACCAGATCGATGCGGCCGCGAACGCAAGGCTCGCGTAAGCGATGCCGAAGAACGCGAGCATCAGATAGATGTTGGTGACGAACGCGCACAACGTGATCACCGACGACATCAGCATGCCGCCGACCATGCAGGTCTTGCGCGCCGCCGTGAGGCTCCAGCCGCGCTTGAAGAGCGAATCCGACACGACGCCGCCGAGCCAGCCGCCGGGAATCGACATGAGCGCGGGAATCGTGCCGAGCGTGCCGAGCGACTTGAGCGAGAAGCCATGCGCCTGCACGAGATAGCTCGGGAACCAGGTGATGAAGAAGTAGATGACGAAGTTCAGGCAGAAGAAGCCGAGCATCATGCCCCACAGCGTGCGGTACTTGAACAGCGAGCCCCACGACACCTTGTTCTTCGGCGCGACCGGCACCGGCGCGACGTCGGTTTCGCCGGTCAGATCGCCTTTCGACTTGTTACGGTAGATGAGGAACCAGCCGAGAATCCACACGAAACCGATCACGCCGGTGATGACGAACGACGCCTCCCAGCCGAACGAGCTGATGATGAGCGCGACGACCGGAATCGACAGCGCCGAACCCACGCGCGAGCCGGAATCGAAAATACTCGTGGCGAACGCGCGCTGATCCTTCTTGAACCATTGCGACACGAGCTTCGCGCACGACGGATACGCGCCCGCTTCGCCGATGCCCAGCATCAGGCGGCAGCCGAACATGCCCATGACGCTCGACGCGACCGCGGTCAGCGCCGTGAACACCGACCACCAGCCCACCGCGAGCGGCAGCGCGATGCGCGCGCCGACGCGGTCGACGAACCAGCCGAACGGCATCTGCATGAGCGCGTAGCTCCAGAAGAAGCCGCTCAGGATGAAGCCCATTTCAGCCGGGCCGATGTTGAGCGCTTTTTCGATCTGCGGCGCGGCGACCGCGAGATTGGCGCGATCGATGTAATTGATCGCGATGGCCAGGAAGGCCAGAAATATCACTACCCAACGCATTTTGCGCATTGCTTGTCTCCTCCGGGATGGGGCGGCATTTTCATGTTTGGCGACTTGACCGCGATGCCGGCGCGGCGCGTCGTGATTCGAAAACAGTCGTACCGCTCTTCAGGCGGTTTTGAGCGCGCCACGCAGACGCTTTTGTTCGATGTCGAGCTTCAGTTCGCGCGCCAGATCGATCACGGGCTGAAAACGGCGAACCTTTTTCTCGTCGTGATTGCGCGCGATGTCCGCGAGACGGTGCACCAGAAAGGGATTCTCGAAGCGGTCGCGCACGCTCGCGAGATAGTCCGTCGCGACTTCGCGCTGGCCGAGCGCCGTGAATACCGGCAGCACCTCGTCGCGCCACACGGCTTCGAGCGGATCGCGGAACGCTGGATCGCGCATCGCGTCGAGCACGGTCATGTCGGGCGAGCCTTCGCGCGCGCGCCAGATTTCCGCGAGCATCGTGTGGCCGAGATTGAGCATCAGGAGCTTCAGGCGTTCGTAGTGCGCGAGATCGTCGGTGATGACGATGTCTTCGTGCTCGCACGGCAGCGTCATGCCGGCCTTTCGCTCGATCGCCCACAGCGCATACGGCTCCGCGATCGCGCCGACTGGCTCGATCGGTTCCGAAACAATCCGGTCGACGAGCGAATTCACCCACACGCAGTCTTTCGTCAGATAGCCGATGAACGCGTCATCGACCTGCCAGCCGCGCGCCACGCCGACAACCAGGTCGCGCAGCGTGTCGCCGTTGCGCGAAACGAGTTCGCACGGCAAAAGCGTGATCGGCGCCGCGCCCGCCTGAAAGCGCGCATGCAGCAACACCGCGAGCTTCGCCGCGAAGCCGCGCGGCGTGCGCTGGCCGTCGAGAAGATCGGCGCTGTCTTCATCGAAGAGCGCGTAGCCGGCGTCCGCCGTGTTCGAAACGATCACTTTCACGTCGCGCTTCACGCGCTCGATCAGTAGTGGCCAGTCCTCGTTCGCGTGCAGCGCTTCGGTGATCGAATCGCATTCGACGGTCGTATCGACGGTTTCGTCGCGGCGGCGTCCGCGAATGCGCACCGGATAGCGGCCGGCGGCGCGCAAGGCATCGACGCGCGCGCGGCTGTCGGCGCTGGACGTGGTCTGCACGACCGTGATCTTGCCGAGGGCCTTCGCCGGATCGCGGCGCGCCGCGTCGGCGACAAAGAAATCCACGTGGGCTTGCAGGAAACGGCTCGTGCCGAACTGGAGAATCGGATTGCTCATCGTGGTGGCATGTTGTCTGGGAACGGTTCCAGATCGACGCAAAAATATCGGCCGCCTGGCCTTACCGGATTGCATACTAGTGTCTTGAAATAGAATTGGTCAAGCCACTTTAAAGCGGTCAAAATGTGTCGAACGCCCGTCCCACGGTGCGTCAACCCTTTCGCTGATTACAATCCACGTTTTCCCCGAGACGAAAAAGCAGGAGTCGCACGTGAGTGTCAAACCAGCCGAAACGCGCCGCCTCTATTTACAGATCGCCGACAAGTTGCGCGGGTTGATCGAACAGAAGGATTTCGCACCGAACGGCCGTCTGCCGTCGGAGCGCGAACTGGCGCAGACGCTCGGCGTGTCGCGACCATCTGTGCGCGAGGCGCTCGTCGCGCTGGAGTTGGAGGGGCGCGTCGAAATCCGCATGGGCTCGGGCGTGTATATCGTCGCGGCGCCCGCCGCCAAGCCGCCGACGAGCGAAGGCGAACTGGGCGAAAGCCCGATCGAGATCATGAACGCGCGCAGTGTGATCGAAGGCGCGATCGCCGCGAGCGTCGCGCCGTTCGCCAAGCCGAAGGAACTGAAAGCGCTGCGTGCGGTATTCGAGATGATGGCCCGGGAAGTGGATAACGGTCAGGTTCCGCAGGCTGCCGATCGCGCGTTTCACATCGCGATTGCGCAGATGACGGGCAACGACGTGCTGGTGCGCACGGTTGGCAGTCTGTACGACGAGCGACACAGTCCGTTATCGTCGACGCTGCGGGGACACTTCGAAGGAGAGGAAACCTGGGCCGCCGCGCTGGGCGAGCATCGGGAGATTCTGGAAGCGCTGGAAGCGCGCGACGCGATACAGGCACAGGCCGCCATGCAACGGCACATGCGTCAGTCCGCGGCGCGTCTGATGACCAGGCGCAAAAACTGACCCCAGCGCGCGCTCGGAACGCGCGCCGGTTTTGCAGCGATGACCGCGTCAGCCCGGGTAGGCCTCATCGACCTTCAGGCCGGCCAGCTTGAAGATGACGCGCAGTGTCTGCGGCGCGATCTCCCGGCGCGAGGCGAGCGTTGTCAGGACGAAGTCCATCACCTTGGCGTACTTCAGCATCGTCAGGCACGACTCGATGTCCGTTGCACCGTCGCGCATCGATTCGGCGAGGCGCAACATTTCCACGGAAATCTCTCGGGCCATTTCCAGTTCGAGCTGCTGCTTTTCACTCCACGCGGGCATCGCGGTCAGCGCCGCGAGCATTTCCTGAAACTGCTTTTCTGCTTTCTTGTCCGGGATCGCATCCATCGCCGTCCTCTCATGTTCGTGGCGCCGGCGAGTCGCATTCGCCGCGCTGTGCGTTAGGTGTTACGTAACAGGCCGGACGCGGGTGACAACGCTCCACGTGTCGAGGCGCAGCCTGTTACCAGCTTGTTGCTCCTGCGTGCTGCATCGGTACGTGGGCTCGAGGCCACGCTGTGTCGTCTCTTCCAATGGCCTCATTGTCGGACGATGCACAAAATGTTCCATGCGTTTCTATCGCAACGCATTGGCCGATGAGCCAGTGCCGGAACAAGAGCGTCTTCGCGCTTTTGGGTAAACTTCCCCTTTTGAGACGGCAGAACCAGCGGTTAGCGCACATTCGGCGCGAACATGCTCCGCTTTTCATTCACCACGTCACTATCACGATGGCCAAGAAGTCTTCCGAGTCGGCTCCGGGCACACCCGACCCCTCCACCAAACACGAAATCCGCCCCGGCCAGTCCATCGAACTGCTGAAGGAGCTGCACATCCTCACGCGCGACGGCAAGATGAACCAGGACAGCCGCCGCAAACTGAAACAGGTGTATCACCTCTATCAGTTCATCGAACCGCTTCTCGCCGAAGTGCATGCGCGCCAGGGGGCCGTATCACTGGTCGACCACGGCGCGGGCAAGTCTTACCTTGGCTTCATTCTCTACGATCTCTTCTTCAAGACTCTGCGCGATCGGTCACACATCTTTGGAATCGAGACGCGCGAGGAGCTGGTAAAAAAATCCGAGGAATTGGCGCAGCGCTTGGGGTTTACAGGGATGTCGTTTCTGAATCTGTCGGTGGCCGAATCAATTGATTCCGATCGTCTACCTGATTCGATCGATGTCGTCACCGCGCTGCACGCATGCAATACCGCTACCGACGACGCGATCCAGTTCGCTCTGCAGAAGAAAGCGAAATACATCGTCGTGGTGCCGTGCTGCCAGGCGGAAGTCGCTTCCGTATTGCGCAAAAACAAGCAGCATTCGCTGTCGAAGAACGTACTCACGGAAATGTGGCGGCATCCGCTGCACACGCGCGAATTCGGGAGCCAGATCACGAACGTGTTGCGCTGCCTGCAACTCGAATCGCATGGCTATCAGGTGACAGTGACGGAACTCGTCGGCTGGGAACACTCGATGAAGAATGAACTGATCGTCGCGCAGTTCAAGGATTTGCCGCGTGGCCGGCCGGCGCAGCGGCTGTCGGACGTGCTCGAAACGCTCGGACTGGACGAACTGCGCGAGCGATTCTTCGCGCCCGCGCAGTAATCACTTCTTTTCGTTCATCCACGCTGCGAAGCCTTCATGGCCGAGGCGTCGCAGCGTGTCTATGTTTCGTTCATAGATGTCCGATGCATCGGGAAAGGCGTCGACCGCGCGGTCGATGCTCGCTTCGCGCAACAGATGAAATATCGGATACGGTGCGCGATTCGTGTAGTTGTCGATATCGTCGGGCGCGGCGCCTTCGAACTGATAGTGCGGATGAAAACTCGCGATCTGCAATTCGCCCGCCAGTCCCAGTTGATCGAGCAGGCGCTCGGCGAAAAATAATGCGTCGTTGTAGTCGGAGAAATCGGCGAACGCGTGCGGCGTGATCAAAAGCGTCGTGTCGACGGATTCCGGATCGGTGTCGCGCAGCAGGCGAAGTTCATCGGTCAGTTCTACGACCAGATCTTCCACGCCGTGCGCCTCGCTCACCACATAGCGAATCTGTTTTTTAACATGCACGCTCTTGGCGAATGGGCACAGATTGAGTCCGATCACCGCGCGGGTGAGCCAGTGCTGGGTGGCCGCGATCACCTCGTCGCGGGTGCTGCTGTCAGTCATGAACCTTCCTGTTTTCGATGCGTGGCGCACGCCACGTCGATCAGCGTGCGTGCGATGCGCGGCGCCGCGCGCAGCGGACCCGATCCCGGACCGTATGTCTGGCTCGTCGCGTAGATGCCGTCGACCAGCAATGCGATCGATTCCGCCAGTTCCGCGGGATTATCCGCTCCCGCCGCCGTGGAAATCTCGACGAGCCGCGTCATCAGATAACTTTTGTTGCGCTCGACCAATTGCCGTGCCGGATGCGCCGGATCGCCGAACTCGCACGCGATGTTCACGAACGGGCAGCCGCGATAATCCGGCGACGACGCGCGTTTCACCAGATCTTCGAGCCCTTGAATCAGTTGCATCGCCGGGTCGTCCGGATGCTTCGCTACGCTCGCCTCGAAGCGCCGGCGAAATCCTTCGTCCATGCGCTCCAGATACGCGACGACGAGCTCGTCCTTCGACGCGAATTGCCGATACAGGCTCATCTTGTTGACGCCCGCGCGCTCCACGACGGCATCGACGCCGATCGCGCGAACGCCGTCGCGATAGAACAGTTCCTGCGCCGCGTCGAGCAGTTGCTCCTGCGCGGTCGCGCCGTCGGTGCGGACACCGCGCCGGCTGGGGTTTTTCGGCTGCTCTGTTGTCGATCGTGTCAAAGTCGGTCCCTCGAAATTTCGCTGCGTGCTTGACATGTTACCGACCAGTAACTAAGCTCGCAACTCTGATGTGACAGAGCGGTAACGAAAGTTCTAGCCAGAGACAAAAATCAACGAAACGGAGCAGCGATGAATTGGGTTGCGAGACGGCTGAATGGCCGGGTGCACTACGGCTGGGTCGCGGTGGGCGTCGTGTTTTTCGTGCTGCTGGCCGCGGCCGGCACGCGCGCGACGCCGAGCGTCATGATGCTGCCGCTGGAAAAGCAGTTTGGCTGGTCGCGCGGCACGATCTCGCTGGCCATTTCGATCAATCTCGCGCTTTACGGACTGGCCGGCCCGTTCGCGGCGGCGGCGATGCAGCGCTTCGGCGTGCGTCCGACCGTGCTCGCCGCGCTCGCGACGCTGGCGGCGGGCGTCGGCATTTCGTCGATGATGACCGAGCCGTGGCAGATGGTGCTCGTCTGGGGCGTGATGGTCGGCAGCGCGACGGGCGTCGCGGCGCTCACACTTTCCGCGACGATCGTGAACCGCTGGTTCACCACGCATCGCGGCCTCGCGATGGGCATTCTCACCGCCAGTTCCGCGACTGGCCAGCTCGTGTTCCTGCCGTTCCTCGCATCGATTTCGGAGCACTACGGCTGGCGGCCGGTGGTGTTCGTGGTCGCGGCGGCGGCGGCGGTCGTCCTGCCGTTCGTCGCGTGGCTTCTGCCCGAGCGTCCGGCTGACATGGCGCTGCGGCCCGTCGGCGAAAAGGCCGATCTGCCGCCGGGCGCCTACACGCCGCCGAAGAATCCGATCAAGCTCGCGTTCAGCACGCTCGGCTCCGCCAGCAAGACGCGCGATTTCTGGCTGCTGTTCTTCAGCTTTTTCGTCTGCGGCGCGAGCACGAACGGTTATGTCGGCACGCACCTGATCGCGATGTGCTCCGACTACGGCATGACGCAAGTGCAGGGCGCGACGCTGCTCGCTGCGATGGGCATTTTCGACCTGTTCGGCACGACGCTTTCCGGCTGGCTCTCCGACCGTTTCAACGCGCGCGTGCTGCTGTTCTGGTACTACGGGCTGCGCGGGCTGTCGCTGATTTATCTGCCGTACGCGTTCGGCATCGATTTCTTCGGTCTGCCGCTGTTCGCCGTGTTCTACGGCCTCGACTGGATCGCGACCGTGCCGCCGACCGTGCGCCTCGCCACGGATGTCTACGGCAAGGAATCGGCGCCGATCGTGTTCGGCTGGGTCGTCGCGGGCCATCAGCTAGGCGCGGCTTTCGCGGCGCTGGGGGGCGGCATGCTGCGCTCGAGCCTCGGCAGCTACACCGTCGCGACGATGATCTCGGGCGGCCTGTGTCTCGTCGCCGCGGTGACCGTGTTGCGCATCAATCGGGCGAATCGGTCGATGGGCGTGGCCGCGACCTGAGGCGCTGCACGGCCGCGTGAGCTTGTTTATCCTTGTCGCTTGCCGATTCAACCGACAAGGAAAGAAACATGACCACGAAACCCGCTCCGACCGACATCGACATCCACGAACTGATCGCCGGTCGCTGGAGCCCGCGCGCGTTCGCCGACAAGCCGGTCGATCGCGCGCAGTTGCATCGGCTGCTGGAGGCGGCGCGCTGGGCGCCGTCGTCGAACAACATGCAGCCTTGGCGCTTCATCGCGTTCGACCGTCATCGCGACGAAGCCGCGTTCAACCGCGCGTTCGACACGCTCGCGCCCTCGAATCAGAAGTGGAACGCGCATGTGCCGCTGCTGGTTTGCGTGGCGGCTTATTCGCTGACGCCGAAGAACGAACCGAACAAGACCGCGCTCTACGACACCGGCGCCGCCGCGATGACGCTGGTCCTGCAAGCTCACGCGCTGGGCCTCGCGACGCATCAGATGGGCGGCTTCGACCGCGACGCTTTCCGAGCGGCGTTCTCGATTCCCGACGAGGTGCAAGTCATCGCGATGGTCGCGATCGGCCATTTCGGCGACGCCAGCCAGCTCGACGAAGCGTTGCGCGAACGCGAAGCCGCGCCGCGTGCGCGCAAGCCGCTCGGCGAAACGGCGTTCGAAGGCGCGTGGAACAAGGCGTTCGAGTAAGCGTGGTTCAGTGCTCGTCCGCCGCCGAAAGCGGACGAGCGACATCTTCCAGCGACTTGCGCTCCGCCGCGACGCCCCAGATGCCCGCCACGACCGCCGCCGCGATCATCAGCGCCGAGCCGATCAGATAGCCGATGAACACGGCGCCCCGTTCGTGCGTATCGATCAACTGGCCGAACAGCGTCGGTCCGATGATGCCGCCGAACGCCGTGCCGAAGGCGTAGAACACGGCAATCGCCAGTGCGCGAATCTCGAGCGGGAAGGTTTCGCTCACCGTCAGATAGGCGGAACTCGCCGCCGCCGAGGCGAAGAAGAAAATCACCATCCACGCGATCGTCTGCTCCGTCACCGTGAGCATGCCGCGCATGAACATCCAGCCGCTGATCGTCAGCAGGACGCCCGAAATCGCGTACGTGAAGGCGATCATCCGGCGCCGGCCGAGCACGTCGAAGAGCCTGCCGAGCAGCACGGGGCCGAGGAAGTTGCCCGCCGCGAACGGCAGCACATACCAGCCGATTTGATCGCCCGGCACCTTGTAGAAGTCGGTGAGCACAAGCGCGTAGGTGAAAAAGATCGCGTTGTAGAAAAACGCCTGCGCGGTCATCAGCATCAGTCCGACGAGCGAGCGGCTGCGATTCGCCTTGAAAAGCGTATGCACGACTTCGCGAATCGGCGTTCCCTCGCGGGCGCGCAGGCGCAGCGGCTTTATATGCGTATTGGGAATCTCGACGCCATGCTGACGAAAATGCGCCTCGATTTCCTCGACGACCTGTCTCGCTTCCTCCGCGCGGTTGTGCGTGATGAGCCAGCGCGGGCTCTCCGGCACCCACATCCGCATGAAGAGAATCGTGAGGCCGAGCGCCGCGCCGATCAGGAAGCACGCGCGCCAGCCCCAGTCGGGCGGCAGCATGCCCGGGTCGAGCAGCACGAGCGACCCCGCCGCGCCAATTCCCGCGCCGATCCAGAACGTGCCGTTGATGGCGAGGTCGGTCCAGCCGCGCAGTCGCGCGGGCGTGAATTCCTGGATCGTCGAGTTGATCGCGGTGTACTCGCCGCCAATGCCCGCGCCAGTGAGAAAGCGGAACAGCACGAAGGTCGCGAGATTCCACGAGAACGCGGTCGCAGCGGTCGCGGCGACGTAGAGAAACAGCGTGATGAAAAACAGCTTGCGCCGGCCGAGCCGGTCCGTGAGCCAGCCGAAACCGAGCGCGCCGAGTACGGCGCCCGCGATATACGCGCTGCCCGCGACGCCAACATCCGCATTTGAAAACTGCAATGCCGGGCTCGTCTTGAGCGCGCTCGCGACCGCGCCGGCGAGCGTCACCTCGAGGCCGTCGAGCAGCCAGGTGATGCCGAGCGCGCACACGATCAACGTGTGAAAACGCCCCCACGGCAGACGATCGAGCCGTCCCGGCAGATCGGTTTCGATGATCTCAGGACGCTCGCTGGCTGGATCGCTCAAACGGTTCTCCTGCGGATTGTCGCGCTGCGCGACGGTTTCGCTCATGGACTTCCGGACGTGCTTTCGACTTCGCTTTGACTGCGACGACGCACGCAAAATAGTGAATAAATTGCTACACGGCGAGCAAGTTGCATTCCGCTTTTATCGATTAAACTCAGTGGTTTAAAAATAAACGAAACACGGTTGATGCGTCTCCCGGAACGTGATAAAAACGCCGTCCATGTTTGAATGCGGCGCTCTCCGACGGCGCCGCCGAAGCCCATGACTTATTGCGCGATCGATTTCGGCACGTCCAATTCCGCCGTCGCTCTTCCCGATGGCCTGTCGATTCGGCTGGCGCCCGTCGAGGGCGACGCCACCACGCTGCCCACGTCGGTGTTCTTCAACACCGACGAGAATAACCAGTCGTACGGCCGCGCGGCGCTGGAGGCGTATATCGACGGTTTCGACGGCCGTCTGATGCGCTCGATGAAGAGCATTCTCGGCTCGCCGCTCGCCGATAACAGCACCGACCTGGGCGACGGCTCCGCAATCAAATACACCGACGTCATCACGCTCTTTCTGCAGCATCTGAAGCAGAAGGCGCAGGCGCTCGCCCCTGAGCCGCTCACGCGAGCGGTGCTCGGCCGCCCGGTGTTTTTCGTCGACGACGATCCCAAAGCCGACCGCATGGCGCAGAAGCAGCTCGAAGCGTGCGCGCACGCCATCGGTCTGCGCGAGATTCACTTCCAGTACGAACCGATCGCCGCCGCCTTCGACTACGAAGCGGGCCTGACGAACGAGGGGCTCGTGCTGGTCGCGGACATCGGCGGCGGCACCTCGGACTTTTCGCTCGTGCGAGTGGGACCGGAACGCGCCCGGCATCTCGAGCGCAAGGACGACGTGCTCGCGCATCATGGCGTGCACGTGGCCGGCACGGATTTCGACCGCCGCGTCGAACTCGTGACCGTGCTGCGGGAACTCGGCTATCAGTCGCTCGATCCCAAGGGACGCGAACTGCCCAGTTCCGTGTATTTCGATCTCGCGACCTGGCACCTGATCAACACGGTCTACACGCCCAAGCGCGTGAGCGAATTACAACTGATGCGCCATCTCTACTCCGACACGCGCCATCACGACCGTCTGATGCGCGTAGTGGATCGGCGGCTCGGTCACGCGCTGACTGCGCACGCGGAAGAAGCGAAGATCGACGTCGCGGCGGGTGGCGTCACCGAAATCGACATGGAAGAGGTCGAAGAAGCGCTGCGCGTGGCCTTCGATGAAGCGCAACTGATCGCGGCGGGCGCGGACGAGACGCGGCGCATCGTCGAGGCGGCGCAGGAAACGCTCAAGCGCGCCGGCGTCGCGCCCGGCGACGTCGGCGCCATTTATTTCACTGGCGGCACGACCGGCTTGCGGTTCCTGTCGGAGGCACTGTCGGCGGCTTTTCCCGGCGCGCAACCGGTGTTCGGCGATCGCCTCGCCAGCGTGGCGAAGGGACTCGGCATCTACGCCCAGCGCGTGTTCGCCTAAGGGCACGCCGGAGCCATTGGCGCAAAAACAAAAAAACCCCGCCTAGGCGGGGTTTTTTCATACGAATTCTCGCGGGTCTTAGACCGGCTTGATGTTCGCGGCTTGCTTGCCCTTCGGGCCAGTCTTCACTTCGTAGGAAACCTTTTGGTTTTCCTGAAGCGTCTTGAAGCCTTCGATGCGGATTTCCGAGAAGTGCGCGAACAGATCTTCGCCGCCGCCATCCGGAGTGATGAAGCCAAAGCCCTTTGCGTCATTGAACCACTTGACGGTACCGGTTTCCATGTTACTTGTTCCAAAAAAATGATGAATAAGGCCGAAGCCCAAGGGTGCGGAAAATCAAGGAAGGGGCAATGGGACCAACCGGAGTACCGTGATGGCGAACTCGAAAGAACCAATTCACTCGCCACTTGAAATCCTGCAAGAAGCTTTATACGGCGAAACGATATCCGGGTCAATTAATTTCCGACAACTCTGAGGGGATATTTTCGGGATAGGCAACCAAAACTTACAAATCTTTCTGTGATGGGTCAGTTTTACTCAAAAACATCAAAATCAAGGTGAATCTTCTTCCCGACGTGCACTGCATTCGAAAGGTGCAACCGTTACACTACGCGCCATCTTAAAGGTTGCACCGAAACATCGGATCGCCGGGAACGGTTCTGGCATCCCGAGGCCGGGCGGTACGGTTGGCCGCGAGCGAAGCGCTGCGGCGCGAGACATGGAGAAAAAGATTTTGAAGAGTTCGATACAGAGAAATATCGGCCCGATGGCGCTGCTATTGACGGGCCTGGGGTCCATCATCGGTTCGGGCTGGCTCTTTGGGGCATGGAAAGCCGCGAAGATTGCAGGACCGGCCGCGATCGTCGCGTGGGTGATCGGCGCGGTGGTCATTCTGGCGATCGCCCTGACCTACGCCGAACTCGGCGCAATGTTCCCCGAGTCCGGCGGCATGGTGCGCTATGCGCGCTATTCGCACGGCGCGCTCGTCGGCTTCATCAGCGCGTGGGCGAACTGGATCGCGATCGTCTCGGTCATTCCGATCGAAGCCGAAGCATCGATTCAATATATGAGCACCTGGCCCTATGACTGGGCGCACGCGCTGTTCGTCAACGAATCGCTGACGCCGATGGGCATTGCGCTGTCGGCCGTGCTCGTGATCATCTATTTCATGCTGAACTACTGGGGCGTGAAGGTGTTCGCGCGCGCCAATTCGGCCATCACGATCTTCAAGTTCCTGATTCCGGGCGCGACCATTGCCGGCCTGATCTTCACGGGCTTCCATTCCGAGAACTTCGGCACGACTTCCAGCTTCGCGCCGTACGGCTGGCCCGCCGTGCTGACGGCGGTGGCCACCAGCGGCATCGTGTTCAGCTTCAATGGCTTTCAGAGCCCGGTGAACCTCGCGGGTGAGGCGCGCAATCCGGCGCGCAGCGTGCCGTTCGCCGTGATCGGCTCGATTCTGCTTGCGCTTGTGATCTACGTGCTGCTGCAGATCGCGTATATCGGCGCGGTGAGTCCGACCGATGTGACGAAGGGCTGGTCGCACTTCAACTTCGCGTCGCCGTTCGCGGAACTGGCGCTCGCGCTGAACCTCAACTGGCTCGCGATCCTGCTGTACGTCGACGCCTTTGTCAGCCCGAGCGGTACAGGCACGACTTACATGGCGACGACCACGCGCATGATCTACGCGATGGAGCGCAACGGCACGATGCCGAAGCTCTTCGGCAGCGTGCATCCGTTCTACGGCGTGCCGCGCCCGGCGATGTGGTTCAACTTGTTCGTCGCGTTCGTCTTTCTGTTCTTCTTCCGCGGCTGGAGCTCGCTGGCGGCAGTGATTTCGGTTGCGACCGTCATTTCATACCTCACCGGACCGGTCAGCCTGATGGCGCTGCGCCGCGCGGCCACCGATCTCGACCGCCCGCTCAAGCTGCCGCTGATGGGCCTGATCGCGCCGTTCGCGTTCGTGTGCGCGTCGCTCGTGCTGTTCTGGGCGAAGTGGCCGCTCACGGGCGAAATCATTCTGCTGATGGTCGTCGCGCTACCGGTGTATTTCTACTATCAGGGCAAGATGGGCTTCTCGGGCTGGGGCCGCGATCTCAAGGCCGCGTGGTGGCTGATTACGTATCTGCCGTCGATGGCGGTGATGTCGCTGATCGGCAGCAAGGATTTCGGCGGAAACGGGCTTCTGCCGTACGGCTGGGATATGGCCGCGGTCGCCATTCTCGCGCTGATCTTCTACTACTGGGGCGTGCACACGGGTTATCGCACCAAGTATCTCGACGAGCGCGAAAGCCGCGACGATATTCTTCACGAAGTCGGCGCGTAAGCGTTATTCGCGTAAAACGAAAACCCCGCCTGAGCGATCAGGCGGGGTTTTTCCTTTCAGCGACGCTTCGGGCTCAGTTATCCGTGAAGACGTAATTCGTCATCGCGAGCGCGCGCTGGAACGTGCCGAGCGACTGAATGCCGAGCCGGTAATCGTCCGCCGCCGCGCCGAGCGCGCTGAAAACCGGCAGCAGATGCTCGTCGGTCGGATGCATCAGCGCGGCGTGCGGCGCGCGGGTGCGATAGTCGAGCAGGGCGTCGATGTCGCGTTCCGCCAGACGGCTCTCGAACCAGCCGGTGAATTCGCTCACGCGCGGGTCGGCGTCTTCGGGGCGTGCGCTGAAATCGGCCATGCGCAGATTGTGCGTGATCTGCCCCGAACCGACGATCATCACGCCGTCATCGCGCAGATCGCGCAACGCGCGACCGATATGGAAATGGTGCGCGGCGTCGAGGCGCGGCTGAATCGAAAGTTGCGCGACCGGTATGTCGGCATCGGGAAACATCAGCAGCATCGGCACCCAAGCGCCGTGATCGAGGCCGTGCTCGGTCGTTGCGGCCGGAATGCCGTTCGCGCCGAGCAGCGCGGCGGCGCGCCGGGCGAGATCGGGCGCGCCGGGCGCAGGGTAGCGCAACTCATACAGCGCGCGCGGAAAGCCGTAGAAATCGTGGATGGTTTCCGGCCGCTCGGCCGTGCTGGCCACGGGCTGCACCGTGCCCCAGTGCGCGGAGAGCATCAGAATGGCGCGCGGGCGCGGCAACTCTGCGCCGAGCGAGGCGAAGTCGGCGGACGGCATCGACGGATCAATGGGCAGCGTCGGCGCGCCGTGGGAAATGAAAACGGTAGGCAGTCGGCTCATGGCGGCAAATTCCTGTGGTATCTGCCACCAATGTAGGGCCGCGACTTGCGTTGATAAACGGCCGATGCGGCAATGAATTGTGTCGCCGGCGTTGTTAATCCGTCTCGCCGCGCATGCCTTGCCAGGAGCGCGCGACCGGCGCGCCCAGTCCGAAAAGGTCGATCACGCGCTCGACGGTGTGATTCACCATCTCATCGATGCTCTGAGGCTTCTGATAGAACGCGGGTAGCGGCGGAAAAATCACGCCGCCCATTTCGGTGACGGCCGTCATATTGCGCAGATGCGCGAGATTAAACGGCGTTTCCCGCACGAGCAGCACGAGACGACGGCGCTCCTTGAGCACGACATCGGCGGCGCGGGTGATGAGGTTGTCGGAGAGACCGTGCGCGATGCTCGCGAGCGTGCGCATGGAGCAGGGCGCGACGACCATGCCGTCGGTCGCGAAGGAACCCGACGCGATGCTCGCGCCGACATCGCGCACGTTGTGGACGACATCCGCGAGCGCGTGGACGGCGGCGCGATCGAGATCGAGTTCGTGCTGGATATTGAGCCAACCGGCGCCGGAAACGAGCAGATGCGTCTCGACGCCGCCCAGCCGGCGCAGCGTTTCGAGGAGACGCACGCCGTAGATGGCGCCCGTTGCTCCGGTAATCGCGACGATGAGCCGTCGTTTCGCAGCAGCGGGCGCGCTCACTTGCGGAAAAAGCTCAGGCAGCGGCGAAGAGCTGTTGCAGCTCGCCGGACTGGTACATCTCCATCATGATGTCCGAGCCGCCAATGAACTCGCCCTTCACGTAGAGCTGCGGAATGGTCGGCCAGTTGGAGAATTCCTTGATGCCCTGGCGGATTTCGTCGTCTTCGAGGACGTTCACGGTCTTGATCTGATCGACGCCACACGCCTTCAGGACCTGAATGGCGCGGCCGGAAAAGCCGCACATCGGGAATTGCGCGGTGCCCTTCATGAAGAGGACGACCGGGTTCTGATCGACGATTTGCTTGATGCGTTCTTGCGTGTCCATGGCGTTCCTGCGCGTGAGAATTCGTGGAGTTGACGGTTGAAATGATAGCGGATTTCAGTTTCCGAAGCTGACGTGCTCAGGCCGCGAGCATGCCGCCGGAGCAACGTTCGATGCCGGCGAGATCGTGCATCGAACGGACCTCGGCGAAGCCGCGCGCCGTCAGCAACGCGCGTACGGCTTGCGCCTGATCGTAGCCGTGCTCGAGCCACAAGACGCCGTTTGGTGCGAGCAGACGCGGCGCGCGCTCGATGATCGCGCGGATCGCCGACAGGCCATCGGCGTCGTCGGTGAGCGCGCCGCGCGGCTCGAAGCGCAGGTCGCCTTGTTCGAGATGCGGATCGTCGCTGGCGATATACGGCGGATTGCTGACAATTGCCTCGAACGCGAGTGACGCATCGAGCTTCGCGGTCCAGTCGCTTTCGACGAACGTGAGCGCGCCGCCCGCACGGCTCGCCTCGAGAATGTTCGCGGCGTTGCTCCGCGCGACTTCCAGGGCGGCCGATGAACGATCCACGGCCCACACCCGCGCGTCGTCGCGAGCGTGTGCGATCGAAACCGCGATAGCGCCGGTTCCCGTGCCGAGATCGAGCACGCGCGCGCCCGGCGTCCGCGCGATGGCTGCGAGCGCGAGTTCCACGAGCAGTTCGGTTTCGGGGCGCGGAATCAGCACGTCCGGCGTCACTTCGAAATCGAGTCCGAAAAATTCGCGCTTGCCGGTGAGCTGGGCGATCGGTTCGCCCGCAAGCCGTCTTGCCGCAAGCGCTTCAAACGAAGCAATCGCATCGGACGGCAGCGCTTCGTGGTCGCGCGTGATGAGTTCCGTGCGGCGCCAGCCGAGCACATGCATCAGCAGCACGCGCGCTTCGAGTTGCGGCAGCGTGGACGTCCGCAACAACTCGCCGGCGTTGCTCACTCGGATTCTCCGAGCGCGGCCAGTTGCTCCGCCTGATGCTCGGACACGAGCGCGCCGATTAGTTCGTCGAGATCGCCGTCCATGATGTATTCGAGCTTGTAGAGCGTCAGATTGATGCGGTGATCCGTCATGCGCCCTTGCGGGAAGTTGTAGGTGCGAATGCGCTCCGAACGGTCGCCTGAACCGATCAGGCTCTTGCGCGTCGCGGCTTCCTTCGCGTGCTGCTCGTGATACTGCTTGTCCTTGATGCGCGCGGCCAGCACCTTTAGCGCGCGATCCTTGTTCTTGTGCTGCGAGCGGTCGTCCTGACATTCGACGACGATGCCCGTCGGCAAGTGCGTGACACGCACGGCGGAATCCGTCTTGTTGATGTGCTGCCCGCCCGCGCCCGACGCGCGGAATGTATCGATGCGTAAATCGGCCGGATTGATGACGACTTCGCTGATTTCATCGGCTTCCGGCATCACGGCGACGGTGCACGCCGACGTGTGGATGCGCCCCTGCGTTTCCGTGGCCGGCACGCGCTGCACGCGATGTCCGCCCGACTCGAACTTGAGCCGCGAATACGCGCTTTGCCCGGCAATGCGCACGATCACTTCCTTGTAGCCGCCGAGATCCGACACGCTTTCCGACATCGTCTCCGCCGTCCAGCGATTGCGCTCCGCATAACGCAGATACATGCGCAGCAGATCGCCCGCGAACAGCGCGGATTCATCGCCGCCGGTGCCCGCGCGAATTTCGATGAAGATGTTGCGATCGTCGTTGGGATCTTTCGGCAGCAGCATCATCTGCAAGTCGCCTTCGATCTTCGCCATGCGCTCGCGCGCCTCGCCGATTTCCTCTTCGGCGAAATCGCGCATCGACGGATCGGAGAGCAGATCCTGCGCGGTCGCCTCATCGGTCAGCGCCTGGCGCCAGAGCGCGTACTGCTCGACGATCGGGCTGATTTCCGCGTGCTCGCGCGTGAGCTTGCGATACTGGTCCATGTCGGACGTCACGTCCTCGCGGCTCAACAGTTCGTTGAGATCGACCTGCCGTCTTGCAAGCTGGTCGAGCTTGCTTTGCATGCTCGTTTTCATCGGGCGGAGTTGGAGCCAAAAGCTCCGGAGAAACTGCGAATTCGGGGAAGCCGCCGCGTCAGGCGCGCGTGGCCCTGGAGAATAGCAAGAAGGACGTCGCTAACGGTCGGACGAATTGGACGATTTGTCCGCGCCGTGACGGTAGAAGCCGCTCATCAGGTCGATGAGCTGACCGCGCTCCTCGCTGCTCGCGCGGTTGAGCGCGTGCGTCGGGCCGTGGATCAGCTTGTTGGTGAGCGATTGCGACAGCGCCTCGAGCACGGCGGCGGGATCGTCGCCGCGCGCGAGCATCTTGCGCGCGCGATCGAGTTCGGCGCGGCGCAGCGCGTCGGCCTGCGTGTGCATATGGCGGATGACCGGCACGATGCTGCGCGCGTCCAGCCACTGCATGAAATTCGCGACGCGCGTCTCGATGATCGATTCGGCTTCCGCGACGGCCGCCTGGCGCGACGCATTGCCTTCGCGCACGATCGCGCCGAGGTCATCGACGGTGTAGAGGAACACGTCCTGCAGGTTGCCGACTTCCGGCTCGATGTCGCGCGGAACGGCGAGATCCACCATGAAGATCGGCCGATGGCGGCGCGCGCGCACCGCACGTTCGACCGCGCCCAGGCCGATGATCGGCAACGTGGACGCGGTGCACGACACGATGATGTCGAAGTCGGCCATGCGCGCGGGCAACTCGGAGAGCGGAATCGCGCGGCCATTGAAGCGGCCGGCCAGCTTTTCGCCGCGCTCGGCGGTGCGGTTCGCGACCACGAGCTCACGCGGATTCTGCGCGGCGAAGTGCGTGGCGCAGAGTTCGATCATTTCGCCCGCGCCGATGAACAGCACGCGCTGGCTGGAAATGTTTTCGAAGATGCGTTGGGCGAGGCGCACGGCGGCCGCGGCCATCGACACTGACTGAGCGCCGATCTCGGTGGTCGTGCGCACTTCCTTCGCGACGGCGAAGGTGCGCTGGAACAACTGGTTGAGATACGTGCCGAGCGCGCCGGCTTCGGACGCGGTCCGTACCGCGTCCTTCATTTGTCCCACGATTTGTGTTTCGCCGAGCACCATCGAATCAAGTCCCGAGGCCACGCGGAACGCATGGCGCACGGCTTCCGACTGCGGCAGCGCGTAGACGTGCGGCGCCAGCTCGGGAACGGGAATGCTGTGATATTTAGAGAGCCACTGGATCGCGGCTTCGCGAGCGGCGGAGTCGTCAGTGGCGCAATACAGCTCGGTTCGGTTGCAGGTGGAGAGAATCGCCGCTTCGGGCGAAACCTTCGCGAGCGGCCCGAGCCAGATGTCCTTCAGCGCGCCCAGTGCGGGCTTGAGCTGTTCGAGCGGAAACGCCACGCGTTCGCGCAAGGCGACAGGCGCAGTGTGGTGGTTGATTCCGATCGTGAGGAGCTGCATTGTTTTGGGCTGATGCTTTGGGCCTAAGCCGGTGGCCTTTCAGATAGCCCAATATTATAGCCTTTTGCGTATTTCTTCATTTATAGACGTCATTTGGGGTGGGAACAGTCCCCATAGGGCGCCGATGGCTGCCGCCCGATCCGCCGCGTGCGGCTGCGACCGTGCGGCGGAAGGCCGCAGGCGACTTTTAACTGAAGTACCTCGACAATTCGAGCGCGCGGGCCTCGAGTTCTTCCAACGAAATTTCAGCGGTGCGAAACGCCTGCTGCCGGTTCTTCGCGCTATGTTCCTCGGCGCAGATCGCAAGGCGCGAGGCAGAATCATGATTCATATGAAAGAGCGCCGCACGCGGATCGCATAGTGAATGCCAGCGCACGCCGAGGCGCCCGGCGCGGATCAGCAGATCGTCGTCTTCTCCACCCCAGCCCATGAAGCTCGGATCCAGGCCGCCGATCCGGATGAACTCCGCGCGTCTAATGAGATTGATCGCGCCCGAGGTGTTCGCGTAGAGCAGATTGATCTCGTCGGGCAAATCGCCTTCCAGATAGGGCGCCAGCTCATTGAAATCACCCGATTCGATGAACGAACGACGGAGATTTCCCGAAACATTCAGAACGCGTGTGAAAGGGCACAATACATCGCTTTTATTGTCGTCCATGAGCGCGTCGAGGGCGTGTCTCATGAAATGCGGATTGGCGATCATATCGGCGTCGTGAATGCAGATAATCTGGCTCTTCGTCATTAGCGCGCCGAGATTCACGAGTCGGGCCCTTGAAAAAGGCCCGGTGTCATGTACGAAAACGTGCCTGATTTTCGGATCGCTGAGTTCGGACCATTGAAAGGTAGGAGCGGCGTCCGCTTCGATAAGCCAGATCTGATAGTCCGCATATGTGCGGTTCAGGTGGCGTAGCACGCTGCGTAGATTCGCTCGTCTTTCCTCTCCCGAGCCGCGATACGTGATAATCAATTCGAGGCCACGGAGGGAAATGAGATTCGTATCGATCATATTCAAAATCTCGAAGATTCAAAGTCAGCCGTTAATGGCGATTTTCGCGCCATTGAAAAGCGGATGCGTTCTAAAGAAGGGCCGTTATTCAACGATGGGCTAGTTTAGCATTGATTTAGAAGGATAATCTTCCGAAAAAGCGGACAGTTTATTTAAGAAAATGAAATCTCCGAATTATCTTAACGAGTTGGCGGAAACCGAAATAAAGGGCCAAGCCGTTCGCTTGCCATCGCTCATCCGCCCCCCTAAACTCAGGCGCTACGCCGTCCACGCCGTCTTTTGCCGATACTCCCGCCATGAGCACCGACCCTCGTCCGAAACAGTTCGCAGACCAGCTCCCCCGGATGGAGCGCGTTCGCTGATGGGCTGGATCGGACTGATTTTTCTGGGCGCCGTCATCGGCGCGGCGAGCTGGTGGCTGCATCCGCTGCGGCGCGCGGGACGCGTCGGGCGCGGGGCGGCGGGGCGCATCTGGACGGCCATCGCTGCTGGCATACTGGCGACGGTCGTCGCGCGCATGCTTGGCAATATCGTCGATGTTTATCACGACGGCGATACGCTCGAATGGCTGGCGTGTGCCGTGTTCGCGTTGCTCGTCGTGACGACGACGGTCGGGCTCGCGGCGCGCCGCTGACCTCTTTTTCCGGCAGGCAGCGGGCGATCCTCGCTGCCTGTCTTGCTAATTGTGCCTTTCACGGGCCATCAGCCAGGTGACTTCATGAACGATCGCATCGCAGATTCCGCCATTCCCGAGCCCGCCATGTTCGCGAGCCGTATCGAGTCGCTGCGCGGCCAGATGACGCGCGACGGGCTCGCCGCCGTGCTCATTCCATCCGCGGACCCGCATCTTTCCGAATATCTGCCGGAGCGCTGGCAAGGGCGCCAATGGCTGTCGGGTTTCACCGGCTCGGTCGGCACGCTCGTCGTGACGGCGGATTTCGCGGGTGTCTGGGTCGACAGCCGCTATTGGACGCAGGCCGACGCGCAACTCGCGGGCACCGGCGTCGTGCTCATGAAAATGATGGGCGGGCAGCAGACCGCGCCGCACATCGACTGGCTCGCGGAAAACGTGCCGGCGGGCGCGGCCGTCGCGGTAGATGGCACGGTGCTCGGCGTGTCGGCGGCGCGTGCCTTGTCGGATGCGCTCACCGCGCGCGGCATCGTGCTGCGCACGGATATCGACGTGCTCGACGCCATCTGGCCGGCGCGTCCGGGTCTGCCCGACGCGGCCGTCTACGAGCACGCCGCGCCGCACGCGAGCGTCGCGCGCGCGGAGAAGCTCGCCCAGGTGCGCGAGGCGATGCGTGCAAAGGGCGCGCAATGGCACTTCGTCTCGACACTCGACGATCTCGCGTGGATCTTCAATCTGCGCGGCGGCGATGTGAGCTACAACCCGGTTTTCGTCGCGCACGCGCTGATCGGTCTCGATGACGCGACGCTCTTCGTCGCCGATGGCAAGGTGCCGGCCGCGCTCGCCGAATCGCTGGCGCGCGATCGGGTTCGCATCGCGCCGTACGCGAATGCGTCCGCCGCGCTCGCGTCGCTACCAAGCGGATCGACGCTGTTGATCGACCCGCGGCGCCTGACGCACGGCCTGCTCGAAAAGGTGCCATCGACGGTGAAGCTCGTCGAGGCGGTGAATCCGTCGACGTTCGCCAAGTCGCGCAAGACCGCGGCGGAAGCGGAGCATATCCGCGCGACGATGGAGCAGGACGGCGCGGCGCTCGCCGAATTCTTCGCTTGGTTCGAGGGCGCGCTCGGGCGCGAGCGCATCACGGAATTGACCATCGACGAGAAGCTGACCGCGGCGCGCGCGCGCCGGCCGGGCTTCGTCACGCTGAGCTTCGCGACCATCGCCGGTTTCAATGCGAACGGCGCGATGCCGCATTACCGTGCGACCGAGGCGTCGCATTCCGTGATCGAAGGCAATGGCCTGTTGCTGATCGATTCGGGTGGTCAGTATCTGAGCGGCACGACCGACATCACGCGCGTCGTGCCGATCGGTGAGATCACGGCCGAGCACAAGCGCGATTTCACCGTCGTGCTGAAGGGCACGATGGCGCTGTCGCGGGCGCGCTTTCCGCGCGGCATCCGCTCGCCAATGCTCGATTCGATCGCGCGCGCGCCGATCTGGGAAGCGGGCGCGGATTACGGTCATGGCACGGGGCACGGCGTCGGCTACTTCCTGAACGTGCACGAAGGGCCGCAGGTCATCTCGCACTACGCGCCCGCCGAGCAATGGACGGCCATGGAGGAGGGCATGATCACGTCGATCGAGCCGGGTATCTATCGGCCGGGCAAGTGGGGCATCCGCATCGAGAATCTCGTGATGAACCAGGCCGCTGGCAAGACGGAGTTCGGCGATTTCCTCTCGTTCGAAACGCTGACGCTGTGCCCGATCGATACGCGCTGCATCGACCTTGCGTTGCTGCGCGAGGACGAGCGTGCATGGCTCAACGCGTATCACGAGACGGTGCGCGCGCGCGTGTCGCCGCATGTGTCGGGCGCCGCGCTGGCGTGGCTCGAAGAGCGGACGAAGGCAATTTGACGAGGAGCGACGGACAATGACCATCAAGGCGGTCGTATTCGATTTCGGCGGCGTGCTGATCGACTGGAACCGGGAGTATCTCTACAAGCATCTGATTCCGGACGACACCGAGCGCCGCTGGTTTCTCGACAACGTCTGCAAGATGGAGTGGGTCGTGCAGCAGGAAGGCGGGCAGTCCATCAAGGAAGGCACCGCCGAGCTGATCGCGCTGCATCCCGGTCACGAAGCGCTGATCCGCGCGTTCTACGAGCGCTGGCACGAGATGGTCGCGGGCGTGCTGGAAGAGGGCGTGGCGCTGGTCGACCGGCTGGAGGCGGCCGGCGTGCCGCTCTTCGGTCTGACGAACTGGTCGGCGGAGACGTTTCCGTACGCGTGGGACCGTTTCGACGTGTTGCGCAAGTTTCGCGAGATTGTCGTGTCGGGGCGCGTCGGACTGGTCAAGCCCGATCCGCAAATCTTCGCGCTGATGCGCGCGGAAATCGAGAAACAGTTGCCCGGCATCCAGCCGCACGAACTCGTGTTCATCGACGACAACCTGGCGAATGCGCAAGCCGCGACGGCGCTCGGCTGGCACGGCGTTCATCACACCGGCGCGATCGGAACGGAGGCGAAGCTGCGCGCGCTCGATCTGCCGATCTGATCACTGCCCCAGCAGATTCTTGAGCGCGTTGCCGATTCCGCGCACCGTATCTCCCGCGCCGCGCGCGACGCCTTCCGCGCTCACGCCGAGCGCCTTCGCGAATCCCGCCGCGAGCTTCTTCGAGAGCCTTTCGGAGAGTGAAAACTTCGGATCGCGCAGATCGCCGTCGAGCACGAAATCGAGCTTGATCTGCTCCTTGCGGTCCTTCAGCGCGGCGATCGCGGCCTTCGTCGGAATCGACAGGAACGTGTCGAGCGGATTGCCGGAATCGCTGATCTGCAGATGATTCAGCGTGAGCGTGCCCGGCGCGTGGATGCGGTAATCCTTCACGGTGGCATCGACGCTCATGTCGATGGTGCCGCCCGTCACCGCCGCCTTCGCGCCGGCTTTCTTCAGCAGATAAGGATCGAGCGACTGCACATCGACGTTGCGCAAGGTGGCGCGCGTCTGCGAATCTTTCGTCGCGATGACCATCCAGCCGCCAAAGGTCACGCTGCCCGTGTGCGACGGACCTTTGATCGAACCTGTCATTGAGAGATCGGTGCGCTCGGTGAGCGCGGGCAGATGAAGATGATCGACAGTGGCGCGCGCATCGCCGATCATCACTCGATACGGCGGGTTCTGCACTGAACTGTCATAGAACTCCATCGAACCGCGTTCGAACGATACGCGATCGATGAGCTTTTCTTCCTGCGCGTGCTTTTCGCGCTCGCGGCTGTCGGGCCGGGCGTCGGCTTCGCGCGCGGATTCCTTCAGGCCGGGGAGAATGCGCATGCGGCCATCGGCCGAACGGACGAACGACAAGTAGTAGTTGTCGACGCTCACGCTGCGCAGGTGAATCGGCTTCGAGATGAGCGAGTGCATGTCGACGTCGAGCACGATGCGCTCGGCGCGCATCGCGTCGCTCGCGGGCCAGTCCTTCGGGCCGCG
The DNA here is from genome assembly GCF_001544875.2 of Caballeronia hypogeia. Classification (GTDB taxonomy): domain Bacteria; phylum Pseudomonadota; class Gammaproteobacteria; order Burkholderiales; family Burkholderiaceae; genus Caballeronia; species Caballeronia hypogeia. The sequence goes on from NZ_FCOA02000045.1 coordinate 27,454, forward strand.
TATCCGCACGCGCGAGAGCGTCACATGTCCGAAGCCGACATCGATTTCCTCGACCGAGCCATTCGGCCCGAGCGTCTCGATGATGCGCTCCTTCATTTGATGCACGACGAACAGCCATCCGCCGCCCGCCACGATGATGAGCGCCACAACGATTCCGATTGCCCATAGCGCTCCCCGCCGCCCGCCCGATCCCGCCATCTGCGTGTCTCTCCCGTGTGGGCGCTTTGCGTGTTGAAAGCTGGAAATGCCGCCCAAAAAACGAAGTGGCGACTGCGTCGTACACAGTCGCCACTTTCGTGCCTGATGTCGGTGCGCGCGCCCGCATAAGAGCGCGCGCGGCGGCCGTCTGGTCTGACGTTTAGCGCGTGATCGGCTTGTAGCGCAGACGCTTGGGCTTCGCGGCTTCTTCGCCGAGGCGCTTGCGCTTGTCGGCCTCGTATTCCTGATAGTTGCCATCGAAGAATTCGACGTGCGAATCGCCTTCGAACGCGAGAATGTGCGTGGCGATGCGGTCGAGGAACCAGCGATCGTGCGAAATCACCATGACCGAGCCGGCGAATTCGAGCAGCGCGTCTTCGAGCGCGCGCAGCGTTTCGACGTCGAGATCGTTCGACGGTTCGTCGAGCAGCAGCATGTTGCCGCCCGCGATCAGCGTCTTCGCCAGATGCAGACGTCCGCGCTCGCCGCCCGACAGATTGCCGACGAGCTTTTGCTGATCGCTGCCCTTGAAGTTGAAGCGGCCGATATACGCGCGCGACGGCGTTTCGTACTTGCCGACGGTGAGCACATCGGCGCCGCCGGAGATTTCCTCGAAGACGGTTTTGTCGGCGGCGAGCGCGTCGCGGCTTTGATCGACGTAGGCGAGCTTGACGGTCGGTCCCTTGACGATTTCGCCCGAATCCGGCTGTTCCTTGCCCGTGAGCATGCGGAACAGCGTCGATTTACCCGCGCCGTTCGGCCCGATGATGCCGACGATCGCGCCCGCCGGAATCTTCATGCTCAGGTCGTCAATGAGCAGACGATCGCCATACGACTTGCTGACGTTCTTGAATTCGATGACTTCATTGCCGAGACGATCGCCGACCGGAATGAAGATTTCCTGCGTTTCGTTGCGCTTCTGGTATTCCTGGCTGTTGAGTTCCTCGAAACGCGCGATACGCGCCTTGGATTTCGCCTGACGTCCCTTCGGGTTCTGGCGGACCCATTCGAGTTCTTTCTTGATCGCCTTCTGACGCGCGGATTCACTCGATTCTTCCTGCTTCAGGCGGTCTTCCTTCTGGTCGAGCCAGCTCGAATAGTTGCCCTTCCACGGAATGCCGTGGCCGCGGTCGAGTTCGAGAATCCATTCGGCGGCGTTGTCGAGGAAGTAGCGATCGTGCGTCACCGCGACGACGGTGCCCGGATAGCGCGTCAGGAACTGTTCGAGCCATTCGACGGATTCGGCGTCGAGGTGGTTGGTCGGTTCGTCGAGCAGCAGCATGTCGGGCTTTTGCAGCAGAAGCTTGCACAGCGCGACGCGGCGTTTTTCGCCGCCCGACAAGTGTTCGATTTTTGCGTCCCATGCGGGCAGGCGCAGCGCGTCGGCGGCGACTTCGAGTTGCTGCTCGGGGCTGCCGCCGTCACTCGTCGCGAGGATGGCTTCGTACTTCGCCTGTTCGGCGGCGAGGGCGTCGAAGTCGGCGTCGGGTTCCGCGTAGGCGGCGTAGATTTCGTCGAGCTTTTTCTGCGCCTGGAAGACATCGCCGAGACCTTCCTCGACGGCCTGGCGCACGGTCTGTTGCGGATCGAGCTGCGGTTCCTGCGGCAAGTAGCCGATGTTCAGGTTGGGCATCGGCTGCGCTTCGCCTTCGATGTCCTTATCGACGCCGGCCATGATGCGGATGAGCGTCGACTTGCCGGAGCCATTCAGACCGAGCAGGCCGATCTTCGCGCCGGGGAAGAACGAGAGGGAAATGTCTTTCAGGATCTGACGCTTCGGCGGAACGATCTTGCCGACGCGGTTCATGGTGAAGACGTATTGGGCCATGTTGTCCGTGATTGATTGGATGTTTGAACGCGATGCGCCTGATTCGGCGCGCGAGGATGTTCGGTGGCGCGGTTTCGCGCGCTTTCCCGCGACGGCGCTGAGCACGCGTGGGGATCAACCGGCATTGTACTGCGACGCGCGATTCGTTCTGTCAGAGCCCGCTGGCGACGCCGCCGTGCCGCGAGCACGTGCCGCTGCGGTGCTGACTGAAGCTGTAGGAGCCATCGCTGCGGCGGGCTGTCGCGCCTTGAGGGACCGCGCCGGAGCGGGAGTGCGCGGGGGAGTGGATGGAGTTGCCGTCTCGGTTGGTGTAGTGGCCGTGAGAATCGAGGTCGGATTCGTCGGGTCGGGGTTGATAGGAATAGTTTTGATAGGCATGTGCGCCCGGAGTCAAAAGCGGGCTCGCCGCGAAGAATGAAGCGACGGCGAATGTGCGCATCGGAAGATGTCTTCTCATTTTCTTGGTCGCTCGTTTTTGTTTTGCGCGTCGCCGCGCGGCCTCGGTCCGCGCATGAAAAAAGCGGAGTGCCTATGAAAGGTCACTCCGCTTCTTCAGACAACTGCTTTGACAGTTCTTGACGCTTATACGTTGAACAAGAAGTTCATCACATCCCCGTCATGCACCACATATTCCTTCCCTTCCGCTCGCATCTTCCCGGCTTCCTTCGCGCCTTGCTCGCCCTTATAAGCGATGTAGTCATCGAACGAAATGGTCTGCGCACGGATGAACCCGCGCTCGAAATCCGTATGAATCGCGCCGGCCGCCTGAGGCGCCGTATCGCCGATATGAATGGTCCACGCGCGCACTTCCTTCACGCCCGCCGTGAAATACGTCTGCAATCCGAGCAGCTTGAATCCCGCGCGAATCACGCGGTTCAGGCCCGGTTCGTCCATTCCCATATCGGCGAGGAATTCGATCTTGTCGGCATCGTCCAGATCGGCGATTTCCGCTTCGATCGCCGCGCACACCGCGACCACCGGCGCGTTCTCCGCTTCCGCATGCTTGCGCACCGCGTCCAGGTACGGATTGTTCTCGAAGCCGTCGTCCTTCACGTTTGCGACGTACATCGTCGGCTTCGACGTGATCAGGCACAACGGCTTGATGGTGAGCTGCTCTTCGTCGGTCAGCGTCAGACCGCGTACCGGTTTCGCCTGATCCAGCTGCGCGCGCACCTTCTCCAGCACTGCGACGAGCTTCGCCGCTTCCTTGTCGTTGCCCGACTTTGCCGCCTTCGAATAGCGCGTGTACGCCTTTTCCACCGTCGCCAGATCGGCGAGCGCGAGTTCGGTGTTGATGACTTCGATATCCGCGATCGGGTCGATCTTGCCCGCGACGTGGATCACGTTCTCGTCCTCGAAACAGCGCACGACATGCGTGATCGCGTCCGTCTCGCGGATGTTCGCGAGGAACTGGTTGCCAAGGCCCTCACCCTTCGACGCACCCGCGACCAGACCCGCGATATCCACGAATTCGACGACCGCCGGCAGGATCCGCTCCGGCTTCACGATTTCGGCGAGCGCGGTGAGGCGCGCGTCCGGCACTTCGACCACGCCGACGTTCGGCTCGATCGTGCAGAACGGATAGTTCTCGGCGGCGATGCCCGCCTTGGTCAGTGCATTGAAAAGAGTGGACTTGCCGACATTAGGCAAGCCGACGATGCCGCATTGGAGGCTCATGGGATCCTTCGAACTGGTGAGACGGCGCGGGCCGCGCAGGTTTCGTCAAAAATGGTGCGCAATGGGCCGGCAAAAACGTGGCGCCATGCGGCGGCCGCGTCCGGCGGCCAGGCAAACCGCTATTGTACCGCCGCGCCGACGCCCACAAGCGCCGCCCGCCGCCGCCAAACCCGTTGGAACCCCGCGGCTATAATGCCCGCATGACTTCGCAACCCCTCAAATTTCACGCTGTCGTCGTCGGCGGCGGGCTCGTCGGCAAGACGGCGGCGCTCGCGCTCGCGCAATCCGGGCTGCGCACGGCGCTGATCGCGTCGCGTGCCGCCGCGCTGCCGCCGGGCGCCGCGTTCGATTCGCGCATCTACGCGCTGTCGTCGAGTCCGCAGACCCTGCTCGAACGCCTGCGCGTCTGGCAGGCGCTCGATCGCGCGCGTCTCGGACCGGTGTTCGACATGCGCGTGTTCGGCGACGCCCACGCGGAGCTGCACTTTTCGGCGTTCCAGGCATCGGTGTCGCAACTCGCGTGGATCGTGGAATCGTCGCTGATCGAGCAATCACTCGATGCCGCGCTGCGCTTTCAGCCGAGTCTTTCGTGGTTCGAATCGCGCGCGCAGGGCATGACCGTCGAAACCGATGCCGCGCACGTCGCGCTCGAAAGCGGCGAAATGCTGGAAACCGATCTCATCGTCGGCGCGGACGGCGCGCATTCGTGGGTGCGCGCGCAAATGGGCGCGAAGATGAACCGGCGCGATTACCGGCAAACGGGCGTCGTCGCCAATTTCAAGGCCGAGCGGCCGCACGGCGAAACCGCGTATCAGTGGTTCCGCGATACCGAAATCATCGCGCTTCTGCCGCTGCCGGGCGATCACGTGTCGCTCGTCTGGTCGGCGCGCACCGAACACGCCGACGAACTGCTCGCGCTCGATCCGGCTCAGCTCGCAGCGCAAGTCGAGCAAGCGACGCAAAACCAGCTCGGCGCGCTCGATTGCGTGACGCCCGCGCAAGGCTTTCCGCTAGGCCTGCAAACGGTCGACCGGCTGATCGCGCCGCGCGTGGCGCTCGTCGGCGATGCCGCGCATCTGATTCACCCGCTCGCGGGCCAGGGCATGAACCTCGGCCTGCGCGACGTGGCCGCGCTCGCGGATGTCATCGCGAACAAGGAGTCGTTCCGCGATCTGGGCGATCCGATCCTTCTGCGCCGTTACGAACGCGCGCGCCGCGAAGACATCCACAAGCTCATGCTCGCGACCGACGGCCTGCAGCGGCTTTTCGCGGTGCCGGGCACGCTCGCGCGCGCGGTTCGCAACACCGGCATGGCGTTCGTTGGAGCGCAGCCGCTGATCAAGCGCTGGCTGGTGTCCGCCGCGCTTGGCTGAAACAGTCTATTGATATTCCATCGGCGCGACGCTCGCGCTACGCTCACGCGACTCACAGGAAACCGCATGAAAACCACTCTTCGCATCGCCCTCGCGACGGCCGCGGCGCTCGCCGTGACGCTCGGCATCGGCTGTTCGGCACAGGCCGACCAGGCCACCGACAAGATCAAATCGACGCTCGAATCGCGCATGGGCGACGCGAGCATCAAGAGCATCGAAAAGACGCCGATTCCCGGCCTCTACGAGGTGAATCTCGGCTCGCAGATCATCTATAGCGACGCGACCGGCAATTACGTGCTGCTCGGCGATCTCGTCGATACGCGCAGCAGCAAGAACCTCACCGAAGCGCGGCTTTCCGAAACCAACAAGATCGACTTCGCGAAGCTGCCGTTCGAGAACGCGGTGAAGGTCGTGAAGGGCAACGGCAGCCGCAAGATCGCCGTGTTCTCCGATCCGAACTGCCCGTACTGCAAGCAGCTCGAATCGACGCTCAAGTCCATCGACAACGTGACGGTCTACACCTTCCTGTATCCGGTGCTCTCGCCGGATTCGACGGCCAAGTCGAAGTCGATCTGGTGCTCGAAGGACCGCGCGATGTCGTGGGAAGGCTGGATGCTCGACCGCAAGGTGCCGATGACGGCCGCCAATTGCGACACGACCGCCATCGACAAGAATCTGAAACTCGGCCGCACGATGAACGTCACCGGCACGCCGACCGTGTTCCTGGCAGACGGCCGCCGTCTGCCGGGCGCCGTGCCCGCCGATCGTCTGGAAAAAGAGCTGTCCGCCGCGCACTGAGCGCGAATCGACTGAGGAAAGGAGGCGCGTCATGCGCCTCCTCTGTTTTTGGGCTTCGTTTTGGGCTTCATGGCCAGCGAAGTCAGAACAAGAAAAAGGGACAACGCGATGACTCCATCCACGCAACCGGTGCGTTACAGCATCGTTCCGAAGAACCCCGCCGCGCATCTCTTCGAAGTGACGCTGACCGTGGCCGAGCCCGATCCCGCCGGCCAGCGTTTCATGCTGCCGGTCTGGATTCCGGGCAGCTACATGATCCGTGAGTTCGCGCGCAACATCGTCACGTTGCAGGCGTTCAATGCGGCGGGGCGCAAGGTCGGCATCGAGAAGATCGACAAGCACGCGTGGCAGGCCGCGCCCGTCGACGGCCCGATCACGCTGCGCTACGAGGTCTACGCCTGGGACATGTCGGTGCGCGCCGCGCATCTGGACGACACGGTCGGCTTCTTCAACGCGACGAGCACGTTCCTCGCGGTGGAAGGGCAGTCGGGTGCGCCGTGCATCGTCGACATCCAGCCGCCGCAGGGCGGCGCGTATCGTAACTGGCGCGTGGCCACGGCGCTCTCCGAAGCGCGCGGCACCAAGCGCTTCGGCTTCGGCGCATATGAAGCGGCGAACTACGACGAACTGGCCGATCATCCCGTCACGCTCGGCGAGTTCGCGCTCGGTTCCTTCACGGCGCACGGCGTGAAGCACGACATCGTGATTTCGGGGCGCGTCGTCAATCTGGACATGAACCGGCTCGCGGCGGATCTGAAGCGCGTCTGCGAAGCGCAGATCGCGCTGTTCGAGCCGCGCACGAAGAAGGCGCCGGTGGATCGGTATGTGTTCATGACCGTCGCCGTCAGCGATGGCTACGGCGGTCTCGAGCATCGCGCATCGACGGCGCTGATCTGCAATCGCACCGATCTTCCGGTGCAGGGCCGTCCGGAAATGACCGACGGCTATCGCACGTATCTCGGCCTGTGCAGCCACGAATACTTCCATACGTGGAACGTGAAGCGCATCAAGCCGGCCGCGTTCGCGCCGTACGATCTGTCGCAGGAGAATTACACGACGCTCCTGTGGCTCTTCGAGGGCTTCACGTCGTATTACGACGACCTGATGCTGCTGCGCTCCGGCCTCATCGGCGCGGGCGATTACTTCAGCCTGCTCGGCAAGACCATCGGCGGCGTGTTGCGTGGTGCGGGGCGTCTCAAGCAATCCGTCGCGCAAAGTTCGTTCGACGCCTGGGTGAAGTACTACCGCGCCGACGAAAACGCGCCGAACGCAATCGTCAGCTACTACCAGAAGGGTTCGCTCGTCGCGCTGGCGTTCGATCTGTCGATCCGCGCGCAATCCGCCAACCGCAAGTCGCTCGACGACGTGATGCGCCTTCTGTGGCAGCGCTACGGCCGCGACTTCTACAACGGCAAGCCGCGCGGCCTGCTGGAAGAGGACGTCGAGGCGCTGTTCGCCGAAGCGACCGGCGCGGACCTGCGAGCATTGTTCCGCGATGGCGTGCGCGGCACGCGCGATCTGCCGCTCGACGCGCTGTTCGAACCATTCGGCATCGCGCTCGCGCCGGATCTGCCGGGCAACGGCGGCGCGGTCAAACCGTCGCTCGGCGCGCGCGCGCGCGGCGGCGCGGATTGCACGCTCGCGGTCGTCCACGAGGGCAGCGCGGCGCAAAAGGCGGGTTTGTCGGCGGGCGACGTGCTCGTCGCGATCGACGGCCTGCGCGTCACGGGATCGAATCTCGATGCGCTGCTGTCGCGTTATCTGCCGGGCGCGAAGATCGAAGTGCACGCGTTTCGCCGGGACGAACTGCGGCGCGCGGAAGTGAAGCTCGATGGCCCGGAAGTGTCGCGCTATCTGCTGACGGCCATCGACGGACGCGGCCCGTCGAAACAATGGCGTGAGCGCTGGCTGAAAGGCTGATGCGGGCGGTCGCGGCGGATTGTTCCACCCATGCAACGATCCGTCACGACCAACCGGCTTTTTCTCGTCGGCGGAAAAACGAACAATGCTTCCTAAGCCGGACGCCTGGGGCGCCCGAAACCTCATAGAGACAGGAAGCCATCATGACGACGATTCTTCAAATCAACTCCGCAGCCCGTTCGCAAGGCGCTCAATCGACGCTGCTCGCCGACGAACTGACCGCGAAACTGCAACAAAGCAACCCGGGCGCGAACGTAGTCGTGCGCAATCTGCTGGGCGACGCGCTGCCGCACCTCGACGACGCCACGCTCGGCGCGTTCTTCACGCCCGCCGACCAGCGCAGCGCGGAACAAGCTGCCATCAACGCGAAGAGCGAAGCGCTGATCGCCGAACTGCAAGCAGCCGATATCGTCGTGATCGCGGCGCCGTTGTACAACTTCGGCATCTCGTCGCAACTGAAGACGTATTTCGACTGGATCGCGCGTGCCGGCATCACGTTCAAGTACACGGCGACGGGTCCGGAAGGTCTCGTGAAGGGCAAGAAGGTGTTCGTGGTTTCGGCGCGTGGCGGCAAGTACGCAGGCACGCCGAACGATTCGCAGACGCCGTACCTCAAGACGTTCCTCGCCTTCCTCGGCATGACCGACGTGAACTTCATCTACGCCGAAGGCCTGAACATGGGCCCGGATGCGGCCGGCGCAGCGCTGGCATCGGCACGCGAGGCGATTGCAGCGGTGTAAGTTTTCTTCCGCTGTAAAAGAAAAACCCGCCGGGTCTCGGACCGCGGCGGGTTTTTTTATGCAAGCAGTTCCGGCTCGGCGGGCAAGCGCCAGTCGATCGGCTCGCGTCCGTGCTTCGTCAGATAGTCGTTGGCGAGCACGAAATGCCCGCAGCCGAAGAATCCGCGATACGCCGACAACGGCGAAGGATGTGCCGACTCCAGCACGCAATGCGCCTTGGCCGTGCCTTCGATCAGCCCGCGCTTCGCCTGAGCGTGTGCGCCCCACAGTATGAACACCAGTCCGTCGTGACGCTGCGCCATCTCGTGAATCAGCGTGTCGGTGCATTGCTCCCAGCCACGTTTGGCGTGGCTGCCGGCTTTGTCGCGCTCGACCGTCAGCGACGTGTTGAGCAGCAAAACGCCTTGCTTCGCCCAGGAATCGAGACAGCCGTGCGCGGGCGCGGGAAAGCCGAGGCTCGCGTGGATTTCCTTGAAGATATTGCGCAGCGACGGCGGCGGACGCACCGGCGCCGGCACCGAGAACGCGAGACCGTGCGCCTGCGGCGCGCCCTTGTCCTCACCGTGATAGGGGTCCTGGCCGAGAATCACCACTTTCACGTCGCCCGGGCTCGTGAGTCGAAGCGCGCGGAAAACATCGGCGGGATAGACGGTTTTGCCGGCGGCGCGCTCGGCATCGACGAATTCGCACAGCGCCGCGTAGTGCTTGCTGTCGATGAACTGCTTCAGATGATGGCGCCAGTCAGCGGGCAACGCCTCGAACTGGCTTTCGAGCGTCGTGAACGCCGTTGCGGGCGCGCTTTCCGGCTCGGTGAAAAGAGACGATTGGCGCGTCATCTTTCGTTGCCGCCGCACTGGTCGCGCAGACGATAGCCGCGCTCCGCCTTGCTCAGGTCTTCGGGATCGAGTTCGGGAAACGCGCCGCGCAGTTCGGCGGCGAGCATCGACAGCGCGCTTGCTTCACCCGACTTCAACTCCAGTTCGAGTTCGCTGATGTCGGCGCGATGCGTCTTGCCATCGACTTCGGCCGTGATTTCGCCGAGATCCAGCGCGACTTCGATCTGCGAGCCTTCGCGCTCGATGTCCCACGTGATACGTCGGAAATCGGTCTTGAATAGCGCGACGAGTTGCGGCGCGGCGCGTTCCAGCGCGCTGCGCGCTTTCGAGTCGTCGCAGGTGTCGAGCAGGGCATCGATTTCGAGCGCTTCGCCCGCGACCGGCAATTCCCATTCGTGCCGTTCGCTCAATCCCGCGACCGTCTTGCCTAGCGTCTTGTACGTCTGCAGCCATTGCTCCGGCGTGCGGCGCAGGCGCAGCGCCGATTTCGCTTTGGCGAGCGCATTGTCGGACGTGTCGAAATAGACGTTGGTGAGCGTGATCGGCTTGCCCGGTCCCGTGCGTTGGTCGAAGAAGCGCGCGACGTCGTCGTGTTGCGACGGCGCGAGCGCGAGCTTCAGTTCTCGTTCGATTCCCATGCGAGTCCTGTGGGTGCAATCAGAAGAACATCCGCGCGAGCTCTGCGCCGGGATCGTCGGCGCGCATGAACGCTTCGCCGACGAGGAAGGTATGCACGCGCATCGCGCGCAGCCGGTCGACATCGACGCGCGACAGGATGCCCGATTCCGTCACCACGATGCGATCGTCCGGCACCTGTTCCAGCATGCCGATGGTCGTGTCGATGGTCGTTTCGAACGTGCGCAGATTGCGATTGTTGATGCCGATGAGCGGCGTCTTCAGCGTGAGCGAATCGCGCAGTTCGTCGGCGTCGTGCACTTCGACCAGCACCGCGAGCCCGAGCGAATGCGCGTACGCTTCGAGATCCTGCATCTGCGAGAGCTCGAGCGCGGCGGCGATCAGCAGGATGCAGTCGGCGCCCATCGCGCGCGCTTCCATGATCTGATACGGATCGACGATGAAGTCCTTGCGCAGCACCGGCAGGCTGCACGCGCCGCGCGCTTCCTGAAGATACGCGACGCTGCCCTTGAAGAACTGCACGTCGGTGAGCACGGAGAGGCAGGCCGCGCCGCCTTTTTCGTACGAACGCGCGATCTCGGCGGGCACGAAGTTCTCGCGCAGCACGCCTTTCGACGGACTCGCCTTCTTCACTTCGGCGATCACGGCGGCCTGATTCGCCGCATGCTTCGCGCGCAACGCTCCGACGAAATCGCGCAAATCGCGCGTGCTCGCTTCGAGCTTCAGCTCTTCGAGCGGCGCGCTCTGTTCGGCCGCGCGGACTTCCTCGCGCTTGACCGCGATGATGCGATCCAGAATGTCACTCATGTTGGGCTTCCGTTATTTCTTCGCGAACTGCTGCGTGAATTTGACCAGGGTCTCGATCTTCTCGCGGGCCGCGCCGCTTTCGATCGCCTCGCGCGCGGCGGCCATGCCGGCTTCGATCGTGTCGACGACATTCGCAGCATAAAGCGCGGTGCCGGCATTCAATGTGACGATCTCGCGCGCAACGCCCGCCTTGTTGTTCAGCGCGCCGAGCAGCATGGCCTTCGACTCCTGCGCGTCCTGCACCTTAAGCGTTCGGTTCGACATCATTTGCAGGCCGAAGTCCTCGGGATGAATCTCGTACTCGGTCACTTCGCCGTTCTTCAGTTCGCCGACCTTCGTTGCCGCGCCGAGCGAGACTTCGTCCATGCCGTCCTTTCCGTACACGACGAGCACGTGCTTCGCGCCGAGACGCTGCATCACGCGCACCTGAATGCCGACGAGGTCTTCGTGGAACACGCCTTGAAGCTGATTCGGCGCGCCGGCCGGATTCGTCAGCGGCCCGAGAATATTGAAGATGGTGCGCACGCCGAGTTCGCGCCGCACGGGCGCGATGTTCTTCATCGCCGGATGATGATTCGGCGCGAACATGAAGCCCATGCCGGTTTCGGCAATCGACGCGGCCACTTGTTCCGGCGTCAGATCGATGTTCACGCCGAGCGCTTCGAGCACGTCCGCGCTGCCCGACTTGCTCGATACGCCGCGATTGCCGTGCTTCGCCACCTTCGCGCCCGCTGCCGCCGACACGAACATCGACGCGGTGGAAATGTTGAAGGTATGCGAGCCGTCGCCGCCGGTGCCGACGATATCGACGAAATTCGAGTTGTCTTCCACCTCGACGTGATTCGCGAACTCGCGCATGACGGTTGCGGCCGCCGCGATCTCGCCGATGGTTTCCTTCTTTACGCGCAAGCCGGTGATGATCGCGGCGGCCATGACGGGCGACATCTCGCCGCGCATGATCTGACGCATCAGATGCAGCATTTCGTCGTGGAAGATCTCGCGATGCTCGATCGTGCGTTGCAGCGCTTCCTGTGCGGTGATGGTCATGGTTTAAGCCCGCTTGCCGGTCGATGAGTTCTTGATGAAGTTTTCGAGCAGCGCGTGGCCATGCTCGGAAAGAATCGATTCCGGATGGAACTGCACGCCTTCCACTTCGAGTTCCTTGTGGCGCACGCCCATGATCTCGCCGTCCGGCGTCCACGCGGACACTTCCAGACAGTCGGGCAAAGACTCGCGCTCGATGGCCAGCGAGTGATAGCGCGTCACGTTGAAGTGTTTCGGCAGATCGGCGAACACGCCTTTACAGTCTGTCTCGATCTGGCTCACCTTCCCGTGCATGATCGTCTGTGCGCGAACGACACGGCCGCCGAACGCTTCGCCGATCGCCTGATGGCCGAGACACACGCCGAGAATCGGCAGCTTGCCGGAGAATTCGCGCAGTACGTCGAGCGTGATACCCGCGTGTTGCGGATTGCTCGGTCCCGGCGAGAGGCAAATGCGTTCTGGAGCGAGCTTCGCGATTTCGTCGAGCGTGATTTCGTCGTTGCGATACGTGCGCACGTCGCAGCCGAGTTCGCCGAAGTACTGGACCAGGTTGTAGGTGAAGGAATCGTAGTTGTCGATCATCAGCAGCATGGTCTTGTCTCCTCAGAAGTCGCTGTCGAGGCCGTCTTGCACTTGCTCGGCCGCGCGCAACACGGCGCGCGCCTTGTTCTCCGTTTCCTGCCATTCCGACTCGGGCACGGAATCGGCGACGACGCCCGCTGCCGCCTGAACATAGAGATTGCCTTTGTGGATCAGGCCGGTGCGGATCGCGATGGCCAGATCCATTTCGCCGCTGAACGAGAGATAACCGACCGCGCCGCCGTACAGGCCCCGCTTGACCGGCTCGAGTTCGTCGATGAGCTCCATCGCGCGAACCTTCGGCGCGCCCGAGAGCGTGCCGGCGGGGAAGGTGGCGCGCAGCACGTCGAAGTTGTTCATGTCTTCCTTCAGCTTGCCTTCGACCGAACTCACGATGTGCTGCACGTGCGAATACTTCTCGATGATCATCTTGTCCGTCACGGCGACCGAGCCTGTTTGCGCGATGCGTCCAACGTCGTTGCGCGCGAGGTCGATCAGCATCACGTGTTCGGCGATTTCCTTCGGATCGTTGAGCAGTTCGGTGCCCAGTTCGGCGTCGCGTTCGGGCGTGTTGCCGCGCGGACGCGTGCCGGCGAGCGGACGGATGGTCACGATGCGATCTTCCGCGCGCTTTTCCTGACGTACCAGAATTTCCGGCGACGCGCCCACCACATGCACCTCGCCGCCGAAGTTGTAGTAGTACATGTAAGGCGACGGATTCAGCGAACGCAGCGCGCGATACAGCGAAAGCGGATTGTCGCGGAACGGCTTGATGAGACGCTGGCCGACCTGAACCTGCATCAGCTCGCCCGCCGCGATGTATTCCTTGGCCTTGCGCACCGCGTTCAGATAGTCGTCTTTCTTGAACTCGCGGAATGTTTCGGTGCGCACGCTCGAGGACGTCACCGGCGGCTGCACCGTCACACGCAGGCGCGCGCGCAACTCACGCAGCCGGTGCTTAGCCTTGGCATACGCTTCCGGCTTCGTCGGGTCGGCGTAGACGATCAGATAGAGCTTGCCCGCCAGATTGTCTATGACTGCGACTTCTTCGGTCAGCAGCAACTGAATGTCGGGAAGGTTCAGATCGTCGGGCGGCGCGGTATCGGCGAGTTTCTTCTCGATGTAGCGCACTGCGTCATAGCCGAAGTAACCGGCGAGACCGCCGCAGAACCGTGGCAAGCCCGGGCGCGTCGCGACCTTGAAGCGCTTCTGGAAGTTCTCGATGAACGCGAGCGGATCGCCGTCGTCCGTTTCGATGACGTTGCCGTCGGTCACGACTTGCGTTTTGCCGTTCTGCACCGAAACGATCGTGCGCGCCGGCAGCCCGATGAACGAATAGCGCCCGAAGCGCTCGCCGCCCACGACGGACTCCAGCAGGAACGAGTTTGCGCCGTTGCGCTCGGATTGCGCGAGCTTCAGGTAGAGCGAGAGCGGCGTTTCGAGGTCGGCCAGCGCTTCGGCGATCAGCGGAATGCGGTTGTAGCCTTCATTCGCCAGCGATTGGAATTCGAGTTCGGTCATGTTGCGATCCTTGAGCGACGCGCGCTGTCGAAGGTGGCGCGGCATCGGGAGTGCAGGGCGCTGCGGTCGGTCGAATCTCGTGATGATCGCATACGGCGGCCCGGCCGCTTCGAATCACGAAAGCGGTGCGGACGATTCGCACGGCACTACGCGACGAGTGCGCGGGCGAAGCTCGGTGTACGGCGATTCAACGGAAACGGCGCAGGAATGCGCAGCGAAACAAAAAACGGATGCTGAAGCGCGATCACGCGGATGGCTTCAGCGCACCTCGGGCGAGGTTAGCGCGACCAGCGACGCCAGGGCCAGGCTCCCCGGTCGATGCTGCTCAGACTCCGTTTTCTGTTGAGAAACATGAATGGTTGGACTTATTCAGTCAGTGTGGTGTCCGGCGGCGCCAAAGTGGCGGCAATCGCGGATGCTGCGGTGCGCAGCGAGGAAACTATACCATCGGATTTCACGGACTGTACAGGTTTCCCATGGTTGTAACCGTACGGTACGGTCAAGGTCGCGAGGCCGGCCGCGCGGCCCGCGAGCGCGTCGTTTTCCGAATCGCCGACCGCCACGGTTTCGCGCGGCAGCACGTCGAGGCGTTCGCAAGCCGTGAGCATCGGCAACGGATCGGGCTTCTTCGCGGGCAGCGAATCGCCGCCAAGAATCACCTTGAAGAAATCCACGATGCCGAAGTGCGAAAGCAACTCGACCGCGAAGCGATGCGGCTTGTTGGTCACGCACGCGAGCGCGATGCCGAGCTCGCGCATCGCCTCCAGGCCTTCCTTCACCTCGGGGAACAGCGCCGAATGCTTGCCGTTGACCTTCGCGTATTCGCTTTGATAGATCGCGATGGCGTCGTCGAATTGCGCGGCCGCCTGCGAGTGCGGCAGGCGCACGGCCAGCACGCTGCGGATCAGATTCTCCGAGCCCTTGCCCACATAGTCCGTGACTTCGTCGCGCGTGACCGGCTGCTGCAGGCCGATGCGCTCGAGCATGGCGTTCAGCGCGGCGACGAAGTCATCCGCGGTGTCGACCATGGTGCCGTCGAGGTCGATGATCGCCGCGCGAATCGGGCGGTTCACGAAGGGCGTCTGCGCCGCCGCGATTTCACTCATTGTTTTGCTCCCGCTTCGGTCTTGGCCAGTTCCGCGCGCATCGCGTCGATCACCTGCTTGTAGTCGGGCTTGCCGAAAATGGCCGAGCCCGCGACGAAGGTGTCGGCGCCGGCTGCCGCGATTTCAGCGATGTTGTCGACCTTCACGCCGCCGTCGATTTCCAGATGGATCGAGCGGCCCGTCCGCTCGCGGTATGCGTCGATGCGCTTGCGCGCTTCACGCAGCTTGACGAGTGCCTCGGGAATGAACGACTGGCCGCCGAAACCGGGATTGACCGACATGATGAGCACGAGATCGAGCTTGTCCATCACGTAGTCGAGGTAGTTGAGCGGCGTCGCGGGATTGAACACGAGGCCCGCCTTGCAGCCGTGATCGCGGATCAGCGAGAGCGTGCGGTCGATATGCACCGAACCTTCCGGGTGAAAGCTGATCACGTTGGCGCCGGCCTTCGCGAAATCGGGCACGATGCGGTCGACCGGCTCGACCATCAGATGCACGTCGATGGGCACGTCCACATGCGGACGGATGGCTTCGCACACCATCGGGCCGATCGTGAGATTCGGGACGAAGTGATTGTCCATGACGTCGAAGTGGATCCAGTCGGCGCCGGCGGCGACGACGTTGCGGACTTCCTCGCCGAGTCGGGCGAAGTCGGCGGACAGGATGCTGGGAGCGATGTGGAATTGCGCCATGGACGTATGTGGGTAGCGGCCTAAAGCGGTGATTTTAACCCGCGTTTTCCTTCGAGTCCCCTCGTCCGAATGACCAGCGTACGGCGCGCGGATGTGGCGCCGGGACACCAATCGTGTTGCGGGCGCGGCGCTCATCAAGCAGAATGCCAGACCAATAGCGGCGCGCCCGCGCGCCCTCGTCCGGCATCACGGCGGCCGATTGAACTGGAATTGGAACTACGATGAGCCAGTACGAATTCAGCGTTTCCGTCGAGACGCGGTATTTGCCGGACCAGTCGGACCCGGACAGCCGCCAATATGCATTTGCCTACACGCTGACGATTCGCAATACCGGCCAGGTTGCGGCCCAGCTGATTTCACGGCACTGGATCATCACCGACAGCAACAACCACGTGCAGGAAGTGAAGGGGCTGGGCGTGGTCGGGCATCAGCCGCTGTTGCCTCCGGGCGAGCAGTTCGAATACACGAGCTGGGCGGTGATCGCGACGCCGGTCGGCACGATGCGCGGCGAATATTTCTGCGTGGCCGAAGACGGCGAGCGCTTCGAGGCACCCGTAGCGGAATTCGCATTGCATATGCCGCGCACGCTCCACTGAGCGGGAAAAGCGGCGGGCGCGGCGTGAGTCAGCGGCGTTTCGCCGGATCGTTCGAGCGGTTCTGGTTTTTCTTCTTGCCCGATGCCGTCCATACGACGATGAAAATCAGCAAGGCGAGCGCCAAGACCGACTCGAGCGCAAAAATAAGCATTGGATATTCGTCGAACAGATCAGACATGGCGGTTCCCATCAAGAACGAGCATTGTATGCGTTTCGCGCGGCCTGCCGCACGAGCAGCGGCCTGGGCCGCATCGATTGCTACCGCTGTCCTGCTCGCCTCGTGCGGAGGCGGTAATTATGTGAAGCCGGGCCCGTCCACGGCCGGCGGCACGCCTATCATCACCGGACAGCGTGCGGCGTCGCGGCTGACCGCGGTGAGCTGGCAGCAGGTGCCGGGCTGGCAGGATGACTCCCTGATTGGCGCGACGGCCGCGTTGCGTCAGAACTGCAACCGGCTCGCGCGGCAAAGCAACTGGCAGAGGGCGTGCGCGGCGGCGCTGCAGCTCGACGACCTCGACATGTCGGCGGCGCGCAGTTTCTTCGAGACCTATTTCACACCTTTTCAGCTCGCCAATACCGACGGCACGCTCGACGGCCTCGTGACCGGCTACTACGAGCCGCTATTGCGCGGCTCGCGCACACGCCACGGGCCTTATCAGTACGCGCTGTATCGCTGGCCGTATCGCTACAAGCCGGGCTCGGCGCTGCCGGCGCGCGCTCAGCTCGAACGTTCGGGCGTCTTGAACGGCAACGAACTCGTATGGGTGGACGATCCGATCGAGGCGTTCTTCCTGCAAGTGCAGGGCTCGGGTCGCGTCACCATGGAGGACGGCAGCGTGATGCGCGTCGGCTTCGGCGGGACGAACAACCAGCCGTACCGGTCAATCGGTAAGGAATTGCTCGATCGCGGTGAACTGACGCCGGCGCAGGCGACGATGCAAGGCATCAAAGCATGGGCGAAGGCGAACCCCGCGCGCGTCGATGCCTTGCTCGACGTGAATCCGCGCTTCGTGTTCTTCCGCGAGATGCCGGCAAGCGACACGACAGCCTCGAGCCTGGGCGACGGTCCGGTGGGCGCGCTGGGCGTGCCGCTGACGCCCGAACGGTCGATCGCGGTCGATCCTTCGGCGATCCCGCTCGGTACGCCCGTGTTCCTCCAGACGACGCGCCCGCTCAGCAATCGGCCGATGAACCGCCTCGTTTTCGCGCAGGACACCGGTTCGGCTATCAAGGGCGGCGTGCGCGCCGACTACTTCTGGGGACTCGGCGACGATGCGGGCGATCTCGCCGGCCGCATGAAGCAGGGCGGCCGGATGTGGCTGTTGCTTCCCAACTCCTGAACTTCGCGTTTCACGCAGAAAAAAGCTCGCGGCCGATGTGGTCCGCGAGCTTTTTTTCGCGTCACGACGTCATGTTGCGCCGGTCGATCACGCGCCGCGCCTTGCCGACCGAACGCTCGATGCCGTTCACCGCGAGCACGTTCACGATGGCGCTCACGCCGATCAGCGCCTTGATGTCGTATGCAAGCGCGGTTTTCGCGCTTTCGAGCGCGGTCGCATCGGGCGCTGATTCCGGGCAAGGTTCGACGTTCAGCGTGAGGACATCGAGGGGGCCCTCCTTGGTCAGCACGATCTGATAGTGCGGCGCGAGCACCGGACGCTTGAGCAGCAATTCTTCGATCTGCGTCGGGAACACGTTGACGCCGCGCACGATCATCATGTCGTCAGAGCGCCCCGTGATCTTTTCCATGCGGCGCATGGTGCGGGCCGTGCCGGGCAAAAGGCGCGTCAGATCGCGAGTGCGATAGCGAATGATCGGCAGCGCTTCCTTCGTGAGCGAGGTGAAGACGAGTTCGCCGAATTCGCCGTCGGGCAGTACTTCGCCCGTTTCGGGATCGATGATTTCGGGATAGAAGTGATCTTCCCAGATTGTCGGGCCGTCCTTCGTCTCGGCGCACTCCGACGCCACGCCCGGTCCCATTACTTCGGAGAGCCCGTAGATATCCACCGCGTCGATGCCCATGCGTGTTTCGATTGCGCGGCGCATGTCATTGGTCCACGGCTCCGCGCCGAAGATGCCGATGCGCAACGAGCAGCTCGCGGGATCGATGCCCTGGCGTTCCAGTTCGTCCGCGATCGACAGCATGTAGCTCGGCGTGACCATGATGATGTCGGGCCGGAAATCCTGGATCAGCTGCACCTGCTTCTCGGTCTGGCCCCCGCCGAACGGAATGACCGTGAGTCCGGCGCGCTCCGCGCCATAGTGCGCGCCGAGGCCGCCGGTGAAAAGCCCGTAGCCGTAGCTCACGTGAACCTTGTCGCCGCGCCGCGCGCCCGCCGCGCGGATCGAGCGCGCAACGAGATTCGCCCAGTTGTCGAGATCCTGCGCCGTGTAGCCGACGACCGTAGGCTTGCCTGTCGTGCCCGACGACGCGTGGATGCGCGACACGCGTTCCTGCGGCACGGCGAACATGCCGAAAGGATAGTTGTCGCGCAGGTCCTTCTTGGTCGTGAACGGAAAGCGCGCAAGATCGGCCAGCGACGTGACGTCATCCGGATGAACGCCGGCTTCGTCGAACTTGCGCCGGTAGACCGGGGAGTTCTCGTAGGCGTGTGCGAGCGTCCATTTGAGGCGCTCGAGCTGCAGCGCGGCGAGTTCATCGCGGCTCGCCTTCTCGATCGGCTCGAGCGGCAGCGGTGTGGTCATTGCTGTCTCCTTGATGCAAATGCGCGGCGCGGCTTTTCGGTGCCGCGTCCGTCTCGAATACGAATCCCGTCAGACGGGAATCACGGTGCCTTTGATCTGAGCCGACTTGCCACGGAACATCGCGACTGGCTCGCCTTCTCGATTCGTCACGCGGATATCGTAGATGCCGGTGCGCCCGCTCAACGCCTGCTCGACCGCCTCGGCGGTCAGGCGGTCGCCACCGCGCACGGGGCGCAAGAATTCGATCGAGCAGCCCGCCGCGACCGTGCTGATGTTGTACGAATTGCACGCAAAGGCAAACGCGGAGTCCGCGAGCGTAAACATCAGCCCGCCGTGGCAGATCGCGTGACCGTTCAGGAAATCGGGCCGCACGTCCATTTGCAGCCGCGCGTAGCCCGGCCGCACTTCGATGACCTCGATGCCGAGCGCGCGCGAGCACGCGTCCGATTCGTACATGGCCTTCGCGGTGGCTTCCGCGAGTTCTTGAGGCGTCACAGGTGTCTCCAGAATGGTTCGATGTTCACAGGCCTTCGAAACGCGGCGCGCGCTTTTCCTTGAACGCGGCGACGCCCTCTATATAGTCAGGCGATGCGCCCAGCTCGCGCTGCAGGTCGCGTTCGAGGTCGAGTTGCTGATCGAAGGTCTTGTTGGAGCTCGCACGAATGGCCTGCTTGATCGCGACCACGGCGCGCGCCGGCTGCTGGGCCAGTTGCGCGGCGAGTTGCGCGGCGGCTTGCTGCAACTCGCCGTCTTCGACGACGCGCCACACGATGCCCCATGCTTCCGCCTTCTCCGCGCTGAGCTTCTCGCCGGTCAGCGCGAGGCCGAGTGCGCGTGCTTCGCCGACACGTCGCGGCAGGAGCCAGGTTCCGCCCGAGTCGGGCACGAGGCCGATCTTCACGAACGCCTGAATGAAGCTCGCCGACCGCGCCGCGACGACGAGGTCACACGCCATCGCGAGATTCGCCCCCGCCCCCGCGGCCGTCCCATTCACCGCAGCGATGACCGGCAGCCGCAATTCCTGAAGCCGGCGCACCAGCGGATTGAAGTGCGCGTCGATGAGATCGCCGAGATCGGACATCGAACCGGGGGTGAAATCGAGATCGGCGAGATCCTGGCCCGCGCAGAAGCCGCGGCCCGCGCCCGTAATGACGAGCGCGCGCGCGTGGCTAGCCTCGATTTCAGTGAGCGCTTCGCCCAGTTCGCGATGCATTTCGCGCGTAAAGCTGTTCAGCTTGTCGGGACGATTGAGCGTCAACGTAGCGACGCGCGTTTCGCCGTCGATGTAGAACAACACGGACTTCTCTGCCATTGCCTCTCCTCTTTCGCCGAAACCCGTCTGCGGCGGTCGCGGCCGACCTGTCTTCTTACATTCCGATACTATCCGCGCCGCACGCTGCTTTCCATTCGGTCGAATGGAGTAGGCCGTTTGCACGGCATTTCGGCCTGTACGCTTCCGTGTGATTTGGCTTATGCCGTCTGGCCAGCTTCCGCGGGCGCGGCTTTCGGCGCAACATGGACCCGGCTCTGAACCACGCGGAAACGGTTCGCGACGAAAGCGGCATCGGAAAGCGCCGCGTTGGCCGCCGGGTTCGCGCCCGTGCCGTGGAAGTCGGAGAACGCTGCGGTTTGATTGACGAACACGCCGCCGGTGAGGTTGATCGAGAGCGCGACGCCGCCGCGAATGGCCGCCTCGTGCGCGGCGTCTATCACCTTGTCGTCGGTGCTGTAGACGGCGAAGGTCAGCGCTCCATGCTCGTTCGCGATCGTGCCGGCGAGTTCGAGCGATTGCGCGGTAGAGTCGGTGGCGACGATGAACGAGATCGGACCGAACCATTCCTTGGTGAATTTGGCTTCGTCCGTGCGCGCATCGAGCTTGAGCATGAGCGGCGTGTGCACGCGCGCATCGGCAAACGTCGGGTGCACGAGAGACTGGCTCTCGAGCAGGACATTGCCGAGCTTGCGCGCTTCGGCCACGCGTTCCACGACGCCTTCGTTCTGGATCGCGCCCGTGAGTTCAACCGCGCGAGCCGGGTCGGAAGTCAGCTTCTCGACGGCGCCCGCGAGCGCTTTCGCAACCTCATCGAAGCTCAACTGGCCTTCGGCGGTGCGGATGCCGTCGCGCGGCACGTAGATGTTCTGCGGCGCCGTGCACATCTGGCCGGAGTAGAGGGCAAGCGAGAAGGCGATGTTGCGCGCGGCTGCCTTCATGTCGTCCACGGAATCAATGACGATCTGGTTGACGCCGGCCTTCTCGGTGTACACCTGCGCCTGATGCGCGTTGCGCTCGAGCCAGTTGCCGTTCTGAGTGCTGCCAGTGAAGTCGATCAGCTTGATCTCGGGACGCACGGCCAGATCCTGGACGAGCGCGCCATCGTTCGGTTCGGTGGCGAGCAGGGTGACGACGTTCGGATCGAAGCCCGCTTCACGCAGCGTTTCACGCGCGATGCGCACGGTGACCGCAAGCGGCAAGATCGCGCCAGGATGCGGCTTGACGATGACAGCGTTGCCCGTCGCGAGGTCGGCGAACATGCCCGGATAGCCGTTCCACGTCGGGAACGTGCAGCAGCCGAGCACGAGTCCTGTGCCGCGCGGGACGAGGGCGAAGCGCTTTTGCATCGCGAGCGGCGGATTCTTGCCTTGGGGCTTTTCCCAGTGCGCTTCCGACGGAATGCGGCGCAACTGATCCCATGCATAGACGACCGCTTCGAGCGCGCGGTCCTGAGCGTGCGGGCCGCCTGCCTGGAAAGCCATCATGAAGGCTTGGCCGGTCGTGTGCATCACGCTATAGCCAATTTCGAAGCTGGCGCGATTCAGACGCGACAGGATTTCGAGGCTCACGCCGACCCATGCCTTCGGGCCGGCTGCGCGCCAGCCGGCTTGCGCGGATGCGGCGGCGCGGATGAGCGCATCCGGATCGGCCTTCGGATAGCGAATATCGAGCGCGATGCCGAACGGCGAGCGCTCCTTCCCGACCGTCTCGCCGGTAGACGGTTGGCCTAGTTCGAAAGTCTTGCCGAGATGAGCCTTGAACGCGGCTTCTCCATCGGCGTTGGCCGTTTCCCCGTACACTTTGGGGCTCGGCATTTCGGCAAATGGGCTCCAGTAGCCGCGCGTTTCGATGGCTGCGAGCGCTTTGTCGAGCGTCGCTTCGTGCTTCGTGAATAGCGAATGTGTCATGGTCGCGAGAAGAGTACGTGAAAGATGCCAGGCCGATTAATTAACCGACCGGTTGGTTGGTGATGGTAGCATTATCGAGATGCTGTGACGAAGTCTTTTCATTAGGGCTTACCTGAGGATAGGAGGGAGGAGCGAATGGCTTACGAGAATCTGCTGGTCGAAACGCGCGGACGGGTTGGACTAATCACGCTGAATCGTCCCAAAGCGCTGAACGCGCTGAACGACGCCCTGATGGACGAACTGGGTGCCGCACTGAAGGCCTTCGACACGGATGAAGACATCGGCGCGATTGTTCTGACCGGCAGCGAGAAGGCGTTCGCGGCGGGTGCGGACATCGGCATGATGGCCAGCTATTCGTATATGGACGTCTACAAGGGCGACTACATCACGCGCAACTGGGAAACCATCCGTTCGATCCGCAAGCCGATCATTGCTGCGGTGGCTGGCTTCGCGCTCGGCGGGGGCTGCGAACTGGCCATGATGTGTGACATCGTCATCGCCGCCGATACGGCCAAATTCGGACAGCCCGAGATCAAGCTGGGCGTGATCCCAGGAGCGGGTGGCACGCAGCGTTTGCCGCGCGCGGTATCGAAAGCGAAGGCGATGGATCTCTGCCTGACGGCCCGCATGATGGATGCGAACGAGGCCGAGCGCGCCGGACTGGTTTCGCGCGTGGTCGCCGCGGACCGATTGCTCGACGAGACGGTCGAAGCGGCAACGATCATTTCGGCCTTCTCGCTGCCCGCGGTGATGATGGCGAAGGAAGCGGTCAATCGCGCCTATGAGACGACGCTTGCGGAGGGGGTTCATTTCGAGCGCCGTCTGTTCCATTCGCTGTTCGCGACTGAGGACCAGAAAGAGGGAATGGCGGCGTTCGTCGAGAAGCGCAAGCCGGTGTTTAAGCACAGCTGAAGACTGTTCGAGAAAGCGCTTGCGCTTCCCGATCTCAATCACTAGAATTTCGTTCCTTCGCGATTCGACGAAGCGCGAAGGAAGCGGGAAAGGCGGTATCGGTGGAGT
>NZ_FCOA02000046.1 GCF_001544875.2 Caballeronia hypogeia
ACGAAATGCAGAAGCGCGACGCGAAGAAGGGCCTCGCTTCGCTGTGCATCGGCGGCGGCATGGGCGTGGCGCTGGCGGTGGAACGTCCGTAAGTCGGAAGTCGAGAGCAAGACCGGGAAGGGCCAGCGGGCGGCACGGAGATCGCCGTCCGCATAACGAAAATGGAGTGAGGAATGGCGAAGCGTATAGCGTATGTAACGGGCGGGATGGGCGGCATCGGCACCAGCATTTGCCAGCGCCTGCTCAAGGATGGCTTCACGGTCGTCGCGGGCTGCGGCCCGAACTCGCCGCGCCGGGTGAAATGGCTCGAAGACCAGAAGGCGCTCGGTTTCGACTTCGTCGCCTCGGAAGGTAACGTCGGCGACTGGGAATCGACCAAGAATGCGTTCGACAAGGTCAAGGCCGAAGTCGGCGAGATCGACGTGCTGGTGAACAACGCCGGCATCACGCGCGACGTCGTGTTCCGCAAGATGACGCACGAAGACTGGACGGCCGTCATCGACACCAACCTGACGAGCCTCTTCAACGTGACGAAGCAGGTCATCGACGGCATGGTCGAACGCGGCTGGGGCCGCATCATCAACATTTCGTCGGTGAATGGTCAGAAGGGCCAGTTTGGCCAGACCAACTACTCGACCGCCAAGGCCGGCATTCACGGCTTCACGATGGCGCTCGCGCAGGAAGTGGCGACCAAGGGCGTGACGGTCAACACCGTGTCGCCGGGCTATATCGGCACGGACATGGTGAAGTCGATCCGTCCGGAAGTGCTGGAGAAGATCGTCGCGACCATTCCGGTGCGGCGTCTCGGCACGCCGGATGAGATCGGTTCGATCTGCGCATGGCTGGCGTCCGAGGAATCGGGCTTCTCGACCGGCGCGGACTTCTCGCTCAACGGCGGCTTGCATATGGGCTGACGGGCGGAGGCTTCCCGCGACGCACCCGAGTGCGCGCGGGAAGCCTCCACTCGCCGGATTTTTCAACGATGCGGCGAACACGCAGCAGCGCTTTTTTGCGACAACGCAAGACCTGCTTGCTGCCATCGCAGTAAAGTTTTGCGTTTAAAGGCGTTAAATGACCACCACTACTACTACAAAGAAATCCGCCGAACGACTCATCAAAAAATATCCAAACCGTCGGCTGTATGACACGGAAACGAGCACCTACATCACATTGTCGGACGTGAAGCAGCTCGTGCTCGATCAGGAAGACTTCAAGGTGCTCGACGCGAAGTCCAACGACGACCTCACGCGCAGCATCCTCCTGCAGATCATTCTCGAAGAGGAAAGCGGCGGCCTGCCGATGTTCTCGTCGGTGATGCTCTCGCAGATCATCCGCTTCTACGGCCACGCGATGCAGGGCATGATGGGCACGTACCTGGAAAAGAACATCCAGGCGTTCATCGACATTCAGCAGAAGCTTTCCGAGCAGAGCAAGGGCATCTACGACGGCAACGCGCTGAATCCGGAAGTCTGGTCGCAGTTCATGAACATGCAGGCGCCGATGATGCAGGGCATGATGACCAGCTACATCGAGCAGTCGAAGAACATGTTCGTGCAGATGCAGGAACAGATGCAGTCGCAAGCGAAGTCGATGTTCAACACGTTTCCGTTTCCGACGCCCACGGGGCCGGGGACGGAGAAGAAGTAAGGGTTTCGAAGCGCGCGTGCGGGCGTCGGAGCGCAAAGCTTCCGGCGTGTCTCGGCGTGCGCTCGTCGGGGCGCGCTCGGATGGGGCGCTAGCGGTTGATGTGGCCGGATGATCACGGGCTCCGATCGAGCCATTCTACCGACTCGGGCGAGGATCGCGCGATCCGTTGCGAGTTGACCTGCGACCGAAAATCTTCAAACGCCCGCAGCGTCAAGATCCATGCGGGAGACGGCGCGCGTATGCCTGATCGTCGTTGTCAATCTTCAATGCTTCTCTTGTGACCGTCGGATTCGTCTGGCCGCGCGCCGGCTTTATCGCCGATCCGAATTCCTCTCTGTCCTCGCGTTGATGTAGCGACTGGCTCGGTAGACGTCACGTCGCGCCTCTCTTGTCAAAGCTTTCGGGGCTGTCCTCGAGTTTTAGCCGCTTTTCGGAATCTGTCGCTTCTAAAGCGTATAGGGCCCATCTATATTTGCGACCAGCAAAGAAGCGTTGAACCTTGCCGCGTGGGAAGTTGGTTCGGCGCAATCGACGCACTGAGCCACTGATTCAAGTGCCCTCGAGGCCTTTTCGCCCAAGAAAAGGCTGAACATCGAACAACCACAAAAATGTTTCAACTCTCTATTCCGCGCTTTATGGAAGCGCTTCGCGTCGGTTCGATCAGGCGGCGCGCACTCGCGTGCCTGCTCGTTCCGGCAGTTTTGGCCGGATGCGGCGGCGGTGACGGTTCTTCCGCACCTGCGTCAACAGCCAAGTCGGCCGAAACCACGCAACCGCCGGCCGCAACTGCTCGGGCAATGCTTGCTGCAACCGCCGGCCTCACGGTCAACGGCTTCACGCCGTCAGTCGCTGTGCCGGGCGATACCATCACAATAACGGGGAGTGGCTTCACGAAGGCCACGCGGGTCGTATGGCGCGGCGGGCAGTTCTATCTTCAGGTTAATTCGGCTAACGAGATTACATTCCAGGTGCCGACGCTGGGTAACGGGGAAGACTGGAGCGGAACTCTGATGCTGTTGCGTGAAGATGGCGCGCAAGTGACCACGACTACCACGCTGACAGTGCAGGCGTTACCGTTGCCGACTTCGCTTTCCGCGACCAATGCGCGTGAAGGTGACGAAGTGCGGATCGACGGCAAGTTCCTCATTCCCACGCTCGTCAAGTCATTGATGATGGGCGACAGGGAATTCCTGCCGAGCCGGGGGAACGGCACTTCGCTTTGGTTCAACGTGCCGAAGGGTGCGCCGAGCGGATCGGTCGTGGTGCTGGATTGGAAAGGACACAAGATTTCCGCCGGCACGCTCAACGTGATTCCGCCGTCGCCTTCGATCGAGTTCGCGAGCGTGCAGTTGTCGCAGGGCCCGCTTTTCTCAGTGAGCGACCCCGTCGCCGATCCGAATCTCCGTCTGGTGTCGCAACGCGACCTTCTGGTTCGCGTGCGCCTGAAGCCGGCGGCGTCGCTGGGGCAGATCAATCCCGACGTAGAAATGGCTTTCATGAATGAAAAGAAGACTTGGCAGGCCGTCCGGATGCAAGGGCCGGGCGCGTTGAGCACGAACGCCATCGCCGAGAACGACATCGCCAATAGTTACACGTATACGATTCCGGCGGAGTGGCTCGACAAAGGCTTTCGCTTCCAGATTCGGGCGGCGGACAACCGCTATCCGGATGCGACCAAAATCTTCTCGTATCAGCCGCCGGCGGCGGCGCTCGGGGGCGGCACTTACGTGCGCATGCACCTCGTGCCTGTCGTCACGCCGAATGGAGCGAAAGGTAAGATCGATGTTGATTTCTTCAAGAAGGCACTGATGGCGGCGTATCCGCTCTCGGCGGTCGATGTGGTTGTCGAGCCGGAGATCAAATGGGCGACGACCGCCTATTCCAATGATGACATTCTTGGCTTGCTGTACGACATCAATTCGCGACGCGCCAGTTCGCAGCCGAACAACTACGATTTTTATTATGGTGTGGTGCCCTGCGGTTGCACGTCAGTGGCTTTTGCACCCGGACGCGCCGGCGTCATCCCGGATTCGGGGTATTACACGAAGGAGGGTCCGATGCAGGTGAGCATCCACGAAATCGGGCACAGCTTCGGTCGGATGCACACGTGGGACGACGAGGCTTCCCCGTATAAGAGTGGCAACGCGATCGGCGTCGGACCGTGGCTACCGGAAGTGACAGCTGATCTCGCGCAGTCGTTCATCAATCCCGCGACGCGTTACGACATCATGTCCTACAACGTTCCGAACGATTCGGTTTCAGCATACACATATGCAGGCGTCTACAAATATGTGGAGCAGAATCTGCCTCTGTCTGCACGGCCGAAACTGCTGCGTGCGAGCGCGCCGGCTGGCACCGCGTTGCGTCTTGCGGGCGTGCTGAACGAAAATGCCGGCACGGTCAAGTTGAATGCTGCGATGCGCGTGAGCGGAACACCGGACACTGTGGTACTGGCGGGCGACGCCCAACTGGCCAACGACGACTATGTCATCGAACTCGAAACCGGCAACGGAACCTATCGCTATCCGTTGCAGCCGGTCAAGATCGTGATGGAGCAGGTCAGCAGTTCGCTCGCGGGCTTCGAATTGAAGATTCCCGTGGTCGATAAGATCATTCGTACGCGCGTCTTGCGCGGCAAGGCGGTTCTTCTCGATCAGCCGGGTATGCCGTCCAACTAACCGAGCGATGCGGTCAGGTTTTTGGCCGCGACTCATCTGAAATGCCTCGCAGGCCTCATGCCGCGAGGCATTTTTTGTTGGTCGAGCGGTTCTTCGCGCTAATTCGCCCTCGTCGTGGACGAGCGGCGGATGTTCGTCGCGGGTCGGGTAAAATGTTAGATTCGCCTATTTCCGCGGTGCTCGCGTTCGACCCGCGCGGCTTTTCCGGATGTCTCAGTGAGTACTTCTTTGAAATCAAGCACCAACACGTCGGCGCCGCGTATCGGCATGGTCTCCCTTGGCTGCCCGAAAGCGCTCGTCGATTCCGAGCAGATCATGACCCAGTTGCGCGCCGAAGGTTACGAAATCTCCGGCACGTATGACGGCGCGGACCTCGTCGTCGTCAACACCTGCGGCTTCATCGACGAAGCCGTGCAGGAAAGCCTCGACGCCATCGGCGAAGCGCTGAGCGAGAACGGCAAGGTCATCGTCACCGGCTGTCTCGGGGCGAAAAAGAGCGCGAGCGGCTCAGGCCTCATCGAGGAAGTGCATCCGAAAGTGCTCGCCGTGACCGGCCCGCACGCGACCAACGAAGTCATGAACGCGGTGCACGCGCACCTGCCGAAGCCGCACGACCCGTTCACGGACCTCGTGCCGCCCGCGGGCATCAAGCTCACGCCGCGTCACTACGCTTACCTCAAGATTTCCGAAGGCTGCAATCACCGCTGCACGTTCTGCATCATCCCGTCGATGCGCGGCGACCTCGTTTCGCGCCCCGTCGCGGAAGTCATGCTCGAAGCCGAGAATCTGTTCAAGTCCGGCGTGAAGGAACTGCTCGTGATTTCGCAGGACACGAGCGCCTACGGCGTGGACGTGAAGTACCGCACCGGTTTCTGGAACGGCAAGCCGCTCAAGACGCGCATGACCGACCTCGTCGGCGCGCTCGGTGAACTCGCCGCACAATACGGCGCGTGGGTGCGCCTGCATTATGTGTATCCGTATCCGAGCGTCGATGAAGTCATTCCGATGATGGCCGAAGGTCCGCTCAAGGGCCACGTGCTGCCGTACCTCGACGTGCCGTTCCAGCACGCGCATCCCGAAGTGCTAAAG
Organism: Caballeronia hypogeia; assembly: GCF_001544875.2. GTDB lineage: Bacteria > Pseudomonadota > Gammaproteobacteria > Burkholderiales > Burkholderiaceae > Caballeronia > Caballeronia hypogeia. Next base: position 5,415 of record NZ_FCOA02000046.1, read on the forward strand.
CGCATGAAACGCCCGGCCAACGCTGAAAAGGTGCTCGAGCGCGTGAAGATCTGGCGCGAGATCTGTCCGGATCTGACCATCCGCAGCACGTTCATCGCGGGCTTTCCCGGCGAAACGGAAGAGCAGTTTCAGACCTTGCTCGACTTCATCAGGGAAGCGGACCTGGATCGCGTCGGCTGCTTCGCGTATTCGCCTGTCGAAGGCGCGACCGCGAATGAACTCGACGGCGCATTGCCCGACGAGGTCCGCGAGGAACGCCGCGCGCGTTTCATGGAGCTCGCGGAGGAACTGTCGGCCAAACGCATGAAAAAGAAGGTCGGCAAGACGCTGAAAGTGCTCGTCGATGAAGTCAGCACGGACGGCGGCGTCGGCCGCACGGCGGCGGACGCGCCGGAAATCGACGGCGTCGTGTACATCGCGCCCGCGACCAAGGCTTCGAAGCGCTACAAGGCCGGCGACTTCGTCTCGGTGAAGATCACCGGCGCCGACGGCCACGATCTCTGGGGCGAGGTGTAAGCACATGCCAGCGATGCCGCACGTTCTCGCGCTCGGCGAGGCGATGGTCGAATTCAATCAGTCGACGCGCGATCAGCCGAACTATCTGCAGGGCTTCGGCGGCGACGTTTCCAACTTCCTGATCGCGGCGTCGAGACAGGGCGCGTCGACCGGCTTCGTATCGGCGGTCGGCAACGATCACTTCGGGCAACTGCTGCTCGATCTGTGGCGCGCCGAAAACGTCGATACCTCGACCGTGCGCGTCGATCATGACGCGCCCACCGGCGTCTATTTCGTGTCGCACGGCGAGAACGGGCATCGCTTCGACTATCTGCGCGCGGGCTCGGCCGCGAGCCGCTACGCGTCGTCGCAACTGCCGCTCGACGCCATCGCCGCTGCGAAGGTCGTGCATCTGTCCGGCATCAGTCTGGCGATCGGCGTATCCGCGTGCGATGCCGCGCTCGCCGCGATCGATCACGCGCACGCACACGGCGTGAAGGTCAGTTTCGACACGAACCTGCGTCTGAAGCTGTGGCCGCTCGCGCGCGCCCGCGCCGTGATGCTCGAAGCGATCCGTTCGACCGACATCTGTCTGCCGAGCTGGGACGACGTCACCTTGCTTACCGGCCACGACGACAAGGACGCGATCGTCGACGCACTTCTCGAACTCGGTCCGAAGATCGTCGCGTTGAAGCTCGGCCGCGAGGGCGCGTATATCGCGACGCCGGACGAGCGACGCGTGGTGCCGGGCCGCGTCGTGCAGGCGGTCGATGCGACCGGCGCGGGCGACTGCTTCGGCGGCGCGTTCATTGCGCGCATCGTCGCAGGCGATGATCCTTTTGAAGCCGCGCGGTACGCGAACGTCGCGGCGGCTTTATCGACGCAAGGCTTCGGCGCCGTCGCGCCGATTCCGGCCAAGGCAACGGTGGAACGAGCGCTCGCCGGATAACGCGTCGATAATCGAACCGATGAACATAACTAGCGGAGACGACGACATGCAACGTGAAGTAGTGGTGGTAAGCGGTGTGCGCACGGCCATCGGCGATTTTGGCGGTTCGCTCAAGGACTTCGCTCCGACCGACCTAGGCGCGCGCGTGGTGCGCGAAGCGCTGTCGCGCGCGAACGTCTCGGGCGACGAAGTCGGCCATGTCGTGTTCGGCAACGTGATCCATACCGAGCCGCGCGACATGTATCTCGCGCGCGTCGCGGCGCTGGACGGCGGCGTCACGCAGCACGCGCCCGCGCTCACGGTGAACCGCTTGTGCGGCTCGGGCCTGCAGGCGATCGTTTCGGCGGCGCAATCCATTCTGCTGGGCGATGCGGATGTCGCGATCGGCGGCGGCGCGGAAAGCATGAGCCGCGCGCCATACATCATGCCGGCGGCGCGTTTCGGCCAGCGCATGGGCGACACTCGCATCGTCGACATGATGGTGGGCGCGCTCAACGATCCGTTCGACAAGATTCACATGGGCGTGACGGCCGAGAACGTCGCGCAGAAGTTCGGCATCACGCGCGAGATGCAGGACGCGCTCGCGCTCGAATCGCACCGGCGCGCGGCGAAGGCGATCGAAGCCGGCTACTTCAAGGAACAGATTCTGCCGATCACGCTCGCTTCGAAGAAGGGCGACACCGTGTTCGACCGCGACGAGCACGTGCGCATGAACGCCACGGCCGACGATTTCGCCAAGCTGAAACCCGTGTTCGCGAAGGAAAACGGCACGGTGACGGCGGGCAACGCGTCCGGCCTCAACGACGCGGCCGCAGCCGTCGTGCTGATGGAGCGCAGCGCCGCCGAAAAGCGCGGCGCCAGGCCGCTCGCGCGTCTGGTGGCCTACGCGCATGCGGGCGTCGATCCGAAGATCATGGGTATCGGCCCGGTTCCCGCGACGCAGAAGGTGCTGGAGCGCGCGGGCCTCACCGTCAACGATCTCGACGTGATCGAGGCCAACGAGGCGTTCGCCGCGCAGGCGTGCGCCGTATCGCAGGAACTGAAGCTCGATCCCGCCAAGGTCAACCCGAACGGCTCCGGCATTTCGCTCGGCCATCCGATCGGCGCGACCGGCGCGCTCATCACCGTGAAGGCGCTGTACGAGCTGCAGCGCATCGGCGGGCGTTACGCGCTCGTGACGATGTGCATCGGCGGCGGGCAGGGCATCGCGGCGATTTTCGAGCGCATTTGAAGGACTGAAGGATGATGCAAAGCACGAAGGGACCGCGAAGCATGGCGGTCTTGTCGATGACCGCGGCGCTGCTCGCGCTCGCGGGCTGCAACTCGCCGATGCCGCCGGGTTCGTCCGGCGCCGCCGGCGTGCTCGCACCCGACCAGCGCGAGCCGACCGGCGCCGACGCGCATGGCGCGCAGGCGGCCATCAAGGAACTCGCGCTGCCGCCCGCGAAGCCGCTGACGCCGAATCCGGAATACGCGCGTTTTCCGCGCTATGTCGGCACGCTCGGCGACCGGCAGATCGAGATGAAGCTCGGTGCGAAAACCGACGAGCCATCCGGCGTGCACGGCGAATACACGTTCGTCGGCAGCCCGGCCGTGATTCTGGTCGCGGGCGACCGCGACGGCGATACGCTCGAGATCGAGGAATCGAACGACGGCACGCATATCACGGGCAACTGGATCGGCAAGTTCGCGCCGGACGGCAGCGTGTCCGGCGAGCGCATGAACCCGGACGATTCGAACCCGCAGCCCTTCGATCTGCGTCCCGCGGCGGCGGGCGCGAAACTGCCGCCGCCTTCGGCCACGGGCGCGGCCAGGAGTCAGGCGACGCCCACTGCGCCGTCGCTCGAGCCGGCCTCGCCCGCGCCGCCGAAGAATTCGGTCGGTGGCACGAGCAACGTCATCATCGGCGAGTAGCCAGTCCCGTCTCACGCCGCCGGCCGTTTCGGCGGCGGCTTTTTCTTTCCGTTTTGCACCTGAGCCATGACTGATCCCAAGAACCAGGACCGCGACCTGCAAACCCGCATCGTGCAGCCGGAAGATCGCATCACGCCCGGCTTCGAGTCGTTTTCGGTGCCGGTCGCGCGGGCGTCGACGGTCGTGTTTCCCGATCTCGCGACCATGCGCGCGCTCGTTTGGCACGACGATTCCAAATGGCGCTACGGCCTGCACGGGACGCCGACGACCATCGCGCTCGCGCAGCGCCTGGCCGCGATCGAAGGCGGCGAATACGCGCTGTTGCAGCCGTCCGGGCTCGCGGCGATTTCCAATGTGTACTTCGGTCTGGTGACGGCGGGCGATCACGTGCTCGTGCCGGACAACGCCTACGGGCCGAATCGCGATCATGCGGACTGGCTCGCGCACGATTTCGGCATCGAAGTGACGTATTACGATCCGATGACCGGCGCTGGCATCGACGCGCTGATCCAGCCGAACACGAAGCTCATCTGGCTCGAAGCGCCCGGCTCGGTGACGATGGAAGTGCAGGACGTGCCGGCGATCGCCGCGGTGGCGCGCGCGCGGGGCATCGTCACGGCCATCGACAACACGTTTTCCGCGGGCCTCGCGTTCAAGCCGTTCGACCACGGCGTCGATATTTCCGTGCAGGCGCTGACGAAATATCAGTCCGGCGGCAGCGACATTCTGATGGGCGCGACCATCACGCGCAGCGAAGAACTGCACAAAAAGCTCAAGCTCGCGCGCATGCGGATGGGCATCGGTGTGTCGGCGGACGACGCGTCGCTCGTACTGCGCAGCCTGCCGTCGATGAAAACGCGCTACGAGGCGCACGATCGCACCGCGTTCGCACTCGCGCAGTGGCTCAAGGCGCGTCCTGAAGTGGCGGCGGTGCTTCATCCGGCGCTTGCGGATTGTCCCGGCCACGCGTTCTACGAGCGTGATTTCAAAGGCGGCGCGGGCGGCTTGTTTTCGATCGTGTTCGACGAGCGCTACAGCGCCGCACAGGTCGATGCGTTCGTGGAAGCGCTGGAACTGTTCTCGATTGGCTGGAGCTGGGGCGGCGCGCACAGTCTCGCGATGCCGTACAACATCCGCTCGATGCGCACCGCGTCGCAGTGGCCGCACGAAGGCGTGCTGGTGCGTTTCTATATCGGCCTCGAAGCCGAAGAGGACTTGCGCGCGGACCTCGAGGCGGCGCTGGTCAAGGCCTTTGCCTGACAGTCGAACGGCGCCTCGATGGAGGCGCCGCTTTCACATCAGAACATCCGCAGCAGACCATCCAGCCCGACGAAATTGAACGCGACGCTCGCCGATTGCCGCACGACCGGCTTCGCGCGAAACGCCACCGACAACCCCGCTTCGGCCATCATCTTCAGATCGTTGGAACCGTCGCCCATGGCGATCGCGCGTTTCGGCTCGATGCCGATCTTCGCGCACGTCTCGACCAGCGTGCGCGCCTTCGCGTCCGCATCCACGATCTCGCCGACGACCTTGCCGGTCAGCTTGCCATCGACGATTTCGAGCGTGTTCGCGTACGCGTAATCGAGACCGAGCCGCGCTTTCAGTCGTTCGGTGAAAAACGTGAAGCCACCCGATACCAGCAGCGTTTTCATGCCCGCCGCGCGCGCGCCTTCGAGCATGCGTTCCGCACCCGGCGAAAGCTGCAGGCGCTCTTCATACACGCGTTCGAGCGCGCTCGCATCCAGACCTTTCAGCAGCGCGACGCGCCGCGTGAGGCTCTCCTTGAAATCCTTGATCTCGCCGCGCATCGACGCTTCCGTGATCGCCGCCACTTCGGCCTTCAGCCCGCAGAAATCCGCGATTTCGTCGATGCACTCGATCGTGATGAGCGTCGAGTCCATGTCCATCGCGACGAGGCCGAAATCGGCCAGCTTCGCACCCGGCTGGACGTACGCGTAATCGAGCGCGTGCGCGCCGCAGTAGGCGTCGATATCGGGGCGCTGGAGCGGGTCGGCGGCGAGCAGGCGCAGCAGCGTGTCATCGACGCGTTGCGTGTCTTTCGAGCGCGCGAGCGCCGCGAGCGGCCGCGAATGCGAATCGGAGATGGGGCTGGGACTTTGAATGACGAGGTTCATCGGAGGCGGAAATGCGTGAAGGCGGGAAACCGCCATTGTAAAGAACGTTCAATGTAAAGAATCGCTAGCGCTGCACGCGCGCCGGATCGACATCCCAGTAAGGCGGCTCGCCGAACCGCGCCGCCAAGAACTCGATGAACGCGAGCGTCTTCGGCGGCACGAACGCGCGGCTCGGATAGACCGCCCAGATCGCGACGGTCTGGGCGAGCGGGTAATCGTCGAGCACGGTGACGAGCTCGCCGCTCGCGATCAGCGGCGCGACGCTCCACATCGACTTCAGGCCGATGCCGATGCCCGCCGCAAGCGCGTCGCGGATCACTTCGCCGTTGTCGGTCACGAGCCGGCCGGAGACGCGCACGTCGATCACGCCGGTCGGCGTCACGAAGCTCCAGTCGCGCTGATCGGCGAGGATCACGCACTCGTGCTGCGCGAGATCGGCCGGATGGCGCGGCGTGCCGTGCGCGGCCAGATACGCGGGCGACGCGCACAGCACGCGGCGATTGCTCGCGAGCTTCCTTGCGATGAGCGTCGAGTCCTTCAGCGCGCCGATGCGGATCGCGAGGTCGATGCCTTCGTCGACGAGATCGACGATCTGATCGGTCATGCGCAGATCGACGGTCACGCCCGGATACTCGCGTAAAAACGTCGGAATCAGCGGCGAAATGTGCTGCCGGCCGAGCGACGAGGGCATGGTCACGCGCAGTCGCCCGTGCGGATGCTCGCGCGCGCGTCCGACCGAGGCGCGCGCGGCTTCGGCGGCGTCGAGCAGTTCGCGCGCGTGCGCCGCGAAAATCTCGCCTTCCTGCGTGACGGAAACGCGCCGCGTCGTGCGATGCAGCAAGCGCGCGCCGAGCATGCGCTCCAGCGCGGCGATGCGCGCGCTCGCCACCGCCGGCGACAGGCCGAACTCGCGCGCCGCCGACGACAGATTCGCGAGCGCCGCCGCGCGCACGAACAGGCCGACATCGAGCAGATCGAGCCGCTCGCGCGGGGCGTCGCTCGCCGAAGGATCGGTTGCCATTCGATGGATTTTCCGAAAAATGTTTCAGCGATTATGGCGGTTTTCGAGAGAGCGAAGGCGTTCTAAGATCGAAGCCAGTCCACTCACCACGGAGCAGAAAATGAAAGCCATCGGTCTGACGCGCTACCTTCCCATCTCCAATCCCGAATCCCTCGTCGATATCGAACTCGACAAGCCGACGCCCGCCGGCCGCGACCTGCTCGTGAAGATCGAGGCGATCGCCGTCAACCCCGTCGACACGAAAGTGCGCGCGCCGAAGGACAAGATCGAGGCGACGCCGCGCGTGCTCGGCTGGGACGCGGCGGGCGTCGTCGAGGCGGTGGGTTCCGAGGTGACGCTCTTCAAGGTCGGCGACCCGGTCTATTACGCGGGCGACATCACGCGGCAGGGCGCGAATAGCGAATTCCACCTGATCGACGAGCGCATCGTCGGCGCGAAGCCGAAGTCGCTCGATTTCACCTGTGCCGCGGCGCTGCCGCTCACGACCATCACCGCGTGGGAGGCGCTGTTCGACCGCCTGCGCGTGTCGGCGGAAGGCAAGGACGCGGGCAAGTCGGTGCTGATCATCGGCGGGGCGGGCGGCGTCGGCTCGATCGGCATTCAGCTCGCCAAGCGCGTCGCGAAGCTCCAGGTGATCGCCACCGCGTCGCGGCCGGAATCGGCCAAATGGGTGGAGGACCTCGGCGCGGATCACATCGTCGATCACTTCGGGGACATTCCGGAGCAGATGAAGGCGATCGGCTTCCCGCAAGTCGATTACGTGCTGATCTTCAACGACACCGACAAGCACTTCCCGGCCGCCGCCGAAGTCATCAAGCCGCAAGGCGGCATTGCGACGATCGTCGAGAACGCGAAGCCGGTCGCCGTCGAATTACTGAAATCGAAGAGCGCGGCGTTTCACTGGGAGTTCATGTTCACGCGCGCGATGTTCAAGACGCCCGACATGATCGAGCAGCACAAGCTGCTGTCCGAAGTGGCGCGGCTGATCGACGCAGGCACGCTGCGCACGACCATCGGCCGGGATCTCGGCAAGATCAATGCGGCGAATCTGCGCGAGGCGCATCGGCTGCTGGAAGAAGGGCGTACGGTCGGCAAGCTGGTGCTGACCGGCTTCTGAGCGCGCCTTGACGAACGTCATCCGCTTTGCCGCGCGCCGGGTTTTCCACTAGCATGACTCTGCGGGCGGGGCGCTAGACTGGCCTCCGGCCTATGGGTTTCAACCCGCAATCCGGCGCGCTTTTCCGGCGCCGGACTTTCCCAAGCGCTTGATACGGAGGTGGCGGCATGAATCGTCGTTTGATCGTTCGTCGCATCGTTTCCGTCGCCGCGTTAGCAATCGCCGCGACCGCGCACGCGACCCCAGGCATCAAGGTTCTCTCCGAAGCGCCCAATGACGGCCCCATCAAATACACGGTGAAGATGGCGTCGAAGAGCTTCGGCAACGAACAGGAAACGCGCACCATCCGCTCCGGCCAGACCGACGACTTCACCTGGCAGGGTAGCGCACCCAACGGCGCGCAGGCCGTGCCGGACGCTTGCCCGGGAGCGGCGTCGGTGCCGAAGAGCGCGGACGGCGCGGCGGTGCGGCAGGTGCAGATCCGATTCGCGCCGGTCGTCGGCGACAACGGCACGGCCAACGTGCAGATCAGCTTCCGCGCGTATGCGCCGAAGGGCACGAGCAAAGTGTCCGTGGGCGGCAAGAGCCTGCAATGTCCGGTCGATAACCGCGTCAGTCAGATCGTCCGTTTCTCGATGCCGACCTCGACCGGCTCGAAGAAAACCGTCACGCTCGATGACGGCACGCAATTGACCGTCACCGCCAGCCGCAAATAAACAGAGCTGCTCGAGAACGCGCCAGGTAACATCGGCGCGTTTCTTCGATCATTGGTGCGCAACTAACGGTCTATTTTTAAACCATCCACGCGCCAAACACCCATTTCTCTGGCAGGTGAAGATCAGTAAAGCTTACAGATCGATGCCATCGCCAGGCCGATAAGCCGGCACCCGCGTCCAGACGCAGCGCGCATCGATTGCTCGGGCGATTCTTGGCACGCTTCGTGCGATTCCTGTCCGTGTCGCGCTGAATTCGCGCGCAGGACGCGCTTCGAGGCTCGCCACGAGCGAATTCAAAGCGCTTTCATCGACTCGATCCGACAGCCAAGGTGCCGCGATGCCGCACATGATCTGGAAGGGCGCGATCAGCTTCGGGCTGGTTCACGTGCCCGTGCAACTCTATCCCGCGACGCAGTCGGAGAAGGTCGGCTTCAACCTGCTCGACAAGCGCTCGATGGACCCCATCGGCTACAAGCAGATCAACAAGAACACGGGCAAGGAAGTCACGCGCGACAACATCGTGCGCGGCTTCGAGTACGAGAAGGGCAAGTATGTCGTCATGACCGACGCCGAGATTCGCGCGGCCAATCCGGAATCGACGCAGACGGTCGATATTCTGGCCTTCGTGGATGCGCCCGAAATCTCCTTTCTCTCGCTCGATACGCCTTACTATCTCGCGCCCGATCGCAAGGGCGAAAAGGTCTATGCGCTGCTGCGCGATGCGTTGAAAGATACCGGCAAGGTAGGCATTGCGAGCGTCGTGCTGCACAACAAGCAGCATCTGGCCGCGCTGATTCCGGTTGGTCCGGCGCTCGCGCTCAACACCTTGCGCTGGGGCGATGAAGTGCGCAACTTCGACGAGTTCAAATTCCCCGACGAGAACACGAAGAAGGCCGGCGTCACGCCGAAGGAACTGGAGATGGCGAAGCGGCTCATCGACGACATGAGCGACACGTGGGACCCGACCAGGTATCACGACACCTTCAAGGACGACATCATGGCGCTCGTCGACAAAAAGGTGAAGGAAGGCAAGGTCGCCGAAGTGATGAAGGTCGACGAAAGCGGCGAGCACAAGGCTTCGGCCGACATCCTCGATTTGTCGGAACTGCTCAAGCGCAGTCTGAAGAAGGGCGGCGCCGCGCCGGCCAAACGCAGCAAGGCGGCGCAATCCGCGAGCGGAAACTCCGGCGAGGAAGCCGCCCGCCCTGCGCGCAAGACCACGCGTCGCAAGCGCGCGTAGGCACGTGACCCTGGAAGCACACCACGATGGCTCGGAAACTCGAAACCTATCAAAAGATGCGGCGCTTCGACAAAACGCCGGAACCTTCCGGTGCGCCGAAGCGCGCAGCGCGCGCGAAAAAAAACGCGCAGCACGCGTTGTCCTTCGTGATTCAGGAGCATGACGCGCGTCGCCTGCATTACGACTTCCGTCTCGAACTCGACGGCGCGCTCAAGTCCTGGGCGGTGCCGAAGGGGCCGAGCCTCGATCCGTCGGTGAAGCGGCTCGCCGTGCATGTCGAGGATCATCCGCTCGACTATGGTTCGTTCGAAGGCGAGATTCCCGAGGGCAACTACGGCGCGGGCAGCGTCATCGTGTGGGATCGCGGGACGTGGGCGCCGCAGTCGGGAACCGTGGAGGAGGCGCAGCGCGAGTACGAAAAGGGCAAGCTCAAGTTCACGCTCGATGGCGAAAAGCTGCACGGCGGCTGGACGCTCGTGAAGAGTCACATGCGCGGCAGCGGCGACAAGGAGCAGTGGCTGCTCATCAAGGAGCGCGACGACGAAGCGCGTCCCGAAGCCGAATACGACGTCCTGCTGAAAAAGCCGGGCAGCGTGATGTCGGATTCGCTCGGCGCGCGGGCCAAGGACGGCACGGTGCGCGAACGCGGCGAGCGCAAGACGACGCCGAAGAAAGCCACGTCGCGCAAGACGGCGGCGAAGCAGGCGGACGGCCACGCGCATCCGGATATCGTCGCGAATCGCAGCGCCGAATCGTTGCGCGCGCTGTCGCACGATCCGGCGATCGAAGGCGCGACGAAGGCGAAGCTGCCCGCGACCTTCAAGCCGCAACTCGCGACGCTCGTCGACGTCGCGCCGCCAGGAGACGATTGGGCATACGAAATAAAATTCGATGGCTATCGCGTGCTCGCACGCATCGAGACGGTCGGCGCCAAGCACCGGATCTCGATCTGGACGCGCAACGGCAACGACTGGACCGCAAAATTCGAGAAACAGGTGAAGGCACTCGACAAGCTCGACATAGAAGACGCGTGGCTGGACGGCGAAGCGGTCGTGCTCGATGAACGCGGGCTGCCGGATTTTCAGGCGCTGCAAAATGCTTTCGACGTGGGCCGTGCGCAAGACATCGTCGTTTATTTTTTCGACGTGCCCTATCTGAACGGCTATGACCTGCGCCACGTGCCGCTCGTGCAGCGCCGCGCGATTTTGAAGGCGCTGATCGAGCCAATCGACGATCCCGTGCTGCGCTATTCGCAGGACTTCGCCTTTCACGCCGACGAGCTGCTCAAGAGCGCCTGCGACATGGCGCTCGAAGGGATCATCGGCAAGCGTATCGACAGCACGTACGTGTCGGGGCGCAGCAACTCGTGGATCAAGCTCAAGTGCCGTCGCAGGCAGGAGTTCGTGATCGGCGGCTACTCCGAACCCTCGGGCAGCCGCGGACAGTTCGGCGCGCTGCTGCTCGGCGTGTATGACAGCCACGGCAAGCTGCAATATGCGGGGCGCGTGGGCACAGGTTTCGATCAGGCGATGCTCCTAGTGGTGAAAAAGGAACTCGACCGCCGCGAAACGAAGACCATGCCCTTCGCGAGCGAGCCGCAGGAACGCAGCCGTACGCCCGTGCATTGGGTGAAGCCCGAACTCGTGGCCGAGTGCAATTTCGCGGAATGGACCAAGGAGCGCATCGTGCGACAAGCATCGTTCGTCAGTCTGCGTGACGACAAACCCGCGCGGCAGATCGTCAGGGAAGAGCCGGTGTCGGCGAAGAAGGTTGCTGCCAAAACCGCCGCAAGGAAAGCCACCAACGCGAAATCCAAAGCTGTTTCAACCGAAATCGAAGGCGTGAAGATCAGCCATCCGGAGCGCGTGATCGACAAATCCACGGGACTGCGCAAGATCGATGTCGTCGAATACTACGCGTCGGTCGCCGAATGGATGTTGCCGCATTTGCAGGACCGTCCCGTGTCGCTCGTGCGCGCGCCGGAAGACATCGGCGGCGAGCTGTTCTTCCAGAAGCACAGCGCGAAGCTCGCGATCCCGCACATCACGCAACATCCCGATATCGATCCGGGACATCCGCCGCTGCTCACGATCGAGTCGGCGCAAGCGCTCGTCGGCACCGCGCAGATGGGCACGATCGAGCTGCACACGTGGAACGCGCTTGCATCGAACATCGAAAAGCCGGATCGCATGGTGTTCGATCTCGACCCCGGCGAAGGCGTCGGCTGGGAACGCATGGTCGAGGCGGCGAAGCTAACGCGCGAGCTGCTCGACGAACTCGGCCTTGTTTCGTTCTGCAAGACGAGTGGCGGAAAAGGCTTCCATGTGATCGTGCCGCTGGTGAAGCAGGCAGGCTGGGACGAGATGAAGGACTTCTCGCAAGCCGTCGCGCAGCACATGGCGAGCACGCTGCCCAAGCTCTTCTCCTCGAAGATGGGCATGCAGAATCGCAAGGGCAAGATCTTCATCGACTATCTGCGCAACAACCGTGGCTCGAGCACGGTCGCGGCATTTTCGTTGCGCGCGCGGCCGGGACTCGGCGCATCGGTGACCCTGTCTTGGGACGAACTCGATGACGTGCAGAGCGGCGATCAATGGAACATCGGCAACGTGCGCGAGCGGCTCGACGCGCTGAAGACCGATCCGTGGGCAGGCTACGACAAGGCGCGCAAGCGTCTCACGGCGGCCATGAAAAAGCGTCTGGGTATGAATGGCGCCAGCAAGTGACGATGCATACAGGGAGACGATGATGAAGCAAGCGAACACTGCGCCCGCGAGCGCACCCGAACGCGGACGCGAGATGTCGAGCAAGGACCACGGCACGCAAAAGCACGACGATGCCGCCAATGCACCCTTGCCGCACGAGGCGGATCAGAACGTCGAATCGCAGCATGAGCATGAGGCGCGCGATGTCGGCAAGCAGGCGCATGAGGACGTCGAGCGCGGTCTCGTCGATACCGATCGCAGGGGCGGTGACGACTATCAACGCGGGACGCAGCGCGACGACCACGTGAACGCGAACACGGGGGCGAAAGGAGGGCGCAAGCCCTGAACCGAACGGTGAAAACGGCGTTGCGGCATCGATGCGAAGCCGGCGGCGCGTGGCAGCGCGCAGGCCGCTTGCGTAGAATGGATCGTTGATCACGGGCAGGTCCGCCATGCAACGTTTGTCGCGCTATTTGTACCGATGCGCGCGGCGCGCGGCGCGCGTGAACCGGTAAGCCCTTCCGAATATCCGCATCGATCGCCCGCTTCGCGGCCCGACATCCACACGACGCAACATGCCATCCGACCTTCTGTCCCGTCTCAAGAACGAAACCGCCGCGTGCCACACGCGGCTCGAGAATGCCCTCGACCTGATGCGGGACAATCTGCAGCGCGATGAGTACATCGCGCTGCTCGAACGGTTCTATGGCTTCGTCGCGCCGTGGGAGGACGAAGCGGCGCGCTGCATGCCCGCCGCGCTCGCGGATTTCTTCGATGCGCGCCGCAAGGCGCCTCTGCTCGCCGCCGATCTCGCCGCGCTCACGGGCGAGCGCCGGCCGGTGGCTTCCGTGCCGCAGGCGGACGCGCGCTACGACCTGCCGCGCCTGCACAACATCGGCGACGTGTTCGGCTCCATGTACGTGATGGAAGGCAGCACGCTCGGCGGACGCTTCATCGCCCCGCATGTGGCTGCGTGTCTCGATCTGCCGCCGGGCCTGGGCAACGCCTATTTCGACGGCTACGGTCCGCGCACGGGCAGCATGTGGAACGCGTTTCGCGAGATCGCGGCGGCTTCCGTGCCGGAGTTCCAGCACGACGATGCGGTGAGGGCCGCCATCGCGACCTTCGAGAGCCTTCACTCGTGGCTGTGTCCCGAATCAGCCGATATCGAGCCTTTGCTGCCGTCGCACGGAGTCGCTACATGAGCGATTCCGAGAGCACGCCCATGAGCACGCCCATGAGCGCGGCGCGACGCGACACGTCTTACGGACCGCCCGACGCCGAAGCGCGGCGGCGCACGCTCAGCTCAGGGGTCGCCAGCAAGGACTGCGACGCCGAGCCGATCCATATTCCCGGCGGCATCCAGCCGCACGGTTTTCTGCTCGCGCTCGCCGGCGATCTGCGCATCGTCCAGGCGAGCGACAACGTGCCGACACTCACGGGCGCGCCGGTCGAAACGTTGCTCGGCGAGACGCTCGACGCCGTGTTCGGCGCGGCGGGCGCGCGACGTGTCGCGCAGGCGGCGGCGACGGCCGCGCTCGATGACGCGCCGCTCTACATCGGTCCGGTCGACGTCACGCCGTCGTCCTCCGAACGATCGATGCGCTTCGACGTGACGCTGCATCGGCACGACGGCACGCTGATCGTCGAAATGGAAGCCGCCGCGGCGACGGGCGATGGGTTCGCGTCGATGTATCCGCTCGTGCGCACCTTCGCGCGCGGCTTGCAGGACGCGGCGAGCGTGCAGCAGCTCGCGGAGCTCGCGGTGCGCGAGGTACGCGCGATCACCGGCTTCGGCCGCGTGATGCTCTACAGCTTCGACGACGAAGGCCGCAGTCACGTGCTCGCCGAAGACCGCGACGGCAGCTACCCGTCGTTCCTGCATCAGTTCTTTCCGGCGTCGGACATTCCGCGCCAGGCGCGGGCGCTGTATCTGAAGAACCGCATCCGTCTGGTCGCCGACGTCAACTACAAGCCCGCGCGGCTCGTGCCGGATGTGAACCCCATCACCGGCCGACCGACCGATCTCACGTACGCGACGCTGCGCAGCTTTTCGCCCGTACATCTGGAGTACATGCGCAACATGGGCACGCACGCGTCGATGTCGGTGTCGATCGTCGTGCGCGGCCAGTTGTGGGGCCTCATCTCGTGCCACGACCACGACGCGCGCATCGTGCCGTTCAACACGCGGGTGGCCGTCGAGCATCTCGGGCACATGCTGTCCTTGCAGATCGAGGCGAAGGAAGAGCGCGCCGAGGGCGAATATCTCGCCGCGCTGCGCCGCACGATGGGCCGGCTGATTTCGGCGATGGGCGAGCACGAGAACTTCGTCGCGGGCCTGCAGGCGGTGCCGCAGGATGTGCTGAGCTTCGCGCGCTCGGCGGGCGCCGCCATCGTCTTCGACGATCAGGTGACGCTGCTCGGCGCGACGCCCGACGAAGATACCGTGGGTGCGCTCACGCACTGGCTCACCGAACACACCTCGGGCATCTGGGCGACGGATTCGCTCGCCCGCGAATGGCCACCGGCGAAGGCGCACGAGGACCGCGCGTGCGGGGTGCTCGCGGTGCCGGTTTCGCAGATCTTTCGCAACTATCTGCTATGGTTCAGGCCCGAAGTGATGCAGACCATCAAGTGGGCGGGCGAGCCGGTGAAGATCGAGAACGCCGACGGCGCGAGCGCGCCGCGCACCAGCTTTTCGCCATGGCTCGAAACCGTGCGGGGACATTCCGCGATGTGGCGGCAGGGCGAAATCGAAATCGCCAGCGAATTGCGCGGCGCGCTGCTCAACATCGTGCTGCGCCGCGCGGAGGAACGCGCAGAACTCGCAACCGAACTCGCGCGCGCGAACAAGGAACTGGAAGCGTTCTCTTATTCGGTGTCGCACGATCTGCGCGCGCCGCTGCGTCACATTGCGGGATATGGCGACCTGCTGCGCGAGCAGGAAGGCGAGCGCATGTCGGACAAGAGCCGGCGCTTTCTGAACAACATGCTCGATTCGGCGCGCTTCGCGGGCACGCTCGTCGACGATCTGCTGACCTTCTCGCAGATGGGCCGCGCGGCGCTCAGACCCGCGCCGGTCGATCTCGGCCAGCTCGTGCGCGGAGTGGTGCAGGAGTTCGAGGTGGAAGGATCGGGCCGGCGCATCGAATGGGTGATCGGCGATCTTCCGCGCGTCACCGGCGACGCCGCTTTCCTTCAGCTTGCGCTGCGCAACCTGATTTCGAACGCGGTGAAATATACGCGGACGCGGGAATCGGCGAAAATCGAAATATTCGCGACCCGCAACGGCGACGAATACGTGATGGGCGTGCGCGACAACGGCGTCGGCTTCGACATGAAATACGCCGCCAAGCTCTTCGGCGTGTTCCAGCGGCTGCATCGCGCCGAAGAGTTCGAGGGCACGGGCATCGGGCTCGCCAACGTGCGGCGCATCGTCGAGCGGCACGAAGGGCGCACGTGGGCCGAAGGGCGGCTGGGAAAGGGCGCGGTATTCTACTTCTCGCTGCCGGTCGTATATCGCAACGCCGGCGGAGCGCAGGGCGGCAAAGGGGCACGGGGCGCGCGCCAGCCAGGCGCATCCGGGACAAATTCAAGAAGAAACCATGCTTAAACCGATATTGCTCGTCGAAGACAATCCGAACGACCTCGAGCTCACGCTGGTCGCGCTCGACAAGAGCCAGCTCGCGAACGAGGTGATCGTCGCGCGCGATGGTCAGGAGGCGATCGACTATCTTACCGGCGAAGGCGAGTGGAAGGAGCGCGCGCCGGGCAATCCCGCCGTGATCCTGCTCGATCTGAAGCTGCCGAAGATCGACGGCCTCGAAGTTCTCGACATGATCCGCTCCAACGCGACATTGAAGAGCGTTCCCGTCGTCATGCTGACGTCATCGCGCGAAGAGCAGGATCTTATTCGCAGCTATGAGCTCGGCGTGAACGCCTATGTGGTGAAGCCGGTGGAGTTCGCCGAATTCGTCGACGCGATCGGCGATCTCGGCGTGTTCTGGGCCGTGCTCAACGAGCCGCCGCCGGGCTCCACGCGCTTTCGCCGACCGCCGCCCGCGCAATGACGCTCGTGCCCATGTCCGCGTCTTCGTCCCAGCCTTCGCGCCCGCAAGCGTCCTTCAAAGAGGACGCCTAGATCATGCAGCCCCTGCATCTGCTTCTGGTCGAAGACAACGCACTCGATGCGGAGCTGACGATCGCCCAGCTGGAGCGCGCGGATTACGCGGTCGACGCATCGATCGTCTACGACTCCGCGAGCTTCATCGCGGAGATCGGCAAGAAGCGCTTCGACGTGATCCTCGCCGACTTCGTCATGCCCACTTTCTCGGGCATCGAGGCGCTGACCATCGCCAGCGAGCGCGCGCCGGACACGCCGTTCATCTTTGTCTCGGGGCTGCTCGGCGAGGAACACGCCGTCGACATGCTCAAGCGCGGCGCGACCGATTACGTGCTCAAGCAGCGCCTGCAACGCCTGCCCGCGGTCGTGCGCCGCGCGCTGCGGGAAAGCGCCGAGCGCGCGCAGCGCATCGCGGTGGAGCGCGCGCTGCGCGAGACCGAAACGCACTTTCGCCTGCTGATCGACGCGCTCAAGGATTACGCGGTCATCACGCTCGACCCGGAAGGGCGCATCCGCACCTGGAACGCCGCGTCCGAGCGCATTCTGGGCTTTCCCGCGCAGGACGTGCTCGGGCAGTCCGCGAGCATCTTCTATAACCAGGAAGACCGTGAAACCGGCGTGTTCGACGCCGAGCTCGATACCGCGCGCCGCGAAGGCAGCGCGAGCGACGACCGCTGGCTGTGGCGCAAGGACGGTCATTCGTTCTTCGCCTCGGGCGTGACGACCGCGATTCGCAGCGAGCATGACGAGCTGATCGGTTTTTCGAAGATCGTGCGCGACGCCACCGACGCCCACATGGCCGCCGACGCGCTGCGTCTCGCCAAGGATCAGGCCGAATCGGCGAACCGCGCGAAGGACCATTTTCTGGCGGTGCTGTCGCACGAGCTGCGCACGCCGCTCACGCCGATTCTCGCGGCCGTGCGGCTGCTCGAGATGAAGCATCCGCTGCCGCGCGAGGCGCATCCGACGCTCGATCTGATTCGCCGCAACGTGGAGCTCGAAGCGCGTCTCATCGATGACCTGCTGGACCTCACGAGCATCGCGCGCGGCAAGCTGTCGTTGAATTTCGCGAGCGTCGCGCTCGACACGCTGCTCATCAGCGCGCTCGACATGTCCGAGGCCGATCTGCGCGGCAAGACCCTCACGCTGGAGACGCATTTCGATGCGGGCCAGTTCGTCGTGCTGGGCGACGCCGCGCGGCTGCAGCAGATTGTCTGGAACCTGATGAAGAACGCGGTGAAGTTCACGCCCGCGGGCGGCCGCATCGACGTGCGGACCTGGAATCCGGACCCGGCGACGATCGCCGTTTCGGTGACGGACAGCGGCATCGGCATCAGCGCGGAGGCGTTGCCGCGCATCTTCTCGGCGTTCGAACAGGCCGACGATTCGATCACGCGCTCCTTCGGCGGCCTGGGGCTCGGCCTCGCGATCGCCAGCACGCTCGCGCAGAAGCACGGTGGCACGCTCTCGGCTTACAGCGAAGGTCGCGACACGGGTGCGCGCTTCACGCTCACGCTGCCGCTCGCGAAGGCGCAGCCGGAGCGCGAGGACGCGCCGCGCGTCGAGGCGGCGATCCAGGAGCAGGGGCGCGCGCTCAAGGTGCTGCTCGTGGAGGACAACGAGCAGACTTCATCGGCGATGGCGGAAGTGCTCGAAATGCTCGGCCATGAAGTGACGGTCGCGGTGACTGTCGCCGATGCGCTGGAGCGCGCGAGGAGCGGGCCGTTCGATCTGCTCGTCAGCGATATCGGCCTGCCGGACGGCAGCGGTCTCGACATTGCGCGCGCGTGGCAGGCCTTGCAGGCCGGCAAGCCGTCGGTCGCAATCACGGGTTACGGCATGGACGAGGACATTCGCCGCTGCCGCGAAGCGGGATTTCTCGATCATCTGACCAAGCCGGTCAATTTCTCGCGGCTCGAAGCGCTGATTCAATCTCTCGCGGAACAGCCTTCGAGATAAGCGATTCGCGCGCCGCTGCAAAAAAATTTGACAGCCGCGCGCGGGGTCGTGTCGATTGACGGAGCGTCGGTTCGTTGTACGGTAGAGAGCCGCGCCAACCCGGCGCGTCTCACTCATTACACGGAGCCGATATGTCCCATTCCGACGTCAAGCCGATCCCCGAAGGCATGCATTCGCTGACCCCGCATCTCGTCTGCGCGGGCGCGGCCGAAGCAATCGAGTTCTACAAGCGCGCGTTCGGCGCCGTCGAGCTGGGCCGTCTCGCGGGCCCGAACGGCAAGATCATGCACGCGCAGGTCAAGATCGGCGATTCCGCGCTGATGCTCGTCGACGAAGACCCTGCTTACGGCATGAACGGTCCGAAGGCGCTGAAGGGTTCGCCCGTCACCATCCATCTGTACGTGGAAGACGTCGACGCCGTCGTGCGCCAGGCCGAAGCCGCGGGCGCGAAAGTGACGATGCCCGTCGCCGACATGTTCTGGGGCGACCGCTATGGCCGGCTCGAAGATCCGTTCGGCCATCAATGGTCGGTCGCCACGCACAAGCACGAGTGCCGGCCGGAAGACGTGGAAAAGGCGATGGCCGCGATGTGCCAGCCGGGCGCCTGACCTTTCCCCGCCTTCACGAAAATGGAGCCAGCGATGCAGAAGATTTCGCCTTGCCTATGGTTCGACGGCAACGCCGAGGAAGCCGCGAATTTTTATGTCAGCGTTTTCAAGAGCGCGCGAATCACGGAGATCATGCGCCATACCGAATCCAGCCCCGGACCGGCGGGCAGCACGCTCGCGGTTCTGTTCGAACTCGAAGGCGAGGATTTCATGGCGCTGAACGGCGGCCCGGAATTCAAGTTCACGCCGGCCATTTCCATGTTCATCAAATGCGACACGCAAGCCGAGATCGACCATTACTGGGACAAGCTGCTCGACGGCGGCGAAGCGATGGCATGCGGCTGGCTCACCGACCGCTATGGCGTGACATGGCAGATCGCGCCGCGTCGACTGCTCACCATGCTGCAGGACCCGGACCCGGTGAAGGCCGATCGCACCATGAAAGCGATGATGGGCATGATCAAGCTCGACCTGCCCACGTTGCAGAAGGTCTACGACGGCGCGTGAAGCAATCCGTGGTTCAGACGGCGCGTTTCTTCGTCTTGCGTTCCATGAGCTTCGACGCCATGAACCGGTGATCGGGCGAAAACAGCCGCCGGTACGTCATCACGACGGCGGCGACCACGCCCAGCCCCGAGGCCGCCGCGATCAGAAACATGATCACGATCTGATAGCGCACCGCCTGCAACGGCGACTGCCCGGCGAGCACCTGCCCGGTCATCATGCCGGGCAGGCTGACGAGGCCGACCACGGCCATCGCATTCAAGGTGGGGATCATGCCCGCGCGCACGGCCTGGCGCGCGGGACCTTGCGCCGCTTCCCAGCGCGAGGCGCCTAGCGCGAGCGACATCTCCACCACCGCGCGTCCCGCGGTCAGTTCCTCCGTCATTCGCTCGATGCCGAGCGACACGCCCGTGAGCGTATTGCCGAGGATCATGCCGAGAATCGGAATGGCGTATTGCGGCTGGTACCACGGATGAATTCGGATCACGACGAACAGCCCGAATGCGCCGATCAGCCACGAACTGCCCCAGATCGACAGGATGCTGTCCGCGCGCTGCCCGGCGTAGGTGCGCCGTCCGCGATCGGAGGCGGCGAGGCCGGCGATCACGGTCATCAGCGCCATCAGCGGCAGCACGACATACCAGCGGTTGAACGCGAACACCCAGCCGAGCACATAGCCGATCAGCAGCAGTTGCACGACGGTGCGGATCGCCGCAACGAGCAGCTTGCGTTCGAGTCCGAGCTTGAGCGCGACCGACAGCGCGCCATTGACGACGATGAGCGCCGCCGCGAGCGCGATATCGAAGAGACCGAGATTCTGATAGCCGTTCATCGCGTTTCTCCGCCGAGCACGCCCGCGTTCATCGTCAGGTGGCGCGTGGCGACGCGATGCGCCTGCTCCGGATTGTGCGAGACCCAGATGCACGCGCGCGCGCCATCGGCGTCGAACCATGCGCGCACGAGCGCTTCGATCGCGCGCGCGGAAGCAGGGTCGAGCGATGCCGTGGGCTCGTCGAGCAGCAGCACGTCGGGCGCGAGCTGCAGCACGCGCACGAGCGCCGCGATCTGCGCTTCGCCGCCGGAGAGATCGGCGGCGAACTTGTCGAGGAAGTCGGCGCCGCGCCCGGCTGCCGCAGCCAGGCGCATGGCCGTGTCGCGATTGAAATGCGTATCGCGATAGGTTTTCAGCGCAAACGGATAGCGCAGATTGTCCTCGACAGTGCCATCGAGCATTGCGGGCCGCTGCGCGATATACGCGACGCGCCGCCGGTACGCCGGAATGTGCGAGCGCGCGATGCGCTCGCCGCGCCAGCTCACGTAGCCGTCGTTGCACGCGTCGAGCAGCGCGAGCGTGCGCAGGAAGACGCTCTTGCCCGAACCGGACGGCCCGGTGATCGCGGCGCGCTCGCCTTCGCGCAGCGTGAAGTCGGCCGGATGCAGCAGCACCGTGCCGCGCACGGCGTCGCGGCGCACGACGCCGTGCGCGCCGACGAGTTCGCCGGCATCGGATGACGAAGGTGATGTCACGGGTCGATGGGGAGACTGGTTATTCGAGCGCACATCTTACGGATATTCGCCGTTTAGCGGAGAGATGAACGGCGCCGGGCGCGGCTCACGCGGGCACACGATGTGCTGGCCCACCCATAATCAGCAGAAACGGATGGAGCCGTCATGGCGCAGGCTGGAACGAGCGGTAAAAAAATCGGAAGGATCGTCGCATGGTTTTTTGCCGTTCTGGCGGTTCTGATTGCCATTCTCGTAGTCATCTTCCTGACCTTCGACTGGAATCGCCTGCGGCCCTGGGTGGATGACAAGGTGTCGGAAGCCATAGGCCGGCGCTTCGAGATCACGGGCGACCTGAAAGTGGGCTGGCAGCGCCCGCCCAATGAAACGGGATGGAAACACTGGGTGCCGTGGCCGCGTTTTTCGGCGGAGAAGATCACCATCGCGAATCCGGACTGGGCGAAACAGAAGTTCTTCGCGACGCTCGACGAGATTGACTTCCAGGTGGCGGTGCTGCCGCTGCTCACGCATGACATTGTGATTCCGGCGATCAATCTCGTGAATCCGTCCATCGATATCGAACGGCTCAGGGACAAGCGCAACAACTGGACGTTCAAGTTCAAGCAGTCGAACCAGCCTTCGACATGGAACCTGAAGCTCGGCGACATCTCGCTCGCGAAAGGCACCATCAGCATCGCGGACGAAGTGACGAAGGCCGAAATGCAGGTCGTCGTGGACACGCTCGGTCAGCCGGTGCCGATCGGCGAGGTGATGAAGCAGCAGGAGGCGGCGTCGGCGAAATCGTCGGCGGAGATGGTCGGCAAGAGCGGCGCGGCCAAGCTCAACAAGCAGGCCGATGTGGCGGCCGCGTCTGAAGCTTCGGCGGCGTCGGCCGCGTCCGCGGCTGCGGCGGCGAATGCATCGACGCCGAATCCGGCGAGCACGTCGGCCAATACCAGCATCACGACCAAGGAAGGGCCGAAGCCGCCGATTCCGCCTTACGCGTTCGGCTGGACCGTGAAGGGCGCCTATAACGGCGGCAAGGTATCGGGCGACGGCAAGCTGGGCGGCGTGCTCGCCGTGCAGGACGCGAAGCGCCCGTTCCCCTTGCAGGCCGACGTGCGGCTCGGCGACACGCATATCGCGTTCGTCGGCACGGTGACCGATCCGGCGCATCTCGCGGCGCTCGATCTGCGCCTGTGGGTGCAGGCCGTGAGCATGGCGCATCTGTATCCGTTCACCGGCGTGCCGTTGCCGGAGACGCCGCCGTTCGCGACAGAAGGGCGCCTCACCGGCCAGTTCCGCGAGGACGGCAACGTGTTCCACTACGAGAATTTCACCGGGCGCGTGGGCGGCAGCGACATCAACGGCTCGCTCGTCTATGCGGGCAGGAAGCCGCGTCCCCTGCTGCAGGGCGAGCTCGTGTCGCATCTGCTGCAGTTCAAGGATCTCGCGCCGATCATCGGCGCCGATTCGAACGCGAGCAAGGCCAAGCGCGGCGACAAGGAGAAGCAGCCGTCGTCCAAGGCCCTGCCGACCGAGGAGTTCAAGACCGATCGCTGGAAAGCTATCGATGCAGACGTGAAATTCACCGGCGAGCGCATCGTCAAGGACCCGGCGCTGCCGATCACGAATCTCTATACGCACGTCGTCATGAACGATGGCGCGCTCTCATTCGAGCCGCTCAAGTTCGGCGTGGCGGGCGGATCGATCGCGTCGAACATTCATCTCGATGGCAGCGCCGCGCCGCTGAAGGGACGCGTGTCGGCGCAGGCGCGGCATCTGAAGCTCAAGGAGCTGTTCCCGACCGTGAAGACGATGCAGTCGGCGCTCGGCGAAATCAATGGCGACGCGGCGCTATCCGCTGTCGGCAATTCGCCGGCCGCGCTCGCGGCGACCTCGAACGGAGAAGTGAAGGCGTTGATCACCGAGGGGACGGTGAGCCGCCTCTACATGGAAGCGGCGGGGCTGAACGTGGCGAACGTGGTGTACGAGAAGCTGTTCGGCAAGCGCGATGTGAAAATCAACTGCGCGGCGGCCGATTTCGTCGTGACCGACGGCGTGCTCGACTCCCGCGTGTTCGCGCTCGACACCGACGACGCCGTGATCAACGTCGACGGCACGATCAACCTGAAGACCGAGGACATGGATCTGGGCATCCATCCGCACACGAAGGGGCTGCGGATCTTCTCGCTGCGCTCGCCGCTGTATGTGAAGGGCACGTTCAAGGATCCGCATATCGGCGTGAGTCCGGTGCTGGCGCTGCGTGGCGCGGCGGCGGTCGGTCTCGGTTTCATCAATCCGTTCGCCGCGCTGATTCCGCTGATCGCGCCGAGCAACGACAAGCCGCTGCCGTGCCAGCAGATGCTCGCCGACATGAGCCGCGCGCCGACCGCGCCGCCGGCCGGGCAGAAGGAAAAGGCGAAGGCCGCGCCGGCTTATATGTCGTCGGGAGCGGCGGCGACCGACAAGCCCGACAAGCCCGACAAGGATAAGGGCGCGAAGAGGCCGGCGGCGCCGTCGCCGGCGAGCGCGGCACAGTATCGGGGGAGCTGAGGCGGGGGAGTCATGCGGACGGCAGTCGAAGGTTGTCCCCAGCAAACGTGGACCACCCTGTTGAAAAGCTGCCGAAAAGTCTGATAAATGCCTGATCTGGAAGGAAAAGCCACGCGCGCTTCAAGACGCGTCAGCGAGCTCGGGTAACTGCATAACTTATCCCCAGCAGACGGGGAAAGGGCTGTGGAAAAACGCTTGGCGACTCATCCAGATTCTTGATTTCGCGCGGAAAACCCCGTGCGGCGCGTATCGCGCCACTTCCTTTCACAAGGGAAACGTCTCGAACGGATGCCCGACTTATCCACATTTTCTGTGGATAGCAGTGTTGAAAAGGCGCCGGTATCGTCGTTAAGTCTTTGATGAAAAAGGTTTCGTATGAGCTGACCGAAGTCGCGCAGCGATCGCGCGCGTTTGCGCGCGAAGGCCGCACCACGATTTGGTCAAATCGAGATACCCGATGCGCCGTCGCTGCCCAGCAGTTGCTCGACCGAATCCGCATCCACGTAATCCTGCTCGGGCAGACCATCGAAAACGGTGATGACGTCGTTGCTGACGCCCGCAGCGCGCGCCGTATCGACGATCGCATCTTTGTTGGCGGGATACTTCACGATACGTAGCACCTGGGCGATCTCGTCGTCGATCGGCTCGTCGTTCAAGGCGTGTTTTGCGTGCGTGTCGGTCATTCCGAAGTCCGGTTCGGGTCAGTGGAGAGAAGGGCGCATCACGTCTGGACCTGGATCGGGTTGCTCGCCATGCCGTGACTCGGCTGACGCGACTTGGGCAGCGGTACGTGGCGCCAGCGAGCATGATCGAGGTCCTGCGCCGCGACTTCCGGCGCGGGCGGCGAAACCGGTGGCGCGTTCACCCGCAGCGCGGCGCGCGTCGCGGCGGCGCCGGTGGTCGAAATGTCCGTCGAACTCGTGTGCAGCGGAGCCGCGTAGCACGATACGGAAACCAGGGCCATCGACAACAACGTTGAGGTCTTCATCGGGAAACCCCTCCTCTGTCAGGCAGCGAGAACCATCAAGCAAAGCCTATGCCGATGATTTTTCAGGCTACCCGCCGCACGCGCGACCGGTTCGGGCGATCCGCGCACGGGCACGACGAGCGGACGTCGCGCGAACATACTTCGAGTGAATTGTGAAGTCGCCCCGGCTCGCGCGAATTACGCGCGCACGCCACATTGCGCGCCGCGAAATTGCACGGCTGCGCAGTTTCAGCGCGACGTCGGGTTCAAACGGAAGTATGCGTCCAGAAGCGAGGTTTTGTACACGACTCCGAGCAGCAGCGGCTGCGTCTTCTTTTCGATGACGGGAAGGCGTTCGCCCTGAAACGCGAGGAAGTGCTGCAGCGCCTCGCCGAGCGACATGTCGGGCGTGAGCACGTCGAATTGCGGCTGGAGATAGTCGGCGGCGGTCTTGGATTCGCAGCCTTTTTCGTCGAGCAGATCGGAGGTGATGTTCTTCAGCGCGACCACGCCGCGAAAATGCTCGGCTTCATCGACCACGTACAGATACTTCACCGGATATTCGAGGAACACGCGCGTCATGTCTTTCACGTTCGCGGTGAGCGGCACCACGGTGTCGGCGGGCTTGACCAGCTCGCGCATTTGCGTGGCGGCGAGGCGCAGGCGCTCTTTCTCTTCACGATTGCGGCGCAGGGTGACTTCGTACATCGAAGTCTGCTCGGACGTGCGCGCGATGAAATACGCGATCACGCACGAGACCATCAGCGGCAGCATGACCTGATATGAGAGCGTCATCTCGAAGATCATCAGAATGGCCATGAGCGGCGCATGCGTGGCTGCGGCGAGGAACGCGCCCATGCCGACCATCGCGTAGGCGAAGGGCGCGGACGTGGAATCCGGCCAGATCGCATGCACGCCGATGCCGTACAGGCAGCCGAGCACCGCGCCGACGAACAGCGTCGGCGTGAAGATACCGCCGACCGCGCCGGAGCCGGCTGTGGCCGCCGTGGCGATGATCTTGAACACGAGCACGGTGAGCAGCGCGGTCCAGGTCCACGGCTCGTGCAGCAGCGAGTTCACGACTTCGTAGCCGTTGCCCCAGACTTCGGGCCACCAGATCGAGATCACGCCCACGATGAGCCCGCCCAGCGCGAGCCGCACCGGCAGCGGCAAGGGCAGGGTCGAGAAGCGCTTCTTCGAGGCCGACAACAGCCTGAGGAAATGCGGCGCGAGCACGCCGCACAAGAGGCCGAGCACGACGAAGAGCAACACCTCGATACCGGTGACGGTCGGAAACACGGGCATTTCGTACGGCGGACGATAACCCGCGAACTCGCGCATCGTGATGTTGGCGACGACCGACGATACGACGATCGGCCCGAAGCTTTCCATCGCCATGGAGCCGAGCACGAGCTCGGTCACAAAGAACGCGCCGGCGATTGGCGCGTTGTACGCGGACGTGATACCGGCGGCCGCGCCGCAAGCGACGAGCAGACGCAGGCGCGGCGGATCGAAGTGCACCCAGCGTCCGATCAGCGACGAGGCGAGCGCGGCGAGCTGGACCATCGAGCCTTCGCGGCCGATCGAGCCGCCGCTCGAAATCGTGATCAGCGAAGACAGACTGCGCCACAGGCTTTGCCAGACCGGCACGGCGCCATCACCGATGGTGACGGCTTCCATGTAATCGGTGCTCGCGTTCTTGCTGGCGTGCTTGCGGGCGATCAGCAGGCAGCAGCCCGCGATCAGACCGCCCACGGCGGGCAGGAGGACGCGCACGGGCCACGGCAGGTCGCGCGCGAGCGCGACGAGTCCTTCCGAGTGATTGCCCAGCAGGTGTTGCAGTAAGAGGATGCCCTCGCGAAAGACCGAGGTGGCGAAGGCGCCCGCCACGCCGACGACGACCGCCCAGACGAGCATCGTATGCGAGTCCGACAAACGAAAGAACCGTTGGGCGCGCGTGCGCAGCTTGAGCAGGAACGAGAGCACTTTTTCGAAAACGTGGAAAGCTTAGAAGGAAATGGAATAAGGACTCGCAAGGATAGCATTGCGGGAGGGCGCTGCGGACGCTCGTCCGCGCGCGAGCGCATTTTCAGCGGACGAAAAAAAGCCCGGCGCGCGTGGCCCGGGCTGCTTTCGACGCGTGGGGCGTGAGCCGACTCACCACTTCGGCGCAAACGGCGGATTCGCGTTGCGCTTGCCTTCGTCGAGCGCGTCGATCTTCGCGATGTCGTCGGCGTCGAGTTCAAGTTGCTGCGCCTCCCAGTTGCTCTTCTGATGCTCCGCATTCGTCGATGCCGACAGCACCACGATATCCCGCGACAACAGCCACGCGAACGTCACCTGAGCGGGCGTCGCGCCGTGCTTCTGCGCGATCTCCCTGAGCGTCGGGTCGGTGTGTGCGCGGCCTTCGCCGAGCGGCATGTAGGCGGTGACCTTGACGCCGAGCTTCTGCGTCGCTTCGACCAGCGCGCGGTTGGCGAGAAACGGGCTCACTTCGAACTGATTCGTGACGATGGCGTCGCCGCCCGGCGCCTTCAGCGCTTCTTCGAGCAGCGGCGCGGTGAAGTTCGACACGCCGTAATGCCGGATCAGCCCGAGCTTGCGCGCTTCCTGCATGGCCGCGAGCGTTTCCGCGATCTGCACCGCGCCGTCCGGCGAGGGCCAGTGAACGAGCGCGAGATCGATCGTGCCGATATCGAGCTTCGCGTGACTGTCCTTCAGGCTCGCGACGAGCACGTCGCGCGAGAGCCGTTCCCACCACACCTTCGTCGTGACCCAGATGTCGTCGCGCGGCACGCCCGAGTCGCGCACGCCCTGGCCGACGGCGGCCTCGTTGTTGTAGTAC
This sequence comes from Caballeronia hypogeia, assembly GCF_001544875.2. Taxonomy (GTDB): domain Bacteria; phylum Pseudomonadota; class Gammaproteobacteria; order Burkholderiales; family Burkholderiaceae; genus Caballeronia; species Caballeronia hypogeia. The sequence goes on from NZ_FCOA02000046.1 coordinate 32,775, forward strand.
TGCGCGGTGTCGATGTGGCGATAGCCTAGCTGCAGCGCGCTTTTGACGGCGCTGGTGGTTTTCGCGGCTTCGACGCGGAACGTGCCGAGACCGAAGGGAGGAATCGTTTCGACCATTTCTTCTCCTGGTTGAGTGACGAGGAAGCTTTCTACGCGTCCTGATCGAGTTCGGGATAGTGCCTGAAAATGCCGGACTCGTTGAACGGAATGCGCCGGTCCGAATCGACATACGCCGCGATCTTCGGACGCTTCAGGACCGCGTCGTGGATCGCCGCCACGCGCGGATACTGCGCGCCGAACTTTTTCATCGCGCGCGGAAAGGCGTAATGCAGTCCATCGACGATCTGGAAAATGGACAGATCGACGTACGTGGTCGTGTCGCCGATCATCTGCTTGTCGCCGTGCGGATTCTGCTTCAGCACGCGTTCGAAATAGCTCATGAATTTCGGCACGCGCTTCTCCAGAAAGCTCTGCGTGCGAATCTTCGCCGCGTCTTTCTGATCCTCGTAGTAGAGATCGGTCGCGAGCGGATGATGCGTGTCGTGCACTTCGGCGACGAAGTCCGCGATCGTCAGTTGCAGGCCGTGCGCGACGTAACGCAGGTCTTCGTCCTTCGGCGCGAGATTCAGCTTCGGCCCGAGATACAACAGGATGTTCGCGACGTGCGGCACGATCAGCTCGCCGTCTTTCAGAAACGGCGGGGCGAATGGAATGTGCGGCTCGGTCGTGCTGTTCAGCACGCGCATCATGCCTTCCGTGCCGTAGCCGGCCTTCGGCTTGCCGCGCGCGACATCCATATAGCGCTCACCGGCGTCTTCCAGCGCGAGGCGCACGAATTCGCCGCGGCCTTGCAGACCGTCCCAGTAATGGAGTTCGTAAGCCATGAGAAAGGGCTCCTCGTCGGGGCATGCCGCGTTCGCGGCGACATGCGGAGTGTGCGCTTTTTCAGCGTGACGATGAAAAGCGCGGACGAAGGTGCAGGCGAGCAACACGCGTTCCCGCAGTGCGCTTACGCCATGAATCCGCGCGAGTCGGGCCGATTCGGGCAAAATCGATGTTTTGCGAATCGACACGTAGCGGAGAAGGGATGGACAAGCAAGGCTTCACCACAGGCATCGTTCACGGAGACAGGAACGTGGGCGTCGAGCACGGCGGCGTGCGCCAGGCGATCCACACATCGGTCCAGTACGGATTCGAGCGCGTGGAAGATCTGATCGGCGTGTTCCAGGGCACGAAGAAGGGCGGCTTCAACTACGCGCGTCAGGGCACGCCGACGACCGCCGCGCTCGAGCGCAAGATCACGAGCCTCGAACAAGGTGTCGGCTCGATCTGCTTCAGCACCGGCATGGCGGCGATCACGGCCGTGTTTCTGACGCTGCTGCGCGCGGGCGATCACCTCGTCTCCAGCAAGTTCGTGTTCGGCAACACCAATAGTCTTTTCGGCACCTTGCGAACGCTCGGCGTCGAAGTGACGGTGGTCGATGCCACGTCGGCCGCGAACGTCGCGAACGCGATCAAACCGAACACGCGCATGGTGTTCGTCGAGACCATCGCGAATCCGGGCACGCAGATTCCGGATCTGAAGGGCATCGGCGAGCTGTGCCGCGAGCGCGGGCTTGCGTATGTCGTCGACAACACGATCACTTCGCCCGCGTTGTTTCTGCCGAAGACGGTCGGCGCGAGCCTCGTCATCAACTCGCTGACGAAGACCATCGCGGGTCATGGCGCGGCGTTGGGCGGCGCGGTGACGGATACCGGTCTCTTCGACTGGAGCGCGTATCCGAACATCGCCGATGAATATCGCCGTTCCGCGCCGAAGGAGCAGGGGCTCTTGCAGATCCGCAAGAAGGGCTTGCGCGACATGGGCGCGGCGCTTTCGTCCGAGCAGGCGCATTCCATCGCCATGGGCGCGGAAACGCTCGCCTTGCGCGTGGCGAAGTGCAGCGACAATGCGCTCGCGCTGGCGAAGTTTCTGGAGAAGCACGAAGCGATCGGACGCGTGTTCTATCCGGGGCTTGAAAGCCATCCGCAATACGCGATCGCGCAGGAGCTGTTCAAGGGCGCGTCGTGGCTGCTGTCGTTCGAACTGCGCAACGCGGATCGCATGATCGAAGTCGTCAACGCGCTCAAGCTACCAATCAAGGCGACGGGTCTCGGCGACACGCGCACGCTGATCATTCCCGTCGCGCCGACGATCTTCTACGAAGCCGGCCCCGAAGTGCGCAAGTCGATGGGCATTTCGGACGGCATGCTGCGGCTGTCGGCGGGAATCGAGGATACCGACGATCTGATCGCGGATTTCGACCAGGCGCTCAAGCTTGCTGTCTGAGCGAGAACACGTGCCCTAGTGTTTCAACGAGGCACGCGTTCTCTCTCACGAATCACAATCACGAAGCGCGCGCGTAGTAAATATTCTGCGGATGCCGCGCTTCGGCGAAGAAGAACCAGCGTTCGGCGATCAGTCCCAGATACTGCGTGACGAACGCAACGCCGAACAACACGGCCGATTGCGACGTGATGCCCGCGAGCATCATGACGAACGGCAAGCCGAACGCGCCGACGAGAAACGTCCACTTGATGCGCGCGATCGCCTCCGCCGAGCGTCCATGAAAGAACTCGCGCAGATTGAATGCGCCGGCGGTGAAGCCGCGCGATTTCTGCACGACGTTGTCTCCCTTGATGCCCGTCGCACTCTGCACCGTGGATTTAGGACGCAGCCGCGCATTGCGCTTGAGCGACGCCACGCGCGAGATGCATCCCGCGAGCGTCAGCGTACACGCGCAGGCCGCGAGCCCCGCGACGAGCGATGGCGCGAGCCACGCCGCGCACGCTGTCCCGAGCGTGAATCCTGAAGCGCAGCCGAGCAGCACGAAGTTGACCATCGTGAGCGGCGTCGCCCATTCCTGCAGGAAGCGCAGGCATGCGTAGATCATCGCGGTGCAGACGAACAGCGCGGCCGACGCGATCACGCCGACCAGGCCGACGACGAGCGACCACGACGCGCCGAGCCAATGCGCGATGCCGTAAAGCGCGGCGCACGCGAGAAACGCGGGCAGGCACAGACATTCGCGCGAGAGCCACGACGTGCGCCACATCGCGATGGCGCGCCACGCGCGCTCGGGATGTCCGAGATGGAAGAACGAGGCGATCAGCCCAAGGCCGCCGAGCGCCACCGAGAACGCCGCCCCGACGATAAAGAACATCTGCGCAGGCGCGACGATCAAGCCGAGCTTTGCGAGCACCTCGACGCCGACGAGCGCGATCAGCAGACCTTGCGCGGCGCCGCTTAATGTCGTGAGAAAAACGACGGAAAACGCGGGTTTCATATCGATCTCCGGTCCTGGGTCACACGCGCACGGCCATGGACGCGAGGTTCAGTTCGCCGTGTGCTTCGAGTTCATCGGTGTTGTCCGAGTGGCAACCGCACGAACCGCCGCTGCCGCATGCATGCACCGCGTTCACGGGTTTGCGCGGCAGGTAATGATTCGCTGGCCGCGTCTCCCATTCGGGCATCAGCTGATAGCCGCCGCGCTCCCTGATGGCCTTCGACACCACCGACTCCGGATCGTGAATATCGCCGAAGAGCCGCGCCGAAGTCGGGCACGCGAGCACGCATGCCGGTTTGCGATCGCGCTCGGGCAGCGCCTCGTTATAGATGCGATCCGCGCACAGCGTGCACTTCGTCATCTCCTTGCGCTCTTCGTCGAGTTCGCGCGCGCCGTAGGGGCACGCCCACGCGCAGTACTTGCAGCCGATGCACTTGTCGAAGTCCACCAGCACGAGGCCGTCTTCCTTGCGCTTGTAGCTCGCGCCGGTCGGGCAGACCGGCACGCACGGCGGGTCTTCGCAGTGCAGGCACGACTTAGGAAAGTGAATCGTGTCGGCGAGCGGAAATTCGCCGGCTTCATAGGTCTGCACGCGATTGAAGAAGGTGCCGGAAGGATCCGCGTCGTAGGGACGCTGATCCGCGAGACTGCCCGCTTCGCCGGACGTGTTCCACTCCTTGCAACTCGTCACGCATGCATGGCATCCGACGCAGACATTCAAATCGATCACGAGAGCCATTTGAGTCATGCTGGTCTCCTTCAGTTGTTTGCATCACGCTTGATGGCGTTGCGCAAGCGCGCCGCGAATTCGCCGCGTCCGGCGAAGTACGTCTGCACGACGCGCTGAATCGTGCCGGTCATGCCGGGCGATGGCTGCATTGGCGCGAATTGCGGCAGCGTGTGGCGCGCATCGGCCTCCGCCGGATAGACGCGCACGCGCACGTCGTACCACGCGGCCTGTCCGGTGATTGGATCGGAGTTCGAGAGGCGCATGCCTTCGCGCGCGGACGCGGGCAACTCATCCGTAATGAGGTGATTGAGCAGAAAGCCGCGCTGCGATTCGTTCGCGTCCGGCCCGAGACTCCACGCGCCCGACGCCTTGCCGATCGCGTTCCATGTCCACACGGTGCCCGGTTCCACCGTTTCGCTATAACGCGCCATGCAGCGCACCTTGCCCCATTGCGATTCGACGTAAATCCAGCCGCCGTCCTCGATGCCGTTCGCCTTCGCCATGCGCGGATTCATGTACAGCAGGTTCTCGCCGTGAATCTGCCGCAGCCACGCGTTCTGCGAGTCCCACGAGTGATACATGGCCATGGGGCGTTGCGTGACGGCCGCGAGCGGGTATTGCGTCAGATCGGTGGTATCGAGTTCGAGCGGCGCGTACCAGAACGGCAGCGGATCGAAGTACTGCTCGATGCGCGCCCGCAGATGATCGGGCGGCTGGCGTCCTTGCGTGCGTCCCTGCGCGGCGAGGCGAAACTTCTGCATCACGTCGGAGTAGAGCTGGATCAGGATCGGCGCCTCGAACTTGCGAAAGCCCTTCTCGACGGCGAATCGCAGATACGGCCCGTTCTGCCCGCGCATGTACTGCAGCGATTCCGGCAACGTGTAGTGATAGACGCAATCGTGCTTTGCGTACTCTTCCCACTGATTCGGATTCGGCTCGCCGACGAGCGCGTCGCGGCCATCCTTGCCGCGCCAGCCGATCAGAAAGCCGACGCCCGAGCCCGGCGCGGTCTGATGATTGACGATGAAATCCGGATAGTCGCGATACTTGCGCTCGCCTTCGGGTGTGGTGAACGCGGGCAGCTTCAGACGACTGCCGAGCTCGACCAGCACTTCCTGGAAGGGCCGGCATTCGCCCGTGCGCGGCACGACCGGCACGCGCACCGAGTCGACGGGGCCGTCGAATTCGGAGATCGGGCGGTCGAGCATCGACATCGCATCGTGGCGTTCGAGATAGGTCGTGTCGGGCAGGATCAGATCGGCGAACGCGGTCATCTCCGACTGGAACGCATCGCACACGACGATGAACGGAATCTTGTACTCGCCGTTATCGTGCTTGTCGGCGAGCATCTTGCGCACTTCCGTCGTGTTCATCGACGAGTTCCATGCCATGTTGGCCATGAAAATCATCAACGTGTCGATGGTGTACGGGTCGCCGCGCCATGCGTTGGTGATGACGCTGTGCATCACGCCGTGCACCGCGAGCGGATACTCCCACGAGAATGCCTTGTCGATGCGCGCGGGCGTGCCGTCATCGTGAATGAACAGGTCGCCGGGCGCGGCGGGCCAGCCGAGCGGACCGGCGGCGAGCGGCGTGTTGGGCTTCACCTGATCCGGATGATTCGGCGGTTTCGCCGATGGCGGCACCGCGCGCGGAAACGGCGACTTGTGCCTGAAGCCACCCGGACGGTCGATCGTGCCGAGGAGCGACATCAGCACCGCGAGCGCGCGGATCGACTGGAAACCGTTCGAGTGCGCGGCGAGCCCGCGCATCGCGTGAAAGGCGATCGGGTTGCCCGTTACCGTGTCGTGCTTTCTGCCCCAGCAATCGGTCCATGGAATCGGCAGCGTGATCTTGTGCTCGCGGCTCACCTGGATCATTTCGGCGGCGAGGCGTTTGATCGTCGCCACGGGAATGCCGGTGATGTCCGCCGCCCATTCGGGCGTACATGGCGCCGCCTGTTCGCGCAGCAGCGCGAAGGAGGGCGTGACGGGCGTGCCGTCGTCGAGCGTGTAACGGCCGTCGAGCGCGGGCTCCGCGGCGTCCGCATGATGCGCCACCGCGCGATTCGTCTTCGTGTCCCACCACAGATGATTCTGCGGAAAGAGGGCATTGCCCTCGGGCGCGTTGCCGTCCTTCACGAAGAGGCCGAAGGAGTCGCTCGCTTCGTTCATGTCGAGCAGCTCGGCCGCGTTCGTGTAGCGCGTGACGAACTCGTGATCGTATGCGTCGGCGGCGATGAGTTCGTGCATCAGCGCCATGAAGAGCGCGCCATCGGTGCCGGGACGGATCGGCACCCATTCATCGGCGATCGCCGCGTAGCCCGTGCGGATCGGATTGATCGCGATGAAGCGTCCGCCCGCGCGCTTGAACTTCGAAATGGCGATCTTGAGCGGATTCGAATGATGATCTTCCGCCGTGCCGATCATGAAGAAGAGCTTCGCGCGATCCAGATCGGGACCGCCGAATTCCCAGAACGAGCCGCCGATCGTGTAGATCATGCCCGCAGCCATGTTCGATGAGCAGAAGCCGCCGTGCGCGGCGTAATTGGGCGTGCCGAAGTTCTTGGCGAAGAGGCCGGTCAGCGCCTGCATCTGGTCGCGTCCGGTGAAGAGCGCGAACTTCTTCGGATCGGTGGCGCGCAGATGGGCGAGCCGTTTTTCGAGGGTGTCGAGCGCGACATCCCATGAGACAGGCTCGAACTGCGCCTCGCCGCGCAGCGCATCCTTCTTGCGCATGAGCGGCTGTGTGAGACGCGCGGGCGAATACTGCTTCATGATGCCCGACGCGCCTTTCGCGCAGATCACGCCCTGATTGAGCGGATGATTCGGATTGCCGTCGATGTATCTGACTTCGCCGTCGCGCAGATGCACGCGGATGCCGCAGCGGCATGCGCACATGTAGCACGTCGTGGTCTTGACATCGAGCTTTTCGTTCTGGGTGCGAGCGCCGTGTTCCATGAGTGCTCCTCCAAAAACGATAATGCGCAACGAGGCGTGTTGCGCGTTATCGGTACTTCAGTGCCGGCCCTTCAGTGCATCCTTCAGCCGAAGAGGCGTTCGACGCCGAGCGTGATCAGCAGACCGCCGCCGATCAGCCACACATACAGGATCGCACCGGTGGCAAGGGCACGGGGGCCTGCCTGACGAATCTGCGCGATGCGGGTTTCCATGCCGAGCGCGGTCATGGCCATCGTGAGCGCGAAGGTGTCGAGCATGTTGATGGTGCTGGTCGCGACCGCCGGCAGCACGTTCAGCGAGTTCACGATGACGAGCGCGAGAAATCCGAGCGCGAACCAGGGCACCGCGATCTTGCCTTTGCCTTGCGCGCCGCCTTCACTCGATGCGTTGCGCGAGCGGCTGATCCAGAAGCCGATCACGAGCAGCACGGGCACCAGCAACATCACGCGCGTCATCTTGACGATGGTGGCGATATGCGTCGCTTCGGGGCTCACGTTGCTCGCCGCGCCGACGACCTGCGCCACTTCGTGAATCGTGCCGCCGAAGAACAGGCCCGCGCCGAGCGTGTCGAGATGCAGCCAGCCGGCGTTGAGCGCGAGCGGATAGAGGAACATCGAGAGCGTGCCGAACAGCACGACGCTGCCGACCGCCATCGCGCTCTTGTGCGGCTTCGATTGCAGCGTCGATTCGAACGCGAGCACCGCCGCCGCGCCGCAGATCGCGCTGCCCGCCGCCGTGAGGAGCGCGGTGTCGCGATCGAGCTTCATCAGCTTCATGCCGGCCCAGGTGCCGATCACGAGCGTGCTGACGACCACCAGCACCGACACCGTGAAGCCGGAGATGCCCACTTGCGCGATTTCCTGAAGACTCACGCGCAAGCCGAAGAAAGCGACCGCGATTCGCAGGAGTTTGCGCGCGGAGAAGTTGACGCCGGCGGCCCAGCTCTCGGGCATGCCGTGACGCAGCGCATTGCCATAGATCGCACCCGCGACGATCCCGACGATCAGCGGGCTGATCCCCAGCCCGGCGATGGCGGGCACGGCGGCGAGCCGCGTGACGGCCGCGGCGAACAGCGCGACGAAGAGAATGCCGTTGAGCTGTCCACGAGTGGAGGACGCGGCTGGCGCCAGAGTTTGAGATGACGGAATCGTGGACATGGTTGAACCGGTTGGTAAGTTGGATGTGTCGATGGGCTAATCCTATTCTCGATATATGAATATGAAAAATCGTGATTTAGAATGTAAACTATCGGATTAGCTTATATTTGATAGCGATGACCCCGGAACAACTGATAACTTTCGCGACGGTTGCGGAGCACGGCAATATCAGCCGCGCGGCGGTGGCGCTGCACTTGTCGCAGCCCGCCGTGTCGGGGCAGTTGCGGCTTTTGCAGGAGGAATTCGGCGAGCCGCTCTATCAGCGCGATGGTCGCGGCGTGCGCCTGACAGCCGCCGGCGAGCAGTTGCTCGGCCACGCGGACCGCCTGCGTGAGACTTTCCGTCAGGCGCACGCGCTGCGCGACGCGTTGCGCGGGCTCGAACGCGGCACGCTGCGCATCGGCGCGAGCACGACGCCCGCGAGCTATCTGCTGCCGTATCTGATCGCGGCATTTCACAAGCGCTTCCCCGATGTCGTCGTGAAGACCATCGACGGCAACACGGCCGACATCGTCGCGGCGCTCGGTTCGCTCGATATCGCGTTGATCGAAGGCTCGCCGGGCCAAGATTTGCCGCTCGGCACGACCATCACGCCGTGGCGCGAGGACGAGATCGTCGCGATCCTGCCGAACGGCCACCCGCTTTACGGCAGGCGCGAGGCCGTTACGCTCGGGGACCTGAGCGCGCATCCACTGGTCCTGCGCGAGCCGGGCTCGGGCGTGCGGCAGATCATCGAGCGCGCGTTCGCGGACAGCGGCGCGGCGATGCGCGTCGCGCTGGAAATCGCGGGCGTGGAGGGCGTGAAGGAGGCGGTGCGGGCGGGCATGGGCATAGGTTTCGTGTCGGCCATGTCGATCCGACACGAAGACAGCGCGCTGCAACGCGTGCGCATCGCACCCAAACCGCTGACCCGGCGTTTCTCGATTCTGCTGCCGCATGCGGCGACGCCATCGCGCGTCGCGGCCCGCTTTCTCGAGCTTTGCGAAGAGCCGGGCTTGTTTGGCTAGGGAATTCCACTATGGCGCGTGGACGGCGCTCTGGCGCACCATTCGTTCTCAACACGGGCGCTGCGGCGTCCTTTTTGAAAATCGTTTATGGAACCGGTTCCATTCTTGATTTTGGGGCCGAAACCGATGCGAGATGCAATTGAACCAAATTTCCAGAACCGATGATTTACCCGATGTGGTGATTGTCGCGAGCGCCTTCGGCGCGGACCAGATCCGTCGCGACGGTCACGCCGTCTGGGCGGCTGCGGCGGCGCGCGCGGGCGCGAACGGCTTCGAGGTGCGTCGCGAGCTGTTCGCCAGCGACGACGACTCACAGCCCGCAGCACTTGCACGACTCGGCGAGCGGATTCGCGCGCAGGGTTTGTGGGCGGTGTATTCGACGCCCGCGACGCTGTTCCGCGACGACGGCGCGCTCGATATGGACGCGCTGCGTCTCGCCATCGACGAGGCGGCGGCGCTCGGCGCGCACATCGTCAAGTTGCAGCTTGGCGGCATGCACAGCGGCGTCGCGACCGATGCCGCCACGCTCGATCGTCTGATCACTGGCGTCGCGGCATCGAAGGCGCGCGTCGTCGTGGAGAACGGGCAACTGCAGGCGGGGGGCACGATCGACGCATTCGAGACGCTTTTCGCCGCGCTGCCGACCGGCGAGAGCGACGGCCGCCTCACGATGACTTTCGATACCGGCAACTGGCTTTGGGCCGGACAAGACCCGCTCGACGCCGCGAAACGCCTCTCACGGCATGTCAGCTACGTGCACTGCAAATCAGTGATGGGCGAGGGCGCGCGCCGGTTTGCCGCGGCGCCCGCGAACGGCGACACGCGCTTCGCGACGCTTCTGGCGCATTTGCCGGGCGCCATGCCGCGCGGCATCGAGTATCCGTTCATTTCCGGCCCGGACGCTTCGCTCGACGCGGACGCCGCGCGCCAGGTCGCCCGCATCGCGGCATTTTGAATTACGCATTTTGCATTCAGCATTCATTCGCAAAGGACCCGACATGCAAGCAACGTCTGAAGCCCTCGATATCGTCACTTACGGAGAAGCCATGACGATGTTCGTCGCGGCCGAGACCGGCGATCTGGCGAAGGCCGGCCAGTTCACCAAGCGCGCCGCGGGCGCGGATCTGAATGTCGCGATCGGTCTGTCGCGCCTCGGGTTCAGGGTGGGCTGGATGAGCCGGGTGGGCAACGATTCGTTCGGCCGCTATGTGCTCGACGTGCTGGCCGCCGAAGGCATCGACGCGCGTCGCGTCACCATCGACGAGCGCTATCCGACCGGCTTCCAGCTGAAGGGCAAATGCGATGACGGCAGTGATCCGGCCGTCGAATACTTCCGCAAGGGCTCGGCCGCGAGCCATCTGTCGCTCGACGACTACGCGGCCGACTACGTGCTGGGCGCGCGTCACCTGCATCTGACGGGCGTGGCGCCCGCCATTTCCGCGACCTCGCGCGAGCTCGCGTTCCACATGGCGCGCGAAATGCGTGCGGCAGGCAAGACGATCTCGTTCGACCCGAATCTGCGTCCGACGCTGTGGCCTTCGCGCGAGGCGATGGCCGAATCGCTCAACGCGCTTGCCGCGCTGGCCGACTGGGTGTTGCCGGGCGTGTCCGAAGGTCTGACGCTGACCGGCTACGCGAAGCCCGAGGACATCGCATCGTTCTATCTCGACCGGGGCGCCAGGGGCGTGGTGGTGAAGCTGGGCGCCCACGGTGCGTACTTCCGCACGGCGGAGGGCGATCAGGGCATCGTGCCGGGCGTGCCGGTGGCGAATGTCGTCGATACGGTCGGCGCGGGAGATGGCTTCGCGGTCGGCGTCGTGAGTGCGCTGCTCGAAGGGCGCGACGTGCGTCATGCCATCGCGCGCGGCAACCGCATCGGCGCGCTGGCGATTCAGGTGATCGGCGACAGTGAAGGTTTGCCGACGCGCGCCGCGCTCGATCTGCTCGAAGCACAGGATTCCAACGACAAGACGGCCAAAGCCGCGTTCGATCTGGCCTGAGGGCCGTCAGTCGAAAGACTCAGACGAAGTACCCAACCGAATTGCGTTCGGAGACAACCATGCATTCTTCAACTCCCAAGCTCGCGGTGCGCCGCTGGTGGGCGATCATGCCGATCGTCTTCATCACCTATAGCCTCGCGTATCTCGACCGCGCCAACTACGGCTTTGCCTCGGCGGCGGGCATCAATCAGGATCTCGGCATCAGCAAGGGCCTGTCGTCGCTGATCGGCGCGCTGTTCTTCCTGGGCTATTTCTTCTTCCAGATTCCGGGCGCGATCTATGCCGAGCGCCGCAGCGTGAAGAAGCTCGTGTTCTGGAGCCTGGTTTTGTGGGGCGGATGCGCGACGCTGACGGGCATGGTGAGCAATATTCCGTCGCTGATGGCGATCCGCTTCGCGCTAGGCGTCGTCGAGGCGGCGGTGATGCCGGCGATGCTGGTTTTCATCGCGAACTGGTTCACCAAGTCCGAGCGTTCGCGCGCGAACACGTTCCTGATCCTCGGCAATCCGGTGACGGTGCTGTGGATGTCGGTCGTGTCGGGTTATCTGGTGAACTCGTTCGGCTGGCGGCACATGTTCATCGCGGAAGGCGCGCCCGCGATTCTGTGGGCGGTGATCTGGTGGTTCATCGTCAAGGACAAGCCCGCGCAGGTGAGCTGGCTTTCGGATCAGGAAAAGAGCGATCTGGATGCGACGCTGCGGGCCGAGCAGGCGGCGATCAAGCCGGTGAAGAACTATCGCGAGGCGTTCAAGTCGCCGGCGGTGATCAAGCTGTGCGCGCAGTACTTTTGCTGGAGCATCGGCGTGTACGGCTTCGTGCTGTGGTTGCCGTCGATTCTGAAGAACGGCTCGACGCTCGGCATGGTCGAGACAGGCTGGCTGTCGGCGGTGCCGTATCTCGCGGCGACCATCGCGATGTTGCTGGCTTCGTGGGCGTCGGACAAGCTGCAGGCGCGCAAGGCGTTCGTGTGGCCGTTTCTGCTGATCGGCGCGATTGCGTTCGCGGGATCGTATCTGCTGGGTTCGACGAACTTCTGGGCTTCCTATACGTTGCTCGTGATCGCGGGTGCGGCGATGTACGCGCCCTATGGACCGTTCTTCGCGATCGTGCCGGAGTTGCTGCCCAAGAATGTCGCTGGCGGCGCGATGGCGCTGATCAACAGCATGGGCGCATTGGGTTCCTTCGTCGGCTCGTATTTCGTCGGATATCTGAACGGGGCGACGGGTTCGCCGGCGGCTTCATATGTGTTCATGAGCGCGGCGCTGCTGCTCGCCGTCTGGCTCACCCTTTCGGTCAAGCCGCAGGCGGCGGTCAGGGGTGGCGTGGCCGTGCGGTCCTGATTTTTGTCGTCCGATCATAAGGCCCGATCCAACCTCTTTCAGTACGAGTCAGAACCGAGACCATGAATCGAAAGATCGTAGCGTACAAGGCATTGCCCGCCGACGTCGAAGCGTATCTCCGCGAACACGCGGAGGTACGGAACGTCGATCCGAAGGACAAGGCTGCTTTCACGGCGGCTTTGAAAGACGCCGATGGGGCCATCGGCGCGAGCGTGAAGATCACGCCTGACATGATCGAAGGCGCCACGAAGCTGAAAGTCTTCTCGACCATCTCGGTCGGCTTCGACCAGTTCGACGTGGACGACCTCACGCGTCGCGGCATCATCCTCACGCATACGCCCGACGTGCTGACGGAATCCACCGCCGATACTGTCTTCGCGCTGATTCTCGCGAGTGCGCGCCGTGTCGTCGAACTCGCCGAATGGGTCAGGCAAGGCAACTGGAAGGCAAGCATCGGCGAGGCGTGTTTCGGCGTGGACGTGCAGGGCAAGACGCTCGGCATCATCGGGCTCGGACGCATCGGCGGGGCGGTCGCGCGCCGCGCGGCGCTCGGTTTTCGCATGAACGTGCTCTACACCAATCGCACCGCGAACGAGCAGGCCGAAAACGAATACGGCGCGAAGCGCGTCGAACTCGACGAACTGCTCGAGAAGTCCGATTTCGTCTGTCTGCAAGTGCCGCTCACGCCCGAAACGCGCGGCATGATCGGCGCGGACGAATTGCGGAAAATGAAATGCAGCGCGATCCTGATCAACGCATCGCGCGGACCGACTGTCGATGAAACGGCGCTCGTCGAGGCGCTACAAAACGGCACGGTACGCGGCGCAGGGCTCGACGTGTTCGAACAGGAGCCGTTGCCGGCGAGTTCGCCGCTGCTCGCGATGAAAAACGTCGTCGCGCTGCCGCATATCGGCTCGGCCACGCACGAAACGCGTCATGCCATGGCGCGCAACGCCGCCGAGAATCTCATCGGCGCACTCGAGGGCACGCTGACCGAAAACATCGTCAATCGCGACATGCTCGCGCGCTGAAAGCGATGAGTCGCGCGGGGCGCGGACCCGCGCATGCGCTAACATGCGCGATGCGAGGAGAACGATAATGACGGCATCGCGTCTCGCTCTACGGCGAAGCGCGGTCACAAGACCACTATGTCCGACGATCCCACACTGAACTCACGCCCGCCCGCGATGGGCGCGCGCCGCGCGACGATTACGGATGTCGCCCGCGAGGCCGGCACCGGCAAGACCAGCATCTCGCGCTATCTGAACGGCGAGACCGGCGTGCTGTCGCCCGACCTGCGCGAGCGCATCGAAGCGGCCATCGCCAAGCTGGACTATCGGCCGAACCAGATGGCGCGCGGCCTCAAACGCGGGCGCAATCGCCTGATCGGCATGCTGCTCGCCGACCTCACCAATCCGTATTCCGTCGAAGTGCTGCAAGGCGTGGAAGCCGCGTGTCACGCGCTCGGCTACATGCCGCTCATCTGTCACGCGGCCAACGAGATCGACATGGAGCGGCGCTATCTGCAGCTGCTCACGACGTATCGCGTCGAAGGCGTGATCGTCAATGCGCTCGGGGTGAAGGAGGAGCTGCTGCAAGGCTTTGCGCAAGGCGGCATTCCGGTCGTTCTGGTGGATCGCACGGTGGACGGCATCGTCACCGACATGGTCGGGCTCGACAATCCCGCCGCCGTGCAACTCGCGACGCGTCATCTCGTCGAAGAAGGTTTCGACGAACTGCTCTTCGTCGTGCAGCCGGTCACGCATGTAAGCTCCCGGCGTCTGCGCGAAGCGGCGTTTCATGAGACTGTCGCGGCATTGCATGCGCGCGGCTCGACGCTCGTGATCGATCTCGCCGATGCATCGTCAGCGCTCGCTGAACTCGATGCGCGCGTGGCGGCGGCGCAAGCGGCAGGCCGGCGCGTCGCGCTGTTCGCGGCGAACGGGCCGGTGGCCTTGCGCGTCGCGGTGCATCTGAAGGAACTGCACGGCACGGACTGGCAGGCGAGCGTCGCGCTGATGTCGATCGACGACTCCGAGTGGGCGCAACTCGCCGGCATGACCGCGGTGCGCCAGCCGACGTACGATATCGGCCGGCGCGCGGTCGAGTTCCTTCACGAACGGCTCGGCGGCGCCGCGATGCCCGCGCGCGAATGTCTGCTGCCGGGCGAACTCGTCGTGCGCGCATCGACGACACGGGACAAGCAACACGCATCACAAGGAATCTGAATGGTCAGTGTTTCGACCTTGCTGTGCCTCGCCATCGCAACGCTCATCATCGCCGCGATGCCCATCGTGCTGTACAGGATCGCGCGGCCGCGACTGCATATCGTGCCGCGCGAGGCGATTCTCGGCATCGCCGTGTTCGCGCTCTTCGCAATGGTCATCGAGCGCGCGCTGCACGGCTTCATGCTCGGCAATCCGGTCACGTCGGCATGGCTCGCGAGCCCGGCGGTCTTCGTCATCTATGGCGCGATTGCGGCGGGCCTGTGCGAGGAAGTCGGGCGCTTTCTCGCCATGAAATGGCTGATCTCGCGCGAGCCGGGCGCGCTCGATCGTCAGGCTCCCGCGCTCGGCTACGGTATCGGTCATGGCGGGGCGGAGGCGTGGCTCGTCGGCGTGCTCGTGCAGACGCAGTGGATCGTCTATGCGGTGCTCGCGAATCGCGGCACGCTCGATGCGCATTTCGCAAACGCGCCGCTCGAAGCGGTCGCGCGCATTCATCTGGTGCTGATGAGCCTGTCGCCGGTGTCGGCCGGCATCTTTCTCGTGGAACGCGCGAGCGCGTTCGTGTTGCAGCTCGGCTTTTCCGCGCTGATGTGGCAGATGCTGCGCGAACGCTCGCGTCACGCGCTGCTTTTCCTGATCGTGACGCATGCGCTCGTCGGCTTGCCGGCGGCGCTGTTTCAGGCGCGGCTCGTGCCGCTCGTCGCCGCCGACGCCGTGTATCTGGTGCTCGGCGTTGTCGTCGCGGTGGCGCTGGTGCGCTACTATCGGCGGGTCGCGGCCCGGGGCGCCTGAAAGCGCCCGACATTGCGCCGCCGACGCATCAAACGAATTTCGACATCGAATGGACGACTACCAATACGACTGTCCGAGCGCGGACATCGACATGCTCGCGCACGTGATCAGCGATCTCTTTCCCGAGCAGACGCAGTTTGCCGAGCGCCGCGATGACGCGGGCCACACCTCGCTCGCGATTCACTACGTGGCGATGCGCTTTGGCGCGACCGCGCGACGCATCACGATCGACGTGCGCTTCGATCCGGCCGCGCTCGCGCGTTATCGCGCAATGCCGCCGCGCATGCACGCGCGCAGCTACGCGGTGCTGCGCGCGTATGTGGAGGCCACGCTCGGTTCGCTGGAGGAGATGTACGCGAACGGCGAGACCGTGCCTCGCGAGGTGGAGATCGAAATGGGCGAAGACTTCGCCTGAACGCTGACGGCTTACGCGAAACGATAGACCTTGGCAAAGCGCGCGGCTTTCACGACGCCGTAGTCACCCGGCGCATACTGCATGACCCAGTCGCCGGCGTCGCCGGTGAGGATATCGCCCGCGTCGGACCGCGCGATGGAAAAGGGCTCGTGCATTTCCTTCGCGAGCACGACATTCGGCCGGTTCCGGTACGTGCCCGGCTCGCCATGCGCGATGCCGCCTTCCGGCACGTACTTCGGATCGAAGCGCTCGCGCGACACGACCCAGCGCTCGCCGCCGCTGCCGGTGACGATGGCGTCGCCCGTCGCATAGCGATTCGGGCCTTCGAGGCTCATGAGCTCGCCCGCGGCTGCCGCGAATTCGACGGATACGGCTTCGTCCTTCACGACGCGTCGTGCGGCGGGGTCGGTTGCTAGATCGAGTCGGGAAAGATGGAGCATGGTGCGATCCGAGTGGCGGTTAACAGGCGCTTGATCGCGCTCAGGGTGCGGGATCGTAACGGCATTCGCACGATTTTGCACCCGGCGGACGAAAAAAAGCCCGCATCGCGCGATGCGGGCCGCCTTGCGATCGTTCCGCGATTCGCGCGATCAGGGCTTCGTCGTCGACGCGGCATCCGCGCCCGCCGCCTTCGAATGCCGATGCGCGCGCTCGTGACGCGGCTTGCCATGTTCCGAGCGGAAGCTCGTGTCGGCCAGCTTCTTCTGCTCGGGCGAAAGACTCGTGTAAAGCGGCTCGAAAGCCTCGACGAGACGCTTGGTGCCGTCCGCGTTGGCCTGCGTGATCTGCTCGTATTGCTTCATGTCGTCGAGCGCGGACATGGTGTCGCGCTGCGCGATGCGCTGGCGGTAGAGATCGGCCATCGTGCGGCCGTTGTCGCGCATCACGTCGGCGAACTTCGACCATTGCTCTTCCTGCTGCGGCGTGATCTTGAGGCTCGCATGCAGTTCCGCGATACGCTGCTCGGTGCGCGCCTCGCGCTTCGTCGCGGCCGGAGCTGAGGCCGGGGCTTGTGCGCCAGGCGCCGATGCCGCGGCGGGCGCGGACGATTGCGCGAAAACCGGGCTCAACGCGCAGAAAGCGGCCAGTGCAATCAGAGTTCTTTTCATTCGGGTTACCTTCGATCGATGACAGGGGTGGCGACCTTCGTCTGCTGCGCAAAGCTTTCGCGAGACGAAAACGCCATCGGCGGATATTAGTATCACGATTGCACGCGAATTGCCCCACGCAGCCACAACTGCTTACATTCGATACGTCTCTGGAAAATACGCGTCGGATACTTGTCGAGCATGCGGGTCTTCGTCGCCATCGTCGCTGCGGGCAGCCTGAGCGCGGTTGCCGGGAAACCCGCGAGCTTCGTCGATTTCATGGTCACGCGGCCCGGCGTCTGGTTCCTGTCCCGGTCAGCGATAATGCAAAACACAAAATGCCGAATGCAAGATGGTATGGCGGTTTCAAGGTTGAAGCGCAACGGCGGATTTAATGTTTAGAGCCCATGAGGTTGAGCTGCGGAAGCGAGTGTGG
>NZ_FCOA02000047.1 GCF_001544875.2 Caballeronia hypogeia
TTTGGTGACTTTCTTTGCAGCCGCAAAGAAAGTTACCCCCGCCCCGGGGAGGGGCAGAGCTAATAGACCGACACGAAATCAGGATTACACGACGAAGGCACAAGCAAACCAAAAACCCCCTCAAACCTCGTCATACTTGATATAGCGAAACCGCTGATCATCGGAAGGCGTGCCATCGAGCGGCCCATCCTCCTTTCCCGGTTGCCACTGCACGACGTCCTCGATCTTGGAAGCGAGAGCAAGGTCCTTATCCGTAATCCCCTTCGCGGAATGCGTCTTGAGCTTGACCACGACGAACGCATAAGAAACCGTCAAATCCGGATGATGCCAGGCGGCTTCCGCCAGATGCCCGACGGTGTTCACCACCATCAACGTGCCCTTCCAGCCCTCGGTCTTGAACTTGCGCCTGAGCCATCCATCCTCGATGTACCAGTGCTTGAGCGCGCCTGTCAGACGTTGCTTGACCTCATCATCGGAATAGACCTTTTCGGCTTGAGCCATGGCGAAGCCTCCAGAAAAAGAAACCACGAAGCCCAAGTATGCGCCAAAGAAAACATGCTGCGATGCGTCATGTCACGCGTTCCGTACGCGTGTTCCATCCCGTTCAGTTTTTCGCGTATTTGACACAGTATGTGTCGCTGCCCGACACGAATTAGTTCGAACGCGACAGCCACCCCCGCCAAATTCCCGATTTGAAGCGTCCGCGCAAAACCGGCATGGAATATGCAATTGGCCTCTCTACGCAAGCGCCCGGCTACGTATCGGACGCAGCGCAGCTCGTTACCTGCATTAAGAAGGCGCGCACGATGCAACCGGTAGCGTGGTCATCCTGGGTCGGAGGCATCACCATTCTGGAGGAGACATGAACTTACGCACCCTGGTTCTTGGACTGGCGGTGGTCGCAACGGCTGGCCTGAACTCGCTTATGGCACAGGCCGACTCGCAACTCGACAGCCTGATCAAGAACCCCTCGAACTGGGCGGCGCAAGCGGGCGATTATTCGAATCACCGCTATAGCACGCTCAAGCAAATCAACGAAAACAACGTCGGCAAGCTACAGGTTGCCTGGACCATGTCCACCGGCGTGCTGCGCGGCCACGAAGGCTCGCCGCTCGTCATCGGCGACACGATGTATATCCACTCGCCGTTTCCCAACAAGGTCATCGCCATCAACCTGAAGGATCAGACCTTCATCTGGCAATACCAGCCGAAGCAGGACAATCAGGTCATCTCGGTGATGTGCTGCGATACGGTCAACCGTGGTCTCGCTTATGGCGACGGCAAGATCTTCCTCCAGCAAGCCGATACCAAGCTCGTCGCACTCGACGCCAAAACCGGCGACGTCGTCTGGACCGCGCAGAACGGCGATTCCAAGAAGGGCGAAACCAACACCAACGCGCCGCACGTCTTCGGCGACAAGGTGCTCACCGGCATCTCCGGCGGGGAGTTCGGCGTGCGCGGTCGCCTGATCGCGTACAACATCAAGGATGGCAAGGAAGTGTGGAAGGCCTATAGCACGGGCCCCGACAACGAAATGCTGTTCGACCCGCAAACGACCATGACCTGGTCCGACGGCAAGATGGTGCCGGTCGGCGCCGACTCGTCGCTCAAGACCTGGCAGGGCGACCAGTGGAAGTACGGCGGCGGCACGACCTGGGGCTGGTACGCATGGGACCCGAAGCTCAACCTTGTGTACTACGGCTCGGGCAATCCGGGCACGTGGAACCCGACGCAGCGCCCCGGCGACAACAAATGGTCGATGACGATCTTCGCCCGCGATCTCAATACGGGCAAGGCGAAGTGGGTCTATCAGATGACGCCTCACGACGAGTGGGACTATGACGGCGTCAACGAGATGATCCTCTCCGACCTGAACATCGGCGGCAAGACTGTGCCGGCGATCGTTCACTTCGACCGCAACGGCTTCGGCTATACGCTGAACCGCGTAACCGGCGAACTGCTCGTGGCGCAGAAGTACGACCCGGCGGTGAACTGGGCCGATAGCGTCGATCTGAAGAGCGGCCTGCCGATCCGCAACGCCAGCTACTCGACGCAAAAGGCCGGTCCCGATCACAACGTGAAGGGCATCTGCCCCGCGGCGCTCGGCTCGAAGGACCAGCAGCCGGCCGCGTTCGATCCGGCCTCGAAGCTGTTCCTCGTGCCGACGAATCACGTCTGCATGGACTACGAGCCGTTCCAGGTCGATTACGTGTCGGGTCAGCCGTTCGTCGGCGCAACGCTCTCGATGTATCCGGGCCCGAACGAGAACGGCGCGATGGGTAACTTCATCGCGTGGGATGCGGCCAAGGGCAAGATCGTGTGGTCCAAGCCGGAGCGCTTCTCGGTGTGGTCCGGCGCGCTCGCGACCTCCGGCGGCATCGTGTTCTACGGCACCCTCGAAGGCTATCTGAAGGCAGTGCGCATCAAGGACGGCAAGGAGCTGTGGAAGTTCAAGACCCCGTCCGGGATCATCGGCAACGTGTTCACGTACCAGTACCAGGGCAAGCAGTATGTCGGCGTGTACTCGGGCATCGGCGGCTGGGCCGGCATCGGCATGGCGGCGGGTCTCGAGAAGTCGACGGAAGGCCTCGGCGCGGTTGGCGGCTACAAGGACCTCGCGAAGTACACGGCTCTTGGCGGCACGCTCTTCGTGTTTGCGATTCCCGGTGGTGAAACCTCCCATTAATGTGTTTTAGCTGAAACGCAGCAACGCGCGGCGGCCGCAATGGCCGCCGCGCGGAAACACCCCAATACAAGACATGTTCAAGGAGTCAGACGTATGAAAGGCCGATCACTCTTGCTGCTGACGATGACGCTCGCCGCGTCGCCCGCTTCGTTCGCCCAGACACCGCCTGCGATGCCTGCGCAACTGAAGCCGGTCGCGTATAAGGTCGTCGATGGCAACAAGGTAGACAGCGATACGCTACAGGGCTGGAAAACGTGGCGTGCACTCGCGTGCGAACGCTGTCACGGGGCGAAGCAGGAAGGTATGGTCGGTCCGTCGCTGATCGATGCTTTCAAGACACTGGACAAGAACGAATTCCATCGCACCGTGTTCGGCGGGCGCGTGGACAAGGGCATGCCCGATTTCAGCACCAGTCAGATGATGCAGAAGAACTGGGAGAACCTCTATGCATATCTGAAGGGGCGCTCCGATGGCAAGATCAACCCGGGCGACCTGCAGGCGATCGATGCAAAATGAGGATGTCGCGCGCGTGATGCGCGGACGTCCGATGATTGCTCTCATACCCGGAGGTGTAGATGTCTGATCGTAATGCAAGCCGCGCCGCTTCGTTCCGATTCGTGGCCGCGCTATGCGCGGCATTCGCGACGTTCTCGGCGCAACAGGCTTTCGCGCAGGGAGCGGGCGGCCCCCCGCCCAGCTTGCCGAACAACGACGGCGCGGATGGCGTGTTGCGCGTCTGCGCCGATCCGAACAACATGCCGCTCTCGAACCAGAAGGGCGAAGGTTACGAGAACAAGATCGCGAGCCAGATGGCGAACGATTTCGGTTACAAGCTCGAATACACGTACTGGCCGCAACGCATGGGTTTCGTGCGCAACACGCTGCGCGACAAGGTTCCGCAGACCGAGCGTTTCAAATGCGATCTGATCATCGGCGTGCCGAAGGGCTATGAGCTCACCGCGACGACGCGTCCGTATCTGCATTCCACTTACGCGATGGTGTTCCCGAACAAGCCCGAATACGCGAGCATCAAGGCGCCTTCGGACCTCGTGAACCTGCCGCCCGAGCAACTGAAGAAAATGAAGCTCGGCATTTTCGTGAAGAGTCCGGCGGTGGACTGGCTGCTCAGTCAAAACCTGATCGGCCAGGCGGTGTCGTATCAGGGGCAGAGCGGCGATCCCGAAGCTTTCCCCGGCGAGATGATCGAACGTGATCTCGCGAAGGGCGATGTCGATGCGGCTTTCGTGTGGGGGCCGATTGCGGGCTACTTCGCGAATCGCTCGGAAAACAAGGTGCGGCTCGTGCCGTTCCCGGCGGGTCAGCCGATCCGCTTCGACTATGAGATTTCTATGGGCGTGCGTTACGGCGAAAAGGCGTGGCGCGACAAGGTCGATGGGTGGATTGCGTCGAATCAGCCGAGGATCGATCAGATCCTGTCGAGCTATCAGGTTCCATTGCTGCCGTTGCAGCCGGTGTCCGCGCAATGAAGAGAATGTACGGGGGTTCCATTTGCGCGTGGGCGATTGCGTGCGCGGGATTGTTTGCGTCCGCCGGCGCGATGGCCGCCGATGCTCCCGCGGCTTCGGCGCCGAACGTCGAGATCGCGCCGGCGGAGCGGCTCTTGTTCATGCAGCCGCATTTGAACGGCATCGAGCCGCAGACCGAGCTGGATTATGCGGTGGACTATTCCGGGCCGCCATCGAAGGTGAACGATACGTTGCGCGTGCTCGTCGTGAGTCCGGGCAACAACAAGAACGATGCGCGCGTGACGGATCGCACCGGGAGCGTGAATATTCCGGGCGGGCTGCCGTGCAATCCGGCGATCATCTATTTTCTCGAGCACGACATTACGGAGATGGCGCAGCTGACGGGCGGTCAGCGGCGCTATTTTCAGCAGCGTGTGCGGATGGCGCTTGCGGCGGGGCCGGCGATCACGCCGGTATCGAGCGAATCGCTTGGGTTGGGCAAGCATGCCAAGGCTCAGCAGATCGTTATTCAGCCTTTCTTGAATGATCCTAATGCGGAGCGATTCACCAGGTATTTGGGCAAGCGATATACGTTCGTCATGGCCGACGATGTGCCCGGGCAGTTGCTCATGATTCGCACCGAAGTGCCGGGGGATGGGAATGATTTTGCTCATCCGTTGCAGAAGGAGACGATCGCTTATCAGGGGGCGTTGAAGAATGCCGCCCCGCCGGCGGGGGGCGCGCCTGCCAAACCTTCTAATGCGCCTCGGGCCAGTCGGTAGGGTCTTTGCTGGCGCTTGATGTTTCGCTCGCTTGTGCTTTCGTGAAATCCTGCTTTGTTGTCGGTCTATTAGTGTCGCCCCTCCCCGGGGCAGGGGTAACTTTCTTTGCGGCTGCAAAGAAAGTCACCAAAGAAAGCAGCTTTTTGGACCCGGAGTGCTTCGATCTCGCTCGTCGTTATCGTTCGGAGTGGCCCAGCCTCTACGTGTCTCCCTCGTAGGCCTGACGCGAATTGGATCGCGCACGGTCTGACGAGCTAGAACGTCAAAGTGGCTGGTTCAGCACGAAAGAGCACCGGCACAGCGCTACGCGCTGCCGCTGGGTCTGCAAGGGAAACCGTCGGTGAGCAAATGCCGCGCGATGGCGCCGTTAGACCGACACGAACGCAGGATTTCATGGAAGCAGTTGCACAAAAAATCAGGCCATATCCCCCGTGAATTTCATCCGTTCCCTGACCCTGCGCCAGCTACAAATCTTCGTGATAGCGAGCCGCTGTCCGAGCTTCGCCCGCGCAGCCGAGGAACTGCACCTCACGCAGCCCGCAGTATCGATGCAAATCCGCCAGCTCGAAGAAGCTATCGGATTGCCATTATTCGAACGGGTGGCGCGCCGCCTCGCGCTGACGGAAGCCGGCGAAAGACTCTCGCACCACGCCAGCCGCATACTAGGCGAAATAAAAGACGCAGAAGACGCGATGATGTCGCTCACCCAAGCCGACAGCGGCTCGATAGCGGTAAGCATCGTCAGCTCCGCAACCTATTTCGCGCCGAAGCTTCTCGCGCTCTACTCGCAGCAGTATCCAAAAGTCGATGTGCATTTCTCCGTCGGCAACCGCGAGACGCTATTGAGGCTCCTGCAGGACAACGCCACCGATCTCGCCATCATGGGTCGTCCGCCGCCCGAACTCGGCACGACCGCCGAACCGCTCGCCTATCACCCGCATGTGATCGTCGCACCGCTCTCGCATCCGTTGCGCCACGCGAAAGGGTTCGACCTGCAGGAACTGGCAAGCGATACGTTCCTGCTCCGCGAGCCAGGCTCCGGCACGCGCGCCGTCGCCGAACACGTATTCCGGCAAAACCTCTTCGTGCCCGCGCGCAGCGTCACGCTCGGCAGCAACGAAACCATCAAACAGGCCGTCATGGCCGGCATGGGCGTAAGTCTCATCTCGCTGCATACGCTCGCGCTCGAATTGCGCACCGGCGAAATCGCCGTGCTCGATGTCAACGGCACGCCTGTCGAACGCACCTGGCAGCTCGTGCATTCGCGCTCCAAACAACTCTCGCCGACCTGCCTCGCGTTTCGGCGCTTCCTGCTCGAAAACGCCGAGCCGTTTCTCGAACGCGAGTACGCGCCGTTCGGCCTGCGCAGACCCAAACGCCTCGCCGACGCAGGCGGCGTCCGATGAACCTCACGCCGCGACTACGTCTCCTCACGTTCTTCATACTGATTACATGTGCAACGATCGCGCGCGGCGCAGATCCGCTAACCATTCAGCAGATCGCCCCGGGCAACTACGCGCATCGCGGTCACGATGATGTCGCGACACGGGCGAACGGCGGAGATATCGCGAACGTGGGCTTTATCGTCGGCACGCGCTGCGTCGCGGTGATCGACACGGGCGGCACGCTCGCCGAAGGCCGCGCGTTGCGCGCCGCGATACGCGCGGTCACGCCGTTGCCGGTGTGCTATGTCATCAACACGCACATGCATCCGGATCACATCTTCGGCAACGCGGCGTTCAAGGACGATCACCCGCAATTCGTCGGCAGCGCGACACTCGCGCAGGCGGAAGCCTCGCGCGCCGACAACTACATGCGCGCGCTGAATCGGGAACTCGGCAACGCGGCGTCGGGCAGCGAGATTATCCCGCCGACGAAGACCATCGATGGCGCAGGCACGCTCGATCTCGGCGACCGCACGCTCTCGCTGCGCACATGGAAAACCGCGCATACCAACAACGATTTGACGGTATACGATGAGAAGAGCGGCACGTTGTGGACGGGCGATCTTTTATTCGTCGGCTGTATTCCCGTGGTGGACGGCAGCGTCACGGGCTGGCTCGACGACATCGCGCGTATTCGACAGATGAATCCACGTCACGTCGTGCCGGGGCACGGCCCGCTCGACCCGCCGTGGCCACAGGCGCTCGACGACGAGACGCGCTATCTCGCCCACCTGGCGCGCGATGTGCGTGCAGCAATCAAAAAGGGCCAAACGATACAGCAGGCCGTCGACAGCATCGGTCTCGAAGAGCGGGACAAATGGCTCCTGTACGACATCTATCACCGCCGCAACGTGACGGCCGCGTACGCGGAGCTGGAGTGGGAGCAGTAGCGACAGCGCAATTGGAGGGACATCATGAATACAGCATGGTCCGGTTATCGCGTGCTGAAGCTCGCGTGCCTCGTCGCCGCGACGCTCGCGCCCTATGCCGCGAAGGCGGCGCAGCCCGACGACGATCCCAACAAGAACGCGCGCTGGCTCGACTTCAAGGAAGGCACGTTCAAGGGCCGTACGATCGACCCGCATGGCGATGCGGTCATCAAGCTCGATGCGCCAATGCGCGCCGCTGACGCCGCTGTCGTGCCGATCGCGATCAACGCGCAGTTCCCGCAAACGCCATCGCACTACATCAGGAAGGTCTATCTCTTCATCGACGAGAATCCAGAGCCCTATGCGGGCTCGTTCGAGTTCACGCCGGAGTCGGGTCTCGCGACCATCGAGACGCGCGTGCGCGTGGAGGACTACACCTTCATGCGCGTCGTGGCGGAAACCAATGACGGCAAGCTCTATAGCTCGATCCGTTTCGTAAAGGCGTCGGGCGGCTGCTCGGCGCCGGCGGACAAGGACGAAGACGCAGCGGAACGCACGGCGGGACAAGTGCGCCTGCAGGCCGAAGGCCAGGCGGTGACAGGCAAGCCCGAGCTCGCGCAACTGATGGTGCGCCATCCGAACCGCACCGGCATGGCGATGAATCAGGTGACGCGCAACTACGCGACGGCGTATTTCGTCCGCAAGGTCGAAGTCACCTATGCGGACAAACCGGTGATGACCGCGAACGTCAACTTCTCGATCAGCGAGAACCCGAATTTCCGCTTCTACTTCGTGCCGGGCGCGAGCGGCGAACTGAAGGCGCGTATCGAAGACACGAAGAACAAGCAGTTCGACGGCGCGGTCGCGATCAGCGCGCAACCCGCCAACGCTCAGACATCGGCGATGAAATGACGCGGGGCGCCTGGTGCTCGCGTGTCCGGAGGCTCTTCGTCGCTCATGTACTGTTCGCGGCGACGCTCGCGCATGCGGCGATGAGCGGCATGCCCGCGCCCGTCGCCATCGCGCCGGGCGTGTTTGCGTTCATCGGCGACAGCGAGGCGGTCGCGCCGGCGAATCACGGCATCGTCGCGAATAACGGCTTCGTCGTCGGAACGGATGGCGTGACGGTGATCGATACCGGGCCGTCGTATCGCTATGGTCGCGCGATGATCGAGGCGATTCGCAAGATTACGCCGTTGCCGGTGAAGCTCGTCATCATCACGCATCAGGCGCCCGAGTTCGTGTTCGGCGCGGCAGCATTTCGCGACGCCGACGTGCCTATCCTCGCGCACGCCCGCACCGCGCAACTGATCCGCGAGCGCTGCTCGATCTGTCTCGCGAATCTGCGCAAGACGCTCGGTGAAGACGAAATGGCCGGCTCGCGCGTAACCGTGCCCGACACGACGGTGAACGGCACGACCGAGATCGAGAGCGGCGGGCGCAAGCTGCAACTGCTGCACTTCGGGCCTGCGAGCACGCCGGGCGATCTCGCCGTGCTCGACACGCAAACCGGCGTGCTGTTCGCGGGCGGGCTCGTGTCGAACGGACGCATTCCCGAGCTGCGCAACGAGAAGATTCCCGGCTGGCTCGCCGCGCTCGAAAACCTGCACGCGCTGGACCTCAAGACCGTGATTCCCGGCTTCGGCGCGCCCTTGCGCGGCGACGACATCCTGCGGACGGGCGTGTATCTGCGCGAACTCGAAGCGTCCGTCAAGCGTGCGTACACGAACGGCGTCGGGCTGACCGAGGCGATGCATACGGTGCAGGTGCCGGCGTTCCGCAACGACAAGCTCTATACGATCGCGCAGCCGCAGAACGTGCAGCGCATCTACCTTAAGCTCGAAAAGCAGTAGCCTTCCCGCCACCCACCACAAGGAGACACCACGATGGCCCAGCTCGTAGCGCTATACAAGAACCCGACCGACACGCAGGCATTCGACGACTACTATGCTTCGACCCACGCGCCGCTTGCCAAAACGCTGCCGGGCCTGCGGCGCTACGAGATCAGCACGGGACCGGTTGCGACGGCTTCGGGTGAATCGCCGTATCACCTCGTCGCGCTGCTGGAGTTCGATTCGCTCGATGCGATCAAGAGCGCGCTCGCCTCGCCTGAAGGTCAGAAGACCGCCGGAGATCTCGCGAATTTCGCACAGGCCGGCGTCGAGCTGCTGATGTTCGATTCGAAACCCGCCTGATTCTTCCCAGCCTTCGGGGATGAGCGCATCCCCGAAGGGCACGCGTGACGGCTTAATCGGCGTCGCCGGATTCGGCTCCCGGATCGGCCACGCGCAGATCTTCGCGCCGGTGATTGATCACGAGAAACACGCTCATCAACACCAGAAACGCGATCACAAGCATCGTCGCGTTGATGAACACGCGCTCATAGCCCAGCTCCGATACGTTGATGAACGGATAGGGATAGAAGTCGGAAAGACTTCCGCGCCATAACGTGATGGAAAGATAGGCAATCGGATAGACGAGCCAGAGCGCGCAGCGCCGCAACGACAAGTGAAAGCGCGGCACGAACAGGAACCAGTATAGGGCCGCGAGCGCGGGCACGACGGTGTGCAGCGATTCATTGACCAGTGCGCGATAGCCGGAAGGCACCCACAGATAACGCAGCAACGCGTTATAAGCAATGCCCACGAACACGATATACACGACCACCGCTGTCACGACGGTCGGCTTGCGAAAGAAGCGCGCAATAGGCCATTGCGCGCGCGTCGCGACGCAAGTGAAGCAGAACGCCGTGAGCAGCACGGTCAGATTCGTCAGATAGCTGCTCATGCGGGCGAGGCCGTCGAGTACGGTGAACCCACGGCCGACCAGCCGCGCTATGGTGATGTCCGTCTGCGCCGCGAACGCGAGCCACGCGATCATCGCGATGGCCGCGGCCACCGCGAGGGACGCGGTGCTGGGCGCGGGGAGCGGGAGGTCGGGTTGGTCCGAGTGTGGTGTCTGCATGCAGCCATTTTACGGGTGTCGCGATGACGACCGGAGTAGCCGACCCCGGGTCACCGTTTCGATTTGACCAAATGTCACCCGCATTAACGCAGTTTCACTTCCGCTTCCCGCAACGCAGTCCTCAGCCCTTCCTCGACTACGGGATGATAGAACGGCATCCGCAGCATCTCATCGATCGTGAGCTTCATTTGCAGCGCCCACGCGAGCAAATGCGCGATATGCTCCGCCTCCGGCCCGATCCATTCCGCGCCGACGAAGCGCCTGCTCGCACGATCCACATACACGTGCATCAGCCCGCGATTTCTCAGCATCACGCGGCTGCGTCCCTGATCCTCGAAGCTCACTTCACCCGTGACGAACGACTCCGCGGTGAGGTCGACATGACGCGCGCCGACCATCGCGATGCCGGGATCGGTGAAAGCAATCGAAATCGGCGCGCGACGCTCGACCGGTTCGACATTCGGATATCGCGCCGCATTCGTGCCCGCTCCGCGCCCTTCGTCGGCTGCTTCGTGAAGCAGAGGCAAAACGCCGTTCGCATCGCCTGCGATGAACACCGGATGCGCGCCCGCCTGCAAGGTCGATGCATCGTAGACGGGCAAGCCGTTCGCATCGAGTTCGAGCGACGTGTTGTGCAACGCGAGGCCCGCGACGTTCGGCTTGCGTCCCGCTGCAACCAGCACGTAATCGAACGTATCTTCGACGAGTTCGTCCGCCCCGGATACATAACGCAAACGCACTTCATCGACGTCACGCACGGCGGCTTGCACTTGCGCACGCGGCTCGAAGCGGAACGCTTCGCTGAACACGCGCTCTGCATAGTTGCGCACCTCCGGATCGGTCAAAGGACCGACCCGTCCACGCGCGCCCAGCACAGAAACACGCACGCCGAGCCGCGCGAGCGCCTGCCCGAGTTCGAGCCCGATCACACCCGCGCCGATCACCGCGACGCGCTTGGGCAGATCGTCCCATGAGAAGACATCGTCGTTGACGACGGCGCGGTTGCCGAGCGCGCGATACATCGCCGGCATGACCGGGCTCGATCCCGTCGCGATGACGACGCTCTTCGCATGCACGCGCGTGTGCTCGCCCACCTGCAGCAGGTTATCGTCGATGAAGCGCGCATAGCCACTCAGCTTGTCCGCGCCGGGCATTGCATCGACGCCCGCGACGACGAATCCGACGAAACGGTCGCGCTCGCTCTTCACACGAGCCATGACCTCGCGCCCGTCGATGCGCACCGTGCCTTCTATATGCACGCCGAAAGCATCGGTATGCATCGCATGATGCGCCGCCTCGGCCGCCGCGATCAGCAGCTTCGACGGCATACATCCGACACGCGCACAGGTGGTCCCATGCGCGCCGCCTTCGATGAGAATCGCCGCCGCGCCCGCCGCTTTCGCGGCGCGATACGCGGACAAGCCCGCGCTGCCCGCACCGATGATCGCCACGTCAGTCTTGATCGTGTTCATGATGTCGTCCTGAAAAATGATTGCCGCATTCATGAACGAATCATGAAGCGCGGCGCCGCGCGCGTGAATGCCCGTGCGGATCGTTTTCCTGCTCGATCGTCTCAAGCGTCACGCAGCGCAAGTCATGTATTCATCTAGACGTCTCATCAGCGTCACTTTCTCGTCATGTTGGCTTCCTAGAATCTCCCGAACGTTTTCAGCGCGCCTTTCGAGCGCGCCCATCGAGGGAAGCTATGGACGCAATACGCATCGAGCGTCTCACCAAGACGTTCCGCAACGGCCGCATGGCGCTCGACTCCGTGAATCTGCGCGTGGAAGAGGGCGAAATGGTCGCGCTGATCGGCGCGTCGGGTTCGGGCAAGTCGACTTTGCTGCGGCATATCGCCGGCTTCACGGCATCCGACCCCGCGCCTTCGCACGTCACGCTGCTCGGACGACCGATTCAGCAGAACGGCAAGATCGTGCGCGAAGTGCGTTCGATTCGCCGCGATGTCGCTTTCGTGTTTCAGCAGTTCAATCTGGTCGGGCGTCTGTCGGTGCTCACCAACGTGCTGATCGGCGCGTTGTCGCGTGTGCCGCTCTGGCGTCGTCTGGCGGGCCGTTTTCCGCGCGGCGAACGCACGCTCGCGATGGATTCGCTTGCAGCAATGGGCATCGGCGAACATGCGTTCGAGCGCGCGAGCAACCTGTCGGGCGGACAGCAGCAACGCGCCGCGCTGGCGCGTGCGCTCGTGCAGCGCGCGCGCATCGTGCTCGCGGACGAGCCGATCGCCTCGCTCGATCCCGAATCCGCGCGCCGCGTGATGGAGCTGATGCAGACGCTCAACCGGGAGCACAAGCTGACCGTGGTCGTCTCGCTGCATCAGATCGATGTCGCGATGAAGTATTGCCCGCGCACGATCGCGCTGCGTGACGGCCGCGTCGTCTTCGATGGCGCGACCGAACGTTTGACGCCCGTCGTGCTGCACGAACTGTACGGCTCGTCGGCGGATGAGCTGCTCACGCATCAAGCTGCGCAGGAACGCGGCGAAGCGCCCAAAGGACACGCGCGAACGTCGCCGGCCCTCGCCGGTTCCTGAACCGAATTCAATCATCAACCCTGGATCGCACCATGAAATCAGCCCGTTACTTCCTGGCTGGCGCCGCGCTCGCGTCGTGCCTTCTGACACAGACCGCGCTCGCCGAAACGATCAGCTTCGGCATCATCTCGACGGATTCGTCCGCGGCGCTCAAGCAGCGCTGGCAGCCGCTCATCGATGATCTCAACAAGCAGACAGGCCTCGACGTGAAGGCGTATTTCGCGACCGATTACGCGGGCATCATCGAAGCGATGCGCTTCAACAAGGTGCAGATCGGCTTCTTCGGAAATGCGTCGGCGATCGAAGCGGTGGACCGTTCGAACGGCGAAGTCTTCGCGAAGGTGAAGTACAAGAACGGCGAAGCGGGCTACTACTCGCTGCTCATCACGAACGCGAACAGCAAGTGGAAGTCGCTCGATCAGGTGCTGAAGAACACGAAGGACATCAACCTGGGCTTCGGCGATCCGAACTCGACCTCGGGCACGCTCGTGCCTTCGTATTATCTGTTCGCGAAGAACGGCATCAACGCGAGGACCGCGTTCAAGAGCGTGCTGCCTTCGAGCCATGAAGCGAACATGCTCGCGGTGGTGAACGACAAGGTCGATGTCGCGACCAACAACACCGACATGCTCGACACGATCAAGGCGCAGCATCCGGAGCTGTATCCGAAGGTGCGCGTGCTGTGGAAGTCGCCGCTGATTCCGTCGGACCCGCTCGTGTGGCGTCGCGATCTGCCGCAAGCGACGAAGGACAAGCTGCGCAATTTCTTCGACCATTACGCGGAAAAGGACCCGCGCGAACAGCAGGTGATGACGGCGATCTCCGGCTATTCGGGCTTCGCGGATTCGTCGAACGCGCAGCTCGTGCCGATTCGTCAGATTGCGCTGTTCCAGAAGAAGCAGCAGGTTCAGAACGACGCGCATCTCGACGACGCCGACAAGAAGGCGCAAATCGCAGCGCTCGACCAAAAGATCGCCGCGCTGGACAACACGGCCAGCACGGCGGCGAAGTAAATGAAGCCGCTCGACGTCACCACGTTCGAGGCCGGCGTCGTCCGGCCCGCGCATCCGACGGCGCCCAAGCGAAGCTGGACATCGATGCTCGGCTGGATCGTCGTCATCGCGGCGCTCGGTCTTTCGTGGACGAGCGCGGACATGCGTCCGCTCGACCTGCTCGGCGCATCGGGCAACATGAGCCAGTTCGCGCGCGACTTCTTTCCACCCGACTTCACAGAATGGCGCACATATGCGCACGAAATGATCGTGACGCTCGCGGTCGCGGTGTGGGGCACGGCGCTCGCGCTGATCTGCGCGGTGCCGTGCGGCCTGCTCTCGGCGCAGAACATCGCGCCGGCGTGGATCTCGCAGCCGGTGCGCCGCCTGATGGACGCATGCCGCGCGATCAACGAGATGGTGTTCGCGATGCTCTTCATCGTCGCGGTCGGGCTCGGACCGTTCGCGGGCGTGCTCGCGTTGTGGGTGCATACGACGGGCGTGCTCGCGAAGCTGTTCGCCGAAGCGGTCGAAGCCGTGGATGCGCGTCCCGCCGAAGGCGTGCGCGCGACCGGCGCGAGCAGTCTCGACGAAATCGTCTACGGCGTGCTGCCGCAGGTGTTGCCGCTGTGGATCTCTTTCGCACTGTATCGCTTCGAATCGAACGTGCGTTCCGCGATGGTCGTCGGCATGGTCGGCGCGGGCGGGATCGGCGTCGTGCTGTACGAGGCGATCCGCTCGTTCAACTACGCGCAGACCGCGGCGGTGATGATCATTGTCATCTTGATCGTGTCGCTGATCGATCTCGTGTCCGGATGGGTGCGCGAACGCGTGATCTGATCCACGTCACGACATTTCGATATCAAGCGACGTGATGAGCTTTTCGCGTCGCTCGAGCGCATGCAGCGCGCGCTCGCCGAGCTGCGCCGCGACGAGATTGAGCAAGCCCTCGCCGAACACGAGATACGCGCCCATGCTGTTGCTGAAGAAGCTGCTTTCGTGAGGGATCAGGAATGCGTGACGCGCGGGCGGAACGAGCGGAGAGGCGAGCGTATCGGTGATGGCGACCACGTCTAGGCCGGCATCGTTCGCCGCGTTCGCGGCGTCGGCGACGCTGCGCGTGTAGGGCGCGACGCTCGTGACGATCACCACGTCGCCCGGCTGCAGTTGCGCGAGTCCTTCCGCGACGCCGAGCCCTTGCGCATCGAGCAGCGCGACATCCGTGCGGATCATGCTCAGCCCATAACAGATGAAACTCGCGAGCGCGCTGAACTGGCGCAGGCCATGCACGCGCACGCGTTTCGCGTTGGCGAGCAAGGCGGCGGCGGCGCGCAGATCGTCGGGCGAGAGTTGCGAGATGAAGCCTTCCACATTGCCGATCGATTCACGCGCGAGCTTCACGACCATGTCGACTTCGGGCGCGGGATCGTGCGCGTGGGTCTTGCTGCTCGCGACGAGCCGTTCCGCCTGCTGGCTGTAGAAATGCCGATGCCGTTCCGCGAGCGTGTCGCGAAACACGCTTTGAAAGTCGGCGAATCCCGCATAGCCGAGTTTGGTCGACAGGCGCGTGAGCGTCGATGCATTGACATCGAGCGCGGTGGCCAGATCCGTGATGGTGCGCACCGCGACTTCTTCCGGGCGCTCGAGGAGCTTCGCGAGCACCGTATGCGCCTTGCCGCCGAGCGACATGCCGGCCTCGTCACGGCCGATGCGTATCACCAGTTCGCGCAGGCCATCCACGCTGCGTGGCGGCATCTTCGTGCCTGCTTCAGTTTCGCCCGCGCGCGGCGCCTTCCGTTTGCCTGTGTCCATTGATCATCCGATACCGGGCGGGCTGCCCGGGATGTTCGTGAACCTCCCATTCTATGTGAGACGCGCGAATCGCAATGTCGGCGGTGGCGAGCGTGTTTTCATCGTCGGGATCGTCGGGCTGCGTGCGATGAATCGGCAACGCGGCGTCTTCGCGATCCGCGAGGATCGCGAGCGGATGCGGCGCTTCACCGGATGCGAGCATCGCGTCGCCCCGCGTCTGACGATGCCGCGACGAGTCCGTCACCACCTGCGCGAAGCCATGCATCGATGGATGGATCGCGTGATTCGCATGCAGCGACGGCTTCTCGATTTCGACGGCCGAGCACGCATGCGTGCTGAATTCCAGGCTCAGCAAGGCGTTTTCCTTGCATGCGCCGAGCGTCAGATGAAACCCGCCCGCACGCGGATTGTCACGCACGATGGACACGGCTTCATCGAGCGTCGATGCATCGAGGATCGCGCGCGTGAGCACCATGCGCGGCACACCCGCGGCGACATCCCGCTGACGCAGATTGTTCACGGCCATCGCGAGACCGTGGTTCGTCACCGCGAACGTATGGCCCGGCAGCGAGCCGGGATAGACGAAGGCCGCGAAGCCCGCGCCGCCATCGATGCGGCATTCGGCGATCGCGCAATGTCCCGCGAATCCGGGATCGCCATCCTCGTTGTGGCTGATGCGCCGCACGTCCGCGCCGGGAAGCTGCACGGTCGTGCAGCCATCGGGCGCCATCGCCCAGACATCGCCACGGCAGTTCCAGAGGAACACGTCCTCGAAGGGCAGGGCGAGACCGGCGGCGAGACCCTGAAGCTCGTCCCACACGCGCGGGAAGCGTTTGCGCACGAGCGCGGCCATCGCCTGCGACATCTCGCTGCCGCGCCATTGCATGACGGTCTGCCACGCATGCGTCTTCAGCAGATGCGCATGCACGGCGCTCGCGCCGAAGCGCCCGAAGGCTTCGCCCGCTTCGCGCGGCGAGCCGTTGATTTCGATAAAACCGAGTGCTGCCATGGATCAAAGAGTACGTTGGGTTATTCGACGTGTTGCAGAAAATCGCGCAGCCGCTGATTAGGCGGATTATCGAGCAATTCGCGCGGCGGGCCATCCACCGTGATATGCCCGTGCTCCATGAAGATGAGCCGCGTGCCCACCTTGCGCGCGAACGCCATCTCGTGCGTGACCACGACCATCGTCATGCCTTCTTCCGCGAGCGACTGCATCACGCGCAGCACTTCCTGGCGCAATTCGGGATCGAGCGCGGACGTGGGTTCGTCGAAGAGCATGAGCTTGGGCTTCACGGCGAGCGCCCGCGCGATCGCGACACGCTGCTGCTGCCCGCCCGACAACTCGCTCGCATAGTGCCCGACGCGCGCGCCGAGCCCGACTTTCGTCAGCAGGTCGCGCGCCAGCGCCTCCGCTTCGGGCTTGTTCATGCCGCGCACCTGACGCGGCCCGAACGCGACGTTCTCGAGCGCCGTCATCTGCGGGAACAGATTGAACTGCTGGAACACCATGCCCGCTTCCTGACGAATCTCGCGCACCTTTTTCGAGCCGCCGAGCACGCTGATGCCATCGACGATGAGATCGCCGCCATCGATCTGCTCCAGCGCGTTGATGCAGCGCAGAAGCGTGGACTTGCCCGAGCCCGACGGCCCGATCAGCACGACGACTTCGCCCGCGCCGATGTTCAGTTCGACCTGATCGAGCACGACCGTCTTGCCGAAGCGCTTGGTCACGCCCTTGAATTGCACCATGTGGCCGTTGTGATGGTTCGTGTTCATAGAATGCGCATCCGCCGTTCCATCGTGCGCAGCCCGAAGGTGAGCGCGCCGATCATGCAGAGATAAATGATCGCCACCGCGGTCCAGATTTCCACCGCGCGAAAATTCGACGCCATGATTTCCTGACCTTGCCGCGTGAGCTCGCCCACGCCGATCACGATGAACAGCGACGTGTCCTTCAGACTGACGATGAACTGGTTGCCGAGCGCGGGCGTCATGCGTCTGAACGCCACCGGCCCGACCACGAACGCGAGCACGCGCCAGCCCGGCATGCCGAGTGCGAGGCCCGCTTCGGTCAGCCCGCGCGGCACGGAAAGAAACGCGCCGCGGACGATCTCCGCGATATACGCGCCCGAGTTGATGACGATCGACACGACCGCCGCCGTCATCGCATCGACGCGAACGTGAAGCAGCAAGGGCAGCGCGAAGTAGATGAACATCACCTGCACGACGATCGGCGTGCCGCGCACGAACTCGATATACGTGAACGCGATCTTCTGGCACAGCGCGTTGCCATACGCGCGCATCAGGCCGAACAGCAGGCCGACGAGCATGCCGCCCGCGAGCCCGAGCAAGGTGATCAGCACCGTGAGACGCGCCCCTTGCATGAGCGCGGGCACGGCGTCCATGATGACCGACAGATCGAACTGCATCATTGATCTCCTGTGTCGGCGCGCGTCACGACTTCGCCGGCTCGACGCCGAACCACTTCTTGTAGATCGCCGCGTAACGGCCATCGGCCTTGATCTTCACGAGTTCCGCGTTGACCTTCGCGACGAGCGGGCTGCCCTTCGGAAACGCGATGCCGTATTGCTGCGCCATCATCTGCGGGCCGACTGCCTTCACGCGCGACTTGCCCGCCGTGTGGATGTAGTAGAGAACGTTCGGCGTGTCGTGCATCGCGGCATCGACGCGGCCGGTCGCAAGCTCCAGATACGCGTTGTCGATATTCGGGAACGCGCGCAGCTCCGTGTCCTTGAAGTTCGCCTTCGCGTAATCGAACGACGACGTGCCGGTCTTGACCGCGAGCGTCTTGCCCTTGAGATCGTCCGGTCCCTTGATCGCGCTGTTCGACGGCACCATCAGCGTGAAGCCGCTGTCGTAGTAGCCGTCTGAAAAGTCAATGACCTTCTTGCGCTCGTCCTTGATCGTGATTCCGGCGAGCGCGACATCGACGTTACGCGTCTGCAGCGCGGGCAGGATGCCGCTGAAATCCATCGGCTGGAGCTTGTAGTCGAGCTTCAGATCCTTGGCGATCTCCTTCCACAAGTCGATGTCGAAGCCGACGTACTCATTGCCCTGCTTGAATTCGAACGGCACGAAGGCCGTGTCGCACGCGACGAGCAGCGTCTCGGCGCGCGCCGCGCCACTGACGAGGGAAAGCGCGGCCACGGCGGCCACGGCGAATTTTGCAGCGAGTTTCATGAGTGACCCCTTGGCAAAGTGGTTTCGACCGAAAACGCAATCAGATTTGCTTTTTAATGCGCAACGCAAATCGATTTGCAAAGTGTCGGCGAACGAAAACCGACTTGCAACTCAGGGTTTATACGGAGAGAGTCGCGCCGCGGAGTGCGGCGCGTTCGGGAAAGGAAGGGCGTTTAGATGCGGCCCGCGAGCGCGAGCACGTCGAGGAACTGCGTGCCGGCATCGGCGAGCATGCCGGAATTGTCGATCTTCACGACATGCGCCGCCGTCGGCAATTCGAACGCGGGACGGCGCGCGAGACGCGCCTCGATCTGGTGCGCGTCCTCGCGTCCGCGTCGCGCGAGACGGGCGGCGAGCACGGCGGGCGTCGCATCGATATGCACGAAGCGCGCATCCGGATAACGCTCGAGCGCGAGCTCCGCATGTTGCCGCGAGCCGTTCACGACGACCGGCATGCCGCGCGCGAGCCACGCATCCAGCTCGATCCCGATGCCATAGCGCAGCCCGAGGCTTTCCCAATGCATCGCGAAGAGGCCGTACGAAAGACGCGATACGAATTCGTCGTGCGTGAGCGCGATATGGTTCTCGCCCTCCGCAACGGCGCGCGTGATATAGCGGTGCGCGAACATCACGCGCGAGCCCACGCGTTCGCGCGCGAAGCCGAGCAGCGAGTCCTTGCCCGCGCCCGAAGGTCCCATCACGTAGATCAGTTTCGTGCTATCGACCGCGGTCATGCCACGTCCTGTGCATTGTTGAACGGCAGGCGCCGCCACAGCATGAACGGCGCACCGGGCTCGGGCTCGATGAAGAGCGCGGCGCCATGCATCGGCAGCGGACCGAGTTCCTCGATGCGCTGCGTCCAGTCCGACACAATCGATGCGCGCGCGTTCCCGTCGTCGAGGGAGTCGGAGAGCGTCATGTGGAAGCGGTATTCGTCGAAGACATATGGATAGCCCCAGTCGCGCAGCAAGGCGATTTGCCGCGCGCTCATGCCATCGACGATGCGCCGCTCGATGCTCTCCCGCGAAGGCCGCGCACGCAACGCGACCAGCGAGCGCAACGCACTTGCGGCGAGCAGGCGCAGCGCGTCGTCGTCGCTCGCTCGCGCGGGGCGCAGCGCGACGAAGCGGCCGAGCTCGGCGGCCTTCACCTGCATCTCGAAGCGCGAAATAGCGCCCGCCCACGCGCGAGCGCAAGCCAGCACGTCCGCGAGTTCGACTCCCGGCGCCATTTGAAACGGCGCGACCAGCGTCGCGTGCCAGCCGTAGCGGCGCGGCGCATGGGTCAGATCGCGCGCGGGCGTCGCGGTTTCGAGACCGTTCTCGGGGTCGCGGCCGAGCCATTCGCAGCCCTCGCGCCACCATGCGGACGCGGCGGGCGGCGCGTAATACAACGCGACGCGCGGATGTGCGGCGCCCGTCATAGATCGTGCTCGACCATCAGTTGCACGCGATCGGCCGCGAAATGCGTGATGCCGTACTTGATCGGCACGCCGTCTTCGTCGACGTCGACGTTTTCGACCCACAGCACCGGCTGCTGGCGATTGATCTGCAGGCGCCGCGCCACATCCGACGAAGGCAGCACGCTGCCGATGCGGCTCCACTTGCGGGTGTAATCCTTCACGCCGAACTTCTCCAGCGCCGCGCTCACGCCGCCGGTCGATTCGATCGCCGCGGGCAGGTCGTTGAAGCGCGCGGCCGGATACCAGTTGCGCGCGTAGGTCATGGGAATGCCGTCGGAATCGTGGCGCGTCTCGATCTGATAGACGAGCGTGCCCGCGCGCACGCCGAGCGCCTTCGAGACGGTCGGATCGGCCTTCACGCGCTCGGAGCTGAGCACGACGCCCGCCGACGTGTGTTTCTGCCGCCGCAGGTTTTCGGTGAAACGCGTGCGCCTGCCGATCTGATAGTCGATCGCGCCGGGCTGCACGAAGGTGCCGCGCCCCTGCTCGACGCTGACGAGTCCCGTCGCGGCGAGCCTGAGCATCGCGCGGCGCACGGTATGACGATTCACGTCGAAGCGTTTGGCCAGCTCGGCTTCGCTCGGCAGGCGGCCTTCGTCGC
The DNA here is from genome assembly GCF_001544875.2 of Caballeronia hypogeia. Lineage (GTDB taxonomy): Bacteria > Pseudomonadota > Gammaproteobacteria > Burkholderiales > Burkholderiaceae > Caballeronia > Caballeronia hypogeia. The sequence continues at coordinate 20,835 of NZ_FCOA02000047.1, forward strand.
CGAAGCTTTTCGCGGCGATCTCGGCGGCGAGAATCTGCTCGATCTGCCGCCAGACCGCGACCCCCGCGCCGCGCTCGACGGCAACGCCAGGCGCCGCATTTTCGTTCGATGTCATTGCGCTGTCATTCCTGTCGGTTTGAATATCGTTCTCTCGAATTGTAGTGCGCAACTCGTGATGGAAATGTGAAAGCTTCACTACACCACCAAACGTCTAGACGACTAGATATGACCACGAGTAGCATGACGATGACCGGAACCTTCCAGCTACGGGAAAAGCGATGAGTACTTTTTCAACGGAGCCGCACGAAGCGCTGGGCCGCCGCGAATGGATGGCGGTGCTTGCCCGCACGCCGCGCGACGTGCTGCAACAGACCTTCGATGCCGCGCTCGACGGCGCGCAAGCGCCCGATTACGAATGGCTGCGCGCGCCGGATATCGGCCTCGCGATGGTGCGCGGGCGCATCGGCGGCACGGGCGATGCGTTCAATCTCGGCGAGACGACCGTCACGCGCGCCACGCTGCGTTTGCGTACCGATGACGGCAGCGCGCCCGTTGGCGTCGCGGTGCACATGGGCCGCGACAAGGAGCGCGCCACGCTCGCTGCGCTCGCGGATGCGCTGCTGCAAATGCCGCGTTATGCAACGCAATTGCAGGCGCAACTGATCGCGCCGCTGGCCGCGCGCATCGCCGACGAACGGCGTCGCAAGGAAAGCCAGGCGGCCGCAACGAAGGTGGAATTCTTCACGATGGTGAGAGGCGAATGATGCGAATCGACATGGCCACGCTCGTGCCCGGCTTCAACGACACGGTGCACGACGCGCAGCGCGTGTTCCGCGCGCTGCTCGATGCGCTGTCGCGCCCGGGCAGGATCGTCGCGATCGATGCTGCGCTGCCGGACAATCACGCGATGCGCGACGGCCTCGCGGGGCGCGTGCCGCTCGCGGCGTTCGCCTCGCTGCTGGCGCTGACGGACTATTCGACGCCCGTGTTCATCGAACGCGATGACCACGTGCTCGGCGACGCGTTGCGTTTCCATGCGAGCGCGCCGCTCACGAAAGAGCGACGCGCCGCCGCGTTCGCCTATATCGACGAAGCGAGCAACATGCCGCCGCTCGATGCGTTCTCGCACGGCGAGCCGGAGTCGCCGGAAGAGGCTGCGACCTTGTTCATCCGGGTGCCGTCGCTCACGACGGGCGAGCCGCTCGTGTGGCGCGGCCCGGGCATCGCGGAGTCGCGCACGGTCGGCATCGCGGGACTCACGCGCGAATTCTGGCGGCAGCGCGCGGCGCTCACGGCCCTCTTTCCTTGCGGCATCGATTGTTATTTCGTGGCGGGCGGCTCGCTCGTCGGCCTGCCGCGCACGACGCATGTGGAGGTGAACTGATGTATGTCGCGGTCAAGGGTGGCGAACGCGCCATCGAACGTTCATGGGACGTGCTCGCGAAGCAGCGTCGCGGCGATGTGTCCGTGCCCGAGCTGTCCGTCGCGCAGATTCGGGAGCAGTTGCGGCTCGCCGTCGCGCGCGTGATGACCGAAGGCTCGGTCTATGACGAAGACCTGGCCGCGCTCGCGATCAAGCAGGCGGCGGGCGATCTCGTCGAGGCGATCTTTCTGCTGCGCGCATATCGCACGACGCTGCCGCGCTTCGGCTACACGTTGCCGGTGAATACGGAAGCGATGTGCGTCGAGCGCCGCATCTCGGCGGCGTTCAAGGATATTCCCGGCGGTCAGATGCTCGGCGGAACCTACGATTACACGCAACGTCTGCTCGATTTCACGTTGCTCGCTGAAGGCGAACACGTTGGCGATGCAAGCATGGAAACTAAAACGCCCGACGCGAGCGCCATGCCGCGCGTGCTTTCGATGCTCGACAAGGAAGGCCTGATCGAGCAGGAACGAGCGCATGACGATGCGCCGGAGCCGGGCGATCTGTCGCGCGAGCCGCTGTCGTTTCCCGCCGATCGCGCGACGCGCCTGCAAAACCTCGCACGCGGCGACGAAGGCTTTCTGCTCGCGGTCGGCTACGCGACGCAGCGCGGCTATGCGCACAGTCATCCGTTCGCGGGCGAGATTCGTCATGGCGAAGTCGCGGTCGAGATGTTCGTCGATGAGCTGGGCTTCGCGGCCGAGATCGGCGATATCGATATCACCGAATGCCAGATGATCAACCAGTTCGCGGGCAGCGGCGAGACGCCGCCGGCCTTCACGCAAGGCTATGGTCTGGCCTTTGGCCATTCGGAGCGCAAGGCGATGGCGATGGCGCTCGTCGATCGCGCACTGCGCGCGCAGGAACTGGGAGAGACGGTCGGGTCGCCGACGCAGGACCCCGAGTTCGTGCTGTATCACAGCGACAACGTGGAAGCATCCGGCTTCGTGCAGCATCTGAAACTGCCGCATTACGTCGATTTCCAGTCGGAACTGGAATTGCTGCGCCGTTTGCGCGCGGCGCATGGCGCGGACGACAACAAGGAGAACGCGGCATGAACGCACTCACCGAAGGTTATAACTTCGCGTATCTCGACGAGCAGACCAAACGCATGATCCGCCGCGCGCTGCTCAAGGCCGTGGCGGTGCCGGGCTATCAGGTGCCGTTCGCCTCGCGCGAAATGCCGCTGCCTTATGGATGGGGCACGGGCGGCTTGCAGGTGACGTCCGCGATCATCGGCGCGAGCGATACGCTCAAAGTCATCGATCAAGGCTCGGATGAAACGACGAACGCGGTGAACATCCGCCGCTTCTTCGCGCGCACGGCGGGTGTGGCGACCACCACGCGCACGGCGGAGGCGAGCATCGTGCAGACGCGTCACCGCATTCCCGAGACGCCGCTCACGGACAGGCAGATTCTCGTCTATCAGGTGCCGATGCCCGAGCCGCTGTACCGGCTCGAACCGCGCGTGACCGAGTGCAGAAAGCTGCATGCGCTCGCGGATTACGGTCTCATCAACGTGAAATACTATGAGGATATCGTGCAGCACGGCGGCATTGCGACGACCTACGATTACCCGGTGATGGTGAACGATCGCTATCTCACGTCGCCTTCGCCGATCCCCAAGTTCGATAACCCGAAGATGCACATGAACCCCGCATTGCAACTCTTCGGCGCGGGCCGCGAACGGCGCATCTACGCCATTCCGCCTTATACGAAAGTGAAGAGCCTCGACTTCGAGGATCATCCTTTCAGCGTGCAGAAATGGGAGCACGCATGCGCACTGTGCGGCTCGCATGAAAGCTTTCTCGACGAGATGATCGTCGACGATCAGGGCACGCGCATGTTCGTCTGCTCCGATAGCGACTACTGCCACAGCCGCCGCGATGACGAAGGCGACGAAGAGGTGACGCAATGAAGCCACTGCTGCAAGCCACGCGCCTCACGAAGCGCTACGACGGTCGCGGCGGCTGCGTCGATGTCGATCTCGAGGTCTATCCGGGCGAAGTGCTGTGCATCGTCGGTGAATCGGGCTCGGGGAAATCGACCTTGCTGAACGCGCTCGCGATGCGCAGCGAGATCGACGGCGGCGCGCTCGCGTACACCACGCGCGATGGCGAAACGCTCGATCTCCCGACGCTCGCCGAACCGCGAAAACGCCTTCTTTCACGCACCGAATGGGGCTTCGTGCATCAGAACGCACGCGACGGATTGCGCCGCAATGTATCGGCGGGCGCGAACATCGGCGAACCGTTGATGGCGATCGGCGCGCGTCACTACGGACGTCTGCGCGAGACCGCCGCCGACTGGATGAGCCGCGTCGAACTCGACGCCGCGCGCATCGACGAGCTGCCTTCGGCGTTCTCCGGCGGCATGCAGCAGCGCCTGCAGATCGCGCGTAATCTGGTGACGGGCCCGCGCCTCGTGTTCATGGACGAGCCCACCGCCGGTCTCGATGTCTCCGTGCAGGCGCGTCTGCTCGACCTGCTGCGCACGCTCACGAGCAAGCTGCATCTCGCGGCGGTGATCGTCACGCACGATATCGGCGTCGCGCGGCTGCTCGCGCATCGGCTGATGGTGATGAAGGACGGGCGCGTCGTCGAGAGCGGTCTCACGGATCAGGTGCTCGACGATCCGCAACATCCTTATACGCAGACGCTGGTGGCGTCCGTGCTGCCGGTTTGAGGTGCGACTGATGAGAATCGATTCCTTCATTGCGAACGACAAGCTGATGCTGCAGGCGCGCGGCATCGAGAAAACTTTCACGCTGCATCAGCAGGGCGGGGCGCGCATCGCGGCATTGTCGGGCGTATCGCTCGATGTGGAGCGCGGCGAGTGCGTCGTGCTCGCGGGCGCATCGGGCGCAGGCAAGAGCACGTTCCTGCGTTGCATGTACGGCAACTATCTCGCGACGCGCGGCAGCATCGCCATTCGCGACGACAGCCAGCCATCGCGTCACACGATGCTGACCGAAGCCGCGCCGCACGACATCATCCGCCTGCGCAACACGACGATGGGCTACGTGAGCCAGTTTCTGCGCGCGATTCCGCGTGTGTCGTCGCTCGATCTCGTCGCGGAGCCGCTGATTTCACGCGGCATCGATGAAACGCAAGCGCGCGATCGCGCGTGTGGCCTGCTCGAACGGCTCAACGTGCCGCGCCGTCTGTGGACGCTCGCGCCCGCGACGTTCTCGGGCGGCGAGCAGCAGCGCGTGAATATCGCGCGCGGGCTGATCGCGGCGCATCCGCTGTTATTGCTCGATGAACCCACCGCGTCGCTCGATGCGGAGAACCGCGACGTGGTCGCCGACCTGATCGTCGAAGCGCGCGAAATGGGCGCCGCGATCGTCGGCATCTTTCACGACGAAGACACGCGCGAGCGCGTCGCGACGCGTATCGTGCGGCTCGCGAGCGCTGCGGCAGCGAACGTTCAAACCGATTCCGGAGTGTTGCAGACATGCTGATCAAGAATGCGCGCATCGTGACGCGCGACGAGGATTTCGTGGGCACGGTGCGTATGGAAGGCGCGCGCATCGCGGAAATCGCGCCGGGTAATACCTCGGCGCGCGAGGCCGAAGACTGGGGCGGCGACTATCTGCTGCCGGGATTCGTCGAGCTGCATACGGACAACATCGAGAAGCATCTCGCGCCGCGTCCGGGGGTGCTGTGGAATCACGAAGCGGCGATCATCGTGCACGACGCGCAAGTGGCGGCGGCCGGCATCACGACCGTATTCGATGCGCTGGGCGTGGGCTCGCGTCCCGAAGACGGCGTGCGCGGCCGCGAGCTTCAGGTGCAATGCGCGAAGTCGATCGGCAAGTTCGTCGAACGCGATCTGTTGCGCGCCGATCACTTCCTGCATCTGCGCTGCGAAGTAGGCACGACCGATGTGGTCGAAGTATTCGACTCCCTGAGCACGCATCCGCTCTTCAGGCTCGCGTCCGTGATGGATCACACGCCGGGCCAGCGGCAATGGCAGGACCACGAGAAGTGGCGCAAGTATCAGGAGCGCCACGGCAAATGGAGCGACGAGCACGCCAGCAAGATCCTCGCCGAACTCTCCGATCATCAGGCGCGTTACGCTGCGAAGCATCGCGCGGAGATCGTCGCACGCTGCCGTGCGCTGAACATTTCGCTCGCGAGTCACGACGACACGCTCGTCGAGCATGTGGAGGAAGCGGCGCGCGACGGCATCGCGCTCGCCGAGTTTCCGACCACGCTCGCGGCGGGGCGCGCGGCGCGCGAACACGGCATCGCGACGATCATGGGCGCGCCCAACGTGGTGCGCGGCGGCTCGCATTCGGGCAACGTGTCGGCGCTCGAACTGGCGCGCGAGGGGCTGCTGGACATTCTGTCGTCGGATTACGTGCCGTCGAGCTTGCTGATCGCGGTGTTCGATCTCGTCGCGAAGGCGGGCTGGTCGCTGCCGCGCGCGGTCGCCACCGTTTCGTGGGCGCCGGCGCACGCGGCGGGCCTCGCCGATCGCGGCGCCATCGCGACGGGACTGCGCGCCGACTTCGTCCGCGTCGCCGAGATGGACGGGGTGCAGGTGCCGCGCGAGACCTGGCGCGCGGGACGGCGCGTCGCCTGAAGCCGTGTGTCAGCGCTTCGTCATACGCGGGTAAGCCCGCGTTGACGAAGCGCAAGCTTCTTAAGTACCCTCACGCACGAGTTCGCTATGTGAATCGATGTTCGTATACCGAACATTTGGCGATGATACATGCGAATGCGTCAACTAATTTCGATGAGGGAATGAAGTGAGTAGAAGCCCTGCCGTGAACGTACAGACGTTCATCAATGACCATCCGTTCTCGCCGTTTCAGTGGCTCATCTTCGGGATGTGCTTCGTGATCGTGCTGCTGGACGGCTTCGATACCGCCGCGATCGGCTTCATCGCGCCCTCGCTCGTCGTCGAATGGAAGATCAGCCGCCCCGCGCTCGCGCCGGTGCTGAGCGCGGCGCTGTTCGGCCTCGCCGCCGGCGCGCTGCTGTCCGGGCCGCTCTCCGACAAGCTCGGCCGACGCCTGATGCTGCTTTCATCGGTGCTGATCTTCGGCGTCGCGTGTCTCGCTTCGTCGTTCTCGGCGGACATCACGCAATTGACGGCGCTGCGCTTCGTCACCGGTCTGGGTCTCGGCGCGGCCATGCCGAACGCGGTCACGATGATGAGCGAGTTCTGCCCCGACAATCGCCGCGCGACGCTCATCAACCTGATGTTCTGCGGCTTTCCGCTGGGTGCGGCCTTCGGCGGCTTTCTCGCCGCGTGGATGATCCCGCACTTCGGCTGGCGCAGCGTGCTGCTGCTCGGCGGCATCGCGCCGCTGGTGCTTTCGGTGCTGCTGATCGCGACGCTGCCCGAATCGGTGCGCTATATGGTGGCGAAGGCCAGGCCCGTCGAGAAGATTCGCGCCACGCTCGCCCGCATTTCCGCCGATGCGATGCAGGCCGGCTCGTTCTTCATGACCGAAGCCGCGCCCGCCGCGACCGGACAGAGCGGCATGAGCGTGGTGTTGTCGCGCTCGTACATCGTCGGTTCGGTCATGCTGTGGCTCACGTACTTCATGGGCCTCGTGATCTTCTACGCGTCGATCAACTGGATGCCGATCCTGCTGAAGGAATCGGGCCTCGCCCCGCAAACGGCGACGCTGATCTCCGCGCTGTTCCCGCTGGGCGGCGTCGGCGCGGTGCTGTGCGGCGTGCTGATGGACAAGTTCAACGCGAACCGCATCATCGCCGTGTGCTACGGGCTGACGGCCGTGAGCGTGTATCTGATCGGCCAGGCGGCGGGCAATGTCGGCATGCTGGTGGTCGTCGTGTTCGTCGCGGGCGTGCTGATGAACACCGCGCAATCGTCGATGCCCGCGCTCGCCGCGGCGTTCTATCCGACGCAAGGGCGCGGCACCGGCGTCGCGTGGATGCTGGGCATCGGGCGCTTCGGCGGCATCGCGGGATCGTTCCTCGTCGCGGAACTGACGCGCCGGCATTTCACCTTCGGCGGCATCTTCGCGGTGATCGCCGTGGCGGGCATCGTGTCGGCGGTGGCGCTGCTGATCAAGCAGGCAGCGCATCCGCAAACCGCCATGGCCAGCGATCTCAAGGCCACGGAGCCGCTCGGACACTGAATTCGACGCGTGTGTGTTGGTGGTTGCAGTGAGTCGCCCCGCGTGATGTGAGTCGCGCGGGGCTTTTTCATGTCCGGCGACGCCGTGCGCGTCCCTCAAGATCGAGCGCCGACTGCCGTTAAATTGCGAGCAGCTTTCGAAATCGGGGCCGCGTCGCATGTCCGTGCGCAAACGTAAAACGGAGCCTGCGATTCGAAGCCGCACTGCGCGCCTGCCCGGCGCTTTTATCGGCCCCTTCGACCAGATCGTGAAAAAACTCTCCTTCAAGACCAAGCTCATGAGCACCGTGGGCTTCGTGTGGTTCAGCCTGATTCTTCTGTGCGTCGTCAACGCGATATCCACGAAACACTCGCTGATGCGCAGCCGCGAAGGCGCGCTCGCCGAACAGGTTCAATCGGCGACGAGCGTCGTCAGGTTCTATGTAAAGCAGGCGCAAAGCGGTGCGCTTCCCGAAGAGGAAGCAAAGAAGCTGGCGATCGCGAGCGTGCGCGCGATCCGTTACGGCACGAGCGGCTATCTCGGCATCCTTGATTCGAAGTTGTTCCAGGTCCTCAATCCAGTGCGTCCGGACACGGAAAACAAGATCAACGATTTCATCGACAGCACCGGCAAGCACTTCACCGGCGAGATCGTGAAGCATGGTCTCGATGGCTCGCATCTGACGACCTACTACTATCCGAAACCCGGCGAGACCGAGCCGCTGCAGAAGCTCACCTACGGCGACTATGTGCGCGAATGGGACTGGCACGTCTACACGGGCGCGTATATCGACGACATCGACGCCGCGTTTCGCGCAATCGTGCTGCGCTCGCTCATGCTCATCGGCGTGATCGGCGTGGCCCTCACGTTCGCGATGTCGCTGATCATTCGCGGCGTGCTGAAGAGCATCGGCGGCGATCCGCGCGATGCGTCCATCGTGTGCCAGCGCATCGCGGCCGGCGATCTCGCGCAGGCCGTGCCCGTGAAGCCGGGCGACGATTCGAGCCTGATGCATTCGATGCACGCGATGCAGACGCGCCTCACGACGACGATCGCGCAGATCAAGCTCGTCGCCGACGGCATCACGGCGGCGTCGCGCGAAATCGCCGATGGGCATCACGATCTGTCGTCGCGTACCGAAGAGCAGGCGGCATCGCTCGCGGAAACGGCGTCGAGCATGGAAGAGCTCACCTCGACCGTGCGCCTCAATTCCGACAACGCGGGACAGGCGAGCCAGTTCGCGGCGAATGCCTCCTCGACGGTGGAGTCCGGCAGCGGCGTCGTGCTCGGCGTGGTCGCGACGATGGACAAGATCGCGGGCAGCTCGGAGAAGATCGTCGACATCATCGGCGTGATCGAGGGCATCGCGTTCCAGACCAATATTCTCGCGCTGAACGCGGCCGTCGAGGCGGCGCGCGCGGGAGAGCATGGCCGTGGCTTCGCCGTGGTCGCATCGGAAGTGCGCGCGCTGGCGCAACGTTGCGCGGCGGCGGCGAAAGACGTGAAGACGCTTATCGACGAATCCGTGACCAACGTGACGGCGGGGCAGGATCTCGCGCAGCAATCCGGCGACACGATGAAGCAGATTCTCAGCTCCGTCACGCGCGTGTCCGACATCATGAACGAGATCTCGTCGGCTTCGACGCAGCAGACGCAGGGCATCGAGCAGGTGGGCGTCGCGATCACGCAGATGGACGCGGTGACGCAGCAGAACGCCGCGCTCGTCGAGCAGGCGACGGCCGCTGCCGCGGCGCTCGCCGTGCAGGCCGAGGAACTGAAAAGCGCGGTGGCGGTGTTCAGGACCTGATGCGCCCGGCGTTTGCGAATCGTCAGACCGCGGCATGTGGCGTGCTGACTTTATCGATGCGAACCGGCCGCCGCCGCGATGCACGCGCGGCGGCCTGCAGGCAAGACAAGCCGCACGAATCGCATTTCGCAAACCGCCAACAGGAGTTTTCGACATGAAACGTTTCGCCCTTTCCGCCGCTGCCGGCGCTTTCGCTCTGGTCTGTGCGTCCGCCTTCGCGCAGGACAATCCGCCGAGCTCGACCACGGGCATGCAGGCCGGCGACAACGCGCAAACGACGACGCAGCCGGCGCACAAGTCGCCTTCGCACAAGTCCTCACACTCGAAGAAGATGCACGAGAATTCGATGAAGTCGGGTCCCTCGACCGAGCCCGGCGGCACCGCGACGCCGAGCGGTCCGGGCGCGCCCGTGAGCGCGAGCGGCTCGGGCAAGTAACACGTTTTGCAGGGAAGAACGGGACGCCACGCGGCGTCCCGTTTTTTTTGCAGCGCGCTTTTGCGGGGAACGCGCGCGCACCATCGCCTAGAATGCGTTGCAGACCGGCTTCCTTCGGTGGATCGCAATGGACGACGAGCAGCAGATGGGCGGCGCGGGCGCGCGACTCGCGGACACGGCGCGGAGCGTCGGGCAGGCGGCGGGGCGTCACGCGCGCGCGGCGCTTGCATGGCTCGATCGCGTCGATCCGGGCACGCATCGGCGCATCAAGGGCTTGCGGCTCGTGACCGCGTACGGCCTCGCGGCGGCGCTCGGCGCATTGCAGGACGTGACGCAACATGTGCCGCTTGGCGTCTCCGTGGGCGCGCTCGCGGGCGGGTTCGCGTTGTGGGCGAGCGTGTCGGAGGCGCGCACGACGCGTTTCGAATCGAGCCGCGATCTCGTCATCCTGTGTTGCGCCGCTGCATTCGGCGCGCTGCTGTTTGCATGGTTCGAGGCGTATTTTCGCGGCTTCGGCCGTGGCGGCGTCGAGCTCATTCTCGTCACGGGCGCGTTTCTCGCAGGCTATCTGAAGCGCTTCGGGCTGACCGGCGCGGGCGTGGGCTCGCAGCTTTATATCGGTGAGCTGCTCGCGTATGGCATGGACCTGACGTCCGGCGATTCATGGGCGATCCTGCTCGCGCTGCTGATCGGCATGCTGGCGGCCATCGTGCCGCGTGTGCTGTCCGGGCCGGCGGAACATCCGGTCGTGTTGCCCGCGCTCGCATCCGAGCCGGCTTATGGGCGGGAAGCGGTGTCTCCCGCGCTCGCGATGGGCCTGCAGGCGGCGTGCGGCGCGCTCGTCGTGGTGGCGCTCAATCGCACGTTCGGGCTTGCGGAATCGGCGTGGGCCATCACGGCGTGCGTGTATGTCGTGGCGACGTCGGCAGTCGGCACGGCCGAGCGCGTGCGGCGGCGCATCTATGGAACGCTCGTCGGCGTGCCGATCGGAATCGTGTGTCTGCCGCTCGCGGAACATTGGCCGCTGATCGTGTGGACCCTGTCCGCGTTCGGGATGATCGTCTATGCGATGGCGCTGCCGGAGCGTTACGACATCGCGTGCGGGGCGTTCGCGTTCGTGCTGATCGTGACGCTGGCCGCGAGCGGGATTCATTCGGTCTCGCTGCTGACGGCGCGCGCCTGGGAAACCTTGCTAGGCGGGGCGTTGGGCCTGATTGCTTCACGCGTGGTGTTTCCGCTGCGCGTGATCAAGGCGTGACCGCACACGCCGACGCGCTCAAGGTTTCGGCACGCCTTCCTCGACCAGCAACGCCACCGGCATGACCGCCAGAGCGTCGCGCAGGAATAAACGCTCGCCCTCGGCCTTGGGCGCATTCGGACTCAGCCAGTCGAACAACGCGCGCGAATGCAGCGCCTCGGGCAGCACGACGCACGTCTCGCCCCAGCGTTCCGGCTCGACGAGCGGTACGTCGCGCTCGCGGTCCAGCAGCGGCGCGGCGAGCCGCGTCGCGATGACGATGGCGAACGCGCTGCCCGCATGCCGCGCATACGCGATCACATGCCGCGCCTGTTCGCCCTGCACTTCGAGCGGCAGATATTCGCCCTGCGCGAACAGCGATTCGCAATGCTTGCGCAAGGCCAGCGCCCGCCGCACGAGCGCGAGCTTCACGCGTCCGTCGCGCCAGTTCGCGAGTTGTTCCGATGGCGGCCCTTTCTCCTCCACTTCCGCGAGCCACGCGCGACGAAGCGCGTAATCGACAGGCCGCCGGTTGTCGGGATCGACGAGACTGAAGTCCCACAGTTCCGTGCCCTGATACAGATCCGGCACGCCCGGCGACGTGAGCCGCAAGAGCGTCTGCTGAAAGCTGTCGATGGCCCCGAGCGGCCCGATGCGCGCGACGAACGCCGACAGCTCCTGCAAGAAGCCATTGCGCCGCTGCGGCGCGACAATATCGAACAGGAAGTCCCTGCACGCCTGCTCATACGCTTCGTCGGGTGCGAACCAGCTCGTGCGCAATTTCGCTTCGCGCAACGATTTCAACTGCCATTGCGCGACGCGTTCGGCGAGCGCATGCACGCCCGCTTCGTCATCCGGAGCGAGGGTCGGCGGCCAGCATCCGACGAGCGTCTGATACAGCATCGTCTCCGCGGCCGGGCCCGGCGCCCAGTCGTTGACGTCGCTCGTCTCCGCAGGACCGCCGCTCGCACCGCGCCGCAACGGCGTGTTCAAGGTCGACCATTGTCTGAGGGTCGCGGCCCATTCGTCTGGAATCTCGCTCAATGCCGCGATGCGCGCGCGAACGTCTTCGCCGCGCTTGTGATCGTGCGTCGCGGTGCAGAGCATCGCGTGCGGGAACGCTTCGAAACGCTCGCGATTGCCCGCGTGAAATTCATCGACGGACAACGCGAACTCGCCCGGATCAGCGCCGACTTCGTTGCGCGAAATGAGCCGCCCATAGCGATAGCACGCCGTATCCTCGACCGCCTTCGCCGCCACCGGCGACGTGAGCTGCGAGAACAGCGTCTGCGCCGCGCGTCGCTGCGAGGCGCTCGACGAAGGCGGATTCTGCGTCGCCTGCGCCTGAGTGCGATCACGGTCGCGGTCGCGATTGCGCTCGGCCGCGCGATCGCGACCGCGCTCGGGGCGCTCGTTGCGCTCATTGCGTTCGTTGCGTTCGTTGCGTTCGCCGCGCTCGGCCTGCGGCGCTTCGTCGGCCAGCTTGCCGCCCAGCCATTGCGCGACCTGATCGAGCACGACATGATCCGCGCGCGCCAGCGCCTCGCGCGCGGCGTCCAGCGCCTGCGAGAAGAAGCGCTCGTCCTCGGGGCTGCGCACGCCGCCCACCGGATAGATGCGATACACCGGAAACTGCACGACCAGCTCCGCGACCACGCGCCTCATCGACGAGAACGTGAAATCACGCGTGCTCTGCGCATCGCGCGCGATACGGTGCAGCGCGCGCGTCACGCGGTCCAGTTCCGCCGAGAGATTTTCCGCGAGGATCTTGCGGCGCGCGGCGAGCGCTTCGTCGGCGAAGCTCGCGCTCTTGCCGGTGATCTCGGCCCATAGCTCCGCGAGCGGCGCGGCGCTTGCCGGATCGTGCAGCAACGCGCCGACATCGTTCATGAAGTCGTAGCCCGTCGTGCCGTCGACCTGCCAGTCACGGCGTAGCGGCTCGCCGCGCGCCAGAATCTTCTCGACGACGAAATAAGTGCGGCCATTGCCATGCCGCAAGACTTCGGGCCGCTGCGCCGATAGTTCCTCCAGCCGCGCCCGCAGCCGCTGGCAATACTCGCGCGGTTCGGCGAGCCCGTCGACGTGATCGACGCGCACGCCATCGATCAGGCCTTCCGTGAAGAGCCTGAAAATCAGCGCATGCGACGCCTCGAACACTTCCGGCCGCTCCACGCGCACGCCGCCCAGCGTGCTCACGTCGAAGAAGCGGCGCCAGTTCACTTCGTCGGCGGCGGTGCGCCACCACGCGAGCCGGTAATGCTGCCGCTCCAGCAGGCGATGCAAGCGGTCGCGGCCTGAAGGCGTATCCGACGCATGCGCGGCGAGAATCGCTTCGATCGCCGCCTGGCCGCCTTCCGTCTGCGCGATGGTCACGAGCGCGGTGCGCGCATCGGCGGCGCGCGGTTGGTCCGTGGGCTGCGTCGTCAGGCCGGTGAAGCGCTGCGCCAGCTCGGGCGCTTCCTGAAACACGGCGGGGTAGTCGACCGGGCACACCGGAAACACATGCGAGTAATACTCGATGACGAAGCGCCCTTCATTCGCGCGATACGCGAGCCTGATCTTGCCGCCCTGCAGCTCGTCGCCATACGAGGCGCCGAGGAACGGCGCGAGCACCTTGCCGCGCAATGCCGGATCGGGCGAATGCCAGTCGACGTCGAAGAAGCGCGCATGGGTCGCGTGGCGTCCCCATTCGAGGATGTCCTGCCACCACGCGTTCTCCGAGCCGCCCACGCCCATGTGATTCGGCACGATATCGACGATCAGTCCCATCTCGTGCGCGCGCAGCTTTTCGACGAAGCGGCGCAGGCCGTCCTCGCCGCCCAGCTCGGGATCGACCTTCGTATAGTCCACGACGTCGTAGCCGTGCGTGGAGCCGGCGGTCGCGGTCGTGATCGGCGACACATAGGCGTGACTCACGCCGAGCGACGCGAAGTAGTCCACGAGCGCGGCGGCATCGTCGAGAGTGAAGCCCTTGTGAAGCTGGAGCCTGAGCGTGGAACGCGGTACGGTCATGGTGTTTCGTTCGGTTTCGATAAGGTTTCGTTGGTCTGCGCCGAGCGCTTGCGCGCGCTGTCCACGGCGAGCAGGCGGTCGCAGAACGCGTCGTCGAGAAACAGTTCGTCGACGGGCCGCGCCATGCGCCTGCGCCAGTTCGGATGCTCGTCGATGGAGCCGGGCAGGTTCGGCTGCTCCGCGAGCGCGAGCAGGTCCTCCAGCGGATACGTGACGAGCGGCGCGGGCGTCGCGGCGACGAAGGCCAGCGCCTCGTCAACGGGCGCGTTCTCGATGTCGGGCGCCTCCACGTCGTCGGGCGCGATGCCCGCGTCCTGAAACGCCCGCCACAAGTGCGCGCGATCTTCGCCGCGTTCCTCCAGCGCCACTTCCACCGCGTCGCGGCCGTCTTCGCGCGCCATCGTCTGGCCGATCTTCGAGCGCCACACGATGTCCTCGCCGCGCCACCAGCCGGTGACGGTGGGCAGATCGTGCGTCGTCGTCGTGGCCGTGACGCCCGTGTCCCATTCGCGCGGCGGCTTGAAGCCGGGGCCGTCCACCTCGCGCTCGAACCACAGCACCCGGATGCCGAGCAAGCCGTGCTCCTGCAAGCGCTCTGTAAAGCCCGGCGGCACGGTGCCGAGATCCTCGCCAATCACGATCGCGCGATGCCGCCACGATTCGAGCGCGATCAGCCGCAGCATGTCGTCGAGCGGATAGCGCAGATACGCGCCGTCCTTCGCGCTTTCGCCCTCGGGCACGAGCCACAGCCGCCGCAAGCCGAGAATGTGATCGATGCGAATGCCGCCCGCGCGCGCGAACGCGCAGCGCAGCATGTCGATGAACGCCGAGAAGCCCTGCGTGCGCATCGCGCGCGGCGAGAACGTCGTGAGTCCCCACGATTGCCCCGCCTGATTGAACAGATCGGGCGGCGCGCCGACCGACACGCCCGTCAGCATTTCCTCGCGATACGACCATGCGTGGCTGCCCGCGCTGTCGCAGCCGACCGCGAGATCGGCGACAAGTCCGACCGCCATGCCCGCGTCGCGCGCCGCGTGCTGCGCGTGCATGAGGCCCTTTGCCGCGAGCCATTGCGTGAACAGATAAAAATCCACTTCGCGGCGATTGGCCTGCGCGAATTCGGCCACCGCATCGCTGCGCGGATCGCGCAACGCCTCGGGCCAGTTGCGCCAGTGTCCATCGCCGCTCGATGCGATCTGCGCGGCCTGCAATGCTTCGAAGCGCGCGTGATCTTCGAGCGGACGTCCGCCTTCGTCGACGAACGCGGCGAAGTCCTTGGCGAAGGGCGAATCGCGATCTTCGGAGAACACGTCGAAGAGCGCGCGCAGGATCGCGAGACGCGTTTGCGATGCGCGCGGCCAGTCGATCAGCGCGAGCCCTTCGAGTTCGGCAAGCTGCTTCGCGACGCCCGCCTTCTCGATCGCGGCGCGCGCGGCGGGCGCGCCGAGCACGGCGGCCGGATCGACATGCGCGACATTGAGAAAAAGTCGCGACGACGGCGAATACGGGCTGAACTTGTTCGGTTCGGCGCTGAACATCGCGTGCATCGGGCTGATGGCGATGGCGTGGCCGCCGCGCTTCGCCGTCTGCGTCGCGAGGGCCGCGAGCGCGGTGAAGTCGCCGATGCCGCCGTCGCCATTGCGCCGCAAGCCGTACACCTGCGCCGCGACGCCCCACAGCGGCGGCGTGTGTTTCGCGTCTTCATCGAGCGTGCGCCATGCGTCGTCGAGGGTGAAGCAGCGCGCGGGCGCGACCGCGAGCGTCGTGCGATGGTCGTTGATGACGAGCGTGTGATAGCCCGGCTCCGCGATCGGCGAGAGCAGCGCGATCTCGCCCTTGGGCGACGTGAAGCGCCCGTCGATGATCTCGCCACTTTCCAGTTCGATGCGATAGCGCGCGCCCGACTTCGCCGCCGAAACGGGCAGCGCGATGCCGCGATCCACTTCGGCGGTGATGAGCGGCGGCAGCTTGCGCCCGCTCAACTCGGCATCGACCGCAGCGGTGCTATGTTTGATCTGCGTGGCGTTACCGCACGGCAGGCCGAGCTTTTCGAGCAGAATGCGCAGCGTCGTTTCAGGCACGCGCCGCATGTTCTTGTGCGCGTCCTGCCATTCGACCTCGAAGCCTGCGCGCTGCGCAAGTGTTTCGATCGTGCTCATCGGGCGGGCCGCGCCCGTATTGGCGGAAGTGGCGTTCACGACACTTTCCCTTCGACCGATGCCGGTTCGAAGCAGCGCGCGTCGTGTGCGATCGCATACTCGTTCACGTCGCCGGTGAGCCACGCGAGGAAAGTGCGCCCGCCGAGTTCGCCGTCACGCGCTCGATCCTGCGCGCGCGCGGGCGTCTCGAAGACGATCTTGCCCGAGGGCTGATCTTTCAGCGCGATGCCCGCCTCATCGAGATTGAGCGCGACGGTGAGCGTTTCGCCATCGCCCAGCTTCCAGCGCGCGACGAGCGCCTTCTCGCCCAGCACATCCGCGCCGAGGGATTTCGCGCCCTTCAGACGCGGAGTGATGAGCTTCGCGCGCACCGTGAGCGCCGAGCGGTAGAAGTGCAGCCATTCCAGGCGATCCTGTTCGTCCTGCTTGTCGCCGATCTTCGGCGATGACACTTCGAAGGTTTTCCTGTCGTTGGGATCGGGAATCTGCGCGCGGCGCTTTTCATCGCTGAATGCGGAGAACTTCGCGAACTCCTTGCGGCGTCCTTCGCGCACCGCATCGGCGAGCTGGTCGTGATAGTCGGTGAAGAACAGGAACGGCTGCTTCGAGCCGTATTGCTCTTCCATGAACAACAGCGGGATCTGCGGCGACAGCAGCAACAGACCCGTTGCGGCGAAGAGCGACTCGTCGTCGGTCAGCGAGCGCAGGCGGTCGCCCATCGCGCGATTGCCGATCTGATCGTGGTTCTGCAGAAACATGACAAAGTTGGTCGGCGGCAGATGCGCGCTCGTCTCGCCGCGCGGCTTGCCGTCGTGTATCGGCGACGGATCGCCCTGATACGCGAAACCTTCCTTCAGCACGCGCGCGAGCTTCTCGATGGGCTGGTCGCAATACGCGCCGTAGTAGCTCTCGTCTTCGCCGGTGAGCAGCACGTGCAGCGTGTTGTGCGCGTCGTCGTTCCATTGCGCGTCGAAGTGCGTCTCCAGCAGATTCGCCGTGTTGTGCTCGTTCTCCAGCACGAGATGCACATGACGGCCCGCCTCGACGGAACTACGCACGCGATGCGCGAGCTCGCGCAGCCATTCGTCGTCGTCGATCGCATGCACCGCATCGAGGCGCAGGCCATCGAATCGATATTCGTTGAGCCAGTACAGGGCATTGTCGAAGAACAGGTCGCGCACTTGCGGGCGCTCGAAATCGATGGCCGGTCCCCACGGCGTGTGCACGCCTTCGCGGAAGAATTTTTCCGCATAGGCGTGCAGATAATTGCCATCCGGGCCGAAGTGGTTGTAGACCACGTCGAGGAACACCATCAGGCCGAGCCCGTGCGCGGTATCGACGAGCTTCTTCAGCTCTTCGGGGCGGCCATACGACGAGTCGGGCGCGTACGGCAGCACGCCGTCGTAACCCCAGTTGCGCGTGCCGGAGAAGTCGTTGAGCGGCATCAGCTCGATGGCCGTGACGCCCAGCTGCGCGAGCTCGGGCAGGCGCGCTGTCACGCCCGCGAAGCCGCCCATCGCGCCCGCGTGCAGTTCGTACAGCACGGTCTCTTCCCACGGTCGGCCGTGCCAGTTGGTATGCGTCCAGCGATACGCGCGCGGGTCGATGACTTCGCTCGGGCCATGCACGTCCTGCGGCTGAAAGCGTGACGCGGGGTCGGGCACCGCGAGCTTCTCGTCGAGGCGATAGCGATAGAGCGTGCCCGCGCCGCCATCGGCTTCGGCTTCGAACCAGCCGTCGCCGGTGGCCTGCATGTCGATCAGCTCGGGCTGGCCGCCCGCGCGCTGGACCTCGACCTGCACGGCGTCGCGCGAGGGCGCCCAGAAACGAAAACGCGTGCGCGGATGTTCGCGCGCGGCGCCCGTCAGATGAGCGCCGAAAGGAAGGCAATGCGCATGATGATGCTTGTGCGGATCGATCGGACGTTCGGACATGATTTCCTGCCTGTATTGCTGCTGGGTCGACGAATTAATCGGGGACGCGCCTTGTGCGTGCGTCAGTGAGGCGAATCGATTTCGGGCTCACGATGCGAGGGCATCGTGCCGGGGTCGGGCGGCAGCGCCGTCAGCAGTCGCGGCCCCTGATGCGCGCCCGCCATCCATACCGCCTGCCAGTCGGCCTCGCCGGTGGGCTCGGCCAGCAGCACCATGATGCTGTGCGCGGCCACCCCGATCTCGATGCCGACGAGCGGACGCGTCACGGAGTCGGGCTCCGCGCTATCCAGGAGCACATTCCATTCCAAGTGCGGCGCGGGGGGCGCGAAGGTGAGCGGTTGCGACGAGGCGTTGAACATCAGGAGCAGCACGTCGATTTCGCCGTCGATTCCCGGGCCGGCGCGCCGCAGCGTGAGCGCGCGGCCTTCGGGGTCCTGCCATGCTTCGATGGCGAGCGCGTTGCCGCGTTCGTCGAACCAGCCGACGTCGTAGAGGCCCGGCAGTACTTCGCGATCGCCGTAAAGAAAGCGCGTTTCGCGCAGCACCGGGTAGCTTTTGCGCAATGCAATGACGCGGGCGACGAACTCCGTCATCACGACGCCTTGGGGACTGCGCGCATCGTTCCAGTCGAGCCAGGAAATCTCGTTGTCCTGGCAATAGGCGTTGTTGTTGCCCTGTTGCGTGCGTCCGAATTCATCGCCCGCGAGGAGCATGGGCGTGCCGAGCGAGAGCAGCGTCGTCGCGATCATGGAGCGGGCGAGACGCGCGCGGAGTTCGAGAATCGCGGCGTCGTCGGTGGCGCCTTCGACGCCCCAGTTCGCGCTGCAGTTCTCGTTGTGGCCGTCGTTGTTGCCTTCCTGATTCTGCTCGTTGTGCTTGTGCGAATACGCGGTGACATCGGCGAGTGTGAAGCCGTCATGTGACGCGACGAAGTTCACCGACGCCCACGGCTTCCTGAAGCGCCGGTTGAACAACTCGGCGGAACCGGTGAGACGCGCGGCGAGATCGGGGCGCATGCCGGCGTCGCCGCGCCAGAAGCGGCGCACGCCATCGCGATACTTGTCGTTCCATTCCGCGAAACCGGGCGGGTGATTGCCCACCTGATAGCCGTCCGGCCCGATATCCCACGGCTCGGAAATCAGCTTGCGCGTGGAGAGAATCGGGTCCTGGCGAATTGCATCGAAGAAGCCCGAGCCCGGATCGAAACCGTGGCCTTCGCGACCGAGCGTGACGCCGAGATCGAAACGGAAGCCGTCGATGTTGAACGCGGTGGACCAGTAGCGCAGCGAGTCCATGACCATTTGCAGCACGCGCGGATGCGACAGGTTCACGGTATTGCCGCAGCCGGTTTCGTTGATGTAGTGACGCTCGTCGCCGGGAATCAGGCGATAGTAGCTCGCATTGTCGAGGCCGCGCCACGAGACCGTGGGGCCGAGCTCGTTGCCTTCGCAGGTGTGGTTGTAGACGACATCGAGAAACACTTCGATGCCCGCCGCGTGCAGTTGCCGCACGGCGATGCGCATTTCGTTGAGCCGATGCGTCGACAGGTAGGTGGGCTCGGGCGCGAAGAACGCGGCGGTGTTATAGCCCCAGTAGTTTCGGAGGCTGCGCTCGACGAGAAAGCGGTCGTTGAGAAACGCGTGCACGGGCAGGAACTCGACGGCGGTGATGCCGAGCTTCTGCAAATGCTCGATGAACCACGGCGACGAGAGCGCCGCGAACGAGCCGCGTTCGTGCTGGCGGATGTCGTCGCGCATCATCGACGCACCGCGCACGTGCGTTTCGTAGATGATGGTTTCGCCCCAGGGGGTGTCGGGGCGCACGTCGCGGGACCAGTCGAAGGCATCGTCGGTGACGATGCATTTGGGCATGGCGGGCGCGGAGTCGCGGCGGTCCATCGACATGTCGAGCCGGTTCGAATGCACGCGATAGCCGAAGAGCGCATCGGACCAGCGCCATGGGCCGACGAGCTTTTTCGCGTAGGGATCGAGCAGGAGCTTATGCGGATTGAAGCGATGCCCCTGTTGCGGCTGATAGGGCCCGTGTGCGCGAAAGCCGTAGACGGTGCCGGGATGCGCGCCGGGCAGATAGCCGTGCCAGATTTCGTCGGTGCACTCGGGGAGATCGAAGCGCATCAGTTCCTTGCGGCCGGTGCTGTCGAAGAGGCATACCTCGATACGATGAGCATTCGATGAAAACACCGCGAAGTTGACACCGAGACCGTCCCAGTTGGCTCCGAGCGGATAGGGTGCGCCCGGGAGCAACTTGTCGGGAAGTGCGTTTGCCATGTGCCCCGTCCTCTTGGTTTTTGCCTTTTGCCGTTCCGGCGTGGGCTTAGTTTATGCCTTTGTTTCGTTGCGGTTTGGAGTCGGTTTTCGGCTTTGTTTGGCCTTTGGCGGCCGGCTTTCTTGTCTGTGCGGTAGGGAGCGTTTCTTTTGCGCTTGTTGCTTGTTTGCGTTGCCTGCTCGTGCTTCTGTGAAATCCTGCGTTCGTGTCGGTCTATTAGCTCTGCCCCTCCCCGGGGCGGGGGTAACTTTCTTTGCGGCTGCAAAGAAAGTCACCAAAGAAAGCAGCTTTTCAGGCCCGCGGTCACACGCAATTTGGCCATGCTTATTCCTTCCCAATGGCCCTCGCCTAAGTGTCGCCCTCATAGGCCCAACCGGGCTTGGATCGCGGACCCACTGTCACATCGCACCGTTTAACGAACCGGTGCAGCGCCTGATAGCTCCGGCGCTGCGCTGCGCGCCGCCGACGGGTCCATCGGGTCCGCGCGCGCTTCTTACTCACGCCGCCATCGCGCGGCATTTGCTCACCGACGGTTTCCCTTGCAGACCCAGCGGCAGCGCGTAGCGCTGTGCCGGTGCTCTTTCGTGCTGAACCAGCCACTTTGACGTTCTAGCTCGTCAGACCGTGCGCGATCCAATTCGCGTCAGGCCTACGAGGGAGACACTTAGAGGCTGGGCCACTCAGAATCATGACGACGA
>NZ_FCOA02000048.1 GCF_001544875.2 Caballeronia hypogeia
GACAAGAACTACACGCTCGAACAACACGAAATCGATGACGGCTTCGTGCTGACTTGCCAGTGTCATCCGGTGAGCGAACGCGTGGTGGTGAGTTTCGACGAACGCTAGAAGCGCGTTAAGCCACAGCCGGGCGTCATTCGATTCGCGTAAACTAGGACCGCTCACCCGAGTGGTCCTTTCGTCTTTCCGGCATCCGACACCGATGAACACGATTCACGTCACGAATGGCGATTCCGCGGCCCAATCCCTCACAGAAGCGTTGCGTCGCGCCGACCGCGAAGAAAACGTCATCGCGCTGCGCGACGATCTTGCCGTTGGACCGATCAGGGACATCGACGAATCGTCACTCGCGCGCGCGGCGTTCTGGCGTCTGGTGACGAACAGCGCGATCGACTTCGAGGACGAACTGGAGAAGCAGCAGGCGCTCTTCGCCGGCCTCGCGCGCGGCGACGCGCAGATCGTCATATGGCACGGCCAGAGCGCCGCCGATCAGCTCACCTTGCGCCGCGTCGCCTATCACCTGCGCAACGCGCCGCAGCGCCTGAACGAAGCGAAACTGTCCCACGACGACCTCGCCATCGCGACCGATGACAGCCAGCCCGAGCGCGTCGGACGCGCCGATCGCGCGACGGCCGTCGGCATGTTTTCGCCGAAACAACTGCTCGCGAAGCTGCCAACCGCCGCGCCGATTTCCGTGCTGCGCATCAGCCGGCTCGCGCTCGAATGGCAGGAAGCGAAGCACGCAAGCGCCGAGACACGCCGCCTGCGCGACAACATGCTGGTGTCGGGCACCTGGGTCGATGTCGACGAAGCCTTGCTCGACCTCGCCGGTCCCGACTGGAAACCGGCGCGGCAGATCGCCGGCGCAGCGATGGGCCAGCGCTTCGACTTCATGCTCTCCGACTCCGTCGCATTCTGGCGCTGCCGGGAGCTCGTCAACGCGGGACGGCTTAAAATCCGCGGCACGTCGTCCGAGATGATGCAGGCCGACTTGCGCCGCTGAACCCATAAAAACGCACTCTTAGAACACATGGCCCGTACCAAAGCGCCCGATCACGAGACGCAACGCGAACAGATTCTGGAACTCGCCGCCGCGAAATTCGCCCAGACGAGCTATCCCAGCACGTCGATGGCCGATCTCGCCGCCGCGAGCGGCACGTCGAAGGCGCGCCTCTATCACTATTACGAGAGCAAGGAAGCGATTCTCTTCGATCTGCTCGACCGCTACACCAAGCGGCTGATGCTGATCATCGCGGAAGTGGAAGGCGCGAGCCAGCGGCGCGGGCTCGGCGAGCGCGAATCTTTCGCCGATCTCGTGCGCGCGTTTCTCGCCGAATACGAGACGTCGCACAGTCGCCACGTCGCGCTGCTCAATGATGTGAAGTATCTCGAAGAGGCGCAGCGCCAGATCATTCTCGACCGTCAGCGTGACATCGTCGCGGCATTCGCGCGCCAGCTTGCGCGCGCATATCCGAAGCGCGCAACCAAGGACAATCAGACCGCGCTCACGATGATGGTCTTCGGCATGATCAACTGGACCTTTACCTGGCTCAAGCCGGGCGGGAAGCTCGGTTATCAGGAATTCGCCGAGCAGGTTGTCGACATGATCGAGAACGGGCTGAACGGCGAAAGCTGAAGTATGTTGCGACACAACAAACCGTCCGGTCGGCAAATCGTTGCGTTTACGCAATTAACATAAATAACTGATTTTAAAGAAATAAAATCGATTTCAGTAGCCATTTAGAACGCCTCCCCTAGTGCGTTTTAAGGGTTTTCCCGTATCCATTTCTCCGCAATCGGCTAGAATTCGTTTTGCTTTGCAGCATGCTGCATGACGAATGAAGGAGGAATGACCATGGAACTGACCATCAACCGCACCGCTGAACAGATCGTCGCGAGCGATCATTCGCTGGACGGCGCGCGCTTGCCGGTTCTCGTTCGTGAACTGTCCTCTTCGGATCGCGAACGCCTGCTCACCCACTTTCGCGCGCTCGACGAAGACGATCGCCTGCTGCGCTTTGGCCAGGTCGTGCCGGATCACGTCATCGAAAACTACGTGCGCAACATCAACTTCGCGAACGACAAGGTTTTCGGTGTGTTCGGCAGTGCGCTGGAGCTGATCGGCGTCGGCCATCTGGCCTATCTGCCGGCCGAAGGCGACAAGCGCACCGCCGAGTTCGGCGTTTCCGTGCTCGAAAGCGCGCGCGGCCGCGGCGTCGGTTCGAAGCTGTTCGAGCGCGCCGCCATGCGAAGCCGCAACACGCATGTTTCGGTGCTTTACATGCACTGCCTGTCGCGCAATTCGACCATGATGCATATCGCGCGGAAGTCGGGCATGAAGATCGAGTATGCATACGGCGAAGCCGACGCGTATCTTTCGCTGGAGCCGGCGGACCAGAACAGCATCATGACCGAAATGCTTCAGGAACAGGCCGCGCTGTTCGACTACGCGATCAAGCGTCAGGCGCATCGCACGTCGCAGGTTTTTCAGGCATTCATGCCGACGGCCGACGCCGCGTAAATTTGCAAGACAGCGCGGGGTTCGCGCTGCGAGCGGGACCAGCACAAAAAGGGCGGCTTCGACCGCCCTTCTTCTTTTTTGCGCAACTCATCGCGATTCAGCGCAGCGGCAACACCGTCGTCTCCTTGATGCGTTCGAGCGAAAAGCTCGATCGCACGTCGATGACGGATGGGTGATGCAGAAGCTGATCCTGCACGAAGCGCGAAAAGTCATCCATGTCGCGCACCTGCACGCGCAGCAGAAAATCCATCTCGCCGGTCATCGCGTCGCAGGCGACGACTTCCGGCCACGAACGAACCGCCTCGCGGAACAGGTCGCCGTGCGTCGGAGTTTTCGGCGTGCCCGCCGCCGCCTGAGTGCCGCCGCGTTTCTCCAGCCGCACGTTGATATAGGCCAGAAGGCCTAGACCGAGCTTTTTCGCGTCGAGCAGCGCCACGTAGCCACGGATCACGCCGCTTTCCTCCAGACGTCGGATTCGCCGCAGGCACGGACTCGGCGACAAATTCACGCGATCCGCGATCTCCTGATTCGACAGACGGCCATTCTCCTGAAGGATCGCCAGAATTCTGAGGTCTATCGTGTCCAGTTCCAGTTCGGCCATTTTGTAGCTCCAATCACTGCTCGTTTGGCAGCATCGTGCGCAATAGTAGAAACACGCGATTTTTTTCGCAAGTTTTTGCCGTTGCCTCCTGACTAAACTTGTCTCCACGTCGCGCACACGCGCCGCACCTAAATCAGGAGACATGCATGACCGCAACGACTTGGGAAAATCCCGTCGGAACCGACGGCTTCGAGTTCATCGAATACACGGCGCCGGACCCCGTCGCACTCGGCAAACTGTTCGAGCAGATGGGCTTCACCGCGATTGCAAAGCATCGTCACAAGGACGTGACGCTGTACCGTCAGGGCGAGATCAACTTCATCATCAATGCGGAGCCGGACTCGTTCGCGCAGCGCTTCGCGCGCCTGCACGGCCCGTCGATCTGCGCAATCGCGTTTCGTGTCGCCGATGCCGCCAGGGCCTACAAGCGCGCGCTCGAACTCGGCGCATGGGGCTTCGATAACAAGACCGGTCCGATGGAGCTGAATATTCCGGCGATCAAGGGCATCGGCGATTCGCTGATCTATTTCGTCGATCGCTGGCGCGGCAAGAACGGCGCGCAGCCGGGCAGCATCGGCGACATCAGCATCTATGACGTCGACTTCGAGCCGATTCCGGGCGCCGAGCAGAATCCCGTTGGCCACGGTCTGACCTATATCGATCACCTGACGCACAACGTGCACCGCGGCCGCATGGTCGAATGGGCGGAGTTTTACGAGCGTCTGTTCAACTTCCGCGAAGTCCGTTATTTCGATATCGAAGGCAAGGTGACGGCCGTGAAGTCGAAGGCGATGACGTCGCCGTGCGGCAAGATCCGTATCCCCATCAACGAGGAAGGCTCGGAGAACGCCGGCCAGATCCAGGAATATCTCGACGCGTATCACGGCGAAGGCATTCAGCACATCGCGCTGGGAAGCGGCGACATCTACAGCACGGTCGACGGCCTGCGCGACGCGAAGATCGCGCTGCTCGACACCATCGACACGTATTACGAGCTCGTGGACCGCCGCGTGCCGGGTCACGTCGAATCGGTTGCCGAGCTGAAAAAGCGCAAGATTCTGATCGACGGCACCAAGGACGAAATCCTGCTGCAGATCTTCACGGAGAACCAGATCGGGCCGATCTTCTTCGAGATCATCCAGCGCAAGGGCAATCAGGGCTTCGGCGAGGGCAACTTCAAGGCGCTGTTCGAATCGATCGAACTGGATCAGATGCGGCGCGGCGTGCTGAAGGATACGACCGCGAGCTAATCAACGGCCGAATCGCAGGCATTAAAAAAGGGACATGGACCGCGAAGGTCCATGTCCCTTTTGTTCGTCATGGCGGTCCGCGTAGCCGTTGCGGACCGCACGAGCGGATCAGCCCGCCGTCTCGTCGTCGCTGCTTTCCGATTCGCGGCGCTTCTCGGCGCCGGCCTGAACGGACTGGATGCGCGCTTGCGCGACCTGTGCAACCGACGACGCCCCGAACGGCGACGCATTGTTCGCCCGCGCGCCGCCCACCGGCGCGCTGATCGCGAAAAATGCCGCCGATACCATCAAGAAATTCTGGATGTGGCGTTGTTTCATCGTTATCTCCTTCTAACTACATGTGTACAACTTGCTTTCGGACTCAAACGTGCGCAAAAAGACGGCACGGGAATTCCGGAAGCGCCATTTTAGACAGACATGAGCGCGAGGGTTCCGCGAACCGGTCGGATTTACACGCTGTAACAAAACCCTCTCGGTGACGGTCAAATCGTCGAGGATCTGACGCAAACCTATGCTAAGTGAGGAATTTTTAACGGGTTTGTCCCACTGTCTCGAAAACCCTTAGACCGGCACACTGGAATCCCGGTCCGACCGTTCACAAGACGCGAAGGCCCGAAACATGCTTTGGTGATCCCAAACCTCGGGTGGAGGAAGACACATAATGAACGCCCCGCTAGACGCAGAACAAAGAGCTTCGCTAGAAGCCGCATTGAAGTCCGTCACGCTAGACGACAAATACACGCTCGAACGCGGCCGCGCCTACATGAGCGGCATCCAGGCGCTGGTGCGCCTGCCGATGCTTCAGCAGGAACGCGACAAGGCCGCCGGGCTCAATACAGCCGGATTCATTTCCGGCTATCGCGGTTCTCCCCTTGGCGGTCTCGACCAGTCTCTCTGGAAGGCGAAGAAGCATCTCGCCGGGCATCAGGTCGTGTTCCAGCCGGGCGTGAACGAAGATCTCGCCGCCACCGCCGTGTGGGGCTCGCAGCAAGTCAACCTGTACCCGAGCGCGAAGCACGACGGCGTGTTCGCGATGTGGTACGGCAAAGGCCCCGGTGTAGACCGTTCGGGCGATGTCTTCAAGCACGGTAACTCGGCCGGATCGTCGAAGCACGGCGGCGTGCTGGTGCTCGCCGGCGACGATCACGCCGCGAAGTCATCGACGCTCGCGCACCAGTCGGAGCACATATTCAAGGCGTGCGGCCTGCCTGTGCTGTTTCCTTCGAACGTTCAGGAATATCTCGATTTCGGCTTGCATGGCTGGGCGATGAGCCGCTACTCCGGCCTCTGGGTCGCGATGAAATGCGTGACCGATGTCGTGGAATCGTCGGCTTCGGTCGATATCGATCCACATCGCACGAAAATCATTCTGCCGACCGACTTCGCGATGCCCGACGGCGGACTGAATATCCGCTGGCCCGATCCGCCGCTCGTGCAGGAAGCGCGTCTGCTCGACTACAAGTGGTACGCCGCGCTCGCCTACGTGCGCGCGAACAAGCTGGATCGCGTGGAAATCGATTCGCCGCATGCGCGCTTCGGCATCATGACCGGCGGCAAGGCCTATCTCGACGTGCGTCAGGCGCTGACCGATCTCGGTCTCGACGACGCCACTTGCTCGCAGATCGGCATCCGTCTGTACAAGGTCGGCTGCGTGTGGCCGCTCGAAGCGCAAGGCGCGCACGAATTCGCGCGCGGGCTGGAAGAGATTTTGGTCGTCGAGGAAAAGCGCCAGATTCTCGAATACGCGATCAAGGAAGAGTTGTACAACTGGCCCGATGCGCAGCGCCCGCGCGTCTACGGCAAGTTCGACGAGAAAGACGGCGCGGGTGGCGAATGGTCCGTGCCGATGGGCAACTGGCTCCTTCCCGCGCATTACGAACTCTCGCCGGCGATCATCGCGAAGGCGATCGCCACGCGGCTGGAGAAATTCGATTTGCCCGCCGACGTGCGCGCGCGCATCGCCGCGCGGCTCGCCGTGATCGACGCGAAGGAAAAAGCGCTTGCGCGCCCGCGCGTCGAGGCAGAGCGCAAGCCGTGGTTCTGCTCGGGCTGTCCGCACAACACATCGACGAACGTGCCCGAAGGCTCGCGCGCGATGGCGGGCATCGGCTGTCATTACATGACGGTCTGGATGGACCGCAGCACGAGCACGTTCAGCCAGATGGGCGGGGAAGGCGTCGCGTGGGTCGGCCAGGCGCCGTTCTCGAACGACAAACACGTGTTCGCCAATCTCGGCGACGGCACGTACTTCCATTCCGGCCTGCTCGCGATCCGCGCGGCGATCGCGGCGAAGGTGAACATCACCTACAAGATTCTCTACAACGATGCGGTCGCGATGACCGGCGGCCAGCCCGTCGATGGCGTGCTGACCGTGCCGCAGATCACGCATCAACTGGCGGCGGAAGGCGCGTCGAAGATCGTGATCGTCACGGATGAACCGGAGAAATACACGGCGACGACGGGCCTCGCGCCCGGCATCGACGTGCATCATCGCGACGAACTCGACGACATTCAGCGACAGTTGCGCGAAATTGCCGGCACATCGATTCTGATTTACGACCAGACCTGCGCGACCGAGAAGCGCCGCCGCAGGAAGCGCGGCGCGTTCCCCGATCCCGCCAGGCGCGTCGTCATCAACGAAGCCGTGTGTGAGGGTTGCGGCGATTGTTCGGTGAAGTCGAATTGCCTTTCGGTCGAACCGCTCGAGACCGAATACGGCACCAAGCGGCAGATCAATCAGTCGACCTGCAACAAGGACTATTCGTGCCTGAACGGCTTCTGCCCGAGCTTCGTCACGGTGGAAGGCGGCCAGTTGAAGAAGCCGAAGGCAACGAGCGTCGCCGACGACGCGATGCCGCCCGTGCCCGCGCCCGAGCTTCCGGAAATCGCGCGGCCGTATGGCGTGCTGGTGACGGGCGTCGGCGGAACGGGCGTCGTGACGATCGGCGCGTTGCTGGGCATGGCGGCGCATCTGGAGCAGAAAGGCGTCACCGTGCTCGATGTCACCGGTCTCGCGCAGAAAGGCGGCGCGGTGATGAGCCACGTGCAGATCGCCAACCGTCCGGCCGATATCCACGCGACGCGTATCGCGATGGGTGAGGCGGATCTCGTCATCGGCTGCGATGCGATCGTCACGGCGAGCAACGACTGCGGCTCGCGGATGCAGCCGGATCACACGCGCGTGGTCGTGAACAGCGCGCAGACGCCAACGGCGGACTTCATCAAGAACCCGAACTGGAGTTTTCCGGGCGCGAGCGCGGAGGCGGATATCCGAGCGGCGGCGGGCAAGCATGTCGCGCTGGTCGATGCGAACCGCTTCGCCGTCGCGCTGATGGGCGATGCGATCTACACGAATCCGTTCGTGCTCGGCTTCGCGTGGCAAAAGGGCTGGGTGCCGTTGCGGCATGAATCGCTGGTGCGTGCGATCGAACTGAACGCGGTGCAGGTCGAAAAGAATCTCGCGGCGTTCGAATGGGGCCGCCGCGCCGCGCACGATCTTGCCGCCGTGACGCGGCTCGCTCACGGGACGCAAGCGCAAGAGGCGCCGAGCAAGGTCATCTCGCTGCACACGCCGAAGGCGCTCGATGCGCTCATCGACAAGCGGCTCGACTATCTCGCGAAGTATCAGAACGCAGCGTACGCGGCGCGTTACGGCCGTTTGGTTGCTGAAGTGCGCGCGAAAGAAGCGTCGCTCGGTGACAGTCAATACGCGCTCACTGAAGCCGTCGTCCGGAATCTTCACAAGCTGATGGCGTACAAGGACGAGTATGAAGTCGCCCGTCTTTATGCGGATCCGGCGTTCATCGAGAAGGTTCGAGCAAGTTTCGAAGGCGACTGGAAGATCAAGGTGCATCTCGCGCCGCCTTCCTTGTCGAAGAAGGATGCGCATGGGCATCTGGTGAAGAAGCAGTACGGCCCGTGGATGATGTCGGCGATGCGCGTTCTGGCGCGGATGAAGTTTTTGCGCGGGACTGCGCTCGATCCGTTCGGGCACACCGAGGAGCGGAAGATGGAGCGCGCGCTGATCGGCGAGTATGAGGCGCTGGTGAAGGAGCTGATCGGCGGCCTGACGGCGCGAAAGCTTCCGCTTGCGATCGAACTCGCCAGTCTGCCGGATTCAATGCGTGGTTATGGGCACATCAAGGAAAACAACGTGAAGGCGGCGAAGGTGAAGTGGGAGAAGCTGCTGGCGCGGTGGCGTTCCAATGAGGGCGGTGAGAAGCGGCAAGTGGCCTGACACGCGTTTCCTGCAACAAAAAGGGCGATCCCGGAGGATCGCCCTTTGTCTTTTCAGCGCAACCGACCGATCAGAAGTCGTAGGCTACCGACGCGCGCGCGCCCGTGTCGCCATATGGCGTGACCGCCAATGCACCGTTCACCAGCAGGCCGCCGTTACGCGCACGGTAGGTCACGCCCAGGCCCAGCGCGCTGTAGCCCTTATAAGTGCCGACCGACGCCGACACCACCGTGTGTCCCGGCTCGCGCGGCGTGAACAGCGGCATCGCCATGGCTGCCGCGACGCCGGCGAACGAGCTGCGCTGCAGCGACGTCATGCTCGACCCGAAATCGTTGCGCATCGCATTCATCTGGTTCATGTTGACCGCGTCCGTGCCACCGGTGCCCGGTGCCACATTGGTCACGCGACGTTCGTTGCCAGCGGAGCCGACCGATACCGTGTTGTCCTGATCTGCGACCGAGTTCGAGCCTAGCGCGATGGCGTTATTGCCTTTCGCCGACGCATTCGCACCGAGCGCGATCGAGTTATTGCCCGCAGCCACGGTTCCCGCGCCAATGGCGATCGCATCCGTTCCGCTCGCCACGGGACGCGGCGCGCTCGACGAATTGACGGCCACGTAACCCACGCCAGCCTGCTGATAGCCGTCGACGATGCCGGCGTACTTGTCCAGCTTCGTGTTGGTGGCGAAGAGCTGGCCGCCGTTGACGGCGTCCGTGCTCGTGGCGGAGAGTTCGGCGTTCTTCACGTTGGTCAGTTGCACCGGCGCCGGCGCCGAACCGCCCGCTGCGGCTTCGCCGCCGAGCGTCACCTTCTTGTGATCGGTCGAGTCATACGCGACAGCGTTGTTCGCCACCGCCGTCACGTCCGCCAGGCCGCCTTGCAGCGTGGCGATATCGGAAGTGTTCTTCGTCACGCGACCATCGAGATTTTCGATTGCTGCGCCGACGTTGTTCACCGTGGTGCCGCCGACCGTGTAGGCGGGCGCGGTCACCACGCCGTTCGCATCGACGCCCGCACCGCCGCCAAGCGCCGCAGCGGTTGCCGCCGATGCCGCGTAGAGTTGCGAACCGTTGATCGCGTCGGTGCTCGTGGCGTTCACCGCGCCGTTCGCGACGCCGGTCACCACGCGCGAACCCGATGTGCCCGCGACATTGATGGATGCGCCATCCGTCGCCGCGCCGATGGTCAGGTTGCGCGTCGTCAGATCCTGGCGCACGAGGCCGACCTGACCGGTTTCGACATCGTTCGTCCAGTTGTTGACCGTGGTCGAGAGGTTGCTGATGTCCGTCGTGTTCTTCGCGACCGCCTGATTCGTCGCATAGAGCTGCGCGCCGTTGACGGCGTCGGAACTCGTCGCGGTGAGCGCGCCAGCCTTCACGTTGGTCAGTTGCACCGGCGTGCCCGGTTTGCCGAACGTGACGACGTCATGCTTGGCCGAGTCGTACATGACCGCGTCGCTTGCGAGACCGGCCATGCTCTGCTGCACGGCGTACAGCTGGGCACCGTTGACGGCGTCCGTGCTCGAATCGTTGAGCGCGGCGGCCTTTACGTTAGTCACCTGGACCGGCGTGCCGGTGTTGCCCAGCGAAATCAGATCGTGGTTGGACGAGTCGTACTTCACCGCGCTGTCCGAAAGCGCAGTCAGATTCTGGTTCGTCGTGTAAAGCTGCGAGCCGTTCACCGCGTCCGTGCTCGAACCATTGAGCGCGGCGGCCTTCATTGGCGACGACATACCTGGTGTGGTCCTGCAACTGGGTGACCGATGTGTTGAGCGTACTGACATTCGTGTTGGTCGCGTTGAGCTGCGAGCCATTGACCGCGTCGGTGCTCGAATCGCTGAGCGCTGCACCGCCATCGGCACTCGCCTGCGGGCCGATGGCCGTCGAGTTCGGGGCCGTTGCCGACGAATCCGCCGCTGTCGAGTTCGTGTGGAAGTACTCGATCCCGCTAACGGCCGCGACTTGCGCGTTGGTCGCGTTCAGTTGCGAGCCGAGCTTGAGGCCCGTGCTCTTCAAACGGGCGATGGTTGCCGCATCGGTGTCTTGCACGCCTTCCGCCATATTGACGATCTGGCTCTGTTGCGCCGAGCTGCCGACCGACACGGTATTCGCCTGGTTCGCCACCGAATTCGCCCCTGGCGCGACCGTGTTGGCCGCCGTCGCGTTGGCACCGTTTCCGACCGCGATAGCGGTATCGAGGCCGTTTTCGTTTCCGCCGTTCGCGGTATAGGCCTGCGCCGGCGACGCTGCGCCAACTGCACAGAAAGCAGCGATCGCACCCAGGATCACCTTCGATTTGCTATTCGACTTTGCCGTTTCCGGAACGACAACCCATGCTCCTGTTTCGACATTCCTGACGACTCGATAAGTCTTGTTCATTTCCGCAGATTCCTGATGGCGAGAAGCCAGATAAGGCTGCGGATTTTCAGCGAGTTTCTGCCAGGACTGATGTCATAGTTTGTCGCTCAAAAATGTCACGAAATTTGATTTTGCTTTGAGCCCAGTGCGTGTGTAGGCCCGACACGAGCCGAATCGTTGACTCCTTTCGTGCCCTCTTCACGAAAAAAAGGCGATGACCACCTTTCCGGGTGATCACCGCCTTTTCCCACAGCGGCGCAAGCGCGCCGAGCCGCAATAGCGTTACTTGTTCCCCACAGCCGCTCCAGCCGAAGCCACCGCCGTCATGTTGATGATCCGCCGCACGGTCGCTGCCGGCGTCAGAATATGCACGGGCTTCGCAGCACCGAGGAGGAACGGCCCGACCGTCACGCCCTCGCCGCTCACCATCTTGAGCAGGTTGTACGTGATGTTCGCCGCTTCCACGTTCGGCATGATCAGCAGATTCGCCTCGCCGTGCAGCGTCGTGCCGGGGAACGCCGCCTTGCGCACCGCTTCGGACAACGCCGCGTCGCCATGCATCTCACCGTCGATTTCCAGATTCGGCGCGCGCTCCGCGATCAGCTTGCGCGCCTCGGCCATACGCTGGCTCGACGCGCTCGCCACGCTGCCGAAGTTCGAATTCGACAGCAGCGCCACCTTCGGCTGAACCCCGAAGCGCTCGATCTCACGCGCCGCGAGAATCGTCATGTCGGCGAGCTGCTCGGGCGTCGGCGTCTCGTTCACGTAGGTATCGCTGATGAACAGATTGCGTCCCTGCAGCATCAGCAGATTCATCGCCGCGAAGTTCTTAACGCCCGGCGCCTTGCCGAGCACCTGCTCGATGAACTTCAGGTGATCCTGATACGTGTCGATGAGACCGCAGATCATGCCGTCGGCGTCGCCCGTGTGGACCAGAATCGCGCCGATCAGCGTGTTGAACTTGCGCAACGCGGCCTTCGCGCCTTCCGGCGTCACGCCCTGACGCGCGGCGATCTCGTGATACGCCTGCCAGCTCTTCTGGTAGCGCGGATCGTCTTCCGGATTCACGATCTCGAAATCGACGCCCGGCTTGAGCTTCGAGCCCATCTTCTGCAGACGCATCTCGACCACCGCCGGACGGCCGATGATGATCGGCTTCGCGATCTTCTCCAGCAGCACGAATTGCGCGGCGCGCAGCACGCGCTCGTCCTCGCCTTCCGCGAACGCGATGCGCGCCGGCGCCGACTTGGCCGTCGCGAACACCGGGCGCATCACCATGCCGGTGCGATACACGGTCGCGCCCAGCGTCTCGCGATACGCATCCATGTCCTTGATCGGACGCGTCGCCACGCCCGAATCCATCGCGGCCTGCGCGACAGCCGGCGCGATCTTGATGATCAGACGCGGATCGAAAGGCTTCGGAATCAGATATTCCGGACCGAATTCAAGCGAATGGCCTTCATAGGCCTTCGCGACTTCATCGCCCTGATCGGTTTCTTCCGCGAGTTCCGCGATCGCGCGCACGCACGCGAGCTTCATTTCTTCCGTGATGGTCGTCGCGCCCACGTCCAGCGCGCCGCGGAAGATGAACGGGAAGCACAGCACGTTGTTCACCTGATTCGGATAGTCCGAACGGCCCGTCGCGACGATACAGTCCGGGCGCACGCGCTTCGCCTCTTCCGGACGGATCTCCGGCTCCGGATTCGCGAGCGCGAGAATCAGCGGCTTGTCGGCCATCGTCTGGACCATTTCGGCCTTGAGCACGCCCGCGCTCGAACAGCCGAGGAACACGTCGCAGCCGTGCATGGCATCGGCGAGCGTGCGGGCATCGGTGCTCGCCTGATAGCGTTCCTTCGAGGCATCGAGATTGCCGCGGCCTTCGTAGATCACGCCCTTCGAATCGATCACGAGCGTGTTCGACTTCTTCAAGCCCAGATGGACGAGCAAGTCCAGACACGCGATCGCGGCCGCGCCCGCGCCGGAGCAGACGAGTTTCACTTCGTCCAGCTTCTTGCCGACGACTTTCAGGCCATTGAGAATCGCCGCCGACGCGATGATCGCCGTTCCGTGCTGATCGTCATGGAAAACGGGAATCTTCATGCGCTCGCGCAGCTTCTTTTCGATATAGAAGCATTCCGGCGCCTTGATGTCTTCGAGATTGATGCCGCCGAGCGTCGGTTCGAGCATCGCGATCGCTTCGACGAGCTTGTCCGGATCGGTTTCGGCCAGTTCGATATCGAACACGTCGATGCCCGCGAACTTCTTGAACAGACAGCCCTTGCCCTCCATGACCGGCTTCGCGGCGAGCGGGCCGATGTTGCCGAGACCCAGCACGGCCGTGCCGTTCGTCACGACGCCGACGAGATTCGCGCGCGAGGTGTACTTCTGCGCGTCGAGCGGTTCGTCGTAAATCGCCATGCACGCGGCGGCGACGCCCGGCGAATACGCGAGCGAGAGATCGAGCTGGTTGGAGAGCGGTTTGGTCGGCGTGACGGAAATCTTGCCGGGACGGGGATTCTGGTGATACGCGAGGGCGCTTTGCTTCAGTTGTTCGTCCATGATTGACCTGAGACGTTTAGACGTTTGGGAATTATTTGAACAGGGTTCACACTACCGTCGACCGTGCTGCAATGAATGCGGGAATGTGAATCGATGGACCAAGTTCTACTCGACGCGCCGGATAGACGCAGCGTGCCGCTCGCCAAGGATGGAGCGAGCGGACGGAGCATTGTTCTTTTTTGGGACAATCAGTGTACACCGCGCGCCCGAGATGACGCGATGCAACGTTTCAGTGCATCCGGACGGCATTCATCCGATGAACCTGTGCGATCTCACTCGAGTTCGGCGCCGCGTTTTTCGGGAATCAGGAAGAGCGTCGCGATGACGTCGAGCAGATAGATCGACGCAAGGAATGCAAGCGCGAGGGCGAAGGAATAGCGCGCCGCGAGCGCGCCTACCGCCACCGGTCCCAGCCCGCCGACCGCGCGCCCTATATTGAAGAGCACGTTCTGCGCGGTGGCGCGCGCTTCGGTCGGATAGATCTCGGAGATGAGCGCGCCGTAGCCGCCGAGCATGCCGTTGACGAACACGCCCATCACCGCGCCGCCGATTAGCAGCGCGGCCGGCGAGCTCAGGTTCGAGTAGACGAAAACCATCGCGACGGCGCCGAACTGGTAGACGAGAAACGTCGGCTTGCGCCCGAAGCGATCCGCCGCGACGCCGAACAGCCAGATGCCTGCGGCCATGCCGAGCACGGTCGCCGCGGTCCAGAGCCCGGATTTCGTAAGCGAATAGCCGAACGTTTTCGACAGATAGCTGGGCAGCCAGATCATCAGCCCGTAGTAGCCGAAGTTCTGCACGGAGCACAGGATGATCACGCCCAGGCTTGCGCGCGCGGTGCGGGCGTCGTCGAAGAGACGTTTGAGCGGCAGCTTGCGGGTGGCCGGTTCGGTGTTCGCCACGGCCGCGCGGCGTTCGGTGAACAGCACCGGTTCCTCGACATGCCGCCGCACGAAAAACGATACGACCGCCGGGAGCAGTCCGACCGCGAACATGCCGCGCCAGCCGATCACCGGCAGCAGCAACGGCGTAATAAGCGCAGCGGCGAGCACGCCCGCCTGCCAGCCAATCCCGACATACGACGAAACCCGCGCGCGCAGCCGCGCGGGCCAGGCCTCCGCGACCAGCGCCATGCCGATGCCGAATTCGCCGCCGAGCCCGATCCCGGCGATCGTGCGGTAGATCAGCAGATCGCCGTAGCCGCGCGAAAACGCGCACAGGCCGGTGAAGACGGCGAACAGAAGGATGGTCCAGGTCAGCACGCGCACCCGGCCGAAGTAGTCGGACAGCATGCCGAACACGACGCCACCCGCGACCGCGCCCGCGAGCGTCCAGGTGACGAGCGCGCCGGATTGCGCCGGCGTGAGGTGCAGGTCGGCGGCGATCGCGGGCAGCATGAAGCCGAGGATCAGCAGGTCGAAGCCGTCCATCGCATAGCCGAGCGCGGACGCGACAAGCGCGTGCAGCGCGTGACGGGAAACGGTGGTGGAATCGTCGGTGGGGGTGGAGCGGGAAGCGGGTGTCATCGGTAAATGGTGAAAAATGCGACAGCGGCGCGAGTTTACGCGTCTTCACACATTCAAAACAATCCCGCGCGCATCGACCGGGCACGTCGCCTCGGGTAAAATAGCGGGCTCGCTGTGCATGGGACGGCACTAAGCGCTGAAGCGCCAAGTCCCGTCGACACGCGCGCAGGAAACGCGAAAGAAGGTCCGTACGACCGCCCTTTCCGCGTCCCATCATGCGCCTGGCCCCTCGCGGCCGTCCCCGCTTCTCCAAGCGCCATCTCAAGTCCAAGGATTCGCCCATGACAGGCTTCGATCGCCAGACGATCTCCGACACCACCGCCAAGATGCTCCTCGAAGTCCAGGCGGTGCACTTCAACGCGGAAAAACCGTACATCTTCACGTCCGGCTGGGCGAGCCCGGTGTATATCGACTGCCGCAAGCTGATTTCCTACCCGCGCGTGCGCCGCGGCCTGATGGAAATGGCCGAAGCAACCATTCTTCGCGACGTCGGCTATGAGCAGATCGACGCGGTCGCCGGCGGCGAGACGGCAGGCATTCCGTTCGCGGCATGGATCGCCGACCGCCTGATGGTGCCGATGCAATACGTGCGAAAGAAGCCGAAGGGTTTCGGCCGCAACGCGCAGATCGAAGGCCTCCTGACCGAGGGCCAGCGCGTGCTGCTCGTCGAAGACCTGACGACCGACAGCCGCAGCAAGATCAACTTCATCAACGCGCTGCGCACCGCGGGCGCGACGGTGAACCACTGCTTCGTGCTGTTCCACTACAACATCTTCAAGGAGAGCGTGTCGGTGTTGAAGGACATCGACGTCGACTTGCACGCGCTCGCCACGTGGTGGGACGTGCTGCGCGTCGCGAAGGAACAGGGCTACTTCGAGACGAAAACGCTCGATGAAGTCGAGAAATTCCTGCACGCACCCGCTGAATGGTCGGCCGCGCACGGCGGTGCTACTGCCGCACCGCAATAATCATTGGCATTTCTGCAAGATTAAAAAAAGCCGCTGAATCAAGCGGCTTTTTTATTTTAAAGTGACAAAAAAGGTCACAGCGAATTCGGATTCGGAACTGGAGAATCGTCGAGTGAGCCGTCGCCCGAATAGGCTGAGAGATTCATTAGCCCGTTACTTTGCGCGTATTGAAACAGCTCGGAATCTCGTTCGATGCCGAGTTTTCGCATCGCGGTGTTCTTTTGCGTGCTGATCGTTTTGATACTGCGACGCAATTGTCCGGCAATTTCGGTGATCGTCATGCCCGAAACGAACAGTCGGACCACTTCCAGCTCGCGTTTGGAAAGAATCACGCTGCGCTGCTGGCCATTCGCACCGAGCCCCATGCTGTCGAGCGCCGTCTTCACGGAAGGCCCGAGATACTCCTGACCGCGCATGACATGCTGGATGGCCCAGCCGATGTGATTCATGTCGTCGGCCTTGTTGATGATCGACATGACGCCCACTTCCCGCAAACGTTTGAGCAACGCCGGATTTTCGAGCATGGTCAGCACGACCAGCTTGACTCGCGGGAATTGCCGGCCGATATATCCGAGCAGCGGCATGCCGTCGCCATACGAGCCGCCGGGCATGGCGAGATCCGTGACGAGGACATCGCACGGCGATTTCTGAAGGAGCTGGATCAACTCTGTCGATTGACGCGCCTGACCAACGACCTCCACTTCGGGAAACTTGTTGAGCGCCTGCGTAGCGCCGAACAGAATCACGGGATGATCGTCCGCGATTATGACTTTTATTCGCTGGCTCATTTACTTCTCCTGTCGGTCGGTCGATTCAGATGCCGCGAATCTACGTCGAATACACATTTCTACCTTTCAATAGAATCAGAAGCGGTCGCCGTCAAGGGCGCTGCGCACTGCGACAAAACCGGTGAACACAAACTGCGCCATCGGTTAAGTCTCAAGGAATCCAAGCTTTAATGCTTTGTTGCAATGTTAAACTGCAACTTGGCACGAAGCGCATCACTGAGACAAAAAACATCGTTGCAGCCGGCGAAACGCTGCTATAACGCGCGACGATACTGACAGGAGTTCAGCCCATGCGCCTCACCGGTCGACGCGTGAGTTCGAGTGGCCATGTCGTAGCAGCACTCTCGGTCGTCCTCGCGGCGGCAGCTTTCTCGACAACGCGCGAGGCCGCGGCCGACCCCGCGTTCGCCGTGACGAGCGTCGACCTGGCGCCCGGCAAGCCGGTCGGGCGCGACTTACTGTTCGATCAGTCCGAATGCAAAGGCGGCAACCGCTCGCCGCAGATCTACTGGCGCGGCGCGCCCGTCGGCACGCGCAGCTTCGCCGTGACAATTTTCGACCCCGACGCGCCCGGCCGTGGCTGGTGGCACTGGGCCGTGGCGGGCATTCCGGCCGGCACCGACCGCCTTCCGAACAACGCGAGCGCCTCGGGCGTCCTCCGCAAGATGGGCGCCGTCGAAGCGCGCAACGACTGGGACACCGACGGCTACGGCGGCCCGTGCCCGCCGCCCGGCAAGCCGCACCGCTACATCGTGACGGTCTACGCGCTCAACAGCGCCGATCTGCGGCTGCGCCAGGGCACGCCCGCGCTGATGTTCGAGCACGAAATCCGCACGATGACGATCGAAAGCGCGCAACTGACCTTCACATATGGCCGCTAGCTTTTCTCGCCGGGAAGCGTGCGTTCGCGCCGGTCGGTGAAAAAATGTCTTTGCTAGACTGGCCCGATCCGTCCGCAAGGCACGCGTGCAGTGCGTGCCGCGGCGCTGGGACCGACTCGGGGACACCATGCCGAACATCATCATCGTTTTTCACAGCGGCTACGGCCACACGAAGAAGGTCGCCGAAGCCGTGCTCGCCGGCGCGACCGACGCGGGAGCGAACGTGCGGCTCATGCCCGTCGGCGACATGGACGACGCCGGCTGGGCCGAGCTGGACGCCGCCGACGCCATCGTCTTCGGTGCGCCGACCTACATGGGCGGACCGTCCGCCGACTTCAAGAAATTCGCCGACGCGAGTTCGAAGCCGTGGTTCGCGCAGAAATGGAAGGACAAGATCGCGGCCGGTTTCACCAATTCCGCCCATATGAACGGCGACAAGTTCCTCACGATCTCGTATTTCGTCACGCTCGCGATGCAGCACGGCATGATCTGGGTCGGCACCGGCATGATGCCGTCGAACACGAAGGCGGCCACGCGCAACGATCTGAACTTCGTCGGC
This sequence comes from Caballeronia hypogeia, assembly GCF_001544875.2. Lineage (GTDB taxonomy): Bacteria > Pseudomonadota > Gammaproteobacteria > Burkholderiales > Burkholderiaceae > Caballeronia > Caballeronia hypogeia. Next base: position 18,248 of record NZ_FCOA02000048.1, read on the forward strand.
GGCTTCACGGGGCTGCTGACGCAATCGCCCGCCGATGCGTCGCCCGAAGAAGCGCCGCCGCCCGGCGATATCGAGACCGCGAAGATTTTCGGCGCGCGCATCGCCGAAACGACGGCGCGCTGGATCGGCGCCCGGGCGCGCCCGGAAAACGACGGACATCAACCCGCCGCCGAATCGCCTTAAAATGTCGGTTTTGCGGCGAGCGCCCGCACGAACCAGCGAGATCGAGATGACCACGAAAGTATTTGTCGACGGACAGGAAGGCACCACCGGCCTGAAGATTTTCGAATATCTGTCGCAGCGCCGTGACATCGAGGTGTTGCGCATCGAGGAAGCGAAGCGCAAGGACGTCGAGGAGCGCCGCCGGCTCATCAACGCGTCGGACGTGACGTTCCTGTGCCTGCCGGATGTCGCGTCGCGCGAGTCGGTTTCGCTCGTCGCGCCCGACAACGCGCGCACCGTGATGATCGACGCCAGCACGGCGTTTCGCACACAGGACGACTGGGCCTACGGCCTGCCGGAGCTTTCGCGCGCGCAGCGCGAGCGTCTGCGCACCGCGAAGCGAATTGCCGTGCCGGGCTGCCACGCATCGGCGTTCGTGCTGTCGGTGCAGCCGCTCGTCGCGGGCGGACTGGTTCCCGCCGATTTTCACGCCCACGCGTACTCGATCACCGGCTACAGCGGCGGCGGCAAGAAAATGATCACCGAGTACGAAGCAGGCGGCAACGAAATGCTCATGAGCCCGCGCCCTTACGCGCTCGGGCTCACACACAAGCATCTGCCGGAAATGTCGGTGCGTACGGGACTCTCGCGTGCGCCGATCTTCACGCCGATCGTCGGCCCGTTCCTGAAGGGTCTCGCCGTCACGACGTACTTTTCACCGGACCAGCTCAAGCGCCCGGCGAAGCCACAGGACGTGCGCGACATGCTCGCCGAGTACTACAACAACGAGCCGTTCGTGCGCGTGATGCCGTTCGACGCCGAAAGCAACCTCGACGCCGGTTTCTTCGACGTGCAGGCGTGCAACGAGACCAATCGTGTCGATATTTTCGTGTTCGGCAACGACGAGCGTTTCGTGACGGTCGCGCGTCTGGACAATCTCGGCAAGGGCGCGTCAGGTGCGGCGATCCAGTGTATGAATCTGGCCATCGGCGTGGATGAGGCGGCAGGTCTGGCGCGCTAAGCGCTTTCGTCCAAAGAAAGCATCGAGGAAGGGCCGGTCTGCTTCACTGCGGGCCGGCCTTTTTTGCATGGGCCAGTGCAGCGCAACATCGGATCGTACAGACGAAAAAAGCCCGCCAAAGCTGGCGGGCTGAATCCATATCAGTGGAGACATGGAGGAGACAGGAGTAAATATATCAATAATTTTGGTGCGTCGCAACATTGCCTGTTGCGGCAGGTTGACGCACGGTTGTTCGAAGAAAATTCAGGGCTGCATCATCGACAGGATGAAGTACAGCTGATCCGCCGAGATTGGCTTGACCAGGTGGACGTCGAAACCCGCTTTCTGCGTCATTTCGCGGTGCTGCGGCTGGCCCCAGCCGGTGAGCGCGACGAGCATCATCGCGTGGCCGTTCGGCAAACGGCGCAGCGCGCGCGCCGCGGCGAGACCGTCAACGAGCGGCATGCCGAGGTCGAGAATCACGACGTCCGGTTCGAACTGGGCCGCCACTTCGACCGCTTGCGCGCCGTTGGCGGCCAGCGCCACTTCGTGATCCATGCCGGTGAGGAGATTCGCGAGGCCCGCGAGCGCATCGTCGTCGTCATCGGCTATGAGGATGCGCTTGCTCACGATGGCCTCAGTGGGAGCTGTAGATTTCGAGCTTCAGCTTGTTCGAACCCGCCTGCGACGCTGAAATCTCTGTGCGGGCGCCGCGCTGGCCGAGGTAGAAATGCTGGCGCGCGGGCGAGTTCTGGTCGTGCGTCGCACCCGGAAGGCAGGCGGCGATATCGGCGGCGACGCTCTGCAGCGCGTCGGCGCTCGAGCCGCCGTGCGGCGTCCAGGTGCATTGATAGCTGGTTTTCGATGCGGCGCATTTCGCGTCGTCACCGTAAGGCAGCGCGACCGGGCGGCCATCCGATTCGGAGAGCGACGAGAAGTCCGGCGCCGCGACGATGATGCGCTTGAGCGCGTTGCAGGGACTCGGGGTGTCGTCGGCGCGGGCGGGCGACGTCGCAAGGACGCCGAACAACGGCAAGAGCACGGCCAGAACGGCGCGTCGGCCAGTCGTCAACATGAAGCGCCTCCTTTTAGCTGTTCTTCTGTGTCGCCGCGAACCGGGAACGAGCGCTACTATCCGCCCACCGGTTGCGGATGTATGTTCGAAAGCGAATGAAGCATTGAATGCGGGAGCAAGTCATGCACCCGTTCACGCAGAAGAATGGGCGTCCTCAGTGCCGCACGAGCGCCATCATCGCGCCGAATCCGACGAACACGCCACCGGTCAGCCGGTTGAACGCCTTTGCGACGTTCGCGCTTTTGAGTTTGTCGCCGATACGCGCGCCCAGGCCCGCATAGACCGCGTACCAGCTCACTTCGATGACCGCGAAAGTGGAGACGAGCACCGCGAACTGCGGCAGCACGGGGCGGCTTGCGTCGATGAACTGAGGCAACAGCGCGGCGGCGAAGAGGATCGCCTTCGGATTGCTGCTCGCGACGAGAAAGCCGTTGCGAAACAGCGCGATGCGACTGAACGAATGCGCCGCGCCGGTTTCATCGCGGACTTCGACCGGGCTTGCTTTTGCGCGCCAGCTTTTCACGCCGAGCCAGACGAGATAGGCCGCGCCCGTCACACGCAGCGCGTCGAACAGACGCGGCCACGCTTCGAGAAACACGCCCAGCCCCGCCGCCGATACCGACAACATGACGACGAGCGCCGTGAGGCAGCCGGCCATGGTCGCGGTCGAGCGTTTGAGGCCGTGGCGCGCGCCGTGCGTCATGACGAGCAGCATGTTGGGACCGGGGATCGCGGAAACGACGAAAACAGTGGCGACGAACAGCCACCAGACATGCAGATTCATTGCGGCGCGGCGAAGAGGAAAGGGATTCGCATTATGCCGTCTGCCCGCGCCGTTGCGGGCGTAATCGCCGTGCCCGCCTCAACGTTCGCATGCAATCAGCGCCCCGCGCGGCGCGCCGCCACCTGACCCAGCACGGCGAAATCCTTGTCGCCGTCCCCGTGGGCGAGCGCGTCGACGAGATTGTCGCGCACGACGCTCGCCACCGGCAGCGGCACGTTCACTGCTTCGCCTGCGGCGATCGCGAGACGCACGTCTTTCAGACCAAGGCGCGCCTTGAAGAGCGCCGGCTCGTAGCGGCGCTCGGCGATCATCTTGCCGTAGCCCTGATACACGGGCCCCGGGAACAGCGAATTCGTGATCACGTCGAGCAAGGTCTGCGATTCGACGCCGTGACCGCTCACGAGCGCCGCGGCTTCGCCAAAACTTTCGATCGCCGAGGCCAGCATGAAATTCGCCGCGAGCTTGAGCACGTTCGCATGCTGCGGCTCGCTGCCGACGCGCCAGGTTTTCTGGCCCAGCGCATCGAGCACCGGTTGCACGCGGTCGATCGCGTCCGGCGCGCCCGCCGCGAGGATATTGAGCTTGCCGGCGGCCGCGACGTCCGGCCGCCCGAGGACGGGCGCGGCCACGTACGCGACGCCATGTTGCCCATGCAGTTCGGCCAGTTCGACGGCCAGCGCCGCCGAGATCGTCGCCATGTTCACGTGCACCAGGTTCTTCGGCGCGTGCTTGAGCAGGCCGCCATCGACGAGCACGGAGCGCAGCGCGCCGTCATCCGCGAGCATGGAGAACGCGGCGTCGCCGGCGAAGGCCTGCTCGGGCGTATCGACTACCGACGCGCCCTGATCCGCCAGCGTGCGCGTCCTGTCGCGCGAGCGATTCCAGACCCGCACCGTGTGGCCCGCCTTGAGCGCGCGGCTCGCCATCGCGCCGCCCATTTCCCCCAGTCCGATAAATCCGATGTCCATGCTCGTGCACTCCTCTGCCGTGTTTGCCCGCCGCGCGCCGCCGGGCGCCGCAGCCCGAGCGCCAGTAGAGCACATCGACGCGAAGCGCGCAGAGGCGCGCAATGCGATACTGCCTGCATGGTCAAGGCGCGCTTTCACTTCCATCGCGAACTGAACGATTTCCTCGCTCGGCCCCTGCGCGGGCATACGTTCGCCTGCGCGTGCGCGAAGACTTCGTCGACGAAACACATGATCGAGGCACTCGGCGTGCCGCACACGGAAGTCGATCTGATCGTGAAGAACGGCCGCGCGGTCGGCTTCGACGCGCAGATCGAGGCGGACGATCTGATCGAGATCTATCCCGCGCGTCACGCGCCGGCCGGCATGACCGACGGCGCGCTGCTGCTGCGTCCGCCGCTGCGCGCCACCGACCTGTGTTTCATTGCGGATGCGCATCTCGGCGGACTGGCGCAACTGCTGAGGCTCGCAGGCTTCGACACGCGTTACGACAACAACTTCCCCGACGATGAAATCGAGCAACTCGCGCTGGACGAGGCGCGCATCGTGCTCACGCGCGATCGGGAGTTGCTCAAGCGCCGCACGGTGCTGCGCGGCTGCTATGTGCGCGCGCTGCAGCCGGACGACCAGTGGCGCGAAGTCTCGGAGCGGCTCGATCTCACCCCATATGTGCGGCCATTTCGCCTTTGCCTGATGTGCAACGCTCCCTTGCGTCCGGCAGGTCCTGGCGACATCGATGGCCGCGTGCCCGAGGGCGTGCGCGAGCGGCACTCGCGCTTCGTCACGTGCGACGTGTGTCATCGCGTGTTCTGGGAGGGCTCCCACTGGCGGCGGATGCGCGCGCGCATCGACGCGCTGGCTGACGCGAGCCAGGCGGGCCACTAGAACGCGCTTTCGATTCCGTACAATACGGGCCCTGCAATCAATCGTCGTAATCGTCGCCCCGGAGCATCGCGTGAACAAATTCGAACTGGAACAGAACAAGGCCTTCAAACTCGCCAACGACCTGAAGCAAGGCGGACGTGCACGCGCAGGCGGGGCGGGCGCGCAGAAAACCGACCGCCGCGAGCAGCGCAAGCTCGATCAGGCGAAGGGACTCGTGCCGTTCGCATGCAAGCTGGATGACAAGCTCGTGAAGCAGCTGAAGGAGCGCGCAGAGGCGCACGAAGGCGGGATGACGGAAGTGCTGGCCGAGTTGCTGGTGAAGGCGGGACTGGAGCGGTAAGGCGGTTGTTGGCTGCCAGCGTGTCGCTCGAGAGGCGCTATTTGTCGCCGTAGTGGCCGCGGCAGCTAACGACGAGCAGCTTCGACTCCGAGACCTCGTTGACGAATCAGTTCTTCTCGTCGACCCGACGCGACCACATCTTCTCGCCTCTGAGCGGCTCTGGCTTGCCGGTGCCCGTGAACGGATTTCGGCAGCCTTCCACGATGAGGCGCGGCAGCTTCTCAAAGCCCTTCGAGTCCGAACCGCGCCAGGAGTGGTATTCGTTCCAACTCGGGATCGAAAACATCATGCCGCGCGCCATCAGCCGACCTGCTTCGTTCGTCTCGTGAAAAGACCGCCCAACGCTTCGAAAAAACGTGGATCGGCGCGGCCTGTTCTCGACCCGCGCAGAGCCCGCGCCACCTTCCGCGCGGTCCGCGAGATCTTTGGGGGAATGGAGCTTGTCTTCCGTGTAACCCTGCTCCCTGAACCACGCAAGCGATTCCTCCAGCTTGCGCTCATCCAGTTCTCGCTCGAGCTCCTCGAGACGCGCCTCCGTCCGTTCCCACGATTGCTTCGAAACGAGGACGAGCTGATCGGAGTCCAGCAACTGCATCGCCCCCGACTCGCTCAACGTTCCCGCCTCCCCCGCCTCGTCATAACCACGCTCGATTAACTCAACAATCCTAACCATTTTTCACCCGCCTTCCTGCGATACGGAACGTCGAACGGCAGATTCACGGACAGTCCCGCTCCCGCACCATCTGTCCGAACGGCCAAAGCCTCAAACGCTCCCTTCCTTCTCGATCACCAGAATCCGCGCTTCGCCGACCGGTTCGGCGAAATGCTCATCGCCTGCCTGCGCGTGAAAGATGTCGCCGGCGCGCAGCATCACCGTGCGTTCGCCTTGCGCATCGCGAACATGCATGCGCACTTCGCCCTGCATCACCGCGAACACTTCCTCGCCGTCGTTCACATGCCATTTGTACGGCTTGTCGGTCCAGTGCAGACGGCACGACGTGCCGTTCATCACGCAGATATCGAGCGCGCCCCATGCACGCTCCGCCGTGAACTTGCCGCTTTCGATCACTTTCATTTCGATGCTGCCCAGCGAGGAAAAAATCAACGACTGAAATCGCGCGCTTCGTCGACATCCGCATGACGCGTCGCGGGAATGCACGCCACCGCGATCAACGAGAGCACGAGCCCGCCCATTACATAGAAAGTCGGCGCGAGCTGCGATTCCGTGACGCGGATCAGCCACGTCACGATGAACTGCCCGAAGCCGCCGAAGATCATCACCGCGATGTTGTACGCGAGCGAGAGGCCCGTCGAGCGCACGTGCGCGGGAAACAGCTCGGCGATCAGCGCGCCGAACGGCCCATAGTAGCCCGACAGCGCAATGGAAAGCAGGGCCTGCACGATGACGAGCCGCATCACGCTCGGCTCCGCCGCGAGCCACGCGAACAGCGGGTAGATGATGACCAGTGTGATCCCCAGCGACCAGAGCGACAGCCCCTTGCGCCCGATGCGATCCGACCACGCGCCCGCCACCGGCGAGAGCACCGTCAGCAGCAAATTGCCGACGATCAGCGCCGTGAAGGATTGTCCGAACGGCAGCTTCAGTTGCTTGACGGCAAACGTCGGCAGATAGGCAATCAGCACATACACGCTCACCGTCAGCGCGATCACCGAGCCGAGTCCGCACAGCACTTCGCGGCTGTGCGTCCGGAACACTTCGCCGAGCGTCGCGCGCCGCGCGGTTTTTTTCGCGTGCAGGAACGCTTCGGTGTCGGCCATGTTGCGGCGGATATACAAGCCGACCGGCCCGATGATCAGACCGAAGATGAACGGCACGCGCCAGCCCCAGGATTCGAGCGCTTCGGGCGAGAGTCCCCGGGAAATCGCCGCGCCGACGATCGCGCCGAGCAGCAGCGCCGCGGCCTGACTCGCCATCTGGAAACTGCCGTAAAAGCCGCGCCGGGAAAACGGCGCCGCTTCGATCAGCAGCGCGGTCGAGCTGCCGAACTCGCCGCCCGCCGAGAAGCCCTGCAACAGCCGCGCGAACACGATGACGAGCGGCGCGCCGATGCCGATAGCCGAGTATGGCGGGGCGATCGCAAGCAGGAGAATGCCGAGCGTCATCAGTCCGATGACGAGAGTCAGCGCCGCCTTGCGCCCGGCGCGATCCGCATAGAGACCGAGCACGATGCCGCCCACCGGCCGCATCACGAAGGCGACGCCGAAGGTCGCGGTCGTCAGAAGAATCGATGCGTAGTCGCTGCTGCTCGGAAAGAACAGTCGCGCGATGACCACCGTCATGAAGCCGAACACGGTGAAGTCGTACCACTCCAGCGCGTTGCCGATGACCGCGGCCGTCACGGCGCGCGCGTTCAATGCTCTTCCTGGCATGCGATCCCCTTGGATGGGTCCTTCGGGCCAAACGCGTTTCGGCGCGCCGCCTCGCTGGTCTCATGTTCCGCGCGCCGTCGGCGAATTGTCGACCGGATTCGAACGCGCGGCTCTTTTTGCCCTTGGCGAGTGTAAAGACGGTTTTTATCGCAATCAAGCGAATCGGGAACACAAAAAAAAACGCGCCCGGCTTTGCAGCCGGGCGCGCTCGTCGCGCAAACGTTGGTCGTGCGTTATGCCTTCTTCACATACGCGCTGCACCAGCCCTTCGACGCGACCTGCTTGTTGCTGAACATCGGACACGGCGCGTAGGCGTCGGTCGGCTTGCCCTGATAGAACTGGCAGTTGCCGCAGTCCTGCCCGGCGGCGTACTTCGCGAATTTGGCCTTGTCGACCTTGCTCGCGTCTTCCTTGTAGCCGAGCGCTTGCGCGGTCGGATCGGATTCGGTGACTTTCGGCGCGTCTGCGGCGAAGGCGGCCTTCGAGCCGAGCGCGAACGTCGAGGCGACGCCCACGCTGGTGATCAGAAACGTGCGACGTGATGTCTTCATGGTGACTCGCTCCATGTTGTATTGGGGGACGCGCGCCGTTCTTGGCGACGGCGACACCCGAGCATAGCAATCCGGAAGCGAGTCTACGACGTCAAATGTTAGAGATAAGAGACGATGGAAAGCAGTCTGTAAGTCAGCGCGCCATGTCAGCGACGCGCTCGGCGATCGCCAGCGACGCCGTCAGCCCCGGCGATTCGATGCCGAACAGGTTCACGAGCCCCGGCACGCCGTGCGCCGACTTGCCCTGAATCATGAAGTCCGCCGCCGCCTGGCCGGGTCCGGATAGCTTCGGACGAATGCCCGCATAGGCCGGCTGCAACGCGTCGTCGGGAAGACCCGGCCAGTACGCGCGGATCGCGGCGTAGAAGGAATCGGCGCGGCGCGGATCGACGTCGTAGTTGAGCGACTGCACCCATTCCACGTCCGGGCCGAACTTCGCCTGCCCGCCCAGATCGATCGTCAGATGGACGCCCAGGCCCGCTTCGTTCGGCATCGGATAAATCAGGCGCTCGAACGGCGCGCGTCCGCTCACGCTGAAGTAATTGCCCTTGGCGAAATACAGCGGCGGCACGTGACGATCGTCGAGGCCGCGAATGCTGCGCGCGATCTCGTTGGCGTGCAGCCCGGCGCTGTTGATCAGGTAGGACGCGCGGAAACGCGCGGGCGCATCGCCGCCCGTCTCGACGATGAAGCAGCCCTCGCGCGCATCGATCGATTTGACCGGCGTATGGAACACGACGCTCGCGCCGTGGCGCTCGGCTTCGCCTTGCAGCGCGAGCATGTACTGATGACTGTCGACGATGCCGGTCAACGGCGACCACACCGCCTCGACGCATTGCAGTTGCGGCTCCATCTCCGCCGCCTGCGCGCCGCTGATGCGCACCAGCTCCTTGACGCGGTTCTCGATGCCCTTTTGCTCCAGCGCCGCCAGTTGCGGAATCTGGTTGCGCGCCGTGGCGACCAGCAGCTTGCCGCACTGCCGGTGCGGCACGCCGTGCGCGCGGCAGAATTCGTAGAGCATGTCGCGGCCGCGCACGCACAGTTCCGCCTTGAGCGAGCCGCGCGGGTAGTAGATGCCCGCGTGGATCACTTCGCTGTTGCGCGAACTCGTGCCGATGCCGATGCCCTCGCCCGACTCCAGCACGATGACTTCGCGTCCGCGCATCGCCAGCGCCCGGGCGATGGCCAGCCCGACGACGCCCGCGCCCACCACCACGCACTCGATTCGATCCATGTCCGTTCCGTCGCAGATTTATCCCAACTATTTTACGTTCGGGACTATTGCGCGATACACAACAAACACACACGGATTACATCGTTTTCCGGTTGAATTCAGAAAAAGGCAAGAATCTGGCCGCCAGATGTCAAAAATGACAGGTTTTTGCGGCCTTTTTGGCAATTCCACGATCATGGTTTTTTAGAATCCCATGGATTTCCGGCGGGAATTCCGATCGAGCTGGATATCCCGCGCCTCGACTTGATGCCTTCCGTCGATGCGCGCATTGCCGAATGCGTTGAGCATCGCGCGCCGCATGCCGCGCGGCGAGGCCTGCGTGATCGCATCGAGCGGCGCGTCGCCGAGCGTTTCGGGAAAACGCGCGCCCCACGCGTGGGCATTGCGGATTTCGCCATAGATGCACTGCGCGATGCGCCGCGCGCCGACGCGGTCCGGCGGCGGAATCTCGTAGACGTTCATGCGGTTCAGCAGCGGCTCGGGAATCGCGCGGGCGTCGTTGGCCGTGGCGATCCAAACGACATTGCCTGCGTTGATCGGCACTTCGGCGAATTCGTCGACGAAAGTCTGCGCCGTGTCGTGCTCCAGCAGCGCATACAGCGCGCCGAGCGGGTCGTACTGCGCGTCGCCGGTGGCCTTGTCGATTTCATCGACGGTCATGACGGGGTTCGCGTAGCTGCCGTTCACGAGCGCGTCGAAGACCTTGCCGGGCTTTGCGTTGCGCCATTGCGACGACGCGCCCGACAGGATCCAGCCCGCCGTGAGCGAGCTCATCGCGACGTAATGGCAGGACGTGCCGAGCAGCCGCGCCAGTTGCTTCGCGAAATGCGTCTTGCCGATGCCAGGCTCGCCGAGCAGCAGCATCGGCATGAGTTCGAGGCGGTCGTCGGTTTCGAGACACAGCGCGATCTGCTTGCGGATGTCGTCGAGCGGCTCCTCGAAGTTCGGCAGACTGGCCACGAGATCGTCGATGGACGGCATGCGCGTCGGCTTCACGCAGAAGCGCAGATTGCCCGCCTTGAGCATTTTTTCGTAGGTAGCGCGCAAGGCTTCGCTCGCGCCTTCGGAAAGATCGTTGAGGGCAGTTTCCACGTCGTCGAGACTGTAGACCTTGCTGAACGATGCCACCGCGAGTTCCTGTTTCACCACGGCCGTCGTCATGTCACACCCCGTCATTTCTTGTGGTCGGTGAGTCCAGTGTATCGACGCAAAAAACCCATGCAAGCGAGCAGTCAGACGCGTGTGCTGCTAATCGGGACGAGCGTCGGGGGTGACCGTTTCCTTGCAATCAGCGACAGATGACGCGCGCTAGTATCATCGTCGGGACCGGCCCGGCGAGCGGGTTCGAAACGTGCTGTTTCTGCTGCCAGACCGGCACGAGTCCAGTCGGCCGCAAGGACGCGTTTCATCGGCGCGCTGAACCGGGCTCGCATTGCCGTGTCACAGAGAAGTCGCCAGGAACGCCGATCAAGCGGCCGCTCGTCGAGCGCGTCGCCATCCGAACGGTTCGCGCGCAGGAGTTGCCTTCAATGCATAAATCGATTCGAACCGTCTTTTTGAGTCTCGCGCTCGCGATGAGCGTCGGTCTCGCCAACACGAGCGCCCACGCGCAGGTCCCGCCGCCGCAACCGGTGAACTGGGAGTTGCAGGTCGTGCGCGACGGCCAGCAGATCGACTCGTTCTCCGGCACGACCAACGTCGGCCAGGCGCGCACCGATACGCATCACAACAAGGTGCAGAATCGCGTCGGCTGCGCGGATCAGCCCGCGGGCGACATCGACCTGCAACGCACGATCACCATTTCGCCGACGCACGCGAGCGCCGACGACATCACGCTCGCCATCGACGCGCAGGAAACCTTGCAGGACGACAGCACGCGCGTGTCGCCGTCCGGCTGCAAGCTGCCGCCGGTGCCGCGCCAGGTCAGCGGCTCGCATCCGGGGCTCGTGCTGAAGCCCGGCGAATGGGGGCAGTGGCAGCTCATCGACAGCAATCCGTCGCTCGCGTACCGGGTGCGCGCGAGCCTGGGCTCATCCACGGCGGCGCAATGACAACCGCGGTGACCTAGACTCGTGTGAAAGCCGCACGACGCCGCCGCTCGAGACATACAACGCATGCGAAACCCCGAACATCTTCCGCCAGGCCCGTCCGCTCATCCGGGCACGCCCGATTTCATCGCGGTCAGCTGGAACCTGCACAAAGGCCGCTCGCCGCTCGGCTTGCGCGCCTGGAACGCAATGCAGCGCTGGGTCCAGACCACCAACGCGGACGTCTATTTCCTCCAGGAAGCGATGGCGCGGCGCATGCCGCAGCCCGTGCTCGCAAGCGGCTTCGGCAAGCCGCTGAACGCGCCGCTCGACGATGTCTGGCATTGCCAGGCCACCGAAATCGCCACCGCGCTCGAGTTGCAGATCGCACTCGGGCCGAACGTGTTCAAGCCGTCATGGCGGCACGGCAACGCCATTCTTTCGCCGCATCCGCTCGATCTTTCCGGGCGCTGGGACATCTCCGCGCATCGCTTCGAAAAGCGCGGATTGCTGGTCGCGCGCGCGACCTTTGCCGGACAGGCGATCACGCTGCTGTGCGCGCATCTGGCGCTCACGCGCCAGGCGCGGCTGCGCCAGATGAACTGGATCGCGCACTGGATCGCGAAGGAAGCGCCGGACGGCCCGCTCATGCTGGCGGGCGACTTCAACGACTGGCGCAACGATTCCGTGCCGCTGTTCGCCGAACTCGGCATGCACGAGGTCGCGACGATGCTCGGCGAATCCGGCCGCACGTTCCCGGCGTTTTCACCGGCGCTCGCGCTCGACAAGATGTTCGTTCGCGGCCTGAAACCGGTCGAATGGCTCGTGCCTACGCAGGACACCGCGTGGCTGTCCGATCATCTGCCGTACATGGCGCGGCTGCGCGTGGAGTGAGCGCGGCGTTTATTTGAGCAGCGCTTCGAGATCGGCGATGGTGACGGGCTTGGTCAGATGATGATCGAAGCCGGCGTCGCGGGCTTCCTGCCGGTCCGCGTCGCTGCCCCAGCCGGTCAGCGCGAGCAGGAGCGCGTGTTTCGTCACATCGCGTTTTCTCATTTCTCGCGCGACGTCGAAGCCGCTCATGCCCGGCAGGCCGATGTCGAGCACGACCACGTCCGGTTTGAATTCATCGATGCACGCGAGCGCGCGAGTGCCGTCGTGCTCGGTACGCACCCGATGTCCGAACGCTTCGAGCAGCATCGACAGGGCGAGCGCCGCATCGACGCTGTCGTCGACGAGCAGGATGCGGCGCCCTGCTGCCGCGCCGCCGCCCGCTTCGGCGGTGGTGTTCATGCGATTCCCCGTGGATTGGCGCCGCGCGAGACCGGTGTTCCGACCCTCGCGCGACTTTTTGAGATAGTCGGCCGAATGTAGCACAGCACGTCCGTGCGCACGAGGATGGACCAGCAAGCCCGCCCGCCGCTGCTCTGCTATCGTGAATGCTTCACGCCTCGCACTTCGCCATGTTCGATCTCTTCGACGATATTCCCAAGCCCGACATCGACTGGCATCCGGACTGGCTGACCGCCGACGAAGCGTCCGACCTGATGGGCGCGCTGATTCAGGAGGTGAGCTGGCGTCAGGACACAATGACGACGCCCGGCGGCCGCGTGCCGCTGCCGCGTCTGACCGCGTGGCAGGGCGAACCCGACGCGGTGTACGTGTATTCGGGCATCCGCAACGTGCCGCAGCCGTGGACACCCGCAGTCGCGCGCCTGCGCGAGCGCGCCGAGCAAACGTGCGGCGCGCGCTTCAACAGCGTGCTGCTGAACCGGTATCGAAGCGGTCTCGACAGCATGGGCTGGCACGCCGACAAGGAACGCGAGCTCGGTCCGGAGCCGGTCATCGGGTCGGTGAGCCTCGGCACGGCGCGCACGTTCGAGTTCCGCCATGCGCGCACACACGCGACCCACGCGCTCGCGCTCACGCACGGCAGCCTGCTCGTCATGCGCGGGCTCACGCAGCGCGAATGGGTACATCGCGTGCCGAAGGAACCCGGTGCGGTCGGTGAGCGTATCAATCTCACTTTCCGCTGGGTGGACTCGACGAAGCGCGCTTAGGGACGCTTCGCGACGAAATCGATCTCCACGAGCGCATCGCGCGCGAGCCCCGTCACGCCGATGCAAGTGCGCGCCGGCAACGGCTTCGGCAGGAAATACGAGCGGTAGACGGCGTTCATCGCGTCGTAGTCGCGCTTGAATTCCGTGAGGAAGATGCGCACGCTGACCACGTTGTCGAGCGTGAGGCCTACGCCGTTCAGAACCAGAATCAGGTTGTCCATCACGCGGCGCGTCTGCGCGGCGACGCCCTCGGGCAGCGGGGCGCCGTCGTCGTCCGGGTCGGTCGGCATCTGGCCGGTCAGGAACACCCAGCCGTCGGCTTCGGCCGCGTGCGAGAACGGGCCGACCGGCGTCGGCGCGGCATCGATCATCGTGAATTCGGGCATGTGGCTCACTTCGTCTCCTCGTTTTGTACCGCCTGAGTTGCAGAGAACCGAACGTTAGCCCGCCAAAAATGCGCGCGTCTGCCGCAGCCGCCCGTTTAGTGCGAAGATGGCGCGGCTTACAGCCATATTCCTGCGCGATGCTTCCCTATCCTGTTCTCGCCGACGCCGTCACCCGCATGCTGATCGCGATGCTGATCGGCTGCGTCATCGGCATCGACCGCGATCTGCACGGCAAGCCGACCGGCATGAAGACGCTCGCGCTCGTGTCGCTCGGTGCATGCCTCGCGACGATGTGCGCACAAGGCTTCTCGATGACGCTCGCCAACGCCGCCGACGTCTCGCGCGTGGTCCAGGGCATCGTGACGGGCGTCGGCTTTCTCGGCGCGGGCGTGATCCTGCAGAATCCGCGCGAAAACCGCGTGCGCGGCCTGACCACGGCGGCGTCCATCTGGGTGACGGCCGCGGTCGGCATCGTCTGCGGGCTGGGCGTCTGGAGCGTCGCCCTCATCGCCATGCTTTTGATGATCGCGCTCCTGGTCGTCGGGCGCGTGGTCGAGAAGCGTCTGTTGCGGCGCTGGATGAACAAGCCCGAAGACGAGCGTCAGAAGTACGCGGACGTCGAAGAAGCCTGAGACCGGCGACTAGGCGAGCGCTTCGGCCGTGGGCGCCTTCACGCGATTGCGGCCCGCGATCTTCGCCGCGTAGAGCAGGCCGTCGGCGCGCGCCATCAACGCGGCGAGCGGCTCGCGACCGTCCCATGCCGCAATGCCCGCGCTGAACGTGTAATGCAGCACGCCGCCCGGCACGGCGCACGGCGTCGCCTCGACGGTCCGGCGCAGGCGCTCGACCAGCGCAGTGACGTCGCCGACTTGCCCCGCCGTGCAGAAAAGACAAAACTCCTCGCCACCAATGCGTCCGAACGCATCGCCTTCACGGATGCGCGCCCGCACGATCGACGCGAAATGACGCAGCACGTCGTCGCCGGCGGCGTGGCCGTAGCGATCGTTCACGCTCTTGAAATGATCGACATCGACGACCGCGACGTATTCGCGCATGCCGTCGCGTTCGCCCTGCTGCGCGCGCGCGAGCCGCTCGGACGCGGCTGCGAGCAGCGCCTTGCGCGACAGTGCGCCGGTGAGATCGTCGAAACGCGCGAGGCGTTCGAGCCGCTGCGCGAGACGGTCGTGCGCCATCATCACGAGCCCGATGCACAGCGAAGGCAGTACGAGGATGCCGAGCGCAAGGAACGTGATCTGCATGGGTCCTGGTTGCAGCAGCGCGGCCTCCGCCGGCGGCTTCACGACGTAAATCGCGCCGCGAATGGTGTGCCCGAGCGCGCCCAGCGCCGCCGCGCCCGCGACGAACAGATAGTTGTAGCGCGGCCGCTCCTTCGGGCGCGCGATCAGCACGCGTCCGGCGATGGCGAGATCGCACGCCGCATGAAACGCCGACACGATCACGACGCGCGCGTGCGCATCGGGCTCGACATAGGTGAAATACGCGATGCCCGCCATCACGCCGAGCCACATCAGCCAGCCGGTCCAGCGCTGCGCGCCGTCCATGCGCACATCGAAGAAATCGTTGCAGCCTTCGTAGATGAGCAGGATCGTGGCGGCCAGCAACTGATTCGCGGCCACGATGCCGAGCCACGCCGGCGCGACGCCCTGGATCGCGAACAGCATCAGCGATGCGATGGCGATCACGTTCGCCAGGAGCCAGCGCCGCACGCCGGCGATTTCGTGCGAGAGCAGCGAAATCAGCACCAGTATCGAGAGAATGCTCGATAGCGCGGTGACAACGAGGATGCTGACTGGACTGAACATCGCTGAAAGTGGACGGGATTCGCTCGTGCCGGAAGAAGGGAGGCGCCTGATGCGCGGCGCGGTTCGGCGGTGCGCGGCGCTGCGATTGGTTCGCCGGGTGGGATTCGTGGCGAGGGAAGCACGAGTATCCGATATTACCCTCGCGTTTACGGCACGAACGACCGCGCCTTGAGATGCGAGCCATGTGGCATGGGGTCGCATGCACTGAAAAACGCGACGCCAGCAAAAACGCGGCAGACCTTCCGGCCCGCCGCGTTCGTTCGCTGCGCGCGCGATTCATGCGAACCGCGCGTTGTGTTCAGGTTTTACCACTCGCGACGCTCGCGCCAGCGCTCCTCACGGCGCATCTCGTGATGCCAGCGGCGCTCGCGCCATTCGTGGCGACGCCACTCGCGCTCGCGCCAGCGGTCGTAACCGTAGCCGCCGCCATCGCCATAACCGTAATAGCCGACCGGCACGGCGGGCTGCGCGTACACCGGCACGCCCACCGGAACGCCAACGCCCACCGCCACATCAACATGCGCATTCGCCGATGCCGACATGGCCAGGGCGGCCATCCCCGCCAATCCGATCACCGTCCCGAGAAGTTTCTTCTTCATGTCACTTTTCTCCTTGCACCGAGTGCTGAGTGAGTAAGTGCAGTCTAAGAAGCGACGCCGGATACAGGTGCAACGGGTTTGCCAGAAAGGTAACGTCAGGTAACGGTCAGTTTGAATGCATCGTCAGCGCACGCGCTTGCCGGTCTCGTCGATGACGACCTCGCCGTCCTCCTTCGTGAACGGGCCTTTCTGCGCTTCGGGCAGGATATCGAGCACGAGTTCGGACGGACGGCACAGGCGCGCGCCCTTCGGCGTATCGACGAAGGGCCGGTTGATGAGGATCGGATGCGCGAGCATTGCGTCGATGAGCTGATCGTCGGTGAGATCGGGATTGTCGAGTCCGAGCTCCGCGTAGGGCGTGCCTTTTTCGCGCAGCGCTTCACGCACCGGCATTCCCGCGCGCGCAATGAGCGCCACGAGCGTCTCGCGGCCCGGCGGATGCGTCAGATACTCGATCACGGTCGGCTCGATACCCGCGTTGCGGATCAGCGCCAGCGTGTTGCGCGAGGTTCCGCATTTCGGGTTGTGGTAGATGGTGACGGTCATGTCGAGATGTCCTTGCGTTCGTGAGTTTGTCTGCTTGCGAGCGTTGCAGTCTCGCATTCTAGAGCCGCCGCGCCTCGATGGCGTGCGCGCCAGCCGCGCGCCACGCGCGTAACAGCGAGCGCCGCGCACGTTCAATTGTCCTGTCCATTCGGGCATCCGCGGCCTATAACGAAGTGTGCAGCGCGGCATGCGTCTTCTGCGGACCCGCGGGTCCCCTTCGCCGGCAAGCGCACCGGCGCTCCGTCTGCATCGCCCGGATGTTGCCGGGCGAGTGAGTTGCATACCTACAAGTTCGGCGTTCCGGTCGTGGAACACGCAATCCCGTCCGAGAACCGGCACCGATATCCGTCCGCCGCGCGCGCCACGCATGGCATAGGCAACACGTGGCACGCTCCGTGCGAAACAGCGGATCGAATCAGCGAACAGCGTTGCGCGGGGTACACGCGAGCGCGCCTTCCGATCAAGGAGTCGACATGAAATCACGTATCGCCATGGTGGCGCTCGCCGCCTCTTTACTTGTTGCCGCGGGCGTCGCCTCGGCGCAGCAGACTTACTATCGCACGGCGCAAGTGCCCGGACAGGCCACCGCCGACACCTGGACCGATCCTGGCGCGCCACAGCAGAGCGCCATGCAGTCGGGCGACAACTCGTATGGCGGCACGCCGATGATGCACAGCCAGTCCGGCACGATGGACAGCGCCGCCTCGAAGCCATGCGTGCGCGGGCCTCAGTGCAACATCTTCTTTGGAAACTGAGCGGCAAACTATTTCAGGCAACTGCGCTAGCATCAGGTGCATGACACGGCGCGCCGTTTCGCTTGCAGCGGACGGCGCGCCTTCCCTTTATCGAAGGAACCGCCATCATGCACCGCGACGAATTTCTCGCACTGCTTTCCCGCGAAGGCTTCAACGAAGTCGTAACGGTCACGCGCGAGGCGAACGGCTCGCTCGACGCGCACACGCATCCGTTCGAGGCGAAGGCGCTGATTCTCGAAGGCGACGTCACGATCCGCGTCGGTGTCGACGCCAGCACCTATCGCGCGGGCGATGTCTTCCATCTCGCGACGAACATCGAACACTCGGAGCAATACGGACCGCAAGGCGTGAGCTATCTCGTCGGCCGCAAGTGACGTCGATGGCCGCTTCCAGAACTTCCAGAGGCAAAAGCGCGCGCATTCGCGTCGGCATCGGCGGATGGACCTTCGAGCCGTGGCGCGGTCCGTTTTATCCCGAAGGTCTCGCGCAAAAGCGCGAACTCGAATTCGCGAGCCGCGCGCTGACTTCCATCGAGGTGAACGGCACCTTCTATGGCTCGCAAAAACCGGCGAGCTTCATCAAGTGGCGCGATGAAACGCCCGACGATTTCGTGTTCTCGCTGAAAGCGCCGCGTTACGCGACCAACCGCCGCGTGCTCGCCGAAGCGGGCGACACCATCGAGCGCTTTTTCGGCAGCGGCGTGCTCGAACTCGGGCCCAAGCTCGGGCCGATCAACTGGCAATTCGCGGCGACCAAGAAGTTCGATCCCGATGATTTCGAGCGCTTTCTGGAACTCCTGCCCGCGAAAGCCGAAGGACGCGCGATACGGCATGCGGTCGAAGTCCGGCACGAAAGCTTCTGCGATCCGAAGTTCATCGCGCTGGCGCGTAAATATCGCGTCGCGGTGGTGGTCGCGGGGGATTCGAAGTATCCGCAGATCGCGGATGTGACCGCGCCTTTCGTCTATGCGCGCATCATGGGCACGACTGAGAAACAGGCTAAGGGCTATGCGAAATCAGCGCTCGACCGCTGGACCGAGCGCGCGAAGACATGGGCCGCGGGCGGTGTGCCGGACGACTTGCAGACTTTCGGCAAGGCGCCCGCGAAGGCCGCATCGCGCGATGTGTTTCTGTATGTCATCAGCGGCCACAAGGTGAGCAATCCCGCAGCCGCGATGGCGTTGATCGAACGGCTGGAGAAGTAGCCGCGCTCCGGCGCGGCTATGGCGATCAACGCACGAGGCAAGGCTTCTTGTTGTCGAACTTCCAGTTTGGGATCAGGTATTGCATCGCCACGCCGTCATCGCGCGCGCCCAGGCCGTGCTGCTGATACAACGCGTGCGCCTTCTCCACTTCGTCCATATCCAGCTCGACGCCCAGACCCGGCACTTCCGGCACCTTCACCTTGCCGC
>NZ_FCOA02000049.1 GCF_001544875.2 Caballeronia hypogeia
GACCGTGAAACGACTCCACGCCGATGATAGTGCGGATTCCCGTGTGAAAGTAGGTAATCGTCAGGCTCCTCATGCCGCAAACAAAAACCCCACCCCACAAAGGTGGGGTTTTTGCGTTTCGGCGCGCGGAACGTCATCAGCTCATCAGCCGTCGTCCCGGCTGGACTGGCTTACGGCTGGCGGTCTCGCTGCCTGAATCTGGCCGACGAACACCTCCGCACCAGTTATAGCAGTTTGCGTGACACCTCAACAAAGTATCAAGCCGCATGTTGGAAGCGAATTCAACATACGTCGCGCGGCTATAGCCAAGGGGGCCACAAACGCGAACAGATTTTGCTCCCTTGCATCTGCGGAACTCGACCCAGTCGGCTTGCATCTAATCGCCCGCAGCAGTCTCGAATCGCACCAGTGGACCGGGTGCCTGCAAAGGCCGCAGCGTACCAACAAACTTGCGCACAATTCGCTCGCCGCCGTCGAATCCCTTCGATTGAATCTCGCGCCACAGAACTGGCGCTAGAATCCAGTCCGGTGATGCCGCCTCGATCCTTGCCCGTAGATAGGCCTCGAACGGTTTCAGTATCGATTCACGCGGAGTCGCTGCGGCCCGAAACATCGGCGCGTCCTGAGCCGCCAGATACTTCCTTACCGTGTTGACTGAGCCGCCGGCCTCACAAGCAATGGCACGCAGGCTCTTACCCTACTTGTGCAATATCCCGATCTGCATGTATCCCTCGTACGAGATCAACGCCGCCATTATCCCTTCGTCCAGGTGTATCAATTCCTCAGTGACGACGGCGTATCAATTTACAGTTGCCGATGACACCGTGGAATGTGCGTCGTGGAACATGAGGATGCAGACAGCGCCGCCGGCCGGTAAACTGGCTTTTGCGTTCTGGATCGCAGGTCAAATCGGCTCTGGGGGATTAGGGTGGTCGCCTTATGAGCACAGGAGCAAGATTCTGCAGTGCTCATGCGCGCTTATGTGACCAAGGTTGTGTTCTGAGCGCGCCGAACACGCCGTGTCTATGAAGTTGCTAGGAGGGTTGTATCGTCATGGAAGACAAGGAAAAGGCGCGTTACTTGATTTCGCCCGAAGCCGCGCAGGAAAAAGCAGAACTTCTGCAGGAGCTGGCGGGTGGCAAAAACGCGTTGCGCTTGAATCAGGCGCTCGAAGCTGTAGCACTAGGTTGCGGATTCGACCGGTGGCGTGACTTGGTCGCCACCACTGCGAGATTGGCAGCAGGCGAGGCAAATTCGCTTGGCATCGCGGCGTTCATGCTTGGCGATGACCAACACGTTGACGAAGAGAATCTGGTGGCGCGGCACGCACTGCAGTTGGAAACCATTCGCGGTGTCATCGCATGTTCCTATCCACGAGCGCAAGAGCTCGTGGTTCAGTGGGCTCTATCCGGCTCGCCCCACGGGGTTCAGACACCTCCGGCGACAGCCGTCAATGTTGCTTCCCTAGAGGGGGACAACGAAGCCACGATTCAAGAGAACCATCGGGAGGGTGACGACAAAGCAGCCCGTTCAATCGTCAGTGGCGATTCCGAACATCCGCTCGAGGAATCGCTCAACGATGCTTTCTTCGCGTCCACGCAGGAGCCCGGTCCTCACGAATTTCCGTGCCCGCCTTCTGCGACTCCTGCGCCTCCTGCGCCCGTCGCGGTGACCTACAAGAAACGGCGCTTACCAGCCGACGAAGGGTAGGTTGCTTCAGCATATCAGCCTGATTTTGAGTTTGAACCTACCCAGAACGTTTCTCTGAATATCCCATGCCATCCAAGGTAAGAAACTCATTGCTCTGGATTCTCGAGCCTCTCGAGGGCGACGAGACGTATGTCCGAAAACGAATGTTCGGCTGCGACGCGGCATACGTCGACGGGTTGCTATGCTTGGTTGTGGCTGACCGGGATGAACCGTGGAATGGTTTGCTGGTATGTACATCACGGCAACGACATACGGCTCTTATCGAGGAAATGCCCGCCTTGCGGCCACATCAGGTTCTCGGGAAATGGCTTTGCGTGAAGCAAGGCGACCCTGCGTTTGAGGATGTCGCCCGTCGTGTCACGTCGCTCACTCTTGCGCGTGATTGGCGCATCGGCGTCGAACCGAAGCCACGAAGACGCGCAACAAGAACTCCGCTCAAGCTCTGCTAAGTAGAGAAGACCACGGCCGCCGCGTCGTCAGTCTGTGTGAAGCTGCGAACGAAACGATACAGTTGCCTCCGGATGATGTCAGAACGAGCACGTCATCCGCAAAAGCGCTCGCAATCGTGTCGACCTGCCGGAACTCTTCTCGCGGACCCGATGGGTCGCCAAGATACACGGTACAGACACCTGGCGCGTGGCGCATCAAAATGACGCTCGTTGCTTTCTCGAGCGCACGTTCCAAGTATCTAGCAAGAGTTTGCAGCGATTCCAGTACGCTCTCCGGACTGCCAGCCTCCGACTTTTCGTTGGTCGAGCATCCGGCCGGTGCACTGCTTGAGACGCTCGTTCATCAGGAAATCCGATTCACGGCGGATCTGCCTGATACGTAGCGTCTCCTGCGCGTGGCGGTCGGCGATCAGGTAGCGATTGTCGAATTGAGCGAGAGCGTCTTGCCTGAGAATTGGAAAGAGGACGCGTCGTACACGCAGTCCGCCGGGAGCGAATGGCTTGAAGGTGGATCTGCAACATTGCTCAAAGTGCCCAGCGCAGTGATGCCTTTCGCCTACAACTAAATTTTCAACCCCGTGCATGCGGACGTCGTCCATATTCAGATTGAGATGGTGATCGACGTCCGGCATGATCCGCGCATCTTGCGCTTACTGACCCGTCCGCGAGCGGGTAACAAGAAGGAAGCAAACGCTCGCAGATGGCCACGACGAAAACGGCGGGCAGAAATGAGTGGAGAAGCGAGCGACTACGATTTAGCGCTTGCGGTTTCGCAACGTCACCGTACCCTCACGATTAGCACACTCATCGGAATAGAGGCGGTCTCATAGGGCCGATCAGAACCCTTCGTAGGAAAGGTGCTGCGAAAGGGGCCTGCCTCGGGCGCCGCGTCGTCTCGGGCGGCGCCGCTCGCTCGGCATCGGTGGTCGGCAGCGAAGCCGTGGCGATGGGCGTCGGTTCGATCTTCACCTTTCCCTCCTATCCTGCAGAGTGAGAGGAGAAGTCTGCTCGCCGAGAACTAGGCCGCTATGAGCGTGTGGTGGAAGGGCGCGTCGGATGTTCGACGCCCGTCAGTTCTTCGTACGCGCGCACGACGTCGAAGGGCAAGACGGGCCGGAAAACGGGCCAGTCGCCGAACTCCGGCTCCATCGCGTGCAGCGTGCGCTCGTAACATTCCTTCAACGACGCGTGGTCCCCGATGCTCTGTCGCACTGTCTCGATCACGGTGCGAACGAAGCGTCGCGTATCGTCGATCGCCGTCCGACATGCGAGCGGATCGCGCAGTGCCGCGCCGCGGCCGGGCACCAGAATCTCAGGGTTCAGCGACTGCAGCTTGTCGAGCGTCCGGCTCCAGGCTGCAGGTAGCCGTCTCCGGCGTAGACGCCGCACCGATTCTCGACGAGATCGCTCGAGAACAGTATTTTCTCGTCGGGCAGCCAGCACACCGAGTCGCCGTACGAATGGCCAGGCCCGAAGTGACGCAGTTCGAGCCGGCGGCCACCGAATCGCATGTCGAGCGCGCCGTCGAACGTCATCTCGAAGACGTGCTTGCGAACGCCAACGACTCCGCTTACGGCCTCGGCGCGAGCATATGGACGAATCATCTCCGCCATGCGCAACGCGCGATCGCCTATGTCGACGTCGATCATCCCGGTCTCGCGAACACGGCGGGCGCCGTGAGCGACGACTACCAGGGCGCGCCGTTCCAGTTCGTCCACACGAGTCCGCTCTCGGACGTGCGCTACTCGTATCTGGACACCACGAGCCTGCATCTCGACAACTATGATCTGACCGTCATGTACAGGATCTCGCCGGCGCTCTTCGTGTCGGGAGCGTACTTGTGCACGAACGGCCGATACGGCGGCATCGATACGAGCTCGCAGTGTTTGGGAACTACATCAAGGGCACGGGCGATCTCGCGCGGGCGGTGCTGTTCACATTGGCGCCGTCATCGACAAAAACGCAGGCGGCGGTCGTCGCCGGGATTCGCCACAAATTCTGAGTGCACCGGGAGACCGCAAGTCCACTACGATAAAGGAATAGCGAGCCACATCGGCCCGAGCCGTGCGCAGGCTGCCGCGAGGCGGTCTGCGAAGCGTCGCAGGAGACCTTCAGAAACCGTTTCCGGACTCGGTAGCCAGTCCATTGCTGCGCGGTGCGTTAAGGACGTTTCGCGGTTGTCCCGCGACATAGGCAGCAATGTTGTCCATCAATTGATCCGCGAGCGCCTGAATTGCCTCTTCGGTTGCCCATGCGCCGTGAGGTGTGGGAATGAATGCGGGATGATTCAGGATTCCATTCAAAGGATTGGCTTCCAGCAGCGGCTCCTCAGTGACGACATCGAAACCCGCGCGGATATCGAGCCATCTTTCAGCGTGCGAACCAGTGCCGCCTCGTTCACCAGTCCACCGCGCGCCGTGTTGATAAGGAGAGGGTGCCGCCTCATTCTCGCGAATTCGGCATCGCCGATGAGTCCCGTGGCAAGCCCTAAAGCGATGCGCACAGACCGACATCGCGGTTCATCGTGCGTGCGGCGAAACCGACGTTCACGGGATCCAGAAAAGCGACCACGAAGCCTACGGCCAGAACGGGCGCGAAGCGGCGCAATGTCTTGCGGATCGTTCGCGTTTCGATGTCGTGCATGCTCGTCTCCTGCATGTGTCGATGATGAAATCGGTCTGGCTCTGTGGCCTCATCCGATCAGCTGATATGCCGACAACGCGCGAGTCCGCAGGGTCTCCTGAGTACGCCGCGCGGACCTCATTTGATGGCCGCCTCGGATGTGGCTGATTGCGATCGACGAGCTTTGAATCGACTAAAGCTTCAGGTCGGCGGCGCGATTCGAGACACGTGGCCGCGCCCGCGCCGCGTACCTATCGATGCGCGCAGGGCGCACACCACTGCCTCGGCAAAACCCTGATCCGGTTTCTCCGAACAGCGCCTTGACAGCGCTTTTCTCGCGCTCCATACTTTGTCCGTACAAAATAACAATGAGCGACAAAGTCGTTCGAAGCGGAGACACACGCGAGGTCGAAGGCAGGTGCGTCGTCCTGGCGAGATCGTCGTTGTGCACATGCGCGCATTCCACCGCCGCGCCTTTGGGGCGATGGCCTCCATGCGCAGCGAAACTCCGAATCCGAAACGCAATCCCCCCTCGGCGAGCTATACGCGCCGCGGGCAAACCCCTCTTATGCCGAATCGCAACGATCGCGGGAGCTGCGTATGTCGAATGAGAATTACCCAGACTGGAATGCCGGCGCGCAAGCGTGGGTGGAGCAATTCGGCTCCGTCGCGTTGAGCCGCGCGAATGCGGCCTCGCTGGTCGAGGCCGCGCACGCCACGGTGCAGGCCGTGGCCGCCGCCGCGCAATCGCTCGACTGGCTCGAAGCTGATGAGTTCGCCCGTACGCTGCAACACACGGAGCCCGGCCATGCACGCTGAAACACGGATTCTTTCGCCCGATACATGCGAAGCGCGCACTCACGCCGCCTTGCAGGCGGCGGCGCAAGCGGGAGCGCGGGGCGGCATCGTGCGCTTGCGTGAGGAGCGTGCGTTGGCGCAGGCGCGCGCCGTGGACCGCGACGGCGCACGGACGCAGCTTGCGAGCCGCTTGTCGGGTGCGCCGCTCGCGCACAAGGACATGTTTTTTCGCGCGGGTGAACTGAGCGAATGCGGCAGCCGCATCCTCGCCGGTCATCGGCCGGCGATAACGGCGACGGTGCTGGAACGCCTCGACAACGCCGGCGCGATCGATCTCGGTGCGCTGCACATGGCGGAGTTCGCCATGAGTCCCACTGGCTTCAACGCGCATCTCGGCCACGGCCGCAATGCCTGGTCCGAGGCGCACGTCAGTGGCGGTTCGTCGAGCGGCAGCGGCATAGCGGTGGCGCTCGGCGTCGTGGCGGGCGCGCTCGGGTCCGATACGGGCGGCTCCGTGCGCATTCCCGCCGCGGTGAACGGCGTCACGGGCATCAAGCCGACGCAGGACGCCATATCGACGTTCGGCGTCATGCCCTTGTCGCCGAGCCTCGATTGTGTTGGCGTGCTGGCGCGCACGGCGCAAGACGCCGCTGCCATGCTGCAGGCGATATGGAACGGCGACGCAAACGATCCGCGCTGCCTCGCGACCGGACCACGCGACTTCGAAGGCGCGGTGGAACGACCTCTCGATCGCGAGGACATCATCGCGGTGCCGGACTTCGGCGACGATGCGCCCGTCTCGGATGAACTGCGCGCGGCGGTGCTTCGGATGGCCGATGCGCTGGCTGGTTGCGGCGCGACGCTGCGCCGCGTGGCGCTGCCCGACCTGCGTGAAGCGGGCGCGCTTGCCACGCTGGTGCTCGGCGCGGAGGCCGGCTCTATTCACGGCACATGGCTGCGCGAACGGCGTGCCGATTACGGCGAGCAGGTGTTGCGCCGGCTCGAACGGGGCCTGCTGTATCCGGCCACGCGCTACGTGGACGCATTGCGCATGCGTGCGCGCTGCATGACGCAATTCGTCGAACGCTATCTCGGCGATGCACAGGCCTTGCTGCTTCCCACGCTGCCGTGCGCCGTTCCGACGATCGATGAAACGCTCACCGGCGATGCCAGCGAGATTGAACGGCGTTTCGGCAACTTTTCGTACTGGACGCGCGGCATCAATTACTTCGGCTTGCCTGGCGTGAGCGTGCCGGTGGGTAAAACCGCCAACGGCATGCCCGCCGGCGTGCAGATCATCGGGCGCGCGTGGAGCGAAGACGTGTTGTTGCGCCTCGCGCATCAGATGCAGTTGCATAGCGACTGGCATCAGCCATCGTTGCTTGCGCGCGATCACGCCGGCTGATTCACAAACGCAGCCTTGCAAGTCCCAGTCCGGTGATCGAAACCGGGCCCGTAGCGCAACTCGCCATCGCATGGCGCCGGCGCAAGACCGGCGGATGCGGCATCGTTCAGGAGACAACTGCATGAACGCTTCATCCGTCAACGCGGGCGCCCGGCTCGACCGGCTGCCGCTGGCGCGTTTTCACTGGAAGATTCTCGGGCTGATCAGCGGCGGCGCGGTGCTTGATGCCTTCGACATCTACCTCGCCGCGGGCGTGCTCGCTGCTTTGGTGAAGTCCGGCTTCTCGACGCTCGCGACCAATGCGGCGTTCATTTCCGCCACTTTCTTCGGTATGCTGATCGGTTCAGCGCTGGCAGGCTGGGTCGGCGATCGTTTCGGACGGCGCTATTCCTATCAGGTCAATCTCGCGGTATTCGGCGTCGCCTCGCTGCTCGCGTGTTTCGCGCCGAATATCGAAACCTTGATCGTGTTCCGGTTCCTGATGGGTCTCGGCCTGGGCGCCGAACTGGTCGTCGCGGCCGGCACGCTGTGCGAATTCGTTCCGCCGAAGTATCGCGGCGGCTGGATTTCGCTGATGGGTCTCGTCATCAACTCGGGGTTCCTGATCGCCACGAGCGTCGGTTATTTCGTCATTCCGAATCTTGGCTGGCGCTGGATGTTCGGCATTGCTGGTGCGGGCGCGCTCGCGATCTGGATCATGCGCAAGCGCATGCCCGAATCGCCGCGCTGGCTGGAATCGGTCGGGCGCGTCGCCGAAGCCGAGGCGACACTCGCCGAGATCGAAGCGCAAGTCGAACGCGAGAAGGGCAAGCTGCCGCCCGTGGCCGCCACGCAAGCGGTGACGCCGCGCAAGCTCCCGTTCTCGGTGCTGTTCTCTCGTCCGGTAATCGGCCGCACACTGGTGGCGGCGATCGTCTGCGTGGCCATCAACATGTCAGTCTACGGCTTCGTCGCCTGGCTGCCCACATTCTTCGTGAAGCAAGGTCTGACGGTCGTGCAATCGCTTGGCTTCGTCACGCTGATGGCCTTCGGCGCACCGGGCGGGGCGCTGGTCGGTTATCTGCTCGGCGACCGTCTCGGGCGGCAGCGCGGACTGATCCTGTTCTCGCTGGCCACCATCGTGCTCGGCTTCTTCTATCCGCAGATGCGCGATCCGATGGCAATTTCCGTGGTCGGCTTCGCGCTGATCACGTCGATCTATACCGTCGTCACGCTGGGTCTCTACGGCTATATCCCCGAGTTGTTTCCGACGGCGTTCCGCCTGCGCGGCACCGGATTCGCCGCCGTGTGCGGACGCGCGGCGTCGATGTGCACGCCGTATCTGGCTGTCGCGCTGTTCGAGAATTTCGGCCTGCCCGGCGTGCTTGGGATGGTGATCGGCGTGCTCAGCCTGCTGATCGTCGCGCTGTTCGTGCTGCGTGTGGAAACGAGCGGTCACTCGCTCGAAGACATCGGCACCGGGGTTGAAGAAGACGTGAGCGGCATCGGCGCGGTACAGGCGGAGCGTTGAGGCTGCTTCCATCGTGCGTTCGGAGCGGGGCGTGTCCAGGCGTGACGAAAGCGGAATCGCGAACGCCCGATCAACGGCGGCGCGGATGCTTGAGGAAGGAGCGCACCATCTCCGGGCTAGCAACGGGACCCGCGGAGTCGGTATACGTTCCGCGAAAACGGCCGTCGCCGTGTTCCGTTTGCTCGGCGGTTGAAGTGCGCGCCGTGACTGCGTGAATCACGGCGCGCTGGCCGAAGCGTCAGACGATCATGCGTTGGACATCGCGCCGCGCTCGTCCTCGGCGCGCTGCTCGTTGCCGTGGCGCAGGCGCACGCTGCACACCGCCGCGACCAGCAGCGCGACCGCGAGACACACGAGCCCGTTCATAGCGCGGCCGGTTGTCTGCTCGATGATGCCCATCACCGTCGGTCCGACGAAACCGCCCAGCAGGCCGCACGAGTTGACGAGGCCCAAGCCGCCCGCGAGCGCGCTGCCCGAGAGCCGCGACGACGGGAACGTAAAGATGATCGATTGCACGACAAAGAACATCGATGCGGACACGCACACGCCCAGCAGCCCGATCGCGGGCGTCGACCATGCGGCGATCAGCATGCCCGAGGCCATGATGACGAGCCCGCCGATCAGCATGCGGCGGCTCTTTGACGAATTGCTCGCAAAACGCGGCAGCGTGGCCGCGCCGATGGCGGCGGCGACCCACGGCGTCGCGGTGAGCAGGCCGATCATCAGCGGCGAGAAATGCCCCGATTTGCCGATGATCCCCGGCAAAAAGAAGATCACCGTGTAGATTGTCAGTTGATGGCAGAAGTACACGAGAATCGCGAGCCACACCTGACGATCGCCGAGGACGCTGCGGAACGCGCCGGCGCCGTGGCCGCTGCCTTGCGCGTCGTGCTCGGCGGCGAGGCGGCGTTCGAGCGCGACGGCTTCATCGCGTGAAAGCCAGGACGCGCTCGTCGGACGATCGGGCAGCATTTTCCAGACGACGAGCGCGAGCAGGATCGCGGGCAGGCCTTCGATCACGAAGAGCCATTGCCAGCCGTGAAAGCCGAGCACTCCGTCGAGTTCGAGCAGCGCACCGCCTAGTGGCCCGCCGACGATATTCGCGACACACACGCCGAGCAGGAAATAGCCGGTCGCGCGAGCGCGTTCCTCACGGCCGAACCAGTACGTGAGATAGAGCATCACGCCGGGAAAAAGGCCCGCTTCGGCGGCGCCGAGCAGAAGGCGCATCACATAGAACGAGGTTTCGCCGGTGACGAAGGCCATCGCGACCGAAAGCACGCCCCATGTCACCATGATGCGGGTGATCCAGAAGCGCGCGCCGACTTTGTGCATGATGAGATTGCTCGGTATCTCGAAGGCCGCGTAGGTCAGGAAGAAGAGGCCCGCGCCGAGTCCGTACGCGGCGGCGGAGATGCCGAGGTCGATGCTCATCGAATGCTTCGCGAGCGCGATATTCGTGCGATCGAGAAAGCTGATCACGTAGACGATCACGAGCAAGGGCATCAGCTTGCGCAGCAGCAGGCTGTTGAGCGACGCGTGCGGTGCGCCGCTCGTTGTGTGGGGCTTGGACATGATGACTCCCGGAATCAGTAAGGACGCGCGACGCGCGTAGGCGATGCGGTGTCGGGAAGGCGTTTCAAGGACGTGTCTCCGTAAGCGTTGTATTTTTTGTGTTGTGATTGCGTGAACCCGCGCCGCATGCGCGGCGCGTGCGATTACAGGACTGGAGGATCAGAAGTTGACGTTGTCGCCGCCTTTGAGCGACAGCATCTGGCGCGCTTCGGCGGGCGTCGCGACTTCGAGCGACAGACCTTCGATCACTTGCCGGATCTTGCGCACCTGCGCCGCGCTCGATTCGGCGAGCTGGCCCGGGCCGATCCACAGCGAATCCTCCAGACCGACGCGCACGTTCGAGCCCTGCGCGACGCCGATCGAGCCGAGCGGAATCTGGTTGCGGCCCGCGCCGAGAATCGACCAGACATAGTCGTTGCCGAAGAGGCGGTCGGCGGTGCGCTTCATGTGCGCGAGATCCTCGGGATGCGCGCCGATGCCGCCGAGCAGACCGAATACGCTCTGCACGAAGAACGGTCCCTTCACGAGCCCGCGATCGACGAAATGCGCGAGGTTGTAGAGATGCGAGATGTCGTAGCACTCGAACTCGAAGCGCGTGCCGTTGGCCGAGCACGAAGTCAGGATGTATTCGATATCCGCGAACGTGTTCTTGAACACGAGATCGCGACTCTTTTCCAGATGCTGACGCTCCCAGTCGTGCTTCAGATCCTTGAAGCGATCGAGCATCGGATACAGGCCGAAGTTCATCGAGCCCATATTGAGCGATGCGACTTCCGGCTGAAAGTGATGCGCCGGCTTCAGACGTTCCTCGACCGTCATGTGCGGGCTGCCGCCCGAGGTCAGATTGATGACCGCATCCGTTTCCGACTTGATGCGCGGCAGGAAGCGCTGGAACACGGCGGGGTCTTGCGTCGGACGGCCGTCTTCGGGATCCCGCGCGTGCAGATGCAGGATCGCCGCGCCTTCCTTCGCGGCCGCGAGCGCGGCTGCGGCGATCTGGTCGGGTGTGACCGGCAGATACGGCGACATCGACGGCGTATGGATCGCGCCAGTCGGCGCGCACGTGATGATGACCTTGCGTTTCGTTGCCATGGTTTCCTCGTTGTTCCTTAGAGCGTTTCGACGTTGCCGCAGACGGAGAGCGCCTGCCCCGAGATCGCGCTGCCGGCCGGCGAACTGAGATACAGCACGCTCGCCGCGATTTCCTCCTGCGTGACCATGCGGCGCAGCGAAATCTTCGCGAGATACTGCTTCTCCATTTCTTCGTAGCTGATGCCGAGCTGCTTTGCGCGCGCGGCGATCACGCCTTCCATGCGCGGACCCTTCACGATGCCCGGCTGCACCGCATTCACGCGGATGTTGTCGGGGCCGAGCTCGATCGCGAGACTCTTCGCGAGACCGACCACGGCCCACTTCGTCGCGGAATAGGGCGTGCGGAAACCGTAGCCGAGGCGTCCCGCCACCGACGACATGAACACGATCACGCCGCCATCGGCCGCCTCGCGCAGCATCGGAACGGCCTGGCGCGAGAAGTAGTACTGGCTGTTCAGATTCACGTCGATGGTCTTTTCCCAGTCGTCGGAATCGATTGCATCGATGCCGCCCGTCGGCCCCGCGATGCCCGCGTTGTTGATCAGCACGTCGAGTCCGCCGAGCTCGCGCCTCACGTCCTCGAAGACGCGCTTGACGTCGTCCTTGTTCGCGACATCCGCGCGCGTGCCGGTTATCGACGGCGAAACGGTCGATACCGCGTCGATGGCTTTCGGATCGACATCGCAGACATGCACGCGCGCGCCCATCGACACGAAGGCCTTCGCGATCGCGAGACCGATGCCCGATGCGCCGCCCGTGATGAGCACGCGCAAACCCGCGCGCGGCGTGAGCATTTTCGTGAAATCCATCGTCTGACTCCTTTGGTTATGTTTTGCGGGACGTGCGCCGTCCTCGCTCATGCGATTAGATATGCTAATGATTAGGTGCAAAGGCGCGAAATCTTGCGCCTTCGTGACTCAGCTTTGCGCCTGACGCAACGTGCGTGCTTCCTGCGAGCGCAGACGCGTTTCGAGATCGCGCGCGGCGTCGCGGATATCCTTCGCGATACCTTCACGCGCGGCCACGCCGTCGTGCTTCCACAGCGCATCGATGATCTGCCGATGCGCTTCCATCGACACGCGCATGTGCGCGACATCGGGCGCGACCATGTTCAAGAAAGGGCCGATGCGCATCCACATGTTCTGGATCGTCGCAAGCGTCATCTCGCTCGCGCCGTGCCGGTAAATGCTCGTGTGGAACGCGAAATTGCAGCGCAGGTAAGCGCGTGCGTTGTCGGCTTCGACGTGGGCGTCCATTTCATCGAAGATGCGCTGCACGGCGGCCACATCGTCGTTCGTCATGCGCGCCGCCGCGCGTTCCGCAACACAGCCTTCCAGCGCGACGCGCACGTCGCGCAGCTCGTCGAGCAGCTCGGGCGTCATCGGCGGGACCATGAGGCCGCGCGACGGGCCGTCGACCAGCGCGCCTTCCGCGCGCAGACGCGTGAGCGCGGCGCGCACAGGCATCGTCGACAGGCCGACCGCTTCCGCCACGCCGCGCAGGCTCAGCGGCTGACCAGCGGCGAAGCTGCCGCTCATGATCGCTTCGCGGAGCTGCTGATAAACCTTGGTCGCCATCGTCTCAGTGGCGATGACTTCGAGCTGCGGAATCGGCGATGCGGAACGGGGCGCCACGTACATATCCTTTGATTGTTGATCTGTGATCACAGTTTGATTTCCGCGTCGGCTTAAGTCAATGCAAATGACCTAAGGGATAACCCTGCGTGCGGGGCAGGAAAGCGTCTCGCGCGATTCATGGGCGCGATGTTTGCGAGTCCGCCAGCCTTTCCGTCCTCGCATATGCGATCCGCCGACTCCGACGATTCTCACGCCCTCGAATGCCGCCAACTCACGAAGACCTACGACGGAGGCCGCGGCGCCAAACCGATCGACTTTGCGGGTTGTCCCGGTCACCGGATGTCGAGCATCCGAAAGCGTCGCGTTCCTGCCGGCCGAATCGGGCAGAGGTCGGCCACAGAGCCGCCGGTCGAGGTCGCCATCCAATCTGAATCGCCAAGGTCTCGTCCGCCCGCTCAATCACGAGGAAATGGCAAAAATAGTCGGCGATGCGCTTGGCCGCCCCATGCGATATGAAGCCGAGAGCGTCGAATCATTCGAGGCGCGTCTCAAGCAACGCGGATTGCCGGCGTATTTCATCCAGCATATTACGTCTGTGTATCGCGGCTATCAGTCGGGCGAATTGGCTGGCATGACGATCTGGTCGAACAGACAACGGGCAAAAGGCCGATTTCTGTGCACGATTACGTCATCGCTAACCGCGAAGCTTTTCATCCGGAGACGCGACGCTAAAGCGTTGTTCCGCTCTGATACATGTCGTTGCACGAGCGGCGGTTCGACCGTCAGCAATGGGCGGAAACTGCGTCGTCGAGCGTCGACGAAAGGCCGACGACGAGTCGGCGAGCACCACGAGCGAATGGCCGTTGCACTTCATCAATCAAGAGACGCTGGGCGTACCAAACGTCGAACGGCCGAGGTTGGCCGGACGGGGACCAGTCGCCAGCCTGGGTCCGGCCGAGATGGAATGGACACCGCCGCGATGATTTCACAAAGCCTTGAAGGTGTTTGCGGAGAAAGGAGCGCCGACCCATTCTTGAGACTGGCGCCCCGGTCTTTATCGCGATAGGTAGAAATCCATGGGGATAAGCTCGACGGCCCATCCGCCTTCTTCGCCCAGCGTGGCAGCCGGGTGCATGGACGCGATGCGCAACGCATCGTTCAGGCAATCTGCTTCGATGATAAAAAGGCCGCCCACGACTTCCTTCGACTCGGTGTAAGGCCCGTCAGTGACGTGCGTCTTGCCACTGCGCGGGCGAAGTGTTCTCCAGGTCTCCAAGTCGCCGAGCGACGCGGAAATCAGAACCTTGCCGGTAGAGCGCATCTTTTCGTCCAATGAGGGGCATTGGCTCACCAATTCCTTGACGTCGTCCGGCGGCATCGAGGCGAATTTTTCGGGCGTGAAGTAGGCGAGGCCGAGGAATTTCATGAGAGATCCTTTGGATGTTTATGTACTGACGACGAAGCTGATGATCGGAAGTCGACAATGCTCTGGAAAACTTAGTGGCAGATCGTCGCCGACGAGTCGGTTTCGGCCTTAACGTGCAAGAAGTCCGCTCAGGGGTCGCGTAGGGCAGCTCGCCAGGAGTCGCTTCGGGTGCTCAGCGCCCCCGGCTCGATTTTCGGCAACCGGCCACGAGCCGCCGGTCGAGGGCGCGATCCAATTTGAATAGCCAAGGTCTCGTTCGCCACCGCTCAATGGCCGGTTTCCGGCGCGCAAATTTCCGGTGGCACGGCCTTAACCCAGCCAGTTTCCGTCATTCAGAGTTACGGAGTCCAGGCCCCTCGATTGACCGCTTCCCATCGATATCCGGGCATTCTGGTTGAGAGTCTGGGCACGACGATTCGTCGTGCATGCCAAACGTGTGAAACCGCACGCTTCTCTTGACGCCATCGCCGTAACTGATTGCCCCCCGACGTGACGACGCGCGGGCGCTCGGCGAGGCGCTCTATTCTTGAAATCTATTTCTTCGGGCAATCATCATTCATTTCACTGATGCGTCTTTTAGCAGTGACCATGAATCGATCTTCGGGTTTACCGGCATACAAGCCCAAATATGGCAGACATAGAATCCGTAAAAAGACATCAAGTCCGAAATCGAACACAATGTATTATTCGTGGGCGCGGACGGCACGCTGATGTTCTCGACGGGCGCATCCGCGCAGACGATGCCATTTCGGAGCACGAAGCTTATGGGCGAAATCCTGGTGGAGACGCGTGATGCGATACGCGTGCTGACCATTTGCAACGAGCCGATCCGCAACGCGTTTGACGAATCGATGTCGGTCGCGCTGCTCGAGGCTTTCAACACGGCGGAGGCCGACCAGCGCATTCGTGTGGTGATCGTCACCGGCGCCGGCGATCTCGCGTTTTCCAGCGGCCATGACCTCAACGAGCTCGCCTCCGGCGAGCACGCGCGAAGCACGGTTGGCGAAGCGCCGTTCGTGCGTCCGCTGACCATGCGCAAGCCGGTCATCGCGGCGGTCAATGGCCATTGCTGGGCGGCGGGTTTCATGCTCGCGCTGTCATGCGATCTGCGCGTCGCCAGCGAGAACGCGGTCTTCGGTTCCCCCGGGGCACGGCTCGGGCTGCTTCCCGAGGGCGGTCAACTATACCGCTTGCCGCAGTTGATCCCACCGGCGCGGGCGCTCGAAATGATGCTGACCGCCGAGCCGATGAGCGCCGGGCAAGCCGCCCGCTTCGAGCTCGTGTCGCGCCTCGTGCCGACCGGCCAGGCGCTCGCCGAAGCGATGACGATGGCGGCCGTCATCGCGTCACGCTCGCCCGCGGTGGTGCAGGCTGTCAAGTCTGGCGTCAATCTCGGCTTGCGCGACGGCACGCGCACCGCGGAGCGCTACGAAGCCGAGACCGCCCTGGCGATGCATCAGGGGCCAGATTCGCGCGAAGGCATTGCCGCGTTCCTCGAAAAGCGCGCGCCGCGCTTCGCCGACCTGCGGTCTCTTCCTTCTTCCGACCACTCCGGAGCCTAATCCGAACATGGCCACCCAACACCCATTGCATCGCCTGTTCAAGCCGCAGCACGTCGCCTTGCTCGGGGTATCGAGAGACAAGGACAAGGCCGGCTATAAGTTCCTGCGCGCCTTGCTCGATGCGGGATTCGGCGGGCGGATCTCGCTGCTCGGCCGGCAGGCCGGCGAACTCGAGGGCCACACGATCCACACCGACGCGAAGGACCTGCCGGCCGATATCGACGTCGCCTTCAATCTGCTCGGACCGGCGCAGACGCCCGCGGTGCTCGAAGCGGCCGCGGCGCGCGGCGCGGCGTTCGCGGTCGTGTTCACCGCCGGCTTCGCGGAGATGGGCGAGGAGGGCGCCCGCCTGCAGGCCGACATGGTGCGTGCCTGCAACGCGCACGGCATGCGCATCGTCGGTCCGAACTGCATGGGCCTGTTCAATCTTCCCTGGGGCCTGAATCTGACCGAAATCACGCCGCTACCGGCCGGCAAAGTGGCGCTCGTGTCCCAGAGCGGCAACGTCGCGGTGACGCTGTGGGATCAGGCGCGCAAGCACGATCTCGGATTTTCGTGCTTCGTCGGATTCGGTAATCAGGCCGATATCCCGATGCACGAATATATCGACTATCTCGGCCAGGACGACGACACGCGCGTCATAGCGATCTATCTCGAAGGACTGCGCCCGGGAAGCGGCGACCGCTTCTTCGAAATCTGCTCGCGGGTGAGCCGCATCAAGCCGATCGTCGTGCTGAAGGGCGGCCGGGCGTCGGCGGGGCGGCGCGCGGCGGAATCGCATACGGCGTCGCTGTCGTCGACGGAGCGGGTTTATCGCGCGCTGTTCGAGGAAGCGGGCATCGTCGAGGTCACGCAGATGGAGCATCTGCTGCCGGTCGCCGAAGCCTTGATGCGCTGCCCCCCGATGACCGGCGACGATGTCGCGATTGTCGGCTCCGGCGGCGGCCACTCGACGGTCTGCACCGACGAGGTGGAATCGGTGGGCCTGAAGGTGCCGGAATTCCCCGTCGAACTCGTCGACAGATTGAGCGGCCTCCTGCCGTCGTGGGCACCGAAGAAGAATCCCGTCGACATGACCGGCGCGTTCATCAACGATCCGAGCCTGTTCTCCTCCCTGACCGAACTGGTCATGACGATGTGTCCGTCGCTCGACGCCGCCGTGAACTACGGCCTCTACGGTCTGTGGAAGGAAGGCCGGCTCGGCAAGGACAGCCCGCACGACTACGTGAGCGCGGCGCCGCTGCTCGGCTCGTTGCAGGCGAAGCTCGGCAAGCCGATCGTGTTCTACACGCCGTATGCGGACCGCGCGCATCCTTCGTTCACGGCGATGCGCGAGTCGGGCGTGCCGTGCTTCGACTCGATTGCGTCGATCGGCGTGGCGCTCGCGGCGCTCCGGCAGCGCGGGCGCTTTCTCGCGCGGACCGACGAGACGCTGCCCCGGCACGCGGAGCCTGCGCGGCCGACCGTGGCGGACGCCGCATCGCGCGATTACGCCACCGAAGTCGGCGCGTACGCCTTGCTCGCCGGATACGACGTGAAGCTGCCCGTCGTGCTCACCGCCGATTCGCCGGAAGCCGCGGCCGAAGCCAGCGAGCGGATCGGTTATCCGGCCGTGGTGAAGGCGATTTTGCCTGGCGTCGCGCACAAGAGCGATCTCGGCGGCGTGCGCACCGGACTGGGCGATGCCCGCGCCGTGCAGGACGCGGCGCGCGGGATCTCGGCGAGCGTCGCGCAGGCGCCCGGCGCGCACGTGCTACAGGGATTCACCGTGACGCGCGATCTCGGACGGCGCCGCGAACTGATCGTCGGCGTGCGGCGGGATGTGTCGCTCGTGTCGCTGGGCATCGTCGGTCTCGGTGGCGTGCTCACCGAAGCGCTCGACGATGTCGCCGTGGTCCTGCTGCCGGCGACGCCCGCACGCGTGGCGCGCGCGTTGGCGCGGCTCACCAGCGCCCGCGCATGGGGCGAATTCCGCGGCGAGCCCGCCGTGCCGCCCGGTCCGCTCGCCGACCTGCTCAATCAGCTGAACGCCGCGCTGTGCTCCGATCCCGCGATCGAGAGCGTGGAGTGCAACCCCGTCATGATCGTCGGCCGGGATCTGATTCCGGTCGATGCCGCGATCGCCGTGAACGACAAGGAGCCGACGTGACTATCCCGATGCCGCTGGTCCAGACGCAGGACAACGTGATGACGATCACGCTGAACCGCCCCGAAAAGCTCAATGCTCTGACGCCGGAGATCTACGCGTTCATCGGCGAACGCGTGACGCAAGCCAGCGCCGATCCCGCCTGCCGCGCGATCGTGTTGCGCGGCAATGGCCGGGCGTTCTCGGCGGGCTTCGACCTGACGCTCGAAATGGGCGACCGCACGCACGAGGAACGGCTGCATTCGCTGCACGAAATCGCCAACCGGGCGCGCTGGGCGGTGTGGCGCTGCAAGAAGCCGGTGATCGCGGCGATTCACGGCTACTGCATGGGCGGCGCGTTCGAACTCGTCCTGCCGTGCGACTTCACGATCGCCGCCGAAAGCTGCCGCCTCGGCGAGCCGGAGATCCTGTTCGGCGAAGGTCCCGCGTTCATGATGGTGCCGTGGCTCGTCAATCACAAGATCGCCAAGGACATCCTGCTGACCGGGCGGCAGTTCACGGCGGCCGAGGCGTTGCGCATGGGCATCGTCAGCACGGTCGTGGCGGACGATGCGCTCGAGGCCGCCGTCGAATCGCTGACGCAGACGTTGTGCCGTCTGCCGCCGTCGGCGGTGACCATCAACAAGGTGGGCATCAACCGCGCCTACGAGGCGCAGGGGATGGCCGCGCATATCGACAGCTGGGTGGAAGCCGCCGCGTATCTCTCGTTCATGGACGACGAAGCGCGCAGCGAATTCCAGCGTCGCGTGATGCAGGAAGGACCGAGCGCCGGGATTGCGTGGCGCACACAGTACTACGCCGGCGGCAAAGCCTCCGAAAGGACCTAGCGTCATGCTGCATCTCATCGGCAAGCAGATCGGGCTGGGCCTGTGCGTCGTGCTGACGGCGATGACGCTCACGTTCTTCATGGTGCGCCTGAGCGGCGATCCGACCGCCCAGATCCTTCCGCAGGACGCGAGCGCCGAACAGCGTCTCGCGCTGCAGAAGCAGCTCGGACTCGACAAGCCGGTGCCGCGGCAATATCTGAACTACATGGAAGGCGCCGCGCAGGGCGAGTTCGGTAGCTCGTACTTCGACGGCGACACCGTAACCGCCATCATCATGCGGCGCCTGCCGAACACGGCGCTGCTCGCGAGCACGTCGCTCGTGATCGCGCTGGTGTTCGCGATCCCGCTCGGCGTGCTCGCGGCGACGCGGCGCGGCGGGCTGCTCGACCGGTCGGTGCAGGTCGTGAGCGTGATGGGCGCGTCGGTGCCGTCGTTCTGGATGGGCCTGCTGATGATCCAGATCTTCGCGGTCGGCCTGGGCTGGCTGCCGACCTACGGCATCGGCGGCTGGCGGCACCTCGTGCTGCCGTCGATCACGCTCGCGCTGTTCGTGTTTCCGGGCATCACGCGGCTCACGCGTTCGTCGATGCTCGAAGTGCTG
Source organism: Caballeronia hypogeia (assembly GCF_001544875.2). Classification (GTDB taxonomy): domain Bacteria; phylum Pseudomonadota; class Gammaproteobacteria; order Burkholderiales; family Burkholderiaceae; genus Caballeronia; species Caballeronia hypogeia. The sequence continues at coordinate 19,301 of NZ_FCOA02000049.1, forward strand.
CCCGCGAGCTACGTCAACGCGGCGCGCGCGAAGGGCATGCCCGAGCACCGCGTGATCTTCCGCACCGTGATGCGCAACGGCATCGTGCCGGTGTTGGCCCTGATCGCGCTGGAGATCGGCTCGCTGTTCGGCGGCGCGGTGCTGACCGAGACGGTGTTCTCGTGGCCCGGCATCGGACGGCTCGCCATCGAATCGATCCAGCGGCGCGATTTCCCCATCATTCAGGGTGTGGTTGCCTATGTCGCCGTGATCTTCGCGGTCATCACCGTGCTCGTCGAAATCGTGATCCGGATCGTCAATCCGCGGCTGAGGAAAACATGACTCCCTCCACGCTCTCCATTTCGCCCTGGGCGCGGCTGCGCCGGCGTGTCGCGCGCCAGCCGATGATGATCGTGTTATGCATCGCCTTCCTGATGCTCACGCTCGTCGCGGCGCTCGGCGGCGATGCCATCACGCCGTTCGACCCGACCTTCCAGGATCTCGGCAGCCGCCTGCTTCCCGCCGGCGCGACGGGCGCGGAAGGGCGCTACTGGTTCGGCACCGACGCGCTCGGGCGCGACGTGCTGTCGCTGCTCATCATGGGCGCGCGGCCCGCCCTGTTCGTGTCAATAGCGGCGGTCGCGCTGGCCGCCGCGATCGGGATCTGCGCGGGCGTGTTCGCGGGCTATCGCGGCGGGCGCGCCGCGGACCTACTGCTGTATCTGTCGAACATCCAGTTGTCGTTTCCGTTCTTTCTGCTCGCGATCACCATCGTCGGCATCCTGAGCCCGAGCGTGCCGCTCGTGATCGCCGTGATCGCGCTCGGCAGCTGGGTGCCTTTCGCGCGCGTGACGTACTCCGACACCAACCAGATCCGCCAGCTCGAATACGTCGAGGCCGTGCTCGTGATGCGCGGCAGCACCTGGCGCGTGCTGTTGCGCCATATCCTGCCCAACGTGCTGCCGAACGTGCTCGTGCTCGCTACCTTCGCGCTCGGCACGGCGATCGTGATGGAAAGCGGCCTGAGCTTCGTCGGCCTCGGCGTGCCGACCGACACGCCCACGTGGGGACGCATGCTGAGCGAAGGCCGTGACTACATGGACACCGCCTGGTGGCTCACCGTGTTTCCGGGTTCCTGCATTTTTCTGCTCGTGCTGTCGATCAACGTGCTCGGCGAACAGTTGCGCGATTCGTCCGATCCGAAGCTGAACCGGCGCTGAAGACGCCGTGTCCCTCACCCACTGACGCATCTCAACTCGAAGAGGTAGCTCATGAAAGCGGGAGAACCAGTTGCAGCAAATCCCCTGGCGAAGGCGTGGCGCGCGCTGACATGCGCGGTGCTCCTCTGCGTGGGCGTGCCGGCCACGCACGCCGCGCCGCCGGCGGGCGCCGAAGTGCGCGTGGCGCTGAGCGGCGGCATCGATCAGCTCGATCCGGCGCGCACCGCCAATGGCCCCGACATGGCGATCATGAGCCAGATCTACGATACGCTGCTCGCGCTCGATCCCAGCAACGGGAAGCTGCTGCCGAACGTGGCCACGTCGTACACGCTCAAGGAGCCGACGCTGTGGGAATTCAAGCTGCGCAGCGACGTCAAGTTCCAGGACGGCAAGCCGCTGACCGCCGAGGACGTCAAGTTTTCGATCGACCGCATCCTCAACCCGGCGACGAATTCGCCGCACGCGTCGCAGATCGCGTCGATCTCCGAGGTGATCGTCGTCGATCCGACCACGGTCGATGTCCGCACGAAGACGCCCGATCCGCTGCTGCCGCGACGCATGCAGCCCATCGGGGGCAGCGGGCGGGTGTTCATCGTGCCGAAGCATTACTTCGAATCGCATAGCCAGCAGGAAGTGAACGACAAGCCGCTCGGATCGGGCCCGTACAAGCTGACCGAGTGGCGCAAGGGCAGCGCGCTGACGCTCGAGCGCAATCCGACCTATTGGGGCACCGTGCCGGACGTCTCGGTCGGGCGCTTCACGTTCGTGCCCGAGAACTCGACGCGCGTCAACGCGCTGCTGCAAGGGGAAGTGGACATCATCCAGCGCGTGCCGATCGCGGATGTCGATCGCATCGACAAGTCGCAGAACGCGAAGGTCATCTCCAGCATGGACGGCCTCGTGCACACGCTGCTGCTCGATTCGCGCAAGCCGCCGTTCAACGACATCAAGGTCCGCAAGGCGTTCGTCGAGTCGCTCGACATGAACAACATCGTGACGCATCTGCTCGGCAAGTACGGCCGCGTGCTGGGGCCGCCGCTGGCGCCGACCGTCGTGCAGTACGACAAGGCGATCAAGCCGTATCCGACCGACCGCAAGGACGCCAAGGCGCAGCTCGACGGCAAGCCGATCGACCTCAAGACGTACACGTCGGATGGCCGTTACGTGAACGACCGCGACATCTATCAGGCAATCAACGCGCAGCTCAATTCGACGGGCTTCAGGATCACGCCGCAGGTCATGGAGTGGGGCCGTCTGATCGGCATGATGCAGAGCCGCAGCGGCGGGCCGTTCTATATCATCGGCTGGGATTTCGGCGAGGGCGACGCGAGCAAGATGAACTCGTTTCTCAATTCGAGCTCGCCGCTCAGCGTGACCGCCGACCCCGAGTTCGACAAGCTGGCCGCGCAGGCCGCCGGCCAGATGGACGATGCGAAGCGGGCCGAGGACTGGAAAGCCGCGCAGCAACTGGTGCACGACCGCTATTACGTCGCAGCGGTGTGGCAGGCGGCGTCGATCTACGGCTTCTCGAAGCGGCTCCAGTGGGATGCGCGCTTCGGCGACAACTTCGACCTCGCCACGGTCAAGGTCTCGGCGAAATGAACGTGTCCACACTGCGCAGCGAAGCGGACACGCCCATCCTCGACATCGCCGACCTTAACGTGTCGTTCAGCACCCGGGCCGGCGACGTGCGGGTGGTGCGCGACCTGAGCTTTCGCGTCGCGCGCGGCGAAGTCTTCGCCGTGATCGGCGAGTCGGGCTCCGGCAAGTCGACGATGGCGCAGGCGGTGATGGGACTGCTCTCCGGCGATGCGACCACCACCGGCCGGATCACGCTGGCCGGCCAGCCCACCATGACGCTCGGGCCGCGCGCGCGCCGCCGGCTGTGCGGGGAGCGCATGGCCCTGATCAGCCAGGACGCGCTCGCGGCGCTCAATCCGTGCACGACGGTCGGCTTCCAGATCGCCGAGACGCTGATGGTTCATCGCGGCATGGCGCGCCGCGCGGCCATGCGGCGCGCCATCGAGCTGCTGACGCTGACGGGCATTCCGTCGCCGGAAGACCGCGTGCATCACTATCCGCACGAGTTCTCGGGCGGCATGCGTCAGCGCGCGCTGATCGCGATCGCGCTGGCGCTCGAACCCGACCTGCTGATAGCCGACGAGCCGACCACTGCGCTCGACGCCACAATCAAGGCGCAGATCCTGCAACTGCTGATGCGCCTGCGCAGCGAACTGGGCATGGCGGTGCTGATCGTCACGCACGACATGGGCGTCGTGGCGCGCATGGCCGATCGCATGCTGGTGATGTACGCCGGGCGCGCGGTCGAAACCGGCCCCGTCACCGACGTGTTCGACGCGCCCGCGCATCCGTACACGCGCGCCTTGCTCAAGGCGATGCCGCGTCTCGATTGCCCGGGCGAGGCGCTGCGCGCGATCGCGGGCGCGCCGCCCTCGCCGCAGGCGATTCCGCAAGGGTGCGCGTTCCATCCGCGCTGCCCGCTCGCTGTGCCGGAATGCGCAGCGGAACTGCCGCGGCCGATCGTGTTCGCCGATGGCCGCATGACCCTATGCCGGTTCTCTCCGGATGAGGTGAAGTATGCAGAACGTGCATGAACTGGCGACGCCCGCCGACGAGGTTCCGGCGCTGCATGCGTCTGGCCTGTGCCGGCGCTTTCGGATCTCGCGCCCCTGGCCGGCGCGGCCGCTGTCGCTCGACGCGGTCGATGACGTGACCCTTTCGCTCGGGCGCGGCAAGACGCTCGGCATCGTCGGCGAATCGGGCTGCGGGAAGTCGACGCTTTCGCGCATGCTCGTCGGCATTCTCGCGCCGAGCGCCGGGACGCTGCACGTGGGCGGCGTCAACATCTCGCAGTTGCACGGCGAGCGCTGGCGCGAGGTGATGCGCGACGTGCAGATGGTGTTCCAGTCGCCTTACACCGCGCTCAACCCGCGCCTCAAGATCGGCGAGATCGTGCGCGAGCCGCTCGATATTCACGAAGCGCATCTGCCGAAAAAAGAGCGCGCCGCGCGCGTGATCTCGATGCTCGAACGCGTCGGGCTGAACGCGGGGCACGCGTCGCGTTATCCGTATTCGCTCTCGGGCGGGCAGCAGCAGCGCGTGGGCATCGCGCGGGCGCTGGTGCGCCCGGCCCGCGTGGTGATCTGCGACGAGCCGGTGTCCGCGCTCGATGTCTCTGTGCAGGCGCAAGTGGTCAATCTGCTGCGCGAGCTCCAGGACGATCTGCGCGTGTCGTACGTGTTCGTGTCACACGACCTGGCCGTGGTCGCCAATATCTCGCACGACATCGCGGTGATGTACATGGGCCGCGTGGTCGAATCCGGCACCGCCCGCGATGTGCTGCAGGCGCCGCGGCATCCGTACACGCAGGCGCTCGTCGATAGCGCCAGCGTTCCCGACCCGCGCGTCGAGCGTGCGCGCGCGCCGCGCGTGCTGACCGGCGATCTGCCGAGCCCGACCGATCCGCCGAGCGGCTGCCGCTTTCGCACGCGCTGCTGGATGGCGCGGGACATCTGCGCGCAATCGACGCCGGCCCTGATTCATCGTTCCGGCGCGCCGCAGCGCGTGGCCTGCCACTTCGCCTGACACCTTCCTTCTTCTTCGACCGGTTCCAGCATGCTCAAACCTCCTTCGTCTTCTTTGCACGTCGCCATCGTCGGGGCCGGCGTAATCGGCGCGATGAGCGCGTGGCGTCTCGCACGGCGCGGCGTCAGGGTCACCTTGTTCGACCGCTATGCGCCCGCGCACGATCGCGGCGCGGCAGGAGGCGAAAGCCGCATCTTTCGGATTGCCTGCAAGGAAGGCGCGCGGCACGTGCCGCTGGTGCGCGAAAGCCTCGCGATGTGGCGCGAACTGGAGTCGGAGGCCGATCAGCGGCTGCTGTATCAGACCGGCGTCGCGACTGTCGGCGCGGCGCACGCGCCCGGCATGCGTGCGATCCGCGAGACGGCGGCGGAGTTTGGCCTGCGGCTCGAAGCGCTCGATCGCGCGGCTGCGTCCGGACGTTTCCCGCAGTTTCATCTCGCGCCCGAGGAGATGATGCTGTTTGATCCCGAAGGCGGCGCGCTGCGCGCCGATCTCGCGGTGCTGTGCGCGGTGGAGCGCGCGGCTGGGCTCGGTGCGAGCCTGCGCAACTACACGAGCGTCGATGCCGTCGAGTCGTTCGACGATCGCGTCGAGCTGCGCTCCGGCGATACGAAGGAGACGTTCTCCCATGTCGTGATGGCGCCGGGCGGCTGGGCTTCGTTCGATCCGGCGCTGGCCGTACTGCCGCTCGTCACGCGGCGCATTTCGCTCGGCTGGTTCGCGCCGCGCGAGCCGGCACGCTACGACATCGGCCATTCGATCGTGCTGATGCACCTTTTCGAGAGCGGCTACTTCTACATGTTTCCGAGCATGGACGGCGCGACCGTCAAGGGCAGCTGCAACATTGACGGCTGGCCCGCCATCGATGCGCCGCAGGCCTTGCCGCGCAGCCTGCCTCCCGGCGAGCTGGCGCATCTGTGCGACGCCGCGGCAGCGGTCGCGCCGGGCTTGCGCCGGGATCCGGTGCGCATTGGCGTCTACATGGATGCGTATACGCCCGACGACGAGGGCCTGCTCGGCTGCGTGCCAGGCGCGAAGGGTTCGCGGACGCTCGTCGCGACCGGCTTCTCGGGACACGGCTTCAAGTTCTCGCCGGCGATCGGCGAGGCGGTGGCGCGGCTCATCGTGGAAGGCGAAGCGGGGCCTCAGGTCGCGCATCTGGATGTCGCCCGGTTCCAGGGGATGCCGGCCTCCTCGACGCGCTGATGCTGTTTCCGCGTTCGGTAAAATGCAGCGCTATTAACGTCACACAGGGAGTCCGATGATGGCAGAGTCGCCTGTCGAGGCACGCGACGTACCGTCGTCGCTCAGGTTCGAAGAGATGCTCGCGGCCAAGGCGCTGGACCGGTCGTTGTCGAAACGCGAGCGCACGCGCTATGTCTTCGTGACAATCGCCGCGCGTTTTCTTCAGGACAACCCCGCGCAGAATCCGACCGTCGAATATTTGCTCGAGCAGTCGGGTCTCGCGCGCAGCACGTTCTACAACCACTTCAAGGATATCGAGAGCTGTGTCTTCGAAGTGCTGAACATGTTCTTCGAGTACATCGAGGGCAGCCGCGTGAGCAGCTCGCGGCACCTGCCGGCCTACGATGCCATTCTGGAGGCGAACCTGTGGTACTCGCGGGCCTATGCGTCGAATGCGAACCTGTTCACGGCCATTCATCGCAATGCCGAACTGTGCAAGATCCGGGAGCAGCGCAACGACCAGTGGGCGATGAAGGTCGTGCACGTCTCCGGGCGGCGGCGCGGGCGCGAGTTCACGGGGGCCGAGCGGATCGAGTATGCCGGGACCATCCGCATCCTGATCACGATGACCATCGAAACGCTGAGCGAGCGTTACATCAAGAACGATGCGCTGATCAGCGAGGCCTTCCCTGATCCCGACGACATCGCAAAGAAGATCAGCGCGATCTGGCATGAAGTGATGAAGCGGTACGAGGTGGGAACGGAAGCGGGACGGCTTGAATGACGTGTGGCGTCGAAATGGACGAAGATCGAAGTCCATGATCGTGAAGTGCAATTGCATCGAGCCACGGGTGGCATTGCCCACATAGACTCGCGACGCGCGATGTACGTTCCTCGAACCAGCCATGCAAAGAGCGGTTGATCTGGCCAACTCACGGAGGTGCGTACGGCGGGCGCGGGGTCGATGGACCTCGGGGGCCGCTGTGGTGTCTCGGATCCATCGTTCTGCGTCGGTCAGCAAACTGGCGCACTGTTTCGTTCGCCAGCACGTGGCGTCCCTCGACCGGATGGCAATTCAGCGTGCGCAAAGCGTTGATACGAGGCAATTCGCAGGTACACAAAGTAGGGCTCTCCTCGAAGGCCTGGGAATCGTGCCGCTTGCGCACGACACCGTCGCTAATAGGCATCCGTCGAATCAGCAGCCGGAATGAGAACGTCCGAGACGCGCCGGGATACTTGAACGGATGGCCGTTATGCAAGCAATTTCGGCCATCCTGTCAGCGGCCCGTCGAACGGTAGGAGAGGGTCGGGAGTGCCCACTGGCGACTGGCCGCTTCCGGGAAGCGGAATTCCACCGACCGCTTTCCTGCGATGAATCTGGAAAGCGGGCTTACGCAACCCGACCCGTAGGAGCCGTTCGTCACGAGCGCGTGCCAATGGCGGCTTCGAGGGTGCAACGGTCGTCGATGTCACAATCGAAAGCGATGGCAGGTCGGCTGAACCGGCCTTCCGCCCCATCTGGCGCCGGACCTGCTGACTAGCGTGGTTTCAATTGCTCGACAACATACTGGCTGACGATCAGATCCAGGTGCGCACCGCCGGCATTCTTGTACACCGTCCTGTCCGTTGCCGAGCGATGGAACGCCGTCATCCGGCACAGATCGAACAGATCGCCTTCGATATCACGCTCCCGAATCACGCCCGCTTGCAGCGGGATTTGAATGTCCCCCGACTGAACGGCACTCTGGCGGTCGTCCACGAAGATCCGTGCACCGCGGAACACATCGCAATCGGCCTCCTGCATGTCGGGCCGGTATCCCCCCACCAGATCGACATGCGTACCAGGACGAACGCACTCGCCCCGGATCACGGGCGTGGATGCGCTGGTGGCGGCCGTAATGATGTCTGCGCGGGCGACTGCGGCATCGAGGTCCTCGACAATGCTGGCCCGGATGTTTCTTGCCTCAAGCGCCGAGCGCGCGGCTTCAAGTTTTGACGGCGTGCGATTCCACAGCAACACTTCGCGAATGGAAGGCCGAATGTGCAGATAAGCGTCCGTCAACGACCGTGCAACCGGACCCGCGCCCAGCACCAGCAGGACCTCGCTGTGCTCGCTGGACAGCATGCGGGCCGCCAGCGCGGAATCGGCCGCGGTTTTCCATCGCGTGATTTCGGGGCCGTCCAGCATCGCGACGAGCCCCTTGGTGCGCTCGTCCAGGACCAGAAACGCGGCCTGCTCCGACGGCAGCGGCGGGACGGCAGCGCAATTGGCCGGATGGATCGACGCGATCTTGACCCCGGCGCCCCTGCCCGGCAGGATCACGCCCCGGCTGAACAGGCCGAAGCTCGAATCCCCGATGAAGTAGCTGCCGCCGCTGGGCCGGGCACCCGCGTGACCGCGGTGCAACGCGTCGAGAACGCCGGACCAGTCGAGTACCGACTGGATCTGCTGCGCGGAAATGATCTGCATGCGTACCGTCCCTACTGTTTCGGCCAGATGTCCCCAAGGGTGTAGCCCTCGGGAAAGGGGTCGTCGTGATCCAGCACGATGGTGTGGATGCCATGGATCCAGCTGGTCCCGGCCAGCGTCGGCACCACCGCCGCTTGCTCGCCGATGCGGGTCGTCTCCTCCAGGCGACCGGTGAACACGGTACCCAGGATTCCCTGGTGCCGGAAGTCCTGGTGCAGTGGCAGTTCGCCCTTGGCATGCAGCACAGCCATCTTGGCGCAGGTGCCGGTCCCGCAGGGGCAGCGGTCGATCGCGCCGGTCCAGGTGGCCGGATCGTCCCACGAGAGCGGCCCGGTCGGCATGGTGACCGCGTTCTTCCAGTCGGCCCGCGGGTCGTCGGTGGGTCCCGAGAGCTGGGAAATCGTGATGCCAACGCCCGGATAATCGGGGTGCGCAACGGGCAGCTGCTCGATGGCGGCCTGCCGGATCATGGCCGAGACCCGCGCGATCTCCTTGCCATGCTCGGGCTTCAGTTCGAGCCCCGGAAACTGTCGCACGTCGGCAATGGCGTAGAACATGCCGCCCCAGCCCACATCCACCCGCACCTTGCCCAGGTGCGGGACATCGATGACCGCATCCAGGTGCGCAGCAAAGGCCGGTACGTTCCTGAACTTCACGCTCTTGACCTTGCCGTCCTTGCACTCGGCGGTGATGCGGATCAGGCCGGCCGGCGCCTCCAGAGTCAGTTCGGTCACCGGCTCCTGCATGGGCAGCATGCCCATTTCCAGCAGCACGGTGGCCACGGAGATGGTGTTGCCGCCTGACATCATCGGGTATTCCACCTGCTCGAGGATGATGTAGCCGGCGTCCGCCTCCGGGTGACAGGGCGGCACGACTATATTGCAACAGTGGGCCGGATAGCCGCGCGGCTCGCGCAGAAGCAGCTTGCGCAGTCCGTCGTCATTGGCCTCCAGCCATTTCATCTTGGCCTGGACGGTGTCGCCGGGAATATGCGGGATGCCGCCGGTCACGACGCGCATGGGAATACCCGAGTGGGTTTCCACCGCATGGATGCTTCGCTTGAAACCCATGTGCTGATTTCCTCTTACGTCCCGCCGCCCCTGTGCGGCGTGAAGAGGAATTTATGCCGGTTTCGCCGCAAACTTAAGCGACATTTCCTCTGGCATTCCTTCAACTTTTAGTTGAAGGTTGTACGGCGAGTTGCTGCTTGATCCATTGGCTGAATCGTTTGCACACGCTGGCGTCCACCTTGTCTTTCCGCACGGAGAGGTAATGGCCGCGATTCCTCATGACGGTCTTGTGCGGCAGCGGACGCACCAGATCGCCGCTGTCGACCAGGTGTCCGACGAGATGATGCCAGCCCAGGGTCACCCCCTGATGCGCCAGGGCCAGCTGCACGATGGCCGGATAATCATTGCTGGTGAAGAGCTGCCGCGGGATATCGGCGCGCCAGCTGGTATCCACGTCGTGAAGCGCCAGCCAGACTTTCCAGTCGATGTGCTCGGAAATCTGCGAGCGACCGTAAGCGCTGAGATCCAGCAGCGACATGTCGAGCAATCCTTTGGGTGCCGCGATCGGGCCATGGCGCTGCAGATATTGCGGAGTGCAAACCGGATAGACCTCGTCGTCGAACAAGTGCTCACTCTCGTATCCCTCGCGCAAGCTGGCCAGCTTCGCGATGTACACGTCCGGTTGCACGCCTGCTTCCATCGAGATGAAATTCTGCGTAGCCAGCACGGTGAGTTCGATGTCCGGAGCGTCCTGAAGGAATTCGGGCAGCCTCCGATGGAGCCACAGCGCAGAAAACGCGGGCGAACAGCAGACGATCAGGGTCTGCCTGGCGGGAATTTTCTTGCGCAGGCGCTCGGCGGCCTGATGAATATTGATCAGCGAAAGCTGCGCGGCATCCTTGAACATCTCGCCATCGGCCGTCAATGCGACGGTTCTGCCCGAGCGGACAAATAGCGCCGTCCCGAGGTAGTCCTCCAGTTCCCGCACCTGCTTGCTGACGGCCGCCGGGGTCACGCTCAGTGCGTTGGCTGCCCCCGTGAAACTGCTGAACTTGGCGGCCGCGAGAAATGACTTGATGGCCCGCAGCGAAAGCGCGCCGACCAGGGTTTCGCTGATTTCGAATTGAGGCGCCATGACTGTGTCGATCGGTCTGAGGGAATCGGGACAGAGTCCGAAACAAGGACTTGCCCGAGATTACATGAGACAACGGCACTCTGGTTTGCCAAATCTGGATTTGGATGACCGACCGGTTTGGAGAAAGTTGTCTGACCGGAGTGGGTCGAGTTCGGCCCGATGCGGCCCGAACAAGGGGGGCCTACTTCCCTGGTTCGACGTCGGACGAGGTTCGGTAATAAGCGGTCTTCCGAATCTGCCGTCGCAAGGTACGAAAACGCTCTCAATGCCGATCTGCCGGCGCAACTGTGCGATATCAGTAACGCGGCTTAGCGGACGGAAAAAACCGCGGCAGACCTTGTACATTTGGTGAAAGGGAGGCCCGTGCGACGGTCTTCAGGCCACGCTCCAAGGTATCAGCAGTTGCGCTGCAATACGACGCGCGCTGAGTCTGGGGAGGTGGCTCCCGGGCTTCTCACCTGGGTTGAGACTGCTTGCACTCCGTTTCGAACCAGTGGTCGACTCGGCGCTGCGCGGCGTGTAGATCCGCTGGGTAGTTTGGGTCGTCATGCCATGGCGACGGGTTGTAGCCCGCTTTGCTCAAAGCCGAAAGCTCGCTTCGGTGTTGAGACCGCGTCCGAGGCGCGTTGCTTTTAGTCGCGGCCAGGTCACTGCACTCGGTTGGGGTTAGATGTGGGCCGCTACGCGGCGTGCCGGCAGCGGCGTATCCAGTCAGCAGGAGCGCCAACGCAGCAAGCGTCGAGCAGCTTTTCGTGAGCTTTTCCATGGCGCATCTCCCCCAGGCGTCCGATTGGTGTAACGCAAGCGGCGCGATGCCGCCGGTCGCGCGTAACATCCTCGCCTATTTTGCCTCAGTCCAGCCACCTGAATAGGCGCACCGCACAAAGGAAAGAAAGTCAGGTGCCAGCGCCTCGAATGACCATCGCATTTCCAAGAGGCGAAATACGCCCCGGATGTCGAGCGTCCGAGAAGCGTCGTGTTTCTGCAGATCGGGGCGGACAGCAGTCGTGCCAAGAAGCGACCGTCACCGGTCCCGTTGTTCATCCTCCCGAGTGCGGTTGTAGGTCGATCAGGGGTCACCGGCGATCCGGGAAAACGAGCCTGAACAGGATGTGCTTCGTGCACTAGGGTTCTTACATACGCAGCGGGTGCTTCATTTGCGCAAGCTGACTGTCCAGAGTGGCTTGTCTCGATGCACGGACGGTGGTGTTCTCATGACACGATATCTCATCAATCTCCTGGCCGCTTTGACGCTGGGACAATGCTTGCTGCCATCGGCGGCGGTCGCGCAGGCGCCGTTGGTCGTCAAGTCGCTGGCCGAGAAAAAGGTCACAGCGTTACCGCCTGGACCACTTTTCTGGCGCATAGAAAGCTTTCCGACACGTGAGAAGGCACAATCCGCCGCAGGTACCTGGGCACTCGTCGCCGAGTCCGGGGGCAAAGCGTGGCTGTTCACGCTGGGCCCGGCGGGCGGATCGTCCGCGGGTGGCACGAAGGTGGCCGAGGTTGGCCCCATCCCCCGATTCGATGCGCCGCAGTACCTGCTCAGGATCAATGAGGCTAGCGGTGCTCCTCGCAGCACGACGCCTGTGCATACCCACCCGGGCTCGGAGACGTTCTTTGTTCTAACCGGAGCTCAAAGCGTTCGTACCTCGGACGGGGCGATGGTCGTCACGGCCGGCCATGCCGAGCCCGGCCACGGCGCTGGTGTGCCGATGCAAGTCTCGTCTAGCGGCTCCACGGATCTGCACGCCCTGGTGCTGTTCGTACTCGACGCCAACAAGCCGTTTTCGACTCCCGCAAATTTCCCTTAAGCAGAGGCGTCCAGGTCAACGCCTACCGACCAGCACCGGAAGTCCGCCCAAAGGGGCAAACCATGAACGCAAGCCTTAAGCGCCTCGGCCTGAGCACATTCCTGGCCGGCGCACTATCTATGTTCACAGCAACAGTTCAAGCAGCGGACATCCTGGTCATGAGCGACAGCCCCCTCGAGCCTGCATTGACCAAGGTGGCGGATCTTTATCGCCAGCAGACCCACAACCAGGTCATCCTAGTATTCGCTCCTTCGCCCGTCGTGAAGAAAAGGATTGAGGGCGGCGAAATGGCCGACGTAGTTATCGTTCAACCGGACTTTGCTGACGATCTCACAGAATCTGGCAAGGTAGGCGCCGGAGACAGACCGATCATTGCTCACGTTGGCGTCGGGCTCGGTAACCGCAAGGACGCTCCAGCGTACGATATTTCGACCGTCGAGAAATTCAAGAAGACCTTGCTCGGTGCAGACATCATTGTCTTTAACAGTGTCAAGTCCGGACAGGCCTTCGCAAACGCGCTCGAGCGGCTCGGACTCGCAGAAACGTTGAAGCCAAAGATTGTGCGTACGGCACCCAATGGGATCTTTGAACCCGTGTTAAAGGGCAAGGGCAACGACATAGTGGCGGGCACGATACCTCTCATCGCGACAACACCTGGCATCAAGCTCCTTGGACCGCTTCCCGGCGATCTTCAGAGCACTCTCACATACACCGCTGTTCTCTTGCGGAACACCTCACAGCGTGACACGGCCGAAGGGTTCATCAAGTTCCTGACGTCGCCACAGGCAAAGGAGATTTTCGCGGCAAATGGCGCTAGGTGAATTTTCCAGCCCGCAGATGATCTCGGGACCCGGGTGCGCTCGACCGCGACAAGGTCAAGTTCCGGCACAAACCACCTCGCTGACTAGACATCCGGCAGGCTGAGCACGCGAAGTCCCGCCAGCACGTAGCGTGCAGCCTGGCTTGCCACTAACGTCTTATCATTCACCGGATTCTATGACGGCTCTTTAAAACAACTGGGCCTCGCGCAACGGCGCGCTCACGCGCTGGATCCTCGAGTTTCGCGGTGAGGAGGCTCGACCCGATGCCTTCAGTAATCGAACTGCTCTCCGCCTTGATTTCGCCGGTTTTTACATGGCCGTAAAGACCGCTGCCGTGAGGGTCGGCGAGCACAACGCGGATGTCCGGGTTTTGCTCCTTCAGATAGCGGCTTACGCCGGCCAGCGTACCTCCCATGCCGGTCACGCAGACGAATGCATCGATCGTTCCCGCGGTATCGCGCCAAATCTCCGGCCCCGTCGTTTCATAGTGCGCCTGGCGGTTCGCGAGGTTGTCGAACTGGTTGGATCAAACCGCATTGTCGAGCTCGTCCGCGAGACGGCCCGCAACCTTCTGGTTGTTCTCCGAATGGCGGTACGGCACGGCCGGCACCGGTCTTACCTCAGCGCCGAGCGTGCGCAGGATCGACGTCTTGTCGGGCGATTGCGTCTCAGGAATCACGATCACGCAACGATAGCCGCGTGCCGCGCAAATGTGTGTGAGCCCGATGTCTGTGCTGCCGGCTGTGCCTTCGACGACCGTCCCGCCCGGCTTCAGCGTGCCTCGCCGTTCGGCGTCTCGGATGATGCAAAGCGCCGCACCGTCTTTCACAGATCCGCCCGGGTTCATGAACTCGGCCTTGCCAAGGGATCTCGCCGCCTGGCTCGGCGCTGAGTCGGCCGAGGCGGATGAGCGGTGTGCGACCCACGCAAGCGACGAATCCCTATCGTATATCCACATCGTGTCCTTTCAAAGCTCGCAGATCTGCGCGGTCACGTGTGCATCGTACGCGATGGTCCCGGCTTTCACCTTCCGGCCGCCACTTGCATCGCCATTCCGGTTCGCGATTTCGTGCTGTTGTATCTCCCTGTGCGATGAGCTAACGCTTGAGTCAGGTCTTTTTCACATAAGCATTGCACCAGCCTTTGGCGTCGACCAGCTTGCCGCCATAGGTCGGACACGGACCGTTCGCGGACCCAGGCTTGCCTTGATAGAGCTGGCAATTCGCACACGTCTGTCCGGATTGATAGTGCGAAAACTTGGTCTTGTCGACTTTCGTCGCGTCGGTCTTGTAGCCGAGCGCCTGCGCGGTCGGATCGCTCTCGGAAAGCACCGGAGCATCCGCACGTGATTCGTTGGAAAGGACTGTCGTCGAAGCGACGGAGGCAGCCAGAATTATGAAGTGGCGGCGAGTGAGTGGCATGACAGGAACTCCTTGCGATAAGCGGAGGGCGGGGCGCGAAACCAACCCTTTTGGCCGGCAAAAATCGGTTGCATGCGTCCCACGAGCCCAGAAGTTTCTGCTGCATCGGCGCAACAAGCAATCGACATGCCTTGCGATTTCATGAACCTCGCAACAGGAGCAAGGGCTACTTTAAATATATCACGTCATGATATATTTAAAGTAGCGTCTGACCGGCGAGTTTTCTTGTCGTCATCGACTCTCGTTCCGTACGACTAAGGTATCGGTGCGGAGTCTGACGAAGCCAATCGTGCATCTGTTCCCGGGGGATGCCGCCACGAAAATGAATATCGCGCAGAAAGGGGTGGTCTTGATTTTCGTGCGCGGTTCCGGTTAGGCCCGTCTAGGCGCGACAAGGGTTTGTCGCCCGACCCTTATTAAAACTCCTTAAAAATCAAGACTTTGCCGTCTCCCTCTGGACAAGTCACAGCTCCCTGCGAATGATGCCGGGCGATTCGGCAAGGTCGTGCGGGTTCGCGCGGATAGGAGGAAGCTGCGAAAGGGGAATTTTCCTATATTTGATCTGATCGACTGTCGGCAAGCTCGCGTGCCACATTTCGCTTCAAGCTTGTCGACTCGTCGGGAGGCCCATAAGGTCACTTCTCAGACTAGGAAGTATCCGCTTCGCATAACGTGCGACCGGAAAGTTAAAGGTTCCGCGCAAATTGATGCCGTCAAGACGTTCTAGCATTACTGATCATCGCTGCGTTTAAAAACTTCGACGCGGCTAACGCCCCTACAAACCACGGCTGGTGCGAAACTGTGGGCGATGTTCGCATACCGGGCGCGGGTGACCATGTTGCAGCGGCAATGCGTGTGCTTGAACTGGGAAGGCGCGAGGGTGCGAGCGCGGACGAGATGATCGCTCAAGCACGAAATTACTAGGAGAGCGGCTGCGCTGGAGGCCACCGTAAGAATGTCGAGGCAGGCAAAACTCAGGTCCTGAAGATCAAGCCGGTATTCCGAGCCAGTGTCGAGAGTGGTTTTCTCAGATCTAGAAAATGCGTCGGTAATGGCAGTGGTGAAGGGCGCGCGCCCTCCACGTTTTTTTTTGCATGAACGCGAAAGTGCGCCCGGTTAAGCTTACTTTTTCCCTACGTGCGCTCACACAGACGCCAGCGACACGGCTTAAGTCCTGGCTATGTCAGACCTAGATTTGATCCGCAGCGTCAAATGAAAAGCACAAACGAATGGTGCGAGGCGACACCGCGTGCGCCGTCATGTTTTCGCACAGACAGTCCCCTAACCTCGTACCTCCACAAGCGACTTCGGCCGTGCTCCGAATGCCGGACGTCCGCGCTGAAACGGTTGATGTTGTTTGTCCCACGTTACCGACGGGCGCCACGACGCCAAGGGAGCACTTGCCATGACTGCGACCACCGACTTCACAGCAAAATTTAGCGAAGCTGAAAGGATACTGGACCCTTACGAGCGCCCAAGTTCATCCTTGCTCGACGATGAACTGGTGTCGATCAAACTCCGTCCCGTCGACGAAGAAGTCGGAGCGAGCGATCGCTACGTCTACAAGGCAGAATACGACGACCTATACGCTTACCTGAACGAGACATTCGGAGAACCGCTGGTCAAAGGGGTCACTGTGCGTCACGGTTTTGGCTTTGCATCGGTTTACCGGCTGCCATCCGGAGAACACATTCTTTTTGTCGAGCATGAGACTGGCCCTGAGCTGATCGCCTACCTGCACACGATCCGTGACGTACTTAATGCGGCTTCGGGCGCGGCGATCGCCCTTGGTACCTTCGTGACCACCGTCAATCAGGTTGCACACATCATCCGAAAGTCCATCGATGATTACAACCGGGAGCCATCGAAGAGGCGGTATTACAGCGCCCGCAAGATCAAGGTTTCACGACGAACGTTGCAGGAGGAGCGCGAACTCCGTCATATTGAAGTGGAAACCGACGCCGACGATGCAGTGACTTCGCAAGAGGAGATCGAAGACAAACCGACCAGGAGGCCACGAACATGAAGCCGTCGTCGGCTACGAAAAATGGTCTGAGCATTTCAGAAAAAACGTATGGGACGGCGATAAAAGATGACGCATGGTTCTGTCTCGCTTATTCAAGGAGACAGAACCATGCCGATTCCAGCATACATGTGGCTTAAGGACGATGGCGGAGCCGACGTCAAAGGCAGTGTGACGGTTGGGGGCCGAGAAGGCGGCATTGAAGTCATCAGTTTTAGCCACGGCCTGCATCTGCCGGTCGATAGCGCCACGGGGAAAATCACCGGTACGCGTATCCACTCGCCGATCAGTTTCGAGAAGGAGTTCGACGCGGCGAGTCCTGATCTGTATCAGGCGGTCTCCAAAGGCAAATCGTTTGAGTCTGCCGAAATCAGGTGGTATCGAATCAGTGACGCTGGGAGGGAGGAAGCCTACTTCCTCATGCTGCTTGAGGACGTAAAGGTATCTGGAATAAGTCCCGGCATGCCAAATACTAAGCTTGACGGCCTCTCACAACAGAACCACACAGAGGCCGTGTCGCTGATGTATGAGAACATCACGTGGCACTACCTCGACGGGAATATCAAGGTCTCCGACGCGTGGAATGACAAGCGCGGAGGCTGACATGGCGTTGCGTGGAAGGCTAGTCGACTGCGTCATTGATTTGGCACCTGGCGGATTCGACGTGAAGGATCGTCGTACTTCCACTTGATCGGCTTA
>NZ_FCOA02000050.1 GCF_001544875.2 Caballeronia hypogeia
GACCGTGAAACGACTCCACGCCGATGATAGTGCGGATTCCCGTGTGAAAGTAGGTAATCGTCAGGCTCCTCATGCCGCAAACAAAAACCCCACCCCATAAAGGTGGGGTTTTTGCGTTTCGGCGCGCGGATTCGCGCCATGCGATATGGCGCGACCAGAACCCGACTCGCACCCTCACTCGGCAATCAAAGCCCGCAGGCGCGCGAACTCGACCGGCTTCAAAAGATGCGCGTCGAACCCGGCGGAAAAGGCCTGCGCCTTGTCTTCCTCCCGACCGTAACCGGTAATAGCGATGAGCCGCGCGTGCTTCGACGCCCCGTCTGCCCGGATGCGCCGCGCGAGTTCGTATCCGTCCATTTCAGCCAGCCCTATGTCGAGCAGAACGACGTCCGGGTGAAAGCGCTGAAGCAGGACGAGCGCGTCCCGGCTCGAATACACCGCCGCGACCTCGTGTCCGTCTTCCTGCAACAGCGCGCTCAACGCGTCGGCGGCATCGAGGTTGTCGTCTACCACGAGTATGCGGCGCGTGGCGACATGAACTTGCCGTTCCGTCGATGTGGCCGTGGCATCGAAATCGATCAGCGGAAGCCGGATTTCGAAGCTGGCGCCCTTGTCGGGACCATCGCTGCGAACGGCGACCGAACCGCCGTGCATTTCCACCAGGCGCTTGACCACCGCGAGGCCGATACCCAGTCCGCCTTGCGACCGGTCGAGCATGCGCTCGCCTTGCGCGAACAAGTCGAACACCTTGGGCAACATCGCGGCCGAAATGCCGATACCGTTGTCGCTGATTTCCACGACCGCGTGGCCATTCTCCTGCCGCGTGCTCACACTGATCTTTCCCGAGGGCGGCGTGTACTTCGCGGCATTCGCGAGCACGTTGCCGAAGCACTGCACGAGCCGCTGCGGATCGCCCATGATCGTCAGATGGTCAGGGTCCGAATGAACCGAGATGGCGTGGCGTCTTTCGTGCAATAGCAGATCGACGCTCTCGATTGAATTCGCAATGAGGCGGTCGATGCGTTGTGGCGCACGCCGCAATTCGATCTTGCTCTGCGTGATGCGGGAAATATCGAGCAGATCGTCGACGAGCCGCGTGAGCTGAGTGACCTGCCGCTCGATGATGTCCACGGTCTGCCGCGTCTTCGACGGCTCGGCGAGCAGACGCTGCAGCAGGTCGGTGGCGCTGCGCAGCGGCGCGAGCGGATTGCGCAACTCGTGCGCGAGCATCGCAAGAAATTCGTTCTTCTGACGGTCGGCGTCTTCGAGGGCGCGCTTCTGACGTTGCAGCGCTTCCTGCGACTGTCGCCGTTCGGTGATGTCCGACGCGGCGCCGAACCACTCGACGATATTCTCGTGCTCATCCAGCAGCGGGATCGCTCGTGAGAAGGTCCACCCCTGGGTCCCATCCACGCGGATCACCGGATGCTCGAGTTCGAACGGCGTCCTGGTCCGGATCGCGCGTTCGATTGCCGCCACCACGGGCGGCTGATCGGCGGGACGGATATATTTGTCGAGCCAGGTCTTGTTCGGACCGGCTTCATCGGGAATGAAATTGCGCCCTTGCAACTGACGCATCTCCCGCCAGTCCGGGCTCATCCGATACACCACATCGTTGGTCGCCAGCACATAGGCGCGAAAGCGCGCCTCGCCCTCGCGGCGCAGATGCGTGAGTTCGAGCAGCGAGCCCACGCGCGTCAGCAGTTCGCGCGCATAGAACGGCTTGACGATGTAATCATCGGCGCCGGCTGCAAGACCCTCGATGCGCGACTCCTCGCCGGCGCGCGCGGAGATCAGGATCACCGGCACGTCGCGCAGGCCGGGATTGTCGCGCAGCCGGGCGATCAACTCGAAGCCGTCGAGCCGCGGCATCATGACGTCGGCGAGGATCAGATCCGGACGCTCTTGCGTGGCGCGTGCGAACGCATCTTCGCCGTCGTGCACCAGTTCGACCACATAATGCGGCGCCAGCAGGTCGCGCAAATACGCGCGCATGTCGGCGTTGTCGTCGGCGAGCAGGATGCGCGAGCCATATGTGTGCGCGAAGCGGCTGTCGCCCTTGCTTGCCGCGTCCGTCGCGCCATCGGCCCAATCCGGCGCGGCCGGGCTCTCATCTTCACCGGGCAGCCAGCGCAAGGCCTCGTCGACGTACGCTCTCGCGTCGCTCAACGCCGAGGGCACGGCGATCGATCCGCGCAATTGCTCTGGCGGAACATGCGCCGTGCCGAAAGGAACGCACACGCGAAACGTGCTGCCGACGTCAGGCTCGCCCGTCACCTCGATCGTTCCGCCATGCAGGTGCACGATCTCCTGCACTAGAGCGAGCCCGATGCCCGATCCTTCGTGCGCCGGAACGCCGACGCCGCTTTCGGCGACGTTGAACACGGCGTGGTCGCCGCAGCGCGTGAGCGTGACGCGGACTGCTCCATCGAACGTGAACTTGAACGCGTTGGAGACGAGATTGAGGACGAGCTTTTCCCACATGACGTGATCGACATGGACGGGCTCGTCGAGCGTCGTGCAATCGACCTGATAGGCGAGGCCGGCGCGTTCCATCGCCGAGCGAAACGAACTCGCCAGGTCGCGCGTGAGCGCCGCCAGATCGATCGGCGCGAACGAGCCTTCCGCGCGTCCGGCCTCGATGCGGGCAAAGTCGAGCAGCGAGTTGACCAGCTTGAGCAGACGCCCCGCGTTGCGATGCGCGACATCGAACTGGATGGCGATCTCGGCCGGCAGGTTCGCCGCCGCGAGCGCATGGGCCAGTGGCCCCGGCATGAGCGTCAGCGGTGTGCGGAACTCATGACTCACGTTGGAGAAAAAGGCGGTCTAGGCCCGGTCGATCTGGGCGAGCGCCTCGGCACGACGGCGCTCTTCCTCGTAGGCGCGCGCATTGGTCACGGCGGACGCGATCTGGCTCGTCGCGACGAGCTCCAGGAAGCGGAGATATTGCGCGTCCGGACGGACCGGACGCGGGCCCCAGTTCCGTCGAGGACCAGTCGAACTCGCTCACGAGTTGCGTCAAGGACGCGCCGTTGTTCGTGTTCTCCATTTCCATATGTGCGTTTCTCTCGACGAAAACTCGGGCTCACGCGTGCGCAAGAAAGATTCTTGCACGTTCGAGCGGCAGGCACATCTGGCGCTCGATCAATGGATCGCATCCGGGGGGTCGAAAAGGATGCGTATCGAACGTGAACGATGGAAATCGCACATGACCGGCATCGCAGCGGAAAGAAAGCCATAGCGCAAAGCGATATCGCCCATCGGAAATCAATAGAGGCTCGATCGTCGCGCGCGCACATACACTGTGTCGCCATGATCACTCGAAACTACGACCTCATCGTCGTCGGCGCGGGCGCGGGCGGGCTCGCTGCCGCAGCGACCGGCGCCGCGCGCGGCCATCGCGTGCTGCTCGTCGAAAGCACGGACAAGATCGGCGGCACGACGGCGATATCCGGCGGCATGGTCTGGATTCCCGCGAATCACAAGATGCAGGGCGCGGGCATCGAGGACAGCGGCGAGGCGGCGCGCCGCTACATCGAACAGACGGTTCCGGGCGGCGCGCACGACGCGCGCATGCGTGCGTTCCTGCAACACGGCGACGCCGCCATCCGATATCTGGAAACGCATACGTCGCTCGAGCTGCAACCCGTGCGCCGCTATCCCGACTACTATCCCGACCTGCCCGGCGCGACGGCGGGCGCACGCGTGCTCGAACCGGTGCGCTTCGACGGCCGCGCGCTCGGACGCGACTTCGCCTTGCTGCGCGACCCGCTGCCCGAGTTCATGCTGTTCGGCGGCATGATGATCAGCCGTGAGGACATTCCGAAGCTGCGCCGCATGGGCAAGTCGCCGAAGGCCGCATGGGACGTGTTCAGGCTCGTATGCCGCTACGCAGCGCAACGACTGCGCGCGCATCGCGGCACGACGCTGGTGCTGGGCAATGCGCTGGCGGCGCGCCTGTTCAAATCGGCGCGCGACGCGGGCGTGGAGATCGCGCTGAATGCGAGCGTCGAAAGCCTGAGCGTGGAGAACGGACGCGTGACCGGCATTCGCCTGCGCGGCGACGACCGGCCGGTGACCGGGCGCGCCGTCGTGCTGGCGACCGGCGGCATCTCGCACGATGCGGACCTGCGTGCCGCGTTCGTGCCCCCGGGCGCGGGACAACGCTCGGCCACCGCGAACGCGCACGCGGCAACGGGCGGCGTGCGCCTCGCCAGCGACGCCGGCGCGGCGCTGAGCGCCAAGACCCACGGCATCGACGATGCACTCGCGTTCTGGGTGCCGGTTTCGACCTGGAAGCGCCGCGACGGCTCCGTCGCGTACTTTCCGCATACGGTCACCGACCGCGCGAAACCCGGCCTGATCGCGGTGAATCGCCACGGCAAACGCTTCGTCAACGAAGCGCTGTCGTATCACGAATTCGTGCGCGCGCAACTGCGCCACGCCGACGGCGCCATCCCCGCCTGGCTGATCTGCGACAGCCGCTTTCTCTGGAAGTACGGCCTTGGCCGCGTGCGCCCGTTCGCGCTTTCGACGCGGCGCGACGTCGCCAGCGGCTATCTCAGGCGTGCACCGACGCTCGACGCGCTCGCTGCCATCATCGGCGTGCCGCGCGATGCGCTGCGCGCGACCGTCGAGCGCTCCAACGCCGATGCGCGCCAGGGCCGTGACAGCGAATTCGGCCGTGGCGGGGACATCTATCAGCGTCATCTCGGCGACGGCGACCACGCGCCGAATCCGTGCGTCGCGCCCATCGAAGCAGGACCGTATTACGCAGTGAGCGTATTTCCCGCCGATCTCGGCATGGCGGCGGGCCTCGTCACCGACGAGCATGCCCGCGTGCTGCGCTGCGACGGCAGCCCGCTGGAGGGCCTCTACGCGTGCGGCAACGACATGCATTCGGTGATGAACGGCGCGTATCCCGGTCCCGGCATCACGCTCGGGCCCGCGCTCGTGTTCGGCGTCATCGCGGCGCACCACGCGCTGGGCGAGACACTGGAGCCATAAGCTCGACGTATAGGTGCTCTCGGAAAACAATAGTTTTGCTCTGGACACACCGCTCATACACTGCGCCTATCGCATGGAGCACATATCAATGACCGATTCAGAGACCGCGCTGCCCGAAGTCCGATTGCTGATCGACGGCCAATGGACCGATGGCGGCGACCGCATGGCCGTGCTCGACAAATACCGCATGACGCCGGCCGCGAGCCTGCATGTCGCGTCGCATCAGCAGGTGCGCGACGCGGTGCGGGGCGCGCAGCGCGCGTTCGCGGCGTCGGCGCTCACGCCGCACGATCGCGGCGCGGTGCTGGAGCGCGCGGCGGCGCTCTTCGAACGCGATATGGCGCAACTCGTCGCGGCGCTGCAAACCGAAGGCGGCTTCACGCAAACCGACGCGCAGAACGAAGTCCGCCGCTGCATCCAGACGTTCAGGCTCTCGGCGGAGGAAGCGCGGCGTCTCGCGGGCGAGATGGTGCCGCTCGAAGGCGCGCCGCAGCAGGCGGGGCGCATCGGCTTCACGATTCGCGTGCCGCTCGGCGTGGTGTGCGCGATCACGCCGTTCAATGCGCCGCTCAACACCGTCGCGCACAAGGTCGCGCCTGCGCTCGCGGCCGGCAACGCGGTCGTGCTCAAGCCGTCCACGCATACGCCGACGCTCGGCAACATGATGGCCGCGTGCCTCATCGAAGCGGGCTTGCCTGCGGGACTCATCAGCGTCGTGCATGGCGGCGCGGATGTGGCGAACTGGCTCATCGACGAGCCGGATGTGCGCTTCTTCGCCTTCACGGGCAGCACTGACGTCGGGCGCTCGATTCAGCAACGCGCAGGTCTGCGGCGCACGCAGATGGAGCTGGGCAGCATCGCCTTCACCATCGTCGACAGCGACGCGAATCTCGATCAGGCGCTGCCGAAAATTGTCGCGGCGGGCTTTCGCAAGGCGGGCCAGGTGTGCACGTCGATCCAGATGCTGCTGGTGCAGCGCGAGCGCATCGCGGAAGTGGAAACGCGGCTCGCGCAACTCGTGAACGAATTGCCTTACGGCGATCCGCGCGACCCCGCGACGCTGGTCGGTCCGGTCATCAGTCTCGCGGCGGCGGAGCGCATCGAGCGCTGGATCGACGACGCCGTGTCGCGCGGCGCGCGCAAGCTCGCGGGCGCCGCGCGCACGGGCGCGGTGGTGCCGCCCACGCTGCTCGCCGATGTCGATTCCTCCGCGCAGGTGAGTTGCCAGGAAGTGTTCGGGCCGGTCATGTCGCTCGTGCCGTTCGACACGCTCGACGAAGCGATCGACCGCGTCAACGCCACGCCCTACGGTCTCGCCACGGGCCTGTTCACCAACCGCCTCGACGCGGCGTTCCGCGCCGCGCGCCGTCTGCACGTGGGCGGCGTGCATATCAACGAGACCTCGAGTTCGCGCGTCGATCTCATGCCTTACGGCGGCAGCAAGGACTCCGGGTTCGGCCGCGAAGGTCCGCACTATGCCGTGCGGGAGATGAGCGAGGAACGTCTGATTACGCTGAGTACATGAAGGGGACGATGCAATGCCGATGATGAAAGGCGGTCAGCTGATCGCCGAAACGCTGGTCAAGGAGAAAGTGCCGTACGTGTTCGGGATTTGCGGACACGGCAACGTCGGCATTCTCGACGCGCTGTACGACGTGCGCGACAAGCTGCAACTGATCTCGCCGCGTCACGAGCAGTGCGCGGGCCACATGGCCGATGCGTACTATCGCGTGAAGCACCGGCCGGTCGCGACGCTCACGTCCACCGGACCCGGCTCCGCAAACATGGTGATGTCGCTCGCGACCGCGCTGTCGGATTCGTCGGCGTTCATGGCGATCACCGCGAACGTGCCGACCTCGCAGCACAATCGCGGTCCGTTCCAGGAGCTGTATCGCCATAATCAGGCCGATTTCGCGCAGGTGGTGCGCCCGGTCGTGAAGCGCGCCTTTCAGCCCACGCGCGTCGACATGCTGCCGCTCGCGCTGCGGCAGGCGATGGACACGATGGTGACCGGCCGCCCCGGTCCCGTGAATCTCGACATTCCCTACAACGTGTTCCAGGAAGAGGCGGATGTCGAGCTGCCGCCCGCGTCTCATCTGGACCGGCCGGTGCGTCCCGGCGCGAGCGAAGCCGACATCGCCGCCGTCATCGCGTTGATGGCAGAGGCGAGGAAGCCGGTGCTCTTCATCGGTCATGGCGCGACGCTGGCCGAAGCCGGACCCGAGCTCACCGAATTGCAGCAGAAGCTGCGCATTCCGGTCATCACGTCGCCGAACGGCATGGGCTGCGTGCCCGCCGACGATGCGCTCACGCTCGGCTTCATCGGCCGCAACGGGGCGTTTCCGGCTAACGAGGCGGGCCGTCAGGCGGATCTCGTCATCACCGTGGGCACGCGGTTCGACGACCGTTCGTCGTCGAGCTGGCATGCGGGCTATTCGTGGAACTTCCCGAAGACGAAGCTCGTGCATGTCGATATCGATCCGCAGGAACTCGGGCGCAACTACGCGACGGACATCGGCATCGCCGCCGACGCGAAGGTCTTCACCCGCCAGTTGCTCAATGCGCTCGCCGCACGCTGCGAGATCGACGCGAAACGCTACGCGCCGTGGGTCGAGGAAGTGCAGGGCTGGGTGCGTCAGTGGGAGACCTTCGTGCAGCCGCATTTCGGCGACTCGACCAGCCCGCTGCGTCCGGAATTCGTCGTCGGCACGTTGCAGAAGACGCTGCCCGACGACGTGATCCTGTCGCTCGATTCCGGCGTGCATCACAACTGGTTCATGCAGTTCTGGAAGCCCAAGCGCCCGCAGAGCATGCTCAACAGCTGGGGTTATTCGTCGATGGGCTTCGGCGTGTGCGGCATTCTCGGCGCGCAGCTCGCGGCGCCGGACCGTCCGTGCGTCGCGGTGGTCGGCGACGGCGGCTTCACGATGACGCCCTACGTGCTGTGCACGGCGGTCGAATACAACCTGCCGTGCGTGTGGATCATCTGGAACAACTTCGCGTGGGGCGCGATCCGCGACCTGCAATACGGCCTGTTCGATGGCCGCGAGATCGGCACCGCCTTCTACAAGGGCCAAAGCGGCGAGCGCTACAACCCGGACTTCGCGGCATGGGCGCGCGCATGCGGCGCGGACGGCGTGACGGTGACGCGTCCGCAAGACCTGGGCGGCGCGGTCGAGCAGGCGCTGAAGAACCGCCGTCCATGCGTGATCGACGTGCATGTCGATGCCGAAGTGCGCCCGCCATCGACGGGAACGTGGCAATTGCCGCCGATTCCGTACAAGGAACCGGTCTACGGCAAACCCTATATCGCATGACGCATCAATAGCGCTCGCAGCAGCGCAGACAACGAGAGAGCGCAGTTTTCCACGCAAGCTCCCAGGCGCCGCGATAACCAGACAGCCACGCGGCGCCGCACCTCTATCAGGAGACGTTCATGACTTTCCGCAATCCGCGCGGGCGGGTAGGGTATCGCTCGTTCATCGCTTTCGCAGCAGGCCTGAGTTTCAGCGCGGCGGCGTTCGCGCAGGGCAACGATCCGGTGCGTATCGGCCTCATTTATTCGAAGCAGGGACCGGGCGCGTCCATCGGCCAGTTTCTGCAGCGCGGCAGCGAGATCGCGCTGGAGCAGGCGGGCAATAAAGTGCTCGGCAGACCGATCGAAGTGACGTGGCTCGACGAGCCGAATCCGCAAGTCTCGCAGCAGAACATGCAGAAGCTCGTCGACGAGAACAAGGTCGTGGCCGTCGTGGGCGGCAACTACAGCTCCTCCGCGCTCGCGATGATGAGCGTCGCCAACCGCGCGAAGATTCCGCTCATTTTGCCGGGCGCGGCGGCGAGCGAAATCACCGGCAAGGATTGCAGCCGCTATACGTTCCGCACGCAGGCGACGGTGCCCGTGCAGATCGCGGGCGTGATGCCGTATCTGTCGCAGATCGGCAAGAAGGTGTACTTCCTCACGCCTTCGTATGCGTTCGGGCAGGACATCCTGCGCGCCGCGCGCGGCCGCCTGAAGGAAAACGGCATGACGGAAGCGGGCGTGGACGAAGTGCCCGTCAATACGGCCGACTACAGCTCGTACATCCTCAAGATCAGACAGGCCAAGCCCGACGCGGTGCTGGGCGGTCTCGTCGGTGGCGACTTCTCGAACTTCCTCAAGCAATGGAACGAGATGGCGATGAAGGACAAGATCCCGTATGTGGCTGTCGCCGTGACCGACACGGACTTCTGGGACGTCGGTCCGCAGGCGTCCGCGGGCATCTACGTGAAGCCCTGGTACTACAACAATCCGAAGAACTCGGACGCCGAGAAGAAGTTCACCGCCGACTTCGAGAAGAAGTACGGCCGCCCGCCCTCGGACAAGGCCTGGTCCGGCTGGATCGCCATGCGCGCGCTGCTCGAATCGATCAACGCGGCGAAGTCCACTGACTCGAAGGCGATCGTCACCGCGCTGGAGAACTGGAAGAACACCGACGGCCCGCTGCCGTTCTACTTCCGCACGTGGGATCACCAGCTCGTGCGTCCTTCGGTCGTCGTGAAGGTGAAGTCGAAGATCACCGACAAGTACGACTACTTCGATGTCGTCAAGCAAACCTCCGACACCGCCGCCGACACCGAGAAGGCCTTCGGCGACAAGCAGCAGATCGGCTGCAACATGCCGCCGCTCTGAGCGACGTCGCGACATACGCACAAGAGGGCATCATGTTCGAATCGCTCGTTTCCCAATCCGCCAACGGCCTCGTGCTGGGCTTCGTCTATGTGCTGATCGCCGTGGGCCTGTCCATCACGTTCGGCCTGCTCGGCGTGATCAACTTCGCGCACGGCGCCTTCTTCGCGCTCGGCGCGTATGTCGCTTACCAGCTCTTTCAGATGTTCGGCTGGCCCGCCGTGATCTTCGCGCCGGTCGTCGTGGGCGTGATCGGCATGGTGGTCGAGGTCGTCATCATCCGCAGGTTATACGGCAAGGAACCGCTGTCGAGCCTGATCGTGACGTTCGCGCTCGCGCTGCTGATCGAGGCGCTGATCCGCTTCTTCTGGGGCGCCGACGGCAAGCCGTTCAATCCGCCTGAGTTTCTGTCCGGAATCGTCGAGGCGGGGCCGCTGCTCATCACGAAGTATCGCGTGGGCGTGCTGGTGGCGACCGTCGGCACGCTTCTCGCGCTGGCCGCCTTTCTCGCGTGGACGCCCTATGGACGCATCCTGCGCGCGGGCAGCCGCGATCCGGAAATGGTCGAGCTGCTCGGCATCAATCTGCCGCGCGTGCTCACGGGCGTGTTCGGTCTCGGCTGCGCGCTGGCGGCCATCGCGGGCGTGCTCGCCGCGCCCTTGTGGACCGTGTCGCCTTCGATGTCCGCGAACGCCATCATGCCCGCCTTCGTGGTGGTCGCGATCGGTGGACTCGGGTCGTTCGTGGGCGCGGTGGTGGCGGGTCTCGCGGTCGGCGTGGTGACTTCGGTCACGATCCAGTTTCAACCGGATGCGGCCGCCGCATCCATGTACGCGCTGATGTTCCTCGTGATGCTGTTGCGTCCGCGCGGACTGTTCGGCGAACAATGGGAGCGCTTCGAATGAATTCGCGCACACACACCGACGCGACGCCACCCGTGCAGGCGGCCGAGCGCGTCAATATCCGGCCGATGCGCCATCCCGTCGCCGTCATGGCCGCGGTGCTGATCGTGATTTCGGGCGTGTCGCTCGCACTCGGCATGCCGATCGACCGCATCACGCAGATCGCGATCTACACGCTGTACGCGGCGGGCACCAACTTCCTGATCGGCTATCTCGGGCTGGTGCCGTTCGGCGCATCGTTTTTCTTCGGCTGTTCGAGCTATGCGCTCGCCATCGCGTTCGGCGCTTTCGGCGGCAACGAGATCAGCGGTCTCCTGATCGCGACGGTGTTCTCGCTCATGCTCGCGCTGGTGATCGGCGCGCTGATCCTGCGGCGCAAGGGCCTGTACTTCTCGCTGCTCACGCTCGCGTGCTCGCAGATCGCGTTCGAAGTCGCCTACAAGTGGACCACGGTGACGGGCGGCGAGAACGGCCTGCAGAACATCACGCGGCCGTGGTTCAAGTCGGCGCTGTCGTTCCATGTGTTCACGGTGGCGGTCGTGCTCGTCGTGTCGTGGCTGTTGTGGCGCGTCGCGCATGCGCCGTTCGGCCGTCTGATGCAGGCGCTGCGCGATAACGAACAGCGCGTGACGAGCCTCGGCTACGACGTGTACACGACGCGCCTCATCGCGCTCCTGATCGCGGGCGGCACCATCGGCGTCGCGGGCGGGCTCATGGCGCTGCTCTTGCAAGGCGTGTACGCGAACAATCTCAACTGGGCGCATGCGGGCGACCCCGTGCTGATGGCCGTGCTCGGCGGCGTGCATCAGTTCCTCGGGCCGCTGTGGGGGGCCATCACCTTCATCGTGCTGGAAGACCGGCTGAGCGCGATCACGGAGAACTGGTGGCTGTTCTTCGCGCCGGTGATCATAATCATGGCGCTGCTGTCACCGGAAGGCATTCAGGGCTTTCTGCGCCGCTTCGGCAAGCGTTCGCGCTGGACGCTCACGCGCGACACCATTCCGGCGCGGCCGGCGCGCATCACGCCCTATCGCCCGGCGGATGCGGGCGGCGACGATGCGCGCGCCGTGCTCTCGGTCGAGAACCTGTCGAAGCGCTTCGGCTCGATCGTCACGCAGGACGGCATCTCGCTCGAAGTGAAGCGCAATCAGCTGCACAGCTTCATCGGGCCGAACGGCGCGGGCAAGACCACGTTCTTCAATATTCTGACGGGCTTCATCCTGCCCGATGGCGGGCGCATCGTGTTCGAAGGCCGCGATATCACGAAGCTGCAGGCGCACAAGCGCGCGCGTCTGGGTCTCGCTCGTTCGTTCCAGATTCTCAGCGTGTTCCCGAACCTCTCGGCGTTCGAGAACGTGCGCGTCGCGGTGCAGGCGTCGCGCAGGCAATGGCGCGGCTTCTGGCGCGACGCTTACACGAACGACGAAGCCAACGATCGCGTGTGGTCGCTGCTCGATGCGGTCGGTCTCGCGGATCGCGCCGCGGACCTGTGCGCGGAACTCTCGCACGGCGAGAAGCGCCTGCTCGAAATCGCAATGACGCTCGCCACCAGCGCAAAGCTCCTGCTGCTCGACGAGCCGCTCGCGGGCCTCGCGGAATCGGATCGCAAGGTCGTGGCCGCGCTGATCCGCAGACTCGCTTCGTCGCATGCGGTGCTGTTGATCGAGCATGACATCGACCGTGTGCTGGCGCTGTCGGATCGCATCACGGTGCTGCATCAGGGGCGTCTGATCGCGGACGGCCTGCCGGCGGATGTGGCGCGCAATCCGCAAGTCATCAGCGCGTATCTGGGCGATGCGAGCGCCCATGCGCAGCCTGCCGGCGACGTGAAGGTGATCGCCGCGAACGATGCACGCGAAGACAAACCCGCAGGCCGCACGCTGCTGCAACTGGAGAACGTGAGCGCGGGCTACGGCGGCGGCACAGTGCTGGAAGGCGTCGATCTGACCGTGAACGCGGGTGAAGTGATCGCGCTGCTGGGCCGCAACGGCGTCGGCAAGACGACGATGCTGCGCACCATCACCGGCACGCTGCACGCCACGTCGGGCCGCGTGGTCTTCGACGGCAACGATGTCAGCGCGATGCGTCCCGACCTCATCAACAAGCTCGGCGTTTCGCTGGTGCCGGAAGGCCGCCGCCTGTTCCCGAACCTCACCGTGCAGGACAACCTGAAGCTCGGCGCGCGCGCGGGCGGCGCACCGCTCGATGAAATCTGCGAGCTGTTTCCGAAGCTGCGCATTCTGATGCGTTCGCGCGCGGCGAATCTCTCGGGCGGCGAGCGGCAGATGGTCGCCATCGCGCGCGCGCTGATGGTGCCGAGCCGCCTGATTCTGCTCGACGAACCGTTCGAAGGTCTCGCGCCCGCCGTCGTGCATGAAGTGCGCGAGGCCGTCGCGAAGCTCACGTCGCGCGCGAGTCTCGTGATCGTCGAGCATCACGCGGAGTCGGTGCTCAACATGGCGGATCGCGCATACGTGCTCGTCAACGGACGCGTCGCGTTCGGCGGCAGCGCGCGCGAACTCGCTGCCGACGTCGCGCTGCAGGAACGCCTGCTCGGCGTGAGCGCGGGCGACACCGAAGAACTCCTTCGCAAGACCGCATGATGACGAACGCAATCACGAAACGGCCGCTCGGCGTCAACACCTACGGCTATATCTGGTCGACGCCCGCCGAACGATGCGTGCGGGAACTCGGCGCACTCGGCTATCGAGAATTCGAGCTGGTGCTCAACCCGCCACATCTGTCGCTCGATGAATTCACGAAGGCCGAACGCGATCGCTTCGCCGCGATGCTCGCAAGTGAAAACATCGCGGTGCGCTCGCTGAACGTGCCGAGCCTCGATCACAACCTCGCGAGCCCGATGCGCCGCATGCGCGAATACTCGGTGCGGCTCTTCATCGATTCGATCGACCTCGCCGCCGATCTCGGCGCGACGCATCTCGTCGTCGTGCCGGGGCGCATGAGTCCGCTGTTTCCGCCCGCGCTAGAAACGCGCCAGGCATGGATGCGCGAGAGCCTCGATCCGCTCGTCGCGCATGCGGAGCGCCGCGGCGTGAATCTCGCGCTGGAGAACGTGCCGTTCGCTTCCTTTCCGGATGCGCAGACGCTGGGCGCATTCGTGCGCGCTTACGCCTCCGATGCGCTGTCCATCTGCTACGACGCGGCGAACGCGCATTTCATCGGCGAATCGCCGGCGGACGGCCTGCGCGCGCTGCGCGATCTCGTGAGTCTCGTTCATCTGTCCGACACCACGCAACACGCGTGGCGTCACGACGAAATCGGTCTGGGCGACGTGCGCTTCGACGAAGTGCTCGACACGCTCGACGACATCCACTTCGGGGGAACCTGCATGCTCGAAATCATTTCGTCCGCGCCGCAAGACGCGATTGTGCGCAGTCATCGCGCGCTCGCGGCGCTCGGCTTCGCGTCAATCGGGGAGATGCGCGCATGAGCCGCATTCTCGTGACGGGCGCGGCCGGCCTGCTCGGCCGCTTCGTGGTCGACGAACTGCTGAAGCACGGCTACGACGTGCGCGGTTTCGATCGCCGTGAAGGAAACGCGGATATCGAATGGATCGTCGCCGACGTGACCGACGCCGACGCCGTGAAACGCGCGATGCAGGGCATCGACTCCGTGCTGCATATCGCGGCGGTGCCGAACATCTGGTCCGGCGACGGCGCGACGATCATGCGCGTGAACACGCAGGGCACGTATCTCGTGTTCGACGCCGCCGAAGCCGAGGGCATCGAGCGCGTCGTGTTCTGTTCGAGCGATTCCGTCGCGGGCTACACGGTGCGCGAAGGCAGGATGCTGCCGCCGCGCTATGCGCCGCTCGATCTCGCGCATCCGCTGCTTGCGACCGATCCGTACGCGGTGAGCAAGGTGATTGGCGAGGACATCGCGCGGTCGTATGCGTTGCGCGGCATGTCGGTGCTGGCGCTGCGCACGGTGTTCGTCGCCTATCCGGAAATGGAAGGCGAGATCGTCGCGCGCGCGAAAGATCCGGCGAACTACAAGGCGCCCGCGGTGGGGGGGCCGTC
Source organism: Caballeronia hypogeia (assembly GCF_001544875.2). GTDB lineage: Bacteria > Pseudomonadota > Gammaproteobacteria > Burkholderiales > Burkholderiaceae > Caballeronia > Caballeronia hypogeia. Next base: position 14,616 of record NZ_FCOA02000050.1, read on the forward strand.
GACGGCGGGCGGCGGGCCCCTGCATCATCATATCGATGCGCGCGATCTGGCTCGCGCGTTCCGTCTCGCGCTCGAATTGCCGATGCAGCCCGGCGAGTTCGACCGCTTCTATCTTGCTGCGAACGTGACGCTGTCGCCCGAGCCGACTGTCGAGCGTCTCAAACGTCTGCACGGCGATGCCGTGGAAATTCGCGATCCTGACTACTATCGCCGCGAACCGTATGCGCCGTTGTACGACCTGACGCATGCGAAGGAGCGTCTGGGCTTCACGCCCGAATACGACTTGCGGCATCTGCTCGCCGGCTTGCCCGGCTTCGAGAACTGACATGACGACCATCATCCCCGACGACAAGCACTTCAAACATGCCGAAAAAGAGAAGCAGGCCGTGACGCGCAATCTCGCGGAACTGCTGTGGGTGCAGTATCCCGGCCACTTCAATCAGGCGCTTTCCAAGGCGATCGTGACGCCGGAGACGTGCGGCAGCCGCTTCTTCGATCACCGCATCTCGTGCTACGAGCCGGGCGCCTATGTCGAGAATCACGTGCACAAGGTGCAGGAGCAGATCTATCACGTGCTGTCCGGCGAGGGCGTGCTGACCGTCGACGGCGAACGGCGGCTCGTGCGCGCGAACGACGTCACGTATATCCCGCCCGGCGTGCATCACGAGTTTCATTGCACGGGCACCGACACGCTGGTGTTTCTCGTCATCACGAGCCCGCCGACCGACGAAGAGCCGCAACCGCGCTGAACCCGCGACAGAGACCACACATGAAGAAGATTCTCGTTACCGGCGCGAGCGGCTGGCTCGGCGCTGAAATCGTGAAGACGCTGCTGGCGCGCGGCGATGCGGTCGTCGCGACCGATATCGTGATCAGCCCGGCGACGCAGGCGCTCGCCGGGCGCTATCCGAAGCTCACCGCCGTCGCCGCCGATCTGTGCGAATGGCCGCAAGTGATGCGCCTGTTCAGCGAACATCGTCCGGACGCGGTGATTCATGCGGCCGCGATCGTCGGCGTGATTCAGTGCGCGGACATTCCCGTGAAGGCGAATCGCGTCAACGTAGAAGGCTCGATCAATCTGTTCGAGGCGATGCGTTTCGCCGGCGTGAAGCGCATCGTGCATGTGAGCACCGAAGAGACTTATGGTGATTTCCTCGCGCCCGTCATCGACGAGGATCATCCGCAAAAGCCCGTGAGCGTGTATGGCGCGACCAAGCTGGCCGTCGAGCACTATGGCCGCATGTATTCGCGCGATCACGGTCTCGAATGCATCAACGTGCGCACGTGCTGGGTCTACGGGCCGCATCTGCCGCGTCTGCGCGTGCCGCGCACGTTCGTCGAAGCCGCGTTGCGCAACGAGCCCTGCCATCTCGACGATGGCGCGCAGCTCGCCGTCGATCAGGTCTATATCGCCGATACCGTCGCGGGCCTTCTTCTCGCGCTCGACAAGGAGAAGCATCGCTACGACAGCTACAACGTGGCGACGGGCGTCGCGCCGACCATCGCGGATGTCGCGGAAGCGGTGAATAGCGCCATTCCGGGCGCGCGCATCAGCGTGGGCAGCAAGGGCGCATACAAACACGGCGGACAGGTGCTGAGCGCGACGAAAGGCGCGCTCGACATCGGCCGCGCACGGGCCGAACTGGGCTACGAGCCGAAATACGATCTGCAACGCGGCATCGAAGCGACCATCGAAGCGACGCGCGCTGCGTTCGCGCGCCACGCGTCCTGAACCGCGCCTCACGAGGAAATACACAATGAACGAGATCAAACCCCTGGCGCTGGTTTTCGGCGGTTCGCGCGGCATCGGCGCGGCGTGCGTGGATGCGCTCGCGCGCAGCGGCGCCGATGTGGCCTTCACGTATGCAAGCCAGTCGTCGGCGGCGCGAGAGTGGGAGGACAAGGCCGGCGCGCATGGTGCGAAGGTGCGCGGTTATCGCGTGGATATCTGCGATGCGAAAGCGGTCGACGACATCTTCGCGCAAGTGCAGCAGGACTTCGGCCGCGCGGTGCGGGCGGTCGTCGCGAACGCGGGCATCAACGTGCCGCCCGCGCCCGTCGCGCAGTTTCCGGACGATGCGTTTCGCAGCCTCGTCGAAGTGAATATCGTGGGCGCGTTCAACGTGCTGCGCGCGGCGGCGCGTGAGGTGAGCGACGGCGGCGCGATCGTCGCGCTGACGACCTCGCTCGTGCGCCATGCGGTGCCGGGCGTGGGTCCGTACAGCGCGACCAAGGCGGCGGTCGAATGTCTCGTGCGTTCGATGTCGAAGGAACTCGCCGCACGCCGCGTGCGCGTGAACGCGGTCGCGCCCGGCCCGGTCGATACCGACCTGTTCCGCGCGGGCAAGACCGACGAAGCGCGTGCGCGTTCGGCGTCGATGAGCCCGCTGAACCGCATCGGCGAACCGCATGAAGTGGCGCAGGTCGTCGCGTTCCTGCTGTCGGACAAGGCGTCGTGGGTCGACGGGCAGATCGTCCAGACCAACGGCGGCATGGTGTGACGCACGCGGGAGCAAGCAGATGCTGACACGTGATCGCAGCCATCATTCGTATTCGCGCGCCGATGAAACGGTGGACGTGCTCGTCGTCGGCGGCGGCGGCGCGGGACTCGCGGCGGCGATCGAAGCCGCGGAATCCGGCGCGCGCGTCGTGCTGCTGGAAAAGAACGACGCGCCCGGCGGATCGACGTCTTGGTCGATCGGCTCGGTGAGCGCATCGCAGACGCCGCATCAGCGCGCGCAGGGCATCGCCGATACGCCCGAGGCGCACTGGGAAGACATGCCGGGCTTCGCGGGCGAACTCGCGCCGCGCGACAACGACGCGTTGCGCCGCGTGCTCTGCGACGCGATGCCGGACACGTTTCAATGGCTGCTCGACAGCGGCATCCGCTTCATGGGGCCGATGCCGGAGCCGCCGCATCGCGTGCCGCGCATGCATAACGTACTGCCGAATTCGCGTTCGTTCATCTATCACCTCACGCGCCGTGCGCAGCGCGCGGACGTGGCGATCCGCGTGCGCGCGCGGGTCGTCGAGCTCGTGTTCGAGAACGGCGATGTCAAGGGCGTGCTCTACGAAGCCGACGGCGCGACGAAGCGCATCGACGCGCGCGGCGGCGTGATTCTCGCGGCGGGAGACTTCACCAACAGCCCGGAGCTGAAGGCGCGTTTCATGGGCGCGCAGGAAGCGAAGGTCGCCGCCGTGAATCCGACCGCCACCGGCGACGGTCAGCGCATGGCGGAGCGCTGCGGCGCGCGCATCGTCAATGGCGATCTGGCGCTCGGGCCGGAGATTCGCTTCATCGCGCCGGCGAAGGAGAACTTCGTGCGCCGCCTGCCGCCGTGGCGCTCGCTCGCGGCCGTCATGCAATGGTCGATGAAGCATCTGCCCGACGCGATCCTGCGTCCGTTCCTGATGAAGTTCCTGACCACCGCGCTGGCCCCCGCGCTCGCGCTGTTCGAAGATGGCGCGCTGCTCGTCAACGCGCGCGGCGAACGCTTCGGCGACGAGACCGACAAGCCCGCGTATCGCTTGCCGGATCAGCCGGACGGCGTGGGCTACATCATCATCGACGGACGCATTGCCGAGCGCTATTCCGCGTGGCCGCATTTCATCTCGACGGCGCCGGGCGTCGCGTATGCGTACCTGGCGGACTACAGGCGCAACCGGCCGGATGTGTATCGCGAGGCGGACAGCATCGAAGGTCTCGCCGCCGCGACCGGCATGAATGCGGCGGCGCTTGCCGAAAGCGTCAAAAGCGCGTCGGGACCACGGACGCTGTCACGCGCGCCGTATATCGCGCTCGGTCCGGTGCGCGCGGTGTTCGTGCATGCGGAAGGCGGTCTGATGGTCGATGAATCGCATCGCGTGCTGGATGCGGGCGGCGCGCCGATCGGCGGATTGCGGGCGGCCGGCTCGACCGGGCAGGGCGGCCTGCTGCTCAAGGGGCACGGTCATCATCTGGCGTGGGCGTTCGCATCCGGACGGCGCGCGGGACGATTCGCCGCGCAGGCGGCGCGTTCCGCACCCGCGGGCGTCACGCCTGAAAAGGCCGCGACCGTATGAGAGAGAACGTCGCTTCAGGCTTCGTGATGCTCGGAAAGATCGTCGTCGAATTCGGCTTCGGTTGCGGCTTCGGGCTCGGGCGTGTCGGCGGACGACATCAGCCGCACGCCCTGCCACGCGTTGCTGTCGACGAGGGTGCGCGCGACGTGCTTCAGTTCGTCCCGCACGATCGCCGCCGCCAGCGACAGCTTCTCTGGCGCGAGCGCGTACAGGTAATTGCGCCGCACCATCTGCGCGTCGGAAATGCGCACGCAGCGCCATTGTTCGGGCGCGTTCTGCAGCGAATAGACGGCCGCCATCGGCTTGATGGTCGCGCCGATGCCGTCGGCCACGCAGTGCATCAGGAGCGGCAGGGAATCGATTTCGGCGACTGCATCGACGGTCAGATTCACGCGATCGAACTCCAGCGTGATGCGGCGGCGCAGACCGTGACCGGGACTCGGCAGAATGAGCGGCAGCTTCGCGAGTTCGGCCAGCGTGATGTCCTCGCGATCCGGCGCGATCATGGTGCTGTCGCGCGGCAGGATCACGAAGAGCTCTTCTTCGAGCAGCGCCTCGACGGTGAGATCGAGCGCCGCCGTGGTGCTGAAGAGAATCGCGAGGTCGAGCTCGCCCAGACGCGTCATGTGCTCCAGATGTCCCGAGAGCGCCTCGACGACGTTGAGCACGATGCCGGGATGCTTCGCGTTCAGATGCTTGATGAGCGGCAGGCCGATCGCGCACACGGTGGTCGGCGCCATGCCGAGATTCACGCGCCCGCTCACGTTCGAATGCTCGCGCCGTGCGACCGCGACTGCCTGATCGAGCTGCCGCAGGATGAAGCGCGCGTGATGGTAGAGCGCGTCGCCGTGATCCGTGGGCCGCACGCCGCGCGACGAGCGCACGAGCAGCGGCTTGCCGACTTCGTCTTCGAGGCGCGTCATCTGCTGGCTCAGCGCGGGCTGCGCGATGAACAACTGACGCGAGGCTTTCGACAGGCTGCCGCTCTCGACGATCTGCACGAAGTACTTCAACTGACGCATGTCCATGTGTGGTCCCCGCGAGTGAGCGTCACGCGCTCCGCATGTCTCCTTTATTGGACGTTACCCATGTCGATTGCAAGTGTGCCGTATGCAAGTGAGGATGAGGCCGAGTTGCCGATCGAACTTCGGCAACTGCGCTATTTCGTCCGGGCGGTTGAACTAGGCAGTATAAGGCGGGCGGCGGCCGAATTGGGAATCGCGGCAGCCGCGCTCACACGCGATCTGGACCGGCTCGAAGCGCAACTGGCCACGCAATTGTTCCGGCGCGCGCGCAACGGACTCGTTCCGACCGACGCCGGCTGCGCTTTTCTGCGTCACGCGCAGCTTACGTTGCGGCACGCGGTGGATGCCGTCGAGGCGGCGCGCGAGCCGCGTCTGGTCGGACATGTGAGCGTCGGCTTGCCGCCGAGCACCGCTTCGATGCTGGGCGTGCCGTTCATGATCGCGATGCGCGAGCGGCATCCGGAATTGCGCGTGCATCTGGTCGAGGCGCTGTCGGGGCATCTGGCCGCGATGCTCGATGCGCGCCAGCTCGATCTCGCCCTCGTCGCGCGCGGCAGCGCGACGCGGCGCTGGCGCGTGTCGCCGCTGCTCGACGAGCGCATGTATCTGATCGGGCGCGCCGATTTGCCGGGTTTTCCCGCGCAGGAAGCGATCGGCCTGGGCCAGTTGGGCGATCTGCCCCTCGTCATGCCGAGCGGCTCGCACGGTCTGCGCTCGCTGCTCGACATCGCGTTCGAGCGGGCCGGCGTGCGGGCGCGCGTCGCCTATGAAATCGACGGCCTCGCGCTGCTGATGGACGCCGTGCGCGCCGGTCTCGGCGCGACGCTGCAGCCCGGCTGCGTCGCACCGCGCGAGCCGGACAGCCCGTTGCGCGCGCTCCTGATCGCTGATTCCGAGGCGCGTCGCCAAACCATGATCGCGAGCCAGGCGGACGACGAACTGTCGCCCGCGGCGCTGGCGGCGCGCGTCGTGCTTTTCGACGTCGCGCGCGAACTGACGGCGGCCGGGCGCTGGCCCGGCACCACGTTCCACGACCTGAACACAGGAAACGAAGAATCATGATCGATGTGCTCGTGATCGGCGGCGGCAATGCCGCGCTGTGCGCCGCGCTGATGGCGCTGGAGGCGGGCGCGAGCGTGCTCATGCTCGAAGCCGCGCCGCGCGAATGGCGCGGCGGCAATTCCATGCACACCCGCAATTTGCGCTGCATGCACGACGAACCGCAGGACGTGCTGGTCGATGCCTATCCCGAAGAAGAGTTCTGGCAGGACCTGCTGAAAGTGACGGGCGGCGCGACCAACGAAGCGCTCGCGCGCCTCGTGATCCGCGCGTCGTCCACCTGCCGGCCGTGGATGCGCAAGCACGGTGTGCGCTTTCAGCCGTCGCTCTCGGGCGCGCTGCATACGGCGCGCACCAACGCGTTCTTCATGGGCGGCGGCAAGGCGCTCGTCAACGCGTACCACCGCAGCGCGGAAGCGCTCGGTGCGCGCGTGCGCTATGACGCGCCGGTGGACCGGCTCGAATTGCGCGATGGCCGTTTCGTCGCGGCGTTCGTCGGCGACGAACGCATCGAGGCGCGCGCGTGCGTGCTGGCGGCGGGCGGCTTCGAATCGAATCGCGAATGGCTGCGCGACGCGTGGGGGCGGAACGACGCGGGCGAGTGGCCAGCCGACAACTTCCTGATTCGAGGCACCCGCTTCAATCGCGGCACGCTGCTGCGCTTCATGGTCGATGCGGGCGCGGACAGCATCGGCGATCCGACCCAGGCGCATATGGTCGCGATCGACGCGCGCGCGCCGCTGTATGACGGCGGCATCTGCACGCGCATCGATTGCGTGTCGCTGGGCGTCGTCGTCAATCGCGACGCGCGGCGCTTCTACGACGAAGGCGAGGATTTCTGGCCGAAGCGCTATGCGATCTGGGGGCGTCTCGTCGCGCAGCAGCCGGGCCAGATCGCGTATTCGATCATCGATGCGAAAGCGGTCGGGCGCTTCATGCCGCCGGTGTTTCCCGGCACGAAGGCGAATTCGCTGCCGGAACTGGCGCGCGCGCTGCAACTGGACGAAGCGCGTTTCATGGCGACGCTCACCGCGTACAACGACGCGTGCCGCCCCGGCGCGTTCGATCACACGAAGCTCGACGATTGCGTGACCGAAGGCCTCGCGCCGCCGAAGACGCACTGGGCGCGCCCCATCGAAACGCCGCCGTTCTATGGTTATGCGCTGCGCCCCGGCGTGACGTTCACCTATCTGGGCCTCAAGGTCGACGACACCGCCGCCGTGCGCTTCGGCGGCGAGGCGAGCCCGAACCTCTTCGTCGCGGGCGAGATGATGGCGGGCAACGTGCTGGGCAAGGGATATACGGCGGGCGTCGGCATGAGCATCGGCACCGCGTTCGGGCGGATCGCGGGCACGCGCGCCGCGCAGGCCGCATTGAAGGAGCGTGAACATGCAGCAGCTTGAAGCGTTGACGCGGGAGGCGAGCGCGCTGGCGCGCGGCGAATCGCGTGTGATTCCCATCCACAGTCTCAGCAGCGAAGAATCGGAAGTCGGGCGCATTCTGCAGATCTGCAATGCGTGCCGCTATTGCGAAGGCTTTTGCGCGGTGTTTCCCGCGATGACGCGCCGGATCGAATTCGGCAAGGCCGACATTCACTATCTCGCCAATCTTTGCCACAACTGCGGCGCGTGTCTGCATGCGTGCCAGTACGCGCCGCCGCATGAGTTCGCGGTGAACGTGCCGCGCGCGATGGCAAAAGTGCGCCTCACGACCTATACGGATTACGCGTGGCCCGCCGCGTTGGGCGCGCTCTACAAGCGCAACGGGCTCACGCTGTCGCTCGCGCTGGTGCTGGGCTTTTCGCTGTTCATGCTGCTCGCGGTGTCGGCGAACGGCACGCTATGGGGCAAGGTGCCCGGCGGCTTCTACGGAATCTTTCCGCACAACTTCCTCGTCGCGATGTTCGGGCCGGTGTTTCTGTTCGCGATGCTGGCGCTCGGAATCGGCGTGCGGCGCTTCTGGCGGCAGGAGGAGGTGGGCGCGGCGTCGAAGGAGGCGGTGAGCGAGTCGGCGCACAACGTCCTCACATTGAAATATCTCGATGGCGGTCACGGCGAAGGCTGCAACAACGCCGACGATGCGTTCACGCACGCGCGCCGGCGCTTTCATCACCTGACCTTCTATGGCTTCATGCTGTGCTTCGCCGCGACGGCCACGGCGACGCTGTATCACTATCTGTTCGGCTGGCACGCGCCCTACGATTTCACGAGGCTGCCGAAGCTGTTCGGCATCACGGGCGGCGTGTCGCTGATGATCGGCACGGCCGGACTGTTCGTGCTGAATCTGCGCCGGCATCCGCTGCAACAGGACCCGGAGCAGAAGCCGATGGACCGCGGCTTCATCGCGCTGCTGTTTCTCACGGCGCTGAGCGGTCTCGCTCTGATGCTGGCGCGCGGCACGAATGCGCTGCCGCTGACCTTGTGCGTGCATCTGGGCTGCGTGATCGCGCTGTTCGCCACGCTGCCGTACGGGAAGTTCGCGCACGGCATCTTTCGTTCAGCCGCCTTGCTCAAATGGTCGATCGAAAGACGGCAGCCGAGCCGGTTGCAGCTCGGCGATGATTGACGCTCTTAACCCGGCGCACGCTCCGCAACCGTTGCGTGACGTGCGTCGTACGACGGCGCGCCGGCATCGTCCGGAAGCGCCGATCCCTGTGTCGCCGAAAGGAAGCTTTCCACCGAAGGCCCGATCGCGTCCGTGAAGGTCTTCGGATGCACGCCGATGCCGAGCACGAGCACGGCCATCGCGCCGAACAGGACGAACTCCCGCTTGCCCAGATCGCGCAGGCCCGCGACGCGTTCGTTCTTGATCGCGCCGAACATGACGCGCTTGTACATCCACAGCGTGTAGGCCGCGCTCAGGATCAGCGACAAGGCCGCCGTCGCGCCGATCCAGAAGTTCACGCGGATGGCGCCCATCAGCACCAGAAACTCGCCGACGAAACCGGACGTGCCCGGCAGGCCGACATTGGCCATCGAGAAGAGCATCGCGTAGGTGGCGAACTTCGGCATGGTGTTCGCGACACCGCCGTAAGCGTCGATCGAGCCGTTGCGCGTGCGGTCGAACAGCACGCCCGTGCACAGCAGCATGGCGCCCGAGACGATGCCGTACGACAGCATCTGCATGACCGCGCCTTCCGCGCCGATACGGTCGAACGTGAAGAGGCCCAGCGTCACGAGACCCATGTGCGCGACCGCCGAGTAGGCGAGCAGCTTGCGCATGTCGGTCTGCGCGAGCGCGACCAGACTGCCGTAGATCACGGCGACGAGCGCCAGCACGATCATCGCCGGGGCGAAGAAGTGCGATGCGTCGGGGACGATCGGCAGCACGAAACGCATCAGGCCATAGCCGCCGATCTTCAGCATGCCGAGCAGCACCGCCGCGCCGGTCGGGCCTTCGGCGTTCACGTCGGGCAGCCACGTATGGACCGGCCACATCGGCACCTTGACGGAGAACGCCGCGAGAAAGCACAGGAAGATCACGATCTGCGGCGTGAAGCCGAGCTTGAGCGTGCGCCACGTGTCGATGTCGAAGGTATGCGCCTGCGTCCACAGGTAGATCAGCGCGGCGAGCATCGCGAGCGAACCCAGGAACGAGATGAAGAAGAAACGGATGGCCGCGTACACGCGCCGTTCGCCGCCGCCCCACGCGCCGATCAGCAGATACAGCGGAATCAGCGCCGCCTCGAAGAACACGAAGAACAGCATGCCGTCGAGCGAGGCGAACACGCCCTGCATGCAGCCCGACAGCACCAGGAACGCACCGTAGTACTGCGCCACCTGCTTCGTCACCGACTGCCACGACGCGATGAAGATGATGAGCGTCGTCACCGCCGTCAGCACGGTGAACCACAGCGAGATGCCGTCCACGCCGAGGTGATACGAAATGCCGAAGTGCGGCAGCCAGTCCACGCGCTCGACGAACTGCATCGCGCTGGAGGACGCATCGAAGCGCGAGAGCAGCGGCACGAGCGGCAGGATGCCGAGAATCGCGCCGAACAACGCGACCGCACGCGAAAGCGTCGCCGATGCGCTGAACGTCAGCACGAAGATGCCGGACACCACTGGAATCCAGATGAGAAAGCTGAGAACTGACGGCAGATGCATACAGGTTGCTTGAAATCGTGCGGAAAACGCGGCGAGCACGCGATGAGCGGATCGTCGGAACTGCGCGGGTGACGGGCGAATGACGCGCGGACAGTTTCGCGGGGCGGAGGTGCGGGGCGCCGTCGAAATGAAACTGAAAGTCTACGTCTTAAGGGTTAACGAGGATAACTCAAAGAAAAGAATTCGGGGGAATTGCGGCGTATCAAATTCATTGCGCCGGATAGCGTTGACAGGTCTGGAGATTTGCGGTCTCGGCCGTGGGAGCGGCGTCGGCGGGTGGTCGGAAGCGGGCGATGCGGCTTTCACGCGCATTCGGGCTTGCCCTGATTTGCCTCATGAAAGCGGGCCCTTAGCCTAGACGACAAGGAGACAGGCATGAAAAAGGCTTTCAATATCGCTGTATTCGTCCTCGTGGCCTGGCTGGTCGCGGACCGCACCGCGCTGCACGGAACGGGGCGCGACGTCGATGCCGCGTCGTGTGTCCGCGGCGCGACGCAGGTCGAGTTCGACGCGCTGGGCAAGGGCTTCAGTCACGCGGCCGCGAGCAGTCAGGGCGACGCGTTCAGGTCGCAATGCCTCGTGATGGGCGGCGCGCGCTCCGACGAGGCCGTGGCGAGCCGGTAAGTTCGGGCGGCGCGATAAAGGATCGCGGGCGCGATGCCGCGATCCTTACATCGTCTTTACGATGCCGGGGTCGCCGGCCAGGCTCAGGTCAGCGCACGTCCTTTGGTTTCCGGCATGATCCAGTACGTGACGAGGCTCACCACGGCGCCAGCGCTCACGTACAGCAGAAACCAGTTCTCGCGATGCTGCGACTGCAGCCACGCCATCAGATAAGGCGTCGTCCCGCCGAGCAGCGCGACCACCGTGTTGTACACCGCGCCGATGCCCACGCCGCGCACCTCCGTGCTGAACATCTCGACCATCACCGCCGGCGCGATCGCCGAATAGAGGCCGTATAGCAGCAGCCCGAACAGGTCGACGAGCAGAATCGAGCCGAGCGACGCGCCCGTCGCCAGCACGACCGGATACACGAACAGCGCATAGCCGAGCGCATATACGATCAGTTGCGGACGCCGGCCGATGCGGTCGGACAGCATGCCGAAGAACGGCTGCGACAACATATAGATGAGCAGGCCGATGGTGCTTGCCGCGTAGGCGGTACCCGGTTCCGCGCCGGCGTGCTGGATCGCGTAGACGGGCAGGTAGGCGGTGAACAGATAAAACGCGAACGCGCCGAGCACGCTGAAGCCGATCAGCCGCCAGGTCGCCGTGCGGTGCTCGCGCAGCAGCCACTTGAGCGAGCGCTTCGGCGCATGCTCGCGGCGCTGCTCCATTTCGAGGAACGCGGGCGTTTCCGAGACCGTGCGGCGAATCCAGAAGCCGACGAGCGCGCCCACGCCGCCAATGAAGAACGGAATGCGCCAGCCGTAATCGGACATCGCCTCGCGCGACAGCAGATGCGTGAGGATCCACGCGAGCGCGGAAGCCATCAGCAGGCCGAGCGCCGTCGTGAAGAACACCCAGCTTCCGAAGAAGCCGCGCTTGTGGGCGGGCGCGGTCTCGCCGACGAAGGTCGTCGCCGCCGCGTATTCGCCGCCCACCGCGAGACCCTGAATCAGCCGGAACAGCACGAGCAGCGCGGGCGCGGCGAGGCCGATGGTTTCGTAGGTCGGCAGCAGCGAGATCGCGAGCGACGAGCCGGCCATCATCGTGATGGATACGGTCAGCGCGGCGCGCCGGCCGAGCCGGTCGGACAGCGTGCCGATCGCCCAGCCGCCGAGCGGGCGCATCGCGAAGCCCACGGCGAAGACCGCGAAGGTGGAGAGCAGCGCCGAGGTCGCGTTGCCCGACGGAAAGAAGCGATGACTGAAGAAGACCGCGAAGGTCGTATAGACCGACCAGTCGAACCACTCGAATGCGTTGCCGATCGTGCCCGCGACCACCGAGCGCACCGGCATGGAGGCGGCCGTCTGCTGACGGCCCATTCGCTCCGCATGCGGCTGCGGATCGTCGAGCGGGGCCGCCGTCGTGTTGTATTGGTTCATCTCGTCTCCGGATATTGTTTTGCGTTGCCGCGCCTGCGTCGGGCGCGTTGCCTCACGGACTAGCGCTGGCCGTCATGCACCGAAACGTCTTCCTTCTTCAGTCCGCCCAGACGCGAGTGCACGCGGCCGCCGGTTCCCATCACGAGCGCGAAGAGAATCTCGCGCGGGCGCGGTGCATCCTGAATGCCGATCTCGATGCTGTTGAAATGGCTGCGCACGTAAGACGCATGGATGTAATGCACCGGCACCATCATCCGGTATCCCGCGACGGCCACGGCCTTGTTGGCGGGCACCATCGCCTTCGGCTGGCCGAGCACTTCGCGCATCGCCCAGCCGCCCGCTTCGTGCCACACCGCGCCATGTTCCATTTCCCCTTCGATGCCGACGATCGCGGCCTTGCTGTACACCTCGATCCTGTCCTTGCCGCCGAGCGTCTGCACCAGTTCGGTCGCGAGTTCATGACCGAGCGCGCGCAGTTCCGCCATGAACGGCATGAGATCGGGCTCGTAGCGGCCAGCATACGGATTCGCGATCACCGCGGCGGCGGCGGCGAGCTTGAGCGGCGCGGCGGGCGCGGGGCCGCCTTCGTGATACGTGGTTTCGACGACGAGACTGCGTTTGCGAATCTGAATGGACGACATGAAGTCTCCTGAAGGCGATGAGATGAGCGCCGCTCGACGATGACGTCGCGGCGCGAGCAAAAAGAAAGGATTCCGCTTCAGGAATCGGCGGTCGCTTCGTTGCGTTGCTGCAGGAAGCGGAAGATCTCGGTGTTGTCCGCGCCGGGTTCGAGTGCGGAGATCGCGTCGGCCCAGACCGAGTTGCACAGATTCAGCTGCGGCGCGTCGATGCCCGTCAGCGATTGCAACGCCGCCGCCGTCGCGATGTCCTTCGCCTGAAGCCGCAACGCGAAACCGCCCGCGAACGTGCCCGGAATGATGAACTGATTGAGCTTGGTCTCCGTCGCGACGTTCCTGCCGCTCGATGCGTTGAGCACTTCGGCGAAGCGCGTCAGGTCGAGATCCAGTCGCGATGCGATCAGCAAGGCTTCGGATGCGGCGAGCAGGCCCGCTGCATAGACATAGTTGTTCAGCGCCTTCATGGCGTGCGCGGAGGCGACCTTGCCCGTGCGGATGATGTTCGTGCCCATCTTTTCGAGCACCGGGCGCGCGCGCTCGCATGCCGCATCCGGGCCGCCGGCCATGATCGTCAGTGTGCCCGAGCGCGCCTTGGCCACCGCGCCAGAAACGGGTGCGTCCACCAGCGTCGAGCCGGCGGAGGCGAGCAGTTCCGCGAGCTTCTGCGTCTCGCCGGGATTCGACGAACCCATGTCGATGACGATCGAATCCGGCGCGAGCACGCCGGCGAGTCCGGCGCGATCCGCGTCGCCCGCGATCACGGCGTTCGTGATGACGCTGTTGGGCAGCATCGTGATGACCATCTCGACGGACGCGAACTCGTCGAGCGCGGTGGCGCGCGTGAGCGTCGTGCCCCAGGCCGGATGCGTCGCGAGTTTGTCGAAGGGCGCGTTCTGTGTATCGAAAGCGAGGATATGGAACGCGTCGTGGCTCGCGAGATTCTCCAGCATCGGCAAGCCCATCATCCCGAGACCGATAAAGCCGATTCGCAGGGGCTCGCGCCGCATATAAGTTTCAGACATCGATTTCTTCTCCGTTGGTCGCTCAAAGCGTACCCGCGAACGGCCGGATTGCCTTATGTTAAATGTCGTGTAGGGTATAGCTTTCTGTTATCGGAGACCCTGCGAAATGCGCTTCAGGCTGCGGCAGATGGAAGCTTTCCGGGCGGTCATGCTGACCGGTTCCATGAACGGCGCGGCGCGTCTGCTCTACATCTCGCAGCCCGCGGTCAGCCGTCTCATCGCGCATACGGAGCAGACGCTCGGCCTGCGTCTGTTCGACCGCGACCGCGGCAAGCTCACGCCGACCGCCGAAGCGCAACTGCTCTTCAAAGAGGTCGAAACGATGTTCGAGGAGGCCGTGCGCATCGACGACTTCGCGCGCGATCTGTCATCGAATCCGGCTGGCGCATTACGGTTCTGTTGCAGCCCGAGTCTCGCGCTGAACTTCCTGCCGCCTGTGATCGCAAGTTATATGAAGGCGTTTCCGCAAGTACGGCTCAAGTTCCATACGACGCTGCTTTCGAACATCGCCGACGAGCTGCTCGCGCGGAAGGTCGAAATGGCCGTTTCCGTTTTGCCGCTCGATCATCCGAATCTCATCGTCGAGCCGTTCGCGGCGGGGCGCATGGTGTGCATCCTGCCGGTCGGTCATCCGCTCGAATCGCAGGAAGAGGTGGAACTGCATCAGATTCCGGACTATCCGCTGATCGGCTATGCGCGCAACATTCCGTTCGGGCGGATCATGTCCGGCGCGTTCGAGCGCGCGGGTATTCCGTGGCGCGTCGCCGTGGAGATCGTGCGGGCGGAGTCGGCGTGCGCGTTCGTGCGCGAGGGCATCGGCATTGCGATCGTCGATGAATTTTCGGTCGCGGGGCACGGCTGGGCGGGCGTGGTGGTCAAGCCGCTGCGCGAGGAGATTCCGCTGACGCTCAGCCTGTTGCGCTCGCGCTTCGACCGGCCTTCGTCACATGCGCAGTCGCTCGCCCGGATGATTCGCGAGCATGCAAAGCGCACCGGTCGCGGGATCGGCGGGCATGCGGCGGAGCGCTGAGGCGCTGTACGCGCCGCTCGGTGACACAATCCCTCTTTCGCAAATTCTTCGAGGACCCTCCATGCCCGATGCCGCCGCGCCCGCGCGACGTGACGCGCCACCCAAGCGACGTGTCGCTCCGCTTATGGCCTTGCTGCCGTTCCTGCGCCCATACGCCGGACGCTGGACGCTCGCGTTCCTCGCGCTGCTGACATCGGCGGGCGCGACGCTCGCGCTGCCGGTGGCGTTCCGGTATCTGATCGATCGCGGCTTCGCGAGCGGCGAGCGCACGCATATCGACCGATACTTCATCGCGCTGTTCGTCGTCTCGCTGATTCTCGCCGCCGCGACGGCGCTGCGCTTCTATTGGGTGTCGTGGCTCGGCGAACGCGTCACGGCCGATATGCGGCGCGCCGTCTACGATCACGTCATGCGCATGAGCCCGCAGTTCTTCGAAACCACGCAGACGGGCGAAGTGCTGTCGCGGCTCACCACGGACACGACGCTGATCCAGACCGTGGTCGGCACGAGTCTGTCGCTCGGACTGCGCAATCTCCTGCTGACGATCGGCGGCATCGCGATGCTGATCGCGACGAGCCCTGTGCTGTCCGGCTACATCATCGTGACGCTGGTCGTGGTGGTCGCGCCCATCGTCGTGTTCGGGCGGCGCGTGCGGCGGCTTTCGCGCGCGAGCCAGGACAAGATCGCGAACGCCAGCGCGCTCGCGGGCGAAGTGCTCAACGCGATGCCGACCGTGCAGTCGTACACGCAGGAGAGCCACGAGGCGCACCGCTTCGGTGGCGCGGTGGAAGCGGCTTTCGATACGGCGCTCACGCGCATCCGCGCCCGGGCCGCGCTGACGGCCGTGGTGATCGTATTCGTCTTCGCGGCCGTCGTGTTCGTGCTGTGGCTCGGCGCTCAGGCGGTGCTAGCCGGAAACATGACGGCGGGCCAGTTGTCGCAGTTCATCCTGTATGCGGTTTTCACGGCGGGCGCGGTGGGCGCCGTCGCGGAAGTGTGGGGTGATCTGCAGCGGGCCGCGGGCGCGACGGAACGCCTGCTGCAACTGCTCTCCGCACATTCGCCGGTGGCGGAGGCCCGGACCACGGTGCCGCTGCCGGCGCACGGCGAAGGCATCCGTTTCGACAATGTGGGCTTTTCGTATCCGTCGCGTCCGGGCATTGCCGCGCTTTCGGGCTTCTCGCTCGATGTGCGCCCGGGCGAGCATGTCGCGCTGGTCGGGCCGTCGGGCGCGGGCAAGACCACGCTGTTCCAGTTGCTGTTGCGGTTCTACGATCCGCAGTCCGGCGCGATACTGATCAACGGCGTGCCGACGCAGCAGGTGTCGTTCGCCTCGTTGCGCCGGGCGATCGGCGTCGTGCTGCAGGAGTCGGTGATCTTCTCGGGCAGCGTGCTCGACAACATCCGCTACGGGATGCCTGACGCGACCTTCGCCGAAGTACAGCGCGCCGCCGAAATGGCCGCGGCCGCGGGCTTCATCGGCGAACTGCCGCAAGGCTATGACACGTTCCTCGGCGAGCGTGGCGTGCGCCTGTCCGGCGGACAGCGCCAGCGACTCGCGATCGCGCGCGCGATACTCAAGAACCCGCCTATCCTGCTCCTCGACGAAGCGACGAGCGCCCTCGATGCCGCGAGCGAACGGCTCGTGCAGAAGGCGCTGGATAACGCGGCGCTGAATCGCACGACGCTTGTCATCGCTCATCGGCTGGCGACGGTGCAGCAGGCCGACCGCATCGTCGTGATGGATCAGGGGCGCATCGTCGCGCAGGGCCGGCATGCGGAGCTTCTGCAAAGCTCACCGTTGTACGCGCAGCTTGCGGCGCTGCAGTTCGGCGATCCTGTGAGAACGATCTGACGAGCTTCGATGCCCGAGCGTCATCTCTGGAGTTCCGTCATGAAGTCATTGCTTGCCGGTGGATGTCTCTGCGGTGCCGTCCATTATTCGGTACAGGACGAATTCGTCTACGCGCTGAACTGCCATTGCTCGAACTGTCGACGCGCGACGGGAGCGGCGTTCAAGCCCTTCGCGGGCATCGAGCGCGACAAGCTGCGCATTACTCAGGGGCAGGACGACGTGTCGATTTTCGGCGACGCGCAGGCAACGCACGATGTGCACTGCGGGACGTGCGGAAGCCTTCTGTTTTCGGTCGTGCGTGACGGCGAATACGCTCACGTCACGTTGGGTACGCTCGCAGACGCGCCTTCGATTCGTCCCACGGCGCATATCTTCGTGGGATCGAAGGCGCCGTGGTATTCGATCACAGACGATCTGCCGCAATACGATGAATTCGAGTGACCGATAGCGCGTTCGTCCTCACCTCCGCCCGCGCCGCTTCTTCGGCTTGGGCGGCGTGAGCGCCGCCGTCCAGATCGCGTTCGCCTGCCGTTTCGCCTGAGCGCTCGCGCGGCCTCGCGTCGCGCCGATTACCGCGTTCGCGCCCGAAAGCCACATGCTCAGAAACGGATTCTTCTTCAGCCAGGGATTCTTCATGGTCCGGTCCCGGTAAGCGTCGGTCGATATCAGTGCAGGCGCATGCTGTTGTCGCCCGCGTCTTTCGGGATTTTCGATTCCAGTTGCTTCTTGCGCTGCTCGAGCTTTCTGCCGAGCGCGTCCAGATCGACGCCTGACTTTCGCAACTTGGGGAACAGTTCCTTTTCTTCCTCATCGATATGATGGCGGACCATCTCGCTCAGCACCTTGAACGTGGCGTCGAACCCTGTTTCGCCCGCCTTGATCTTCGTGAACTTCTCGATCAGCACCTTCACGAGAAAGTGCTCGACATATGCTTCCTCGACATCCGGCCGCTCGTCTTCGTCGAGCGCCTGCTGCGCGGCGGGGTAGAGCAGTTCTTCCTCGATCATCGCGTGAACGGTCAGCTCCTCGCATGCGCGCCGCACGAGCGCGGCCCTGGCGTCGAGGTCGTCTTTCGATGCTTTCTCGAATGCATCGAAGAGCTTTTGCACGGCGCGATGATCGTCGGTCAGCACCTGAATGGCGTCCTGACCATGCGTGGCGCGGGTGGTCGCGGCGGTCGTGGCTTGCGTGGGGGCCTGGCGGGGCATCGTGTCCTCCGTTCCGGAATGGGGATGGTTCCGGAATGGAGCAATGCGCGGACCTGAGGCTAGTCTTTCGACGCATTCAAGCGGCGAGCGGGACGTCCTCGATCAGGCTTGCGCGCAGCACGCGAATCCGCCGATCGACGAAATAGCCGCCGCCTTCGGTGTAGCGCAGATAAAGCCGTCCGCACGACGAACACTCCCACACGCCGCAGCGGTTGTACGGAAAGTAGCGCGGCGCGACGGGCGCATCCGCCGACCAGTAATCGATCTTGCCGGGCAGATATTCGGCGAAGGTCGGTTCCGGATCGTCTTCCGGGAGCAAGGTCCCGATCTCGCGCAACAGCGTTTCGTCGAGCGAAAGCGGCTGCGAGTGCCAGCCGTCGAGCGGCGTTTTGGTGCACGCGCACGGGCCGGGCGCGCGGGCTTCCGCGATCGATTTCAGCGCCGCCTCTGTTCCACGTTCAGCCGGTCACGCTGTCGGCAGACATCACGATGACCTTCGCAGTGCGGGGCGTGACATCGTTCTTCCGGGGAAAGGCTCAGCAATCTTCGCGTTCAGGCTGATGGTCGCGGGTGATGTGATGTGGACGAGCCACTTTCGCGGGCGGCGATCACCACTTATTGCTGGTTCCAGAAAGAGCCGGGCTCCAGAAATTCCCGGTAGAAGGCCATCGCCATTTCGCGGATTGCGAGGATGACATCAGACTTCGTCAGCCCGTTCGGCGGCCCGGATGGCGTGTTGTTCACATCGACGATCCAGATGTCGCCCGAACGGCGATCCCTCAGTACATCGAGCTCGCCGTAATCGAGGTGAGCATCGCGGCAGAATCGGAGGATCTGGTCCACCTCGGTCTCTGACAGAAAGTTGGGTGTCGAGCTGATCGTCGCTGTTCTGTTCGCATTAGAGAAGCGGGTGTTGAGGCTGCGTTTCTTGATGTAGACAAACGGGATCGAATTCCCGATCACCGGCACCCTGATGTCGTAGACGTTCTCATCGTCGTAGCGGTTATCGATCACTCGCTGAACGACCGAGTGCGGCAGATCCTTCGGGTCGATGTCCTTGCCGTTGACGATTCGGTAATTCGCCGCCTGCGAGTCGCCGTGACCAGCTGACACAGTTCGCCGCCGAGAGCACCGTCTGGAATCGCATTGTAAGCCTTTGATTATATTGGTGGAAGATTGTCCGATTGCGTACACATCGCGCAATGCTTAAAACTTACCTAATTAATTGATACGCAACGGAAATGTTCAAGAACTCGTAATTACATGCGATGTAATTGGCTCGATTCACGCGCGCCTCTACTCTTGGGCTGTCGCGCTTCTCGCTTTCGAAAAGCGCTCAACGCCCAAGGAGACACCATGTGTAGCTATCCTGTTCACACGATCGAATCCGCGCCTGAGCAATCCCGGCCCGCGCTCCGGCAATTGCAGCAATCGTTCGGCACGGTTCCGAACATCGCGGCGAAGATGGCCGCATCGCCAGTGCTGATCAATGCGTTCATCGGCCTGTTCGAGCGCGTTCATGCGAGCAGCCTGACCGAGCCGCAGATTCAGACGCTGTTGTTGACCAACGCGGTCGAGAACGCGAGCGAATGGCCGGTCGCGTTTCACACGGCGCTCGCGTTGCGGCAGGGCGTGCAGCCCGCCGACGTCGAAGCGATCCGGCAAGGCGCGTTGCCGGCGGACGCCGGACTGGCTGCGTTGTCGGCGCTGGCGCGCGCATTGATCGGCAGGCGTGGCCGGCTCGTCGAATCGGAGCAGCGAAAGTTTCTGGATGCGGGCTTCAGCACCGAGCAGATACTCGAGGTCATCGCGGTGGTCGCCGCATCGACGATCACCAACTACACCAGCAGCGTGACGCGCCCGGCGCTCGAAACGCAGTTCGAAGCGTTCGCCTGGCACGCGCCCGCAGCTTGAACCTGCTTCATGCCTGGAGATTCGATGAGCGCCACACGTCCCGACCTGAATGCATCGCCCGGTGAGCTCGGCGATTTGCTGCGCTATTGGCGCGACGTGCGCGGCATGAGTCAGCTCGATCTCTCGCTGGAGGCCGGCGTCTCGCAACGACAGATCAGCTTTATCGAAAGTGGGCGCAGCGTGCCGGGCCGCGACACGCTTCTGACGCTCGCGCAAACGCTCGACGTGCCTCTGCGCGAGCGCAATTTCTTGCTGCTCGCTGCGGGCTATGCGCCGGTGTATTCGGAGGCGCCGTGGAATGCGCAGGAAATGCACGGCGTGATCCGCGCGCTCGAACGGGTGGTGCGACAGCACGAACCGTTTCCCGCAATCGTGATGGACCGTCACTGGAACGTGCTGATGAACAACGACGCCGCGCCGCGCTTCTTCGGCTGCTTCATCGACATGGCCGCGCGCCAGGGTCCACGCAACATGCTGCATCTGATCTTCGATCCGGAAGGAATGCGCCCGTTCGTGGCCGATTGGGATACCGTCGCGCGCAGCCTGTTGCAGCGGGTGTATCGGGAATCGGTGGGACACGCGGTCGATGCCGGCACGCGGCGTCTGCTCGACGAGCTGCTTGCGTATCCGGACGTGCCGCGTGACTGGAACGCGCACGATGGACGATCCGCCACGCCGACGATGCCCGTCATTCCGATCGGTTTCGAAAGCGAAGGCGCCGTACTCCGCTATTTTTCGATGGTGACGACCGTGGGTGCGCCGCAAACCGTCGCGACGCAGGAACTGCGACTGGAATGCATGTTCCCGGTTGACGACGAAACGGAGGCGCGTCATAGGCGATTGCTCGCCGCTCGCTCGAAGGCCAAGTGAGAGTATCGCTTATCCTCAGATTCCTCCTGGCTCAGATTCGGATTTTTCGCACTGTCTTTTGTTACCTCGTTTGGCGAGACTCCGGTCCAGAAATTATAAAATTCGGATAACAGAAAAACATGCAAACAAATAAAGCACGGGAATTCGCACGCAGCGCCGATTCCAGCCGTCACATTTTCATCTATTCGGATTGCATATAAATAAATGAACTGGTTCGAAGATAAAACGAAAATTCACACGTGCGTGCTTGGTGTA
>NZ_FCOA02000051.1 GCF_001544875.2 Caballeronia hypogeia
CTAAGCCGATCAAGTGGAAGTACGACGATCCTTCACGTCGAATCCGCCAGGTGCCAAATCAATGACGCAGTCGACTATGCGTGCAATTCAGGAATGGAGTCTGAGAGCGGAACTATGCCGCTGGCCGTTGGCAGCCGAATGTTTAGGCGATTAGCTCTGAGCGTACACGCAGGGTCGATGCCAAGATATTTCGGTCGGAACTGGAATAAGGGCGTTCTTTCGAATCGATATGGCTGCTCGACGATCCCCTTTCCGAGGGTCGTATGTTCGCATATCTATATTGGGTTGAAGGCAACAGAGGGGACTCGTTCGCGGGAGAGACGACTGTAGATACAATTTGCTCTATACCGAAAAGTATTAAACACTCGGATCGTCCGCATTGGGTGGCAGCCGCAAACAGGCGTCCATTTTCGTTAGGGGCATTGCGAAACGAGAGGCTGGCATCGCGTCACGGTGCACATTTGCTTCGCGTACCCGTCCTCTCACCCCATGTCGCCCGCGGCTCCTTACTTGAGCGGCTCGTGCGCCGTTTCCTTCAAGGTGGATATGACCGCGAGTGAGATGATCGCGGTGCACATCACGAAGAAACCGGGGGAGAGCTGAGACCCCGTCACTTTGATTAGTGTCTCCGAGATAAGCGATGCGAAGCCACCGAAGATGGCGGTCGAAAGTCCAAATCCAATCGACACACCGGTCGTTCTAAGTCGGGTCGGAAACATTTCCGCCATGGCTGCTGGACAGGTTCCAGCAAAGATTCCAGCCAGACCACCACAAACCAATATAGCCAGAGATACTGTAAAGACCGAAGTGCTGTTAGCGAACAATATGAACAACGGGTACGAAAAAAGCAGGACGCAAACGGACGAGAAGAGAAGGAGCGGCTTTCTTCCGACAACATCGGAAATGATGGCGGACAACACGATGCTGATGACCATCACGAGCAAGCCCGCGGTGTTGATCCATAGGGCATTGGCGTTATGGATATGCCCATGCACCGAAAGATACGCCGGAACGTAGATCAGGAAGACATAGAAGGAGACAACCCAGACAGTCGAGATGCCGACTGTCTTGGCACAGAGAATCCAGGCCGGCTGCTCAGCGGAGGTCGACGCTTTGGCTTCGCTCGGAAGGTCGTCCGCGAAGTAGGGTGTTTCCTCGACCTTCGAACGCAAGTAGAAGCCCAAAGGAGCGATGACGAGTCCACCAACCAGAAACGGTATTCTCCATCCCCAGTTTTGAAGCAAATCGTGATTCATCGTGCTGGAAAGCGAAGCGGCAATGAGCGAACCGATCAAGGTTCCACCTACTGCGCTGGCCTGTTGAAGACTGCTATACAAGGCACGTTTTCTTGGCGGCGACCACTCGATGAGGAACGCGATGGCATTGCCGACTTCTCCACCCGCCGAGAATCCCTGCAACAAGCGGCAGATCACCAGCAGAATCGGCGCCGCGATTCCGATGGTGGCATATGTTGGCAGCAGACCGATCATCAAGGTGCCGAACCCCATCATCGGCATGGCGATCAACAGGGCTAGCTTGCGTCCTTTGACGTCTCCCAGTCGACCGAACAAGACCGCACCGAGGGGGCGTGCTACCAGCCCGATTCCGAAAACAGCGAACGTGCCGATGAGCGCAGAGGCGGGGTCACCGGGAGGGAAAAACTGGCGCGAGATGATAGTTGCGAAGAATGCATAGCTGGCGAAATCGAACCACTCCAGCGCGTTCCCGACAACCGTCGAGAAAGCGGCTTTCTTCGCCATGTTGATCGCTTCGCGATCGGCGTGTAAAGGCACTGCGGACATGTCTCCCTCCGTCGTATAATATATTGTGCATAATCCTAAAACATGCAGACTGTCGATGCAAGTACTCTTTGTCGTGAAAGTCGCGGGAGTGATAGATGATGAGTCAGGTAATTAATGTCGATCTCAGACGTTTGTCCGGTAGTTATTACCTAATTAAGCTGCGTTCTGCGTCTCAACCGCCGTGCGGTACAGGTTTTATGCTCTGTAGTCTTGATTGAATAATGCATTATGTGTAATGTGGAACATCAGACCGCGAACGTAGACATGGAGAAGCTCCAGCATGGATCTTGGGATTCGTGGACGGCGTGCCATCGTGATCGGAGGAAGCGCCGGACTCGGCTATGCCATTTGCCAGGCGCTCGCCGCAGAAGGCGTCGATCTAATCGTCTTTGCGCGCAACGCACAGAAGCTCGCGTCCTGCGAGGAAACCTTGCAAGCGGAATACGGCGTTAAAGTGCACGGTTGCGCTGGCGACATCGCCAATGAATCGGACGTGGACCGACTGGCAAACGAATCTCTGAGCCTCGGCGGTGCGCAAATCCTGATCGTCAACACGCCGCGTCCCCCGAGTCCGATGCGGGATTTTCTCGAAGAGAACGATCAGGAACGATGGACCACCGGCTATCTACAGCAACTTCACGGCGCGCTTCTCGTACTCCGCAAGCTTGCGCCGCTCATGATGACGAGTGGATGGGGGCGAATCGTTGCGATCACGTCGGCGAGTGTGAAACAGCCCATGCCCAGGCACGCGATTTCCACCGTGTTTCGCGCCGGCGTTCAGGCCGCGTTGAAGCACCTAGCGATGGAGGTCGCGGAGCACGGCGTGACGGTCAACGCGGTTGCCCCCGCCACGGTGATGACGCCGACATTCGCGACCTATCACAATCTGGAGCGACGCATTCTGGAAGTACCGATGAAGCGGGCGGGAACGTCGCAGGAACTCGCCGCCACGGTTGCCTTTCTCGCCTCGGAGCATGCAGGTTTCATCAGCGGCCAGGTGATTCAAGTCGACGGTGGCGCGACGCGCTCGTTCTGTTAACACCTTTTGATGCACCGGTCGCGCGCGATGGCTTCCACGCGCCAATAAGTGCATTCCCGCTATTCTTTTATGGAGGAGCACAGAGAGCTTTATGGCAGACAAAATCCAAACCCTCGAAGAGGCGGTTGCGCGGTTCGTCGTCGACTTCGATTCCCGTCACATCAATGATGACGCGCGCGGAGACGTAAAGAGGCTGGTCAAGGATCAGCTTGCGATCCAGATCGGCGCATCACAATTGCCCTGGTCCAGGCAGGTACGCAAATTCCGCAATCCCCGGCCCGGCATGGCGGCGATCGTCGCAGAGACGTTCAAGGCCGCGCCTGCCGATGCTGCCTATATCAATGCGGCTTACGGGCACGGTTTCGAATACGACGACTTCGCCGGCAATGCGCACCCGGGGTGCTGCGTCGTGCCGACAGCTTTCGCCATCGGTGAGGAGGTGGGCGCGACGCTCGAGGAAGTAACGGTGGCGCTTCTGGCCGGTTACGAAACGTATGTGCGAATCGGTCGCCTGGGTTCGCCGGATCTCCTGAACGCGGGGTGGCAGCCGCATTCTGTACTTGCCAACTTCGGCGCGGCGGCAACGGCTGCGAAGTTATACGGACTGAACGCCGAACAGACGCTAAACTCACTGGCCATCGCATTGAGTCACGCAAGCGGGACGACCGAATACGCGTCCACGGGCGGCTCGATCAAGCGCGCCCATGCGGGTCTCGCTGTGCGCAATGGTATCGAGTCTGTCGAACTCGCCCTCGCGGGCGTGACGGGGCCACGACGCTTCCTGACGGGGGACCGCGGGCTTTACCGCACATTTATTCGGAAAACCGTCGGTCTTGAGGCGCTCGAAGATTTCACACTCGATGCGCCGCTGCAAATTCAGCAGATGTCATTTAAGGCATATTGCTGCTGTGCGGCTAATCACGCCTACATCGAAACGATGGCGCAGGTCAGGGATCGGGCGCAAGACATCGTCGGCGTGGACGCGAGAATCCAGACGATGACCGACGCGATCGTCGGAACGCGAAACGCGCACATTTACGCGCCGCGCAATATCGAAGAGCTTCAGTATTCGCTTCCCGCGCAGATGGCGCTATCGGCATTGTCGATGGGCAACGGGTATCAGACGCATCGGGATTTCCTGGAGGGCAAACTCGATCTTTCGCCGGAATCCGGGGTCATGCGCCTCGCGCAGAAAATCCGGCTTACCGTGTCGCCTGAACTCGACGCGAAATATCGCTTCTTCGTGGCCGATGTGGATGTTCGCTATCGAGACGGCAGATCCGAGCACATCTTTCAGGAGCGCGCTACGGGCAGCCCGACCAGACCGTTCTCTGCAAGTCAGTTCGCGACCAAGCTGAGCGAGTTGACCAGCGACGTGCTACCGGAATCGCAGGCCAACGCGTTGTTCGATCTTATCGATCGTCATCAGCCCGACATGCCGATACGAGAGGTAACGGCACTGCTTCAGCGTGGCTAAGAAGGATGATATGACCAAGGGCGCGGCTTGATGAGCAGTGCGCGCCGGGATGAGTGAGCGTGTGCATGTCGATGACGCTTGCGCGACGTTGCGCGCAGAAGGACCGGGCTCGTGCTCGCGTTGTCGATGAACCTGCGTACCCTCGTTATGGTAGAAGTCTTTGCGATTCCCGCGCTCGCGATGGCGTCGGCTCTCGGCGTACGCGAGTCGCTCGTCGGAGGGCAGGTTCTGCTCGTTAATTTCGCCGCGATGATCTCGTCGATACTTGGCGTCCCGATCGTCGCGCACATCGGTCTCGTACGTGCGTATCGACTTGGCCGGCCAAGGGACGGGACTCGGCCTCCGACTCGCTACAGGGCGCCTTGTTGGCAATCGCCTCGCAGAGAATCGCGGGCGTGCTCTTGCTCCAGAGCATGCTCGACAGGTTCCCTTTCGAGCGAGGGCAGGGTGCCGGACACGGACGCCGGATATCCGGATTTACGCGCATGATCCTCGATGTTGGGCTCTGAAGTACACCTCTCTGGCGGGCGTGGCATTCGCTCGAGTGCAACGGGTTTTTTGACGACCTATCTCGTGCCGATGCTCGTCAGTCACACCGGACCAAGCCTGATTTGACAGGCCTGGAAGACCGGGCGCGTTTTCCGCCTGCTGCCCGGTCTTCCAGGTTCGTACACTCATCCTACGTATTGATGTAGACGCTCTTCGAGTAAAGATAATTGTCGAGATGGGCGACACCGCCCTTCGCGCCATAACCACTATGTTTCGTTCCGCCGAAGCCTACGAGGGGATCGATGAGACCGTAGCAGTTGACCCACATCACGCCCGTATGGATCTTTTGGACCACCTTGAGCGCTCGTGAAATATCTCGTGTCCAGACCGCGCCACCGAGGCCATAGTCCGTCTGATTGCCCAACGCGATTGCCTCGTCCACAGTATCGAATGGAATGACAGACAGCACAGGGCCGAAGATTTCTTCCCGCGCGATACGCATCTCGTTGTCGACGTGACTGAAGACGGTAGGAGCGATGAAGTATCCATCGGAGAGGGCGCCACCCATGCGTTCTCCACCGCATACCAGACGCGCGCCTTCACGCGAACCGATGTCGATATAAGACATCACGCGATCGAGTTGCAGACGGGAAATCAAGGGGCCCAACTGCGCATCGGGGTCCATGCTGCGCCCGATCCGGATCCCGCGCGCGAAATCAGCTACGCGGGCCGAAAATTCATCGGCGATCGATCGTTCAACGAAGACTCGGGTTCCCGCAAAGCAGATCTGGCCGGAGTTCGCGAATACGCCCATGGCCGCGCCGGGCACGGCCTTGGAGAGATCGGCATCGGCGAAAACAATGTCCGGCGATTTTCCGCCGAGTTCGAGTTGCAGCTTCTTGATATTGACCGCCGAAGCCTCAATGATCTTGCGACCCGTCGCGGTCGATCCCGTGAATGCGATACGGTCGACATCCGGATGACGCGCCAGGGCGGCGCCCGCGACGCTGCCGGTTCCCGTCACGACATTCAGAACGCCCTCGGGCAAGCCCGCCTCGTGCAACAGTTCGACGGTGCGCAGCACGCTCAGCGAAGCGTCTTCAGCGGGCTTGAGCACGGCCGTGCAACCGCTCGCCAGCACGGCGCCGAGGAGCCACCATTGACCGACTAGCGGTCCATTCCAAGGAATGATGCCGCCGATGACGCCGACCGGCGCCTTCATCGACATCGTGACCACTTCGCCGGGCAATCCGTTCTGCAAGGTCTGGCCGCTGATATTTCCGCTTTGCGACGCAAAGAACAGGATCATCTTGAGCAGCGCACCTTTGGAAGAGCGGGTTCGCGAGATGGGCGCGCCCATGTCCAGCGACTCGATCTCCGCCAGCTCGTCGAAATTCCGCTCGATGATGTCGTGCGCGCGATATAGAAGCGCCTGGCGTTCATATGGCGTCCAGCCGCTCCATGCTCCCTCGAACGCGGCGCGGGCCGCCCGGACTGCGCGATCGATATCCGTCTCGTCTCCTTCCGCAAGGCGCGCCAGGACTTCTCCGGTGGAAGGGTTGAGCGTATCGAAAGACTTGTTCGATTTACCGGGACCCATTCTGCCGTCGATAAGAAGCCCGTACTGGCCTCGTGAAAGGAACCGCCTGGTGGATTCGTCGAGCGGTGCCGACGAGGTCTGCCGATCCATTGGACTCTCCGTTTGGTTAATCTTTTGCTGTTTGTGTGTCCGAGGTGCTCAGTCATACGCGTACAACGAATGTCGATTCGCCACGACTACATGAGAATGACGCCTTTGCCGCCGCTTTGCAGATTGAATTTCCTGTACGCGTCTTCGGCCTGATCGAGCCTCCAGCGATCCGTGAAGAGCGCATCCAGGTCGAGATTGCGTTCGACGACGAAGTCCGCACAAGCTTTCTGAGCCATGATCGACATGGTCCACGAAGGCAATATCCGTAGTTGGTTGCGAAGCATCTTTGCAAGCGAGAACCTGATCTCTGCACCGATGCCGACCAGACAGACCGTTCCCCAGGGACGCACACAGTTCATGGCATCTTCAGCGGCGACGGCGGCACCGGCGGTTTCCAGTGCCATGCTCGCTCCCCTGCCGCCGGTGAGTTCCCGGACGGCATCGATTACATTGCGGTCGCGTGGATTCAGGACGTGATCGGCACCGAAGGACTTTGCGGACGCGCGTCGGCTTTCGTCGATATCGAGCGCGATGACGCGCGCCCCCTGAGCCTTTGCCAGAAGGGTTGCAGAGAGACCTACGGGCCCCTGACCGAATATGGCGAGCGTGTCTCGTCCGGTCAGCCCCATGCGTTCGAACGCGCCCCAGGCAGTGCCGGTTCCGCAGGAGATGGCAGCGCCCGCTGCGAAGCTGATGCGCTCGTCCAGAGGTACGAGTGTGTCTGCCGCCACTTTCATGTAGGGAGCGTGAGCGCCGTGCGCATCGCTGCCGTACACGGTCACCGGAACCGAGTGGCACATCTGCGGCCAGCCCGAACGGCAGTCTTCGCAGGCCGCGCATGCGCGATAGTGATGGACCATGACCCGCGAGCCAATCCTGGCATAAGGACCCACGACTCCGGCACCGATCGCCACCACGACCCCGCATGGCTCATGTCCCGCGATCACGGGTTCCGCATAGTCCACACGCGGCCCTCGGTACACATGCAGGTCGCTGCCGCACATGCCGGACGCCTTGATCTCCAGGACCACTTCTCCCGGTCCAGGCGTCGGGTCTGGAAAGCTTTCGAGTTCGACCGTGCAGTCGCCGCGAAACACAACTCCTCGCATTCTTTAATCCTCCCTTCGAACGGGAGCGGCCGTTGCCGACTGCTCCCTGACTAGTTCGTTCCGACTTTCCCGACGACTCCGTGCCGTCCGGAGCGATCAGAACTTATGTCGCATGGCGACTCGAACGACGACCTGTCGATCGGAAACGGAAGGCGTGACACCGTTGATCGACGCGACAGCGGCTTTGCCGGTGGAATCCGTACCGCTGGCCTTTTGAAAGGTGCCGGTGGCGTAGATATCAGTGCGCTTCGACAGGAAGTAATCGAGGCCGATGGATCCTTGGTTGTACGTTGCGCTTTCCATCCCGTTCGCGCCGCTGTTTCGCGTATAGACGTAAGACGCGCCGGCCAGAAGAGCAGGGGTGACTTGATACTTGAAGTTCAGTTCGGCATTGTTGAAGGTAGCCGTTCCGCTTATCCCTCCGGTGGGGACGGGGCCTGAGGTCCTGTCACCGAGCGACATGAATTTGACGTTCGAATAGACCGCTCCGATGGTTGCGGCTCCGATGGCGTATGCGCCTCCTACCGCGATGACCTGTTCGGTATGCGCGGATGAGTACGCGGAGATAATCGGCGACACGCCGAAGTTGGAGCCCGGAACGCCGTTGACCGTGGCTGCAACGGTGCCGCCGGCGCCATAGAACGAGGTATTGGGGTTGCGGACGTTGAGATAGCCCGCGCCCAATTGCAGCGGACCGCTCGAATAGCCTGCGCCAAGAGACCAGATTTGATTGCGGCTTACACTCCCGGCGACGCCTCCGAGGGTATAGGTGCCACCGAACTGAAATCCGCCATACTTTGCGCTCGTGAACTTGATCGCGTTATTGGTGCGGTTCGTATTGTTCAGGTTATCCGTATCGCTCGGGTGAGCGACGTAAGTGCCTCCCCATTGCTCGGCGGCGCCCAGCGGCCCCACATAATCGACCACCGAGTCATACTGCCGGCCGAGGGTCGTTGTTCCATACGGGCTGGACAGTCCGACATAGGCCTGACGTCCGAACATCAATCCGCCTTGACCCAGTTTTCCGGTATTAAGGTCGTAGCCGTTCTCGATCACGAAAATGGCGTTAAGCCCACCACCGAGATTCTCCGTGCCTCGAAGGCCAAAGCGGCTTCCTTGCAGCACGCCGCTCGCGAGATAGTATTGTCGGTGTCCGTCCGCGTTATTGTTGAAATTGAAACCCTCATCAAGAATCCCGTACAGCGTTACGCTACTCTGCGCGAGCGCGATTCCGCTTGTCATACCAAGAAACACACCTGCGATTGCATACTTTTTCATAGAAGAGTCTCCATCGATTTATGGGCGTATGTCTGGATTCGTTCGTGTGAAATGTGCAGCGAATATCGGAAGCAGCCTCTCGCGGAGGCACTTCTGGAACGTGGTCGGCGAAGATGCGTAGAATCGGTCGGCTTCAGACGGCGACGAAATGACCGTCTGAATGTCTGTTCAGCGCGAACGCTTGGCGAAGTCGGAGTCGCCTTGACTGAATCAGGATTGCTTGAGAGGCTGGTGAGCTGTTTCTCGCAACGACAGAATGATCGGTAGCGAGATGATCGCGGACAGCATCACGTATCCGCTCGGAGCCAGATGAGAGCCGGTGAGTTTGATCAGAGCCTCGGAGACGAGCGATCCGAATCCGCCGAAGATGGCCGTTGCAAGACCGAACGCAAACGAGACGCTGCCCGAGCGCAAACGGGTGGGAAACATTTCCGCCATCGTCGCGGGGAACACGCCTGCAAACACACCCACCAGCGCGCCCACGCACGCCAGAACGACGACCAGCAAAGGAAACGATGCGCCGCTGAGGAAGAGCTTGAAGAGCGGGTACGGGATCAGGATGAAGGCGAAAGCAACGACGACGAGTAGCGGCTTGCGACCGATGATGTCCGAGATGACCGCCGACAGTACGATGGACGTCGCCATGCTCAACAGTCCGACGGTGTTCACCCAGAGCGCGACATTGCTCGGGATCTGCGCGTGAGACGAGAGAAAGGCGGGAAGGTAAGAGAGAAAGACATAGTATGACGCAACCCACACCATGGTCATGCCGATCGCCCGCAAGCAGGACAACCATACTGAGCGGACGTTGGTCGAATGTTCACTTGCAGCGGTTTTATCAGAATGCGATTGCTCGACGAATGCGGGTGTTTCGTCGATTTTCGCGCGCAGATAGAAACCGAGTGGTGCAATCACGCCGCCGCCTACGATGAACAGGATCCGCCAGCCATAGCTCTCGAGGGCATCATGACTCATCGTGGTGGCCAATACGGCCGCAACGGCGGAGCCGAACACCGTGCCGAACACGCCGCTCGCCTGTTGAAGGCATGCATAGAGCGCACGTCGGTTCGGCGGAGCCCATTCGATCAGGAAGGTGATGGCGTTGCCCGCTTCGCCGCCCGCGGAGAAGCCCTGTAATAGCCGGCACACAACGAGGCAGATGGGGGCGGCAATTCCGATCTGCTCGTAGGTTGGCATTAGGCCAATAAGCAGCGTGCCCAGTCCCATGAGCGGCATGGCCACCATCAGCGCGGTCCTGCGGCCCTGTACGTCGCCGAGACGGCCGAAAAAGATCGCGCCGAGCGGGCGGGCGATCAGTCCCACGCCGAAGACGGCAAAGGTGCTGATCAACGCCATCGACCGGTCTTGCGTCGGGAAAAACTGGTGGGCGATGACCGTCGCGAAATAGGCGTAACTTGCAAAGTCAATCCACTCGAGCGCGTTCCCAAGAACGGTGAAGAAGATTGCCTTCTTGTTCATGCTCATGGCGCTATCAACTGCGACTAGTTGTGTTGACATCGTGTCTCCTTGTCTCCGGTCAAAACGGGACAGTCAAGCGCGGGATCGCGTATAAGAAAGTATAATGCATTATGCGTTGGCGCTTATAAGCGTTTACGCTAGCCACTAACGTCCGCCGTACCCAGGATTGCAGCGTCATTCCCCAGATAAGTGCGAGAAACCGAGGGCAACCCCTGTCCACGCAAGCCTTGCGGGCCCCATGAGATGGAAGTTTTCTGGGAAAGGATCTGCCGTCTACGCAAATTAATAATGCATAATGCGTGATGTGGTACTCCTCGGCGCCTGAGATCAGACTTTCCCACCAGCTTCGTCGACGTCAGTTCGACTCAGTGAACGCGAAGGGCGCCAATCCGCAACCTTTTCGGAGCGCAATACAGATGGATGCGATCAATGAACTTTTTGGGGTGGCCGGCAAGAACGTGCTCGTCACCGGGGGCAGCCGCGGCATCGGCCGGGCGATTACTGAAGCGTTCGTGAAGGCAGGCGCACGGGTCACCCTGTGTTCGCGCGACCTCGAGAGCTGCGCGATGCTCGCCGAAGAATTGAAGCAGTTCGGCGACTGCACGGCGCTCGCCTGCAACATCGCGAAGGACGATGATCGCAAGCGCTTCGCCGCCGAACTGAGCCAGCATTTCAAATCGCTGAACGTGATGATCAACAACGCGGGCGCATTATGGGCTGCGCCGATTGCCGAATACCCCGAGTCTGGATGGGACAAGGTGTTCGACCTGAACGTCAAAGGGACTTTCTTTTTAGTGAAGGAGCTGCTGCCGCTGCTCGAGGCGGGCGGCAGCGCGGCCGACCCCGCGCGCATCATCAATATCGGCTCGATCGACGCCTTTCACATTCCCGGGCATGAAACGTATGCGTATAGCAGCAGCAAAGCGGCCTTGCACCAACTTACGCGCCATCTCGCCGCTCAGCTCGCGCCGCGCCACATTACCGCGAACGTGATCGCGCCAGGCATGTTTCCGAGCAAGATGCTCGCGGGCACGCTCGAACGCAAGGGTCTGGAGAGCATGGTCGCGCCGATTCCGCTAAAGCGGCTCACAGCGGATGCGGACATGGCGGGCGCCGCAATCTATCTCGCATCGAAGGCAGGGTCTTACGTTACCGGTGCCGTGCTACCGGTCGATGGGGGTTACGCCACCACGCTGTGAAATGGCGCGGGGAGGGGCGCGCGCCCATAGCGGCGGAAAGCCTCGTGCCGACAACTATATGAAGGGGATGACGGGAGCTTGCCAGAACGCCCGTCCCCGTCACCTCGTTTCTTCAGAACGGATTC
Organism: Caballeronia hypogeia; assembly: GCF_001544875.2. Classification (GTDB taxonomy): domain Bacteria; phylum Pseudomonadota; class Gammaproteobacteria; order Burkholderiales; family Burkholderiaceae; genus Caballeronia; species Caballeronia hypogeia. Next base: position 11,688 of record NZ_FCOA02000051.1, read on the forward strand.
GCACCCTCATCCAACGATCTGCAGATCGATCTTCCGTAAAACGATGCTTGATCATCGATAATGCATTGTGTATTATTTGAATCAATCCAACACGGTTGATGCGAGGATCTCAAATGCGACCAATGCGCTCTGTTTTGTTCGTTCCGGGTCACAAGGAGGGTTGGCCAGAGAAAGCGGTGGCCAATGGGGCGGACGGTGTCATCCTCGATCTCGAGGATGCAGTACCGCTGACCATGAAAGAACAGGCGCGAGAAATCGTCGCGCATTCCATACGCAAGCTTGCGGCGGGCGATCGCAAGGTCGGTGTCTACGTCCGACTCAATGCGCTGGAGACGGGCATCACCGGCGACGACCTGGAGCGCATCGCGATCCCCGGTCTCGACGGCGTGTTGCTGCCCAAGAACTACGGCCCGCGCGACATCGTCGCCTGTGACGCGCTCATCACGCACTTCGAACGCAAGAATGGCGTCGCACCGGGAAGCATCGAAATCGTCGTGTCGCTGGAGACCGCGCAGGCTTACGCTCAGTGCGAGGAGATTCTGGCCGCGTCGCCGCGGGTTGCCACTCTGTTCGCGGGAACGGCGAAGGACGCCGACGTGTCGCGTTCGATCGGTTTCCAGTTCACTCCGGGAGGGCGGGAGACGCTGTACCTGCGCAGCCGCGCGTTGCTGGCGGTGCGCGCTTCGGGTCGGCAATCCTCGTGGGTCGGGCTCTGGCAGGACCTGAAGGACCCGGACGGCGCGCGTGTTTTCGCGTTGCAGAACCGTGAGCTCGGCTTCACCACGATGGTGATGATCCACCCGTCGCATATCGCGGTGGCGAACGAAGTCTTTTCGCCCTCCGAACAGGATGTCGTCTTCTATCAAGGCATGATCGGCGCGTTCGAAAAGGCCGAGGCAGAGGGCAACGCGGCTGTCCTATACGAGGGCCAGCACATCGACTACGCCCACATCAAAACTGCGCGCCAGGTTCTCGAGCTGCATCGCACGCTGACTCGAGTCGCTTCCTGATTCCAACACGCACACGCACAAGGAGACATGCAATGGCTGGCCTTTGCTTCGAGGATCTCGTTCCCGGACTCACGATCGAACACCCCATTCGACGCACCGTGACGGAGATGGACAACACGCTTTTCTCCGCGTTGACATACAACTGCGCGCCGCTGCACATCGACGCGGAATATTCGAAGAATTCCATCTTCGGACAGCGACTCGTGAACAGTATGTTTCTGCTGGCGCTCGTGAACGGTGTGATCGTCATCGACACGACCATCGGCACGACGCTGGGGAACCTGGGTTACGACGAGATCAAGTTTCCCAAGCCCGTGTTTCACGGTGACACGATCCACGTGGTCACCGAGGTGCTGGAGCGGCGCGAGTCGAAAAAGCGCTCGGATTCAGGAATCGTATGGTTTCGCCACACGGGCTACAACCAGCGTGGCGAGGTCGTCTGCGAATGCAAGCGTGCCGGCTTGATGCTCAAGCGAGCGGATTACGAAGCGCTGCAGGCCAAGATCAAGGCCGACGCCGAAGTTGCCCGAGTTGCTGCCGCCGAGGAGGCCTGATCCGATGAAAGGCCGCGCAAAGTTCGGGGACGCCCAGGCTGCCGTATGGCAACCCGGGGTCGAGCATGTCGCGCGCAGCAGGCTCGCTGCCGCGATGAAGCGCTGGGGTTTCTCCACGCTCGAGGCGCTACACACCGCGTCCGTGGACCGCCCGGAATGGTTCTGGCCGGCAGCGGCCGAGGATCTCGGCATCTCGCTGCGGGGGAACGTCGAATCGGTCCGCGATGACTCGCGAGGTCGGCTATTCCCTCAGTGGTTCAAGGGTGCCACGCTCAATGTGGTGGAGAGTTGCGTCGATCGCCATGCGGCCGATCCGGTTCAGGCACAACGCACGGCGGTGGTCTATGAAGGCGACTCCGGCCAGCATCGCAGCCTCACGTTCGCTGGCCTGAAGCTCGAAGTGGATCGCTTTGCGGCGGGCTTGCGGCGACTCGGCGTGGGCAAGGGCGACCGCGTCGCTTTGTTCATGCCCCCCGTCCCGGAAGCGGCTGTAACCATCATGGCATGCGCGAAGATTGGCGCCATCGGCGTGCCGGCGTTTTCGGGCTATGGCAGCGAGTCGCTGGCCACCCGTCTGCAGGCGGCGGAGGCGAAAGTTCTCGTGACCGTCGACAGCACCACGCGACGCGGCAAGCCCGTGCCCATGAAGGCGATCGCCGACGAGGCCGCAGCCTCGTCCCGTTCGGTGCAGCATCTCGTCGTGATCCGCGCGAGCGGCGAGCCTGTCGCGATCAACGACGGCCGCGATTATTGGTGGCACGAGGTCGCGACGCCGTTGTCCGATGGCGCCGAGCCTGAGGCGCCCGAGGCGCTCGACCCGAATCACCCGCTGCTGATCATCTACACCTCGGGCACCACCGGACTGCCCAAGGGTATCGTCCACTCGCATATCGGTTATCTGCTCAAGTCCGCCGTCGACTTTGGCTACGCCTTCGACCTGCAGGTCGGCGACACACTCGGCTGGATCGCGGACATGGGGTGGATGCTGGGACCGCTCATGATCGTCGGCGGCCTGCAGTGCGGGTCGGGCATCGTGATGGCCGAAGGTTTGCCGGACCATCCCGCTGCCGATCGTCTGTGGGACATGGTCGAGCGCCATCGGTTGACGGTGCTGGGGATCTCGCCCACCGCGGCTCGCGGCTTGCGCGCGCGCGCCGACAGTGGTCGCCCGGCTGCGGATCTCACCAGCCTGCGTGCTTTCGCCTCGACCGGCGAGGCGTGGGACGAACCGACGTGGCACTGGCTGTTCGATACCGTCGGTCAGTCACGCCTGCCGATTCTCAACTACTCGGGCGGCACCGAGACGGGGGGCGGAATCCTCTCGTGCTACACCATCGCGCCGCAGGCGCCAGCATCCTTCTCGGGTCCGCTGCCCGGCATGGACGTGGACGTGCTCGACGCCGATGCGAGGCCGACATCGGAGATCGGCGAACTCGCGGTGCATAACACCTGGGTTGGAATGACGCATGGCTTCTGGCGCGATGACGCACGCTATCTCGATACGTACTGGAGCCGCTGGCCGGACACCTGGGTGCACGGCGACCTGGCCAGCATCGACGCGCACGGGTATTGGCACATTCACGGCCGTTCCGACGACACGCTGAAGATCGGTGGACGCCGGGTCGGCCCTTCGGAGATCGAATCGGCGCTGGTTGCACAGCCGGGCATTGCGGAAGCGGCGGTGATCGGTGCGCCCGACGCCGTGAAGGGCCAGGAGATCGTGGCCTTCGTCGTGGCGCGCGACTCAGCAGCGCCGCCGCAACCGGAGACGCTCGTGGCCGCGGTCACGCAGATGCTGGGCAAGGCGATGGCGCCCTCCCGTGTGCACGTGGTGGACGGCCTGCCCAAGACCAAGAATGGAAAGATCATGCGTCGCGCGATCCGTGCACGCTATCTCGGCGAGAAGTTGGGCGATCTTTCCGCACACGACCCGCTCACCCCGCTCGAACACATCCCGGCGCGGACTTCGGCTGCCTGACTCTCGAAAATCTATTATTCGGAAACCAAACCATGTCCACGACAACGGATATCAGCGACCTGAACATGATCCGCGAGTCCGCTCATGCGCTCGCATCCCGCTTCGACCTCGAATACTGGAGGAAGCACGACGAAGAAAAGCAGTATCCCTGGGACTTTATCCAGGCATTCGCAGAAGGCGGCTGGCTGGGCACGATGATTCCGGAGGCCTATGGCGGATTGGGGCTGGGCCTCGAAGCGGCCTCGGTGATGCTGCAGGAAGTCGCCTATTTCGGCGGTGCGAACGGCGCCTCGTCCATCCACTTCTACATCTTTCCGCCGGGCTGCATCATCCATCACGGCTCGGAAGAGATGAAGAAGCGCTTCCTGCCCGATATCGCGTCGGGTAAGAAAATCATGTGCTTCGGCCTGACGGAGCCGACTGCGGGCGTCGACACGTCGCGCATCACCACCCGCGCCGAGAAGATCGACGGCGGCTGGCGCATCAACGGCCAGAAGGTCTGGATTACCAACGCACAGAACGCGCACCTGGTGCTGCTCGTCGCTCGCACCTCGCCGCGCGACCCGGCCAGGCCGATGGACGGCATCACGCTGTTTCTGTGCGACTTCGATCGCGACGCCATCGACGCCCGGCCGATTCCAAAACTGGCGCGCAACGCCGTGGACACCAACGAACTCTTCATCGAGAACCTGGAAGTGGGTGACGACCGCGTGGTCGGCGAGGTCGGAAAGGGCATGTCCTATCTGTTCTCGGGACTCAATCCCGAGCGCATCGTGGTTGCGTACGAGCAGATCGGGCTCGGACGTCGCGCGCTGGAACTGGCCACGGAATACGCGAACTCACGCGTGGTGTTCGATCGTCCCATCGGTAAGAACCAGGCGGTAGCGCACCCGCTGGCGGACTCGTGGATTCGTCTGCACGCGTCGCAACTGGTCGCAACCGAGGCCGCGCGCCTGTTCGACGAAGGCAAGCCGTGCGGTCCGGAAGCGAACGCAGCCAAGTATCTGGCGACCGAGGCCGCCTTCGAGGTCTGTGATCGCGCCATGCAGACGCACGGCGGTTTCTGCTATGCGAAGGAATATCACATCGAGCGGCTGTGGCGCGAAGCGCGTCTGCTGAAGATCGCTCCGGTCTCGCAGGAAATGGTGCTGAACTACGTGTCCCAGAAGATGTTGGGGCTGCCTAAGTCTTACTGACCGGAGTCCGTCATGAAGCAAGCAGTGATTTGCGAGCCATTGCGCACGCCGGTGGGCCGCTACGGCGGCATGTTCAAGGACGTGACGGCGACGCAACTGGCCGAGACCGTGCTGCGTGAACTGGTGCGTCGCGCCAACCTGAAGGCGGGCGACGTCGACGACGTGATCTTCGGTCAGTGCTACCCGAATGGCGAGGCGCCGGCCATCGGTCGCGTCGCGGCGCTCGATGCAGGTCTGGGCGTACACGTGCCGGGCCTCCAGATCGATCGCCGGTGTGGATCCGGCCTGCAGGCCGTAATCGACGCGGCGATGCGCGTGCAGACCGGCGCGGCCGAACTGGTGATCGCGGGCGGCGCCGAAAGCATGAGCCAGTCCGAGCATTACGTGCTCGGCGCGCGCTTCGGCGTAAAAGGCGATTCGCAACCGCTATGGGACCGGATCGCGCGTGGCCGCATCACGTCAGGCGGAAAACATCATCCGGTGCCGGGCGGCATGCTCGAAACCGCGGAGAATCTGCGCCGCGAATACAAGGTGTCGCGCCAGTCGCAGGATGAGCTGGCCATGCGCTCGCATCGGAACGCAGTGGCCGCGCAGACGAGCGGGCATTTCGCCGATGAAATCGTTCCGGTCCAGGTAAGTTCGCGCAAGGGCACACAGTCGCTCGCGATCGACGAACATCCGCGCGCCGAGACGACGATGGAGAGCCTGGGCGCGCTCAGGCCCGTGCGGCTCTCGATCGATGCGGAATCGACTGTCACCGCGGGCAACGCGAGCGGCCAGAACGACGGCGCGGCCGCCTGCATCGTGACCACGCCGGAAAAGGCTGCGGCGCTGGGCCTCAGGCCGCTCGGACGGCTGGTGAGCTGGGCGGTTGCCGGCGTCGAGCCGGAGCGCATGGGTATCGGACCGGTGCCCGCCACCGAACTGGCGTTGCGGCGCAGCGGGCTCGCACTGAAGGACATCGACCTGATCGAGCTGAACGAGGCGTTCGCCGCGCAGGTGCTCGCGTGCACGGCCGGCCTTGGGTTCGAGGCCGGGGACTACGTGCGTCTGAACGTCAACGGCTCCGGCATTTCGCTGGGCCATCCGGTCGGCGCGACCGGCGTGCGAATTCTGGCGACGCTGCTGCGCGAGCTGGATCGGCGCGGCGGCCGCTACGCGCTCGAAACCATGTGCATCGGCGGTGGTCAGGGCCTCGCGGCCGTGTTCGAGCGCATCACCTGAAAACGATCTTCACAGGAGACCCAACATGCCTGACCGCTACAAAGACTTTCCGATGCGATTCGAGCGCCATGAAGACGGCGTGCTCGAAATGATTTTCGATGGCCCCAATCTCAACGCAGTGGATGCGCGCGTGCACGCCGAATTGCCCAAGGTATGGGCGGTGGTCGATAGCGATCCCGAAACCCGCGTCGTGCTGGTGCGCGGCGAGGGCCGCGCGTTCTCCGCCGGCGGCAGCTTCGACCTCGTCGAGGAGCAGATCGAGGGCTACGCGGCGCGCATGCGCGTGTACTACGAGACACGCGATCTGGTCTCGAACATGATCAACTGCAAGACGCCGGTGATCTCCGCGATCCACGGTCCGGCGGTCGGCGCAGGTCTGATCGTCGCGATGATGGCCGACATCTCGATCGTCGCGCGCACCGCGAAAATCGTCGACGGCCACACGCGTCTGGGCGTTGCGGCGGGCGACCACGCGTCGATGGTGTGGCCGCTGCTGTGCGGCATGGCCAAGGCCAAGTACTACCTCATGACCTGCAAGCATCTGTCGGGCGAGGAAGCCGAGCGCATCGGTCTCGTGTCGCTGTGTGTCGACGACGACAAATTGCTCGACGTGGCGCGCGAGACGGCACGCGATCTCGCCCACGGTGCACAGGAAGCGATCGGCCTCACCAAGTACTCGCTCAATAGCTGGTATCGCCAGCAGATGCCGATCTTCGATGCCTCGCTGGCGCTGGAATTCCTAGGCTTCGGCGGCCCCGAAGTGAAGGAGGGCGTGAAATCGCATCGCGAGCGGCGTCAGCCCAAATTCGTTTGACGGCAAAGGGAACGCTGCCGTGCCGTACCGAACCGGTCAACCAGAGGACAAGCGAAGATGTATCCGATCCTGAACGGGCTGCGTGTCGTCGAGTGTGCCTCGTTTATCGCGGCTCCGTCGTGCGGGCTGCATCTGAATCAGCTCGGCGCGGAAGTCATTCGCATCGATCCGATCGGCGGCGGCATGGACTTCGGGCGCTGGCCCGTCACGCCCGGCGGGCATAGCCTCTATTGGGAAGGGCTGAACAAGGGCAAGCGCTCGGTCGCGATCGATCTCTCGCGGCCAGAGGGTCGGCAACTCGCGACGGACCTGATCACGGCACCCGGGCGCGATGCAGGATTGTTCGTCACGAACTACCCGCAGAAGGGATTTCTCGGACACGCCGAGCTTAGCAAGGCGCGCGCGGATCTCGTCACGGTGCGCGTGCTGGGCTGGCGCGATGGCGGGCCGGGCGTGGATTACACCGTGAACGCTGCCGTCGGCCTGCCGATAATGACCGGCTCGGCGGCAAACGGCGAGGAGCCGGTGAATCACGTGCTGCCGGCCTGGGATCTGCTGACCGGCGCGTATGCCGCGTTCGCGATGCTCGCCGCCGAACGGCACCGAACTCGTACCGGGCAGGGGCAGGAGGTGACGGTGCCTCTCTCGGATGTGGCGCTGGCCTCGCTGGGCCACCTGGGGCAGATCGCCGAGGTACTGACCGAAGGCGACCGGCCACGCCACGGCAACGCGCTGTTCGGCGCGTTCGGCCGCGACTTCACGACTTCGGACGGCGAGCGCGTGATGGCCGTCGCGATCACGAGTCGACAGTGGGCTGGCCTGGTCAAGGCCCTCGATCTGCAAGAGGCGACTGCCACACTCGAACGTCTGGCGGGCGTTTCGTTCGCCGCGGACGAGGGGCAGCGCTTTGTCCATCGCGAAGTTCTGTATCCGCTGTTCGAACAGGCGATCGGCGCGCTTTCGCTGGCGCAGGTGCGCAGCCGCTTCGAAGCGAATGGCGTCTTGTGGAGCACGTACCAGACGCTGCACACGGCGCTTGCGAGCGATCCGCGCCTGTCGCCCGCGGCGCCGCTCTTTTCGATGCTCGACCATCCCAGCGGCCTGCGCTACCCCGCTCCCGGCGCGGCGGCGACCTTCCACGGAGCGCAGCGGCAAGGCGTGGTCCGCGCGCCGCGTCTTGGTGAGCACACCGACCAGGTCCTGAGCGAAGTTCTGTCGCTGTCCTCCGCGTGCATCGGCGAAATGCACGACGCGGGACTCATTGCAACCGCCTGAATTACAGGAAGCAGACAAGTGAGTGAATCCTCCAACTTCATCGAGCATTTGCGCGACGCCGCGCAGGCAGCCCGCGCGTTCGTGAACGAGGCGCGGCGTGTCGTCGGGCAGCGTTGCGCGCCTTCCGGCCGCGTCGAGGCCCGGCTGCTGACGCAACACCAGCGAGCCGTGCATGGGCTGGCCTGGGTCGCCACCACCGCTGAAGCAATCGCCAGCGCGGCGAACTGGGGTGCCCGGCTGGCCGCGCGGAATCAGTTGCGCGCCGTCGACGAACTCGTGCTGATGCTGGGTGTCGGCGAATATCTGGCGCAGATCACGAGCGGCATCCCGATGTCGCAGAACGAGATTTTCCGTCCCGGCGAGTTGGGGCTGGACGAGGCGGCTCAGGCGCTCGCCGGTCAAACCTCCACGCGCTGGCTGATCGCCCGTGCAGCCGACTCCGACACGCGGCGGGCGCTGGTCGACGAGCTGCGCGGGGAGCGCTGCGTGACGGAAACGGCGTTCGACGAAGACCTGGACGTGATCCGCGACCAGTTCCGCCGCTTCGCCAGCAACGAGATCGCGCCGCACGCGCATGCCTGGCATCTCGCCGACGCCCTGATTCCCAACGAGGTCGTTTCGCAGCTCGGCGCGCTGGGCGTTTTCGGCGTCAGCATTGCTCCTGAATACGGCGGCATGGGCCTGGGCAAGCGTGCCATGTGCATCGTGACCGAGGAACTGAGCCGGGGCTGGATCGCCGCGGGGTCGCTCGGGACGCGTTCGGAAATCGCCGCCGAGCTGATCAATTGCGGCGGCACCGAGGCGCAGAAGGGCGAATGGCTGCCGAAGATCGCCTCGGGCGAGGTGCTGCCGACAGCGGTGTTCACCGAGCCCGACACCGGCTCGGATCTCGGCTCGCTGCGCACGCGGGCGACCGCCGTCGCCGGCGGCGGCTGGCGCATCGATGGCAACAAGACCTGGATCACGCACGCATCGCGCAGCGATCTGATGACGCTGCTGGCGCGCACGGAACCCGGCTCGACCGATCACAACGGGCTGAGCATGTTTCTGGCGCCGAAGCCGCGCGGGACGAAGGACCAGCCGTTTCCCGCCGGCGGCATGAGCGGCGGCGAGATTCCGGTGCTCGGCTATCGGGGGATGAAAGAGTACGACATCGCGTTCGACGGATTCCAGATCGGCTCGGATGGGCTGCTCGGGGGCGTGCCCGGTCAAGGTTTCCGTCAACTGATGCAGACGTTCGAGGGCGCGCGTATTCAGACGGCAGCGCGCGCGGTCGGCGTGGCCTGGCGCGCTTTCGAGTTGGGCTGGCGCTACGCGAATGACCGCAAGCAGTTCGGTTCGCCGATCGTCGAGTTCCCGCGCGTGTCCGACAAGCTCGCGATGATGGTCGCCGAAACGGTGCTTGTACGCGAGCTGACGCATTTCGCCGCCGAGGAGAAGGACAAGGGCATCCGCTGCGATGTCGAGGCCGGCATGGCCAAGCTGCTCGCCGCCCGCGTGGCCTGGAGCAATGCCGACAACGCGTTGCAGATTCATGGCGGCAACGGCTACGCGCTCGAGTTCGAGATCAGCCGCGTGCTGTGCGATGCTCGCATATTGAGCATATTCGAAGGTGCGGCCGAGATTCAGGCGCAAGTGATCGGCCGCGGATTGCTCGCAGGCTCCCGCTAGCCCGCATCGCATTCTGATCGCCTTTCTTTCGACGACAACAAGCTGCCGGTTCTACCGGCGCACGGAGACAGACATGACAGCTCAGCCTCTCGCCGGCATTCGGGTTCTGGAGGTCGGCGCCTATATCGCGGCGCCTTATGCCGGGGTATTCCTCGCATCCCTCGGCGCCGAGGTCGTGAAGATCGAGCCGCCCGAGGGCGAACCGTTTCGCCGGGACGACGAGAATCGCAGTCCGTATTTCGTTCAGTACAACAGCGGCAAGAAGAGCGTCGCGATCAACCTGAAGTCGAAGACCGGAGTCGAACTCGTCAAGGCCCTGTTGCCGAAATTCGATGTACTCATTGAAAACATGCGTCCCGGAAAGATGGCGGCCCTGGGGCTCGGCGAGGACGTTTGCCGTGCGATCAATCCCGGTCTCGTGTACGCGTCGGTTTCCGGCTTTGGCAGCGGCGGCCCCTGGGTGGATCGCCCGGCGTACGACACCATCGGGCAGAGCATAGGCGGCATTTACTCGATCATGAACGATGCCGACCATCGACGCCTCACCGGTACGTGCATGGCCGATCTGATCACCGGGATCAATGCCACGATGGGCGTTCTCGCGGCCCTCGTCGGCCGCGAGCGCAGCGCCGAGCGCAAAGGTGCGCTGGTGGAAACCTCGTTGCTTGAAGCCGTTTCCACGCTGACCGTCGATGCGATGACCCTGGCTTTCGAGACCGGACAGGACCCCGCGCGCGATTCGCGGCATCCGCAGGCGCAGAACTTTTGCCTCGACACGGCCGACGGCGGCAGCATCACGATGCACCTTTCCAGCTCGCAGAAGTTCTGGCGCGCGCTTGCACGCGTGATCGGCCGTGAAGATCTGATCAGCGATCCGCGCTTCATCACCTACGATGACCGTCGAGTGCCCGGTCACTACGCCGAACTCGTGCGGATCATGGGAGAAGCATTCGCCACGCGCCCCCGCGCGGAGTGGGAGACGCTGCTCGCCGATGCCGACGTGCCATTCGCGCCCGTTCTCACCATGCACGAAGTGGTCGCGCATGAGCAGACGCGCTGGCTGGGGCTTTTCGGGCCGGAAGTCAACGGCGTGCCCATGTTGCGCGCGCCGATGCGCTTCGACGGCGTGCGACCCGCGCGCAGCGGCCATGCGGCGTTTGTCGGCGAGCACACGCTCGAAGTACTCGGCGAAGTGTGTACCGAGCGCGACCTTCAGGCACTGCTCGCATCGGGCGACGTGGTGTCCGTCTCGCGCGATCGCGGCCAGAGAGGGTGACACGATGAACCAGAACGCATCGCGGGGGCCGCTCGCCGGGGTGAGGGTCGTCGAAGTCGGCGGCGTAGGGCCGGGGCCGTTCTGCGGCATGCTGCTGTCCGATATGGGCGCAGACGTTATCCGGATCGACCGGAAGCATGCATCGGAAAGCGGGCTGCCGGTGGAGCGACGCTTCGAAGTGATGTTTCGCGGCCGCCGCTCGCTTGCGCTCGACCTGAAGAAACCCGAAGCGGTCGATGTCGTCAAGCGACTGCTGCGCGACGCCGATGTGCTGGTCGAGGGATTTCGGCCCGGTGCGATGGAACGCCTGGGCCTCGGTCCCGATGTCTGCCTGGACCTCAATCCGCGGTTGATTTACGGACGCATGACGGGCTGGGGACAATCGGGCCCGCTCTGCACCGCACCGGGTCACGACCTGAATTACATCGCGCTCAGCGGAGCGCTGCACGCGATGGGGCACAAAGGCGATTCGCCCGCGATTCCGTTGAATCTGGTCGGAGACTTTGGAGGCGGAGCCTTGTACCTAGCGTTCGGCATCCTGTGCGCGCTGCACGAGCGCACGTGCTCCGGGCGCGGTCAAGTGGTCGATGCGGCCATGATCGACGGTGCGACTTCGCTGATGTCCATGATTTACGGACTGTTCGCCGCCGGCTACTGGAAGGACGAGCGCGGCTCGAATCGTCTCGATTCCGGTGCGCCCTGGTATGCGGTCTACGAGACCAGCGACGCTCGCCATATGGCCGTCGGAGCGACAGAGGCCACGTTCTATCGCAATACCTTGAAGGTGCTCGGGTTGCGCGAGGACGAGTTCGCCGATCAGCATGATCGCGCCGGCTGGCCGCAAATGAAGGAGGCCTTCGCCCGCGTATTCAAGTCGCGCAGCCGCGACGAGTGGTGCATGGCCTTCGAGGGCACGGAAACCTGCGTCTCTCCGGTGCTGTCCCTCGCGGAAGCGCATCAGCATCCGCATCAGACGGCGCGCGGCAATTTCGTGGAATGCGCCGGCGTCATGCAACCGGCACCTGCGCCGCGGTTCGGCCGCAGTGAGGTTGCCATTCAGGCGCCGCCGCCGCGAGTGGGCGAGCACAACCGCGAAGTGCTGCTCGAAGCGGGTTTCAGTGACGAAGATCTCACCATGCTGGCTCGCGTCGGCGCGATCTAGGAGACGGGCAGCCGCGCCGCGCGCGAAGGCTGCGTTGCGAATCTACGCGCGGGGCTGACCCGCGCCGACACGAAAGGACAACTATGGATCTCGGTTTGAGAGGGAAAGTGGCGATCATCACGGGCTCCGCGCGCGGTCTCGGCGCGGCGACAGCAAGACGTCTCGCTCAGGAAGGGGCGAGCGTGGTGATCAACGACATCATGGCCGAACGCGCGCAGGAGACCACTTCAGCGTTGCGCGAAGAAGGACTGAACGCCCATTGCGTGACCGGCGACATCACCCGGGCCACTGATGTTCAGCGGCTCGTTGACGAGACCATCGCCACGTTCGGCGGCGTCCATATTCTCGTGAACAACGCGGGCGCGCCACGCGATAAATACCTCGTGAAGATGAGCGAAGAAGAGTGGGACTTCGTTATCGACGTGATGCTCAAGGGCGCTTTCCTCGCGACCAGGGCAGTGATGCCGGGCATGATCGGACAGGGCTGGGGCAGGGTGATCAACATCAGTTCGCGGGCCCACTTCGGCAATCCGACGCAGGTTAACTATTCGGCGGCCAAGTCGGGGTTGATCGGCATGGCCAAGGCGCTGTCGATGGAAGAGGGCAAATACGGCGTCACGGTGAACTGCGTGGCGCCCGGCTTCATGGAGACGGAGATGATTCAGGCGCTCCCCACCTATGAGCTCATCAAGGAGCGCGCGCTGGCGGTGCAGCCCGTCAAGCGTCCCGGCAATCCGGACGACGTGGCCGACGCGGTCGCTTTTCTCGCCAGTGAACGCGCCAGTTTCATCAGCGGCGAGGTGCTGCATGTGACGGGCGGCCGATTCGGCTGATTCATACAAGACATCTAATCGACTTACCGGACGGAGAAGTCATGGGAGTGCTCGAAGGCATCAAGGTCCTCGATCTGGGCCGCTACATTGCAGGGCCGTTTTGCGCCGCGCTGCTGGGCGACTACGGCGCCGATGTGATCCGCGTGGATCGGGTGGGTGGCAGTGAAGACCGTTACATACTGCCCGTATCCGAGCAGGGTGACGGCGCGCAATTCCTGCAAGTCAATCGCAACAAGCGATCGATCAGCCTGGAGATCGCCACGCCGCAGGGCAAGGAGGTGCTGCACGAGCTGATTCGCCGCTCGGACGTGGTCATCGCGAACATGCCGCCGCGTACGCTGGCGAAGCTGGGCCTCGATTACGAGAGCTTGCGCGCCGTCAGGCCGGACATCGTCCTCACCGCATCGACCGCGTTCGGGTCGGCGCCCGCAGTGCGCGACCGCGTGGGTTTCGATGGTGTCGGCCAGTGCATCAGCGGTGCGGTTCATATCACGGGCCTGCCCGATCATCCGATGAAGTTCATGGTGCCGGCGGTGGACTTCGCCACGGGACTCTCGTGCGCGCTCGGCACGATGATGGCCCTCTATGAACGCAAGTCGAGCGGAACCGGGCAGGAGGTCGGCGCCTCGCTGCTGCAGACGAGCCTCAATTTCGCCAGCAGTTGCCTGATCGAGGAAGCGGTGTTGCACGTGGACCGAAAGGCTACCCTCAATCGCGCGCCGCATTACGCGCCATCGGACATTTTCCGCACCAGGGATGGCTGGTTCATCGCGCAGGTCATCGGACCGGCGATGTTCAAGCGCTGGACGCGCCTGATAGGCAAGCCCGAACTGTTCGACGACGAGCGTTTCCAGAGCGATCCCCAACGCGGCGAACACGGGGAATACCTCAGCGGGCTGATGAACGAATGGAGCGGTCAATTCACCCGCGCCGAAGCGCTGGCGCTGCTGACCGAAGCGCGTATTCCCGCCAGCCCGGTCAACTCGCCCCGTGAGGCACTCGAAGACGACGCGATTCGCGCCGCGGAAGCGTTTCATCCGGTGGAATATCCCGGCGTCAGCGAACCTGTGCCGCTGATTAAGTCGCCCGTTGCACTTTCCCGTACGCCTCCGAGCATCCGGCTCCGGCCACCGCAACCGGGCGAGCACACCGACGAAGTGCTCGGCGATATCGGCTATTCGAAAGACGAAATCGCACGGTTGCGTGCGCAGGGCATCGTGTGAAATTGCGCAAGCCGCTGGAAAATATATTATGCGTTGTATATAATCCAGAAAAATCGGCTTTGCCACTCTCTGGAGCCCGCACACATGGACGAATCGACGACTAGCCGTTTGGCCGCGCCCGCGGGCAATGTGTTGCGTTTGCCGGAAGCCGCGACAGCAGAGGAATTTCAGACTCCCGTGGGCGCTTCGGCGAGCGCGCATCGAGACGAGAACTTCGGAAAGATGCAGCTTTCCGAATCGGTTGCGGCGCATCTGCGCGAACAGATCATCTCCGGGAAGCTACGGCAGGGAGCGTTCCTTCGAATCGATGCCATTGCGAAAGCGCTCGGAACCAGTACAACGCCCGTGCGTGAGGGCCTTTTGCTGTTGCAAAGCGAGTCATTCGTGCGGCTGCTCCCGCGCCGGGGATTCGTCGTCAACAGCTTCAGCAAAGGGGATCTGCTCGACATGTTCTGGGCTCAGGCGACAGTCGGCGCCGAACTGGCGGCGCGCGCGGCCATGCGAATGTCCGACGCGGACATCGCACGCCTGGAACGGCTGGAGGCGGATCACCAGAAGGCTTTCGCGCTGGGCGATCAGGATATCGTCACGCGTCTCGGACATGAGTTTCACCGCTCGATCAATCTCGCCGCGCAGTCTCCGCGTCTGGCGTTGCAACTCGGAAACCTAGCGAGGCAACTGCCAAACCGCTTCTATACGAGCATCGAAGGGCAGTTGAAGGGTGCGATCGAATACCATCCGATCATCATCAACGCGATCAGCGTCCGAGATCAGGAAGCCGTACGCTCACTGATGTTTCGACACATCATCAGCGGCGGTGAGCATCTCATTGCAATGCTGGAGCGGCAAGGCGCGTGGGACAGTGTTTCGGCGCCGGTCGAAGATCGCAGCGGCGCGCTCGCCTCCGGATGAGCATCCGCGAGTCCCATCGCAGACGTCAACGCACGGCCCCATTTCAAATCCCGCCTCGAACCTCGCGCGTATAATGCGCGATGTACAATTTCGCCATAAGAACGAGGCAATCTTGAAATCGGACCCGTCGCTTGCAGCCGCCAGCGTAGACAAGCTTCAACTTTCTGAATCGGTCGCGGCCCACCTGCGCGAACAGATCATCTCGGGAAAACTCCAGCAGGGGGAATTCCTGCGCATCGACGCAATCTCGAAGGCGCTTGGTACGAGCACGACGCCGGTACGCGAAGGGCTTCTGCTGTTGCAAAGCGAGTCCTTCGTGCGGCTGCTTCCGCGTCGCGGCTTCGTCGTCAACAGCTTCGGCAAGGAAGATCTGTTCGATATGTTCTGGGCGCAGGCGACCATCGGCGCGGAACTGGCGGCGCGCGCGGCAGTGCGTATGTCCGATGCCGATATCGCGCATCTGGAAAAGCTGGAAGCGGCGCACCAGAAAGCTTTCGCATCCGGCGACGAGGCGCTGGTGACGCGCCTGGGGCACGAGTTTCATCGTTCGATCAACCTCGCTGCGCAATCTCCGCGTCTGGCGTTGTTGCTGGGCAGCCTGGCCAAGCAACTGCCTAACCGCTTCTATACGAACATCGAAGGGCAGTTGAAGGGTGCGGTCGATTATCACCCGATCATTATTAATGCGATTCGCGTGCGTGATCAGAACGCGGTGCGCTCGCTGATGCATCGTCACATTCTCAGCGGCGGTGAGCACCTGATCGCGATGCTGGAGCGCCGGGGCATGTGGAGCGGAAACCCGCCCGCCGACGACGCGACAGGAGACGAAACCGTCGCCTGACGGTTTGTTGCTGCAAACGTCCAACCGTGTTACCCACATAAATTATGCATTGTGTATAATTTATGTGGGCGCGCATCCGGACTTGCATGAGGGTCGAATGCGTCACGTTGACCATTACCTGCTCGCAGAGCGGGCGTAAAGAGGCAATGAAGCGATGGAACACGGCATTCAGCAGACTCTTCAGCAACTCATCGACAGGGCCGCAATATATGACGTGATGTGCCGGTATGCCCGGGGTGTCGATCGCGGCGACTGGGCATTGCTTCGTTCTACATATCATGAAGATGCACACGACGATCATGTCGATTTCGAAGGAGATGTCGACGGACTGATCGCATGGCTCCAGGAGCGATTTGCCGGCGTGGACAATTCGACGCATTTTCTCGGCAATTTCCTGGTGGAATTCGCCGGCCCCGACCTTGCGCTGGTTGAAACCTATTTCGCGAGTCGTCGCCTCCGCGCACCAAGTGACGGGGAAGCGGCGGAACTGGCGGCAGGCGACGCCATGTGCCGACAGTCGTGGGGGCGCTACGTCGATCGATTCGAACGACGCAACGGGGAATGGCGGGTCGCGAAGCGGATCGTCGTCATCGACTCGCGTTTCACCTCGGTGGCACGAGGCGGTCTGAGAGACAACGGCGGCTCGTGGGGAATGCGAGATCCGTCCGATCCGATTCATGTTGCCCGGACCGAATTGTTCCGGTAGCCGAACAGGACGGAGAAGGGAGGCGGCTGCGTAGTGCGACGTAGTGCGAGTCGGACGCAGCCTTCAATTTGCTGACGAGTGGCGTATCGCAAGGCATCGCGATACGCCCGGCATGCCGTCAGAGTGCGGAGATCAGTTCAGGCACGAGCGTAAAGAGATCGCCGACCAGCCCGTAATCCGCCACGCCGAAGATCGGTGCTTCCGGATCCTTGTTGATCGCCACGATAAGCTTGCTGTCCTTCATCCCGGCGAGGTGCTGAATCGCCCCCGAAATTCCGACCGCCAGATAGAGCTGCGGCGCGACGATCTTGCCTGTCTGTCCTACCTGATAATCGTTCGGCACATAGCCTGCATCGACGGCAGCGCGGGACGCGCCGAGCGCCGCGCCAAGTGTGTCGGCCAGCGGCTCAAGCACCCGCTTGTAGTTCTCGCCACTCCCAAGACCCCGCCCGCCCGAGACGATGACGTTTGCATTCGTGAGTTCCGGCCTTTCGAGCTTCGTTATTTCACGGATCAGGAACTCGGAAGTGCCCTGATCGGCGGCCGAGCTGATCGTCTCGATTGCGGCATTCCCATCGGACGAGACGGCCGCATCGAAACCCGTCGCGCGCACGGTGATGACGATGATAGGATCGGATGACTGAACGGTTGCAATAGCATTGCCGGCGTAGATCGGACGCTCGAAGGTGTCCTTCGCACAGACCGCTGTGATATCGGAAATCTGAGCCACGTCCAGCCCTGCGGCGATACGGGGAGCCAGGTTCTTGCCATACGCCGTGGCCGGCGCGAGGATGTGCGAATAGTCTTTCGCGATATTCAGGACGGTGGCCTCGACATTCTCGGCGAGCCCTTCGGCGAGTTGCGGCGCATCCGCGACCAGAACCTTCGCCACGACCGCGACTTTCGAAGCCGCTTCGACCGCGCCTTGTGTGTTGTGTCCCGCGATCAGGACATGAATGTCCGTACCGACGATGGCGGCTACTTCCTGCGCAGCCGCGAGTGTATTGAGTGTCGCACGCTTGAGCGACTTGTTGTCGTGTTCGGCAATCACCAGAATTGTCATGTCTATCGCTCCTTGCTCACAGAACCTTTGCTTCGGTCTTCAATTTTTCCACCAGCGTCCTGACGTCCGGTACCAGCGAGCCGGCGCTGCGCTTCTTCGGCTCGGACACCTTCAGCGTCTTCAGACGCGGCGCGACATCGACACCCAAATCTTGAGGCGTCAGCGTTTCGACGGGCTTCTTCTTCGCCTTCATGATGTTGGGCAACGTCACATAGCGAGGCTCATTGAGACGCAGATCGGTGGTCACGACCGCGGGTAATGTGAGCGAGAGCGTCTCCGCTCCGCCATCGATTTCCCGCGTCACCGTGACCTTGCCGTCGGTGATGGCCAGCTTCGCGGCAAACGTAGCCTGCGGCAGTCCGGCGAGTGCGGCCAGCATTTGCCCGGTTTGATTCGAGTCATCGTCGATTGCCTGCTTGCCGAGAATAACGAGCTGTGGCGCTTCCTTGTCCACCAGCGCTTTGAGCAGTTTGGCGACTGCAAGCGGCTGCAAGTCTTCGCCGGATTCGATCAGAAACGCGCGATCCGCACCGATTGCTAACGCGGTGCGCAGCGTCTCCTGGCATTGCGACACGCCGCACGACACGGCG
Organism: Caballeronia hypogeia; assembly: GCF_001544875.2. Lineage (GTDB taxonomy): Bacteria > Pseudomonadota > Gammaproteobacteria > Burkholderiales > Burkholderiaceae > Caballeronia > Caballeronia hypogeia. The sequence continues at coordinate 30,016 of NZ_FCOA02000051.1, forward strand.
ATCACTTCTGTGGCGACACCTGCTTCCCTCAGGCGCACGGCTTCTTCGACGGCGATCTCGTCGAACGGATTCATCGACATCTTGACATTCGACAGATCGACACCGCTGCCATCTGATTTCACGCGCACTTTGACGTTGTAGTCAACGACACGCTTTACCGGAACAATGACTTTCAAAACGATCCTCCTTGAAGATTGAGAACGCCTTGCGCGCTTATCGCGATAGCGTTGGTACTCCAAATTAAATAATGAATGCCTGAGCATCCGTTGGATCTGAAACTTTCCCTACACACCGAGGGAATAGGTGCGCATCGCGGGGCGCTCCCTGCTCGGCGGGAAGACGCGCCAGGCGCCATCCTCGTGGCGGAAGAACGCCAGCGTGACCGGCCCTGCCGAGCGCATCGTTCTCACACGCACATAGCATTCGTGCGTAGCCCGCCTGTTTCGGAACTCGACGACGCGAATCTGTTGAGGAAGGTAAGTCCCGAGCCAGTGCTCGACTACCTGACGAAGTGACATCTCAGCGCGAGACATGTTTCTCCTCCGTGATGCACGCATGCTATGTGTTCAATGCGACTCAGTTGCGTCGAGCCCGGTGTTTCAGGTCGTCCGTGACGGTCAGTTATAACGGGCAGTCAATCCCCCGTCGATGACGATGGTTTCGCCTGTCACGTAACTCGCCAAATCGGAAAGCAGAAAAAGCACGACGTTACTGACTTCGTCCGCCCTACCGAGGCGGCGGAGCGCGGTCCGTTGCTTGCAGTGTTCGAGCGCCGCCGCCGAGGCCTTGCTCTGCATCGGAGTTTCGATGATGCCGGGCGCGACTGCGTTGACCCGCACGCCCGTCGTCCCAAGATCGAGCGCCAGCGCGCGCGTGAGATTCACCACGGCGCCTTTCGATGCCGCATACGCGGCACGCTCCTCTCTCGCGCGCAATCCGGCTATCGAAGCCGTCGTCACGATCGCACCGCGCCGTGCTTCAACCATGTGGCGGGCCGCCGCCCGGCAGAAATAGAAAACGCCGTTCAGATTGACGTTCATGACGCGATGCCACTGATCGTCCGTCGTATCGAGCACATGAGACGCGTGACTCGTGCCTGCATTTGCGACGGCGTGTGTCACCGCGCCATGCTCGCGCCGGATGGCGTCGAAGCAGGCGTCCACGTCTGCAGAGTTTCCCGTGTCAACGACGTAGCCGTATCGCGCCGATGACGAATCGCCGATTTCCGGATAGATGTCGTTCACGGCTTCCGCAAGTTTCTGCGCATCGATATCCAACAGGAGAGGCCGGGCTCCGGCCGCGCGCAAGCGCTGACAAACATGTCGGCCGATTCCGGACGCCGCGCCAGTGACAGGCACGATCGCGGCATTGAAGTCCCAGGGCCATGATTCGTGCGTTTCCTTGTCGCGGTCGCGACCCGTAACCGGGTCGTTTGCTTGTTGACTCATGCTCTCGTCCTCAAATTGAAGTCGGTTCGAGAGGCCGCGACACCGGTCTCTGAATCCGACTCTTGACGTTCACTTAATATAATGCATAATGCATTAAAAGACGTTCGAAGGCAACTACGACTTTCAAGAGTCAACGAGACACGTGGGAGAGGCAGTGAGTACAAACCATCCGGCCGTTGAGCGGGGCGCAACAAGTGAGTCAACCGACTATATTTCGGTGGCACGAGCCGAGGCACTCGCTGTGGCCCTCGACTACGACGCGCGACCGTCTGCGGGACACCCGCTCCCCGAACTGTGGCACTGGACATTTTTTTGGCCGCTGACGGCAACTGGCGGCCTGGGACCTGACGGGCATCCCAGGAAGGGCGCATTTCTCCCCGATCTTGGACTGCCACGTCGTATGTGGGCGGGAGGACGACTCCGATTTCACCACTCGCTCGAGGTTGGAAGGGCGGCGTCGCGCAATTCCACGGTCACGAACGTCACGGATAAGTCAGGCCGTACCGGGCGCCTGGGATTCGTGACGGTCAAACATCAACTGAGTGATGACAACGGTGTCGCCATCGAGGAAGAGCAGGACATCGTTTATCGGGAGGCGTATGTCCCCGGGACGCCGGAACCTTCACCGACACCGGCGCCTGCAGGGGGCGCCTGGCAGAGCGAAATCGTTCCCACGGAAACCCTTCTGTTCCGCTACTCGGCGTTGACCTTCAACAGTCATCGCATTCATTACGACAGGGACTACGCGACACGTGAAGAGGGTTATTCGAATCTGGTGGTTCACGGCCCTCTGATCGCGACCCTGCTTCTCGACCTGGTCAGGCGACACATGCCGAACTCGACGATCAAACGCTTCACGTTCAAGGCGGTTCGGCCGACATTGCTTGGCGATGTTTTCATGATTTGCGGAGAACCAGACGCCGACGGCAAGACCGTCGAACTCTGGGCGAAAGATCATCGAGGCTGGCTGACGATGCGTGCGCAAGCCGAAGTCGAATGAGGAAGATCTCGACGATTCCATCCATTGATAGGAACTGCTGATGCCTACATTCAATCAGGGGCGTGTCCAGTCCCTTCTGTTCGTACCCGGTGACCGGCCCGAGCGATTCGACAAAGCGCTGGGCAGTGGAGCGTGCTCCATCATTGTCGATCTCGAAGATGCGGTTGCGCCTGGCGCGAAGATGAAGGCTAGGGAAATCGTGTCTTCCTGGGCATCGGGCGAGCGTCCCGTGCTGCTACGTATCAATGGGCGAGGGACGCCGTGGTTCGCCGACGACCTCGCGTTGCGCGAATTGCCCGGTGTTGCGGGCATCGTGTTGCCGAAGACAGAATCGAGCGATGACGTCTCGCAGGTCACAGATGGCGTCGGCCGGAATATCGATGTCTATCCGTTGATCGAGACGGCAGCGGGGATGTCGAATGTGCGCGAAATCGTATCGACGCGTGGTGTGAGGCAACTGCTGTTTGGAACCCTGGATTTTCAGGTCGATATGAATATCCAAGGTGACGCGGAAGAACTCGACGCATATCGCGCGTCGCTCGTGCTGGCGTCGAAGGTTGCGGGCATCCGGGCGCCGATCGACGGAGTGACACCGGCCATCGACGATCCCGAGCGGATCGCTCGCGACGCGCTCAACAGCAAGCGCCGTGGCTTTGCCGGCAAGCTCTGTATTCACCCTAAGCAAGTACCGATCGTGAATGCGGTATTCCGACCGTCAGAGGCCGAACTCGACTGGGCGAGACGCGTGCTGGCCGCTGTCGCGGAGTCACGGGGTGCGGTCGTTTCCGTCGATGGAAAGATGGTGGATCGGCCGGTCGTGTTGCAGGCTGAACAGATACTCGTGACCAGCGGAGGGATTGGCCATGCCGCTTAAAGAATCATCCGTAGCCCGTGATCGACTCCACACGCGTCAGATCAGCATCGAAGGATATCGACGCGAAGACGGCCTTTGGGATATCGAAGCCTGCCTGCTCGACAGGAAGGACTACGATCTCAACCTTGTTTCATGCGCGCGAAAAGCGGGAGAGGCCATCCATTGCATGAGGTTGAGCTGGACGCTCGATTCATCCCTCACAATTCTCGCCGTCGAAGTTGCAATGGACGCGTTTCCTTATGCGGGCGCGTGCGATGCGATCGCTAAGCGGTACGAGAAACTTGTCGGACTGCGCATTGGAGCGGGCTTCAGGCGAGCCGTCGGCGATCTGTTTCGCGATGTGAATGGATGCAGCCACATCACGGAACTGGTGGGCACAATGGCGGCCGGATCGATCCAGACGTTGGCACCTTATCTGAAGCGTGACGACGAAACCCGCCCGTTTCAGATCGGCGGTTGCCATGCGTGGGCCCCGGATGGGGCGTTGGTGAAGACATATTATCCAAAGTGGGCTGATGCAAAAAACGCTTAGATCGATTGAAGGAATATCGATCGGCTCAGCCTGCCCCTGAAGCCCGGTCCGGCATTCGATCAACCAATCCACGAACCAAAGCCGACGAACCATGAGCAATAGCTTGTCTCTTTCCACACAACAAGCCCGCGAATCGATGGAATACGACGTCGTCATCGTCGGCGGCGGCCCGGCCGGTTTGTCGGCGGCCATCCGGTTAAAGCAACTGGCGGAGGAAAAAGGCGTCGAGATCGGCGTGTGCGTTCTGGAGAAAGGCTCTGAAATCGGTGCGCACAT
>NZ_FCOA02000052.1 GCF_001544875.2 Caballeronia hypogeia
TTCATCAGGATGACGCCGCCGCGCGGGCCGCGCAGGCTCTTGTGCGTGGTCGTCGTGACGAAGTCGGCGTGCGGCACCGGATTCGGATAGACGCCTGCTGCGACGAGACCCGCGTAGTGCGCCATGTCCACCATGAAATACGCGCCGACGCTCTTCGCGATCTTCGAAAGACGCTCGAAGTCGATCTTCAGCGCGAACGCCGAAGCGCCCGCCACGATCAGCTTCGGCTTGTGTTCCTTGGCAAGCGCCTCGGTCTTGTCGTAGTCGATGTCTTCGGCTGCGTTCAGACCATAGCTCACGACGTTGAACCACTTGCCCGACATGTTGACCGGCGAGCCGTGCGTGAGGTGACCGCCTTCGGCGAGGCTCATGCCCATGATCGTGTCGCCGGGCTTGAGCACCGCGAAGAACACGCCCTGGTTGGCCTGCGAGCCGGAGTTCGGCTGCACGTTCGCGGCTTCGGCGCCGAACAGTTGCTTCACGCGGTCGATCGCCAGTTGCTCGACGATATCCACGTATTCACAGCCGCCGTAATAACGCTTGCCGGGATAGCCTTCCGCGTACTTGTTGGTCAGTTGCGAACCTTGCGCGGCCATGACGGCGGGCGAGGTGTAGTTTTCCGACGCGATCAGCTCGATGTGATCTTCCTGGCGACGGTTTTCCTGCTCGATCGCCTTGAGCAGTTCGGGATCGACCTTGGCGAGGGTACTTTCGGCTCTGTCAAACATACGTTTTCCGTGAGATCTAAACAGGTTGACCGGATCGCGCGTGCGCGTGATGCGCGTGGCACACAGACGCAGAAGATGCTGGAAACCGATGGAGTCCAGGCGCGACGGATGAAGGATGAATCCGATTTCGCAGAACGGACAGCCTCCGGCAACGCAGCGACGGCGCGCGGATCTCAGCTGCCCAGGCGAACGGCAAAACGACGCTCCGCGCTTCCTGGTGGGTCGCTCCACCTTGAATCCGAAGATTCTATCGCCAGTCACGCGGGGTTTGAGCGTTGTAGTTTAATGGGCGGCCCTGCTTTAGGCAACCGGCTTGCGGGCTTGCCCAGAGCGCCCGCATGGCTCGATAAAGCACGATCGTTCGAGCCCGCGATTGCTTGCCGCGGCGCATCAATGGAAGTACTCTTTGCGCCGTTGCCGGACTTGCGCCAGGGCGCGCTCCGGCTTTGCCTGCCCCACCCCATTCGGAGTCCGCTCATGATCGTTTTCGTCACCGGCGCGTCCGCCGGATTCGGCGCCGCCATCGCCCGCACATTCGTGAAAGGCGGCCATCGAGTGATCGCGGCCGCGCGCCGCAAGGATCGCCTGCAGGCGCTCTCGAGCGAACTGGGCGACGCGCTGCTGCCGGTGGAACTCGACGTCCGCGACGAAGCCGCTGTCCGTAGCGCGATCGCCGCGCTGCCCGAGGCCTTCTCACAAATCGACGTGCTCGTGAACAACGCGGGGCTCGCGCTCGGGCTCGAACCCGCGCAGCGCGCGAACCTGCAAGACTGGAAGGACATGATCGACACGAACTGCGCCGGCCTCGTAACGGTCACGCACGCGGTGCTGCCCGGCATGGTCGAGCGCAATCGTGGGCACGTGTTCAATATCGGCTCGGTCGCGGGCACGTATCCGTACGCCGGCGGCAACGTGTACGGCGCGACCAAGGCGTTCGTGCGGCAGTTCAGCCTGAACCTGCGCGCGGATGTGGCCGGCACGGCGCTGCGCGTGACCGACATCGAGCCGGGGCTCGTCGGCGGCACCGAGTTCTCCAACGTGCGCTTCAAGGGCGACGACTCCAAGGCCGCCACTGTATACAAGGACACGCAGCCGCTCACGCCCGAGGATATCGCCGACGCGATCTACTGGATCGCGACGCGTCCGGCGCACGTGAACATCAACGCCATCGAGATGATGCCCATCGCGCAGAGCTTCGCACCGTTGCAAATTCACCGCGGCTGATAAGGGGAAATGCCTAAGGATTTGGCGAGGGTGCTTCGGGTTCCGGTAAAATGCCGCCGATGAATATCTGTCAAAAAGCAAGCCGGAGCGCTCCGATGAGCCTTCGCGCGAGCGGAGCGGCGCAAAGGTGAGTGATCCGTTGAGTTTCGAGTGGCCGGTTCGGGTGTATTACGAGGACACCGACGCCGGAGGCATCGTCTTCTACGCGAACTACCTGAAGTTCTTCGAGCGGGCGCGCACCGAGTGGCTGCGCGCGTGCGGCATCGACCAGCAGCGTCTCTCCGATTCGAGCGGCATCGTGTTCGTCGTGCGGCGTACGGCCGTCGAATATTCGTCGCCGGCGCGGCTGGACGACGTCATTCGCGTCGTGAGTCGTATCGAGCGGCTCGGGCGCGCGTCGGTGGATTTTCATCAGGAAGCGTGGCGCGACGGGGTGCTGCTCGCGAGCGGCGATATTCGCATCGCTTCGGTGGATCGCGCGTCGATTCGTCCGGCCGCCATTCCCGACGCGGTGCTCGAGGGCCTGAAACGCGGCCCGCACGCCGCGCTCGCCACCGCGCCGAGCGGCACCAACCCGGACCGAGTCTGACCGATGAACGCATCGCACCCCGAAGCGAACCCGGTATCGGGAATTGAAAAAGGCATTACGGAGCACGGGCCGGTTACGGCGCGGCTTTCGTTTAATTCACATCCGTTTCACGAAAGCATGACGCTTTAAACCGGACGCCCTTCGCGGGACGTAACAGCGGACCTTTATGAACAATACACAAGACCTGTCGATCGTTTCTCTCGTCATTCACGCGAGCCTGCTCGCGCAGGCCGTGATGGCGCTGCTGCTGCTGCTTTCGCTGCTGTCGTGGACTTTCATTTTCCGCAAGTGGTTCGCCATTCGCCGCGCACGCGCGCAGACCGAGCGTTTCGAGCGCGATTTCTGGTCGGGCGGCGACCTGCAGGCGCTATATCAGAGCGCGGCGAACAATCGCCACACCATCGGCGCACTTGAGCGTATCTTCGAATCGGGCATGCGTGAATTCCTGAAGGGCAAGGAGCGCCGCATCACCGACCCCGGCGCGATCCTCGACGGCTCCCGCCGCGCGATGCGCGCCGCCTTTCAGCGTGAAATGGACGTGCTCGAAGCGAATCTCGCGTTCCTCGCGTCGGTCGGTTCGGTGAGTCCGTATATCGGTCTCTTCGGCACGGTCTGGGGGATCATGAACTCGTTCCGCGGTCTCGCCAACGTGCAGCAGGCGACGCTCGCGAACGTGGCGCCCGGCATCGCGGAAGCGCTCGTCGCGACCGCCATCGGCCTGTTCGCCGCGATTCCGGCCGTGGTCGCGTACAACCGCTACGCCCACGATATCGACCGTCTGGCAATCCGCTTCGAGACTTTCATCGAAGAGTTTTCGAACATCCTGCAGCGCCAGGCGCACTAAGAGAAGGAGTCCGCTATGGCAGGCCCCATTCGTTCCAGCATGCGCGGCAGCTCGCGCCGCGCGATGTCCGACATCAACGTCGTGCCGTATATCGACGTGATGCTCGTGCTGCTCGTCATTTTCATGGTGACGGCGCCGCTCGTTTCGCCTTCCATCATCAATCTGCCGACGGTCGGCAACGCGCAGCCGCAGGAGCAGCAGCCGCCGCTCGTCATCAACATCAAGGCGGACGGCAGCATGAACGTCCGCTACAAGGACGATAGCGGCTCGTCGCAAGAGCAGAAGATGACCAAGGACGATCTCAACACCTTCGTGCTCAATCGTCAGGAGTCGCATCCGGATCAGCCCGTCGTGATCGCGGCCGACAAAACGGTGAAGTACGAAGTCGTGATGAACGTGATGTCCGATATGAAGGCGCGCGGCGTGAAGCGCGTCGGATTGCTCGTCAAATCGCAATGACCCTTTTGCACAAGCAGCCAAGCGCGCCGTCCGCGCGACCGATCCGCCCGCCGCGCGAGCGCGGCACGGGCAAGGCGTTCGCGCTCGCGGCGCTGATGCATCTGCTGCTCATCTGGCTGCTGTATCACGGCATCAACTGGCAGAACAACACGCCGGCCGGCGCTGAAGCCGAAATCTGGACCGAGATTCCGGATACCTCCACGCCGACACCCCGCCCCGCCCCGCCGCCGCCCGCGCCCGTCAAGGTGCAGCCCGCGCCGCCGCCCGCGCGCGACGAGGAAGCGGACATCGCGTTGCAGGAAAAGAAGCGCAAGCAGCAGGAAGCCGCCGCGCGCGAGGCGCAACTCGCAGAGCAGCGCCGCCAGCAGGAAGAAGCGAAGCAGGAAGCGGAAGCGAAGCGCCAGCAGCAACTGGCCGCGCAAGCCGCCGCTGCGGCCGCCCAGCAGAAGGCGATGCAGGACAAGCAGAAGCAGATCGAGCAGCAGCGTCAGGCCGAACTGCAGAAGCAGCAGCAACAGAAGGCGCAGCAGGACAAGCAGCGCCAGCAGCAAGCCGAAGCGCAGAAGCAGGAACAGCTCAAGGAGCAGAAGGAAAAAGAGAAGGAGCAGCAGGAAGCCAAGGCGAAGGCCGACGCGCAAGCCAAGGCCAAGGCTGAAGCCGATGCGAAGGCGAAGGCCGCCGCGCAGGCGAAAGCCAAGGCCGATGCGGAAGCGAAGGCCAAGCTCGATGGCGAACGCAAGGCGCGTCTCGCGCAGTTGCAGGGTCAGCTGGGCGGCGGCACGGCGGGCAGCGGCGAAGGCCTCGCCAAGAGCGGCACCGGCAAGGGCGCAGGCGGCAATGCGACTTCGCCGGGTTATGCCGAGAAGGTGCAGCGTCGCGTGCGGCCGAACATCGTGTGGGCAGGCGAAACCGCCGGGCTCGAGACGGTCGTGTCGGTGCGCTGCTCGCCAACGGGTACGTTGCTGTCGGCAAATATCACGCGCTCGAGCGGCAACGAGCAGTGGGATCAGGCGGCGCTGCGCGCGGTGCAGCGCTCGGATCCGATGCCTGTCGATAACGACGGAAAGGCGCCGGATCGCTTCACGATCACGCTGCGCCCGGCGGGAGGCTGATTGCGCGAATCGCATGATTTCATGGGGAAAAGTGCCCATGAAAGCGCGCATCGAGCTGCGGGAACGAATTGTGCGAGCGCGGGTCTGTTCTGCAGTCCGCTAACACTTGAAACGCTTTTTTCTGGAACCTATACAGCATGAGTTTGATGACGAAGCTTGGCCTGAGAACGCTGGTCGCGTCCTGCCTGATCGCAGCCGGCACCGCCGCACACGCCCAGTTGAACGTACTCGTGACCGGCGTCGGCTCCACGCAATATCCGATCGCAACGGCCAATTTCGCCAACGAAGCGAATTCACCGCAGCAGGTCAGCGCGATCATCCGCCAGGATCTGCAGCGCAGCGGCAAGTTCACGAATATCGACGCAGGCGGCACGCCGGTATCGGAAACCGATTCGGTCGATCTCGGCGCGTGGAAGGCGAAGGGCGCGAATGCGTTCGTGTCGGGCAGCGTGAACAAGCTGCCGAACGGCCAGTACGAAGTGCGCTTCCGCCTCTATGACACGGTCAGCCAGCAGAATCTCGGCGGCCTGTCGCTGGTGTCCGCCGAAAGCGGCCTGCGCATGAGCGCGCACAAGATCGCCGATTACATCTACGCGAAGCTGCTCGGCGGCCGCGGCGTGTTCGCGACGCGTCTGTCCTACGTGATTCAGACGGGCGGCCGATATCAATTGCAGATTTCCGATTCGGACGGCCAGGACGCCAAGATCGCCCTCTCCAGCCCCGAACCGATCATCTCGCCGGCTTGGTCGCCGGACGGCACGAAGGTCGCGTATGTGTCCTTCGAGAAGAAGAAGCCGGTGGTGTACATCCACGATCTGCCGACGGGACGTCGCGTGGTCGTGTCGAATCAGAAGGGCAACAACAGCGCCCCGGCCTGGTCGCCTGACGGCCGCAAGCTCGCGGTCGCGCTCTCGCGCACCGGCAACACGCAGATTTTCGAAGTCAACGCTGACGGCTCCGGCCTGCGCCGTCTCACACAAGGCAGTTCCATCGATACCGAGCCGGCCTTCTCGCCCGATGGCAACTCCATCTACTTCACGAGCGATCGCGGCGGCCAACCGCAGATCTACAAGATGCCGGCGGCGGGGGAAAGCGCCGGCGCGGCCCAGCGGGTCACGTTCACCGGTTCGTACAACACGAGCCCGCGCGTGAGCCCGGACGGCAAGCAGCTCGCGTACATTTCGCGCACGGGCGGCGGTTTCAAGCTGTATCTGCAGGACCTCGCGTCCGGCACGGCGACGGGGCTGACCGACACGACGCATGACGAATCGCCGAGCTTCGCGGCGAATGGTCAGTACATCCTCTACGCCACCCAAGTGAACGGACGTGGCGTGTTGGCAGCCGTTTCGACCGACGGTCGCACGCGGCAAGTCTTGTCAGTTCAGGGCGGTGTGGTGCGCGAGCCGTCCTGGGGTCCGTTCATGCAGTAAAACAGCAATAACGTTTCACAGACAACGTTCAGCTACAACACAAGGAGAGGTACCATGATGTCGAAACTTCGTATCGGCCTGGCAGTTGCGATGGTCGGCGCATTGGCGGCTTGTCACTCGGGCGTGAAGCTCGACGAAGGTCAGAACAAGGGTGCGGTCGGCACGCAGCCGAACCCGACGGACGTGAAGCAGGTCAACATCGACCCGCTGAACGACCCGAACAGCCCGCTCGCCAAGCGCAGCATCTATTTCGACTTCGACAGCTACGCCGTGAAGGACGACTATCAGCCGCTGCTGCAACAACACTCGTCGTACCTGAAGAGCCATCCGGAGCGTCACGTCCTGATCCAGGGCAACACCGACGAGCGTGGCACGAGCGAGTACAACCTGGCGCTGGGCCAGAAGCGCGCGGAAGCCGTGCGTCGCGCAATGTCGCTGATGGGCGTCGCCGATGCGCAGATGGAAGCCGTGAGCCTCGGCAAGGAAAAGCCGATGGCGACGGGTCACGACGAATCGTCGTGGGCACAGAACCGCCGTGCGGACCTCGTGTACCAGCAGTAATTTATCTAACGTAACCAGTCACGGGTGAGTCGCCCTATGTTGTTTCGTTTCCCCTTGCTGCGCGCGGCCGCAGCCGTGTGCGTCGTTGGCGCGGTGATGACGAGCGTGCCAGCGCACGCCGGTGTCTTCGACGACAACGAAGCGCGTAAAGCCGTGCTCGACCTGCGCACGAAGACAGATAGCCTGTCCAGTCAGTTGCAGGCGGCGCAGCGCACGATCCTCGATCAGCAGAACCGTATCGACCAGCTCAATCAGCAGGTCGCGACGGTTCGTGGACAGAACGAGGATCTGGCCAACCAGGTCGCGACGCTGCAAAAGCAGCAAAAGGACTATTACGCCGATCTCGACACGCGCTTGAAGAAGTTCGAGCCGCAGCAAGAGACGATCGACGGCGTGACCGGTTCGGTGCAGCCCGGCGAGACGGAAGCGTTCAACGCAGCGTCGACTCAGTTCCGTGCTGGCGACTACAAGAACGCCGCGGCGTCGTTCAAGGCGTTCGTGGCGAAGTATCCGCAGAGCCCGTATCAGCCGACGGCTCGATACTGGCTCGGCAATGCCTTGTACGCCCAGCGCGACTACAAGGGATCGACTGCAATCTGGCAGGACCTGGTGAAGCAGTATCCGACGCATCCGCGAGCACCCGAGGCGTTGCTCGCAATCGCGAACAACCAGATCGAGCAAGGCCAGAAGGCGGCTGCCAAGCAGACGCTTCAGCAGATCATCTCGCAGTACTCCGGCACGGAAGTCGCGCAGACCGCGCAAAGCAAGATGTCGCAAGTGAAGTAAGTGTTTTTTCGGCGCTTTCTTCGCGCTGAGGTTTCAGCGCGCGTCTCGAGGAGAATGCCCGCGAGCAATGATGTCGCGGGCGTTTTTTTGACCTTTCCTTCGACGTCCGCGAAATTCCTTAGCGAATTGGGTTGACAGTTTCACCGTTCGTTGATTATAATTTTGCCTCTTTCGGGTCGTTAGCTCAGCTGGTAGAGCAGCGGACTTTTAATCCGTTGGTCACAGGTTCGAATCCCGTACGGCCTACCAAAGAATCAAGCAGATAGCCCAGTCTTCGGACTGGGCTTTTTGTTTTGCGCCTTCCCCGCCTCCATCTCGTCTCTCGCGTCGTCGCCGAGTGGCCTGCCTCTTGTCCGCACCTTCATCAAGACACAATCTGTCTCATCGCATCTCTATAATCGGAAACGACATTCACTCGTTCCGAGCCCCATGACCTCCAGCCTCGACGAAGCCATTCTCCGCGTGCTGCCTACCGAACGGGACGCGACCGCCTGGCTTTCGACGCCCGAAGTCCGGCGCCGGCTCGAAGAGCGCGGTCATCGCGTCGGCTATACGAAGAAAGTGCAGCGCCATCTGAGCGCGCTCGAAGCCGACTCGCGCGTCGTGTCAACGATCAACGGACGCGAACTGCTCTGGCAGCGCAAGCCCTGGCTGCACGGCCTGCAGGAAGGCGTGAGCGGCCTGATGAGCGCGTCCGAAGCGGTCGCGTTTCACATTCTTCAGCGCTTCGCCGGCAACAAGCTGCCGACCGCCGTGACGCGCGACATCGATCCGCTTTTCAAGGCCGCCGAGGCACGGCTCTCGCAGGAAAAGGCCGACAGCCGCATGTATCGCGCGTGGGCCGACAAGATCGATTCCGTCGATGGCGCTTTCACGCTGATCCGTCCGAAGCTGCGTCCGGAGATCTTCCAGACCGTCGCCACCGCCACGTTCTTCGAGCGCGAACTGCTGGTGCAATATCGTCCGGCGTACAAGGGCGAGCAAAGCGCCGAGCCGAAAACCAAAACCCTCTGGCCGCTCGCGCTGGTCGAATCCGCGGGAGTCATGTACATGGTCGCGCAAGACCCGAATCGCGCGCCGCGTCCCGAGAAAGGCGAAACGGAATGGATGCGCACGCTCTACCGGCTCGACCGCATCCGCTCGGCGACGGAATCGGGCGCGTCTTTCACCTATCCGGAAGACTTCAAGCTGCGCAAGTACATCGAGACGCAACAGGCATTCGACTTCCTGCCCGAGCCGCCGGTGTGCCTCGAACTTGCTTTCGAGGGCACGGCGGGCAATCAGTTGCGCGAATCGCCGATGTCAAAAGACCAGCAGATCGACACACTTCCCGACGGCCGCATGAAAGTGTCCGGCACCGTCACGCCGAGTCTCAAGCTGCGCTGGTGGCTGCGCGCGCTGGGCGCAGGCGTGGAAATTCTCGCGCCGCAAGACTTGCGCGATGAATTCGCCGAAGACTACAGGAAGCTCGCGAAACGTTACGGAGAAGGAAGCGCGCAATGAGCGATCAGGCGCCGATGGAGCAGGCCGCGCAATGGATCCGCGAGGCGGACGGCCTGCTGATCACCGCCGGCGCAGGCATGGGCGTCGACTCGGGACTGCCCGACTTTCGCGGCCCGGAGGGGTTCTGGCGCGCGTATCCGGCGCTGCGTCATCACGGCTTTTCGTTCGAGGAGATGGCCAACCCTGAAGGCTTCGTCCGGCATCCGGCGCTCGCGTGGGGCTTCTACGGGCATCGGCTCGCACTGTATCGCGCGACGCGGCCGCACGACGGCTTCGGCGTGCTCAAGCGCTGGGCGGCGCGCATGCCGCACGGCGCGTTCGTCTTCACCAGCAATGTCGACGGGCAGTTTCAGCGCGCCGGCTTTGCACACGAGCGCGTCGCCGAATGCCACGGTGCGATCGACGCGCTGCAATGCATCGACGCCTGCACCGGCGATATCTGGTCCGCCGACGGCTTCGATCCGGTCATCGACGAAAGCCGCTGCGAGCTGCTCAACGCGCCGCCGCGCTGCCCGCATTGCCACGCGCTCGCGCGTCCCAACATTCTCATGTTCGGCGACTGGAACTGGATCGACACGCGGTCGGCGCGGCAAGAACAAAGACTTGGCACATGGCTGCAGGGCGTCGGGCGGCTGGTGGTCGTCGAGCTCGGCGCGGGGCGCGCGCTGCCAACGGTCCGGCGCTTCAGCGAGCGCAACGGGCCGCGCGTCGTGCGCATCAATCCGCGCGAGCACGCGATTGCCCCGAACTGCGGCGTGGGCATCGCGGGTGGCGCGCGCGACACGCTGTTGCGCCTCGACGCGCTGCTGAACGGATGACGGGTCAGCTCATGTCGCACACGTTGACCTGCGCGCCGAGAACCTCACGCACGATATCGATCAGGTGATCGTGATGGCTCAGGAAGATCACCTGCGTGCGTTTCGCGATCTGCGCGAGCACGCGCAGGCCGGCGCGCGCGCGATTGTCGTCGAAGTTGATGAAGAGATCGTCCGCCACGAACGGCAACGGCGACGCCTTCTCGCCATGTTCTTCGAGCGCGGCCAGCCGCAGCGCGAGATACAACTGATCGCGCGTACCCTCGCTCATGCCCGCGATATCCACGTGCTCGCCGCTCGAGCGGATCGCCGACAGCGCCATCGGCTGCCGGTCGTAATCTACGGAGAGCCGCGAGAACGCGCCCAGCGTGAGCGTCGAAAAAATCGCGCTCGCACGCGATAGCATCGGTCCCTGGCGGCGTTCGCGATAACGGTCGATCGCCCACTTGAGCAGCGTCGACGCCGTCTCGACCTTGACGAAGCGCTCGGCGGCGTCGGCCATCGCGGACAGCGCTTCCTGGCGTTTGGCTTCGGCGCGCGCGGCGTTCGCAGCGCCGGAAATGGCGTCGAGCTCGCGGCGCGCGGCGTCGAGCGTGGTCGCGATATCGCTGGCGATTTTCACCGACTCGGACAACGCCGCGCCGATGCGCGACAGCTCGGCATGCACGTTCGGAATGTCCGCGTCCTCCACTTCCGCCACGAGCTCGTCGAGCGTGAGTCCGTCGCCGCCCTTGATCAGCGCGTTACGCGCTTCGTCCACTGCCACGCTCAGCTCGCGCTTTTTCTGCGATTGCGCGATCAGCGCCGCGAGGACATCGGGCGTATCGACGCCGGCCGTTTCGTAGAGCGGACGCAGCGTCGCGCGCGCTTCATCGACTTCGGCCTTCGCGAGGCTCACCTGCGCGCTCGCCTGCGCGTGTTCCTTCTTCAGCCGCTCCAAATCCGCATGCGCCGCGCTCGCGCGCGCGAGCCGCGTCGAGAGTTCCGTCGCGATCGCCGCCGCGCCGAGCGCCGCGAGCGATGCATCGAGTTCCTGCGCGAGCTGCACGGCATCGGCTTCGAGGGCGGCGAGCGCCATGCGCATCGCGTCGATCTGGCCGCCGCGAACGCTCTCGATCTGCGTCAGTTGCTCGCCGATCTTCTTCACGATGTCGATTGCCGCTTCGGCCGCCGCCTGCGAATCGGCGGCGTTCGCGAGGCCCGCTTTCGCGAGCGCCGCCGACCATTCGCGTTGCCAGCGCTCGAAAACCTCGCGGGCCGCGCGCGCCGCGCCTTCGCGCGCGATGCGTCCGGCCAGCGCTTCGTCGAGCTGTGCGTTCATGGCGCGCCGCGTGGCGATGGCGTCGTCGATGGAGGCGATATGCGCTTCGGCGCGATCGCACAGCGCGTCGAGACCGGCTTGCGTGTCGTGCGTGGCGCCCGCCTCCGCGAGATGACGCGCGAGTTCGTCGCGACGCGCGGCGGCGT
This sequence comes from Caballeronia hypogeia, assembly GCF_001544875.2. GTDB lineage: Bacteria > Pseudomonadota > Gammaproteobacteria > Burkholderiales > Burkholderiaceae > Caballeronia > Caballeronia hypogeia. The sequence continues at coordinate 11,519 of NZ_FCOA02000052.1, forward strand.
CGGCGGATTCGCGCGCGAGATCCTGCGTGCGCGCATCGAGCGCGTGCGCCGCCGTCAGCACCTTGTCGCGCGACGCGATCCACGCCGGCGCATCGTCGAGCGACATGTCCGCGAGCTGCGACTGCGCGGCCAGCGTGCACCAGGTTTCATCGAAATCGGCCAATGCCGCTTTGGCTGCGCGCACGCTTTCCTCGCGGCGAGCGAGCGTCGCCTGTTCGTTCGCGACGCGCCGTTTCAGGGCCGCGAGTTGCGTCGTCTGACCGACCGAGCCCAGATGACGATCGGCCAGGCCGTCGGCCGTGTGCATCGCGGTTTCGAAACCGGGCGCGGCTGCGTCCAGCGCGACGTCGCCCGAGCGGATCGCGCGCCAGGCTGCGTCGCGCTGGACGCGCGCGTCGCGGACCTCGTCGCCGGTCACGACATCGTGGGTTTGCACGAGATCGTCGAGTTCGCTCCGCGCCGTGGCAAGGTCGTCTTTCGCTTCGTCCTCGCGATCCACCGCGAGCGTCACGCGCGACGCCAGTTCCTGCCGCTCGGCGCGCAGCGTTGCGATGCGCTCCCCGGCGGGAAGCGTCATCGCCTTCAGTTCGTCGATCGGGCGCGTCCACTGACCGAGCGACGCGAGGCCCGCGTCGAGCGTTTGCTGCGCCTCACGCCGCGCGTCTTCGAAACGCTGCACGGTCGCGCCCGCATCGCGATATTTCTGCGCCGCACGCAAGGCCGCGCGCAGACCCGGCGTCACCTCGCCGCTCGCGATGGACGCGAGCTTCGACTTGAGAGACTCGATTTGCGCCGCGCTTTGCCCGGCCGTCTGCTCCGTGTTGCGGGCCGCGGTTTCGAGTTCGCCGCGCTCGAGCATCAGGCTCGTGACCGTTTGCAGCGCGAGCGGCCCCGGCATGGCGCGACGTGCGCCCGCTTCGTCCTGCGGCCAGCCGAGTTGCGCGCCGTCCTGCGCGACCTGCCGCAGGCGCATCGCGACTTCCTGTTCGAGCCGCGCGATTTCGCTCGCGTGATCCGCCGTGCGCTGATGCGCCGCGTCGAGCGCACGAATGCGCGCCTGCGCCGCGAGCAGCGCGTCATCGACGTGAACCGCGCCTGCCTCGGCCTGCAAGCGCTCTGCCTTCTCCGCGTGCAATTCGAGCGCGCGCCCGGCCGATGCGAGCCGCGTCAGCGCGTCTTGCAGCGTCGCTTCGGCGTTCGCGGGAAGATCGACGACATCGCCCAGTTCGCGCAATTCGGCCGACTTCTCGCGCCATACGTTCAGATACGGCGCAATGCGGCGCACGCGTTCGAGCCTGCCGCGCGCTGCTTCGAGCTCGGCGCGGCGCGCGTCCTGCTCGCGGCTCTTCTCCTCGGCTTCTTCGACGGCGTTATGCGCGCGACGCCATTGCGTCGTTCGCACGCTCGCGGTTTTCAGGTCGCCGCTGGCTTCCTCGTATTGCCTGAGACCCGCGTAGTACACGCGGTTTTCCGACCTGCGTTTCGCCCAAAGCTTGTCGGCTTCGTCCGCGAGTCGCTGACGCACGTCGCCGAGACTCGCGATGCCCGCCGCCGATTGAAACAGCACCTGCCCGACATCGCTCGATGCATCGAGAATCGCTTCACCGCCACGGCGCAGCGCGTCGTGATTCAGGCAGTACATCTGCTCGAAAAAGCTCTTGTCGGCGGCGCCGAGAAAGGTGGCGAGCGCATCGGCGGCGAGCGGGTCGCCGTTGGGCGCGCACAGCGGCGCGCGGCGGCTCTTCGTGCGATGAAACGCGAAGCTTTCCTCGCCTGTCTCGATGCTCGCGCCAATCCGCAGATCGCTTTGCGGATGCACGAACGCGAGCGGCGAGCTATGCGGCATGCCGAAGAGCAGCTCGGAGATCGCGTTCCTGATGGTCGACTTGCCGGCTTCGTTCGGGCCGACGACGAAGTGAAAATCATGCTCCGCCGCGGGAAACTCGACGGTGCGATCGGTGAATTTGCCGTAGCGGATGAGTTCGAGCTTGCCGATGCGCATGGGCTTACTCCGCATCGGCCAGTTGCGCGATCAGCCCGGAGCGCACGTCGCTCACCAGCTTCGCGAGTTCGCCGTTGCGCACGTGTTCCAGTTCGGGCACCGACTTCTGCAATTCGCTCGGCGCCTGCGACGCCAGCGTGATCAGTTTGTCCTTCAGCATGTTCAGAAAGTCAGGATCGGTTTCGGCTTCGATCAGAAGGCCGTGAAGGTCGGCGAGCGCATCGGTGCGGCCGGTCGCGGGCTCGCTGTGCGAGAGCGGCTCGGTCGCGATCTTCACTTTTTCCAGCCACAGCCGTTCGTGGCTGATGGCCGCGATCTGGGCGAGCACTTCCGCGCGCAACTGCGTTTCCAGGCCGAACAGTTCGCCATGCGCCTGCGTCGCGCCGGTGATCGTCACGCGCACCGCGTGCGGGACGGGCGACTCCGCCTCTTCGACGAGCGCTTCGAGCGCACGTCCGACGGCAAGCGCGACTTCATCGAGCGTATCCGCCTGCGACGCATCCACGGTCACGGACTCCCAGCGCAGGACGTCGATGAAAAGCCGCTCGACGCTCACCTCCTCCGCCTCCGACACACTGACGAGCACCGCGCCGCGCCGCCCCGTTTCGCGGATGTTGCGCCCCTGCAGATTGCCCGGAAACACGATGGTCGACGCGTCCTGCCAGATCGCGTACTCGTGCACGTGGCCGAGCGCCCAGTAGTGATATTCCTTCGCGTGCAACTCCGCGACGGAGCACGGCGCGTAGCTCGCGTGCATCGAGCCGCCTTCGAGCGCCGTATGCAGCACGCCGATGTTGAAGTACCCCGCGACGGGCGGCGGATACGCGGTGACGAGATTCGTCGTGACCGCCTTTTCCTTGAAGCTGTGGCCGTGCAGCGCGACCTTCAGATCGTCGATGCGAAATGTCTGCGGCTTTTTCGGCGAGAACGTGTGGACGTTGTCGGGCAAGCGCAACTGGCTCGTCATTTCGCTTTCGGCGTCGTGATTGCCGAAGAGCACATAGACCGGAATGCCCGCGCGGCGCAGCCGCCCCATTTCGCTGCAGAAGAAGATGCCGGTGTTGTGGTCGCGCCAGGTGCCGTCGTAGAGGTCGCCGGCGATCACCATGAAATCGACTTTCTCGTCCACCGCGACGGAAACGAGCTTCGAGAACGCCTCGCGCGTCGCGTTGCGCAGCATGTCGGCCGGCGCGTCCGCATAGGCGGAAAGGCCGTGCAACGGGCTGTCGAGGTGAATGTCCGCCGCGTGTATGAAGCGCATGCGCTGTCTCCTGGAAAGTGTCTTGCCGCCCTGCATTCATGGGGACGACGATATTAGCAGCCGATTCGGACGGATCGTGTCCCGATACTGCGACGTGCGCGATCACGAGGATCAGGACATCGATTGTCCCGACGCGCTCACAGAATGGCGCACTCGATTCAACGCGACACAAGGAAAACGATGAACACCACGCTCGAACGGGACACCACGATCACGAGCCCTTACACCGCAAGGAATGTCGATGCCGCGATCGGGCATCTGGAACGCGTGCTGTCGGCGGAAGGCGCGAATTCGCTGTTCGGCCAGACCTACTGGCGCACGCGGGTGCAGCAGGTGAGCGCGACGCGCGGCCTGCACCACGAGCAGCGCGCGCGCCTTGCGCGATTGATGAGATTGCTGTCCGACGCCGGCGGAGTTCAGGTGCGCAAGCGCTGAACCGTCTGCGCCAGCGCGACGAATTCCGCGACCGGCACTTCTTCGGCGCGGCGCGCGAGATCGAAGCCGAGCGCATCGAAATCGATCGTGTCGCGATACGCGCCGAGGTTGTTGCGCAACACCTTGCGACGCTGCGCGAACGCGGCCTTCACGACATCGCTCAGCACGTTTTCATCGACTTCCGGCAACTCGTGCGGCGCGAACGGAATCATGCGCACGATCGCGGAGTTCACCTTCGGCGGCGGATTGAACGACTCGGGCGGCACGTCGATCAGCTTGTCCATCACGTAGCGGTATTGCAGCATCACGGAAAGCCGCCCGTAGTCCTTGCTGGCAGGCTCCGCGATCATGCGCTCGACCACTTCGTCCTGCAGCATGAAATGCTGGTCGATCACCTTGGGCGCGAAGCTCGTCAGGTGAAACAGAAGCGGGCTGGAAATGTTGTACGGCAGATTGCCGACGATGCGCAATGAAGGCTTCTCGCCTTCGAGCGCGAGCGTGCCGAAATCGAAGTCGAGCGCGTCGGCGGAATGCACGACGAGCCTGTCGCCGAAACGCTTTTCCAGCCGGCCGATCAGATCGCGGTCCAGTTCGACCGCGTGCAGCGGCGATTCAGGCGTCGCGAGCCGTTCTATCAGCGGCTCGGTGAGCGCGGCGAGTCCCGGTCCGATCTCGACCATGCGTTCGCCGCGCGCAGGCGCGATCGTATCGACGATCGAATCGATGATGCCCTGATCGACGAGAAAGTTCTGCCCGAAGCGCTTGCGCGCGAAATGGCCTTGGTGTTTGGTCGACATACTGGTTCGAATGAATGCGCGCTCAAGCGCCGCGCTTGTGACGCGCCATGGACACGGCGGCGTCGATCGCGGCGATCATGCTGCCCGCGTCCGCGCGGCCCGTGCCGGCGAGGTCCAGGGCCGTGCCGTGATCCACCGACGTGCGGATGATCGGCAGGCCCAGCGTCACGTTGATGCCTTCGCCGAAGGTCGCGTATTTCAGCACCGGCAAGCCTTGATCGTGGAACATCGCGAGCACGCAGTCGGCGTCTTTCAGATAGCGCGGCTGGAACAAGGTATCGGCGGGATACGGCCCGCGCGCGTCGATGCCGAGCGCGCGGGCGCGTTCGAGCGCGGGCGTGATGACGTCGATTTCCTCGCGGCCGAGATAGCCGTTCTCGCCCGCATGCGGATTGAGCCCGGTGACGAGAATGCGCGGTGCGGCCAGGCCGAAATGCGCGCGTAGATCGTGATCGATGATGGAGAGCGTTTCGACCAGACCGTCGATGCTGAGCGCCGCCGAAACGTCCTTCAGCGGCAAGTGCGTGGTCGCGAGCGCGACGCGCAACGGACGCTCGCTCGAACCGGCGAGCATCATCACGACGCGCGGCGTGCTCGTGCGCTCGGCGAGATACTCGGTGTGGCCGGTGAAGGGAACGCCGGCATCGTTGATCGTGCTCTTTTGCAGCGGCGCGGTGACGATCGCGTCGAAACGGCCGGAAACGGCGCCGTCGATGGCGGTGTCGAGCAAGCCAAGCACGTAACGCCCGTTGGCGGCGTCGAGTTTGCCGGGCACCGCGGGAACCGCCAGCGCGTGATGTTCGACCTCGACCGGATCGTGCGCCGCGGGCCAGCCCGCGCCTGCGCGCGTTTCGAGCAACGCGCGGTCGCCCAGCACGGTGAAGCGCGCCTGCGGCCAGCGCTGGCGCGCCTGCTTCAGCGCCGCAGCCGTCAGTTCCGGGCCGACACCGGCCGGCTCGCCTGTCGTGATGGCGATGGCGAGCGGTCGGGCGTCAGCGGTGCTCATGAGTTTATTGCGGGAGTTTATTGCGGGTTTATTGCTGCTGGGCAGCGATGCCCTTGTACTGCACGTAAGCGGTGTCGCGCAGCTCGCGCAGCCAGTCGGAGTACGCCTGCTCGGCCTTGCGCTGGCCGATTGCCTGACGCGCGATGTCGAGCTGTTGCGAAGCCGAACCTTCCGCGTCGCGGCGGCCGAGCACCTGGATCAGGTGATAGCCGTATTCGCTTCGCACCGGATCGCTGACCGCGCCGTCCTGCAGATTGTTCATTGCGCGTTCGAACTCGGGCACGGTCTCGCCCGGGCTGATCCAGCCGAGATCGCCGCCCTGCGAGGCCGAACCGTCCTGCGAATACGTGCGCGCGAAGTTCGCGAAATCGCCGCCGGCGAGCACTTGCTGCTTGATGTCGAGTAGTTTCTGGCGCGCGGCCTGTTCCGACATGCCGTCCGACACACGCAGCAGGATGTGGCGCACGTGCGTCTGCACGAGCTTGGGTGCATCCGCCGCCGTGCCCTGGCTTGCGCGGCGATCCACCAGCTTGACGATCTCGAAGCCGCCGTCGGTGCGCAAAAGCGTCGGCACGACCTGGCCCGGACGCAGCGTGGACACCGCCGTCACGATGCCCGCCGGCAACGAGCCCGGCACACGGAAGCCGAGATCGCCGCCCTTGCCGGCGTCGGTGTCCTGCGAATTCTGCTTGGCGAGCTTGGAGAAATCCTCGCCGGCTTGTGCCTGCTTGAGCACGGCGTCGGCCTGTGCCTGGACCTTCGCGACGTCGCTTTCCGGCGCGTTCGCCGGCAGCTTGAACATGATGTGCTGCAGACGCAGGTCGCTGGCGTTGCGCGAGCCCGGACCGCGCTGGCTGGCGATGTAGTTCGCCACTTCGCCGTCCGAGACCGTGATCTTGCTGTCCACTTCCTTCTCGCGCAGCTTGGAGAGCGTGAGTTCGGTGCGCGCATCGCGCACGAAGGTGGACCAGGGCACGCCCTGCGCCTCGATGCGCGCGCGATAGACGTCGAGCGTCATCTGGTTTTGTTGCGCGAGACGCGCGAGCGTGCGGTTCACGGCGGCGTCATCGATGTTGATGCCGTCTTCCTTCGCCTTCTGAAGCTGGATGCGCTCGAGCACCATCTGGTCGAGCACCTGCCGCTGCAACTGGTCGGCCGGCGGCACGGGCGCGTTCTGCTGCTGCAGCCGCTTGGAGATCAGCGCCGAGCGCTCCTCCAGTTCGCGTTGCGTGATGACGCCGTCGTTCACCACCGCGACGACGGAATCGGCGAGCTGCGCATTGCGGTTCGACAACGCCTGCGCACCGGCCGGCGTACTCAGGATCAGCGCGGCAGCGAGCGCACCCGCTGCGATTACCGTCGATCGAAACATATTCACGTTTGCCACAGATACTCCATCAAATACGAGCTTTGCCCGTTCGTGTGCCGCTTGTGTTGCCCGATTGCGGCGTTCGACGCCGCTTTCACTGCCTTTGTCGAGCGCCCCTTCGTTGAGCGCCCCTATTGTTGAGCGCCGCGAAACGCCCGCTCCGATCTCACTCGTAATCGCTGTATCGGGAGAGCGGCGCCGCTGCTGGCGGCGGCGGCTGATAACCCTGGACGCTCGCGCGGAACGCGCTGACGAGGCCGTTGTCGACGTTCGACAAGCCCTTGAAGGTCAGTTGCGCGAGCGCGCGCGAACCCGACGAAGGCTGGCCGACGCTGTTCACGCCATTGGCGTAGCGCTGAAAGCCGATGCCGAACGCCCAGCAGTCGGCATCGTACTGGAAGCCCACGAGGCCGTCGACGAGACGATGGCTCGCGAGATCATAATTTACGCGGCCGACGGCGTAGAGGCGATTCGTGAGCGGCCATTCGCCGGACAACAGAATCTGGTTGATCGGTTCGTTCACGAGGGTGGTCTGGTTCGACCGCGTGTAGCGGTAGCCGACGTTGATCACCCTGCGTTCCCCGGGACTGAACGCGAAACCGATGCTTGAGCGCACCAGCTGGTTGTTGTCCACATTATATTGGAACGCGGTTTCCGAGGCGAAACCCGCGCCCAGCTTGATGGCGGCGCCCGCGATCAGGTCCGAGTGCTTGGCCTGCTCGGGCAGTTGGCCCGGCGTGATCGTGACACGCTGACTCTGGAAATAGTATTGCTGGGCAATGACGAAACGCGCGCGTTCATCGCCCGTCGCCGGGTTGATGAAACGCGTCGTCAAACCCGCCGTGATGCGGTTCGCGTCCGCGATCCGGTCATTGCCGACGAACGTGTTCGGCGTATAGATCTCGGCCAGGCCGAAGTCGGCTTCGGCCGTGTCGAATATCGGCGCGAAGTCCTGATTGTGATACGGCGTGTAGACGTAGTAGAGCCTCGGCTCCAGCGTCTGGATGTAATCCTGTCCGAACAGGCGCACCGAGCGGTCGAACACCAGACCGGTGTCGAGGCTAATGGTCGGGATCGACTCGGTGAAATTCTTCGGCTGCCCGGCCACCGGCGGCGACGAACCCGGCACCTGCGAGGTCGCGATATGGCTCAGGTCGTACGACGCGAAGTGCCACTGCACCTTCGGCGTGATGAAGTAGCCCGGCGCATTGACGCTGTAGCTCAGGTACGGATTGAAGTACAGCCGGTTGCCGTCGGTCGCGCCGTCCTGCGTGATCGTGAAGCGCGTGGCGTCCAGTTCCGCGCCGTAATCGAAGCCGCCGACGTTGTACTTGTTGTACTGCACGTTCACCTGCGGCTCGCGGGCGTACGGCGGAATCGACGGCGTCAGCGTCTGCCAGCGCTGCTCGCGCGCGAGCACCGACCACGGGCCGTTGTTGTACGTGAGCCCCGCTTCCTGCTGATACAGCAACTGCGTGCCGTTCAGGAACTGGTTCGACGCGTTGCCGAGGTCTTCCGGATACTGGCTGTCCGAGACCTTGTTGTAATTGACGTAGCCGCCGAAACCGCTGCCGAAATTCTGGCGATGCTGCCAGAAAATCGCGTAACGGTTCGTGTGCGTGACGCGGTCGTCAGGCAGATAGTTGACGTCGAGCGAACCCGAGTACGTAGGCGACAGATAGCGGTACATCGCCTCGCCGAGCACGCCGCGCTTCGTCATGATGCGCGGCGTGACCGTCAGATCGCGATTGGGCGCGATGTTGAAGTAGTACGGAATCGTCGCTTCGAAACCGGTCGTCGAGCCGAGCGAGAAGGTCGGCGGCAACAGGCCGCTGCGACGGTCGCTCGTCAGCGGAAACGACAGCCACGGGCTCGCGAACACCGGCACGCCCTGGAAGAACAGCACGCCGTTATGCGCGATGCCGTCTTCGGAGCCGGTGTCGAAATCGAACGATGTACCCTTGATGTACCACGCCGGATCCGCTTCGCACTGGCAGGCGGTGTACGTGCCGTGATCGACGCGCGCCCGCTCGTTGTCGATCAGGTCGATGCGTTCCGCGCTGCCCGAGCCGCCCGTCAGATTGAAGTGGTACTTCGGGTTCGTCATGAACCCTTCGTTGGCCTCCACCTTCAGGTGCGCTTCCGGACCGATGAACGACACGCCGTTGTTGATCAGCCTGACATTGCCGAAAGCATCGGCCATGTCGGTGTCCTGGTCGTAGTGCAGCGCGTCGCTCTTGATGACCGTCACCGTGCGCCGTATCTCCGCCGAGCCCTTCGCCGCCATGTCCTCGTCGGACGTGCCGGTCGCCTTGTCGCTCAGGAGGAAGGTCGAGGGCTGCTGGCCGCTTTGCAACGGGCGCTCTTCAAGCTGCGGCGCGAGGCGCAGACTCTCGGGACCGTCGAGCGGCCCGGCATAGGACGCCGCCCCGGTTAGCTGGGCATGCGCGAGAGCGGGCATCAGGCCCGGTACTGACAGAAGCGCGACGACGAGCCGCCGCCTGCGTGGCTGAGCGTCGCTTTTGATTTTCGGTGCGGGAAGCTTTCGTGGCGGCATGTATGGGTGGCGGTTCGATCCCGTTCGCGTCCCGCGCGCCCGATGCCGCCGGGCAGGCGGCCGAACTTGACGGTCCGTTGCCAGGCAAGGACGGCACTCGATCGAACGGTGACGCGCACGGTTGTCGGGAGCCTGGCGCCAGGCGTGAAACGGATCGCTTAAAAAAGTCGTGGGGTATTATATGGCAAGATGTTTTGCCCCTCGAATTTATGACGCAGATTACTTCCGACGCCCGCCTGGATCAGCTCCGTTCCTGGCTTCGATCCGTGGCCGATCGCTATCGGCTGAACCTCGACAGTCTCGCTCCCGCCTCCACCGACGCAAGTTTCCGCCGCTATTTCCGTCTCGACAGCGATTCGGCACACGGCAGGACGCTCATCGCCGTCGATGCGCCGCCGCCCGAAAAGTGCCGCGAGTTCGTACAGGTCGCCGCGCTGCTGGACGCGGCGAACGTGCATGTGCCGAAGATCCTCGAGACCGATTTCGAAGCCGGTTTCATGCTCGTGACCGATCTCGGCACGACGACCTACATCTCGGTGCTCGACGAAAAGAACGCGCGGCCGCTGATGCGCGCCGCCATCGACACGCTGATCCGCTTTCAGCAGACCGCGCGCGAAGGCGTGCTGCCGCCGTTCGACGAAGCGTTTCTGCGCCGCGAAATGGAACTGATGCCGGAATGGTTCATCGGTCGTCATCTGGGCCGCGAAGTCACCGCCGACGAGCGCAAGACGCTCGACGACACTTTCGCGCTGCTTGTGCAGAGCGCGCTCGCCCAGCCGCAGACTTTCATGCTGCGTGATTTCATGCCGCGCAATCTGATGGTGTGCGAGCCGAATCCGGGCGTGCTGGATTTCCAGGATGCGGTGTACGGGCCGATCACGTATGACATGGCGTCGCTGCTGCGCGACGCCTTCGTGAGCTGGGACGAGGAGTTTCAACTCGACTGCGCCGCGTACTACTGGGAGCGCGCGAAGAAAGCCGGTCTTCCCGTCGATGCGGATTTCGGCGAGTTCTATCGGCAGCTCGAATGGATGGGTCTGCAACGCCACATCAAGGTGCTCGGGCTGTTCGCGCGCATCCACTATCGCGACGGCAAGCCGCGTTATCTGGCGGACCTGCCGCGTTTCATCGGCTATGCACGCAAGGTCGCGGAACGCTACGCGCCGCTGTGGCCGTTCGCGCGCCTGCTCGACACGCTCGAAGGCCGCGCGGTCGAAGTCGGCTACACCTTCTGATCTCTTCGATTCCCAATGACGCACGCTTTGAATACGGCGATGATCTTCGCCGCCGGACGCGGCGAACGCATGCGCCCGCTCACCGACACCTGTCCGAAACCCTTGCTCGAAGCCGGCGGCAAGCCGCTGATCGTGTGGCAGATCGAGCGCCTGGCGGCGGCTGGAATCCGGACCGTCGTCATCAATCATGCGTGGCTCGGCGAGCAGATCGAAGCCGCACTGGGCGACGGCTCGCGCTGGGGTATCGAGTTGCGTTATTCGGCCGAGACCGAGGCGCTGGAAACCGCGGGCGGCATCGCGAACGCGCGGCATCTGATCGGTGATGGCGTGTTCATCGCGGTGAGCGGCGATGTGTTCTGCGATTTCGATTACGCGAGCCTGCGCGAGCGCGCCTCGAAGCTCGCGTCGATGGACGCTCCCGGCATGCATCTCGTCATGGTGCCGAATCCGCCGTTCCATCCGAAAGGCGACTTCGCGCTGAACGACGGCATGCTCGCGCTCGAAGGCGAGCAGCGCTTCACCTTCGGCAATATCGGTCTCTACGACACGCGCATGTTCGGCGATCTCGCGCCCGGCACGCGCCGCGCGCTCACGCCCTACTATCGCGAAACCATCGTGCACGGACGCGCGAGCGGCGAGCTTTACGAAGGCCGCTGGGAAAATGTCGGCACGCCCGCGCAACTCCGCGCACTCGACGAGGAACTGCGCGCCCGCTGAGCGCCCGGGAATGGGATGCATCCGATGGTAAAATGCGCGGTTCTCCCGTCTTTTCCCTTCCGGCTGCGCCTCAATCATGTCCGATACCCGTCCCGATACCCTCTTCGCGCTCACCGCGCTCTCGCCGCTCGACGGCCGCTACGCCGCCAAGACCGAAGCCCTGCGCGACTGGCTCTCCGAAGCCGCGTTCATGCGCCATCGCGTGACGGTGGAGATTCACTGGCTGATCGCGCTGTCGCGCGCCGGTTTTGCCGAGGTGCCGCGCTTCTCCGAGGCGTCCGAGCAATTCCTGCTAGGCCTGGCCGAGCGCTTCACCGCGCACGACGCGGCGCGCATCAAGGACATCGAGCGCGTCACCAATCACGACGTGAAGGCCGTCGAGTACTGGCTCAAGGAGTCGGTCAAGGGGCAGCCGGAGCTGGAGCGCGCGAGTGAGTTCATCCACTTCGCGTGCACGTCGGAGGACATCAACAACACGTCGCACGGCTTGATGCTCGCAGGCGCGCGCGAACGCGTGATCCTGCCCGCGCTGCGCTCGGTTTATGAGCGGCTGGTCAAGCTCGCGCACATGCACGCCGAACAGCCGATGCTCTCGCGCACGCACGGCCAGCCCGCCAGCCCGACGACGCTCGGCAAGGAAATCGCCAACGTCGCGGCGCGTCTCGCGCGTGCGATCCAGCGCATCGAGAAGGTCGAACTGCTCGGCAAGATGAACGGCGCGGTCGGCAACTTCAATGCGCATCTGTCGGCGTATCCGGAGTTCGACTGGGAAGCGTTCTCTAAGGATGTCGTCGAAAATCGTCTGAAGCTGACGTTCAATCCGTACACGATCCAGATCGAGCCGCACGATTACATGGCGGAACTGTTCGACGCCGTCGCGCGCGCGAACACCATTCTTCTCGACCTCGACCGCGACGTGTGGGGCTACATCTCGCTCGGCTACTTCAAGCAGAAGACGAAGGCCGGCGAAATTGGCTCCTCGACGATGCCGCACAAGGTCAATCCGATCGACTTCGAAAACTCGGAAGGCAATCTCGGCCTCGCGAACGCGACGCTGCGCCATCTCTCGGAAAAGCTGCCGGTTTCACGCTGGCAGCGCGATCTGACCGACTCGACGGTGCTGCGCAATATCGGGGTGGCGTTCGGTTATTCGCTGCTAGCCTATGACGCGCTGATTCGCGGTCTCGACAAGCTCGAAGTGAACGCGGCGCGCCTGAACGAAGATCTCGACAACTGCTGGGAAGTGCTCGCGGAGCCGGTGCAGACGGTGATGCGCCGTTTCGGCATCGAAAATCCGTATGAGCAACTGAAGGAGCTGACGCGCGGCAAGGGCATCACGCGTGAGGCGCTGCAGACGTTCATCGGCGGCCTCGCGATTCCGGCCGACGCGAAGAAACTGCTGCTGGAGATGACGCCGGGCTCGTATATCGGCAAAGCTGTCGAACTGGCCAAGCGCATCGCTTAAGTCGTTGACGACACAAAAAAGCCCCGGAAGATCCGGGGCTTTTTGCTTTCTGCTACTCGTTATGCACCGCGCGTCTTGAGCTTTTCGAGCACGTTATCGACGATCTGCTCCGGCGTCAGTTCGATGCTTTCCGTGATCGCCTCGTCGTCGCCGGGTTCTTCGAGCGTGTCGAGCTGGCTCTGCAACAGGGACGGGTCGAAGAAGTGCCCCGTGCGCGATCCAAGCCGCTCGTGCAGCACCTCAAACGTGCCGTGCAGATAGACGAAGCAGACATCCTTGTCGCCGTCGCGCAGCACGTCGCGATACGAACGCTTGAGCGACGAGCACGTGAACACCGCCGTCTCGTTCGCGCGCTGCTTTTCCTCGATCGCCGCGCGAATCGTGCGCAGCCACGGCCAGCGGTCCTCGTCGGTCAGCGGAATGCCCTTGTGCATCTTCTCCTTGTTGGCGGCGCTGTGGAATGCGTCGCCGTCGGTGAACGAGCAGTGCAGGCGCTCCGCCAGCATCTCGCCGATGAGGGACTTGCCGGCGCCCGATACGCCCATTGCGATCAAAATCATCGAAGTCTCCTTACACGACCGCCGCGAGCGCGAAGGTCAAACCGAGGCCCATCAGGGAAATGATGGTTTCGAGCAACGACCAGGTCTTGAACGTCTGGCCGACCGTCATCCCGAAATACTCTTTGATCAGCCAGAAGCCGCCATCGTTCACATGCGAGAAGATCAGCGAGCCGGAGCCGGTGGCGAGCACCAGCAGCTCCGGGCTCGTGTTACCGCCCGCCGCGGCCGCGATCGGCGCGACGATGCCGCAGGCGGTCGTCATTGCGACCGTCGCGGAGCCGGTGGCCAGGCGGATCAGCGCGGCGACGAACCAGCCGAGCAGCAGCGGCGACAGATGCGCCGACGATGCGCTCGAGACGATCTGCTGCGAAATGCCGCTGTCGCGCAGAACCTGGCCGAAGCCGCCGCCCGCGCCGACGATCAGCGTAATGCCCGCGATCGGCGCAAGACATTCGCCGCAGAACTTCTGGATCTGCTCGCGGTTGAAGCCCTGCTTCGCGCCGAAGGTCCAGAAGCTGACCAGCACGGCGATCAGCAGGGCCATATCCGACTGGCCGATAAAGCGCAGCAGGTCGTTCGGCAGCGTTTTCGGCGTGAAGACCAGATCCGCCCAGCTTCCGACCAGCATCAGAATGACCGGCAGCAGGATGGTGAACAGCGTGATGCCGAAGCTCGGCAGCGCCTGCTTTTTCTGGGTATCGCCATGCTTTTGCGTGAACTGGTCGGCGAGCGCGTTGGCGTCGGGCAGCTTCACGTATTTGTGGATCATCAGCGCGAACAGCGGGCCGGCGACGATGGCAGTCGGCACACCCACGATCAGGCCGTACGCGATCGTCTTGCCGATATCGGCGTGATACGCCTGTACGGCGAGCAGCGCGGCCGGGTGCGGCGGAATCAGGCCGTGCACGACGGAGAGACCGGCGACCATCGGCAGGCCGATCAACAGCAGCGACTTGCCGGTGCGCCTGGCGACGTTGAACGCAATCGGAATCAGCAGCACGAAACCGACCTCGAAGAACACCGGCAAGCCAACGATGATCGCCACGACCATCATCGCCCAGTGAATGTTCTTCTCGCCGAACAGATTGATCAGCGTATTGGCGATGCGCTCCGCGCCGCCGGATTCGGCCATCATCTTGCCGAGCATGGTTCCGAGACCCACCACGACGGCAATGTGTCCGAGCGTGTTGCCGTTCCCGGTTTCGAACGACTTGACGATCTTGTCCATCGGCATGCCGACCGCGAGGGCCAGCAGGACCGACACGATCATGAGGACGAGGAACGGGTAAACCTTGAAGCGGGCGATCATCAGGATCAGAACCGCGATCGCGATCACCGCATAGAGCAGCAGCATGCTCCCGTGGACAGCTGGCATAACGCCTCCGTTGATTTTGTTGAGGTTTTTGCGCTATGTATGCGTTTGCCGTCGCTGCACTGCACAACAAGGTCAGCATCCGGCAAGCGCAAACACGGCGCTGGGCAACGGAATTTTACTTGTAAGCCGGGAAACAGACCTCAAAAGCGATCGAAAGTGAAACGATGCAAAAAAAGACCGGCGCTCTGGTCGAGCGCCGGTCTTCGTCACGGCGTGCCTTTAAAGGCCGCCGCGTCACAACAGCGTGCGAAGGTCAGGAGGCTGGCTTCTGCGTCGCGTTCCCTTGACACATGAAAGTGACCTCACGCGCGTTATTGCGCGCCTGTGCACCTTTGACACCGTCAATTGCTTCCAGCAGGACGACCTGCTTGTCAGCGCAAATCCGGACGGCGCCGGCCATGCACGCATTCTGAGACTGGAACAAGCCGTTACAGGTGACGCGATACGCTTCGCCCTTCCCCGCAATGTTCACCTTGTTGGATGTGTAGGTGAGACCGCTATCTGTCGTACATCCTTGAAGTACGCCGACAGCCGCCAAAACCACGAAAAGAATTCTGGAGATCATGTTCGTTGATTGAGTAACCGAATACGAGGCACGCGCCTGAGCGATTGCTGACTGCTCAATCGCTCAGGCTTCCCGAGCTTGCGCCCGGGAAAACGATGGCTTACCAGCGATACGAAGCGTTAGCTCCATACACCGTGCCGCCGTTGCTCTTCGCTGCGCCCGCCTTCATCACCAGGTTCTGAGTCACACGCAAGTTCACGGCCAAGCCTGCTGCTGCATAGCCCTGATAGGTCGCGCCACCCACACCGACCGAGATGTTCTTGTCCTGGTCGATGTTCGGGATCATCGCCATGGCGCTAGCCGCGGCAATGCCCGAGTATGCGCTGCGTGCGACGCCGGAAACCTGGCCCTGAAGCACGTTGACTTGCGAGTCGGTGTAACTGATCGCGTCCGTAGCGCTCGTGCCGTCAGCGACGTTCGTCACCTTCACCGGCGCAGCACCCGTGCCCTTGCCGCCCAGCGTCACCGTGCTGTGCGTCGAGTCGTCGTACATGACCGCGTCGCGCAGACCCGTGGACAGCGAGTTGATCGAGGTCGAGGTCGAGCTCGACAGCGAGTTCATGCCCGTGGAGATCGAGCTCACGCTCGAGGACATCGAGCTGAAGGCCGTCGAGGTCGAGGTCGACAGCGAGCTCAGACCCGTCGACAGCGAGCTGATGCCGCTCGACATCGAGCTTACGCTGGACGACATCGAGCTGATCGCCGTGGAGGTCGAAGTCGACAGCGAGCTCACGCCCGTGGACACCGAAGACCACGCGGTCGAGATCGAACTCATGCCCGTCGACAAACTGGTCGATGCCGAGTTCCAACCTGTCGAGATTGAACTTACCCCCGTAGACAGACTAGTCGATGCGCTGTTCCACGCCGTGGACAGCGAACTCATGTTGGTGGAGAGCGACGAGATTCCGGTTGAAAGCGAACGAGACACGGAGCTCACCGCAGTGGACAGCGAGCTAGATACCGTGAACAATTGCCCACCATTGACCGCATCCATGCTACCGCTCGAGATAGCGCCATCCGCAAGGTTGGTGATCTTATTCGAGTACATGTCCAAGACTTGCTGGAACTGGATCTTGGACTTAGCGCCCAAGATCACCTTGTCGTTGCCGATCGCCATGTACGCGGACTGAGCATTACCGAAATCGTCGGTTAGATAGACTCCGTTGAATCCCGTGGGTACCGCCGGGTTGCTGCCACCGCAGGCACCGGCGTTTGCTGCGTCGCTGACGGGTCCCGCACCACTTGTCCAAAGTCCATAACCCGAACCGTTGCTACAGGCATTGATCATTCCACCCGCAGCCCAAGCACTGCCTGCTCCAATGGGAGCAACACCAAAGAGTGCAGATGTGATCCCGACGCCCGCGGCCCATAGCAGACTCGCTTTGAACATGCGTGACGCGCCTTGCTCAGACGAGTAAGGCGTTTGCTCGTCGGAGTCGCATACCGCGCCACCAGAACTCTTCTTGCCGCACGCCATCGCGGTTTCCGCGACCGCGACGAACGTCCCTACTTTCTCATTCCAAATACTGCGGTATGACTTGTTCATAAACCGATTCGACCCACTTAAAGCCAGCGTCTTTTACAAAAACAAAGGAAAACATCTTTGACCACGGCACAGAATATTGAAGCCCGCCTCCTCGATGAAGCGGACATGTCTTAAATTCAAGGGAGACTCGGTGCGTGTGGCGTCGTGGAGCAACACACTGCAAGCAGATTGATAAAAATCGGCTCACAGACATTGAGATAATGCTTATATTCGTCTCATCAAACTCTTATTGAAGTACCGAAACGATCAGTGCCTTAAGGCGAAGACGGCCTGATGATCCACAGCAGCTACTGTGGATATTGATGTTCAAGTTTCAGTTGATTCTGAGAGACATGACTGCAGAGCGCGATCGATGCAATCGCGCCCCGCGTCAACATAAGCCGCCAGAACAGCGGCTGAAGATGATTTACCGAATTGGCTTCTCGATCAGAGTATCGAGCAGCCCTGCATATCCGCGAACCAGCTCGGCGTTATCCGGCAGAAAGCGCGAAATCGCCGCCCGCTGCGCATCTCGATATTGCGCAAGTTGTGCATCATGCGTTTCGATCGCCTCGATTACACGTTTCGCACCTTCCGCCACATTGTTGTCACGATAGTAATACCCGAGGTCCGTACAGAACGTTGCGTTATGCACGAGCGGATACCCCTGCCAGCAAACCTCGAGGTAAAAATAGTTCAACGGGTTTTCCCATTGATGCGACACGACGATATCCGTTTTCTCCGCCAGAAACGTCGGCGTATCGAAGCGTCCGAGGAAAACCGCCTTGTGTTGCCGAACGATATCGAGCTGATTCATCAACGCGATAAATTCTTTGCAATTGATTGCAAGATGTTGCGCGTTGGTCACCTGCATCAATTCAATCGCATCCGGACGTTCGCGATAGGCGAGTTCCGAGATCATCGTCGGATAAAGACAGAATTTCACAACGTTGATATTCGGCTCCATCACGCTGAGCCGTCTCGGACCGTTGCGAGGCTGGTATTCCCCGTTGTTCGGCAAATTCGCCGTGCGCGCATTCAGGAAAACCGGGCTCCAGATGAACGGCACGACCTGCGCGGTCTGCCGGCGCAGCACCTCGAAATACGGCTTACTGATGTTGTCGACCTGCGGGATCATCCAGATGTCGTCGTAGCGCTGGTTGACGAACAGGTTCTCGCCGAAACTCGGCTTGTTGAACAGGATCGACTCCATTGCATGGACGTACTCGAAGCCGCAGCAATACGAGACGAGGCGCGCGCCGCGCTGCTTCAGATATTCGGTCGCCGCCGGATCGATCTGGCCGCCGAGTTCGATCAGCACATCGATGTTGTCCTTCGCGTCCGCGAAAGTGACTGTCGGCCAGCGCTTCAGATCCCACGGCAGCTTGTCCGTGATCGGAATGTGCGTCGTGTTGACGAGCACCGTGCTTTCCACATTCGGGCAGTTGCGCAGCGCTTCCGCGAGAAACACCGCGTTTTGCTTGATGCCGTTGTTCCACAGCGTTTCGGCTTCGTTGTGCAAGCCGATGGTGATACCAATTCGCAACTTCTTCGTTGCGCTGCGCGCCCTCGCGCCCGATTTCTGAATCTTGCTCTTCATATTTACGTCCTGGCGTACACCGACTCGATTGCTTCCGTATAGATCCGCACGTTCTCTTCGCTTTCAGGGTCGAGCTTGCGCAGGAACTTGGAGGCGGTCGCGCGATAGCTCTGCAGATTTTCGTCATGCTCCGCGAAGGCGCGCACCAGCGCGCGGCCGCCCTCTTCACAATCGAAATCGTGATAGCGGTAGCCGGTGTCATCGATCAGATGCGAGTTGTGAATCAGCGGATAGCCACCGTGCAGCGCTTCGTAATAAACGTAGTTCTGCGGGTTTTCCCATTGATGGCTGACCACGGCGTCCACGTGGGACGGCACGATCTGCGCGAAGGGGAAACGCCCTTCGAAGTTGCCGAGCCCGTGCCTGACGTAGTCGAGACTGTTCGCAAAGCCCGAGAAAGCCGCGTGATCCTTCAGCTTGAAGGTATTGAACGCCCAGACGCGTTCGAGCATGTCAGGATTCTCACGATGCGCCACTTCGCACGAAAGCATGGGGATATAGCTCGTTTTCACCATGCAGACGTTCGGCTCGAAAATGCCGACACGCCAGCGGCGCCTTCCCGGCTGATAACCAAACGTCTGGCCTTCCGGAAGCTTCGCGGCTTCGCGATCCAGTACGATCGGGCTCCACAGGTGCGGCATGAGCTTGACCGGAGCGCGGAACAGCGTCTGGAAATACGGCGCACAGCTTTTTTCGTACTCGGGGAGCGTCCACACTTCGTCATACGGCGCGCCGGAAATCAGCAGCGCGTGTTGCAGGTTGAACACCATGCGCTCGATATCGATGACGTAGTCGTTACCGACACGCATCGTAATAATCTTGCCGCCGCGTTCACGAAACTTGACCGACCATTCGCGATTGAGCTGCGCGCTCATTTCGATCATGACGTCGAGCTTCGAAGTAGCCGTTTCCATGTCGATGAGCGGCACCGGCGAATCCTGCAGGAAGCGCTTGGCGTCTTCCGGCCCGCCGTCGCCGCCGCCCGTCACGAGATAGGTGTTCTTCACGCGCGGCGAGCGCTTGAGCAGCATCACCAGATACAGACAGTTCTGAAAGATGCCGTTTTCCCAGAGCGACTGCTCACCTTTGCGGATGTAGATGGAAACGCCGACGTTGATCCGGTCCGGCATGCGGGACTTGCTTGACTTGCTCATACGCTCAACTTCGCCTCAGTACGTTTGCAGAGATGCAGCAACCGGTCCGCGAAAGCGTTCAGGTTGGCCTGGCTGAATGGGTTCACCGAATCGATCACGCGCTGCGCCTTCGCCCGGTAGTCGGCGAGCGACGCATCGTGCTCACGCGCGGCGCGCATCAACTGACGCGCGCCTTCCTGCGCGTTGAAGTCCGGGTAGTAGTAACCGGCTTCGAGCCACGGCGAGTTGTGGATCAGCGGATAGCCGCCGTACAGCACGTCGAGGTAGAGATAGTTCTGGTCATTGCCCCACTGGTGCGACACCACGGCGTCCGCGTACTGCGCCATGAAGCCGGCAATGTCGTTGCGACCGTGGAAGGTGGCCTTGCTGTCCTTCACGATGTTCATCGAGTTGGCCATGTGCACCAGCGTGGGGTGGTCCTTCATATGCACGGAATTGAGCACGTGCATATGCGAAACGCTCGACGGATCTTCCCGGTACGCTTCTTCGCAAACCAGCATGGGAATGCTCGAGGTTTTCACCACCGAAATATTCGGCTCGAACATTGCAACGCGGAAACCCTGCGTCTGCGTGAGCGGCTTGGCGGACGCGTCCGTGCGCGGTTGATATTCGTAACGAAGACCGTGATCGCTCACTTCCGCGATGCGCTTCTCGAGAAACTGCGGATGCCAGATGAACGGAATCAGATGAACGTCGCAGCGGTGCAGCGTGCGCATCATCGGAACGGAGAGACGGTCCTTCGGCATCAGCCAGATTTCGTCGTAGCGGTCCGGGCGCATGGAGTGCACGGGCTTGTCGAAAATCGGCGCTTCGACGAGGCCGACATAAGGCTGACCGCAGCAGTAATACACGACCTTCTTGCCACGGGCGCGCATGAGATCGAGCCACTGCGTATCCAGCGCGCCGCCCATCTCGAAGATGACGTCCACGGTGTCCGTCGCGTCTTGCGCGCGGATGATGCGCAGGCCCTTGGAGGCCATATCCACCTGCGGCGGCATGGCGTTCTGATCGCCGACATCGATAAGCGAAACGTCTTCGACGAAAGGCAGCTTCTGCAATGCTTCAGCCAGGAAAATCACGTTCTGGCCGAGGCCGTTTTGCCAGATATTCTGGCCCTGATGCGTGACTACTGATATTCCGATTCGAACGGTCATCGAATTGATATCCCAAAATTGCGAATTGCGATTTTTGAAACGGAGAGCTTCTTGTTTCTCCGTCCCTGGGGACCGGCGTTGACCCACGCCAAGGTGCAGTGTGGAGCGGTAGAGACAGGAGCAACACAGGAATTCCTTAGGAATTCAGATCGCCCGCCGGATAGCGAAAACTTCTGAATTCAATATATAGAAGAAGCCCCGGATTTCCCAGTAATCTCGAAGATTATGAGAGTCGTCTTATCAACGGTTTATTACGCTTTTTGAAGCGATATTGCGTCGATCAAACTGGTGCACGCGGCCGCGCAACGGCCACTCGACATCGTCGCCACGAGACGACAAAGCGAGAGCCTGAGACTTTTCTGAGAATGAGAGACGATCGGTGATCCTCGCACTCAGCGCGAACGTCACACGACACGTATGAGAGAGGTGGCCAGGCGAGACGGGCCCGGTCCGAAGAAGAAAACAAAGGCGCGCGGCATCGTGATGCTCGCGCGCCCGGGATCAAACGATATTGCTTACTTAGTCGACCCTGAACAATCCTCAAAGCCTTATGCGACAAGGCGTTGTGCTCCAAACCATGTTGAGCGAATTGCAGGAA
>NZ_FCOA02000053.1 GCF_001544875.2 Caballeronia hypogeia
TACACCAAGCACGCACGTGTGAATTTTCGTTTTATCTTCGAACCAGTTCATTTATTTATATGCAATCCGAATAGATGCAGGTGTGTCGCCCCGAATCAGCATCGTGTCCAGCATCCTTTCGATCGCAACGGCAACCCTGCCACCCCAGCCCGCTTAGCGCCCCCCTGTGATTGCCGCGGTCGGCGATGCTGTTCCAGTCACCGGCGATGCAGACGAACGTAGGCGCACAGCGGAAGCAGAAGCAGAAGCAGAAGCAGCACTGTCACCGCGCAGGCTCTGCACAACATAACGGTTCCAGCCCTTACGCGATCGTACAAAGCCCGTCCGAGCGCGTTTTGCATCGACCTGCTACTCTCGGGCGAATCGATCATCCTGACGTCGAGGAGTCTTACGAATGAACGCATTGCCCGAATACGTGCCGCCGGATGTGTGGACCTGGAACAAGGAAAACGGCGGCCAGTTCGCCAGCATCAACCGCCCGGTGTCCGGCCCGACGCATGACAGGGACTTGCCCGTCGGACGACATCCGCTGCAGCTTTATTCGCTCGCCACGCCCAACGGCGTGAAGGTCACGATCATGCTCGAAGAACTGCTCGCGCTCGGCCATGCGGGCGCCGAGTACGACGCGTGGCTGATTCGCATCGGCGATGGCGACCAGTTCGGCAGCGGTTTCGTCGAAGCCAATCCGAACTCGAAGATTCCCGCGCTGGTGGACCGCGGCGGCGCGCAACCCGTGCGCGTGTTCGAGTCCGGCGCGATCCTGCTCTATCTCGCGGAGAAGTTCGGCGCTTTCGTTCCGACCGATGCCCCCAGCCGCGCCGAGTGCCTGTCGTGGCTGTTCTGGCAGATGGGCGCGGCGCCCTATCTGGGCGGCGGCTTCGGGCACTTCTATGCCTATGCGCCGAGCAAGATGGAATACCCCATCGACCGCTTCGCGATGGAAGTGAAGCGTCAGCTCGACGTGCTCGACAAGCGCCTCGCGAGCAGCGCATATATCGCGGGCGACGAATACACCATCGCCGATATCGCCATCTGGCCGTGGTATGGCGGTCTCGTGAACGGCTGGCTCTATAACGCGGCCGAATTCCTCTCCGTGCACGAGTACCGGCATGTGCGCCGCTGGGCGGACGCGATCGGCGTGCGCCCGGCCGTGCAGCGCGGCCGCAAGGTCAACCGCACCTTCGGCGAGCCCGCGAGCCAGCTGCACGAACGCCATGATGCGTCCGACTTCGAGACGCGCACGCAGGACAAGGTCGCCGCGGAGAAGTGACGCTTCGCACGCGTCGCGCCTCGCATGGAACTTCGTCATCTTCGTTACTTCATCGCCGTGGCGGAATCGCGCAGCGTGCGCGCCGCCTCCGAGCAGCTGCATGTCACGCAGCCAGCCATTTCGCGACAGATCCAGGACCTCGAGGAAGCCATCGGCGCGACGCTGTTCGAGCGCACGCCGCGCGGCCTGAAACTGACCTCGGCGGGCATGGCGTATCTCGCTGAAGCACGCGATATTCTCGCGCGCGTCGATGCGGCGAACCGGCTCGCGCATCGCATCGCGTCGGGCGTGCAGGGACGCCTGCGCGTGGGCTTCGTCGAGAACGCGTCGTGGAGCGGACTCGTTTCGTCCGCGCTGCATGCGTTTCAGCAAACGGCGAGCGACGTTGCACTCGAACTGCAGCCGATGAACACGCCCGAGCAGCTCGATGCGATCGCGGCCGAGCGTCTGGACGGTGGTTTCTGCTATCGCTTCGGCGCGCTGCCCGATGGCTTCGCGAGCCTGCCGCTGCTCGAACAGGGCGTCGTGCTGGCCGTGCCCGAGCACAGCGCCACCGGCCGCGAAGGGCCGGTGGATGCGCGCGATCTCGTAGACGTCCCCTTCATCGCGTTTCCGCGGCATGTCTATGCCGCGTATTACGACCGGCTGATCTCCGCGTGTGCACAGCGCGGCCTCACGCTGGATATCCGTCAGGAAGCCTCGACCGAGACCGCGATACTTTCGCTCGTCGCGGCGGGCGTCGGCGCCGCGCTCGTCAACGCGGCCAATCGCGAGCGGCCGCCCGCGCGCGTGCGTTTCGTCGACGTGCGCGATCTGTCCGTGCGCCTGCCGCTCGAATTCTGCCATCTCGCGCAGCACGGCAATGCGGCGCTGCAACGCTTCATCGATCTGCTCGCGGCAAACAAGAACGCATGAGAGCATGAAGCACCGATGCCCGCAAGGCATCGCCTGCCGCAGAAAACGGCATTGGCCATGAGGTTTTGCGTCGGCAATAGTGGAGTCGAACCCACTCCGTTCGAACTCCGCTCATGTCCTCTTCCGCATCGCTCATCGCAACCGATATCGACTACGAACGCACCGGCTTTCAGACCGGCACGCTGCGTCTGCCGTGGTCGCACGACCGCTCCGCTTACGGCCATGTCCCGATTCCGCTCGCCGTCCTGAACGCGGGCGATGGCCCCACCGTGCTGCTCACCGGCGGCAATCACGGCGACGAATACGAAGGCCCCGTCGCGCTGATGAAGCTCATGCAGCGCATGCCGGCGCTCTCGATTCGCGGCCGCCTGATCGTGATTCCCGGGCTCAACTTCCCTGCATTTCTCAACGGCTCGCGCACCTCGCCCATCGACGGCGGCAATCTCAACCGGCTCTTTCCGGGCGCGCGCCACGGCAAGCCGACCGAGATGATCGCGCATTACATCGAAACCGAATTGCTGCCGCGCGCGGATATCGTGATCGACCTGCACGCGGGCGGCGCGTCGTTCGAGCATGCGCCGACGCTGCTCGCGTCGCCGCCTCCGCCGCACGATGTCGAACGGCGCGCGCTGTACCTCGACCTGGTGCGCGCGTTCGGCGCACCGAACACGATGATCATGGATTTGCTCGGCGAGGACCGCACCTTCGCGGCGGCGGCCGAGCGCCACGGCAAGCTGTTCCTGTGCGGCGAGTTCGGCGGACACGCGGGCTGCGACGCGGCCAGTCTCGCGATCGTCGAAAGCGGTTTGCAGCGCGTGTTGCAGCGTCTCGGCGTGACGCCCGACGAGCGCATCGCGGCGCCATCGCGCACGCGTTATCTGCGTGTCGAGGGTGCGCAGCACTATGTGTACGCGCCAAGCGCCGGCGTCTTCGAGCCGGCCTTCGCGCTCGGTGACGACGTGTGCGCGGGACAACTAGCGGGCCGTCTGTTCGATCCGCACGAACCGTGGCGCGCGCCGCGCGAGATCGTGTTTCGCGGCGCTGGCCGCGTGATGTGCGTGCGCACTTTCGCGCGGGTCGAAGCGGGCGACTGCATCGCGCTGATCGCCGCCGAATCCTCTCTCGACTGATCCATCAAGGAGCCCTGCATGAGCGCTCATTTCCTGCCCTCGCGTGACGACGACGCCGCGCACGCGAGCACGTCGCTCGACACGCGGCATCCGACCTACATCGTGCTGCTGTTTTTCACGTGCTTCGCGTTCTCGTATCTCGACAGACAGATCGTCAGCATTCTGGTGCAGCCGATCAAGCTCACGCTCGCTCTCACCGATACGCAAATCGGCCTGCTGCAAGGCTTCTCGTTCACGATGTGCTATGCGACCGCGGGCGTATTCGTCGCGCGCCTGGTCGATCGGGCGAATCGCGTGAAGCTGATCGCCGCGTGCGTCGCGATCTGGGCGATATCGACAGCGCTGTGCGGCTTCGCCACCAGCTTCGCCGAACTGCTCGCCGCGCGTGCCGGCACCGCGATCGCGGAAGCAGCGCTGAGTCCCGCGGCCCTGTCGATCTTCAGCGATATCTTCCCGCCGCGCAAAGTCACGCGCGCGAGCAGCATATTCATGCTCGGGCCGTATATCGGCGGTGGACTCGCGCTATTCGGCGGCGGCATGCTCTTGTCCGCGACGGGCGGCGAGGCGGGCGCACGATTCGCGCCGCACGGCTTCGCGCCATGGCAGGCGGTATTCGTGCTCGTGGGATTGCCGGGCCTCGTGCTCGCGGCGCTGGTCGCGTTCACGGTGCGCGAGCCGGCGCGACGCGAAGCCCCCGAACGCGCGCATGTCCATGCGAATGAGACCCTGCCGCCGCTGCGCGACGTGTTCGCCGAATTGTTCGTGCGCAATCGTTTCTGTGCACCCTACTTCGCCGCGTATGTCGCGCTGATCACGCTGTTCTACTCGCACGCCGCGTGGTTCCCGACGCTCCTCATGCGCCACTTCCACCTCGCGCCCGCAATGGTCGGCAAGCTCGCGGCGCCCGCCTACATGATTGGCGGCATGCTCGGCGTGGCGGCCGCCGGACTGCTCGCGGCGCGCGTCACCGATCAACGCGCGTTGCGGAAAGTGCTGTTTCTGTCGACCTGCGCGGTGACCGCGCTCGTGCCAGCCGCGATCGCGATGCCGCTGGTCGCGCACAGCACGTTCGCGATCCTGCTCTACGGCGCATGTGCGCTGGCCGCGAGCATTGCGATGGCGCTCGCGCCGGTGCCGCTGCAGATCGCCGTGCCGAACCGCATGCGCGGCCGCTCCATCGCGCTGCTGGTGTTCATGACCAACGCGATCAGCGGCGGCATCGGCCCGCTCGCGGTAGGCTATCTGAACGAACGTGTCGGCGGTGCGCATGCGCTTGCCATCGTCGGCGGAAGCGCGGCGCTCGCGAGCGCGTTGCTCTATGCGCTGGCGACGGCGCGCATCGCTTCCACGCGAAAGGAGGATTGACGATGACGCATGCGGCACTCAACTGGCGTATCGGCGGCATGAAAATCACGCGCATCGACGAAACGGATTTCGCGCTCGCGCCGGACAAGCTGTATCCCGACTGGGACGATGCGGGCTTCGACCACGAGATCGAACTCGTGCGATTGCGCACGCATCTGTGGGTGGTCGAGCGTGACGGCCTCACGCTGGTGGTCGATACGGGTATCGGCAATGGCAAGACGCGGCCCTTCAGCGCGCTGTTCGACCGGCTCGACAACCCGGTGCTCGAGCGTTTCGAAACCGCGGGCTTCGATCCTCACGGAGTGGATTACGTGCTGCTCACGCATTTGCATGTCGATCACGTCGGATGGAACACGCACTGGGTGGACGGACGCTGGACGCCGGTGTTTCCGAACGCGACGCACGTGTTCAGCGAGCGCGAGCGCGCCTTCTTCGACACACCCGCGGGCGAGGCGCGCCGCATGGTCTTCGAGGACAGCGTGATGCCGCTCATCGATGCAGGTATCACGCGCGTCATTCCAGACGAAGGCGCGATGCTGATGGATGGCGTACGCTTCTGGCCGAGCTTCGGTCATAGCGCGGGCCACATGGCGATCGAGATCGAATCGGACGGCGAGATCGCGATCTTCTCGGGCGATGTCATGCATAGCCCGATTCAGGTCGAAAGACCGCAATGGAGTTCCATGTTCTGTCTGGATCGCGAGCGGGCTCGCGAATCGCGCGAATGGCTGCTGAGCCATGCGGCCAATCTGCATGCGACGGTTTTTCCCGCGCATTTTCCGGAAACGTCGGCGGGAAAGATCGAGCGAAACGAAGCTGGATTCGGCTGGCACTATCTGGCTCCGTACCACGCCGGATAAGCTTCGCCCCCTCCTTTTTCCACCCCCGAAAGGAGGGTGTTCGACCACTGCGGCTTCCGTGCACCATAGGGACTTAACCAGGTCCTTAAGAAGAAGCGCGGCATGAACCGCAAAAAAAACCGACTGACGGACGCACGACGACTCGCCCTGACCGATGCCGATATCGCACATCTGCGGCTCGCCATCGAGTCGTCGGCGAGGGATGATCATCCGGCGCTTCCGCCTGCTTACTGGCGGCATCGCCTCAAGCGGCTCGTGAATGAAGGCGATCTTCTGCCGAAGCAGCGCAAGAAAATCGATGAGTTGCTGGAGAGGCTCGACGCGGGGCCGTTCGAGGACGGGGCGTGAGGTGCTGACGTGACGATATGAGTCGGCCGCATGAAGCCCGCTGACATCGGAACGCCGCTCCCTCGTGCTCCATGCGTGGGGAGACAATTCGACCGCCTATAAGCCATCTTTCTGGCGAGTCAGCAGACCACCGGTCAAGCCAGCAAACGAACTATCGCCGCCCTCGCGCCGGCTTGAGTCCTCCCTTGCAATATCGCTCACGCGAAAGCCGAAAAGCCCACGCCTGCGATATTCGTGCGCTCGCAGGTCAGAAGATACTTTCCTCGCCGACGAGATTCCCCGCGGGCACGCGCACATCGCTGAGGAACACTTCGTCGACTTCATGCTCGAGCGCTCGCACGAGGCCAGACGCGACGCTTGGACACGCGCTCCGCGAAGCCGATCGCCACCGACATCAACGCGATGCCGGCCAGTTGCAGCGTCGAGAGGCGCTGACCGAACACGAGCCAGTCGATGACGATGGCCACGGCCGGATAAACGAACTGCAGCACCGCGACGCGGCCAGTAGCGAGACGCGCCATGCCGACGTACATCAGCGTGTAGGCAAGACCGGTGTGGATCAGCCCGAGCCCCGCGAGCCACGCCCACGACATGCCCCATGCGGGCCAACCGTGCTGCATCGGCCAGACGAGCAGCGCCAGCGTGCCGAGTGCGCATTGCCACCACGCGAGGACTCCGGCTGGCAGCGCGTGCAGGCGCCGCGCGACGATCGTCACGCACGCCATGCAAAGCGAGCCCGCGAGACAGGCGGCGACGCCGAGCCAGTAGGCCGGATCGAGCGCGCCGCTCGACGCATGCTCGACGATTCCGGTCGCCAGCGCGAGACCCGTCATCGCGACCAGGACCGCGCCGAAGCGCTGCTTGCCTATCGGTTCCTTCAGCCATAGCGCGCCGAGCACGAGCACCCACATCGGCTGAACATGGAATAACACGATGGCCACGCCCGTCGAGACCCGCTCGACCGCGCTGAAGAACAAGGCCCAGCTCAGCACCATCAGCGTGCTGGCCGCCAGCACCCACGTCGCGGTGGCGCGCGTCAGGCGCAGCGAGCGCGCATGCCCGCGCGCACTTACCCACGCCGTCATGCCCAGCAGGCCGAACGCGCAGCGAAACCAGGTGGCGGTCAGCGGGTCGGTGTTCGCCTCGTGCAGAAACACGCCGATCGTGCCGAGCAGCGCGCAGCCGAGCAGAAAGGGGCCGGCGCCGGTCGCCGGGCGGCGCCCCGCGTGAGCGGCGTCGTGTGATGTGCGGTTCGTGTCCATGCGGCCAGTGTGGGCCGCGACGCATCGAACGAAAAGCGCATAATTCGAAGCTGATCCATTCGATTATCGAAAGCACGGGGAGCGCGGCCAAACGATGAAACAGCAAGATTTGCAAATGGACTGGCTCAAATGCTTCGTCGCGGTGGTCGATGCAGGCTCGCTGTCGAGCGCGGCGGGCGAAGTGCATCGATCACAGTCGGCGGTGAGCATGCAGTTGAAGAAGCTCGAGAGCGCGCTCGGATCGAGGCTCGTCGAGCGCGGCTCGCGCACGCTCGAACTGACGCACGAGGGGCAGACGCTGCTCGGCTATGCGCGCCGCATTCTCGACCTGCATGCGGAAGCGCAGGTCGCGCTGCAAGTCGAAACGCTCACCGGTCAGGTGCGGCTCGGCGTGCCCGACGACTACGCGGCGAGATATCTCACGCCGGTGCTGAAGCGCTTCGCGCCGCGACACAGCGGGGTGGAAATCGAACTGATCTGCGAGCAATCGACTTCACTGATCCCGCGTGTGTCGAGCGGCGAACTGGACATCGCGCTCGTCTCGCGCGACCACGCGCGACGCGGCACGCTCCTTTTTCACGAACCGATGGTCTGGGTCGGCGCCACGCAATTCGAGCTATGGCGACGCGACCCGCTGCCGATCGCGGTCTACGAAAGCACGAGTCTCGCGCGGCGCAGCGCGATTCACTCGCTCGCGCAGCAGGGGCGTCGATACAAGGTGGTCTACAACAGTTCGAGCCTGGCCGGGCAGATCGCCGCGGTCGAAAGCGGACTGGCCGTGGCGGCGCTGACGCAATGCAGCGCGCCCGAATACCTGCGGATTCTCAGCAGCGAAGAGGGCCTGGGACCCCTGGAGCCGATGCAGGTCGCGGTGTATCGCAGCCGCGACTCGCGCGGCTCGAAGGCGGTCGACAGCCTGCACAGCCTGCTCGTCAAGACGCTCAGGCAGTCGGCGTCGGTCTGAGGCCCGCATCGCGACGCGAGGCAACGCCCTCGATCTCCACCAGCAGATCGGCGCGGCAGATATCGACCTTCAGGTAACGGATGCACGCATGCGGATGAAATACGGCCCGCGCAAGCGACTCCACCGCGAGGCGGTCCGCCGCATGCCGGTAATAGACCTTGATCTGATCGAGGTCGTGAAGCGTGTAGCCGCCCGTCGCGCCGTGCGCGGCGAGATTCTCCGCGCCTATCAGATGCGCGATGTTGCCGATCGTGACATCCCACTGTCTGGCCAGATCGCCTGCGTGCATCGTCGCGTGACCGAGAATGCTGGCCGTGCCGGAGACGAACAGCGTATCGCGCATGAGCGTGGCCCGCGCGAAGCTCGGCGGCCTTGGGCCGTAACGCCGCGGATACTTATACGCGGGCGTCTGCCTCGAATTCTCGATGTGCCGCACCGTGCTCTCGCGGCACGCCAGAAAATAGAAGCCGACGCCCTCGCCCCATGTGCCAATGCCCGTCGCCGCCGGCATGCCCGCATCGGCCGCGTAATCCTGCTCGAAGGCGAGCGCCCGCCCACGGCAGAAATCGCGGTAGACCTCGAGCCCTTCCCCGTTCTCGCCGTTGATGCGCGGAATGAAATTCCACATGCGAAAAATTTTCGGAAAGCCCTGTTCCGCTATCAGCGCGAATGCGTCGGCATAGACCTTGCGGGCCGCCTCGGTGTATCGCTCGGAAAGCGGAATGAAACCCGCGCAGAAGAGAAACTCGTCGTCGTGGGAAAAGACCAGATCGCCGGCGCTGCCGCTCGTGACCGTCCCGACGGACCACCACACTTCGGCGAAGTCCTCGCGCGCTTCGTCGCCCATTTTCAGGCGCAGCACAGGCACGCCGCCTTCGATGCGGGGCCTGCCGCTCGTCGCGCCGAAGACGATTCGCGCGAGCGCGGCATTGCGATTGCTGCATGCCTCGTCGGGCCCGGTGAAGCGCGACGCGATCAGATCATCCGCCGACGCCCGCTCCGCCACGACATTGAAACAAGCCGATGTCAAATCGTCTCTCCCTTGCGCCGCCAAGTTACGAGGGCTGATCCGTCTGGTCGCCGAACAAGTCCGCCGTCGCGACTTTTTCCTGTTGAGCGGGCAAGGCGCCGCTCCTGACCTGTTCGAGGATGTCCGGCGGCAGCCACGTCTGTTCCATGGCGCCAATGCCGTTTTCGATCATCTGCTGGAGGAAAAACGATTGCTTGCGCCCCGTCACCTCTGCCAATAGTCGCAGCCGTTGCTCGAATTGTGGATCGACCCGTACCGCGACCACCTTCAGCTTGTTTTCGGCGGTCCGTCTCACTGCTTGCTCCTGTTGCGTTCGTCGCGCGCCGAATGCCGGCGCGTGCATGCGGTGCTTCTACCACAGGCGTTCACGACACGGCAAGCCTCGCTGCGGCGCACGACCGTGCATAACGATGAAAAATACGCGTGCTAACATCAAAAATCAGAGCATTGTGGGAATCCGACGAGATTGGCCCGGGCGCGCGAACCGGCCTGGAACAGCGTCATGAACGAACCTGAAGAGCATTCCGGATTCGGCGCGGCCGAGAGCATGCCGTCGCTGCCGCCGCTCGACTTTCGCGCCGCGCGGCGTCGTCTCGTCGCGGCGCTCATCGCGTCCGTCATCGTGCCGTTCGCGTTTTTCTGGCTCTACGGCTATTACACCTACCAGCGCGCGCTCAGCGAAACCGGCGCGTCGCTGCAGCGTCTCGTGCGCGTGGTCGATGAAAACGCGAACACGCTGTTCAGCATTAATCGCGAACTCATCGAGCGCGTCGAGGAGCTGCTCGGCAGCGGCGATGCGGCGTTCATCGCGCGCAGTCAGCCCGAACTGCACGACGCACTCGCGCGGCTCGCCGCGAGCCACCCGCAGATCGCCGCGCTCTCGGTGCTCGACGAGCACGGCCGGCTCATTCTCAGCAGCCGCTTCTACCCGGCGCCGAACGTTTCCATCGGCGATCGCGCGGATTTCATCGAGACGCGCGACACGCGCGCCGCTTTCCATGTATCGATGCCGGAACGAGGACGCGTGAAGAACACCGACATCGTCAATTCGCTCACCGCGCGTTACGCGAAGGACGGGCGCTTTCTCGGCGAAATCTCCATCGCGTTGCGTCGCGATTATCTGATGAGCTTCTATCGCGAACTCGCCGAACACGATCCGGCGCTCACGCTCGCGCTGCATCGCGCCGATGGCGCCCTGCTCGCGCGCTATCCGGCGGTGCAGCCGGACGCGCCGCGCAGTCATGACGTGCTCGCCGCCGCGTTCGCGCAAGGCAAGTCCGCGGGCCTCATGCGCTACGTGTCGCCGCTGGATGACGACGAGAAACTCGCAGCCTGGCGGCGCGTCGACGACTATCCGGTCTACGCGGCCGCCGGCTTCTCCATCCACGATGTGCGCGCCGCCTGGTGGCGCCGCGACGTGTCGATCGCATCGATCGCGCTGATTCCGTGCATCGGGTTGTGGCTTTTGATCGCGTTCTCGCTGCGCCGGCTCGCGGCGGAGGAAGCCGCGTGGCATAACTGGCGCGGCGAACTCGGGCGGCGGCGCACGGCCGAAGCCGCGACGCGGCGTCTGCAACGCATGGGCGCGCTCGGCAACCTGGTCGCGAACGTTGCGCACGATTTCAACAACCTGCTGATGGTCGTCGCCTCCAACATGGAAATTGCGCGGCGCAAGGGCTACAACGGTCTCGCGAAGGAGGTCGCGGCGGTCGAGCGTGCGTCGGTCAGCGCGCAGTCGCTGGCGCGCCGGCTGATGAGCGTGGCACGCCGTCAGCCCTTGCACTTGCAGGTCATACGGCTCGACCGGTGGATGAAGGAATGCGACCCGCTCGTGCGCACATCGGTGGGCGACAAGGTCACGCTGCGCACGCACGTACCGGAGTCGACCTGGCCGGTGTGCGTCGATGCGACCGAACTCACCTCGGCGCTCATCAACATTGCGGTGAACGCGAGGGACGCGATGCCCGATGGCGGCGAGTTCGATATCACCTGCACGAACGTGCGTCTCCAGCAGGAGCACGACGGCCTCGCCCCCGGGGAATATGTCTTGATCTCATGTCAGGACACCGGCACCGGCATGCGTCCCGAAGTCGCGCTCCACGCCTTCGAGCCGCTCTTCACGACCAAGGGCGCGGGCGCCGGCACGGGACTCGGGCTCGCGCAGGTCCTCGCGATGGCCGAACAGGCGGGCGGCGCCGCGCGCGCCGACACCGCATGGGGCTACGGCACGACCATTCACATCCATCTGCCGCACTGGACCGGCGAGATCGAAGCGCTCGCTGAGACGCCGCCGGTCGCGAGCGTACGACGCGATGCGCCCGCATCGACCGCGCTGCTCGTCGAAGACAACGAGGAAGTCGCGGCGGGCCTGTGCGCCGTGCTAGAAGTGCTCGGCTGGCAGGCGCGCCACGCAGCATCGGGCGATGCCGCGCTGAATGTGCTCGAAGCGGGCGGCGAGTTCGATCTCGTGCTCTCGGACATCCAGATGCCTGGCGCCTGCGATGGCATCAGGCTCGCCGAATGGATCAAGGCGAAGCGCCCGCGGCAGCCCGTCGCGCTGATGACGGGCTACGCCGACCAGCTCGAACAGGCGCGACGCACGGGCTTCACGATTCTCGCCAAGCCGTTCAATATCGACGACCTGAAAGCGCTGCTCGACGGCCTGCCCGTGCGTCACGCGGGCGAGGCCTGACGCGGCGCGCTCCAGCCGCCGAACTGCGCGATATCGTTGAGCGCCAGCCGTGCGCGCGGCGCGAGTTCGCGTTCGGCGAGTGCGTCGGGCAACGCGCGCGCGTCGCCGTGATGCGCGATCGAGATGATGGATAGCGCCTCGAAACGTTGCGGAATGTCGAAGGCTTCTTTCAGGCCGGTACGATCGAAACCGCCCATGGCGTGTGCGGCGAGCCCTTGCGCGTGCGCCTGAAGCAACAGCGCCATGCCGGCCGCGCCCGCGTCGTAGCTCGCGCTCGGATTGGCTTCGCCCTTCGCGGTGAGCGTATCGGCGAGCACGGCGATCAGCACCTGCGCGTTGGCGTTCCACGACTGGTTGAACGGCACCAGCAGCCTGAACGCACGTTCGAACGCGGCCGTGTCCGAGGCCTTCTCGAACACGACGAAGCGCCAGGGCTGAACGTTATACGCGGAAGGCGCCCAGCGCGCCGCCTCGAGCAGCGCGATCACCTGCGCATGCGCGACCGGCCGGTCTGCATAAGCGCGCGGGCTCCATCGCCCGGCGATCAGCGGATGAATGGCGATATCGGTCGGGGCGGGTCGATGCGTCATGGCGGTGTCGGATGAGATTGAAGTGATGGCCGCAAAGCATAAGCGACGCCCGCCGCGTTTCAAACCATCTTGCGCAGATAAGCAAAGCTGCTTGAGAGACTTGCGGAATCAATGCGCCGGATCGGCGCTGTGCACGGCGTCGGCGTTGGTCGTTTCCTCCTGAATTCGCAATGACGATTCGATGACTTCGGAACTAGTCTTCACGAATTCGCGCGCCCATTGCAAGACGGCCCGCTCCGCCAGCGCCCGCGTAGGTTCAATGAGCTGGCTCGGATAACTGATTTTTAGCACTTCGGCATGCTTTCGGTAGTCCGCCTGTCGCGAGAATCGGGCATCGGCTGTCCAACCCTTGCCAGTAACCGACTGGGGAATGATCTCGACAAAATATGCGCCCATTGAATACATGGATGTCTCCATTCCGGATGCATTTTTGTCTAGCATAGGCCGATCCCGGTCCGGCGTATCACCTCACAAAAAAGATAAAGAGCGCCCTAGGGCGCGCCCTTGTTTTCGTTTCGCTTTTCAGTGCACTGGCGACTCCGTCGGCAACTGGAAAGCGTCGACGGTATAGCCCATGTTGAAGTAACCCGCGCGCGCATAAACGCAGATGTGCTCGAGTTGTTCCGCGCGCGTGGTTTCGTGCGCGACCTGCTCGTCGCGCGCCGCCAGGTCCCTGGCAAAGCGCAACCGCCGCCAGTACCGGTTCAGAAAGTGGGGCATGGCTCGCCTCCTCGCTGCATGAATGGCTCGAATCTAGCCTGTCAAAAACCCTTCGACAAACAAGCTTTTCTACGAAGCATTGCAGCGAGCGGACATATGCCGGTGCGCTGGTGACTTCAGGTCGCGTCGACCCTTCCGCCGACGACATCGCGTCCCTCCGCCCGGTCCAGATGCCGCAGCAACCGCGTCACCATGGTCACAACCGTGAACGCGAGAATCACGAAGAACACCGCGAGCGGCGTCAGCACATGCACGGAAACGAAGCCGGCGAGTCCCATCATCGCGGACGATACGAGCAACAGCGAACAGCCGAGGATCGCCGCCGTAAGGCCCGCGATATGCGGAAACAACGAATTGCCCTTGGCCATGAGCGTCGGATACATCGCGCCCGCGCAGAAGGCCATGACCAGCACCGGCAGCGCGAGGGTCCATACCTTGAGGCCGATCACGAGCGCGAGCAGCAGCATCACGACGGCCGCGCCCGCCATCACGCGCGAGCCGATGCGCAGCCGTTGCTCGGGACCCGGCAGACGCGCGCCATGCACGCGGTTCGACAGGCCGCCCATGAAGTACATCATGCCGATGGCGAGCGCGAGATAGCCGAAATAGGTCGGCGGCTTGTGCAGCGTGTTCTGCACCATGAACGGACCGACGATGTTGAACACCAGCAGAATGCTGTAGCACAGGCCCTGCGCGAGAAAACAGCTCCGAAACACCGGGCTCGCGAGCACTTTGCCCGCGTTGGAGAACAGCGTGCGCGGCGCGAGATGCACGGGCGTGGGCAGGGTTTCACGATACCGCAACAGGACCGTCCACATGACGATCGAATAGATGAGCAGAAACACGAGACACGACTTCCAGCCGAACCATTCCTGCAAATGCGCGCCGATCACCGGGGCGACGATCGGCGCGACGCCCCACGCGATCGACATGTAGGTGAACGCGTGCATCAGCGCCTGTCCCCTGAAGGAATCGGTGATGATCGCCTTCGCGAGCAGATTGGTCGCCGCGATGCCGAAGCCCTGCAGGCAGCGCGCCAGAAGAAAGGTTTCGAGATTGGTCGCCGCGAGCGAGAGCAGACAGCCGAGCGAGAACACGACCAGGCCGAAGCCGAGCACCTTCTTGCGGCCGTGCGCGTCGGCAATGGGACCGAAGGTCAGCTGACCGATCGCGTACGCCGCCATGTAACCCGACACGCTCGACTGGATCGCCTGGGACGAGGTCGCGAAGTAACGCGCCATGGTGGGCAGCGCGGGCACGTAGATGTCGATGGCGAGCTGACCGGCGGAAGCGAACAGGCAGATCAGAAACAGCAGGAAACGCGGGGAATTCGATGTGGATCTTGGCGGGTTCATGGCAACGCAAAATGTGCGGCGGCCTCTCGCGGGCGCGTGCGGATGACGAATGCATCGTATTTTGCCCGTCATCGCGCTGCGCGGCTGAAATGCCCACGTCGGCGGCGCAGTGATGAAGCGCCGTCGCGCGCCGCTCAGAGCGTGGCGGTCACGCCGGTGCTCGATCCCGTGACGAGTGCGCGGCGGCCGCCGAGATCGAATGGCTTCAGAACGTGGTTCAAGGTTGTCGCCTCCTCAAGATTAACGAACGTTCAGCTCGTCGCGCGTCAGGTAGAAAGCGCGATTATCCGTCAGCTTGCCGACCATGAAGTCGATGAACGTTCGCACTCGCAGCGGCTGCTCCGTGCGGCTGCGATAGTAGATGTAGACCGATTCGCGCTGCGTCAGATGTTGCGTGAGCAGCGGCACGAGACGCCCTTCGCGGATCGGCTCGGCGGCCGAGAAGCTGCCGAGCTGACCGATCGCCAGGCCCGCGAGCACGGCCTCGGCTTCCGCATCCACATCGTTCGCGCACAGCCACGCCGCGATCTCGCGATAGACGATTTCATCGCCGATCATGAATTCCCAGGGCGCCTGCCGGCCGGTGTTCGCACGCCGGTAACCCGTGCATCGATGCGACGCGAGTTCGTCGACGGATGCCGGCGCGCCGTGACGTTCGATATACGCGGGCGACGCGCACACGATCAGCTGAATCGGCAGCAGACGCCGCGCGATCGCACCGCCCGCGGGCGGCGAGCCGCCACGAAAACCGACATCGGCGCGTTCTTCGACCAGATCGGTGAACTGGTCGTCGAAGCGCGCATCGAGCTCGACGTCGGGATAGCGCGCGGCGAATTCGAGCACCGATGGCCACACCGCGCGCCCGAGCGCTTTCGGCGCGCTGATCCGCAGCGGTCCCGCGATCTCCTCCTTCGCGCGGCGCGCCTCGGCGAACGCGGAGGAAAGCATCGCGAGCGCCGGCTCCGCGTTCTGCAACAGGCGCTGCCCTTCTTCCGTCAGTGAAAGCTTGCGCGTCGTGCGATGAAACAGCCGCACGCCAAGCGCCTTTTCGAGCTGCATGACCGCATGGCTCGCCGCTTGCGGGGAAATCCCCTGATCAATCGCGGCGCGGCGCAGATTTCCCAGCGCGGCGGCGCGCACGAAGATCGAAATCGCCCGGACCTCATTCATGGCGTTCCCTCGTCGGAGCTGGATTCGCAAATAAACGTTGATTATCACTCTAGCGTTTCGCGTCTAGTTCGTGCGAATCCATCGGCCTATGCTTCGTTTCACCTTCACCACCAGGACAACGGAGCACACCATGAACACCGTCAGCCAACAGCAATTCAAGCGCGTCTGGTTCATCACCGGCGCATCGCGCGGTCTCGGCGCGTTGATCGCCCGCGCCGCGCTCGACGACGGCAACGCCGTGGTCGCCGCCGGCCGCAATGTCGCGGCGATCGTCGAGCGCCTGGGCGAGTCGCCCGCGTTGCTGCCGGTCGCGCTCGACGTGACCAGCGAAGCGCAGGCCAGGGCCGCCGTGGACGCCGCCATCGGAAAGTTCGGGCGCATCGACGTATTGGTCAACAACGCGGGCTTCGGCTTGCTTGCGGCCATAGAAGAATCCAGCGACGCCGACGTGCGCCGCATGTACGACACCAACGTCTTCGGCCTGCTCAACGTGACGCGCGCCGTGCTGTCCGTCATGCGTCGCCAGCGCAGCGGTCACGTGATGAACATGTCTTCGGTGGGCGGCTATCGCTCGGCGGCGGGGTTCGGCGTGTACTGCTCGACGAAGTTCGCCGTCGAAGGCATCACCGAGGCGCTGCACGCGGAGTTGAAGCCGCTCGGCATTCATGCGACCGTGGTCGAGCCGGGCTATTTCCGCACGGACTTTCTCGATGCGTCGTCGCTCGTCGTGGGACAGGAGATCATCGGCGATTACGACGAAACCTCGGGTCACGTGCGGCGCCTGGCGGTGAACATGAACCACAATCAGCCGGGCGATCCCGCGAAGCTCGCCACCGCGCTTCTCGCGCTCGCCGATGCGCAAACGCCGCCGCTGCGCCTGCCGCTCGGCACCGACACGTTGAAGGCCATCGCGGAGAAGAACGCTTATGTCGCGGAAGAAACTCAGACGTGGAAGGCTTTGTCGGCGTCGACCGACTTCGCCAGCACATAACGCCGCGCCCATGCCCGCCATAATCGCGCGGCCATGAATCAGGCGGCGTAAGGCCCGGCAGCATCATCGGTAAAGGCCCTGCGTTGACCATCGTTATATCTGTACGTATATTCCGCGAACGGATATAAAGATCACGCAGGGCCAATACACATACAAGATCGCCCGCGCGCGCCATTCCCCACGCCAGAGGTCCAGCCGCACGATGTCCAGGGACAGCATCGATTCGCACATGATCCGCGTGCTGCATACGCTTCTCACCGAGTCGAGCGTGTCGCGCGCCGCAAGCCTGCTTGGGCAATCCCAGCCGACGGTGAGCATCGCGCTGCGCCGGCTGCGCGAGATCACGGGCGACCCTCTGCTGGTGCGCAGCGGCAGCCGCATGGTGCCGACCAGCCACGCGCTCACGCTGATCGAGCCGGCCGCGCAGGCATTGAGCAGCATCGACGCGATCCTGCATCCGAACACGAGTTTCGATCCGGTGGCGAGCACGCGCACGTTTCGCATCGGCTCGCCGGATTATCTCGACGTGTTCTTCGTGCCCGCCGTGATCGATGCGTTCCATCAGGCCGCGCCGCTCGCCAAGCTCGAATTCAAGCATCTGATGATGGTCGATGGCGGCTACGAGAACGGCCTCGAAACGGGTCTGCTCGATCTCGTCATCGGCAACTGGCGAACGCCGCCGGAGCATCTGCATCTGCAGCCGCTATGTCAGGACGAACTCGTCTGCCTGATGCGCGCGGCGCACCCGATCCGCGCGGGCGCACTCACGCGCGATGCCTATGAACAGGCCGAGCATCTGGCCGTGACGACCTATAACACGACCGCGTGGGGCACCATTGACACGGAGCTCGCGCGCAACGGATTGACGCGCACGGTCACGACCACGCTGCCCTACTTCGGCATGGCGCCGTATGTGCTCGTGCGCTCCGATCTGCTGTTCACGACGACGCGCGCGCTCGCCTCGCACTATGCGCGCCTGTTGCCCTTGCGTATCGAGCCGATTCCGGGCGGCGCGAGCGCGCTCACGTATTACCAGCTCTGGCATGAGAGAACGCATCGCAGCGCCGCGGCGCGCTGGCTGCGTCAGCTAGTGGCCAACGTCGCGCGCACGCTCGTCAGCGAGACGCGCTGACAACACGCTGCCTGCGCGCTGAAAGCAAAAAGACGCCGCGTGCGAAGCGCGGCGTCGTCAATGCGTGCATTCGACAATCACGAAGCGACAGGCAATCTCAACGTGTCGTCGGCGCGCGCGACGCTGGTCGGTCAGAGGCAAGCTGCGTCGTTATGGTTGTATCGATGTGAAGTGCTCAGAAGCATCCCGTGGACATGGCCTTGATGAGCGCCGCCTTGCCTTGCGTCGCCGTGCCGAGCAATGCGAAGCCGAGCGCGCGTTTGTCGACCGCGTGCTCGCACAACGCCGAAAGGCCATCGCATGGATCGTCGCCCGCAGGGGCGAAGCGCCACGCGCCGGCTTCGCCGGGCGGCACGATCACGGCAGGCGATGCGGGCGATTTCACCGTGATCGGCATGACCGGAAACTTCACGCGCGCAGGTTCTCCGGCGAGCGTGCGCGCGAGCGCGCGGGCCGCGTGCATGATCGGCAGAACGTAGGGTTGCACTTTGCCGTCGATCGCGGCGCAATCGCCGAGCGCATAGATATCGGCGGCGCTCGTGCGGCAGAACCCATCGGTGCGAATGCCGACATCGACATCGATACCCGACTGCGCCGCCAGGGCCACGCGCGGCGCGAGGCCGATCGCCGACAGCACGACACCGGCCGCGATCACATCGCCGTTGCCGAGCGTCACGTCATAGCCGGGATCGCGCTTGTCCACCGCCGCAACCGGCTGACCGAGGCGCAGGCGAATGCCATGCCTGTCGAGCGCGCGCGCATAGGCGTCGCCCGCCAGCGCGGGAAGCAAGCGCGAGAGCGGCGTGGCGGCCGGATCGATCAGCGTCACGTCGTAACCTCCGAGCGCGAGATCGTTGGCGAACTCGCAGCCGATCAGACCCGCGCCGAGCAGCGCGACCGACTTCGCGCCATCGAGCCGCGCCCGGAAGCGCGCGTAATCGTCGAGCGAATTCACGGAGAGCACGTCATCCGCCGCATCGCCCGCGAGCGGAATGCGGCGCGCGTCCGCACCCAGCGCGAGCACCAGCTTGCCGTAACGCAGCGCGGCGCCGTTGACGAAGACTTCGTGCGTATCGATGGCAATGCGCTCCACCTTCCGATGCGCGATGATGCCCGCGTTCAGTTGCGCGCGCATCGCGCCGGCGTCGAAGGTGACCAGCTCTTGCGGCGCCTTGTTCATCGCGAGCGCATTGGAGAGCGTCGGCTTCGAATAGAAGTCGCCCGAATCCTCGCTGACGAGCACGATGGGCACGTTCTTGTCGAGCTTGCGCAGCTCGCGCGCGACCGTGTAACCGGCCATGCCCGTGCCGATGATGATCACGCGGTTGGTGTCGTTCGTATTCATGCCGTCACCACCTGCATGTCGAAGTCCTGCTTGCCGGTGCCGCAATCGGGGCAAAGCCAGTCGCCGGGCACGTCTTCCCAGCGCGTGCCGGCCGCGATGCCTTCATCGGGCAAGCCTTGCGCTTCGTCGTAACGAAAGCCGCAGATCACGCATTCCCAGATTTTCATGTCGATGTCTCCTTGCGCGTTTTTCAGCGCACGTAGTGCTGGCCGAGACCGATCTCCGCGAGCGCGCGTCGATACGCGCCCGACGAGCGGTCGGCGAGAATCGGCGCTTCCGCGGCGCGGTCGATCGGCAAGTCCTCGGGACATTGCAACTCGACGATCGCCCGATCTTCCTCGAACACCTGGCGGTTGAACGCGTAGACGTCGTCGAGCGGCAGGTCCTTGTCGAAGTTGCGCGCGATCGGCACGAACAGGCGCGTTTCGCGCGCGGACACCGGGCTCGCCGCGTTGAGGATCGCGAGCCGCCCGCCTTCGGGGAAATGCACGGTGAGGCGCGCGAAGAACGGCACGTCGACTTCGAAGATGCGCCGCCACAGGAAGCCTTCGGGCGCGCGATGCTGCATCGACTTCGGGAAGTTGCTCACGCTGCTCACGTACTCCGCGCGCATGCCGTTGGCGCGGCGCTCGACGGTGTAATTCGGCACCACCGGATTGCGCCGGTCCGCGAAGCTGTGGTGATGAATCCACGCGAAGTGCGCGACATCGATGAAGCCTTCCGTCTGACGTCCCGCCGAGGCCTTGATGTCGATGGAAGGCGGCAGGATCTGCTGAAAGCCTTCGGTGTTCCAAGCGGGGAAGTCGGGCAACGGCTGCGCGCCGCCGCCGAGCGAGACCCAGACGAGGCCGTAGGCTTCCTGCGCCGCATACGTCGTCAGACACAAACGTTCCGGAATCGGCCCGCCTTCCTGCGATGGAATGTGTTTGCACTTGCCGTCGCCGCCATACGCGAGACCGTGATAAGGACACACGAGGTTGCCGTCCTCGACCCAGCCCTGACTCAGCGGCGCGCCGCGATGCGGACACACATCGCGCGCGGCGACGAGCGTGCCGTTCGAGCGGAACACGACGAGCGCTTCGTCGAGCAAGGTCGCGCGAAAGGGCTTGTCCGCGATATCCGCGGCGAACGCGACCGGATGCCAGTACTGGCTCAGGATTTCCCAGTCGTGGCGGTCGAACGTGCAGCTGCGGGGGAGCGTGGGCGCGCGCTGAAAGGTGAGCGGCGCGACGTTGGGGGTCGACATGTTGGTTGTCTCCTGGACGCGGTCTTGCCCGATGCGACCGCGTGGAGACAACGATATCGGCGTGCGGCATGTCGCCCAATCCTTCGGGCGACATTGAGTCTATGTTTTCGGCGCAATGTGACTCGATGACGCGATGACATCGCCCGCGCGAATCGCATCGACGTTCGGCGTGCCGCAGAGCGCCATCGCGCGTTTCGCTTCGTCGAGCAGGATATCGATCGCGCGCAACGCGCCCGCCGCGCCGGCCACGGCCGCGCCGAACAGCACCGGACGCGCGACGCCCGCGGCCCGCGCGCCGAGGGCCACCGCCTTGAGGATATCGACGCCGCGTCGCACGCCCGAGTCGATGATCAGCTCGACCTCGGCCCCGAGCGCGCGCCGCACCGCGTCCAGCGATTCGAGGCTCGATTGCGCGCCGTCGAGTTGCCGTCCGCCGTGATTGGATACCCAGATCGCATCGATGCCGAGCCGCGCAAGCCGGCCCGCGTCGGCAGGATGCTGCACGCCCTTCACGACGATGCGCCCGCCCCACTGATCGCGCAGACGCGCGAGATGATCGAACGAAAACGCGGCATCGAGCATCGTGCCGACCTTGTGTGCGATGGTCAGTCCCGCGCCCTCGCCCGGATCGAGATCGCGCACGTTCTCGAATTGCGGCGAGCCTTGGCGCAGGTAACGCAGCGCCCAGCCGGGATGACGCATGGCGTCGAGCACGTGCGAGACGCGCGGCTTCAGCGGAATCGCGATGCCATTGCGCAGATCGCGCTCGCGCTTGCCGCCCACAGCCAGATCGACCGTCACGACGAGCGCTTCGAAGTCCGCGCCGCGCACGCGGTCGATCAGCTTGCGCGTGAAGTCGCGGTCCTTCAGCGTGTAGAGCTGGAACCAGCGGCGTCCGTCGGCGTGGCGCGCGATGGTTTCGAGCGCGGTCGTCGACATCGTCGATTGCACGTAGGGAATGCCGCGCGCCGCGGCGGCCTGTGCGAGCATCAGGTCCGCGCCGGGACGCGCGAGCGTGCACGAGCCCATCGGCGCGATCAGGAGCGGCGCGTTGCTGCGCGCGCCGAGCAGCGGCGTCGAAAGATCGGGCATGGAGACGTCGTTCAGCACGCGCGGCACGAGGGCGACGCGCTCGAACGCGCTACGATTTGCCGCGAGCGTGATCTCGTCTTCCGCGCCGCCGTCGATGAACTCGAACACGAAGCGCGGCAAGCTGCGCCGCGCGAGTTCGCGCAGATCCGCAATCGACAACGCGTCGTCGATTGAGCGCATCACGCGTCGCGCACCTTGCCCGTGCTGGCAAGGCGCGCGGCGAGCGTCGAGAGCGCGTCGTAGGCTTCGCGCGATACCGCATCCCACGCACCCATCGCCTGCGATTGCGCTTCGACCACCGCGCGGTCGCCGCGCGCGGCGGGTCCGGTCAACGCGTCCTTCGGACCGAGCGAGACGACGTTCGCCACTGCATTGCGCGACAGCGTGTGCATCATGTCCTCGATGAGCGGCGGCGGTATGCCCGCTGCCTGCCACATCTCGACCGACATGGCCGCGAGCACCGGCAGGAAGTTCGACGCCACCACCGCCGCCGCGTGATACAGCGCCTTGCTGCCCGGCTCGATATCGAAGCAGCGCGCGCCGATGGCCTCCAGAATCCCGCTCCACGCGGCGCGCGCGGACGGATCGCCTTCGAAGCCGCACGGCGTGCCTTCGAACTGAAACACCGCGGTGCCGGGATTGGCGAAGCTCAGCATCGGATGCGCGCTCGCCACGCTCCAGCCGATTGCGCGCAGGGACGCGAGCGTGTCGGTGTCGAGCGCGCCGCTGCAATGCACGGCGATCGAAGGCGCGTCGTCTTTGCGAAGTTTTGCGAGCGCATCCGCCACGTCCGCGATGCGCATGTCGGGCACCGACAGGAGCCAGATATCGGCGGGACGCATCGCGGCGATATCGCCGGTCGCGCTCCCCGCGCCGATGAAGTCCACGGCTTGCGCGGCATGCGCGGCGTCGCGGTCGCACACGTCGCCGATTTCGAGCACGCGGTTCGCGACGATCAGATTGCCGAGCGTCGCGCCGACCCTTCCCGCGCCGATGATATTGAGCGTCGCCATGATGGGATGCCGCGCGCCGCTCAGCCGTGTTTGACCGCGATGGTCTTCAGGCTCGTGAAG
Source organism: Caballeronia hypogeia (assembly GCF_001544875.2). Taxonomy (GTDB): domain Bacteria; phylum Pseudomonadota; class Gammaproteobacteria; order Burkholderiales; family Burkholderiaceae; genus Caballeronia; species Caballeronia hypogeia. The sequence goes on from NZ_FCOA02000053.1 coordinate 22,551, forward strand.
CCGTACAGCGCCTCGAAGCCCTTCTCGCGTCCGTGGCCGCTCGCCTTCACGCCGCCGAACGGCAACTCGACGCCCCCGCCCGCGCCGTAGTTGTTGACGAACACCTGCCCCGCCTGCAGCTTGCGAGCGAGGCGCAGGCCGCGTGAGCCATCGCGCGTCCACACGCCCGCGACGAGGCCGTAGTTCGTGCCGTTGGCGAGCTTCACGGCTTCGGCTTCGTCGTCGAAAGGCATGACGGCGAGCACCGGACCGAAGACTTCTTCCTGTGCGAGACGGCTTTGCGGCGGCACGTCGCGAAACAGCACGGCTTCCTGGAAGTAACCGTTGCGCGATGCCTCCACCGCGATCTTGCCGCGCGCCGCCACGCGAATGCCTTGCGCTTCCGCGTCTTCGACCATCGCGCGCACGCGCGTCTGCTGCTTCTTGTTGACGAGCGGACCCATGTCGAGGTCCATCGACGAAGGACCGGTGCGCATCGCCTCGAAGCGCGCCGACAGACGCTCGATCACCGTCTCGTAGATGCCGCGCTGAACCAGCAGACGGCTGCCCGCCGAACACGTCTGCCCCGCGTTCTGGATGATCGCGTTGAGGATCACGGGCAGGGCTTCGTCGAGATCGGCGTCGTCGAACACGAGTTGCGGCGACTTGCCGCCGAGTTCGAGCACGCTCGGACAATGACGCTCCGCCGCCGTGCGTCCGACCAGTGCGCCGGTCGCAGTCGAGCCGGTGAACGAGATATGGCGGATGCCTTCATTGGCCGACAACGCCGCGCCCGCCTCGCCGCCGAGCCCCGTGACCACGTTGATCGCGCCTGCCGGAAAGCCAGTTTCGGCGGCGATTTCCGCGAGCCGCAGAATCGACAGGCTGGCGTCTTCCGCCGGCTTCACGACGCACGCGTTGCCCGCCGCCAGCGAAGCGCCGACGCTGCGCCCGTAGATCTGCATCGGGTAATTCCACGGGATGATGTGCCCGGTCACGCCAATCGGCTCGCGCACCGTCAGCACGGTGAAGCCGGTCGTGTAGGGCAGCGTCTCGCCATGCAGCTTGTCGACGCAGCCGGCGTAGTACTGCAGATAGCGCGCGAGCACGGCGGCATCCGTGCGCGCGGTCTTGAGCGCCTTGCCGGTGTCGCGCGCTTCGAGCTGCGCGAGCTCGTCGGCGTGATCGAGCACGGCCTTCGCGTACGCGAACAGCAGGTTCGAACGCTCGACCGGCGAGAGCTTCGCCCACGGGCCGTCGAGCGCCTCGCCCATCGCGCCCTGAGCGGCGCAAACGGCCAAGTCGATATCGGCGGCGTTGCCGCGTGCGATGGCCGCGAACGGCTCGCCGGTGCTCGGGTCGATGACATCGAGCGATTCGCCGTTGTCCGCCGCCTTCCAGGCGTTGCCGATGAAGTGACGATATTCCATGCTTACTCCGTGATTGCGTGTTCGTTGACGGCCTGCGCGATCGCCGTGCCGACTTCGATGGTGTTGGACTTGCCGCCCATGTCCGGCGTGCGCGGCCCGTTTTCGAGCACGCTTTCGATGGCCGACACGATGCTCTTCGCCGCCGCTTCGTAGCGCGCCTCGCCGCGTCCGAGATGCTGCAGCATCAGCGCCGCCGACCAGATCTGCCCGATAGGATTGGCGATGCCCTTGCCCGCGATATCGGGCGCCGAGCCATGCACGGGTTCGAACAGCGACGGGAAGCGCCGCTCAGGATTCAGGTTCGCAGAAGGCGCGATGCCGATGGTGCCGGTGCACGCCGGCCCGAGGTCCGACAGGATGTCGCCGAACAGATTGGACGCGACGACCACATCGAAACGATCCGGATGCTGCACGAAATGCGCGCACAGAATGTCGATGTGAAACTTGTTCGTCGCGATATCCGGATAGCGCTTCGACGCTTCGGCCAGACGTTCGTCCCAGTACGGCATCGTGATCGAGATGCCGTTGGATTTGGTCGCGGCGGTCAGCTGCTTCTTCGGTCGGCTCTGCGCGAGCTGAAACGCGAAGTCGAGAATGCGATCGACGCCCGTGCGCGTGAACACGGCCTGCTGCGTCGCGAACTCGCGTTCGGTGCCTTCGAACATGCGTCCGCCGACCGACGAATATTCACCCTCGGTGTTCTCGCGCACCACCAGAAAGTCGATCTCGCCGGGCTTGCGGTTCGCGAGCGGCGAAGGCACGCCGGGCATCAGGCGCACCGGGCGCAGGTTCACGTATTGATCGAACTCGCGGCGAATCTTGATGATCGATTCCCACACAGCCGTGTGGTCCGGCACGATGTCGGGCGCGCCGACCGCGCCGAAGAAGATCGCGTCGTGTTTGCCAACCTGCTTGTCCCAGTCGGCGGGCATCATGGTGCCGTGCTGCACGTAATGCTCGGTGCACCACGAGGCGAACTCGTCGAAATGCAGCGCGATGTCATAGCGCGCGGCGACGGCCTTCAGCACGCGCAAGCCTTCGACCATCACTTCGCGGCCGATGCCGTCGCCCGGAATGACGGCGATATTATGCGTTGTTGCCATGAAGTCTCCTGATGTTCGACACGGGATTGCCGGGCGAAAGCGCGCAGGAGGCATCGGGCGCCGAGCAGGCGCGTCGAAGGCTGGCTTGTCTCCATCGTCTCTTTCGCCATGCGGACGCGCGTGCGCCCGGGCATCGGACTGTTCAGAGGGCAATCTAGCGGACGCCTGTGCGCGAAGGAAGTGCGAATCCGGAAACGGGAGTCTTCGAATATCCGCAAGGCTCAGGGTTTGTTTCCCGGGGCGACCAGACTCGCCGGCGCGTACGCGCTCAGAAAATCGAACAGCTTGCGCGCGGGCAAGGCCGCCGCGCCCTCACGAATCCCCACCGACATCACGCGCTCGGCCCACGGATTGGTCAGGCGGATGAAGCGCAAATGCATGGGTTCGCGGAACAGCCGCACCGCGCCTTCCGGCAGCACGCCGATGCCCTGCCCCGCCGCGATCAGCCGGCACATCGCCTCGAAGCTCTGCACCTGCACGCGAAAGCGGATGGTGCGGCCCGCGAGCGCGGCTTCCTTGACGAGCATGCGCGTGACTTCGGCCTTGTCGTCGAGGCCGACGATATCGTGTTCGAGCAGCGCGCCGAAGTCGACCTGCTCGCCTTGCAGCACGTGATCCTCGGGCACCACGACGCTGATCCGGTCCGCGCAATACGGCGCGAGCCGTATGCCTTCCATGCCGACCTGCGAGGTCACGACGCCGACGTCCGCGCGGCCCTCGCGCAGCGCCTGAAGAATATCCATGCTGCGCAATTCGCTGATATGCAGCTTGATGTCCTGATAGCGCTGCGAGAACGCGCGCAGATGATCGGGCAAATCCTGGCTGATCGCGGAGATGTTGGCGAACACGCGCACGCGGCCGACCGATCCTTTGGTGTAGTCGGACAGCTCGCTATAGATCGCGTCGGTCTTGAGCAGGAGCTCGGTGGCGTGGCGCGCGAGCGCTTCGCCCGCCGGGGTGGGCTCGACGCCCGCCGACGTACGGTTCAGCAGCCCCACGCGAAAATGATGTTCGAGTAGCGCGATGCGCCGGCTCGCGGTCGATAACGACATGTGCGATTGCTGCGCCGCCTTGGACAGGCTGCCCATTTCGACAGCGCGCAGAAAGAGAGCCAGCGACGTGAGATCGAACAAAACCGGATGCTCCGACAAAGATCATGCCGCGCAGTATGGCATCCGCTTTCGTTAGCTGCGTCGCGCCCGGATACAGGAAAACCCTAGTCATCGCGCGCGCCGCGTCGTGCAGCGCGTGTTCGAAGTATTCGAAAGCCCGCTTCGGCGATTTCGCATATCACCTGTGCGCAGCAGCCGCTACATTTCTTCTGTCCCGCCGCGTCTCGCGCGAGCAGGGGCTCAAAAAACATAGACGGAGACAGACGTGGAAATCGATGCCAGCATGACGGGCGGCGCGGCATCGCCCGCCTCATCGCAGGACGCGGCCACCGCCGACCGGATCTTCCGGCGCCTCGCGCTGCATATTCTGCCCATTCTGATGTTCGCGTACATCACGTCCTACATCGATCGCGTGAACGTGAGTTTCGCGAAGCTGCAGATGGCGCAGCAGCTCGGCTTCTCCGATGCCGTGTTCGGCTTCGGCGCGGGCATCTTCTTTCTCGGCTACGTGATTTTCGAAGTGCCCAGCAACATGATCCTGCAGCGCGTGGGCGCGCGGCGCTGGATCACACGCATCATCCTTTCATGGGGCATCGTCTCCGGGCTGACGGCCTTCGTCTCCACGCCGATGCAGTTCTACGTGATGCGCTGCCTGCTCGGCGTCGCGGAGGCGGGCTTCATTCCGGCGATCGTTTTCTATATCGGCCAGTCGTTTCCACGCAACCGTCGCGCGCGCATCCTCAGCATGTTCTATGCGGCGCTCGCGCTCGCGGGCCTGATCGGCTCGCCTCTGACCGGCTTCATCATGCAGTACTTCGACGGCCTGATGCAGTTGCCCGGCTGGAAGTGGATCTTCATCGTCGAGTCGCTGCCGGCGTTTCTCGCCGCCGTCTACACCTGGAAGGGACTCGACGACGACGTGACGAAAAGCCCGCGCTACAGCGAAGCGGATCGCGCGTTTCTCACCCGCGTGCTGGCCGAGGATCGCGCGGTGACGGCCGAATCGAATCACAAGGGTCTGTTGTCGAGCTGGCTCGTGTGGGCGTTCTGCTTCATCTACTTCCTCGATGTGTTCGCTATCTACGGCTACACCTTCTGGGCCCCGACCATGATCAAGTCGATGGGCATCTCCGGCGACTTCGCGATCGGCGCGCTGGCGGCGCTGCCCAACGCGGTTGCGGTGGTCGTGATGGTGTGGTTCGGCCGCAGCGCGGACCGGCGCGGCGAGCGGCGCATGCACGTCGCGGCCCTGCTGCTCATGGGCGCGGTCGGCTTGTCGCTGTCGGTGCTCTGGCATGACAATCTGTGGCTCGGCATGTTCGCGCTGTGCATCGCCAATGCAGGCCTGCTGTCGTTTCCGCCGCTCTTCTGGAGCATGCCCACGGCCGTGCTCGGGCAGGCCGCGGCGGCGGTCGGCATTGCCTGGATCAGCGCGTTCGGCAATCTCGGCGGCTTCTTCGGACCGTATGCGGTCGGCTTTCTGAAGCAAGCCTCCGGCGGCATGACGCTGCCGATCTTTTCGATGGTCGGCTGCCTCGTGCTCGGCATCGTGCTGACGATGCTGCTGCCACGACGGCTCGTGAACCGTTAAGCCTTTTTAATCGAACCCGACAACACGTAGAGACAACGCATGAAGCAACGAATCGGCATGATCGGCATCGGCCTGATGGGCCACGGCATCGCGCGCAACGTGATGAAACACGGCTATCCGCTGACGGTGGTCGAGCATCCCGGCAACCAGCCGCTCGACGAACTGCTCGCCGGCGGCGTGAAGACGGTCGCGAACGGCGCGGCGCTCGCGCTCGAGTCGGAGATCATCATTCTGTGCGTGACCGGCTCGCCCGAAGTCGAAGCCGTGCTCACCGCGCCCGATGGCGTGCTGGCGGGCCTGCAGCCGGGCAGCATCGTGATCGACTGCTCGACGGCCGTGCCCGCGTCGACCGTGCGCATGGCGGGACTCGTGCGCGAGGCGGGCGGCCTGTTCGTCGATGCGCCGATGACCCGTACCGCGAAGGAAGCGCACGAAGGGCGTCTGAACCTGCTGGTCGGCGCTTCAGCCGAACTGTTCGCGCGGATCGAGCCGCTGTTGCGCACGTATGCGGAGAACGTGACGCTCGTAGGCGCGCTGGGCGCGGGGCACAGCATGAAGCTGCTGCACAACTTCGTGTCGCTTGGAACCATCGCGCTGATTTCCGAGGCCGCGGCCTGCGCAAAGCGCGCGGGCGTCGACGCGCAAACCTTCGTCGATGTGCTCGCGAAGGGCGGCGGCGGCGGCGCGGCGCTGGAGCGGCTGCGTCCCGCGCTCATCGAGGGCGACCCGACGGGCATGCCGTTCCACATGTCGAACGCGCTCAAGGACCTCGGCTACTACGTGACGATGGCGGGCGACAACCACGCCGTCGATGCGATCGCGGCCACGGTGCGCCAGACCTATGCGGGCGCGGTCGATGAAGGCGGCGCGCATCGCACGTTGCTGGAGCTGCCGGTTCTGCTCGGCGAGGAAGCGGCGCGCGCCGCATCCAGGTAACGAGCGCACGCTCAGGCCGCGCCCAGCAGCGACTTCGGTTCGAGAAACGCCTCGATGCCGAACGCGCCGTACTCGCGCCCGATGCCGGATTGCTTGAAGCCGCCGAACGGCGCCGCAGGCTCGTGCGCGAGCGTGTTGACGAGCACGCGGCCCGCTTCGATGCGCGCGGCCACGGCGCTTGCGCGCGCGGTATCGGATGAGCACACGTAAGCTTGCAGGCCGTAGGACGTGTCGTTGGCGATGGCGATCGCGTCTTCCGTGTCACGATACGCGATGATCGACAGCACCGGCCCGAAAATCTCCTCGCGCGCAATGGTCATGTCGTTGCGCACGTCGCTGAAGATCGTCGGACGCACGAACCAGCCCGCGCTGACGTTGTCCGGACGCCCCGCGCCGCCCGCGATCAGCCGCGCGCCCTCCTCGATGCCGACGCGAATGTAGCGCTGAACGCGTTCCCATTGCCTGCGGCTGACCATCGGCCCGATGCTCGTGCGCGCATCGCGCGGATCGCCCGACTGAATCCCCGCGACCGCGCGCATGATCTTCTGCTCGAACTCCGCGAGCCGCGCCTGCGGCACCAGAATGCGCGTGCCCGCGATGCACGCCTGCCCGCTGTTCATGAAACCCGCGTCGAGCGCGAGCGGCACGGCTGCATCGAAATCCGCGTCGTCGAGCACGATCATCGGCGACTTGCCGCCGAGTTCGAGCGTCACGCGTTTCAGCGTCTCGGCGGCGCTGCGCAGAATAGTCTTGCCGACGAGCGTCGAGCCCGTGAACGACAGCTTCGCTACATCCGGATGCGCGCTGATCTCCGCGCCGACCGTCTCGCCGCGCCCCGTGACGATGTTGAACACGCCCGGCGGAAGCCCGGCCTCGTGCAGCGCTTCGGTGACCACGCGTGTCTGTATCGCGCTCATCTCGCTGGGCTTGATGACGGCCGTGCAGCCCGCCGCCAGCGCCGCCGCGAGCTTGCCGCAAATGAAGCCCGCGTCGCTGTTCCATGGCGTGATCAGGCCGGCGACGCCGAGCGGCTGCATTATGACCTTGGCCGTGCCGGCCTCGCGGACGAATGCATAGTCTTCGAGCACCTTCGCCGCCTCGATCAGCACGTTGCCCGCGTGCCGCGCCATCCAGCGCCCGCGCGTCACCGGCGCGCCGTATTCCTCGACGATCGCCTCGAACAGCGCGTCTTCCTTCGCGATGACAGCCGCATGCAGGCGCTTCAGCATGTCGATGCGCGCGCGCTTGTCGGTGCGCGAAAACGCCGGAAAGGCGCGCCTGGCCGCCGCGATGGCGCGGCGCGCGTCTTCGGCATCGGCCAGACGCACGCGGCCGATCACCTGTTCGGTGGCGGGATTGAAGAGATCGAAAAACTCGTCGCCGTGCGGCGTGACGAAGGCGCCGTCGATATAGATGTGGTCGATGATCTGCATGATTCGCTTCACGAGTCGTTGTCTTGCAGCGAAGATAAGGCGTTTGCATTGATTCGACTAGCCGTACAATCCGGCATGACCTGTTGAACGATCTGGGATAATGAAGACTTCCGGACTGAGCGAACTCGAAGCGGTTCTCGCCGTCGCGCGTCATCGCAGCTTTCGCGCGGCGGCGAGCGAAATGAGCATCTCGACCTCCGCGCTCAGTCACGCGGTCGCGGCGCTGGAAGCGCGCATTGGCGTGCGTCTTTTCAACCGGACGACGCGTAGCGTGTCGCTCTCGGAGGCGGGCGCGCAGTTCGTGCAGAACGTCGCGCCCGCCCTTTCCACTATCCGCGATGCGCTCGAGCAGGCGGGCAGTTTTCGCGACACGCCATCGGGCACGCTGCGCATCAATACATCGACGGGCGCGGCGCGCCAGGTGATGCCGGTGTTCATCGCATTCCTGCAACGCTATGCCGACATGAAGCTCGACATCGTCACCGAAGGCCGGCTGGTCGATATCGTGGTCGAGGGATTCGATGCGGGTATCCGTCTGATCGAAGCCGTGCCGCAGGACATGATCGCAGTGCCGTTCGGCGACCGGCAGCGCTTTGCCGTGGTCGGCAGCCCGGAGTACTTCGCCCGGCACAAGCCGCCGCGCACGCCGGCGGATCTGGCGGCGCACCGCTGCATCCGCTCCCGCATGCCGGGCGGGTCGATCTATCAATGGGAATTCGAGCGCCACGGCGAGGCGTTGCGCATCGACGGCGACGGCGCGCTGACGCTGGACGAACCGGGACTCATGCTCGCGGCGGCGCGCGCGGGACTCGGACTCGCGTATCTGACCGAATGGAACGTGAGCGCCGATCTCGCGAACGGCGCGCTCGTGCGCGTGCTCGAAGACTGGACGCCGCCGCTCGACGGCCTGTGCCTCTACTATCCGGGACGGCGTCATGTGCCTGCCGGACTGCGCGCGCTGACGGACATGATCCATGACTACGCCGATGCGAACCGCAAGCGTTCGCAGACTTCGCGCAAACGCCCCGCGCGACCCTGACGGCGCTTTGCCGTCGCATCTCATTTGCTGATCGGCGAGCGGTTCCGCCGCCCCGGCGAGAGCATCGCCGGCGACCCGTCTGCCTCTGCGTCAATTCAAAGCATTAACGCCGCCATCAGTTTTCTTTATTGCGTTCTTTGATGCGCGCGCAGCCCGGCGCGTGCATCCGTCCCGCACTCCTCCCCGCCGAAGTCCATCCCGCAAGGGCCCGTCGATGCGACGACATCGCCTTGCAGTTGGCTGTCGACATGTACCCAATGGTTAACCCTTTCTCTTTTGCGCCGATGCGACGGGGTACGTTCGTAGCCGCTGGCAGGTCGCTGGCATCGCATCAATTCAAACGACAATCGATGAGGGGTTTTCAAGGGTGAAACGTCAACTGAAGCCATTGAGCGCAGTGGTGCTCGCGTATGCAGCGGCCGCCGCGACGCCGGCATTCGCTCAAAGTAGCGTCACGCTGTACGGTATCGTCGACGATTCGATCGTCTACCAAAGCAGCCAGACGAACCTGGCCAAGACGAACCC
>NZ_FCOA02000054.1 GCF_001544875.2 Caballeronia hypogeia
AACGCCGCGTACTTGGTTTCGTTGTAAGCGGCCGCGATACCGAAACCGCCGATTGCATAGTTCATGCCGAAACCGATCGTGTTGTTCGCGGAAAACGAGCCTGGCGTATTGCCGAAGCCGTACAGCGCGCCGAGTCTCAAACCTGCGAAGGTAGCCGACACGATCTTGACCGAATTCGACACCCGCGACGTACCGCCGGTCTGATCGAAGTCGAACGAGCCGGTCGGATTCTGCGGAATGCCGAGCGCGGCGAACGGCCCCTGCCGCATGTTGTACAGGCCGCCATAGGTGAAGGCGCCATCCAGTTTCGCGGGCGGGAAGAAGAGGAAGTCGGCCATCAGGTTGTATTGCTGGCCGAACGTGATGCGCCCGACATCGTCCTTCGACAAGCCGACGAAAGCCTGCCGGTTGAAGTCGGCGTTGGGTCCCGGGATTCCGGCGCCGCTGTTCACCGAGAACTGCGACGCAAGCTCGAACAGGGTCTTGTAGCCTCCGCCCAGATCTTCGACGCCACGAATGCCCCAGATGCTTGGCGTCCAGATCGAGTCGTCGGCTTTGAAGTTGTGGCTGCCGTTTTCGTTGCTCACATAGCTCACGCCAACGTCGAGAATGCCGAACAGCGTCACGCTGCTTTGCGCGTGAGCGTGCGTGGCGAAGGCGCAGGCCACGACCAGCGCCAATAGTGTCTTCCTCATGTTTCCTCCAGCGGTTTTTATCGTTCGAGTTCAGGAAACGGCCGCTTCGATGGATTCGGCGAGCGGAAGCCGCGACGCGAGATCGCTCAGCAACGACGGCAGATCCTGAAGCGTCTTCACTCCGCCGAAGATGTAGAAGTCGGGCCGCACGACGATCGCTTTGACGTCATGCTCATCGAAGAACTGCTTGTATTTGCCGCTGACGTCGAGCAGCACGCGATCCTTGACGGCTTTGCCCGCGTCGGTCGTGACGCCGATCGAACGCCCGCCGATGGCAGCGAGAGCCGCCTTGCATTGCGCATCGAGATATTGGTTCGGATGCGCATCGAGTGTGATCACGTGAAAGCCGTTGGGCATCACCTCGTCGTAGCGGGATGCTTCGCCGAGGTTCCTGACCTGACCATGTACGCTCAGCAGGCCGGCCACGCTCTCGCAGGCGAACGCGGGGTTTTTGCAGATCATGCCTTCGGTAAGACCCGGGAACGGCGCGAGCGCGGGCACTTCGCCGGCGAGATACGCTTCGTCGCGTCGAGCCGCCTCTTCCTTGTCGGAGATGCAAACGACCTGTCCCATCGCGATAGATGCGTCGATCACCGCACGCACCTGCGGGCGACGCTCGGGCGTATAGCTTTCGAGCAGACGGTCCGATGAAATGCCCTTGAGGATCAGGTCGAAACGCCAGGCGAGATTCCAGGCGTCCCGAATGCCGGAGCACATGCCCTGGCCCATGAACGGCGGCATCTGATGGGCCGCGTCGCCCGCGAGCACCACGCGCCCGCTATGCCAGTTTCTCGCGATCAGCGAACGAAACTTGTAGACGGCATGGCGCACGAGCGTCGCGTTCTCCGGCGTGACCCACGGCGACAGCAGTTCCCACACTTTCTCCGGTTTCTGCAGGTCTTCGATCGATTCATGCGGCAGACGCATGAACTCCCAGCGACGGTAGCCGGGGCCGCCCGGCACCATCGTCGTCGGGCGGGCCGGGTTGCACCACTGGCCGATGTCGGGAACGTCGAGCTTCACGCCATCGTTCGGCTTCAGATCGATGACCAGCCAGTCTTCCTGGAAGCCCAGATCGTCGAACTCGATGTGCTGCGACTTGCGCACGAAGCTGTTCGCGCCGTCGGCCCCGACGACGTAGCGGGCGTGCACGGTCTGCGTCTCACCGGTCGGCTCCCAGTTCGCGCCGTTCATGACGCCGCGACGCAGCGTCAGTTCGCAGCAGTCGGACAACTGTCGCAGCGCGGTGGCTTCCCAGCCTTGTTGCACGGAGACATTCGCCAGCGACTTCGCCTTCCTGTCGAGCAGCGCTTCGAGCGATGGCTGATTGAAGAGGTAGCCCACCGGGCCGTCGCTGATCGATTCCGCCGACCAGTCGATCTCGACGAGCGTCTTCCAGTCCGCGTTGAACCACTGATATTTCGCCGACGGCTGCGAGATGCGCTCGACGTCCTCTCCGATATCCATCGCATGAAAGATGCGGCGAATCTCGTGGTCGTGAAAAACGGCGCGCGGAAGCGGATACAGCGAAGGCCAGCGATCGAAAACCGCAACGTCATAGCCGCGTTCTCCGAGCAATATCGAAAGAGATTGCCCGACCGGTCCGTATCCGACAATCGCGACGTCGAGAATGTTTTGATCTGTCATTTCAGTTCACCTGCTGAAAAAAGAGCGAGTTGTGCCCTGACGCCGGATGAACCGGCAGTCATGGAATCGATGCAAAGGGTATGAAGCGGTCAGTCTTTGAAAGCGACGCCGGCTTCGGTGTTATGGATGAAGTCGTCGGGGACCGGCGGGCCCCATAGATAGAGCGAGTCTTCCGGCGCGAAGTCGCCGGCGGGCCACGTCTTGCCCGCCGACACGAAATCGATGTCGGCGGAGTACTCGCAGAACGAGCCCCACGGGTCTTGCACGTAGTGGAAGTAGTTCGAGCCCAGCACGTGCCTGCCTGTGCCCCAGCCCTTCGTGAAACCGGCAGCGGCCATCTGCGACGCCCCCTGACCCACGAGATTCACGTTATCGACGTCCCACGCCGCGTGATGCCAGCCGCGCGCGCTGCTCTTGGCGAACGCGACCAGATGATGGTCGCTGCCGTGAGGCGCATGCGTGAACGCGATGATGTCGAGCGATTTGTCCGACAAACGCAGGCCGAGCGCCTTGCCGTAGAAGTCGAGCGCGCCGAGGACGTCTGGCGAGAACAGCAACACGTGAGAGAGACGACGCGGACGCACGGTCTTCGCTTCCGAGCGGATGTGCGCGCCGCGCTCATCCGCGTTGCTCGATTCGACGACGCACGGCTTCTTGTCGAATGGCGTCGTCTTCGGGCCGATCTTGACCTGGATCAGATTGCCGTCAGGATCGCGGAACCAGAAGCCTCGATCGGGTGAGGCAACCAGGTCCGCACCCGCCGCCGCCACCTGATTGCGGATCGCCGCGAAGTCCTCTTCGAAGCAGTTGAAACTAAGATACGCGAGTGACTTTCCCGATGCGGGAAGGATGCGCGCCCAGCGATGACCATCGGCTGCGCGCAATTCGAGTTCTGCTGTTTTCGCCGCCACATCGAGACCGAACGCGCCGAAGAAGCGCTCGGCGTCGGCGAGCGAGGGAACGTTGAGCGCGAAGTGATCGATCGAGTGAACACTCGCGCATGCGGATGCTACGGCAGGGTCGCTCATGACCGTGTCTCCATGTTCGATGAACGCCGGCTCTGCGACCGGCTCCGCGGATAAGGAATTAGTGCGCTGCTTCGTCGGTGATGACATTGCGCAGGGTGCCGATCTTCTCGACCGACACTTCGCACACGTCGCCTGCCTTCATCAGAAGCCGCGGCGTGCGGGCCCAGCCGATGCCCGATGGCGTGCCGGATACGATCACGTCGCCCGGTTCGAGCGTGATGGCTTCGCTGATCACGCTGATGAGCGTCGCGACGTCGAAGACCATGTCGCTGGTGCTCGCCGACTGAACCACTTCGCCGTTCAGGCGTGTTTCCAGCAGCAGACCTTTCGCGCCCGCGGGCAATTCGTCGGCGGTGACGAGATCGGGACCGAACGCGCCCGTGCCATCGAAATTCTTGCCGACGGTCCACTGCGGCGTCTTGAACTGATATTCGCGCACGGAGCCGTCATTGAAGAGCGCATAACCCGCGACGTGCGAGAGCGCGTCTTCCTTGGCAATGTGGCGGCCGCCCGTGCCCAGCACGACCGCGACCTCGCCTTCGTAGTCGAGCCCTTCGCAATCGGTCACGCCCGGACGGATCATCGGCTGCTCGTGCGCGACGAGACTGGTGTTGACGCGCAGGAAAAGCGTCGGGTAATCGGGTTGTTCGTACTTGCTTTCCTTCGTGTGATCGGCGTAGTTCAGACCCACGCAAACGATCTTCGGCGGCTTTTGCAGCGGCGGAAGAAACTTCAGACCAGCGGCCGGCACTTTGTCCTCCGTCGCGTGGGTCTTCGCGTACTCATCGAGACGGACGCCGCGAGCGAGAAGCGACTCCAGCGGCTCGTCGCCGATTACGCGCACATGATCTCCATCGCGAACGCCGAGGGTTGCCTTGCCATTCTTTTCGAAACTGACGAACCGCATATTTGCCTCCTGTTCACCCGAGGCAGCTGCCTCAGGGTTGCGTGATTCTCGTAATGACGAAATTGTCATTTCAAATTCTAAGCAAAATGACGATATCGTCAATATGAATCGGCATAGGACAAACCCGCAGACCGCATGCGCTGCTAAAATCAAGCCAGATCAAAGGGATAGTCAATGGAAGAGACAGATTCGATCGAGAATCATCGAACCCGCGTGGGCGCATTGCGACGCGAGAAGACGCGCATTCGTCTGATCGAAAGCGCGCTGGGCGTTTTTGCGGAGAAGGGTGCGGACGCGCCGACGATCGACGATTTCATCGCTGCGGCGGGCGTCGCGCGCGGGACGTTTTACAACTACTTCCGCACGACGGCGGAATTGCTGTCGGCGGTGGCAGGCGAAAGCAGTGACGAAGTGCTCGCGGTCATCGACCCGCTCGTGCGCGCCATCGACGATCCGGCGCAGCGCGTGGTGGTGGGTTCGCGCCTCTACATGGGAATGGCCGCACGCTATCCGCTGTGGGGCGCGTTCATTACGCGCGTGGGCACGAAGCGGGGTTCGCGAGGCCGCTTGCTCGACGAGTATCTCATGCGCGATCTTCAGATGGCCCTGGATGCGGGTCGTTTCGACGTAGCGGACGTGGTCGTCGCGCGTGATATTGCGCTCGGCTCGATCATGTACGGCATCGACACGCTGCTATCTGACGACGCGCCTGTCGACTACGCCGAGCAGTCCATGTACGCGCTCATGCGCGCCTTCGGAATCGGAGCGAAGGAAGCGCGCAAATTGGCCTACGCGCCGATCGCTGATCCTCCGGCGCCTCGCGGCGCCATCTTTGAGCGGGTTGATGCATTGGCGGACGGAGGCGGCGATCTGAATCGTGACCAGACGAGTTAGGGCGCACGAAGCGTTATAACGCGGTCGCCGCGTCCTTCAAGAGACAAAGAAGCTCCAGTGGGAAGTCGCGGCGCAAGCGAGCGGCCGCGCAGGCCTGGAAGTCGACCGCACCAGGCACGAGTCGGCCACGTCGGACGCGCGCTCACGCGCCATCAGCGATGCGATCCACCAGCCTCCGACGCGCTCTCAGATACTGCCAGCTCTCGACGCCATAACGGATCACAGCTGTTACGAGCTGCATTCGCGAAATGTCGTCGGCAAGGTTCGGAAGGCTATTGGACAGTTCCTTCAACAGCGGATCGATGAGATCTTCCACATCGTCGGCTTTCGAAGTGGTCGATACCTGGCGCGAGAAAGGCCCTCTCGCCGATAGCCTGCGGGTCTGCGACTTGGCGAGTGCCAGCATGCGCAGACTCTCTTCCCAGATGAGCAGTTGCGCTAGCTTGCCGAGCCGGCTGGACGGGCGGGCCGGATCGGGCAGCGCGGGAACCACGGCGCACGCGAGCCATGCGTCGAGCTGTCGGGCTGACATGGGTCGCGCGATCGCGAATCCCTGAACGCGATCTGCACCGAGTATGGCCATGGCTTCGAGCAGCGCCGGATTCTCTATGCCTTCGACAGTGACGCTTTTGCCCATGGAATGCGAGAGCCGTATCAGTTGACTGGCGAACTTGAGCATGTCGCACGGATCCTGGTCGGCTCTCGACACGATGCCTCGATCAATCTTGATGCAATCGAACGGCAAGTCCCGCAGGCGTGCGAGGCTGCTGTATCCCGCGCCGAGATCGTCCTGCGCGAGTCCCACCCCGAGTCGCCTGTATTTGTCGAGCTCGCGACGAATCTCGACGCCGGCGGGGACGTCCTCTGTCTCCAGTATCTCGAGCATCAATGCATGAGGCGGGCATGAAGCCGCCTCCAGGGTCTGACGTGTGTGCTCGAAATACCGCGAGTCGGCAAGGGCGACAGGAGGCAGATTGACCGTGACCTTGATCGCGAACCCCGCAGCGCGCCATCGGGAAACGTTTCTTGTCGCCTGTTCGAGCCCCCGCATGAAGAGTTCGAGTAGATCCTCTGACGTGCACGCGGGGAGGAGTTGACCGGGGGTGAGGAGTTCGTCGCCGCCGCGCAGGCGGGCGAGCGCTTCCACCGACGAGATGGCGCCTGTTTCCAGATCGAGAATCGGCTGGTAATGCATTTCGAGGCAATCCGAGCGCAACAATGCGGACCACTTCTTTCTTGTTGCATAGGGGATGGTGCTGCTGCGGCCGTTCCTGTCCTCGATACGCTCAAGAGCGAAAGCCAAAAGGGATTGCAGCTGCTGCACAAAGGCGACCTGCTCGTTCGAGTGCCCTCCGGGCAGCTTGCGATAGAGCGCCAACACGGCTCGTGGCTCTTCATCGGGCGTGCACAGCGGGATTGCCACGCTTGAATGAAATCCGGCGGCGAGCGCGCGGCTTCGCCACGTTGCCACGGCGGGATCGGTCGCCAGATTGATGCTTTGCTCGATCCGCCGATTGGTCCACGCTCGCCCG
Source organism: Caballeronia hypogeia (assembly GCF_001544875.2). Lineage (GTDB taxonomy): Bacteria > Pseudomonadota > Gammaproteobacteria > Burkholderiales > Burkholderiaceae > Caballeronia > Caballeronia hypogeia. The sequence goes on from NZ_FCOA02000054.1 coordinate 6,704, forward strand.
GTCGGTCCTCTTCCCTGAGGCTGGTCTCCGATCGAGATGCGCTGCCGCGCATCCTTTTCTAGAGCGTTGATATAGTCTTCCGTCTGCGGCCCGAACACCGACTCGTAATGAAAGAAGCCTTCGGAATCAGGGCGCCCGACACAGCAGCCCGCCACCTCCGCGTGCGCGCCGATGATACGCATGACGCTGTGGATCAGGTCCGTATAGCTGTCGACGGTCCACGCAAGATGCGTCACCTGTGCGAGGACCTCATTTCTCGAACCTTGCAACTCGGCATAGACCTGAAACTGGAGCGTCAGTTCGCGTACGATGCGCCGGCCCAGGGTGCAAAAAGCGGCGGCGTGCCTGTGCGTATTCAGTTCTTCATGCAGCGACGCCAGAAGCAAGCCGAACCCGTCAGCGATCTCCTCGCGGCTCACGCCGAGAATGGCGTTTCTCAGACCGGTCGCGCGTGCTGCGCTAGCGTGGCTCTGCTCCGTCAGGTCTGGACAGGCAAGCGCAACGAGTTCGCGTGCTTGAGCCGATTTGAACTCCGCCAGTTCGCGTGCGGACAGGCTGTCGACGAGTCGCGTCAGACTCGGAAGTTTGCGAAGCTTGCGCTGGAATTGATCGGCAACGCGCCCCGCGGCCTTTCGCACATCTGCCTGGAGCGCGGCCATGTACTGTACGTGCCGACAGCCGTACAACTGGACGATTTCCGGATCGTCGCCGGTCAAAACATCGGGTGGAGCAAACATCGTCTAGGCAGTCTCGGCCGACCATCAGGTCTCGCGGGGGCGCTCTTGAAATTCTCTTGCGAGAGAAAAGCGACTTCATCTGTCTCCGGAATGCCGGCAATTCAGCGGCTTCTTGAGGCGCGAAAGGCGTTGCCGTGCGCGACGGTCTCATTGCGCATCCGGTAACGCGGTCTTCATCGGGCATAACGGCATGCGAGGGTCATTCTTTAATCGTCGCTGCGCCGGCGGCAGCCTTGTTTCACGCGGACGACTCGCCGGCGCTCAAGGATTTCGCCGACCTGCCGTTAAGTCATTGTGCGACCACCCATTGACAACGGCGTCTGCCTGGGCGGCGTGTTTGCAACAGGACGGCCGGTTGATGACCTTTTAGCACGATGTCCAGCGCACCTGAAATTGCCCCTCTATGCGCCTCGATGAGCGTCGCGGGCGACTGCTCTGCATTGCTGCAGGCCTGGTCCGTTGGCAACGCATTCGTCGGCGTATACGACGAACACGACCACGTGCGCTATGCGAACGACGGATTCTTACGGGCGTTCAACCTGGAGCTTGGCGAGGTCGCCACCTTCGAGAGCATCATTCACGCGTGCTTTCGGGACAGAAAGGGTGTACGAATCGAGGCGGATGACGTCGCCCCGTTCATCGCCGACGCGCAACTCAGGCGCCGTCCGTCCCCTCCTGTATCGCGTCAGCGTTCGTTTCCAGTCGACTTCATGGACGGAAAGTGGTTCTGGTGTACGGAAACGCTTCTCCCGAATGGCTGGATCGTCCTGACCGGCGCCGACATCACTTCGCTCAAGCAAACCGAGAAGGAGCTGGCGGCGGCGCGCGACAGCGCAGTGCTGCTTAGTCGGATCGATGACCTGACGGGCGTGCCGAACCGCCGCTTCGCCTTATCGAGGCTCGGCGCCATTCTGAATAGTCTGGATAGCGAACCGATGGATTTCAGCGTGGCCGTGCTGGATCTCGACCACTTCAAATCGATCAACGACACATTCGGGCATGACACCGGCGATGTCGTCCTCCGGCATTTCGCGAAGCATTGTGTGTCTTGCGTCCGCAGCCTGGACCTGGTGGGCCGCCTCGGTGGAGAGGAGTTCGTGATCCTGCTCCCGGGAACCAACGCCGAAAACGCGAAAGCGGTCCTCGAACGGATACTCGCGACAATTCCATCGGTGGAAGTCCCGCATTGCGAGGCAGCGCCCATCACCGTGGCATTTTCTGCCGGAGTGACGCAGGCCGGGAACCGGGAGCGTCCGGAAGAAGTTCTGGCGCGCGCAGACAAGGCGCTCTATACCGCGAAACACGCGGGACGAAGCCGCGTCGAGGTCATTCCCAACACTGTTGCGCGCGTGAGTTCATAGACACGTCACGCCGCGGAATGAACAGACGGAAGCGGTCCGGTATCTGCTAGGCCCGTAGCGGCATTGCGCATCAGCCATGTCAGCCAGCTACGTTCGATCTGAACAGCGCACATCCGCTATCGATCAATCCGCGTCCCGGCAGTCAAGGAGGAATGGCCAATGAAATGGTATCGCCGCAGTTGTCTGCATTGCCGGAGCCGTGGATGGCTTCGCATCTTCGCAGGTCTGATTTGTTCAAGCTTCCTGAGCACGGCGTTGGCGGCGCACACGAACGCGTCCGCAAATCATCTTCATCAGCATTCGGCGTCGAAGGCCGGGCGGGACGGAGGTCTCGACCGGTCAGGCAAGGCTCGCAGAGGCAAGGCGTCGTACTACAGCCGGAGCTTCTATCGGAAGAAAATGTCGGACGGGACCAAGATGAACCCGCAATCCAATGCGGCTGCGAGCAAGACGCTTCCGCTCGGCACCAGCGCCCGAGTCACGAATCTGGAGAACGGCAACAGCGACGTGGTGCAGATCAGGGATCGCGGCCCTCACGTCAAGGATCGAATTGTCGATGTATCGCCTAAAACGGCAGACAACCTGGGCATGAAGAAGGACGGCACCGCGCTCGTCGAGGTTAAGCCGATCGACGTGCCGCAGCTCGACGGATCCGTTAAGCGGGGCGCCGGGGCGCGATAAACGCGCACTCGCGTCGGCCTCGCGTCGCGACGTTTCGTCGGAGGCTTCGACAGGCCGCTTCCAAGCTCACGCAACACGGCCGGTCGTGTCTGTCGCCGGCCGCATAGCTTCTGGAGACTCGAACAGGCTGTCATTTACCACGTCCACAGTCCGCGATGTGCTCGGTGTATCAGCGCGGCTGCGCGGCAAGCGTGTGTTGATCGCGGCATCGGGCGGGAGTGCGGATGTCGCGTTGTTCGCGTCGGCGATCAGCCAAGTTTGAGCTTTTGGGTAAAGCGCCCGCTTTCGAAGCGGGCGCTTACGCTTGTGAACGGCGCGCCGCCGCTTCCAGAAACGCAATCAGCAACGGATGCGGCGCGCCATCACGCGACGACAGTTCGGGATGCCCCTGCATGCCCGCAAAGAACGGATGCTTATCGGCCTCGATGGCATCGGCGATCGAGCCGCTCTCATCGTGCGCGCTGACGGTCACGCCGAGCGTCGCGAGCGGCGCTTCGAGCGCCGGATTGAGCCTGTAGCGATGATTGCAGAGAATGCTCGCCTGCGTGCCGAGCATGGCCGCGATACGCGATCCCGGCACCAGGCTTATCGGCCGCAAGCCCAAGCGATGCAACAACACGCCATCCTCGCCAACATGAATCGGCTCGAAGCTGGCGACGCGCGCATCGGGCTGCGCTTCCTTCATGCCGATCTCATCGCTCTTCAACGCGAGCCGTGCGATGGCCGTCGCCATTGACTGCATGCCGAGAGACAAACCCAGGACCGGAATCGACGCCAGCCAGCCGAAACGCGCGGCCTCGATCTGTCCCGCCACGCGCGCCATGTCCGCGCCGCCCGGCAAAAGAATGCCGTGTGCATCGGCGAGCAAGGTTTCTGCGTTGTCGCAGTCGATGTCCTGCGCCGCGATGAAGCGCACGTCGAGATCGAAGCCGAGCGCATCGGCGGCGTCACCGAGGGCGGCGAGCGTCGCGGGGTATTGCTGATGCTGGTCGCACTCACGGCCTATCAGCGCAATCGTCATGGACGGTCCGCTCGCGCGCGATGCGGCTTGTTCCGTGGATCGCCATCTGCCGTAGCGATCCCGATGCGCTTGCAAGACCACGCCCGAGCCATCTTCGACGAGCTGTGCGCTATCGGCTTCATGAACCACGCGCAACATCTCCACGTCTTCGGCGCATTGCGTAGGAAACGCATCGAACGATTGCACGAGGAGCACGATATGGCGCGTGCGCGCCAGCGCAAAAATCTCATGGCATGGTTCGGCACTATCGGGCAGGCCCGTGCGCGTGCGCCAGATCAGACCGCTCGCGACTAGCCGTCCATCCGCTGTGACGTGCTGATGCGCATCGGGAAACCGCTGTTCGTCGAAATGCACGCCGGCGCAGCGGAGTTCGGCATTCAAAGTCCGGGCGAACAGCGCGGGAAGGGCGCCGAATTGAGCCGGCTCGGGGGTAGCGTCTTCGATGAGATAGAGCATGGAAGGCCATCCGATAAAAAGCAAAACCCGCGACACGGCACACGTGTCGCGCGCATGCCGTCTGGTGCTTAAGCGCTTCAGGCCGCGGCGACAGCGGGTGTCGACGCCGCACGCGCGGTCTCGATGCGTCGGCACGCGTCACGCAGCGTGGGCATCGGAACAGCATACGCGATCCGCACATGGTTCTCCACGCCGAACGCGCTGCCGTGCACCACGCCGACATGCTACGCCGTTGACCGTCAGCGTGTGCTCGCAGCTCTTCGCGCGTACCCACGCGCAGCTTCAGTTCGTTGAAGCCGCGTTCGAGATAGCGTGCTGCACGCGCGAGCATGGCGTCGTCGGTGGACCAGAAGAGCGTCTGGTTCGAGCGATACGCAAGCTCGTCGATGTGCTACGTGCCGAGCAGTTGGCAGCCGGCACGCACAAAGGTTTGCTGGCGCCGCAAGGGCTCGGGGTTCTCTACATCGCCGACGGTCTCCGGCCTATCTCGCGATGTCGAGTATGGCGAATCCGCCGGCCGATAACGACGTGCGTGTCTCGCCGGAGCGCGGCGGTATCCGCGTGAAGATAGGCGGCACCAGCCGTCGCAACGACCTTAGGTATTGTTGGAAGCTCGACGGCGTTGTGCAACCGCTGCCTGCGCCACGTCAAGAGAGGGCGGACGCTCGTTCAGCGAGGGAGAAGTATTGTCCTGTTTGCCGAAGAACTGCTGCCGATAGGTGATAGGAGTCATGTGCTTCGTCGCCTTGAACTGTCGATTGAAATTGGCCAGATTTGGAAAGCCCGAACGAGCAGCGATCACGGAGACAGGCATCTCCGTGTCTGTCAATCTGCGACACGCGTGACCGATTCGCACGCGAGTGATGTACTCTCCTACGCTCAAACCCAGGTGCTGTGTGAAGCGTCGCGTCAGTGTTCGTTCGGACATTCCTGCTGCCTTCGCAAGAGTCGGCAGTTTCAAGGGATGAGCGAATTGCGTGTCGATCAAGGACAGCACACGATCGAGTTGATCAGGCACATATCGCGATGTTGCACCGGCACGGGCATCAAAAGCGCTCGGTGACGCCAGAGGTTCGGCTGGGAAGTCTGACAACCAGACCAGAACATCGAGCACGGCTGTCAGCCTTTCCCGCGCATTCTCCGAAAGGAGTCGGTCAAGCTGCGCACGCATCAGTGCGCCTGCTCCTTCGTGGAACGCCAGTCCGCACGCAGCACGTCGAAGGAGACTATGCAGACTGGAAAACTCGGGGCATAGATCAGCGAGATGTCGCGCCCACGAGCCCCCGAACCATATGACGACAGCCACCTGTGGCTGCGAAGCGTTAATGGATTGATTCGACGACCATGTGTGGGGCAGGTCGGGCGGAACGAGCACCAGATCATCGTCACCATAGAACGCGACGGAATCCCCGATATAGCGACGGCCCTGACTGTTCATCGTGAGGGTCAACTCGTATTCCGGGTGGTAGTGTCGTTCGAACGGAATATGGGGAAGCCTTCGGTTATAGACTCTAACCGAGCAGCTTTCGCCGAAAGCCACGTGTTCGTAAGCCGCTTTCATCACTGAAAATAAGAAGTGGTTTGGATCTCGTCGCACGGCCGGGGCGAGTTGGAAGCGATCAAGGTCCCGGCTCAGATTCCGAAACGTCTAACTATTTTCCTTTAGTCACGACAGGATTGAGACGGCCGAGCGCACGGCCGTTTAACAAGTCGTTTCTCTACATTCCTGCAGAGTGAACACTTTCGACTTTCGAAGTCGTCAAACCGCAGAGTTTTCGCAACGTTAGTTTCCAGTGCCGGCGCATCCCCCGTGGAGAATCGTCAGGGCATTGGGAAGTAAATGTTCAAAAACTGTGTCTTGCACCTGTCTGGCAGATTTAGTTCCCGGAAATAGGAAAGGATTACTTCACCGCGCTATACGCGGAAGCCGCCGATGGTAAACCCGGACCGAACAGTCCTCGCCGAACTCGACATGCTCGTAAGCTGGTTTCATGGCCGAAAGCGCAAAGGAATTGCCTGAATAGTATCACTGGCGATCGCGTCGGCGTCATATGCTTTCCGCACAGAAATTCACATGGAGACGATCATGGCGCTGAAAATCGATGACATGCCGGGTGCGATCCGGCAGGCGAAAAAGGAACTGCGCGCCGCGCTGCCGAACTACCGTGAGGTCTTCGCCGAAGTCGAAAAGGCGATCGGCGAAGAAGCGAAGCGCATCGCCGCGCAGCGCGACCGCGGCGAGAATGTGATTCCCGAGATCCGGTTCGCCGACATCACCGAAGGCCGCGTGAGCGCCGAACAGATCGCGCTCGTGAAGTCGCGCGGCGCATGCGTGATCCGCCATGTCTTTCCTCGCGAGCAGGTGCGGCGCTGGGACGACGATATCGCGCACTACGTCGAACAGAACCGTCTCGACAAGCGCCTCGAAAATCGCGCCGAAGACAAATACTTCGGGCAACTGGCGTCGAGCAAGCCGCAGATCTATGGCGTGTACTGGTCGAAGCCTCAAGTGCTGGCGCGCCAGTCGGAGTCGCTGACCGCCGCGCGCGTCTTCCTCAACAGGCTCTGGCGCAACGAAAGCGAAGGGCGCGTGCACTTCGATCCGGAACGCGTGCCCGTCTATGCCGACCGTCTGCGCCGCCGGCCGCCCGGCTCGGCGTCGCTCGGCCTGTCGGCGCATTGCGATGGCGGCTCGGTCGAACGCTGGATCGAAGGCAATTTCCGCAAGGTGTATCGCCATGTGTTCGCGGGCAACTGGCGCGACTACGATCCGTTCGATGCCGCGTTCCGGCCCGACGTCGAAGAGATTGCATCGCCCGCCGTCTGCTCGATGTTCCGCACGTTCCAGGGCTGGACCGCACTGACGCCGCAAGGCCCGGGCGACGGCACGCTGCAACTCGTGCCCATCGCCGGTTCGATGGTGTACATCCTCCTGCGCGCGCTTCAGGACGACGTCGCCGACGACGACCTGTGCGGCGCCATGCCGGGACGCGCGCTCTCGATCAAGCCGGAATTTCACGCTCCGCTGTTCGAAGCGCTGTCGTCCATTCCGAAGATGGAGGCGGGCGACACCGTGTTCTGGCACAGCGATGTGATCCACGCGGTCGAAGACGAGCACAAGGGCGCCGGTTACAGCAATGTGATGTACATCGCCTCCGCTCCCGCGTGCGCGAAGAATGACGCGTATCTGAAGCGTCAGTTGCCGAGTTTTCTCGAGGGCGAGAGCCCGCCTGACTTCCCGGCCGATCATTTCGAAACCGATTTCACCGGCCGCGCGACCGTCGATGATCTGACGCCACTCGGCCGTGCGCAGCTCGGGCTTGATCTGTAGATCTGTCGTTGACAATAGCGGCGCGCGCGAGTCGCGTCGCAATACCCATAAAGAAAAAATCGGAGACTGCAATGAAACACTCACTGACGTCGGCCGCGACGGCCGTCGCGCTGTTCATCGCCGGCACGCATGCGGTGCTGGCCGCCGAACAGGTTTCGGTCCTGCACTGGTGGACTTCGGGCGGCGAATCCAAAGCCATCCGCGTACTCAAGGACGACATGAGCAAGCAGGGCTACGAGTGGAAGGACTTCGCCGTGGCGGGCGGATCAGGCACGGCGGCGATGACGGCGCTGAAGACGCAGGTGATCTCGGGCAATGCGCCGTCCGCCGCGCAGATCAAGGGGCCGCTGATTCGCGACTGGGCGGATCAGGGCGTGCTGGTGACGATCGACCAGTCCGCGGCGGACTGGAAGAGCCATATGCCCGCGCAGATCGACAACGCCATGAAGGCGGACGGCCATTATGTGGCGGCGCCGTTCTCGGTGCATCGGATCAACTGGCTGTGGATCAACAAGGCGGACCTCGACAAGGTGGGCGGTGCGCCGCCCACGACCTGGCCGGAATTTTTCGCGCTCGCCGACAAGTTTCGCGCAGCGGGCATCACGCCCGTCGCGCACGGCGGTCAGCCGTGGCAGGACATGACGATCTGGGAGACGGTCGTGCTGTCGCAAGGCACGGACTTTTACCGCAAGGCGCTCATCGATCTCGATCAGAAGACCCTGACGTCGCCGCAGATGATTCAGGTCTTCGAGACCGTGCAGAAGATCCGGACTTACTTCGACAAGGCCTATCACGGCCGCGACTGGAATCTCGCCACCGCGATGGTGATTTCCGGTTCGGGCGGCATGCAGTTCATGGGCGACTGGGCGAAGGGCGAGTTCGCCAACGCCAACAAGAAGGCGGATGTCGATTTCATCTGCGCGCCTGCGCCCGGGACGTCGAATGCCTACACGTACACGGCGGATGCATTCGTGTTCTTTCAGCAGAACGGCAAGAAAGACGCGACGCCGGGACAACTCGCGATGGCCAAAACCATCATGTCGCCCGCGTTTCAGGAACAGTTCAGTCTCAACAAGGGCTCGATTCCCGTGAGGCTCGATGTGCCGATGGACAAGTTCGACAGTTGCGCGAAGAAGTCCCGCGCGGACGAGCAGGCGACGATCAAATCGGGCGGATTCTTTCCGTCATTGGCTTTCGGTGAACTTCAGTCTCCGGTGACCGCTGGCGCGATCACCGATGTCGTGACGAACTTCATGAACTCGAACGAGGACGCGAAAGAGGGCGTGCGCAAGCTTGCCGCCGCCGCGAAAGTCAAGTAAGGAGACGAACATGAATCCAGTCGCCAAAAGGAAATGGCCGCGTTCCGGGCTCGAAACGACCGTGATGGGCTTCGGCGCCGCGCCGATCGGCAACATCTTCAGGCCGATCAGCGAAGAGGATTCGGCTGCGTTGATCAAGGCCGCGTGGGACGCGGGCGTGCGCTACTTCGATACCGCTCCGATGTACGGCCATGGTCTGAGCGAAGCGCGCTGCGGGTACGGTCTGCGATGGTATCCGCGCGATCAGTTCGTGCTGTCCACCAAGGTCGGGCGCATCCTCAAGCCGCGCAAGCGCGCCGGGATCGACTTTGCGCCTTGGGTGGACGGATTGCCGTTCGAGATGCACTTCGACTACAGCTACGACGGCACGATGCGCTCGATCGAGGACAGTCTGCAGCGTCTGGCGCTGGAGCACATCGACATCGCGTTGATTCACGACATCGATGTCTTTACCCACGGCGAGCGTCAGCCCGAGATGTTCGAGGCCGCGATGGCGGGCGCGTCGAAAGCGCTGCTCAAGCTTCGTGACGAGGGTGTGGTGAAGGCGGTGGGGCTCGGTGTCAACGAATGGCAGGTCGCGCACGAAGCCATCCGGCGGCAGGACTTCGATTGCCTGCTGCTGGCAGGTCGCTACACGCTGCTCGAACAGGACGCACTGGACGGCTTTCTGCCGCTGTGCGAAAAGCAGCAGGTGTCGGTCATACTCGGCGGCAGCTATAACAGCGGCATTCTCGCCACGGGCGCCGTGCCCGGCGCGAAATACAACTACGCGCCCGCGCCGGAGGACATTCTGGCGCGAGTGCGCAAGATGGAGCAGGTCTGCGAGGAATACGCGGTCCCGCTCAAAGCCGCGGCGCTGCAATTCGTCCTCGGGCATCCCGCGATTCCGACGAACATTCCGGGGGTGCGCACGGTCGCGCAACTCGACGACAACCTGCAGACCTTCCGGACGGAAATACCGGCGGAGTTCTGGGCCGAACTGAAGCGTCGCGAGCTGATTCGTCAGGATGCGCCGACGCCTCGATAGGAAGCCCGACGCCTTCGACGGTCACCAGAAATATGTGGCCTTCACGCCGAATGTGCGCGGCGCGGCGAAGGCGTAGCGATACGAGTCGTCGAAGCTATATTCCTCGGCGGCCGTGAAGACGCGCTGATTGGTCACGTTGCGGACATACGCCATCAGCTCGACGTTCTTGCGATTCGGTATCCAGGTCGCCGAGAGATCGGCGCTCAGGTAAGGCTTCTGATAGTCGTCGGCGTAGTTGTAGATCGTGAAGTGCTGACCGCTCTGGAACTTCGCATCCACACGGCCGACGATAGGCCCTGCCGCCATCATCCATGCATGTTCGAGCCCGAGGCCGACGGTGAACGCCGGGCTCTGCGGCGGCGCATTGCCGGCGAGCTGCACGTTCTGGCCGCTGCCGTCGTCGACGACGAAATCGGTGAAGCGCGCGTGCAGCCATGCCACGGACAACGTCAGCAGGCCGACCGGATCGATCAGCGCCCGGATATCGGCGTCCGCGCCATAGATGTGCGTGCGCCCCGCGTTGACGATCCTGGTGCCCACGCGCCCGTCGGCGAACGGCACCAGTTGCGCGATCTGCTGGCCCGAATAGTCGTAGTCGAAGACGCTCGCATTGATCTGCACGCCCTGCGAATCCCACAGCGACTTCGTGCCGATCTCGATGCCCTGCAGCGTCTCGGGCGCATACGATCCCGACGACGAAAAGCCGCCCGACTTGTAGCCGGTGTCGTAGCGCACGTAGTTCATCATCGCCGAGGTGGGCGCGTATTCGGCGGCGAGGTGCACGGTCGGCTTCGACCATGAACCGCAGTCGTCCTGCGGCACGTGCGTATAGACGAACGGCGGCTCGTTCGAATTAGCGAAGAAGTATTCGCCATCGCGGCTCTTTTCGTCGCGCGTCACGCGCAGGCCCGCAGTCAGTCTGATCTTGTCGGTCACCCGGTACGACGACTGGCCGAAAGCCGCCGTGGATGTCGTGCGGATGCCGTACGCGAACGCGAGCGTGGGCTGATAGACGCCGCCGTCGAACGGCGATTCGTTCGCGCTATACAGCGACGACGACTCGCGAAAGTACGACACGCCCGCCTGCCATGACCACGGACCATCGCCGAGCGAGCTTGCGCGCACTTCCTGATTCAGCGTCTTCGGAAACTCGTTCTGCCGGTACGACACCGGCTCGAGGAAACTCGGGCTGCTGTCGGCGGAATGTCGAAAGGTCAGGTTGTCGTAGCTGCCCGTATAGCTGAAATCGACGCCCTCGAAGTCATAGGCGACGTTCCAGCGGAGGTTCGTATCGTCGACGCTTTGCGATTGCGGTGTCGCATAGGTGAAGGTGCGTGGATCGGCCGGGAAGGGCGGCTTGTCGTGCGAGAGATGACCGTTCGCATCGCAGAGGTAGGGAATGTCCAGCGAGACCGGGCCCACGCCCTGCAACGTGGTCTGTTGCGCGGTGAACAGCATGCGCAGATGCGAGGTCGGCTGGAGCGCGACGGTCAGGCGCCCCGAGCGCGTGTTCTCGTCGTCGCCGTTGGCTTGCGGCGCGTTGTTCAGATAGCCGTCGTGCCGGCGCGAGATGGCGGCCACGCGAAACTGCAGAACGTCGTTCACCGGGACGTTGACCATCGCCTCCAGATTGCGCGTCGCGTAGTTGCCGAGATCGACGGAGGCGTAACCTTCCAGCGTTCGCGATGGCTTCGCCGTCACGATATCGACGATGCCGCCCACCGCGTTGCGCCCGTACAGCGTGCCTTGCGGCCCGCGCAGCACGGAGATGTGGTCGAGATCGTAGAGCGTGCCGCTCAGCGCGTACGGGCGATTGTTCGAGCTGCCGTCCGTCACGACGACCACGGACGGGTCGCCGATCTCGGTCGTGTCGCGGCTGGAGATGCCGCGAATCGTCAGCACGGGGACCACGGTCTGCACCTGCGCGTAGTTGAGATCGGGCGCGACGGTGGCGAGCGCTTTGAGGTCGCTCACGCCGGTGCTGTCGAGAAAGGCGTTGCCATAGACGCTCATGGCGATCGGCGTGCGCTGCTCGGGCGCGGGCCGCTTTTGCGCACTGACGATGATCGGCTTGAGCTGCTGCTGCGCGTCCGGATCGCTTTCATCGGCGCGAGCGGCGGTCGAAACGCCGGGAGAAAGAAGCGCGCTCAGGAATAGCAGACGCGCCGCCGTGAAAATACGGCGGCGATGAACGACTTCGCAATGCGGGAAGGACATGACAATCGCAGTCTGGGTGCAGCACAACACCTGCGATTGCTACGAGGCTGTCGGACACTGCCGGCCGTCCCCGCTCTCCGGAGGGATATCGGCCCGAACGGGAAAGTTTACTGCCTGACTACAGCGGAAAGCGACGAATTATAACGTTTGCCGAGTGTCGCTTTGGTAGGGCGTCTTCGGACCGCTCTCAACGCTTCCTCGCTTCTTCGAGACATGCCGCGAGCCTTTCGAAGTATTCCAGCGCCTTGCGCGTCGGCGAGACGGTTTTGATGCGCAGATCGTCGCTGCATTCGTCGACGGACACGAGACCTTGCTTCTTCAGACCCGACAGCTTTCGATGCACGGTGGCCGGCGCGCCCGCGACCGACAACGCCATTGTCTCCGTGACCGTCAGCGTGTGGCCCGCATGCCATGAAGCCGTGAGTGCTTCGAGCAAGCGTTCTTCCGACGCGTCGAGCTTCGGCACGCAAGGCATTGCGTGTACGGTCTGCGCCAGATTCAGGAAGCGGAAATAGGCGTCGAAGACGCTCCTTTTAGCCATGAATACACCGGTGATTTAGGACGATAAATCATAGCATCGGGGAAAAGATGAAGTCTGAGGAAACGCTGTGTGTTTATCAGGCGGATGAGTAATATTTCCGCTTATTTCGTTCTTATCAATCTGATAAGATCGCGGCACTAGAAGCCGGCGGGCCGTCCGGTAAAAACAACGACATCACGATGAATGCAGAACATTCCCTTACCCACGAAAGCGCGGAGAAGACGCAGGTGTGGGAGACCGACGACCGCTATGCGCAGCGGTTCACAGCACAGATCGCGCTGTGCCTTCGAAGCATTCTGTCGCGCGGCGATTTTCTGACAGTCGAATTCGAGGGCACTCAGTTGGTCACGCAACTGCTCGAAGTCGATTCGCGCAGCGCTCGCTTTGTGTTCGATCTGGGTGGCGCGCCGCGCGACAACCGCGAACTCATCCATGCCGACGAACTCATGTTCCGCAGTCAGCCGTCGGGCATTCGTACCCGGTTCGTGACGGGGCGTGCCGTCACGACGACCTTCGAAGGACGTCCGGCCTTCGAAGCGCCGTTTCCCGACGTGCTTCACTACGTGCAGCGCCGCGAGTACTACCGCGTCGATGCGCCGATGTTCGATGCGTTCATCGCCAGCGGAGCCGATGAAGCCGGTGCTTCGTTTCAGTTCGAATTGCAGGACCTGTCGCTTGGAGGCGTCGCGCTGCGGACGCGGGAGACGCGCTTCGAATCGCTTGAGCACGGCACATTATGGAAAGAAGTGAGCTTGCAAGTCGGCAAACTCGGCTCGGTGCCCGTGGATCTGGAGGTCGTCGCGCCTCGGCAAGTCGTCACGCGCACCGGCGAACGTCGTACCGTTCTGGGTTGCCGGTTCGTCGAGCTGAAGGGAAGCGCGGAGCGCGTGCTGCAACGTGCGATCACGCAACTCGAAATGGATCGCAAGGAGCGCGCGGCGCGGCTCTGATGCGCTTGTCGATGTCGACGAGGCGATCAGAACCGCGCGACGGGGTTCACACGTGATGCAATTTGCGCTTGGGCTGATGCGTGCGTTGCCGTGTTTCCCAACCTTCCGCGAGTCCCACGTGCGCATGCGAAGGTTCGAGCATCGGTGTCCCCTTGACGAGGTCGGCGGCGCGTTCGGCCAGCATGATCGTGGGCGCGTTCAGATTGCCGTTCGGTTCGGTCGGAAAGACGGATGAGTCGATCACGCGCAGTCCCTCCATGCCACGCACCCGCAGCTCCGAGTCGACAACGGCCATCGCGTCTTCGCCCATCCGGCACGATCCGCAGGGATGCATCGTGCTTTCCAGATTCGCCCGGACAAAGGCGTCGATCTCGGCATCCGTACGGACGTCCGGTCCCGGCGCGAGCTCGATATCGCGGTACGGATCCATCGCCGGCTGCGCGATGATCTCCCGCGTGAGGCGCACGCAACGCCTGAATCCCTCACGATCTTCCTCGCGTTCGAGATAGTTGAAGCGGATCTCGGGGTGCACGTACGGGTCGGCGGCATTCAGGCGCACGTAACCCCGGCTCTTCGGCTTGTTCGGGCCGGTGAGCACCATGAAGCCGTGTCCCTTGAGCGGCTTGTCGCCGTCATAGCGCATGGCGGCGGGCAGGAAGTGGAACTGGATGTCCGGCCAGCGCAAACCCGCTTCCGAGCGGATGAAACCGCCCGCCTCGAAATGGTTGCTGGCGCCGAGTCCATCCTTGAAGAGCAGCCAGCGCAGCCCGATCATGAACTTGCTGAACGGGTCCATCTTGCTGTTGAGCGTGACCGGCTGCTTGCACGCGTACTGAATGTAGATTTCGGCGTGATCCTGCAGGCTCTCGCCGACGCCCGGCAGGTCGTGCCGGACCTCGACGCCCGCGCGGCGCAGCACCTCCGCCGGTCCGATGCCCGAGCGCTGGAGCAGATGAGGCGAGCCGATCGGGCCCGACGAGATCAGCACTTCGGCGCGACAGCGCGCCGTGTGCGTCACGCCGCCCTGCTCGTAGATCACGCCCACCGCGCGCTTGCCTTCGGTCAGCACCCGGTGCGTCATCGCGTTGGTCACGACACGCAGGTTCGGCCGGTTCATCGCCGGTCGCAGATAGGCATTGGCGGTGGACCAGCGCACGCCGTCCTTCACGGTCATGTGCATTGCGCCGAAGCCTTCCTGCATGTGGCCGTTGCAATCGTCCGTCTTGATGTAGCCAGCCTGTGCGCCCGCTTCCACCCATGCGCCGTAGAGCGGATTGCGCATGTTGTTGCCGTTGTTCGTCGACAAGGGTCCGTTCTCGCCCCGGTAAAGATCGCCGCCGAACTTGTAGCTCTCCGCGCGCCGGAAATACGGCAGGCAGTTGGCGTAGCCCCAGCCGCGCGCGCCCAGCGATTCCCATTCGTCGAAGTCATACGCGTGGCCGCGAATATAGACGAGGCCGTTGATCGACGAAGACCCGCCCAGCACCTTGCCACGGGGACAATGCAACTGGCGTCCGTCGAGGTGAGGCTCCGGCGCGGTCTGGTACTTCCAGTTGTACTTCTTCGTGTTCATCGGCATGGAGAACGCGCTCGGCATCTGGATGATGATGCTGCGATCGCTGCCGCCGTACTCCAGCACCAGCACGCTCACTGACGGGTCTTCGCTGAGGCGGTTGGCCAGCACGCATCCGGCCGAACCCGCGCCGACGATGATGTAATCGTATTGATCGGTTGACATGTCTTTTCCTGTTTCTCAATCGTGGGTGACGCGTCGGGTCAGAAGCGCTTGTCGCCGGTCGTGTACTGGGGCGAGGTCTTTTCGATCTGGTGGATGAGCGCCTCTTCCTTGCTCATGTCGAGCGAGCGCGCGAGCAGGAAGTAGGCGATTCCCGAGACGATCAGGCCGACCAGCCACGCCAGATCGACACTGCCGATCGCTCGTGCCAGCGGACCGACGTAGACTTCGTCCTGGCCGTCGAAGATGCAGAAGAAGGGGACCATCGCGGCGAAGCCGATCACGTATGAAATCAGCCCGCGCACGCCCCACGCTCCGTACACGCTCCCGTGGGGCATGAAGAAATGCGGGATCGCGTAGCGGCCTTTGCGGACGAAGAAATAGTCGGTGAGATTGACCGCCGTCCACGGCACGAGGAAGTACAGCATCACGACGAGATAGATGTTCAGCACCGACAATCCCTTGCCCGACGTGTAGATGCTCAACGCCACGCCTAGCTGCAGGCATACGACGAAGAGCACCGCGACGATGCGCGTCCTCGCCGTCGGACGGATCTTCCTGAACGAATCGACGCCGGTGATGGCCGTGAGCTTCGCGCTGTAGATGTTCATCGCAATGACGGGCAGGAAGGCAAGAATCGTGACGCCGACGATCACGCTGCCAAGACCCGGCGCGAGATCGCTGCCGACCTGGTTGAGTGCGACGAGCACATCGCTCGCGTGCAGGTGATCGGCGAGCCAGCCGCCGACGGCTATCATCCACGCACCCGAGAGCGACGCCCCGACGAACACCGCTGCGATGAGCTTGCCGCCCGGCGTGTTCTTCGGCAGATAGCGCGAGTAGTCGGACACGTAGGGCGCATAGGCGATGTTGTAGCTCGCGGCCGCGGCGAACTGGGCGATGAATCCCGTCCAGTTGAAGCCGAGCGGCGCCGGAGGATTCGCGCCGGCAGCCGTTGCCGGCAGCGGGATGTCATGCACCCAGTGCATCAGCACCGCGAGGGTGACGAGCCCGTACAGCGGCAGCGACAGATACAGCGCCCACTTGAAGCTGCGGTGCATCCAGTCGTGGCCGAGCACGGCGAGTATCGACGCCGGCACGGTGACCGCGAGCGCGATCCTGATGGGGTCCCAGCCGAACAGCGTCTTCAGGCCCTGCATCATCAACACGAGATTGACGATGTTGAAGCCCGCGAAGACGAACAGCGTCGCGAACAACACCAGAATGACGCCGCGATAGCCGAACTGCGCGCGCGACTGGATCATCTGCGGCAAGCCGAGATGAGGCCCTTGCGAGCCGTGAAACGCCATGAACAGCGTCCCGAACATGATGCCGAGCGTGCCGGCCACCGTCGTCCACCACGACGTGAGACCAACGCTCGGCCCGACGAAGCCGATCGTCATCGTGAAGAAGGTAAAGTTGCCGAGGAACCAGAAAGGTCCCTGGCGGGACAGCCGGTCGGTTCGCTCGTGCTCGGGAATGAAGTCGATCGAATGACCTTCGATCGCGCCGTGTTCGCTCGCCGCCGCCGGGTTTGAGCCCGCGTTCGCAGTGCTTTCATACGATTTCATCGCGTACCTCGATCAGTATGCTGATGCCGTGAGAGGGGACAGACGCTCAGTGCAAGGTGATCCAGACGGCCTTCGTCTCCGTCAGATGATCGAGCTGCTCCATCCCGAGGTCCTTGCCGAAACCCGATTCCTTGAAGCCGCCGAATGGCATCGCCGGGTCGATCGTGCTGTGCGCGTTCACGTAGACGCTGCCCGCGCGCAGTTGCGGCACCAGCGCATGGATGCGATTGACGTCGTTCGAGTAGATGGCCGCGGCGAGACCGTAAGGCGAGTCGTTCGCGAGCTGAACGGCGTCGCGGATATCGTCGAACGGCGAGGTCACGAGCACGGGTCCGAAGATCTCTTCGCGAACGATCTTCATCGAGTTGCGGCAATGCGCGAAGATCGCGGGTTCGACGAAGTAACCGGCCTCGTTCCGCCTGCGTCCGCCGTAGACGAGCTCGGCCCCTTCGCGCCTTCCCGTGTCGATATACGCGCTCACGCGTTCCTTCTGCTGCGCCGATACCAACGGACCGATGAAGCAGTCGGGATCGAGGCCCGGCGCGATCTTCAACGTGCGCGTGTAATCGACGAGCGCGGCGAGAAAGCGCTCATGGATCTTGCGCTGGACATACACGCGCGTGCCGGCGTCGCAGACCTGACCGGAGTTGAAGAACATGCCGTTCGCGACAGCGCGCGCGGCGGCGTCGACGTCCGCGTCGTCGAGCACCAGCACCGGCGACTTGCCGCCCAGTTCCAGCGTCACGCGGCGGATGTCGTGCACGGCCGCCTGTCCCACGTCGCGCCCCACGGCCGTCGAGCCGGTGAACGTGAGCTTGTCGATGCCGGGATGACGCGCGAGCGCCGCGCCGATCACGCCGCCACGTCCCGTCACGACATTGACGACGCCTTCCGGAATGCCGGCCTCCTGCACCAGCTCGGCGAAGCGCAGCGTCGACAGCGACGTGAGTTCGGCCGGCTTGATGACCGCCGTGCAGCCCACGGCGAGCGCTGCTGCGAGCTTCCACGCCATGGTCTGCAGCGGAAAATTCCAGGGCACGATGATGCCCACCACGCCGATCGGCTCCTTGCGCGTATAAGCGACATAGTCGCCCGGCAGCGAAGGCTCGACGGTGCGCCCGTGCAGCTTCGAGGCCCAGCCGGCGAAGTAGCGGAACGTGTCGATGGTGCCCTGCACGTCGACGTCACGCGCCTGCGCGGCGGACTTGCCCATGTCGATCGATTCGATTTCCGCGAGCTCGGTCGCGTTGGCTTCGAGCAGGTCCGCGAGCCGGTGCAGCAGGCGTTCGCGTTCCAGCGGCTTGAGCTTGCGCCACGCACCGCCATCGAACTGGGCGCGCGCGGCGCGCACCGCGCGATCGAGATCGTCGGCGGTGGCGAGCGGAATCTGCGTGATGACGCCGGTGGTCGATGGCTCGATCACATCGAGCGTTTCTCCCGCGGCGCCCGTGACCCATTCACCGGCGATGAACATTTTCTGCGGCTTGTTCAAAAAGCGCGTGGTGGCTTCCTGAACGCCGAACTGCGCCAGGTAATTGCGGACAATGGTATCCAACGTCGTCTCCTGATTGTCCGGGGCTTCGTGATGTCGAGCCCCGTGAATGGCGGTGTGAACCGTTCGCTTGCAGGCGCGTATCAGCGTCTGGCCTTGCTGCGCTCGTGAAAGATGAAGCCGATCGAATTCATCAGCAGTTGAGCGGCGAGAATCGGCGTGACGCCGGCGGGATCGTAGGCGGGCGCGACCTCCACGAGGTCCATTCCTGCGATGTTTCCACGGCTGCGCCGGGCGAGCGCCTGGATGATCTCGAGCACCTCGTAGTACTGGAAGCCGCCGTGGCTCGGCGTGCCCGTACCGGGCGCGATGGAAGGGTCGAAGCCGTCGATGTCGATGGTTATATAGTAGGCCGCGCCTTCGGGAATGCGGGCGAGCACGCCGTCCGTCCCGAGCCGGCGCACGTCGCGCACGGAAAGGATTTCGGAACCCGCACGGCGCGCCGCGTCATAGTCGTCACGGTTCGAAGACGACACGTTGCGAATGCCGAGCTGCGTCATGCCGACGATATGGTCCATCTCGGATGCGCGCCGCAACGGATTGCCGTGCCCGTAGCGCACGCCATGACGCTCGTCGACGAAGTCCAGATGCGCGTCGAAATGGATGATGTGAATCGGCCCTCTGCCTTCGAACGCCTTGATCACCGGCGCATGAATCGAATGGTCGCCGCCCAGCGTGACGGGCATCGCGCCGCACGCGAGGATCTTCCGCACCGCGAGCTCGATGTTCGCGTTGCTGCTCGCCATGTCGGTGTGCACGATGTCGGCGTCGCCGACATCGACCATGCGCACCTGATCGCGGCTCAGATACAGCACGTCGTCTTCGTGGTCGTAGGCGCCGGCGTGCCCGAACGAAAACAGCGTGGAGGCTTCACGGATGCTGCGCGGCCCGAAGCGCGCGCCGGAGCGCCATTGCGTGCCCATGTCGTTCGGCGCGCCAAGGATCGCCACGTCGGCGTCGATCCGGTTCCAGTCGAGGCACACCGGCGACTTCGCGAACGTGCAATGGCCGACGAACGGCAGGTTGAGCCGCCCGGATTCATAGTTGTTGCCCTGCATCTCTATCTCCTGTTCTGTCAAGATGGACCGCAGGTCGAGCCTGCGCGTTGTTTTGAGAAACTATGAACAGGAATGACGGACGTAAAAATCACGAGTATCGGATGTTCACATCGGATAATCCGAAGCAATGACGAGGGGAGGCGCAACCCGATGACCCAGTTGCAGGACGTGGATCTCAAGCTGCTGCGCGTGTTCATGGCCGTGGTGCGATGCGGCGGTTTCTCCGCCGCGCAGGCGAGCCTGAACGTGAGCCAGTCGACGATAAGCGAACAGATGACCACGCTGGAGACCCGCCTCGGGCTCAAGCTGTGCGAACGGGGCCGCGGCGGCTTCCGGCTGACCGAGCACGGCATCGCGACCTTCGAGGCGGCGCAGCGGCTGCAAATAGCCGTGGAAGCGTTCTGCATGGATACCGACGCGCTCAAGAAGCACATTTCGGGCAGGCTATACCTCGGGACCATCGACAACACGGTCTCCGACAAGACCTCGCCGCTGCCGCACGCGTTGCAGAAGTTCGTGTCGCGCGGGCACGACGTGCACGTCGATATCTATGTCGGTTCGCCCGCCGAGCTCGAGGAGCGCGTGCTCGACGGCCGGCTCCATGTGGCGATCGGGCACTTCCCGATTCATGTGCCCGGGCTGAGATACGACGAGCTTTACGTCGAACCGGACGGCCTCTATTGCGGCAAGGGCAGCCCGCTCTACGCGCGCGCGTTCGACGCCGACGTGTCCTCGGAAATGATCGCCGAAAGCCGGATCGTCGCGCGGGGCTACTTCCAGCAGCACGATCTGCGGATGCTGAGCGCGAGCAAGGCGGCGGCCACCGTCGACAATGTCGAGGCGCAGGCCATCCTCATTCTGTCGGGCGCGTACGTGGGGTTTCTGCCCAATCACTACGCCACCGGCTGGGTCGAGAGCGGCGACATGCGCAGGGTCTGCGCCGAGCGCTTCGGCGCCGGCTGGCCGTTCTGCGCAATCACGCGGCGAGGCGCGTCGATGCCGTCGATCCTGAAGGTGTTCATGGCGGACCTGCAGGCGTGTCACGAGGCGTTGCGAGCGGCCGCGTCAGAAGCCTGACGCGCGCATCGTCCGATAAGGCTGCGCCTGCATCCCAAAAAAACCGCTTGCATCCGGAAATCCGGAAAGCTATCGTGCCAGTGTTCTCGAATGCAGCGCGGGAGAGACCGTCAGGCTCATGACGGCGCCGACGGAGCAACCGCCCCGGAAACTCTCAGGCCCAAGGACCGCGCCGCAGGAACGATCTGGAGAGAGGCGCACTGCGCCCACCGAAGGGGATTTCCCGCCAGGGCGCCACGCAGGAGCGGCGGCCACGCAGGATCGAAACTCTCAGGTACATGGACAGATGGGGCAGGGAGCCGGACCGACGCGCGTCGCGTCCACCCGGCACATGCTCAACGCAATCTGGACCATGTCATGTCAAGAATCGCCATTATCGGCGCCGGCATCACCGGCGTCACGACCGCTTACGCCCTCGTTCGCCGCGGCTTCGACGTCACCGTTTTCGAACGGCATCGCTATGCGGCCATGGAAACCTCCTTTGCGAACGGCGGCCAGTTGTCCGTCAGCAACGCGGAAGTCTGGAATCACACCGCAACCGTCGTGAAGGGACTGCGATGGATGCTCACGCGCGATGCGCCGTTGCTGCTCAATCCTTTGCCTTCATGGCACAAGTACTCGTGGATGGGCGAGTTCCTGCGCCAGATCGGGAACTACCGCGCGAACACCATCGAAACCGTGCGCATCGCACTTGCGGCACGCAGCCATCTGTACACGATCGCTGAGCGCGAGCATATCGACTTCGATCTGGAGCGTCGGGGCATTCTGCATGTCTATCGAAGCCGCAAGGACTACGATAGCGCCGCTAAAGTCAACGAGCTGCTGCGCGAAGGCGGACTCGACCGGCATGCCGTCGCTGGCGGCGAAATCGGCGGGATCGAGCCGGCGTTGCAGGGCGATTTCCATGGCGGCTTCTTCACACCTTCGGATGCGACCGGCGATATTCACAAGTTCACGCGGGGGCTTGCGCAAGCGTGCGTGAGGCATGGTGTCAAGTTCTGCTACGACACGGAAATCGCGTCGATCGACCAGACCCGCGACGGGCGTTTCGACATCCGGACGCGCAACGCCGAGGACGCGCTCGCAAGCGGGTTCGATCGCATCGTCGTGTGTGCGGGCGTGCGAAGCCGCGAGTTCGCGCAGATGCTCGGCGATCACGTGAACGTGTATCCCGTGAAGGGCTATTCGATCACGGTATGCCTCGACGACGAGAAGAGCCGGCAGGCGGCCCCGTGGGTGAGCCTGCTCGATGACAAGGCGAAGATCGTGACGAGCCGTCTCGGAGCAGACCGATTTCGCGTAGCGGGCACGGCGGAGATCAATGGCTTCAATCGCGACATCAGGGCCGATCGCATCGCGCCGCTCGTCGCGTGGACGCGTGAGCTGTTTCCGGAGATATCGACCGCGCGGGTGATTCCCTGGGCCGGTCTGCGTCCGATGATGCCGAGCATGCTGCCGCGCGTCGGGCAGGGCAAGCGTGCGGGCGTCTACTACAACACGGGGCACGGGCATCTCGGATGGACCTTGTCCGCGGCGACTGCGGAGTCGATTGCGGATGCGATCCTGCTGGACCCGGCTCAGTGCGCAGTGGACCTGCGTCGCGCCGCATAAGAAGCAGCGCGCGCGGCCTCGCGATTGTGCGGCCGCGCGCGTTTCCCGTCGTTGATGGACGATGGGGCTTCAGTTGGTGTACTGGAGTGTCGCGGGGTTACTCGTTTTGAAGATCAGATACCACGGCATCTGCGTGCTGTCGGGATGGCCTGGCTGCAGGTCGCCGTAGGGCTTGATGAGAACGGAACATTGCAGCGTCGAAACATTACAACGCAGCAACTCGCCCGCCGTGTTCGAATCAGTACCTGAGATGGGTACGAACAGGTCACCGCCCGGCCCGAGGATGATCGCCTGCGCTGGTGCGCGGGGCGGATTCGGATGCGGCTTGTTTGCCTTGGTATCCAGTTCTATCTTGGCGAGAAGGCTGCCATTCTGCCCGTTGAGTTTCAGTAGTTTGTCGGTATCCGTCGGTGCAGTGGAATCGCTGCGAAAACTCGTGACCCACAGGTTGCCCTGATTGTCGACGACCAGGCCCTCAGGGCGGTGCAGATAGGGAACCGAGTTCCCGCTGTTGGACGCGAGCACCTTGTCGAAGACCAGGTTCCCACCAGAAGCGGGACGACGGAACGTCAGGACATAACCCGCAAGCGGATCGGAACTCGGGTCATAGTCGGGGTCTGTCGGGTCGAGACAGCCGATTGCGGTGACATACAGCGTACCGTCCGGCGCGAAGACGACCCCGCGCGGATGGAATACGTGCGGAAACTGCCGGGGATCGGGAGCGAGGCTGTACTGAAAGACGCCTGAATTGTTGTACACGTTGACACTGCCTGCATTTGCGCACTTGCCCGGCTTACTGAGCATCGACGCCACGTAGAAGCTCGAGTCCGTGCCCAGCACGATTCCTCGCGGCGCAAACGGCGCATTGATATCGCTGGAGGAAATCAGTTTGCCGATAAAAGTCCCCGTCGCGCCGTCGAACTTGAGCACTTCTCCGCGTTGACCTGTATTCACGTTCTGAT
The DNA here is from genome assembly GCF_001544875.2 of Caballeronia hypogeia. GTDB lineage: Bacteria > Pseudomonadota > Gammaproteobacteria > Burkholderiales > Burkholderiaceae > Caballeronia > Caballeronia hypogeia. Next base: position 29,911 of record NZ_FCOA02000054.1, read on the forward strand.
TCACGACGTATAGCTGCCCCTGGCTAAAAATCATTCCAGTCGGCCCATTCAATCCCGCGCTTTTCGGCTCGATAAAAATCGACGTTACGCCGGTCTGCAAGTCGAACTGTTTGACGGAATTGTCCGCGACATCTCCCATGAACAACTGCTGCGCCGATCCGGAAGACGCGATCGACCACGACGCCATCGCAACGATCGAAGCCAGCATCATGGAGCGCCGCCGGTTACGGCAATTCAGCCAGCGACTGACTTGCGAAAAGGCCTTCGGAAAAGCGCTGCGAGCATTGGCAATCATTCGATACCTCCGTCGGTTGCTGGAAGACCGACGAGGCGACGACGGGCAATCGTCGACAGCAACGCCGGCGAGACTCGGGGTGACTGCGCCACATCCGGCGTGCCTGTCCGGCAGTCGGCAGAACATGCGCGGCTACACGTCGCGACGTGCAGCGCCATAGCTTTGATTGGTTAGCCGGTGATAAGGCCGTATAAGACACCGGGGAAGAATGCGCTTCCATTGGCTGCGCCTCCCCACTTTCCTCCGCCACATCCGGATAAGGCCGTGACGATGGATGCGATGACTATCGAAACAAGAAGTGTCCTGGCAAATGCGATTGAGCCTTTCATGGCAATCTCCATCGTAGTCACGGTTCTGGACCGGCGTCCGAACATCTGGGCTGTGCTTGAACAAGCCCGAATAGCGAAAACAACCTCGATACCGGCAGGCAGCTGCAAAGTAGTGGGTCTTCTTTTTATTATTTTGGATAACTATGCATGGAATACCAGGATGTGGCTCTTTTGAAGCGAGCGAGGAAATGACTGTGAGAGCCTGTGCGATGCAATCACCGGGCGGTTTCAAGGTTGAAGCGCAACGGCGGATTTAATGTTTAGAGCCCATGAGGTTGAGCTGCGGAAGCGAGTGTGG
>NZ_FCOA02000055.1 GCF_001544875.2 Caballeronia hypogeia
CAATCGGAATCTGGTGCTCTCCGCTCGCGCGGCGTAGCGCCAAACTCGGCGGTCTCCGACAAAGTCGGGGCGGTTCACTTCCGAGAATGCCTGGATTTCAGCGATTGCGTTCATATTCACTCTGCAGGATTTCTGTTCTTGGACGACCTAGCTCGACTCATGTATCCGACGTCACCGTGTTTCAGCATTCGATGATGTTGACGGCAAGGCCGCCTCGTGACGTCTCTTTGTATTTGGTTTTCATGTCCGCGCCCGTCTGCATCATCGTTTTGATGACCGAGTCGAGGGACACGTAGTGGGTACCATCCCCGTACAACGCCATGCGTACGGCATTCACGGCCTTCACCGCACCCATGGCGTTCCGCTCGATGCAAGGAATCTGGACCATGCCGCCGACCGGGTCGCAAGTCAGACCCAGGTTGTGTTCCATTCCGATTTCCGCAGCGTGCTCCACCTGTGGAGGCGTCCCACCGAGCGCAGCACACAGGCCGGCTGCGGCCATAGAGCAGGCGACGCCGACCTCGCCTTGGCAGCCAACCTCCGCGCCGGAAATGGACGCATTCAATTTGTACAGCGTCCCAACTGCCGCGGCAGTCAGGAGGAAGTCGTAAATGCCTTGCCGGGTCGCACCGGGTGAGAATTGCGAGTAGTAGTGAAGGACCGCCGGAATGATGCCTGCAGCCCCGTTCGTAGGAGCCGTCACGACCCGCCCGCCGCCCGCGTTCTCCTCGTTCACGGCCAGTGCGAAGAGGTTCAACCAGTCCATGTCGGCAAGAGAACGGTCGCCGTCGACCTTCTCGCGCGCAGTCAGCTTTTGGTACAACGCTGCGGCACGACGCTTCACCTGGAGCGGCCCAGGAAGGTGGCCCTCCGTGCGGCATCCACGACTGACGCAGGCCTGCATCACTTCCCAAATCCGGTCGAGTCCATCGACGACCTCCTTGTCGGAACGCCACGTCAACTCGTTTTTGAACATGAGTTGAGCCACGGACATGTGATGCTCTTCGCACAACGCGAGGAGTTCCTTGCCGCTGCTGAAGTGATAAGGAAGTTTCGCAGGCGCCGCGATGATTTGGCCGTTTTCCGCGCCGGCGGTGACAACAAATCCGCCACCGACGGACAGATAGGTTGAGCGCCGAACCTCATTGTCTGAGCTATCGAATGCAATGAGCTTGAGACCATTCGGATGTTCGGGCAGCGCCTGCCTATAGAAGACGATGTCGCGCTTCCCAGTGAAGGGAATGCCGTGAGTCCCTGCCAAAGAAAGCTTGGAGGTCTCGGCGACGGCGCTGAGCTTGCCCTCAATGGTTTCCGCATCGATAGTGTCCGGCGCCTCACCCATTAGGCCAAGGATGACCCCCTTATCCGTGCCGTGACCCTTACCCGTTGCACCAAGCGAGCCGTAAAGCTCCGCACGAACGCGAGCGACTTGCGCTAATGCTCCAGAATCCTCAAGCGTATGAACAAACATTTGGGCCGCACGCATCGGACCCACGGTGTGCGAACTAGACGGACCGATTCCAATCTTGAAAAGGTCGAAAACACTCACTGCCATAGGAAACTGCCTCGCTCGGCGAGCACCGGCATGGACTCGCCGGCGCTCCTGGTGGTCAGATATGGAAGAACTGAGCGACGATGGTCGCGCCTAGGAACGTTCCCGCATTCGCAACGAAAGAGACGAGAACGATGCGCCATCCCAGACGCCGAAAGGCCGGCAGGTCCTTCGCGATGGAGAGCCCTGCGAACGTCAACATCGGCGTGGTAACTCCCAGGAAATCGTTGCGAGCGCTGAGGTCAGCCAACTGGGCACCCCATGGACACCAAGGAGAAGTCGCGAACATCGCTACGAAAGAGACCCAGCAGACCGCAGGAATTCTTCGCCCAGTAATCGTCGAGAGTGCATCACCAATGACGACCGCCACAAGCATGGTCACCATGCCGGGCAATCCCTGCAACGGCGTCGTACCGTGGGTCATCCAGTCGCAAATGAGGGCAAACACTGCGGTAATGACCCATGCCAGCACTTTGCCGCCGTAGCGTAGATGCGGTGCCTCGGTCTCAACGTCGCCTAGCTTTGGACGGTTCGCCAGCGCTGCCTCGGACGCGCTGGATGCACTGGTCGTGCGGCCAATAAGCGGTTCAAGAATGCGATAGCCGAACAAGGCCATCGGCAAGGAAATGAACAGCGTGAAGTAGGTGCCGACCGTGGTCGTGATGAGATTGCTCGCGGCGGCGAATGTGAGAACGGACTTCGCCATCTCCGGTGTTTGTTGCGCGGCAATTGCTCCTGAGGCTGCGGCCATCATGCTGCCCGACCCCACTCCGGAGCCCATCGCCAGTGCGAGCGGGTCGAAGATTCCCAAACTGGCGACAAATCCGGCAAAGATTGCGATGAAGACCGCTCCGAAAATCGTGCCTGTCAGATATTCAGCGAGGACACCGCGCCCCTCGGCGGAGTCCATGCCGTATTTCTCGCCGATGATTGCCAGACTCGGTTCACGACCTACCGAGAAGGTCGCGCCGATGGCTTCGCGCTTGATGCCCAGTAATAGAGCAAGCGGGAGGCCCAGCAGAATGGTCCCGACGAAGTGTCCGAGTTCTTGGAAAGCGAGTGCCCAACCTGCCGACACCAGCTTAGGCAACGCGCTTCCAATCATCAAGCCAAGCTTTGCGATGAAGAGCAGCAATGCCGGCTGCAGGATAGCTGCAGCGTAAAACTGGGTTTTGACATCAAGGCGCAAGGTACTCTTCGAGCGGTCACTGATTACACCCAGCGCAGCACCAAGTAAGAGGGCCCAAATCATCGGCAAGAGGACCACCTTGCCGGGGCCAATCTTGAACGTGAACGAACCGATGAGCTCGGCGACAATCAATATCGCTGCGGCAAAAGCAAAAAGCTTGGCCGACCGTATGCCCTCTCCCCCCGACGGTCTCATTGCCAAAGTACTCATTTCCGTAGTCTCCGAATATTTCCACTTCGCTCCCCGGCCAAGCCGGGGAGCGCTCTACCTATTTAGAAGTAGCCGAACGGTGTTGCCGGCTCTTTGGCCGTCTCAACCCAGATGCTCTTCGTCTGCGTGTATTCGTACAGCGCTTCAACTCCGCTTGAGCGGCCATAGCCGCTACGGCCGTAACCGCCAAACGGCGACGCGACGTTGATGGACTTGTAGCCGTTAATCCAGAACGTGCCCGCGTTGATTTGGCCCGCGACACGATGCGCACGCGCGACGTCCTTCGTCCAAACAGCGCCCGCCAGACCGAATTCGCTGTCGTTCGCGATTTCGATGGCTTCCTCTTCGGTTCCGAACGGAATGGCAACAACGACCGGTCCGAAGATTTCGGTGCGTGCAACGTCCATGTCATTGGTGACATTCGAGAGCACTGTCGGACGAACGAAGTAGCCCTTGTCCGAACGCTCAGCGGAACCCGCAGCCAGCTTGGCGCCTGCCTGAACGCCGCTGTCAATCATCTTCATGACGTGGTCGTACTGCGTCTTGTTGTTGATAGGACCGACTTCGGTCGAATCATCGAGCGGCGCACCGACCTTGATTTTGTTTGCGCCGTTGGCAACGAGCTGCACGAATTCGTCGTAGATGGACTTTTGCACCAACAGGCGGGAGCCCGCAACGCAACTCTGTCCGCAGGCCGCAAAAATCGCCGCTTGAGCACCGAGCGCTGCAAGGCGCTTGTCGGCATCTTCAAAGACGATGTTGGCCGACTTGCCGCCGAGTTCGAGCACGCAAGGTAGAACACGCTTGGCAGCAGCTTCGGCGATACGAACGCCGGTTGCCGGCGAGCCGACGAACACGACCTTCTTGATTGCCTGATTTGCGATAGCAGCCTGCGCGACGGTGTGGCCGTAGCCGCTGAGTACGCTCACGAGACCCTTCGGTGCACCCGCACGCTCAATCAGGAGGCCGACCACCAGCGAGGTGAAGGGCGTGAGTTCCGACGGTTTCAGCAACACGGCGTTACCCATGGCGATAGCCGGCGCCACCTGCCAGCCGCACGTGTTCATCGGCGCGTTCCACGGCGTAATCTGCAGCACCGTTCCCATCGGCTCGCGCCGCGTGTAGTTCAGGTGCGTCGTCGGCACCGGAATCACATCGCCGTAGAACTTATCTGCCCAGCCGCCGTAGTATTCGAACTGCTCGGCCACCTTCGCGACTTCACCACGACAGTCACGGATAGGCTTGCCAGCTGCAATCGACTCGAGTCGCGCGAGCGGCTCGATTTCCTTGCGAATTTCATTGGCGATGGCGAACATCACGCGCCCGCGAGCCGCGTGCGTCAGAGCCCACCATTCTTTCTGTGCGCGCATGGCTGCAGCAGACGCCTGCGCGACCACTTCAGCGCCACCGTCCGGATAGGCAACGCTCTTCTCGCCTGTCGCCGGGTCGAACAGTTGGACGGTTTCGCCTGCGCCCACGACCATCTCGCCGTTGATGTACGAACCGACTTCCTTCGCGTTCGGGAAGAAGTGTGCAAAGGCGGAAAGCAGATTCTCGGTACTGTTGGATTGCACTTTTGGCTCCTCTATTCGGTGATTTATTGCTTGTCGATGAACTGGACGATGCGGTTGAAATCTTCCGCGTCGCCGATTGAGTCAGCGCTCTTTGCCCACAGGCGCCCGGTTTCCTTTGCGATGGGCGCGTTCGCGTTGACACTCTTCAGGAGCTCCATCGCCAAACGAACGTCCTTGCGCATCAGCTTCATCGTGAAGCCGGAATCGAACTTGTCGTTGAAAATCCAGGTGGGATAGTTCGTGAGCGTCGAGCTGTTGCGGCCCGAGCCGCCATTGAGCGCTTCGACAAGTTTCTCGGGATTTACGCCTACGGCCTCTGCCGCGCGAATTGCTTCGCTCGTGGCCAGCAGATGAACGCCCGTAAGAAGGTTGTTGATGATTTTGGTCACGTGGCCGGCGCCCACGGGGCCGACGTGTACGCGCTTCGCGCTCATGACCGCGAGAATGGGTTCAACGGCCGCGACATCCTCGTCCGAACCGCCGAGCACCATAGTCATCGTTGCTGTTGCAGCGCCCTTCGGACCGCCGCTAACAGGACCGTCGACGAGACCGACTTTCACTTCGCCGAGTGCTGCAGCGACCTTGCGCGTGCTGTTCGGGTCAGCCGTCGTAGTGTCGACAACGATGAGGCCCGGCTTCGCATTGGACGCAACGCCGCCTTCGCCCAGGACGACCTTCTCCACGATGTCCGACGTGGGCAGCGAGAGAATCAGCACGTCCGAGTCGCGGGTGATATCGGCGATGGAAGCACGTGCTTGAACGCCCTCTTCCTGCAGTTTCTCTGCGACGCCCGGAGCGGCATCGAAGCCCAGCACGTTGTAGCCACCACGCTTGAGCGAGAGCGCCATTCCGCGTCCCATGTTGCCCAGTCCAATAACACCAACCGTCTTCATATCTTTGGCTCCAAGTCTCTTGAGTTCGCAGCTCGCAGCGTGGCCGTTCCACGTTTTCGACTGTTCGAGTTGCCATGTTGGACTTTTGGAACCCTATAATCAATAAACGCCAATACTCAGATTGTTCTAAAAATTAGCACGGTGACATCAATGGCAGAGAACCTGACGGAAAGCAGAATCGTCTACTTCTATGAGGCGGTTCGGTTCGGAACGATTCGCGCAGCAGCGGATTGGCTCAACGTGGCACCCTCGGCGGTCAGCCGGCAAATTGGGCTTCTGGAGACGGAATTGGACGCTTCGCTTGTCGAGCGACACGCCCGAGGTGTGAAGCCAACCGAGGCCGGACAGTTCGTGATTGAGTACTTCCGGGAGCAGGTGGCTCACCGGGACGACCTGCTGACGCGCCTTCAAGAGCTCCGCGGACTGCGCACAGGCCACGTCAACGTCGTCTTGGGCGAAGGCTTCGTGTCGGACGTTCTGTCCGGTCCGATGCAACATTTCTGCAAGCAATACCCCGGCGTGAAGGTCAATCTCGACCTTGCTGGTACCAACGAGGTGATGCGGAAAATCACCGAGGACGAAGGCGAGATTGGTCTCGTGTACAACCCACCTCCCGAGCCCAAAATTGTTTCGCGGGCATCGCGCATGCAGCCGTTGATGGCAATCGTCGGGCCGGGTTTTCCCCGAGCTGCACGTGACAAGCCCATGACTGTGCAGGAATTGGCTTCGTTCCCTCTCGCGGCAACTCACGCCTCATACGGCACTAGGCAAATGCTCCAAGCGGTTGAGTTCGCCGAGAAGATTCGGCTGGACCCCGTTGTCACGACAAACTCGATTGCCATCCTCAAGCAGTTTGTGAAATCGGGGCTGGGAATCGCCTGCTTACCCGCGTTTTCGGTCTCCACGGAATTGGATGCGGGAGACCTCGTCGCCATTCCCATCGACCATCCCCTGCTTGCCAACGCAGAAGCGCACCTGGTCACCCGGGTCGGCAGGAAGCTTTCCGTCGCATCGAACAAGCTGCTGCAACTCATGCACTCGCAGATGCGCGCGTTCCGATGAGTTAAAGGCATCTAATTTTTCGAACAAAAAACCGCGTTCGAGGCATTTGACGTTCTTATTGTCGAGCCCAGACTTACGGAAAAGGAGGGCTGAATCATGGAAAGCACCAATCAAATCGACGTCTGGGCGACGATTCGGAAGGACGCCGAGCGCGAAGCAGCAGCACGCCCCGCAATGCGGCCGTACTACGAGCGCCGCGTCCTTTCACATGACACATTAGGTCACGCTCTTGCCTTGCTGCTTGCCGATGAACTGGCGAGCATGGACAAGACCCTGCCCGACTTCAGCGACGAGTTTGCCAAGGTCATCTCGACGGAGAACATCGACCAAAGCGCGGCTGCTGATGTTCACAAGATTGCCAGCGCCAATCCCGCCTGTCCGAACGCCCTCTCGGCATTTCTCTCGTTTCGCGGAATTCAGGCGGTCCAGTTCCATCGTGTCGCCCATGCCTACTGGACGGCAGGCGAGAAGACATTCGCTGTCCTCCTACAGAACTGGTGCGCCAAGCAGTTCAACGTAGATATTCATCCCGCAGCCCGCATTGGGAAAGGGCTCTTCGTCGACCACGCAATGGGAATCGTCATCGGCGAAACCGCAGTAGTTGAGGACGAAGTCAGTATGTGGCACGGCGTCACGCTCGGCAGCACCTTCTCCGAGTCCGGCGACCGCCATCCGAAGGTACGGCGCGGCGCGACGCTTGCCGCCCACGCCACCGTCCTTGGCAACATCGAAATTGGCGAGAACGCCGTCGTCGCAGCCGGAAGCGTTGTCAGGCACTCGATACCGGCAAACATGGTTGCGGCCGGCGTTCCAGCAAAAGTGATTAAGTCGGTCGCGGCAAGCTACGCAGCCATCACGGCACCTTCAAATAACTAAGGGTATTCGGATGATTCCTCCAAATCAGCATCGTCTGGGCATCGACCATCCCGTCGTTTCGGTGAGAAATCACCCGGAAGCCGTCGAGAAGTACAAACGCCTTGGTTTCTCGCCCAGCCCCATTTCGTACCATCCGTGGGGGTCGGTGCTTACGCTGATGATGTTCGAGAACAACTTCATCGAACTCATCGGCGTCGACGACTCGTCAAAATTCGGTACGGGTGAGGTGAACGGGTTTTGTTACGGAAGACTGCTTGGCGAGTTTCTGGCACGCTCCGAAGGGCTAGGGCTGGTGTCGCTTCACAGCAAGGACATTGAGGGTGACTTTTCCGCTGTAAAAGCAACGGGTTTGCCCACGCAGCAACGCGTCGACTTTCGCCGCAAGATTACTGCGCCTGACGGCTCGCCCGATGAGGCCGTTGTGTCGCTCGGCATGATTTTGGACACGGAGCTCGGCGACGCGTCGAACTTCCTGTGCCAACAACATCGCCCTGAGTTCATCTGGCGCAAGGACTGGCAGAACCACCCCAATGGGGCTGACGCCGTTCTTGAAGTCGTCTATGTCACTCCCGACCTGAGTCTGCTCGAGGATAGGTGGCAGAAGCTCTTCGGCACCGAGCAGACCAAACGAGTCGACGGTCACGTCGAAGCCGACACGGGTTGCGGCAAGATGGTCGCATTGACTTTGGAACAAGCTAAGGAACGGTTTTCCCCGGTGGGCTTGCCAGTCGCCTACACGGAAAAACCTCACGGAATCGCTCTGCAGGTGCAGGTTCGCGACATCGCGACCACCGAGCGCACGCTAAAAGAAAATGGCGTCGCCTATGCTCGCACGAGCAAAGGCGTCGCAGTGACTCCTGATTCCGCCGGCAACACGATTATCGAATTTGCACAGGCATGAGCCGCAACCGGCTGAATCGTCGCCCCTGAACGCTTCTTCAATGGTCTCCTCTCTCGTCTGAGAGGGCGCTTTGAGGCACCGCGACTACCCATCGCCGTGCCTCTTTTTTGTGTCATCCCCCGGTTCCCTCCACTGCGGGATACGACAGTAGCGACGCGGTGAACGTATAAGAGAGGTCGCTAAAGATGTCTTTTACTCTTCTACTTCTATAGAAGTTCTTCAGACATCAAAGCCAATAATGGAAGGACGTCTTTTTCTCACGGCGAGAGTACCCCCTCAGGAAGTCGGAGCAAACGCTTTCATCCTGCGCGCCAGACTCAGTGCAAGCGCTTCTACAGTTTCCGGAAGCTTTCTACCTGCCTTAACCAACAACTGCACGTTGGCGGCGTTCAAGACAGGCTCCGCCAAGGGGACTATCGCTAGACTATTCTGTGCGTACTCGTTCTCGCATACATACGCCGGAGCGAAAGTGACGCCCAGCCCAGCCCGCACAAACAGGCGCATTGCCTCATGGGAAACCGTTTCGAAGCTCGTGCTCAATCGAAAGTCCTGTTGTGCTTCCACCCGGCCCAGCAGCTCACGGACAGCATGACCGCGTGGATGAAGCGCAGCCGGCTCCAATTCGAACTGCTTGAGCCGCATCGACTGTTCGCCAACGAAACGATGGCACGACGACACTATCGCCACAACAGGCTGCTGACTCTCTCGATACGCCTCCACATCAGGATGCTCTGGCGTGTGGTATGCGAGCCCGATGTCCGCGACTCCCTCGCTTACTGCCTCAAGAATCCCGTCTGTCGTCGCTGACACGAGTCGAATCGCGATGTGCGGATTCTCCTTAAGGACAGGCGGAAGCCCGTTTAACAGCAGGTCGCCAATCAGTCCATCTCCGCACCAGAGTCTGATGGTCGCCTGACGAACCCCGTCAATCGTTCGAAGGCGGTCAAGCAAAAGCTCTGCATGCTGCACTTGGCGCTGCGCGAATTCGGCAACGACTCGTCCCGCTTCTGTAGGAGCCACCCCTCGTGTCAAACGCTCAAGGAGAACGTGCCCACAGGTGGACTCCAAGATTGATATCTGTCGGCTCACAGCGGAAGGAGTCACGTGAAGGGCCTCTGCGCCTCCTCTCACGGAACCAGCCCGGACGACAGCCAAGAAATACCGTAATACTCTTTGGTCGAGCGCCTCGATTAGCGATGGACTGAATTGTTGAGGCATGAGCTTCCCGTTGGAACAAGGAAATCGGGTTAGGCGCTATGCCAACCACTCGCAACGTTACGTTACGCTCGAGCAGCTGATGACCGTTGTCGCGTGGATAGAGCGCCGAGACCGCTGATTACTATGATGCATGTCCCCATCAATGTCCCCGCATCGGGAATCTGACGAAAGCATATAAAGCCGAGCAGAGCTGCTCCGACTATCTGCGCGTAATTGAATGGCGCAACGAATGGGGCTGGAGCGATTTCGAAGGCACGCACAAGGCAATAGTGCCCACATCCTCCAAAGAGACCTAGCGCGCTCATGAATACCGCATCGACCACTGCGTTCGGCGATGTCCACACCCACGGCATGAAGAGACTGGACAGAAAGAAGCCGACGCTTGCCATGTAGAGGTTCGACGTTTCGGGGCTGTCATGTGACGCCAGCTTCCTCGACATTACTTGGGTTGTCGCCGAGCCCAATGCACTTATAAGGATAAGAAGCGCCGCGGGATGCATCCCTCCAATTCCTGGACGCACGATTATCAATGTGCCCAGAAAGCCCAAGAGGACAGCGGCCCAGTTCCTCCGTCTAACCGTTTCCTTTAGGAAGTGTGGTGAAAGCGCGGTCACGATGAGGGGAGCGGTGAAGCTCACCGCAGTTGCAGTTGCGACTGGAACATAGCCCAACGCGTAAAACATCACAAATGAGCCAACGCAGAATATTGCTGAGCGACTCGCTTGCAAACCGGGCCTTGTCGATTGAAAGATTGACAGACCTCGTCGAGGTACAAAGAATAGAAGCATAAAGCCGAGATGCCCTGCATATCTCGCCCACAGCAACTGAGCGACCGGATAGCGATGGGAAAGGTATGCGACATCCGCATTCACCGCTGGAATCAGTAACGCGGTGGCAAGCATGAATAGTACCGCCTTTCGGTGCGGGCTCGGCTTCGAAAGCTCGATGAGCAAATTGAATCGCTTGGGCATCGGTGGATTGCCGACCCTCAACGGGCCGGCAACGTCGCCATCTGGTGTCATGACGCCGCGCCAGCGGCAGCAAGAATTTCCGTGACACTTCGAACGCCTTCACCGCCTGCGTACCGACTCTCGGCGCTCGGCAAGCCCAGATTCTCTCTGAGCGTCGAAGCCTCATACTCCGTGCGGAACACACCGCGACGCTGGAGTTCGGGGACGACCAACTCGCCAAACGACTCCATGTCTGCGGGAAGCCTCGCCGCGGTGATGTTGAAACCGTCGGCGGCGTACGCCTCGTACCACTCTTGCATCGTGTCGGCAATTTGTGACGCGGTCCCGATGACGACGCGTGAACCGTTCGCCGAGGCAAAACGTTGATACAACTGTCGCAGCGTAAGGTTCTCTTCCTTGACGATTGCCATGACTTTGTCGCCAGCACTTTTCATCCTCGCGCCTGCAATGCGAGTCAGCGGCTCGTCGAGCGGCAAGTCGGATAGGTCTCCCACCTTGCGCGACAGAGCGCCGAGGCCAACCAATGGGTCAATAAGCTCTTGCAACTGGTCGTGCTTGTCCTGCGCTTCTTGCAGTGTTCGACCGACGAATGGCGTCAAGCCAGGCAGTATTTTGAGCGCATCCATCGGTCTGCCGTACTTTTCCATCCGTCCTTTGACCGACGCATAAAACGCCTTGGCTCGTTGTATCTCATCGGACGCGGTGTACACCACATCGGCGGACGCGGCAGCAATCTCCCGCCCCTGCTCTGATTCACCTGCCTGTACGATGATGGGACGCCCTTGGGGGGTTCGCGCTACCGTCAATGGACCCGCCACCTTGAAGTGCTTGCCGACATGATTCAGCGAGTGCACCTTGGTCGCGTCATAGAATACGCCCGACTGCTGGTTTCTTTCGATAGCGTCATCGTCCCAGCTATCCCAGAGCCCGTTCACCACGTCGATGAACTCCGCCCCTCTTTCGTATCGGAAATCGTAGTCTTTCGTATGTGTTTGTGAGAAGTTTTTCGCTTCGTCATCAGACCACGAGGTAACCATGTTCCAACCGGCTCGACCGCCGCTGATGAAATCGACCGACGCAAACTTCCGCGCCAGATGGAACGGCTCGTTGTAAGTCGTCGATGCAGTTGCAACCAAACCGATATTCTTCGTCAGTGGCGCAAGCGCAGAAATCACCGTGATTGGTTCGAGTTCGAGGTTCCAACTCGACCGGGCGGCAGCGCCCTTCGGCTCATCTCTGCCGCGAACCGAAAGACTGTCCGCGAAGAAGACCATATCGAACTTCGCCCGTTCCGCCGCCTGTGCAGCCCAATAGAAACTTTCGAAGTTCAACGCTCCAAGCGGAGGGGCATCGGGATGTCGCCATGCGGCGACGTGATAACCGAGGCTCCGCATGGAGAGTCCAAGCTTCATTTTTCCGCTTCTTTTCATCACCACTCCGTGAAAGATTTTGGCCGACGTGTAGGCGGCCTCAAGTACGAAATCAAGGTTAAGACGTCAGACGCTTGTAGCCACCACGGTAGTGGAGCAACGGCTCGCCGTCGAAAGTGGCAAGTCCCAGTACCGCACCAACAATGAGTTGATGGTCTCCACTCTTAAACATCTGGACGACCTCGCACTCTACGTACGCAAGAGCCTCATCGATGAGCGGCGCGCCTGACGGCAGCGACGTGTATGCGACACCATCGAATTTGTCCGGCGTCTTGGTGGCGAATCGACGAGACACCTCTTCTTGCCTGGACTCAAGCATATTGATGCAGAAGACGTTGCTCTCACGAATCGCTCTAAGCGTCTCAGATGTCTCCGCAACGCTGATGAGAAATTGCTGAGGGTCAATCGAAAGCGAACTAACCGCTGTCATCGTCAGCCCATGGGGCGCCCCCGCGGCATCAATGGACGTGATAACAGCCACGCCCGCCGCCCACGAACCCGCAACCGCGCGAAACAGCTGTCGGTCTGACGGCAGGTTCGATGCGTCCTTCGTTGCGCCTCCGCCCTTCACCGCACTTGCACGCTCAATCGTCGCGTCCATCTATTTCTCCCTTCAAATGGTTGCAGCGATGAGCTGCAGTGGTGTTGAGTTGCCAAGTCTGCCCGTTTCAGGCGCCGTCCAGTTCATTAGACGCTCACGGAGTTCATCCAACAAGTCGAATCGCGGCATCGAACCGTTTTCAACAAGTCAACAGTCTGTCGAATCTTGCGAGTTACATAGTTGCACTGCATGTCACGCATGCTCTCTAATCTGCCCGTATCCTCGCGGGATACAGCTACGCCTGAGTTCCCTATCCACGCCTACGTCGCGTTGTCGCTCCCACAAGTACAACCAACGTCACCGTGAGCAATAGCAGGCTTGCGACAGCGGTGAGTTCCGGCGTGACATTCAACAGCGCGGCATCCCAGAGCGCGCGCGGAAGCGTCTTGATTTCGCCACCGGTAAGAAACAGAGCTACGGTGAGTTCATCAAAAGATATGGCGAACGCAAAGGTGAACGCGGCGAATAAGCCCCCCTTCAGAACTGGCAGCGTGACTAACCTCAACGTTTGGGCGCGAGAGGCGCCGAGTGTGAAGGCCGCTTCGTCAAGCCGGATGTCATAACCCTTGAGCACAGCAACCATACTGACCACCACATACGGAATAGCCAGGATGGAATGCCCGATTACCAACGCAGCGTTAGTCCCAACCATGCCGAGGAAGGAGAAGAGCTTGAATAGCGCCAGCGCCGTGATAATGCTCGGGACCATCATCGGCATTATGAGCAACGCCATCAGCGTGCCCTTCGCGCGAAATCGGCCACGCACAAGCGCGAAGGCGGCTGGTGTACCAACTATCGTTGCGAGCAGAGCCGTGGAACATCCAATTGCCATCGACCGACCTGCTGCATCCCACCATACGGAGGACTCGAAGATTTGTTGATACCACCGCACGCTGAAACCTTGCGGGGGCCAAGAGAGATAGCCTGCGCCGGTGAACGAGACGGGAATAACAAAGAATGCCGGAACCGCGAGGAATGCGAGGATTGTCCCGCCAACAATCCATGCTACAACTCGGCCAGACACCAGTCGGCGAGTATCTGCGCGATGTGGGAGCAAGGCCTCCATGGCACGGCCAGCGGTCTCGCAGACGGACGCAGCGAGTCCAAGGACGGCGTTACCGACGCGTTTGAGCGCACCGCCCCCCTGCTCCCGAGGCATTGACCTGCCTATGGTCGCAGGCATGGTGGAGAGACCGAACAGCGCGTTGTACAGGAAAAAGAGGGCGACGATTGTGAGCAACAAAAGCACCGCAATCGCTCCAGCAAAACCCCAGTCGAGCGTTGTCTGAACCTGGAAGATGATGAGTTGCGAAATCATCTGGTCCTTGGCGCCGCCCAGCAACGCGGGGGTAATGAAGAAACCCATGGAGACGATGAAAACCAAGAGCCCGCCAGAGCATACGCCGGAAAGCGAGAGCGGAAAGTAGACCCGCCAGAACGCCTGAGATTTGGGTGCTCCCAAGGTCCCCGCCGCTCGCATGAGGTTCATGTCGATGCCATCCATCACAGAGAGCATCGAGACGACACAAAGCGGCATCATCGCGTGCATCATTCCGACGAGGACGCCGGTCGTATTGAACACCATTGCCACAGGGGTATCGACCAGTCCAAGGCTGAGCAATAGCTTGTTCAGAACCCCCTGACGACCAAGAATAACAATCCAGGCAAAGCAACGAATTACGAAGCTGGTCCAAAACGGCAGAAGGACTAGGATTATCAAGCGCGAGCGAATCGAAGCTTTGCAAGTCGCCAACAAGAATGCGACCGGGTAGGCGGCAAGCAAAACCAGCAACGTTGTCACCGCCGCAGTGCGAAGGGTGAGTCCGAGAATACCTAGATAGACTGGCGTGTGTGCAAGTCGGACATAGTTTGCGACCGTCGGGAAGCTGCCATCTACCGAGAAGCTTGAGCTGACCAGATACAGGACCGGACCAAGGAAAGCGACAATCACAAGGAGCGCGGCGGGCAGACCTGGCAACCACTCGCGGAACTTTCCGATTCGATATGCGCGATTGCGGACCGTTGCGGGAACGTCAAGTGGACTTAGGCTACGTGGCTTCGCTGTGCTAGGCGTGTTCATGCTCGCTTCCCCGTAATTTCGTCGAAGATGAGCGCGCTGTCGCTCGAGCAGCTGAGCGTCACGACATCACCTTTATGGAAGCGATGAGACGTCGGGCTGGTCAGACTTGATACCTTAACGACCGAATCGTTCGGCAACTTCACGAACGCTTTTGTTACCGCTCCAGAAAGGATGACCTCGAGAACCTCCCCCACCAATTTGTTCATGTGGAGTGCGTCGCGGTCAGGGCTTAGCCATTCTGGGCGGGTAACGACGTTGACACCATGTCCCGCTGGAAGCGACGTCTTCGCAACGAGAACACACCCTTCGTAGACGTGCACTTCCTTGCAGGATTCGTTGACGGGTCGTCCGACCACTCCTCGCAATAGATTCGACTCTCCGATGAACTTGGCGGCAAAGAGGGTTGCCGGGCTGAAGTACAGTTCATGCGGCGTTCCGAGTTGTTCAATCCGAGCGTGATTCATCAAGCACACGCGGTCGGACATTGTGAGCGCTTCTTCTTGGTCGTGAGTAACGTAAAGGAACGTGCCTCCCAGCTGTTCATGCAGATGTTTGATTTCTAGCTGCATGTCGTCCCTCAAATTCTTGTCCAACGCCCCTAAAGGCTCATCCATCAGGATGATTGAGGGCTCGTACACAAGTGCGCGCGCGACCGCAATTCGCTGCTGTTGCCCGCCAGACAACTGCGTAGGTAGACGATGGGCAACTGAAGAAAGATGCACGAGCGCCAACGCGCGCGAAACGGCAGATTGAATCTTCTCTGTAGGAAACCTTCGCATCTTCAGAGGAAACGCGATGTTCTCCGCGATGGACATGTGCGGAAACAAAGCATAGTTCTGAAAGACCATCCCCAAGTCCCGCTTATGCGCAGGGAGGTAAGTGGCCAGGTTCCCGTCAATCCAGATTTCGCCCGCCTCCGGCTCACTCAACCCTGCTACAGCCATCAAGAGGGTTGTTTTCCCTGAGCCTGAAGGGCCGAGCAAGGTGACGAACTCGCCCTTCTCCAAGTCGAGGTCGGCGCTTTCGAGTGCGGTCACCGCTCCGTAGGTCTTCCTGAGCCCTCGTACACGGAGCTTGGTTTGCTCATCGGAATGCGAGCCAGCGGCAGTTCGCTGTCCAGATTCCGGTTGTTGCAGTTCGAGCGTATCGGACATTGTTTAGTCTCCGGTCAGCTTGCAAGCCACGCGTTGAAGCGTTCGAGCGCCCGTGCTTGCTCCGTTCGCCAGTACGCAGCGCTAACTTTGACCATCTTCTTGAGATTGTCGGGATATGAGGGCAGCCTCTTAGCGACATCCGGAGGTAGGTTCACCAGTGCGGCAGGGTTGGTAGGACCTAGGCGCATACGTGGTGCCCATGCTGCCTGCCTTGACGCGTCCGACACATACTCAATGAACTCGCGAGCGAGACCGGCGTTCGGCGTTCCCTTGAGAATTGCCCATCCCTCGCACACCCATGTCCCTCCATCCCAAACCATCGCCCCGGGTATCCCATCGTCGAATGCATACCCGATGCGATTCTCGAAGCCACCCACCATGTCGACTTCGCCGCTGGTCAGTGCTTGGGTTATCTGCGCCCCCGATGTCCACCAAACCGGATTGCTACGCTTTACCGCCTCGAGCTTCCTCAAAGCGCGGTCGATGTCCAATGGATACAGTTGGCTCGCTGGCACTCCATCGGCGAGCAACGCCGACTCAAGCGTATCGAACGGATGCTTCCGAAGTGCTCGCCTGCCCGGTACACGGTCCGGCTCATAGAAATCTTTCCATCCGTTGGGAAAAGTCTTGAGTTGGTCCGTCCGATAGCCAAGTATGCTCGCGGTCACAGCCGACCCAACGAAGAACTCGCCCTTAAAGTCGTCCGGAATCTGCGAGACGTTCTTTCCAGCGGCCCCTACCGGCTCCAGCGCGTTGATGCTTGAGAGTATTTCGACTTGTGACGACGTGAGGATTGCAGCATCCCAAGTGTAATTCTTAGATTGCACCATCGCCTTGATAAGGCCGCTCGGCTCAGAGTCGCTTGTAACGCCAACCACGGTAATCCCCGACTCTTTCTTAAAGGGCTCATAGAACACCTTCTGATACATGGCTCCAATCGGACCGCCCGGGTCTCGGACGACGATGCGTCTGTCCGCGGCCCTCGCCTTCTTTATGAATGGGACCGTGCTTAATGCCGCCGCACTAGCTGCAAGAACCAAGGCCTTTCGCCTGCTCAAACTTTCCGGACGCAACACATCGTCTGACATAGGTTCAATGCTCCCACGGTGGCTGTTGGATTGCTGAGATTGAGCTTTGAGAGTTTTGCCTACGCACTGGATGGTCCAATATCCCTTTTCCTCTGGTTCACGGCATAAGCAGCTCAGCGATAGATTCATTTTTGGGAGGCAAATGAACAAGTGTCATTTGTCGAACGTAGTGTTGCCGCAAACTGCACGCCCCCTAAAAGCCAGCACCGTCCGGCGAAGGCTGCGAAGTGAAGACGAACACGGCGGTACCAGCGCGGGAAGCAAGGGTCCGCTCAGAGCGTCCGAATGACGGGCGTCTGGCCCAAATTTCAGGCGGCCACAGGCCTACGAAAAGCGTCGCGTTAGCTATCGACGCTGTCGCGGAGACGACTGCAATGAGGGTCGACGGCCCTTGTCTCGCAACTGTCAAGGAGGGAAAGCACCGGAGCGATTTTGGAAGCGTGTAAGCCGAAGGTGCAGGTCTGCCTACGCCGACTCGTATGAGGGCGGGAGCGACCCTATGTGCACGAGTGCCCGCGTAGCACTGGACGACGCGTTACGGGAATGTGGGAAAGTCCAAAATGGACAGAGTGAGTTCCAGCGCGAACAACAAAGATGGATTGCTGCCCGCTCGTGCGGTAAGGCGGCTTGCCGACGCGTTCGTCGCAAGCCGCCAAGGAAATGCCGGGCCGACGCGGTAGTCTTTATTCGCCTAGGTACGCCGCTCTTACCTTGGGGTCGTGAAGCATCTCGGCGGCATTGCCAGACATGGTCACCGCCCCCGAATCCATCACATATCCGCGATTCGCGGCTTGCAACGCCAGGCGAGCGTTCTGCTCAACGAGGAGCACCGTCAGGCCCTCCTTCGATATTTCGCGTACGACCTCGAAAATCTTCTCAACCATGATGGGTGAAAGGCCCATCGAGGGTTCGTCGAGCAGCAGCAATTTCGGGCGAGAGAGCAGTGCCCGCGCCATCGCAAGCATCTGCTGTTCGCCACCCGATAGGGTGCCAGCGAATTGAGACGCGCGCTCTTTCAACCGAGGGAAAAAGCCAAACATTCGCTCGGTGTCATTCTCGATGCTGTCCCTGTCGTCGCGTAGGTAGGCACCCATCTGGAGATTTTCGAGAATCGACATCCGGGCGAAAATGCCTCTGCCCTCTGGGACCATCGCGAGGCCACGTTTGAGCAACTCGTGCGTGGGCACGCCCTTGATTGATTGCCCCATGTACTCGATGTCGCCGCCGGAGAATGGCTTCAGCCCGGTGATGGCCTTCATCGTTGTCGTTTTTCCGGCGCCATTGGCACCAATCAGCGTGACGAGTTCGCCCTGCGCGACTTCCAGATGCACCCCCTTCACCGCCTGGATGCCTCCGTAGTTCACTTGCAAACCCTTCACCTTCAACAACGCGCTAGTCGTCGCCATATCAATGCACCCCCGCGCCGAGATATGCCTCAATCACTTTCGGGTCCTTCTGTACATCCTGAGGTAAGCCCTCTGCAATGACCTTGCCGTAGTCGAGGACCGTCATTCGATTGCAAAGCCCCATCACGAGCTTCACATCGTGCTCAATCAGAAGAATCGTTTTGCCGTCTGAGCGAATCTTGTCCAAGAGGCCGGTCAGTTCGACCTTCTCGGTTGCGTTCATGCCAGCTGCCGGTTCGTCGAGCGCAAGCAGTTTTGGGTCAGTCGCGAGCGCCCGTGCAATCTCGAGGCGACGCTGGTGACCATACGAAAGATTGCGCGATGTGTAATCGGCGTATTGCAGCACGCCGACATACTCGAGCAACTCAAGCGCGCGCTCCTTGATTTCCCTCTCCTCACAGCGTTCGGCCGGCGTCTGGAACACGGCGCCCAGAAGGCCATGCTTAGTGCGTACATGGCGGCCCACCATCACGTTCTCGAGCGCCGTCATGCCACCAAACAATCGAATGTTCTGAAACGTGCGAGCGATACCGGCCTTCGCTACTTGATACACCGCTGTCGGCGTGTAGTTCTCGCCGTCGAGCCTGAACTGCCCAGAATTGGGCGTATAGAGACCCGTAATGACATTGAAGAATGTCGTCTTTCCCGCCCCATTCGGACCGATAAGTCCATAGATTGAGCCCTCCTGAATCTCAAGCCCCACGTCCGACAGAGCCTGCAATCCACCGAACCGCTTGTTTACACCTTTGACGGATAGCCGAACTTTGCTTTCGCTCATCATCGATTCCTCACTTCCTGCTATGCGCGAGCCGGCTTTTTGCCGTTACGCCTAGAAATTTTCGCGATTTTGTCTTCGTGCTTCGCCGCTGGCCAAAGTCCTTCCGAGCGATAAAGCATGATGAGGACCATCGCAAGCGCATACACGAGTTGGCGAATGACCTCGGTATCGACAATTTCGTGGCCGAAGAGCATGTGCTGCAGCGGGCCCATCGTCGACCGAAGGAACTCGGGCAGAACTGCGAGCAGTACCGCACCAAGAATGACGCCCGGGATATGCCCCATCCCGCCTAACACTACGCATGCAAGCACGACAATCGACTCAGGCAGCGTAAAAGACTCCGGTGACACGAAACCCTGGAAGGCGCCGAACATCGCTCCTGAGAGGCCTCCAAATGAAGCGCCCATCGCAAACGCCAACAACTTCACATTGCGAGTGTTGATGCCCATCGCCTTCGCGGCGATTTCATCCTCGCGAATCGCGGCCCATGCTCGTCCAATGCGACAGTGCTGCAGCCTTGTGCAAACCCAGACAACTAGCAGTGCGCACAATACGAAGAGGTAGTAGTACAGGTAGACCGACGGGAACTTAACTCCGAAGAGGGTTTGCGTCTGCGCCAGACTGAAATCGCCTAGATGAACCGGGTCGATGCCCGTAATGCCCTTCGGACCGTTGGTGATATTGACAGGACGGTCGAGGTTGTTCATGAAAATCCGAACGATTTCCCCGAATCCCAAGGTAACGATAGCGAGATAGTCCCCTCGCAACCTTAGGGTTGGCGCACCGAGCAGAATTCCAAAGAGTGCAGCGAGCCCCATTGCGCATGGCACGACGATGAGGAAAGGCACGTGGAGCCCACTTGGAGCAAGTTGAGCCAGCCACTCGAACTGCGATGACAGATGCGGAGAGGAAAGAAGCGCTGCTGTGTACGCACCAACCGCGTAGAACGCGATATAGCCAAGGTCTAGCAGGCCGGCGAAGCCGACGACGATATTCAAGCCGAGCGCCAGCATCACGTAAAGCATCGCGAAGTCTAGGACGCGGACCCAATAGTTGCCGCCTGCTGCACCAATCACCATCGGAGCCGCGATTACGAGTACGGCGGTCAGAATGGCGACAACCGCGGTCTTCGCCGGATGTCGTTCTGGGGTCAGCGTCGTGGACGGTTCAATCTGTGGAATGGAAGTCATTTGTTCTCTCCTCGTCAGGCGCGGTCTGCGACGCGCTCACCCAAGAGTCCGGATGGGCGGAAGACAAGCACGATAATCAGCACGATGAAGGCAAACACGTCCTGGTAGTTGCTGCCAAACACGTCATTCGTGAGCTTGCCGATATAGCCGGCTCCGAGTTGTTCAATCAGCCCGAGCAGCACGCCACCGACCATGGCGCCGCCGAGGTTTCCGATGCCTCCAAGCACCGCCGCCGTGAACGCCTTCAGGCCCGGAATGAAGCCCATGTAAAAGTGTGCGTTGCCATATTCAGATGCAATCATTACCCCGGCGAGTGCCGCGAGCGCTGAGCCAATCATGAAGGTGGCCGAAATCACGAAGTTAGGGTTCACCCCCATTAGCGACGCGTTGCCAGGATTCTCAGCAATTGCCCGCATTGCGCGCCCCAGCTTCGTCTTGTGGACGAGCAGCAGGAGGCCAGCCATCACGACGAATGCAGTTACGATGATGACAATTTCCGTCATTGAGATAACTGCACCGGGCGTCGCATCAGTCGCCTTGATAACGTTGATAGGGTCAGTCGGAAGCAACTGTGGAAACGCGAGCGGATTGCGCGACCAAATCATCATCGCGAGCGTCTGCAGGAGGATGGATACACCGATGGCCGTAATCAGCGGCGCCAGCTTCGGTGCCCGGCGCAGCGGGCGGTAGGCTACGCGCTCGATTGTGTAGCCCACTGCAGCGCAGGCACACGCCGCGACGACCAACGCAATACACAAGATTGGGACGTTGCCGAGCCACGGCAGATGGTTTTGCAAAACGCCAATCGTGGAAAGCGCGACCATCGCGCCAACCATCAGCACATCACCATGGGCGAAATTGATAATGCCGAGAATCCCATAGACCATCGTATAACCTAGGGCAATGATGGCGTACACACTACCAAGCACCAGGCCGTTTAAGACCTGTTGAATAAAAATATCCATACCGAAGACTCCGACCATAAGCGCGCCTAACGTGCCCGACCGAAGTCGGGTACAGGCTCGAGTGGGAAGTGGCACACGCTAGATGCAGTTGACGCGCGCAAAAAAGGCGTCTTTGCTGAGGAGACACATGCAAAGACGCCAGGGCGCTACTGCTTACGAGAGAAGAAACCGCATCACGCTCGCATGGCGATGACGCGGTTGAAGGTCACGGACTCAGTGCTGCACTCCGAGGCTCTGACGCTTTCCGTCGTTAAAGGTGTAAAGCGTAAGCGTTGCGTTCTGCAAATCGCCCTTCGAGTCGAAGCGGGTTTCACCGATAACGCCCTTATAGTCAGTCTTCTGCAGAAAGGGCAGATACTTTGCCGGGTCTGACGAGCCTGCGCGCTTCATTGCGTCGACCAGAATCATGACAGCGTCGTAGGCGTATGGCGCATAAATCACCACGTCTTGCCCATACTTTGCCTTGAATCGCTTCTTGAAGTCCTCCATGCCAGCAGCGTATTCGGGCGTAATGCCGCCGGCCTCCGCGCAGATGACCTGTCTATCCTGTAACGCGACGCCCGCGAGATTAGGCAGTTCGCCCGTGCAAATCCCGTCGCCGCCCATGAACTTGGACTTCATCCCGAGCGCCTGCATTTGCTTAATCATCGGCCCACCTTGAGCGTCCATTCCGCCGTAGAAGACGACGTCCGGGTTCTCGCCCTTCACTGCTGTGAGCGCACCTCGGAAGTCGGTCGCCTTGTCGGTCGTGTACTGGCGGGCGACGAGCTTCGCACCCGACGCCTGTGCCGACTTCAGGAACTCGTCCGCGATGCCTTGACCGTATGCTGTGCGGTCGTCGATGACCGCGAAGGTCTTGGCATTCCACTTCTGCACGGCGTACTTGCCGAGAACGGAGCCAAGTTGACCATCATTGGCGACAAGGCGGAAGGCAGTATCAAAGCCCTGTTGCGTGTACTTCGGGTTGGTCGAAGATTGTGAGATTTCGGGAATCCGATTGTCGTAGTAAATCTTCGACGCGGGAATCGTCGCACCTGAGTTGAAGTGACCCACCACACCCTTCACCCCGGAATCGACCAGGCGCTGCGCAACCTGAGTAGCCTGACGGGGGTCACCTGCATCGTCTTCAACTTGCAACTCGATTTTGACCTTCTTGCCACCGATGGTCGGCGGATTGGCGTTCAGGTCATCAACTGCCATTCGGGCTCCGCGTTCGACGTCCTTCCCCAGATTGGCATTCTGACCTGTCAGCGGTCCGGCGAAGCCGAGCTTCACCGTGCTTTCCTGAGCGTTAGCCAATCCCGACGTTGCGGCGACGAGGACACTGCTGACCGCGATGACTCTCAAGCTCTTCATTGACGTTCTCCAACCACTAGGTGAATCAAACGATTGTTTTTAGGTATCCGAATCGTATGCCTTAGGAGCCAAACCAAGGCGGGCATTCGACTTACCCCCAAACGTTCAGCGTGTGTGCGCGTGTTGCTTACCGTCTGTGCTTTACTTCCGGTGCGCGAAAACAGTGTCGTCTCGCAAAATAACCGAACCAATAGCAAGGAGGCGCGAATATTGTTCTAATTTTGAGAACAGCCAATTTAACGGTCCCAAGCCCTTGATAAAAAAGGGAAATATGGCCCTCGACGCTGGACAATTGCCGAACCATAGGGGTTAACGATTGGCGGAAAATGGACGCATTTTAAAAGCAAAAAGGCGGCTTTTGCCGCCTTTTTGCATGCATTCGCTTAAGACTGACCTGCTAGCGAGATTCGCCGAGTTGTTCAAGAATCGTAGGATTCTCGAGGGTAGACACGTCCTGCGTTATCTCCTCGCCTTTTGCCAGTGACCGGAGCAAGCGGCGCATGATTTTCCCAGAGCGAGTTTTCGGCAAATTGTCTCCAAACCGAATGTCCTTGGGCTTGGCAATTGGACCTATCTGCTTACCGACCCATGTGCGAAGTTCAGAAGCCAGCTGGGTGGCGTCCTCCCCTACGGGCAGCTCGCGTTTGAGAGTAACGAAGGCACACACCGCTTCGCCTGTAGTGTCGTCAGGTCGCCCGACGACAGCAGCCTCGGCCACCAGGGGATGCGCTACAAGTGCCGATTCAATCTCCATCGTCCCGAGTCGGTGCCCAGAGACGTTCAACACATCGTCGATGCGCCCCATGATGGTGAAATACCCCGTGCCATTGTCCCTCACAGCGCCGTCGCCCGCTAAATATAGTTTCCCGCCAAGCTCTTCGGGGAAGTAGCTTGACCGGTATCGGTCAGGGTCACCCCAGATATTTCGCAGCATGGAGGGCCATGGGCGTTTGATGACCAAGATGCCGCCCTGACCATTCGGCACATCTTGCCCAGTTTCATCAACGACAGCTGCCATGATTCCGGGAAGGGGCAAGGTGCAAGAGCCCGGCACGAGCGGCGTCGCCCCTGGCAGGGGCGTAATCATGTGGCCGCCCGTCTCGGTTTGCCACCAAGTGTCGACAACAGGACACCGGCCACCGCCGACGTTCTCGTGATACCAGACCCAGGCTTCGGGGTTAATCGGCTCGCCTACGGTGCCAAGAATGCGCAACGAGGTGAGGTCGAATTGCTTCGGATGTGACTTCGAATCTACCTCTGACGCCTTGATAAGGGAACGGATTGCGGTGGGTGCCGTGTAAAACAGCGAAACTCTGTGCCTCGCAATCATGTCCCAGAAGCGCCCCGCGTTTGGAAACGTAGGCACGCCCTCGAAAACGACCTGCGTGCCGCCGAGAGCGAGGGGCCCATAGGTGATGTAGCTGTGACCAGTAATCCAGCCAATGTCGGCGGTGCACCAGAAGACATCGTTTTGTTTCCAGTCGAACGTCCACTTCAGCGTTTGAGCCGCCCAAAGCAGATATCCGCCAGTACTGTGCTGCACCCCCTTGGGCTTTCCCGTCGACCCCGAGGTGTAAAGGATAAAGAGCGGATGCTCCGCGCCCACGGGTTCGGGCGGACACTGGTCGGACTCCGTCTGTGTCAGCTCGTGCATCCAGAAGTCGCGGCCCTCCTTCCATGCGACTTCTCCTCCGGTGCGCTGATACACAATCACGCTTTTCACTGCTTCGCATCCGCCGAGAGCGAGTGCCTCGTCGGCGATGGACTTCAGTGGCAGCGTCTTGCCTCCTCGTACCTGTTCATCGGCTGTGACGAGTGCAGTCGCGCCAACATCAACTAAGCGTTCGTTGAGCGCCTTCGACGAGAAGCCTCCGAATACAACTGAGTGAGTCGCGCCGATGCGAGCGCAAGCCTGCATTGCTACGACGCCCTGAACGGACATCGACATATAGATGACGACTCTGTCACCCTTGCCAACGCCGCGCCTTTTCAGCGCGTTGGCAAAACGTGAGACCCCGTTAAGAAGGTCGGCGTATGTGACGTACGAGACTTTGCCATCATCTGCCTCAAAAACGATAGCGCGACGGCTTCCATTTCCAGCCTCGACATGCCGGTCGATGCAGTTGTAAGACGCGTTCAATTCGCCATCTTCGAACCACTTGTAGAACGGAGCTTCCGTCTCGTCGAGCACCTTGGTGAAGGGCTTGCTCCAATCAAGCGTCGTCGCGGCCAAGTTGGCCCAGAACCCTTCGTAGTCGCGCACAGCTTGTGCAACAAGGTCCTGATAGGCATGCATTCCCGGCACTGACGAGCTAGCCACTATGTCTGCCGATGGCTCAAATACTCGGCTCTCGCCTCCTTGATATTCGATTGCTCCCACCGTCCCCTCCAATCAAGTCCGAAATGCAAAGCATGATGAAGGGTCGGAGACGTCAGAACAATACCGCCGGTTTCCCGATTGGCATCTAACTTTGAGAACGGCAGCGTAGACGGCCGAGAACAGCAGGCAGGTTGGGCGCTTCGGGGACCGCAACGGTCGAGGAACCGCTCCGTTATCACTATCAGGACGCCACACGCGGCATGCAGGGTTACGCGGTCGGTCGATGACGACGAAGTCCAGCGGCGTTCAGGTTTCGGTGCCTCCGTCAGAAGCCGGCGCGCGCTAGCGCTCCGATTCCGCGCGTCGCGATTGTTCCGTAGACGAGCAATTAACCGAGCATTCTCCAGCGGGTGTACACAAAATCAGAACAAAGATAGTGACCCGCTTGGCTCCCTGAGCAACCCATTTGTCTCCAGACTGTTGAAAACTCACTCAGAGAGCGGTGGTTCAGTCCGGCTGGACCACTGACTCTCGTTCGAGTTCCACGCTTGCCCGTGGAATTCGAATTACAAAACAGGAGACATTCATGAGCCACGCTGGCGAAAACCTGCGTCGCGGCCTCGAGGAGCGACATGTCACGCTTATGTCCCTCGGCGCCGCTATCGGAGTTGGTCTGTTTCTCGGGTCTGCCACCGCAATCAAACTCGCGGGCCCATCAATTCTCCTCAGTTACATACTTTGCGGCCTTGCAATTTTCGTCATCATGCGCGCTTTGGGCGAGATGGCCGTACACAATCCCGTCGCGGGGTCGTTTAGCAGATATGCGCAAGACTATGTTGGCCCACTCGCAGGCTACCTGACCGGTTGGACCTATTGGTTCCTATGGATTGTCACGTGCATGGCCGAAATCACCGCAGTCGGCGTCTACATGCATGTCTGGTATCCAGACGTACCGAACTGGATATGGGCGTTGCTGGCTCTCCTGACGATGGGAGGTGTCAACTTCATCGCGGTGAAGCTTTATGGCGAACTCGAATTCTGGTTCGCGCTCGTCAAGGTAGTCGCAATCATACTGATGATTGTCTTCGGTGTAGGCACCATCGTGTTCGGATTCGGGAACGCCGGCATCGCGACCGGAATCCACAATCTGTGGACGCATGGTGGCTTTACGCCAAACGGCTTTAAGGGGCTTATGCTGGCAATGCCAATGGTGGCATTCGCGTATGGCGGCATCGAGATGCTGGGACTGACGGCCGGAGAAGCGAAGAACCCGGCGAAGTCACTTTCGCGCGCAGTCAACTCAGTCTTCTGGCGAATCCTCGTCTTCTATGTCGGGGCCCTGTTCGTCATCATGTCCATCTACCCGTGGAACGAGATTGGAACTCAGGGTAGCCCGTTCGTTGCGATGTTCGAACGCATGGGTATTCCTGGGGCGGCTGGAATCATCAATTTCGTCGTGTTGACCGCGGCACTCTCGTCTTGCAACAGCGGCATCTTCAGCACTGGTCGGATGCTCTTCAACCTCGCACATCAAGGTCAGGCCTACTCGTCCTTTGCAAAGACCGGTGCCAACGGCGTGCCGAGACGCGCTATCTTGATTTCCGTTGTTTTCCTGTTCATCGGGGTCGTCCTCAACTACTTTGCTCCGGCCGAAGTCTTCAACTGGCTCAGCTCAATTTCGGCCTTCGCGTCAATCTGGACGTGGGGAGTCATCCTGCTCGCTCACATCGGCTTCCGCCGGTCAGTGTCGCGCCGGGAAATACAGACCAGCGCAGTGCGCATGCCATTCTTTCCGATATCTTCGTATGCGGCTGGTTTGTTCCTCGTAGTGGTCCTTGTGGTCATGGCATTCAATCCAGAGACGCGTGTGGCACTCGTCGTGGGCCCCGTGTGGATTGGCCTGCTAGTTGTCTTCTATTACACACGCGTCTCCCGCCGCGCCTCGTCCGAAAGAGCTGCAAACTGACGACCAGGTTGGTCTTACTGTAAGCAAGCGGTCGTCCAGGAGCAACTCCTCCTGGTCGACGAATTGATTCTACTTTTCTCGCAATGGCTCAGGCTACCTCTAAACCGCTGAACGAAAAGGCGATTGGGCTTTCCACTGCCGCGCTCGTCGAACTTTCGCTTCGCAATCACCTCTGCTTTAGCGCCCTGCGCACAGAACATGGCACAGCCTTCCACCTTGGAACTATCGTGCGCACGATGTTCGCCTCCTATTTCCTGTTCGACGCTGGTTTCGGAGTCGGTGACGTTTCGATGTTCACTGAGGTTGATTTGAAGTTAGGCGAGACAGTCTTATCAGCTCGCCCAGAACTTCCTTGGAGTCTCACGGCCACCGCGATTGCACCCGTCGAAGCGCTTCTCAGACTCTACGACAGCCAGCTTCAAACCGCACCGGTGCGTGACTTACTCATCGCGCATAGGCGCGCGGAGCAAAACTTACAAGTGCCTGCTCAGGAACAACTCTCCATCGCGGCGCTCGTCCAACGCTCGACGCGGGCGACTCGCTTTTCAACACCTCATAGCCCCCTCCGCACTTGGCAAAACGTCCACCGATGACTTCACGTCGTTCCTATCACGTTGCAACCACCGCCTCATGGCTGCAACACGCGTTCCAACACCCTTCCGTAGGCGGCCGCCTGGACGAAGCACCTCACCTCAATCACATCACGATGAACGCTCTGCAAATTTACGTAGTCGATGAAGAACGGTTCGACCCGGTCAGTCGCCATCCAAGCCATGGAAACACGGCACCGACCAAATCCCTCAACGCGTATGCAATCTTGCTTCAAGCACCCGCTGCCACGCTTGCAGGCAACGTCGCCAATCGAGCGGACGTTAAGTCGAATGCCATTCTTGGATATAACTGAATCACCTGACAGCCTGGCTCGTTGCATTCCTGACAGCGAATGCGCATACAGCGGCGCAGGACAAGGCCGAACTCAGAAGCCGGACCGAACCTACCTGCTCTGCGTGTGAACAGTCAATGCGACGATTAGTGTAAGTGCTGAATTGAGTTCACTATTTTGTCGCTGTACGATTTTCTGCCAACACGCGTACGCGTGACTGCGCCAGCAGACCGATAGGAGATTCTGTGGCACAACCGTTAAGCCCTGCCCTTATCGAGGCATTAGACCAACGCGTATTGCGATACTTTCTCGCGGTCGTGCGCGCAGGTTCGATTAGAGGGGGGGCTGACGCTCTACACGTCACTCCATCTGCTGTGAGCCGTCAAATCGCTGACCTTGAGTCAACATGTGGTCACGTTCTCCTGGAGAGGTTGACACGAGGTGTAGCCCCGACTGAAGCCGGACGAGCTGTCGCTGACTTCGCCCAAAGACAGGTCGAGCATGCCGAACTCCTGATGGACCGGCTCAAAGAGATTGACCGCGTCGGACGCGGGACGGTAACGCTATGGTGCGGCGATGGCTTGATTCCGGACGTTCTCACTAACGTCTTGCCGTTGGTTCTTAAGAACAACCCAGATGTCGCCGTTCGTTTGACGTCCGCGAGTACAGCGGAAATCTTGGCCGCCGTTGTGGAGGGCAGCGCCGACATCGGTCTCGCCTATCACACCCCTGTGCGGGCCGACGTTCAGTTCTTCTCCAGCAACCGGCAACCAATCATTGCAATGGTGCCGTTGGGCCACCGTTTAGCGACCTATCAATCGCTACCGCTGCGCGACTTCGCCAACGACCCGGCTGTCTTGCTCCCTCGGGGTCACGCCGTGAGGCAACTTCTCGCGGGAGTTGAGGCGGCGGAGGACTTCCGGTTAAACGCTGTTTTCGAGACGGTTTCACACGAGGCAATGAGGGGCGGCCTCAAATCTGAAGTGCAACACCTGTTTCGTATAAGGTGTTGCGATGCACGAAAGAACTCAGTATCAACA
>NZ_FCOA02000056.1 GCF_001544875.2 Caballeronia hypogeia
CTTGCCTTCGCTTTCCATGCTTTAAATCTCCAGATACAGCCAAGATCCAAAGTCTCCTACATTTCCGGGGCGGTTCACGCTGATGCACAGCCTGGTTGGCCTGGCGGCTTGCCTGGTGGGCTTCGCCAGCTACATCGACACCTCCGTGCAGTTCACCGGCGCCGAGAAGGCGATCCACGAAGTCGAGATTTACGTTGGCATCCTGATCGGTGCGGTGACTTTCGCGGGTTCGGTCATTGCGTTCGGCAAGCTGTCGGGCAAGATCGGCGGCAAACCGCTGCTGCTGCCGGCACGGCACTGGCTGAACCTCGCCGCGCTGCTGGTGGTGATCGTGTTCGGCCGTGCGTTCCTGCATGCGGAGACGATTCAGGACGGCATGACGCCGCTCTTCGTGATGACAGCGATTTCGCTGCTGTTCGGTGTGCACATGGTGATGGCGATTGGCGGCGCCGACATGCCCGTGGTGGTGTCGATGCTCAACAGCTACTCAGGCTGGGCGGCGGCGGCCACCGGCTTCATGCTCAGCAACGACTTGCTGATCGTGATCGGCGCGCTGGTGGGCTCGTCGGGCGCGATCCTGTCGTACATCATGTGTCGCGCGATGAATCGCAACTTCATCAGCGTGATCGCCGGCGGCTTCGGTACGGGCAGCGGTGTGTCTGCACCGACGGGCGGCGGTGCGCAGCCGGCTGGCGAAGCGATCGCCGTGAGCGCTGCCGAAACCGCCGAGCTGCTGCGCGACGCGAAGAGCGTGATCATCGTGCCCGGATATGGCATGGCCGTGGCGCAGGCCCAGCACACGGTGTTCGAACTTACCAGCCTGCTGCGGGAAAAGGGCGTCGACGTGCGGTTCGCGATCCACCCGGTGGCGGGCCGCATGCCAGGCCACATGAACGTGCTGCTGGCCGAAGCGAAGGTGCCCTACAACATTGTGATGGAGATGGACGAGATCAACGCTGACTTCCCCGAGGCAGACGTGTCGATGGTCATCGGCGCGAACGACATTGTGAACCCGGCGGCGCAGGAGGACCCGGCGAGCCCAATCGCCGGCATGCCGGTGCTGGAGGTCTGGAAGGCGAAGACCTCGATCGTGATGAAACGCAGCATGGCCTCGGGCTATGCCGGCGTCGACAACCCGCTCTTCTACAAGGACAACAATCGCATGCTGTTCGGCGATGCGAAGACGATGTTGAGTGAGATCTTCGGGGTGTTGAAAGCCTGAACGCGGCGAAGCGGGGCTCGGAAGAACAACGAAGCGAGTCCAAGGGTCGCTCCTCTTTTCCGAGCCCGAACCTGCGCTGCTCGACCAGCGCCCTCACTTCGCCTTAATATAAAACGCCAGCAGCCCGGAGGTGACCTCATCGATGATCTGCTTCATCTCCGTATAGACGGGATGAAAGGGCGTTGAATTGTGCTTGCTCCCCCACTCGATCGTATAAGAGAACACTTTTGCCTTCTTTGCATCGATGATGTGGCGGCTGTACGCGTAGTCGTCGGAGGTGCCCGCCGTTGGATAGAGGCTCATCGACTGCTCGGTCTTGTACACGCGTCCGCGAGACGCCTTGATCGCGTCGCGCATTTCGTTGGCAAGTCCGACCGCGATTTTCTTGTCCTCCGCTTCGATGTACTCGCGATACGCCTGGTCGTTCGCGATACCGCGTTTGCCATCGTACGCTGGGTTCTGGAAGTTCATGTCGGGATGACTGCTTTGGTCCTCGTCGTCACCCCAGTTGTACCTCTATACCGGCGAAACCTACGTCAGCCAGGACAACACGCAGCACGTGCCCTCATGGACGCGGGTCGATCTCGGCGCGCGCTACACCACACCCGTCTTCTCCTCTGAACACGCCGAGAGTTGTCCCTGCTATGTGCGCGCTCTTTCCACGTCATTGCATTCCCGGGTTGAACCGGTCAACCGACCTTATGCATGGCCGACTGCTGGTAGTTCTGAACTCCGATCTTGTCGATGAGCCCGATTTGAATCTCCAGCCAGTCTATGTGATCCTCCGTCGCATCGAGTAGTTCGACCAGAATCTCTCTCGAGACGAAGTCCCGGACCGACTCACAGTAAGCGATCCCGGTTTTGCACTGAGCTTGTGCCGCCTTTTCAAGCGCGAGGTCGTTTTGCAGGGCCTCTAGCGTTTGTTTGCCTATGTTGAGTGGATGGAGGTCCTGCAGATTGGGCTGTCCATCGAGCAAGAGAATTCTCTCGATCAGCCTGTCCGCGTGAGTCAACTCATCCATCGATTCGTTGTACTCGTGGGCGCCGAGCTCCGTGAGTCCCCAGTGCTTATATAGGCGCGCATGTAAAAGGTACTGATGCACGGCCGTCAGTTCGTTTTTCAGTTCGGCATTGAGATACTCAATCACCTTCGGATCGCCTTGCATGCTGTCGCTCGCTTGGTTGCATCACTCAAACAGAATAGACCCTCGATAGGGGAGACGTGGCAACGAGACGCATTTTCATCAACTGTGTCGTAGACATTCAACCAACGTACCCTCCGATATCTTCGGTGGATTGCCAGCGGCCTGATGCAAAAGAGCCGCGGGCATGCGCCCCAATTTAATCAAGATGCAAGGCGAATTCCCACGAAGCAGGAGGGCGGTCCAGCCTCAGGTGTCAGGAGTGCACGATACGAAGATGTTGCGACGCGCCTTCTGGCGCGGCGTACGCTATGACGCCGCCCTCAATGGAGAGACCCACATTCTCGTCGATGCGCGGCGCACAATGACCTGGCACGTATGCGATGACATTGCACGCTTGCGCGTGGGTGAGCCTAAGCGTGACGAGCGCATCGCGCCCATTGAAAACGACGTCGGTTACATGTGCGTCGCTCGAACCTGGCGGTAGCGCCGGTACCAGACGAATTTGCTCTGGCCGGATCATCACGTCGACTGCGCCGTTCTCGACGGGACCCATGAGCCGAAGTCTTCCGAGCGCGCAGTTCACAAAACCTCCGCTCGCGAACCCGCTCAGCAGCACGGCATCGCCGACGAACTCCGCCAGCTCTCGTGTCGCGGGGCGCAGATAGATGTCCCTCGCCGAACCCGTCTGCACAAGCGTGCCACGCAGGAGTACCGCGACCTGATCGCCCAGCGAGAGGGCTTCCGCCTGGTCATGCGTCACGAGGATGGCGGTCGTTCCGGTATCCGCCAGAGCGCGTGCGACGGCCTTGCGCGTTTCGATTCGCAACGCGGCGTCCAGGGAAGAAAACGGTTCGTCGAGCAAGATCATGCCCGGCGACGGCGCCAGTGCGCGAGCAAGCGCGACGCGTTGCTGTTGCCCACCCGAAAGCTGTTGCGGTGCGCGCCGCGCATAGTCGAGCGGCAGGCCAACCAGCTCCAGCAACTCAGCCACGCGATACTGGGATTTGCGCTGACTGCGCGGCAATCCGAACACGATGTTCTCGGCAACCGACAGATGCGGAAACAGCGCGCCCTCCTGCGGCACGTAGCCGATGCGCCGAAGTTCCGACGGCAGAAACGCGCCGGGGCCTTCTACGCGGCGCCCGTCGATATCGATCGTGCCCGCGTCTGCGCGCTCGAATCCACAGAGCAGACGAAGCAGCGTCGTCTTCCCGCTGCCGGAGGGGCCGAGCAGAGCGAAGAGCGCACCACGCGGGACCGTGAGGTCGACTCCGTGCAGCACCGGATGTTCGTCGAATGCCTTGCGCAGGCCTTGAACGCGTAGCTCGCTCATGGAATGGACGATTCTCGTGGATCTTTCAAAGCCGAGCGCCCGAGCAGCACGAACAGCAGACCGGATGCGCAGAAGGAGATGAAGGTGAGCAGCGCGGCATAGGGCGCGGCCGCCGCGAAAGCGAGGGTCGAGGTATCCGACCATACTTGCGTCGCGAGCGTATGCGTATCGAGCGGCGCGAGCAGCAGCGTCGCATTCAGTTCAGTGACGACCGAGATGAAGACCATTGCCGCGGCCGCGCCGAAACCCGGACCGGCAAGCGGCAACATCACGCGCAGGAACGTTTGTGTTGCATTGAGTCCGAGCGATCGAGCGGTGTCTTCGAGACGCGGCTGCGCCTGCATCAACGCGGCGCGTACGCTGACAAGCGCGAGCGGCAGAAAAAGGATCGCGTAGGCGGCGATCAGCAGCGTCACGCCCTGATACAGAGGCTGCAATGCACGCACCGCGAGCGAGACGATCGCCAGCGCAATCACGAGTCCTGGCACGCCTTGCGCCAGAAACACGATGCGCTCCATCAGCGTGACCAATCGACCCGGATAGCGCGCAAGCAGCAATGCAAGCGGAAACGCCAGCACGACCGTGACGACGGCCGCGAGCAGGCCGAAGCCCACGGAGGACATCGTCGCGTCGAGCAGCAGCTTGGGCGACACCTCCGCCGGCGTGATGGCGGCCGCACCTTCCTGCGTCAGCCAGAAGGCGATCATGCCCAGCGGCACGCCGAGCGTCGCGATTGCAAGCGCGGCGAAGCCGGCGACGGATGGCCAGCGCCATCGCCCAAGCTCATAGCGGAGCGCTGCGCGGCGGGCGCCACGATCGACGCGTTCATAACGCGCGCGGCCCCGCAAGCGAAACTCGAGCGCGAGCAAGATCAGACACAGCACGAGCAGCACGCAGGCGACGAGCGACGCACCGCCGTTATCGAAACTTGTGCGGTATTCTGCATAAATCTCCGTGGTGAACGTGCGATAACGCAGCATCTGAAACGCGCCGAACTCGGACAGCACCCCGAGCGCGACGAGCAGCATGCCCCCGAGCAGCGCGGGCCGCAATTGCGGCAGCACGACGCGGGCGAAGACGGCCCATCGTCCGCAGCCGAGCGAGCGCGCGCTTTCTTCGAGCGCGGGGTCCATGCCGCGCAATGCCGCCGCGACCGGCAGATATACGAGCGGAAAATAGGCCGACGTGATGACCAGCATCGCGCCCGCGAAGTCTTGCAAATCGAGACTGATCGAAACCCACGCGTAGCTCGACACGAACGCGGGCATCGCGAGCGGGGCAGCGGCGAGCATCGCCCAGAAGCGTCGTCCGGGCAAGTGCGTGCGTTCGATGAACCACGCGGCCGCCGTGCCGATCACCGCCGATGCCGTCGTGGCACCGAGCGTGATCCAGAGCGTATTGAGCAGCAACTCGCCGACCAGCGGACGAAACAGCAACTCGACGGCGTCATCGACACCGTTCGCGCTCGCGCGCCAGAACGTGAACGCGAGCGGCGCGAGCACGAGCAGCGCGGCAAGCGCCGCGCCCGCGAGCAGCATGCGCGGGGGCTTCTTCGATGCACGAACGCCCGAGCCGTCAGACGACGATTCCAGTACCGCAGCCGCTTCACCCGGCTCAATCATTGCACTCAC
Organism: Caballeronia hypogeia; assembly: GCF_001544875.2. Lineage (GTDB taxonomy): Bacteria > Pseudomonadota > Gammaproteobacteria > Burkholderiales > Burkholderiaceae > Caballeronia > Caballeronia hypogeia. The sequence continues at coordinate 5,332 of NZ_FCOA02000056.1, forward strand.
TCAGATCAGTCCCGCCTGACGCAGCAGCTTGCCGGCCTGACTGTCGTCGCCGAGTTGTTCGAGCGTGAGCGCGGGGGGATGAAGCTGATCGAAAGGCTTGAGGAGCGGATCGGGCGCGACACCCGCGAGCAGCGGATATTCGTAGCTCACGCGGCTCTTCGCCATCAGCGCCTGCGCGCGTTCGCTGACGAGATACTTGAGGAACTGCTGCGCGCCACCCACGTTATGCGCGTTCTTCATGATCGCCGCGCCCGATACGTTGACGAGTCCGCCTACGTCGCCGTTGCCGTAGTGATAGATCGCGCTGCGCGTCGCCTTGTCGCCGAGTTCGGCATGCGGTCGCGCCCAGTAATAGTTGTTGATGATGCCCGTCGCCACGCCGCCACGGTTCACCGCCGCGACCACGCCTTCATCGTCATCGAAAATTTGAGCGTTGGTCTTGAGTCCCTTGAGCCATTGCAGCGTCTGCTCCTGGCCCTTTAACGCGAGCACGGCGCTCACGAGTGGCAGAAAGTCCGCGTCGCTCGGTGCGATGCCGACCTTGCCTTTCCACTCCGGCTTGGCGAGGTCGAACAACGACGGCGGCAACTGCGACGGCTGGATCTTTCCCGTGTTGTACGCGAGCACGCTCTCGCGCGCGGTGACGCCGATCCACTGTCCCGTCGGTGAGTTGTAGCGCGCGGGAATGATCGAGAGTGTCGCGGCATCGACTTTCGCGAGCAAATTCTTTTCTTCGAGAAGCATCAGCTCGGGCGAGTTCTCGGTGAAGTACACATCCGCGGGCGTGTTCGCGCCTTCCGCCACGAGCTGCGCGGCGAGCGCCGGACCTTCGCCGTTGCGAACCTTCACCGCGATGCCCGTCTGCTGCTCGAAGTCCTTCGCGAGCATGTTCATGACCTGCTCGTGCTGCGCGTTGTACACGACGATGGACGCCGCATGCGCGCTCGCCGCGATTGACAGCGACAACATCACCACTTGCGACAGCTGTCGCCACAGGCCGATTCGAGATTGAGCCATGGAGCCTTCTCCTCTTGAAGTTATGTTTTATATGCGCGAATGCTTCGCGCTTAAGCCTCGAACAGCGCCGCGCCAATATAGGAGCCTTCTTTCGCGCCCGGCGGCACGGCGAAGATCGCGCTGCCCACGTGCGTGGTGAACTGATTCATCATGTCGAACTTCGCGAGCTTCGTATTGATCGGAATGAAGCCCGTGCGCGGGTCCGACTGATGCGCGACGAAAATCAGTCCCGCGTCGTATTCGGTTTCCTGCCGCCACGGCGGCCAGCGCTCGATATAGAAGTTGGTGCCATCGTTGTACGAATACGAGCGGCGCAGGATCTGCATGCCGTTGTTCGTCATGTGATTCGACAGCCGCACATGCGAGTTCTCTGCGATCGCCGGATTGCCGTCCTTGTCGGCGGTGTCTAGATCGACGGCATCGAATTCCTTCTTCTTGCCGATGGGCGCGCCGCTGTACTTGTGCCGACCGAACACCTGTTCCTGGAAGCCCAGCTCCATCGTGTCCCAGTGCTCCAGCGTGATGCGGATGCGCCGCACCACGGTGTACGTGCCGCCTTTCATCCACGGTGCGTCGGCGCCGTCGGCCCAGACGAACTGGTTCATGAGCGGTGGCTGCGAGGTCGACGGATTATTGGTGCCGTCCTTGAAGCCCATCAGGTTGCGCGGCGTCTGTCCTTTCGGTCCGGACAGAAAGCCCGCTTGTCCCCAGCGGATCGACGTGACGTTCGCGCTCGTGCCCATGCGCGCGAGCTGGCGCACCGCGTGGAACGCGATCTGCGCGTCGTTCGCGCACGCCTGGATCATGATGTCGCCGCCGGTCTTCTCGGGGATGAGCTGATCTCCGTTGAAGCGCGGCAGATCGACCAGGGCGGCGGGGCGCTTTGCAGCGAGGCCGAAGCGGTCCTTGCCGTCGCTCGTCTTGAAGAGCGTCGGCCCGAAGCCGAAGGTGATCGTCAACGCCGATGCGCCGAGCCCCAGGATATCTGCGGAATCGGATGCGGGTTTGTCGTCCGGTGTATCGAGTGCGCCTGCGGTATCGCCGCGCGCCATGCGTGCCGACGCGAGCGTCCACGCGCGCAAGAGCGCGACGAGTTCATCGCGGCTTTCGGTCTTCACATCGAACGCCGCCATGTACGTGTGGCTCTGCTGCGGAGTGACGATGCCCGCCTGGTGCGCGCCGTAGAACGGCTCGACTTGCCGCTGCGCGTCGTCGGCGGGCGTGCGCGTGAGCGCCGCGCGTGCGATGCCCGCGCCGGAGGCGAGTCCCGCCGCCGCGCCCGCCTTCAGGAAGCCGCGTCGGTGCGGATTCGTTTGATCGTCTTTCATGATGCTGCCTTTCTTCGCGTCAATCGTTTCGTCACTTCGCGATGACGAGCGTGTTGACATCGTCCTGCACGTAGTAGAACCCGTCGCCTTCCGGCGTCATCGCGATGCCGAACAGGTCGCCGCTGCCCGGCGGGCTTTGCGCCTTGTCGGTGTCGATCCAGCGCGCATAAAGCTGCTTGCCGCTTTCCGGAATGATTTCCACCACCTGGCCATTCAGCGCGTTGGTCACGAGCAGGTGGCCGTTGGGCGCGGTGACCATCGCGAGCGGTCGATGCAGCAGGCCATCGGCGGTCAGTTGCCGTCCGACTCCCGCGCTGGTGTCGCGCGTGAGCGGGTCTTCGATTTCGTTGATCCGGTTGCCGATCGCGTCCGATACATACAGCAGCTTCTTGTCCGCCGAGAGGGCGAGTCCGGTCGGACCGACGAGGAACACGCCCTTGTCGGCCTGCGCACCGTAACCGCTGCCGATCACGGTCTCGTTCTTCACGATGGGCGGCTGTCCCTCGGGGATGTCGAGATCGAGGCGCAGCACTGTGGCCTGCTTGAACACGGGCGGATTGCCGTCCGCGCTGCCCACGCCGAAGCCTGCCATGCTAACGAAGAGCGTCGCGATCGTGCCGTTGTCATCCACGGCCATGTTGCCCCACGGATCGTTGATGTTCGGGCTCGACCACACTTTCGCGATCTTGCCATTCGGATCGAGGACGACGAGACAGCCTGCGCCCTTGGTGCTGGTCGTGCCGTCGTTGCTCGGCGTGCTGCCGACAATCACCCAGCCCGACTTCAGCATGGTCATCGCCGTGGAGAGGCCGACGCCGCCCGGGCATTCCTTCAGGTCGCGCGGAATCTGCGCGAACAGGGTCATCTGTTTGGTGTCGGGGCGATAATTGACGATGGTGCTGCCCGTGCCTTGCAGATTGGCCGCGTTGTTGAAGTTGTCGATGAGTACGTCGCCCTTTTTGATCGATCCGGCCGATACGGGCGCGACGAAGATCGCGTAGGGGTTCTGATCGCCGTTGTCCGGCACGGTGTTGATGAGCGTCGTGTTACGGTGCAGCGTTTCGAGAAAGCCTTGGGGTTCTGCATGGGCCGCGATTGCGACGAGGCAGGCCGTTGCCGCAGCGAGCCGGCGTGCCGTCAAACTCAGGAAAGCGCGCGTATTGTGAATGGCCGTCATGATCTGAATGCTTGCTATGTCGTGGGATGTCGCGCGTCGAATCATCAGAACGTGAGGTTCGCCCGCACGCCGATCACGAAGGTGTTGCGCAGCGGCTGCGCCGGGTCGTTCGGGTTTTGACCCGCGCCCGCGTTGAACGTGTACTGCGCGTCGGCCTGCATGATCCACCACGGCGTGACCTGGTAGAGGTAGGTTGCCTCGATAGTGGTTTCCTGCGTTCTCACGCCGTAGGGCGTACCGAGAAAGTTGCGGTAGTCGAGGTCGAGATCATGCACATGATTGCCGACCTTGATGTACGTGACCGCGAGACCCACGCTGTCGTTGTCGCGGTTCTTGAAAGGCGCTTTCATGACGACGCCCGCATTCGCCGCGAAGCTCACGAGGTTGCGGTCGCCCGGCGCGCCCATCAGGCGGGTGAACACGCCGATGCTGCGCGGCTCGTCGGGATCGGGGCGCCAGATCATCTGGTCGGCGACTGCATAGAAGCTGTAGTTGCCGTGATGCGACTGCGGGGTGCCCGTCGAATTCGGGTTCGCCAGCGACAGCCCGGTATTGTCGAAACGCTGATCATCGAAGGAATTGGTGTTGTACCAGACACCCAGCTTGTAGGTGCCCGGCAACTTGTTGCTGTTCATGCCGACCATCTCGCCGTCGGACGGCTGATTGATCGCGTACTGCAACTCCCCGATCCACAACGTGCCGTTGTGCAGATTGAAGTTCGTGCCGGACTTGTTAGCCGGGTCATTGCCGAGCGGGTCGCCCGAGTAGACGCCCGCGAGCGCGGTCAGCGATGGCGTGATTTGGCCCCGCACACGAACCCCAAGTGCGGACAGCGGATAAGCCGGACCGCCGGAGGGCATGTCGTAAGAGGGCAGCGCGGGCCAGCCGAACATCGTGTTGATGAAGGTCGCCGCGTACGTGCTGGTGATGAATTCCTGATCGATACTCTGCTGACCGATCTTCACATCGATCCGTTTGTCGAGAAACGACTGCTGATACCACAACTCCCAGAGACGCGTGGTGGCTTCTGCTTCGATCCCGCTCGCCGTATTCAACGTGCCTAGATAACGCGTGCTCAGATTGGTGCCGTGGATTTGCAGCGCGCTCACATTGAACTGACCGCCCGGCAGCCCGAACGCCTTTTGTGTGTCGATGCCGACCGTGGCCGTGGTAAGGCCGTCATACGTGCCGCCGCGACCCAAACCGCCGCGCACGTTGGCGAGATATTCGCTTGTCTCCGTCAATTGAAACGTCACGCCGTACTTGCCGAGCCACGGACGCAGGCCGCCCATGTCGCCGAGCATGTTCTGTCGGGTCCAGAAGCCGGTCCAAAAATTGGACGGCTGCGCCTGAATCTGAAGGTCCGCTTCGGGCGCTTCAGGCGTGGCATCGGGGCTCGCTGCCGCGAATGCGTTTCCCGTGAGCGAGCTCCACGCTATTGCGGTGGCCACCGTCAGGCGCCTGGCCACGGGCATCACCGGCCGAACGGACGAAGACCGACCGGCCCGTCGACGCCGAAGAGCGGAGCAGTGCATATTCATCGAAGTCCTAATTGTTATTGTCTTATCCGTTGCGCTTCATTTGGAGGAGGATCAGGGCAATGCGGCGGTCACACTTCCATCACAAATTGCGTGAATCGAATCCTACGTTGGACGTTTAATCTCGTCAACATAAATGAGAATGATTCTCAGGCATATTACGGTTTGCTATCTTCATATTTCTGTGGCGACAGCTTGTGTTTAACAATCGAAAGTATTAACTAAATCAAAAGATGCTTAATTTGGGCATTGCAGTCGCCTGGCTGGATTTGCCCGCAGGATACGGGAAACGGGTGAAGGCGGTCATCATCCGCAGCGAACCTGCGACGGGCTTCACGGCTTCCTCCCAGTCAACTGGCGGTGCGTTATCACGGGTCGCAATAAGTTCGCGTCTGAACTTAATGCATTTGATGGTTTTCTCGCCCTTTTTGATTATCTCGATCGGCGAAGAGCGACATCAGACAATGGTATTCTTTTGCCGGCTTGCGTTGCGCAGTCACGTCCGCGCGCCTTGCGCGGGCCCCGTTAACCGCTCCGAAGCTAGTGCATGTACCAATCGAAGAAGAATCCAGCCCGGCCGGACGTGCTGGTCATTGGCGGTGGGCCCGCTGGCGCGACGGCTGCGGCATTGCTGGCGATGAAAGGGCGCCTCGTGGTGCTTGTCGAAAAGGATGCACATCCGCGGTTTCACATCGGTGAGAGCCTGTTGCCGCGCAATCTCGATATCTTCGAGCGGCTTGGCGTACTCGATCAGGTCCAAGGGATCGGCGTGTATAAGCCCGGCGCTGAATTCGTATCGGATCGTACTGGTCGGAGTTGCGCTTTTCCTTTCGCCAATGCGCTCGATCGCGATCGTACCCATGCCTGGCAAGTGCGGCGCGCGGATTTCGATGCGTTGCTATTCCAGAATGCCGGCAGGCACGGCGCCCAGTGTTTCGAGCGAACTCGCGTCACTGACGTTCGGCCAGGGCACGACGGAGCGCGCCACGTGGTTTCGGCGCAGGACGAATCAGGGGCGACCCTTGAATGGCAACCCCGTTACCTGCTCGACGCTTCGGGCCGCGATACGTTTCTTGCGTCGCGGATGAAGGTCAAGACCTCGAACAAGCACAACAATACGGCAGCCGTTTATGCGCACTTCAAAGGCGTGACGCGGCGCGACGGTGAACTCTCCGGATACGTCAGCATTCACCTTGCCGAGGACGGATGGTTCTGGCTGATTCCGCTGCCCGATGACACCATGAGCATCGGCTTCGTCGGAAACCAGTCGGCCTGGAAGGGGCGCACGGGTACGCCGACTGACCTGTTGATGTCCCGGATTGCTTCGAGCCCGACCGTTTCGGCACGTACGCGGGGTGCCGAGCGCGTATCGGACGTCTATAGCACCGCAAACTACAGCTATCGGGCGCGTGTGGGCAATGGCGATGGCTTCCTGATGATTGGCGACGCCTACGGGTTCGTCGATCCGATGTTTTCGACCGGTGTGCTCATGGCGATGACTGGCGGCGAACTGGGTGCCAGGACCGCCGACGTCTGGCTCGACGATCCCGGACGAGGAAAGAAGATGGCGGACGCAGCCAACCTTGAACTGTCTGAGGCAATGGATCGGATCAGTTGGCTGATTTATCGTGTGAACGACCCGGTCATGCGCACCCTGTTCATGGGGCCGTCGAATCGGCTTTGGATGCGCGACGGCATCGTGAATCTGCTCGCGGGCAATCTGCGTGGCAGTTGGCGCGCTGCTTTGCCGGTGCTGTGCTTCAAAGGTGTGTACCAGGTGCTCTCGGCGTTGCACCGCCGCGGCATTGCTATCTCGCTACCGGAGATGCAACCGCCACCGATGTGAATCGGGTGCTAGTGATCAATTTCTGATCTGGTCATTGCGTCGGCACCAAGCAAAATGCCTGCATGAGCGAGGGCACGGCCGGTCGAGGACGACGCGCGTGACACAGCCCGCACGCTCCATCCAGACGTGCGGATGAGCGAGTGCGCGCAAAGGCTGGAGGATTGCAACGTGAAACAACGTAACGACGTTGAACCGCGAACCGTCGGACGCCATCGCGAAATTCCGCGGAAAGATCCACGCGCGTGGTGCGTCATCGCGAACCTCGTCGATCGCAGTGCCTAAGTTCAGGCGGCGTCCCCTCGGCTTGTATGTCGATCGCGCGGCTTTCGTGAAGCGTATCCACAGGCATGCCGACAGCTTCTTGCCGGTGTGGCAACGCTTGACGCGCTCGCCGATGGGGGACTGATCGCCATTGCTTTCGGAGCACTTTCGACCGAATAGGCTTGTCACTCCGTACGGCGATTTACAGCTTTGTGCATGGCATAATTCACCGCCTTCCTTTCTTACCTTTACGCCACGCGCGCCATGTCTCGCGTTCGCCTCCACCGACTCGGCAGCCTGCTGGGATTGCTAGCAATCCTGATGCTGACGCTCGCGTCGACCGTCTCGCAGGAGCTCGCGTCACATCACCCGCTCGGGGATGCGCTAGCCATGTATTGTTCGAGCGAGGGCGAGGGCGCGTCGGCGACGCATGACAGCAAATCCTTGCATTCGGCAACGGGACACGGGCAGGTGTGCCCGTATTGCAGCCTGCTCGCCCATGCGACGGAGTTGCCGGGCAGCGCCGTCGTGTTTGCCGCGCCGCCGATGGCCGTGCCGACTGCCGTTGCCGTCGCGTCGACGTTGGTTCACGCGATCCTCCCATACACCGGAGCTAGCGCACGCGCCTCCTGTTTTATCCAGACCCTTGTTCAACTAAGTCTGATGAACCGCTGCTTTGCGCATCCCGCAAGCGGCCGTTTGTCGCGCATGCGCACGACGGTATCGAACGACGATTGGAAAAATCAACATGCGTACCCTCATCAAGCGGCGGGCGTTGCCTGCGCCCGCCACGCTCCTCACAACGGCAGCGCTTGCAGCTTTCGCCCACACGCCAACGGCGTCTGCGCACTCGGTGGTTGGCGACCGCGTTTTCCCGCCACGCTGACCGTGGATGATCCCAGTGTCGGCGACGAGCTCGACACATAGTTCGGCCATATCAAGTCGCCCGACGATAATGGCGACAACATGAATGGCAACTCTTTCTCTTTCGAGTGGGACAAGCTCATCACGAAGAGTCTCGCTTCGGGAAGGGCTTCGGCGATCTGCCGACGAACCTCAACTATCTGCGCCCGTTCGCCATCACCGGTGAAATCGGGCCGAATATCACGACGGCGAGCCTGGATTAGGGTCCGAATTCACTCTACTGGGGCGTGACGCTTCAATACAGCATTCCCTATCTCCAGAATCAGGTGAAGGACCTGGGCCTTCCGCAGCCTTTAAGCAACCTGGTTCCGGTCGTCGAGTTCTCGATGAACACCTGCACGGCCGGTGGATGCTCGGGGCACACCACGGGCACCATCAATCCGGGCGTGCTCTGGTTGAACCGTTATGGCCAGTTCGGCGTCGAGGCGCAGATTCTGGTGAACCGCGCGACCGGGACCCATGTGGGTGTTCTGTTTGATGCGCATCTCTACTTCGACGACATCTTCCCGAACTCGCTCGGCAAACCGCTTTTCTGATTAAAGGCCGAAGTCGATCCGTCGAACCGAAAACACATGTCTGTCGGCCTCAATCCGCTGACCCCAGGCGTCTATACCGTCTTGTGGATTGCCGTTGCCGACGACGGTCATCGCACTCAGGGACATTACACGTTCACGGTGAAGTGAAGGTGTATCGGCTCGTCATCGCCCAGATCGTGCTCGCTGCGGTTCAGGACGTGCTCGCTGCTGTAGCAGCGGGCGCCTTGGCATGTGCCATCATGACCATGCGTTGTGGGTTGCTGGGGTGGGAGAGGCTTCGTGCCCTGCGTACCGCGTCGTCCACGGTGCTGGTTTTCTCGGCCCTTGTGTATCTTTGGCTTCAGGCCGCCATCATGAGTGGTTCACCACTCGCAGACGCCGGTTCGGCTATCACCACGGTGGTCACGCAGTCCCACTTTGACAGGGCATGGTCGCTTGGCTTTGCAGGCGCGCTGCCCGCCACGTTGAGCGGCCAGCGCAAGGAGTCGGGTTCGGCGCTCTTCGCCCTCGGTCTCATGCTGTGGGTCGCAGCAAAGGCTGCGACCAGTTACGCGGCAGATTCAGGCGACTTCTCGTGGCGTGAGGCGATTCACGTTGTTCACCTGTTCGCTACGGCGTTCTGGGCCGGCAGCGTGATCGTCGATGCCATTTTGCTGACAGGAATGTTGCGTGTCGCGAGTGGCGGGGCGAGGCAACGAGCCGCATTTTGCTCCGCGCTGTCGCACCTCGCGACAAGCGCACTCGTGATCGTTCTCGTCACTGGGTTGTACAGCGTATTGCAGGACGGGCCACACGTTGGCGCAGCGGTCCTTCAAATGATGTACGGCCGGGTGTTGGCCGGCAAGCTGGCATGCGTTGCGCTGGCGATCCTGTTGGGCGGCTGGAACCGCGCGGTGGTACTGCCGAACCTCCGCACTTGCGCAGAGCAGAACGGTCCGGGTTGCCTTGCCCATCAGCGCCGATTCGACGTAGCTCTTGCCGTTGAGGCCGTGGCCATGCTCGCTGTTCTCTCGCTCGCCGCACTGCTGGGGCACACGGCACCGACCGTCGGCTCATCCAGAAGCATAAGCGTGTTCCCGATGCCGAACGACCGTGCTCCGCACCACTTCAGCACTGCATTGCCGGGATAATGCCGCCCTTGGCGGACAGGTTCAGGATCGTGCGACGGACACGAGGTCTGTCACGCAAGGTGACAAGAAGGTTATCGAATATCTCGACGCCCAGTTGGAGAACAAACTCACAGCAAACAACCAGTATTTCTTGCATGCGGGATGTACGGGAACCGCGACCTCGATGCGGTTAAAAAGCACGACTACGACGAGTCGATCAAGGCAATGAAGGATACCGATGCGCTGATCAAGCGCGTTTTCGTGCTGGAGGCACTTCGTGATCTTTGTCTGGTGAGGCAGACGCTTTTGACCGGGAATCGCGAGGGGGCGCGCGCAGGGTCTCGGCTGAAGCAGGAATCGACAACGTCATTGCGCAGGCTTGGCCTTATGACAAGCTTGATTGCGTGACGGTCGAAACCTAAGCAGTTCACCATCTGTTGATGGTCGAAGACGGTCTGAACGAAGTGCTCGCGATCAAGGCAACATACGGATCTTCTCACGCCCAATAGCCGTCGTCCGGCACGAACATATACCCTGCGCCGCGCAAGGTCTGAATGCGTCGGGGCACGCCAGGGTTGTCTTCCAGCAGACGGCGCAGTCGCCACACCGGCACGTCGATACCGCGCTCCGAGACCGCCGCATGCGGGCCATGCAGCAACTCGACGAGCTGCGCCCGTGAGAGCACCTGCATCGGATGCTGCGTGAACACGACGAGCAGAGCGTATTCGCTCTCCGTGATCTTGAGCGGCGTGCGCTCGCGAAGCAGCGTGCGTGTGGCGAAATCCAGCGTGAAGGGTCCGAAGCGACAGGCCTCGACGTCTCGCGGAAGCGCACACGGACCCTGTATCACCGCCTCGATGCGGGCGAGCAGTTCGTGCGAGGTAAACGGCTTGCCGAGATAGTCGTCAGCGCCGAGCTTCAGTTCGAGCAGGCGGTCGATGTCGCAGCGATGCGCTGTGAGCACGATGACTGGTACGGACTTGCCTTTCCTGCGCAGCGTCTTCAGTGCAGAGAGCGTGTCGATGACCGGCATCGTCAGGTCCAGCACGATGAGAGCAGGCCGTTCCCGTTCCAGGTGATTCTCCAGATCATCCGCACGGGTCAGCACGGTCAGCTTGATGCCATGCTGCTGCAAGAATACATGCAACGGCTCGCCATCGTCGGCTTCGTTGTTGAGAAGCAGCACGTGAAGGGGCGTTTCCATTTCTGGCATGGGCGGCGCGGGCGACGACGACTGGTTCACCGTTGAAGGTCCGCACAGGAAGGATTCCGGTCAAAGACTACAGCGAAAACATTGCACTGCGCGGCTTGACGTCCTGCCTGTTCTTTACCGTTCGTTACGACCGTGAGGGATGCGAATCGTGGGCCAGCAACGCGAGAAACTGACAAATGACCTTCGTTCATTGCTCGCGCCACCCATTCTGACTGATCTGCGCTTCGGGCCATCAAGCCGCGCGGATTTCGTTACCGAATCGTTCGATTCTTCCGAGCATGCAGGGTGGTTGTCATCGCGCGCGTTAGTCTCGATTGTTACGAGCCGACGCGACAGGTAACCTGTATTGGCTGAAGCTCAGTTATCGTCGGCGTTGCGATTCAGCGTGAAGTGCGATGGGCGTGCGGCACGGACGCGCGCTTACCGCAGGCTTACGCATGGTTGCATCCGTCCGGACTCTGCTCTCATCGAGGAGATCTGCATGCTCCGCCGCATTCAATCTTCCGCCGCCCGCCAGAACCGCAGCACGATCGCGCGCGTGGCGATGCCTGTGTTCCGGAGGCGAGCATGACCGCAGCCGCCACGGACGAGCAATCCGGGTCACCCGCACCACTGACACCGCCGCCCACGCCGCCCTCTCAACCGGTGCGTAACAAGCGGCGCTGGGTCCGCTATCTTGTGGCGATCATCGTCCTGATCGTGCTCATTCTCATGGTGTTGCATCTGGTGCGACGCAAGCCGGCGTCGCACGGCGCGCAGGCGCAGGTGGTGAGCGTCGCCAAGGTCGTGCAGGGCGACATGCCCGAAACGCTCAACGCACTCGGCACGGTCACGCCGGTGGCAACCGTGACGGTGCTGCCGCAACTCTCGGGCTATCTGACGGCGGTGGGTTACAAGGAAGGCCAGGATGTCGTCAAGGGTCAGTTCCTCGCTCAGATCGACCCGCGCCAGTATGAGATCGACAAGCAGCAGGCCGAGGCGCAGCTCGCCAAGGACCGTGCCGCGCTCGCGCAGGCGCGAGCCGATCTCGTGCGCTATACGCGCCTGAACGCGCAGAAGTCCATCGCGGAGCAAACCTTCGCCGATCAGCAGTTCACCGTGCAGCAGGACGAAGCGGCCGTGCAGGCCGATCTCGCCAACATCAGGCAGTACGAGCTGGATCTGATCTATTGCCGCATCGTCGCGCCGGTGTCGGGGCGCGTGGGCCTGCGTCTCGTCGATCCGGGAAATTACGTGACCGCGTCGAGCAGTCCGGGCATCGCCGTCATCACGACGATCACGCCGACCACCGTCGAATTCAGCGTGCCGCAGGATTCGCTCGGCAACATCCTCCAGCGCTTCCAGAGCGGCGCGAAGCTCACGGTGACCGCCTTCAGCAGCGACAACACGAAGCAGCTCGGCACGGGCACGCTGTACGCGATCAGCAACCAGATCGTCACGAGCACCGGCACGGTGACCTTACGCGCCGACTTCGCGAACGAGAACAAGGTTCTGTTCCCCAACGAATTCGTCAATGTGAAGCTGCTGGTCGATACGCTGCACGGCGCGCTGCTCGTGCCGACCGCGGCCGTGCAAAGCGGCGCACCCGGCAACTTCGTGTATCGCGTGAACGCGGACGACACGGTTTCCGTGAACAAGGTCGATATTGGCGCGAGCGACGGCGTGCATACCGTCATCACCTCGGGGCTTGCGGCAGGCGCCACGGTTGTCACCGACGGCATGGACCGCCTGAGCGACGGCGCGAAGATCCGCGTGTCGGGCGCGGGGCGCGCGGCGGGTGCGTCCGGTGCGTCGGATGCAAAAGCGGCCTCGGGTCCGTCGTCCGTCTCGGCGGCGCATGCGTCGTGATTGAAGGGCGCGCCCCATGAACCTGTCCCGCCCGTTCATCCTGCGCCCTGTCGCGACGTCGCTGCTGATGATCGCGATGGTGCTGGTCGGCTTCGTCGCGATGCATTTTCTGCCGGTGTCCTCGCTGCCCGATGTCGATTACCCGACCATCCAGGTGCAGACTTTCTATCCCGGCGCGAGCCCCGACGTGATGGCGACCACCGTCACCGCGCCGCTCGAGGTGCAGCTCGGCGAAATCCCCGGCGTGCAGCAGATGATCTCCTACAGCTCGGAGGGCTCGTCGGTCATCACGCTGCAGTTCGATCTTTCGCTCTCCCTCGACGTGGCCGAGCAGGACGTGCAGCAGGCGATCAACGCGGCCAACAGCTATCTGCCGAGCGGCCTGCCCGCGCCGCCGACCTACGCGAAAGTGAATCCGGCCGACCAGCCGATCATGACTCTGGCGATCACGTCGAAGTCGATGTCGCTCACGCAGTTGCAGGACGTGGCGAACAACCGGCTCGGCACGAAGATATCGGAAGTGCCGGGCGTCGGTCTCGTGACGGCGGCGGGCGGCAATGTGCCCGCGGTGCGCGTGGAAGCCGATCCCAACAAGCTCGCGGCTTACAACCTGAACATCGACGATCTGCGCACGCTGCTCGCCAACGTCAACGTGAGCCAGCCGAAGGGCAACTTCGACGGCCCCGAACTCGACTACACCGTCAACTCCAACGACCAGATCACCGATCCGCAGGACTACATGGATACGGTCATCGCCTATCAGAACGGCTCGCCGGTCTATCTGCGCGACGTGGCGCGGGCCACGGCGGGCGCGCAGGACGTCGAGCGCGGCGCGTGGAGCAGCGGCACGCCCGCCATCGTGCTGAACGTGCAGCGGCAGCCGGGCGCGAACGTCATCGCGACCGTCAACCAGATCCGAAAGCAACTGCCCGTGCTCGAATCCGCGTTGCCGGCCGGGATGCAGGTGCGCGTGGTCGCCGACAGCACCGGCGTGATCCGCGCCTCCGTGCGCGACGCCGCGTGGGAGCTCGTGCTCGCGGTCATACTCGTCGTCGCGGTGATCTTCGTGTTTCTGCGCAACCTGCCCGCGACCATCGTGCCGAGCATCTCCGTGCCGGTGTCGCTGGTCGGCACGCTCGCGACCATGTACGAGTTTCACTATTCGATCGACAACCTCTCGCTGATGGCGCTCATCATCGCGACGGGCTTCGTCGTCGATGACTCGATCGTGATGATCGAGAACGTCGTGCGCTATCTCGAAGAGGGCATGAAGCCGCTCGACGCGGCGCTCGCGGGCGCGGGACAGATCGGCTTCACGATTCTTTCGCTGACGCTCTCGCTGATCGCCGTGCTGATTCCGCTGCTCTTCATGGGCGGCGTGATCGGGCGGCTCTTCAGCGAGTTCGCGGTGACGCTCGCGGTGACCATCGTGATATCGGCGGTGGTGTCCCTCACCGTCGTGCCGATGATGTGCGCGCGCATTCTGCGGGCGCGCACGCAGCGCCATCCGAGCCGCTTCGAGCGCATCAGCGAGAACCTGTTCGACCGCACGCAGCACGCGTACGAGCGCGGCCTCGTGTGGGTGCTCGACCATCAGATGCTCACGCTGCTGATCTTTCTGGTGACGCTGGCGCTGACCTTCGTGCTGTATGTCGCGATTCCGAAGGGCCTGTTCCCGACTCAGGACGTGGGCGTGATCGAAGGCATCAGCGTGGCGGACAAGTCGGTGTCGTATGCGGCGATGTCGACGCGTCAGGTCGCGCTCGCCGATGCGATCCTGAAAGACCCGGACGTCGTGTCGCTCACTTCCTACGTAGGCATCGACGGTACCAACACGACGCTGAACAACGGGCGCTTTCTGATCAACCTGCGTGACCGTGACGCGCGTTCCGCTAGCGCCGAGGAGATCGCGCGGCGCCTGACGAACGAGACGGCGAGCGTGCCGGGCATCAAGCTCTATGCGCGGCCCGAGCAGGATCTGACGCTCGACACGTCGATCTCGCCCAACGCCTACAAGCTCACGCTGCGCGGCCCGAGCCAGCAGGTATTGCAGCAATACGTGCCCGCGTTCGTCGCGAAGGTGAAGGCGCTGCACGAACTCACCGACGTGACCAGCGACCTCGACAACTCCGGCCTGGGCGTTCAGGTGATCGTGAACCGGCAACTCGCGGCGCGCTACGGCATCACGCCCGCGACTGTCGACAACGCGCTCTACGATGCCCTGGGCCAGCGCATCGTCTCGACGATCTTCGAGCAGTCGGACCAGCATCGTGTGATTCTGGTGGCGAAGCCCGAGTCGATGGCCACCATCGAGTCGCTCGGCGATCTCTATCTGCCGACCCAGACCGGCACGACGGGGCAGGTGCCCTTGCGCCAGATCGCAACGCTGCATCTGACGACGACGCCGCTCGTCATCAGCCACCTCGCGCAGTTTCCGGTCGCGACGATCTCCTTCAATCTCGCGCCGGGCGCGTCGCTCTCGACGGCGGTGCGGCAGATTCGCGATGCGCAGGCATCGCTCGCGCTGCCCGCATCGATCAGCGTCGCGTTTCAGGGCGCGGCGCAGGCCTTCGAGGACTCGCTCGCAAGCGAGGTCTATCTGCTCGCGGCGGCGCTCATCGCCGTGTATATCGTGCTCGGCGTGCTCTACGAGAGCTTCGTGCATCCGGTGACGATCCTCTCGACGCTGCCCTCGGCCGGCATCGGCGCGCTGCTCGCGCTGATGATCGCGGGCAGCGATCTCGACGTGATCGGGATCATCGGCATCGTGCTGCTGATCGGCATCGTCAAGAAGAACGCGATCATGATGGTGGACTTCGCGCTCGAAGCCGAACGCGAGCACGGCAAGCCGCCGCGCGAGGCGATCTTCGAGGCGTCGCTGCTGCGGCTGCGGCCGATCCTGATGACGACCTTCGCCGCCATGCTCGGCGCATTGCCGATGCTGGTCGGCACGGGAACGGGTTCCGAGCTGCGCCGGCCGCTGGGTCTCGCGATCATCGGCGGTCTGACGGTGAGCCAGGTCCTGACGCTGTTCACGACGCCCGTCATCTATCTGATGTTCGATCGCATGGCGCAGCGCGTGCGGGCGGCGCGCGCGCGGCGCGCGGGCGAATCTGAAGCGGCGGGCGAGGGAGCGCCGTGATGAACCCCTCGGCGCTCTTCATCCGGCGGCCGGTCGCGACAACCTTGCTCGCGATAGCGATTGCGCTGTCCGGCCTGCTCGCGGTGTTCAGGCTGCCGGTCGGGCCGCTGCCGAACACGGCGTTCCCGGTGATCGTCGTGCAGGCGACGATGGCGGGCGCGAGCCCGGAGACGATGGCCGCGACCGTCGCCGAACCGCTGGAGAAGCGCCTGGGCACCATCGCGGAAGTGAACGAGCTCACGTCGATCAACTCGATCGGCACGTCGCTGATCGTCATCCAGTTCGGTCTCTCGCGCGACATCAACGGCGCCGCGCGCGATGTCGAAGCGGCGATTCAGGCCTCGCGCGCCGATCTGCCGACCACCCTGCGCAGCAATCCGACTTATCGCCAGTACAACCCGGCGGAAGCGCCGCTCGCCGTGCTCGCGCTCACCTCCGACACGCTCGCGACCGCGCAGCTCTACGATTCCGCCGATTCGGTCATCCAGCAGCAGTTGTCGCAAATCAGCGGCGTCGGGCAGATCACGGTGGGTGGCGGCGCGCTGCCGGCCGTGCGGGTCGAGTTGCAGCCGGGCAAGCTCAACAGCTATGGCATCGGGCTGGAGGACGTGCGCGCGTCGCTCTCGGCGGCCAACGCCAACAGCGCCAAAGGCCATGTCGACCAGAACGGGCAGCGCTACGAAGTGCTGTCGAACGACCAGATCTCGAAGGCCGCGCCGTATCGTGATCTGGTGATCGCCTATCGGAACGGGTCGCCCGTGATGCTGCGCAATGTCGCGGATGTCGTCGATTCGAACGAAAGCATCCGCAACGCCGGACTCTACAACGGCAAGTCCGCCGTGCTGGTGATCGTGTTTCCGCGTCCGGGCGGCAATATCGTGCGGACTGTGGGACAGATTCGCGCCGTGCTGCCGTCGATCGAAGCGACGCTGCCCGGCGATGTGAAAGTGCACGTAGCGGTGGATCACTCGCAATCGGTGCGCGCATCGGTTGGAGATACCGGGCGCACCTTGTTCATCGCCGTGCTGCTGGTGGTGGGCGTGGTGTTCGTGTTTCTGCGCTCGCCGCGCTCGGCGCTGATTCCGGCGGTCGCGCTGCCGCTGTCCATCGTCGGCACCTTCGGCCCGATGTACCTGCTCGGCTACAGCATCGACAACCTGTCGCTGATGGCGCTCACCATTGGCACGGGCTTCGTCGTCGACGATGCCGTGGTCGTGCTTGAAAACGTGATGCGCCATATCGAAGCCGGCATGCCGCCGCACGAAGCCGCGCTGCAAGGGAGCGGCGAAGTGGCATTCACGGTGGTGTCGATGAGCCTGTCGCTGATCGCCGTGTTCCTGCCGATCCTGCTGATGCCCGGCATCGTCGGGCTGCTGTTCCATGAGTTCGCGGTGACGCTGTCCATCGCGATCCTGATCTCTCTCGTGGTGTCGCTCACCATCACGCCCGCGATGTGCGCCTACGTGCTCAAGCGCGCGCCCGCGCACGGGCAGAGGCCTCGCTGGATCGACACGCAGTTCGAGCGTGCGCTGCAGGCCTATTCGCGCTCGCTCACGGCGGTGCTCGATCATTCGCTGCTGGTGGTGCTCATTCTGATCGGATTGATCGTCGCGAACGTCGCGCTGTTCCGCTTCGTGCCCTCGACGTTTTTTCCCGAGCAGGACAACGGCACGCTGATGGGGCAGATCATCGCGGATCAGAGCATCTCGTTTCCCGCGATGAAGCAGAAGCTCGCGCAATTGCAGGCCATCGTGCAGAAGGACCCGGCCGTGCTGTCGGTCGCGGGTTTCACAGGCGGGCGGGCGCTGAATACAGCGCAGGTGTTCATCGCGCTCAAGCCGCTGAATCAGCGGCATGCGTCCGCGCAGCAGGTGGTGAACCGGCTGCGGCCGAAGCTCGATGCCGTATCCGGCGCGCGGCTCTTTTTGCAGGCGCAGCAGGATTTGCGCGTCGGCGGTCGGCAGTCGGCGGCGGAGTACCAATACACGCTCACCGGCGACGACGCCGACCAGCTTTTCAAGTGGACGCCGAGACTCGTCGAGGCGCTAGGCAAATATCGCGGGCAATTGCTCGACGTGAGTTCGGACCTGCAGCAGAACGGCCTGCAGACGATGGTGCAGATCCAGCGCGCGACCGCCAAGCGCTATGGTTTCGAGCCGAACCAGGTGGACAACGTGCTTTACGATGCGCTCGGCCAGCGCACCGTCTCGACGATCTACAACCCGCTGAACCAGTACGCGGTGGTGATGGAGGTCGCGCCGCCGTACTGGCAATATCCGCAAGGGCTGGACCGCCTGTATCTGTCGACGGCGGCCGGCAACGCGAACGGCACGGCGCAGACGCAGATGATGAAAAGCACCGTCAGCGGCGTGACGGCCGCCACCGCCGTCTCGGCGACGAGCACGTCTTCATCGGCCAATGCGACCAATTCCAGAAACGCCGATGCCGAGGCAAACGCCACCACCAACGCCATCTCCAATTCGAAGGGCGGCACGTCGAGCGGCAGCGCGGACAGTACCGCGGCCGAAACCATGGTCCCGCTCACCGCGCTCGCGAGCTTCTCGACCAACCACACCGCGACGCAGGTGAACCATCAGGGCGGACAGGTGGCCGCGACGCTGTCGTTCAATCTGCCGCCCAACGGCTCGCTGTCGGCGGCGGGGCAGGCCATCGTGCGGGCTAGCGAGGATATCGGCATGCCGGCGTCGATTCACGGCGCGTTCGCGGGCGCGGCGCAGGCGTATGCGCAATCGATGGGCACGGTGCCGCTGCTTATCGCCGCCGCGCTCGGCGTCGTCTATCTGGTGCTCGGCGTGCTCTACGAAAACACCGTGCACCCGATCACGATTCTCTCGACGCTGCCCTCCGCCGGCATCGGCGCGACGCTTGCGCTGCTGATCTTCGGCACGCCGTTTTCGGTCATCGCGATGATCGGCATGATCCTGCTGATCGGCATCGTCAAGAAGAACGGCATCATGATGGTCGATGTCGCCATTCAGTTGCAGCGCCACGAGGGCTACGAAGCCGCGCGCGCGATCCACGATGCCGCCGTCGTGCGCCTGCGCCCGATTCTGATGACCACGCTCGCCGCCGTGCTCGGCGCGGTGCCGCTCGCGATCGGCATCGGCCAGGGCGCAGCGCTGCGCCAGCCGCTGGGCGTGACGGTCATCGGCGGGCTGATACTGAGCCAGGTGTTCACGCTCTATACGACGCCCGTGATCTATCTCTATCTGGACCGGGTGCGCGCGCGGCTCGCCGCCTGGTCCGTCCGGCTGCCGTGGAACCGGCGCCCCGAGTCCGAGGCTGCGCAATGAACTCCCTTCGATTCGCGTTTCGATACGCATCACTGACGCTGTTCGCGATGCTCGCGGCATGCACCGTCGGCCCCGACTATCAGCGCCCGATGGTGTCGGTGCCCGCGACATGGAAAGAGCTCGACGGCTGGACCGCCGCGCGTCCGGACGCCGCGACCCTGCCCAAGGGCGACTGGTGGACCGCGTTCCACGATCCGCTGCTCGATGAGCTGGAGCCGCAGGTGGCGGTATCGAACCAGTCGGTGAGGCAAAGCCTCGCGAACTATCAGGAGGCGTTGGCGGAAGTGCGGCTGGCGCGCGCATCGCTGTTTCCGACGCTCGGCGTGACGGGCTCGGCCACGCGCCAGCGCACGGGCATCAGTCCGAGCACGAGCACGAATACGGCGCTGTTCGGCAACCGCAAGACGGTGAACAACGAGGCCGCGCTGGAAGGCGAGGTGAGCTGGGCGCCGGACTTCTGGGGCGAAGTGCGCCGCACGGTCGAGGAAAGCGCGGCCACCGCGCAGGCGAGTGAGGCGACGTTCGCCAACGCGACGCTCTCCGAGCAGGTGGCGCTCGCCGAAGCGGTCATCGATCTGCGCATTTCGGATGCGAACATCGATCTACTGCAGCAGACCGTGAAGGCCTATACGGAATCGTTGCGCGTGACGCAGAACCAGTCGGATGCGGGCACGATTCCGCCGTCCGATCTCATTACCGCGCGCACGCAGCTCGAAACGGCGCAGTCGAGCCTGATCGCGCTGGGCGTCTCGCGCGCGAAGTACGAGCATGCGATCGCGGTGCTCGTCGGCCGCAATCCCGAGGCGCTCGACGTGGCGCATGGCACCGCGCTGCCCGCGTTGCCCGACATCCCGACGGGCGTGCCGTCCACGTTGCTCGAACGGCGCCCGGACATCGCCGTGGCCGAGCGGCAGATGGCCGCGCAGAATGCCGCGATCGGCGTGGCGGTCGCCGCGTACTACCCGACCATATCGCTGTCGGCGGTGGCGGGCTTTTCGGCCTCGCCGCTCGCGGGGCTGTTCAATATCGCGAACTATGTCTGGTCGCTCGGCGCCAGCGCGACCGAGACGATTTTCGATGGCGGCGAGCGCAGCGCCAAGGTCGATGCGGCGAAGGCCGCCTACGACGCGGCGGTCGCCAATTATCGCGGCACGGTGCTCGGCGCGTTCCAGAACGTCGAGGACGATCTGTCGGGTCTGCGAATTCTCGGGCAGCAGCAGGTCGCGATCGATCAGGCGGTGAAGGACGCGCGCCACGGCGCGGAAGTCGCGCTGAACGAATATCAGGCGGGCACGGTGGATTACACGACGGTCGCGACCGCGCAGGCCACGCAGTTGAGCAACGAGGAGACCGCGCTCAACGTGACGGAGTCGCGGCTCATCGACGCGGCGGCATTGTTCGGCGATCTCGGCGGGGGATGGTCGGCCAACGAGTGGTGCGATGCGCGCGCGGCATCATGCGCGAAGGGCAATCTGTCGTCGGCGTCGCAGTCTGCTTTCGCGCCTGAAGTCGCTCCATCGAGGTAGCAGGCAACGCGACCTGCCGTCACCGATGCGGCATGCGAGCATCACTCACCCGTCGTTCAACCGTCGGGAGGCCGTGCCGGCACCTTCTGCCAGCCGCCGGGACATGCCCGCACGTAAGGGTAGTAGCCCTGCGGCTTGTCGCAGTAGTACCAGACGGCCACTTGCGACGCGCCGCCGCCCTGGTCGTACATGTCCGCGTCGCCGGACTGAGCCTGCCCCTGCTCGATGTACTGCGTAGGTTGGGACACGTCGCCGGACACGTACGGGTAGTAAACGTTGGCGTAGTACGGGGGATAGTAGTACGGATAGAACGGGTAACCGTAGATGAAGCCCGGACCGAAGTAAAAACCGACGCTTACCGATCCGCAGCAGCCGTAATAGCCGCCGTGATAATACCCACCGTGATACCAGCCGTAGCCGCCGTGGTAATAGCCACCGTGGTACCAGCCGCCGCCGTAATATCCGCCATGGTAGGTGCTGCTCCAGTTGCTACCGCCGCTCGCACTGCTGCCGTGGTTTACGCCGCCATAACCGCCATAACCGCCGCCGCCACCGCCGCCATAGCCGCCGCCGTGATACCAGCCGCCGCCTCTGCCCGCGGTGGCCGCGGCGCTGATGCACAGCGCCAGCAGGGCGAACAGAAGCCGGCACAAGTCACGCCTTTTCACGATACTCACCTTGATAGCTATGCGCCTTGTCCGGCACGACACGGGGCCCGCGCGACCTGTATCAGGACTCGCTGCAGCAGCCGGGTAGAATCAGCGCGCACTGGATAGCCTCCAAGACCAGTTTAGGCGTTAGGACGATATTTTTCTTGTCGCGATTTTCTTGTCGCGAGACGAAGACCCATGGCCTGAGGATCAGTGGTGTAGGCAATGTCGTCGAGTCGAATTATGAAAGATCATAAACTTTCGTTTTTCAGTCGCATTGTTTTCTTTGTTAATCGGATGGCGGCCTCAAATCTGAAGTGCAACACCTGTTTCGTATAAGGTGTTGCGATGCACGAAAGAACTCAGTATCAACAGC
>NZ_FCOA02000057.1 GCF_001544875.2 Caballeronia hypogeia
ACCGGCAAGATCGTCGCGCCGCAACTGTACGTGGCCGTCGGCATCTCGGGCGCGATCCAGCATCTCGCGGGCATGAAGGACTCGAAGGTCATCGTGGCGATCAACAAAGACCCCGAAGCGCCGATCTTCAGCGTGGCCGACTACGGTCTCGTCGGCGATCTGTTCTCGGCCGTGCCGGAACTAACCGCACTGACCTAAATCTTGTGAGCGACTGAAAATGGACCGAACCCGCTATCGGTGGCGTATTTGCGCCTTGCTGTTCTTCGCAACGACCATCAACTACCTCGATCGTCAGGTGCTTGGCTTGCTCAAGCCCGATCTCGCACTGCGCTTTCACTGGACCGAGACCGAATACAGCTACATGGTGGTCGTTTTCACGGCGTGCTATGCCATTGGCCTGATTTTGTCCGGCAAACTCGTGGACCGGTTCGGCGTGAAACTGGGCTACGGTCTTTGCGTGCTCGTATGGAGCATCGCGGCGTGCGGCCACTCGATCGTGCGCAATACGCTGGGCTTTTCCTTCATGCGCGCCTTGCTCGGGCTCGCGGAGTCCGGCAACTTCCCGGCTGCGGTCAAGGCCGTGTCGGAGTGGTTTCCGCGCAAGGAACAGGCGCTGGCGGTCGGCATCCTGACATCGGGAACGAGCATCGGAGCGGTGGCTGCGCCCGCCATCGTGCCGTGGCTCGCCGCGAATCACGGCTGGCAATCGGCGTTTCTGATCACGGGGCTGACCGGCTTCGTCTGGCTCGGATTCTGGTACTCGATGTATTACGCACCGGGCAAACACGCGAAAGTCTCTGACAGCGAACTCGCCTATATCGCTGAGGGCCGTGCCGAGACGCCCGCCGCGCAGCAGTCCGCAAGCTGGCTTGCGCTGCTCAGGCTGCGTTCCACCTGGACATTCATCGTCGGCAAGTTCATGACCGATCCGATCTGGTGGTTCATGCTCTTCTGGCTGCCGTCCTACTTCTCGTCGCGCTATCACCTCGACATGAAGAACCTGGGCTTGCCCCTCGTGGTCGTGTATGTGGCGACATCGATTGGCAGTGTGTCCGGCGGCTGGCTTTCGTCGATGCTGATCGCGCGCGGCTGGGACGTGCGGCGC
Source organism: Caballeronia hypogeia (assembly GCF_001544875.2). Lineage (GTDB taxonomy): Bacteria > Pseudomonadota > Gammaproteobacteria > Burkholderiales > Burkholderiaceae > Caballeronia > Caballeronia hypogeia. The sequence goes on from NZ_FCOA02000057.1 coordinate 1,106, forward strand.
GCACGGCAGACCGCGATGCTTATTCTCGCGCTGCTCGTGGTGCCGATCGCGTTCTCGTCGTGGATCGACAACATGTGGGCGATGGTCGGTCTGCTGAGTCTGGTCGCGGCCGCGCATCAGGGATGGTCGGCCAATCTGTTCACCACCGCGTCGGATATGTTTCCCAAGGAGCTCGTCGGCTCGGTGGTCGGCATCGGCGGCATGGCCGGGGCGGTCGGCGGCACGCTGTTTCCGTTGCTCGTCGGCGCGCTGCTCGATCACTTCAATGCGCTCGGCAATCTGAATGGCGGCTATAACGTGCTGTTCGCGATATGCGCGTCGGCCTATGTCCTTGCGTGGATCGTCATGCGTGTGCTGCGACCGTCGGCGCATTCCGGGGAACATCGGTACGCCGGAGCCGGAGCGATGGCTCGACCGGATTGAAAAGGAGTGGATTCGCATGTCGACGCAGGACGTCTTATATCAGGTCGATGGACCGCTCGCCACGATCACGCTGAATCGCACTGGCCGGCACAATGCGCTGACCTTGAGCATGCTCGACGCCATTGCGCGCGCGCTCGGCCGCATCGAAGAGGACGATGAAGTGCGCGTGCTGGTGTTCCGATCGGCCGGCGCGAGGTTCTTCTCGAGCGGCGCGGATATCGACGAATGGAGCGCGCTCGATCCCGTGAAAATGGGCACGCGCTTTATTCGCGCGGGCAACCGTGTCTTTCGCGCGCTCGAGGAGCTCGATATCCCGACCGTTGCGGTGTTGAAGGGACACGCGCTCGGAGGCGGTCTCGAACTCGCGCTCGCCTGCGATCTGCGCTACGCCACGCCCGAGGCGAGACTCGGTTTTCCGGAAGCGCAAGTCGGCGCGATTCCCGGCTGGATGGGATGCGCGCGGCTGACACGATTGATCGGCGGCAGCCGCGTGCGGGAGATGATTCTGCTCGGCGAGCCGATCGGAGCGGCGCGTGCGCTGGAATGGGGCCTTGTCAATGATGTGATTCCGCCGGAGCGAATCGACGCGCACGTCGCGACCGTTTGCGATCTGCTCGCACGACGATCCGCGACTTCGCTCTCCGTCGCAAAGCGCCTGATCGGTTGTATCGAAGCAGGCCGATGGGAGTCAGCGCACGAACTGGCCGCATCGGTCTGCAAGGCGTCGCCCGACGCGGCGGAAGGCGTCGCTGCGTTTCGGGAGAAGCGCGCCGCGAATTTCGGATTGCATCGAGATGAATGACGCTGCCTAAGCAGCACCGGCTTCGACGCTTTGCCGCCGCATCCTGCTCCGCGATGTCCCCGGGCAGAAACCGGCGTCGATACTCGGCCGGCGTCGTCTGCCTGGCAGCCTTGAATTGCCGGTGGAAATTGGCGATATTCGCAAAGCGCGAGCGGGCGGCGATGACGGATATGGACAGGGACGCATCGCCTCGCATCCGGCACGCATGCCCGATGCGAACGCGGGCGATACAACGCCCGACGCTCTCACCGATATGCTGCACGAAGTAACGCGTCAGCGTACGTTCCGAAAGGCTCGGTGGCAGACGCCCATATAGCACCGGTAGTCGCCTAATGATGCGCATACAGCGGTAGGAAAGGGTCTTTCGAGCGAGGGGCGCCTTCGCTCGACGGTCTGACGGCCCCGCTGGTGGCGTTTGGTGAGGGGCATCGTAGGATATCAAGACGAGGTGTCGAAAGACTTAACATCTTCGAGAAGTCGTCGGCCGCACGAACACGCGCCGTCAGGTCGAGCAGCCCATTAAGTACCAGAAGTCTGTCTGTCGTCTTTAGAATCGACGTATGGTCGTACAAAGAATGGTCGATGGTGCCTGCAGGTATGAAGGGAGAAACGACAATGGCAGGAACTCGTACCCCAAACCTGTCGAAAGAGAAGTTATGTGTTTTCAGGCGGGCGTTCTCGGTTGAGCCAGGCGGCACGGCAATCGGAGGTGTCACGTGGTCGAAAAAGCCCCCGTGTTCATCGAACACGATCAGCAGCACGCTACTGGACCATAGAGTGGATGCGCTGATAGCGTCGTAGACCTGCTTTACCAATGCTTCGCCTTTGCGGACGTCACCAGATGGATGCATTGAATTTCCATTTCGGAAGTCATTCTTTGCATCATATGTCGGCTCAATGAATACGAACTTTTCCGTCAGTGAGTTGGAGGCAAGCCGCGATAGAAGCGTATCCATTGGAACAAATCGACTAAGCAGGTTTTGCATTCCGTAGATGCCGCGCGTCTGCGCGACGTCACCCAGCACGATGAGCCAGTCCGACTCCTGAATCTTCGAAAACACCGTGCCGTTTGGGAATGTAAAAATCGGGGCGTTGAAAAACACGGCTTCCAGAACTTGCGCATCACTCGGAGAATGGTCGAGTCCCGACGAAGTCCCCGCAACGGCAAAGAAGCGATTGGGCCACGTGGGTCCCGGCATCGAGGCAAACCAGTTGTCGCATACGCCGAACTGGCTTGCCAAGAAGTTTAGGACGGGAAGTTGGTCCGGCGTGAAAGCGTTGAAGGCATCGGTCACCACGTCGGAGTGGTCTTCGTACGTTCCAGCAAAACCTGTCGTTGAGATGTCTGTTGCGAACGAAGGGTAGCCCGCGGCGCCCAGCACGAGGGAGTCGTTGCGTACTGTGTCACCATTGGCGACCTGCAAGCCGCACAACTGGACACATGCGTCGGTGAATTCATGACCGGGGTCGAAGCCAAGCGCATAGGGAGCGCCTCTTCCTAGCTGGTAGGAAGTTCCTGTCCGTCCAATATTGACGATTGGGCCACCGGGAAGTCCGTTAGCGGTCGTCGCCGCGCCGGTAGGCGTAGTGCCCGTCAACCTCGACCATCCGAACACGCTGTCGTAAGAACGATTCTCTAGCATGAGCACGAACACGTGCTGTATAGCAGCCATAGGTCACCTCGGCTTCATTCTTTTGAAAGGACAGCAAGTTGTGTAGAAGACGCACGACCTCCATTGACCAACCGGTGTGAGGGCTAATGTTCTTTGATGCAACAACGTTGTCTCTAAATGGCCAGGGATAAAAATGTGCAAAGCGGAGCGAGCCGGGCTGGAGAATTCTTCGGCGAAGGGAGTCTGGAATCCACTCACTTTGGCTGAGCGGGATGAACGTTTTCCGCCTGTGCGCCTTTTTCACCTTGGTTTAGTTCGAAGCTTACTTTTGGGTTCTCAGAGAGGGTCTTGCAGCCTTCCACGCGAATCTCGGAATAGTGTGCGAAAAGGTCGACTCAGCCACCGTGCGAGATTCCGGAATAGTGTGCGAAAAGGTCGACTCCGCCACCGTGCGAGATTCCGGCAATGACAAACGCTTTGGTTCTAGAGGAGCAGAAAATTCAGTGTCACAAAAGAACTATTGGGCCTTTCAAGTACCAATGCGTGGATATTTTTTGTCTACCCCGGCATTGGTGTCAATCGGTTATACGCCTCATTGCTGCGTCGGACTTTAGGAAGGCGGTCGTTCCTACCGTTAAGTTGATGGGCGTGGTGGAAGCCCCGAAAACGTACGATGAAACCTGAAGAGACATGGTGCTTGTTGTACTGCCAAGAGCACAAGTTGATTCGAGACTTGGACGCGTGCACGCGCAACTTCCATCAATGACGCAAAGGCTGGACGCGCGGGGCGGTGGTGACGACACCAGATGACACCTCGGAGTTGCTCGTCAAACTTGCTCATATCGGTGCCCGTGCAGAGTCCCTGTCCAGCGCGCGCCAGCTTAAGCGCCTCCCGACAGGCACACGCACTATGCCGAGAGCGGACCGCGGCCAGAGAATACGTGACGACAGGCCTAGAACTCGGCCTTGCGTATGCGATTGAGACCGCTGATCGCGTCAGTCCGACGGGTGTCGACTTGAAGACTGTGGGACTGCACGAGAAGATCGTTCACGTACGCGACCAGATGTGTGAACTCGCGAAGGTGGGAGAGCAGTTCGATAAGCATCCATACAAACAGCTGTCGCTGGCCGATCCAGATGCACGGTCCATGTTAGCAAGCGGAAAGGGGGCTGGCATCGTGGGCTACGAAGTTCAGGCTGCCATGGACACAAAGCATCACCTGATCGTGGAGCACGAAGTGACCAATGTCGGGAACGATCACGGGCGACTTAGCAAAGAGGCGTTGTCGGCTAAGAATGCGATGGGCAAGTCGAAGCTGAAGGTGGTTGCAGATCGAGGCTACTTCAGCGGTCCGGAGATCTTGGCCTGCGATCAGAATGAAGTGAGCGCGTATGTGCCGAAACCGCGCACCTCAGCCTGAAGAAAGAAGGGCCTCTTCACGAAGGCAGACTTCATCTTCGATTCCAAGAGCGATATTTACCGATGTCCTGCGGGCGAACGGGCCATCCATCGATTCACTACCGATGCGAGATCATACGCACCAGTGCCGAACTTGGGTTTATTCGATGCCTGCCCTTTTGCACGGGCTCGTCATCGAACGACAACGCGTGCGGGCAGGCGTTGAATAAGCCAAACGGCTACGGCCGACCGAATCGAGCAGGATGGGAGAATAGAACTATTTTTGCCTCAAGGCCCAAGGGTTTCGCAACACGTCCGGCACCTGACGAGAGCCAGGGTCGATGGCGGCAGCGTTAGGCCGTGCCCCCGCTTCGCCCCGCGCGTGCTAGCGCCAACGCTAGCCTTGCGCCGACCTCGGCATTGTGTTTGACGAGCGCGATGTTGGTCGCCAAGCTGCGTCGTCCTGTTAGCTCGTGGAGGCGAGCCAGCACAAATGGTGTCACCGCTTTGCCGGAAATTCCCTGCGTCGTTGCCTCGCCGAGCACTTGTCGAGTCAGAGCGTCGATTTCTTCCGCGATCATCGCAGACGCTTCTGGCACCGGAGCACTCAGCAGCACGCCACCGGCTAGGCCCAAATCCCACTTGGTGCGAATGAAGCGTGCTTGCTCCGCTGCGTCGTCCAGCCTCAAATCCGCGCGAAATCCACTATCGCGCGTGTAGAAGGCAGCGAAGTTGTCTTGCTCGCAACTGAGCACCGGTACGCCATGCGTTTCCAGGTATTCCAAGGTGAGCCCTATATCGAGGATCGATTTCGCGCCCGCACAGACAACTGCCACGGACGTCCTTGCCAGTTCCTGCAGATCGGCCGAAATGTCGAAGGTTTTCTGCGCGCCCCGGTGCACACCGCCAATGCCGCCGGTGACGAATACCTCGATGCCGGCCAGTGCGGCACATATCATCGTGCCGGCCACTGTCGTGGCGCCGAGTTCGCCGCTGGCCAGTACAGCGGGCAGGTCGCGGCGGCTGACCTTGTGCACTTTGCTGGAACGGCCAAGCATTTCGAGCTCCTCATCCGCAAGGCCGATGCGGATTCGTCCATCGATCAGTGCGATCGTCGCGGGCTCGGCTCCTGCGGCCCGGATCAAGTCCTCTACTTCGCGCGCGGTGTGAATATTCTCCGGGTACGGCATGCCGTGCGCGATGATGGTGGATTCCAGCGCAACGAGTGGACGGCCGGCGGCTTGCGCAGCGGCTACGGGCGCGCTGAAGGTCAGCCAGGATGCCGCAAGATCGGTAATCATGTCGATGTTCTCGGCGGTGCGATTCCAAAGTATGCAGCACGAGCCTCGTGCGTGGTTCGTTTTGCAAGCAGTGCAAGCGTCAGGTCTCCTGTCGAGCGACAGAAAGGTGCAGGATCCCCCGCGGATCGGTACCGTTGCCGATCCGCCTTGCGGCCCAGATGAATCGTCGATCGAGATGCGCTCGGCGAAGGCGCTTGATCGTGTCGACGAGTTTTGCCAGCGAGAACTTCGGGGGCGAAGCTATCGCCCGCCGAAAACGTCTGGCAGGGGTGGTCCGTGCTTCTCGAGAGATACACCACGCCGGTGGCTTCTTCGCGAGCTCCTTACGGTCTTGTTAGTCCGCCGAATGACGACTCTCTGGTTGCAACAGGATCTTCTGGATCACATAGTGTACGGGCACGCCGCTCGGCGGAAGGCACACGATGACTTGTCCGCGACGCGCGCCCAGCAGTGCGATGCCGATCGGCGAGAGAACGGACAGTCGTCCACGCTGATAGTCGGCCTCGCGGGGGTAGACCAACGTCCACTCGTGCCTGCCAGTGCCGTCGGTGGTCGTACATTCGACTGTTGTGTTCATCGTGACGACGTCGGGTGGCATTTCAGCTGAATCGACAAATATAGCTTTCGCTTCGATGGCGTCCAAAAGGGAGCGCTGCGTCGAGGACACCGTCGGCAGGTGCGCACATTCGCGAAGTCGTGCCATGTCGGATTCGGACACGACTGGCTGGACTTCCATGTGCGCGGTTTTGATCGTCATCGAAATGTTCTTTGTAGACAACATGTGTGCCTCCGACTGGAATACAGGTTTCAGATATCGGCGCGATCGCGATCGCTCCATACGTCGAGCCACGACCTGTCGAAGAAAATGAGTCGGTCGACGGTCCCCACCTGCTGTACATCGCGCGGCGCGTTTCGGTGACAAACGCACTGGCTCGATCGTCAGAAAGCGACTTGCATGAGGGGGGCGAAGCGCTGAATTATCTCGGTGACGCTTGTCCTCGCTCGATGGCTCCTTCACGTAAAGCCAGAAGCGGAGGTTTTCTGTCGAACCGTTGGGATCTCACTCAGGTGTTTCGTTTGCGTTCTCATGGCTTCGATCCTTCGAGTCGATCCCAAGACGCCGCTTTTCGTTCGCGACACTGAAGAACTGCTCACGAGCAGCGCAAGGGAGTCAGGCTTTTTTGGCACGCAGACGGCCGACCCTCACGCAACTCGTGATGGATTACCGTCGGTGGTCTTCAGAAAGGTGGTGCGCCCGGCTCTCGCTTTACTGCCTTTTTAATTTTGCGAAGAGCCGGGCAGAAGGAAGTACTGACTTGTCCGCGCGGAGAGCGCGGTAATGGGTGCGCTTCACTGTAGCGGATTTCCGATGCGCGCCAGTACGCGTCCCGTCTAACGCAGGAAAGCCGGGGAAAGCGGGGCGATAGCGCGGAACGAAAAGCACGACTAGGACCTCGAGGCAGCGACCCGTGAGTTGATCAAAAATGCGGCAGGCATGCCTATTAGAGCGCATCCGTCAGCGTTTTGCAAGGTTCGCGGGCGCGACGATCATCGACGCGTGAAATGTTCGTTCGAGGTCGAGCAACGTCCTCTGGAGCTGAGAGCTTCTTGCTGATTCATGGTGCTCGCGCGAGCAGAACAAGGAATTGCTGGGTTCCGTGTACGCTTTTGCAACCGTGTGCGCTGAAAGCATACATGTGCTTCGTCAGCGGGTATTGTCCGGCTGATTGCCGAATCGGTGCAGAGGTCTTTGAACATCTATCTCGACGCGCTCGCGTTGGTTGTGGACCGTCGTGCCAAGTATGCGCAGTGATTTGTGTGCCTCCACGTTCGGTTCGAACGGGTTTCGTGGCGCATTGGATGTTTCCGACGGCTCGCGTCGATTGATCTCATGGTTTGCGCTGATTGCCAGCCCCGGCCCCTTGATGTGGTTCGCACTCGTCATTCATCGTCAAGTCAACATCCCTTCATATTCGATAAGGATATCGAAGTAGAGGAAGTTTGGCTTTCCGATGCGCGTGCGCCCCGAACTGGACGTGCATGGTCTTCCGCGATCGATGCAATACCGTGATGATTGTCCAGGCTCGTCACGGATGCGACGGGAGGAGATGCGAGGTTTCGCTGTTGCATGGCGGCGGGGCTGAGATACGGTCGCTATCGGGTTGAGCGTGTGGAGTGGCCGCAAGGCGAGCACCGCACGGTTTCGCTTTATCCAAAGCCGGTCGGCAAAGTGATGCGCTGCGAACAATGCGGCGTCTGCTGCACGCAGATTCATGAGACGACCGTACGCCGGGTTCCTGATCTTCCGCTGTTCGAATACGCTGTGACGCAGTTCTACGATCTGGGTTGGTACACGGTCAAATCGATCGACAAGATGCGTTTGCGAGCACGTCTTGTCAAGCCGGAAAAGCCGGACTGGTCAGCGCAGCGCTATCGGACAATGGACGAATTTGCCCTGTACAAAGGGCATCGCTACGTCACCGTGGTGGCGGTCCCTGCCGGTGGCTCGGCTGCCTTCCCGACTGAATCGTTACTTGCACGGCATTCTCTCGCGTTGCCGACATCCGCTGAACACCAGCGTCGTGGTTCGGCTCCTTGTGGAGCTGCCATATTTCAGCCGGGTCGGTGCCGCTGGAGACCCTGGGTGACCGAATGCCCGGAGAAGTCGAGCACGCGACTCGCGCTGGGCCAGCAGTCGAACGACTGAGGAATCGACAAATGCCATCGCCAGGAAGATTACTTCATACGTGAATCAACCCGTCCGCGGCGCATCCTCGACTCGTGTGGTTGCAACAAACTGATCGACGGTCGCGAAATACCTCTCGTTTCGGAAACAGGCGAGTGGTTACGCGCCGGTGTGAAAGAATGATGTTTAGCACTACTTGTCTAGGTATAAGTAACTTCTTTCGCTGGACCGTCGATAACCGTGCGTCGTCGCGGCTTGATTTCGCTTGCTAACACGGGCCGTTTCTTCTTAAACTGGTTCAGTGTCGGAGCAGGATGCAAATGGAAAAGTCATAGGATTTTGTAACGGGGTACTTTCCCTATGCAAGGGGACGGGTACAACTGCCTTACCAGTCGATAAAGAAAAGCCGAAGAAGCGTTACAGCAGATCAACACGCTCGGTGGAAAAACATAATGAACGACTCGACTCTTCCGGCTGCGACCGCCATCACGACGAACGTCACCTTGCGCGCCGACATGGGACAGCCATTCGCGGCCTGGCAATCGAAATTTACCAGCGGGGCCAGTCAGGCTGCCGGATTTCTCGCACTCGACATTGCACCGGCCTTCGCGGGTTCGCCGGACTGGCGGATCATCCAGCGATTCCGCTCGCCCGAGGCGCTCGAAGTCTGGCGTACGTGTCCTGTACGCGAGCAACTGTTTGCCGAACTTGCGCCCATGCGACAAGCCGGTGGCGCGCGAGCCGATGACGAAACGGTCCACGCGCTGGATCCGCTATCTTGCGTGACGGAAGTCATCATGACCGTGGTGGAAGCGGGCAAGGAATCCATATTCAGGTCGTGGGCGGAAACCATTCAGGCGAGCCAGTCCATGTTCCCGGGCTACATGGGAACGCTCGTGCAGGCGCCGGTATCGGAGGAGATGCAGTACTGGACGACGCTCGTGCGCTTCTCGACGCCTGCACAACTCGATGCGTGGCTCGGCTCGACCGATCGCAAGCAATTGCTCGAGCGGGTGCAGCCAAACGTTGCGAGCTGGAAAAGCTATCGGATGCAAAGCCCTTTTGCGGGCTGGTTTCCGGACACCGGCGACAAGCCGCCGCCGGCGTGGAAACAGACGGCGCTCGTGCTGCTCGTGTTGTTTCCAGTCGTCATGCTCGAGATCAAGTTTCTGAGCCCGTGGCTCGCGGGGCTGCACGTGTCCATCGCGACATTCATCGGCAATGCGATCAGCGTTTCGCTGGTGTCCTGGCCGCTGATGAAGGTTGCAGTCTTTTTCATGGGCTGGTGGCTACGGCCTGAGCCGGCGCAGCGCCGCCGACGCGAAATGCTCGGAGCCTGCACGATGCTCGGGCTTTACCTCATCGAATTGGCGATATTCATGCTTGTATTCTGAAGCGTGATATGCGCCCAACATCGGCGGCGACTTCCAGTGCTGCTGCTGCCGCCGCACGCCTGAGGGGCAAACCATGACGGATGACGACAAGAAGTTCATGACACGAGCAATCGAGCTGTCAGAGAAAACCTCGATGATCGATAGCGCCGGCGGGGTATTCGGCACTGTCATCGTGCAGGACGGCAAGATCATTGCTGAAGGTGCGAACCGGGTCGTCGCCGAAAACGATCCAACCTGGCATGGAGAGATCGAAGCCATTCGCAAGGCGTGCAAGGCCGAAGGCAGTTTCAAGTTGCGCGACGCGACGCTATACACGAGCGCGGAACCGTGTCCGATGTGCATGGCCGCGGCGTACTGGGCGGGCATCAAGCGGATCTACTATGCCTCTTCGAACGAGGACGCCGCGGAATACGGCGATTTCGACGACAGCATGATTTACGGCGAAATGAAGAAGCCCATGGCGGAGCGGTCCATTCCAAGCCAGCAGATCATGCAGGCGGAAGCTGTCGAGGTCTGGAAGAAGTACAAGAACAAGGCCGATCGCGTGCCGTACTGATTCATCGCTTCGTCGGGGGCGCCGTGTCCGCGTTGAGGGGAGGCTCTCGACAAGGATAGACCTTTTCCCGGCGAGGCCGAGTCAGACATCGACCTCACCGCCGACGCCTCGCGTTATTTCTTGCAGACTCTTGTTGTCCAGCCTCGGAGTGTTTCGCGCAGACGGCGTTCGGGTGATAACTTGAGGAGAAGGACATGGGGAATCACGGCCTGTCCCGGCGCGGTTTTCTTAAGGCGAGCGCGCTCGCCGGCGTATCGGTATTTGTCGCGCCGCTCGGAAGCCGCGCGTTTGCCGCGTTGTTCGAAGAAAAAATTCTGACTCCCGTGCAATGGGACGCGAAAAGCGGCGACGCGAAATTCCGCATCGACGGTATCGCGAAAGTGACGGGCGCGAAGATATTCGCCCGCGACATCCGCGCCTCCGACATGACGCACTGGCCCCGGGAGCAGTCACACGCGATGATCCTGCGCACGACGCTCGCGGACCGCGCCTACCAGGGTTTCGATCTGTCGGTGCTGGACGCGGCCGGTCTCGCGCCGGATCGCATCGTCACAGCGGACGATCTCGCGCGCGACCGTCTCGCGTTCCCGGCGTTTTATGGCGACGACATGCTGCTGCCAAGCGGCAAGACGCCCGCGTATCTGGGCCAGGCGGTTGCGATCCTGATCTATCACGACTTCGCGCGCTTTCGCTTCGCGAAGGAGAAGCTGCAATTCCGCGAGGACACGATCCGCTACGGTGGAAGCACGGGCCCGATCGAACGCGATCCTTGGGCGGCGTTCCGCTTTGTTCGCGTCGGCGGCAAGACGCCTTATGACGACGACACGTTCTCGAGCCTCAAGGACACACCGCTCTTCCCGCACATGATGAAGAAGCGCGAACCGGTCTGGGCCGATGCCGATGCGCACGGCAAGCTGGACGAGCAGGGCGCGTTCTTCGCGCAGCAGATCGCGGACGCGCTGGCGCATCCACCGGAAGACTGGCTGGTCGTCGATCGCCGCTACCGCACGCAATCAGTCGATACGGCCGCGCTCGAACCCGACAACGCGAACTGCTGGTACGACACCGCGACGCAATCACTCCACATGGTCATCCCTACCCAAGGGCCGACCGAGGTGACGGAGAGCGTCATCGAGATGACGTCGAAGTCGCATTTCCCGCTGAAGAAACTGTTCCTGCATCCGTGCTATACGGTGGGATACGGCTCGAAGGACCACTACAACGTGCCGTTCTACGGCCTGGTCGCGTCGCTGTACGGCGACGGCCATCCGGTACGTCTCGCTAACGACCGCTTCGAGCAGTTTCAGAGTTCGCTCAAGCGCCATGCGTTCGACATGCGCTATCGCATGGCGATCGACAAAAGGACGGGGCTCATCCAGGCGTTCAAGGGCGACTTCGAAGCGAACGGCGGCGGACGCTGCAACTTCTCGCCTTCGGTCGCGATGGTCGGCGCAACCGCCGCGCAGTCGATCTACTACATCCCGCAGAGCGATCTGACGACCGTCGCCATCGCCTCGCGTGCGATCGACGCCGGCTCGGCGCGCGGCTACGGCACGCTGCAAAGCATGGCCGCAACCGAAATGATGATCGACGACATCGCGGCGCAGCTCGGCATCGATCCCATCGAACTGCGACTCAGGAACGTGTTTCGCACCGGCATGAAGAACACGCAGGGCGCGATTCCTGCAGGCGTCATGCGTGCAGAAGAAGTGCTGAAAAAATCACAGGCTCATCCGTTGTGGGTGGAGCGCGCGAAGCGCAAGACCGAATACGAAGCCAGGCATCCGGGCAAGCGCTACGGCGTGGGCTTCTCGTGCACGCAGAAGGATTTCGGCACGGGTGCGGAAAGCGCATTCGCCAGGGTGGAAATTAGCGCCGATGGACGCGTTGCGTTGTCGCACTCGGGCGCGGAGATCGGCACGGGCTCCTCGACGTCGCAGGCGCTCGCGGTCGCGAAATGGCTCGGCAAGCCGGCAGTGGACGTGCGGATGCTGATCACCGACTGGTCCGATCTTCCGGTAATCTCGAGCGGCGATCCCTACATCATGTCGCAGGCGGAACAGGATGGACTGAGCGCGAATCCGCGCTGGTCGCCGGCGCTCGCCTCGCCCGTGAGCGCGTCCAACTCGGCTTACTACTACACGCACGCCACGCAGGAGGCGGCGCGCGTCGTGTTTCGCCAGGGTCTCTGGCCCGCGGCGATGGCGATCTGGGGGCAGGGGATCGGCGGCGGCCAGGCGGCGTCGTTCGTCGTGCGCATCGAGGACGCGCGCTGGATCGACGGCAGGCTGTCCGCCAACGGCATGGAAGCGCTGACGGTCGAACAGCTCGCGAAGAAGGCGCACGCGCTCGGCCTCGTCACCGGCGCGACGGTGCATACGTTCAACCGCTGGCAGTGGAGCGAAGCGCTCTTCGACATCGCGGGCGAGGCGCAGCGGCTTCCCATAGACGGTCTCTCGCTGCGTCACGGCGCAGGCAGGGGCGATGGACTCACGCCGAACAGCTATATCGTGCTCGATCGCAAGGCAGTGTTCATTCCGCCCGTGAGCCGCAACAAGGCCGCCGTCACGTATTACAGCGCGATCGGCACGCTCGTCGAACTCACGGTGAGCGAGAGCAGCGGCAAAGTCGATCTGCTCTCGCATCATTCGATCATGGAGTGCGGCAATCAGCTCTCGCCGGCGCTCGTCTCGGGACAACTCCAGGGCGGCCTCGCGATGGGCATCGGTCACGCGCTGCACGAGCAGCTGCCGCTCTACGAAGACGGCCCGGGCAACGGCACGTGGAATTTCAACCGCTATCGCCTGCCGCTCGCGAGCGACGTCGCCGTATGGACACAGACCGGCGAAGTCCTGCCACCGCTCACGGAGTCCGATCCGCCCAAGGGAATCGCCGAAGTCGTGATGATTCCGGTGGTCGGCGCCATCGTCAACGGCATCGCGCACGCGATTGGGCATCGCTTCACCGATCTGCCGGTGACGCCGCGAAACATTCAGAAGGTGCTCGCATGACGGCCGTCCAGTCCGCCCCGGGCATCGAAATGCGCTCGCTCTCGATGACCATCAACGGCAACAAGGTTGGCCCGATGGACGTGCCCGTGGGTCTGCCGATGATCGACTTCCTGCACGAATACGTCGGCCTTACGGGATCGCGCCTCGGCTGCGGGCAGGGCATCTGCCATGCGTGCGTCGTGATCGTCGACCGGGCCGACGGCACGAGCGAGGAAGTCCGCACCTGCATCAACGGTGCGCATTTCTTCAACGGCAAGACGGTGCGCACGATCGAAGGTCATGCGAAGCGCAACGAACAAGGCGAAGTCGTCGCGATGTCTGCTGTGCAGCAAAAATTCCTGGAGCACTTCAGCTTCCAGTGCGGCTATTGCACGCCGGGTTTCGTCAACGCGACGACCGTGCTCCTCGAAAGACTCAAGCGCAATCCCGTCGCGAAAGACAAGATCGAAGCCACCATCACGGAGGCGTTGAACGATCACATCTGCCGCTGCACGGGCTACGTGCGCTACTACGAGGCCGTGAAAGATCTCGTGCTGTCCACGCCCGGCCTCGTGAAGGACGCAGCATGATGCCGTCGATCGTCACTCGTTATGCGACGACTTTCATCGTCGCGGCCTGCGCGGCGTTCGCGGCGCTCTCGCTGTCCGGTTGCGGTCAGCGGCAGGCCAGCGCCGCGCCGGTCGCAAGCACGCCCGAGCGGATCGCGCATGGCCGTTATCTGGTCAAGGCCGCCGATTGCGCCGCATGCCACACCACGCCGAACGGCGCGCCGTTCGCGGGTGGCGTCAAGCTCGAATCGCCGTACGGCGCGTTCTTTGGCACGAACATCACGCCCGACCCGGAGCACGGCATCGGCAAGTGGAGCGCCGACGACTTCTACGCCGCGCTGCATGACGGCCGATCGCCGCGAGGCAAGCTCTATCCCGCGATGCCGTACACGTCGTACCGGCAAATGACGAGAGAGGATAGCGACGCGATCTATGCGTATCTGATGTCGGTGAAGCCGGCGGCCGTGTCGAACAGGGAGGCCGAGCTCAAGTTTCCGTACAACATCCGCCTTGGAGTCCGGTTCTGGGACATGCTGCTCTTGAAGGACACGTTGCCCGATGCATCGTCGGGTCGCTCCGCCGACTGGATGCGCGGACGCTATCTTGCCAACGCGCTCGGCCATTGCGCGGAATGTCACACGCCGCGCGGCGCGCTGGGCCAGATGCTGGATACGAAGGCGCTTCAGGGCGGCGCGCTCGGACGCATCGGTGCGCCGGACATCACGCCAGCCGCCCTCGCGGCGCGCGGCTGGACGAGCGCGGATCTCCAGACGTTCTTCGCGACGGGAATGGCGAAGCAAGGCTCCGCATTCGGCGAGATGCATCCGGTGGTGTTTCTCAGCACGCAGCATCTCGACGCGGGCGATGTGCGAGCGCTCGCCACGTATCTGCTCGGCGATGCGCCGCCCGCGCCCGCGCCGCTCGCAGCCATCAGAGCCGACGACACGGCGCAACTCGCGGCGGGTCGTGGTCTCTATCTCGATTCGTGCGCGGGCTGTCATGGCTTCGACGGCCAGGGCAAGCCGCACGTCGCGGTATCGATGAACGGCAACTCGACCTTGCGTCAGCCCGACCCACGCAATCTGGTCGTGTCGATGCTCGACGGCATCGCGGCGCAGCCGTTCACGGGGATGGAAAGGATGCAGGCCATGCCCGGTTTTGCGGATGCCTATGGCGACGAGCAGCTTGCGCAACTCGCCAACTATCTACGCGTGACCTGGGGCGGCCAGCGCGCCGACGTCACGGCGGACGCGGTAAAGTCGCTGCGTTGAGGCGGAATGTTCGCGGCGTCGTTGCTGGTTCTCGATGCGTTCCGGGATCACTGAAGCCTGGCGCTTCGGCACAGAGGGGGACTTCGTGGACTTCCGCGTCTATCTGCTCGCCGCTACCGCCTTCCTGGCGGGCGTCGCCGAAACCATCTGCGTGGGCATCTTGCCTGAAATCGCCGCGGGGCTTCAGGTTTCCACGGCCGCAGCGGGCCAGCTCACGACCATTTTCTCCGCTGTCTTCGCACTGGCCGCGCTTGCAGCCGTGCCGTTTGTCGCCCGCACCGGACGGCGCCTAGCCCTCTTCGTCTCGCTCGCGACGTTCGCGGTCGCTAACCTGATCGCGGCGGCGAGCCCCGGTTACGCCAGCCTCTTCGCTGCACGCATGTTGATGGCGGCGAGCTGCGCGACGCTCATTCTCGTTGCGACACGGCTTGCCGCCTCGCTCACCGCGCCCGAGAGGCGCGGCCGCGCGATCGGCATCGTCTTCATGGGCATAAGCGGTTCGCTCGTGCTGGGCGTACCGATCGGCATGCAGATCGCACAGTGGTGGGGCTGGCGCGCGGTGTTCGTTGCGATTGCGCTACCGGTGCTGCCGATGGCGGTCTGGCTCGTCCGCCACTTGCCGCGCGACGTAACGACCGGACGCGCCGCTCCTGACGCGCGCGTCGCCTGGCGCGCGATGCTCGGCGAGCGCCGGCTGATGGCGGCGCAATGCGTGACGATTGCAATGATCGGCGGACATTTCACGCTCTTTGCCTATCTGGCGCCTTATCTTCAAGCAGTGCGCGCACCCGATCCCTCGACACTCGCTGCGCTGTTTGTGGCCTTCGGCGTTGCGGGCGTCGGCGGCGCATGGCTTGGCGGTCAGAGTTCGGACCGGCTCGGCGCCGCGCGGGCGTTATGGTGCTGTCCTGCCGTCTTTATTTGCGCGATGGCGGTGCTTCCACTGGTGAGTGCCAACAGGTTCTTGTTCGTACCCGCGATGATGCTGTGGGCCTGCATTAGCTGGTCGATCTCGCCCATCGTGCAGAGCTACCTTATTCGAATCGCGCCGGAACTTGCGGATACGACTGTCGGTTTTAACGTGTCAGCGATGCACATGGGCGTGGCGCTCGGCGCCGCGTTCGGGGGACTGCTCGTCGAACGCGGTGCCTTGCGGCTGACGCCGTGGGCGGGCTGTGCGCTCGTGGCCGTGGCGCTCGGATGTGCCGGGTTGGCCGTCCGGCCGAAGCGAGGCGAACAGCGCTCGTCGGCCGAGACACATGTCTCCATGTGAGCGTTCGGGCACGGCCGCGCTCGCGATGACTGTCTGCGCACGGTTGCGACCCGCGCGTAGAAGACGGGCAGGGACCCCCGGCGGCGATGTCGGGATCGCCGAGCGTCGTCCGTAGGCACGTACCATGTTTCCTCGAATCTCAGACACAAGCTTGCCTGGCTACGTTCGTCCGAGCGGTGGCATATACGTCGACTCACGCGCGGAACCGAGCGGGTGGTCGAGGGTGCGCGACACCCGGTTCACTTTTCAACAGAGTTATCCACGGTTTCTGTGGATAAACGGGACCACCCGATGTCTCGGTCGAATTGAAGCAAGCCGTCGAAACATGCCCGCTTTCGCTTGGCGCGTTCTGGCGTCGCACCGACTTCGAACCTTCGACAGTGCGTATGGGCGATTCAGGCCCTCTGCAAAATGTCCACCGCAGTTTCGGCATCTTGTAGCGAGTCAACGGCGATATAGGCGATGAACTGCGTGCCAAGTACCGCGGCGGAAACACCGCGGAGGTTGACGCCGCCGTCGGCGAGCATTTGGCTTACTTGCCCGATGATCCCCAGTTGATCCATACCCATCACACGCACGGAGTGAAGGCTCGGGCTGACGCTGAAGCCCGCTTGCGTAGCGGCGCGGATCTCGCTTTCCCCCTGCACGGGTGCGACGAACACGACTCCCTTGCCCGCTGTTTCGGGCGTGCGCCGTGCGACGACGAACTGGAGGTCGGCTCCAGCCTGCCGCAAAGCATTTAACACTTGCGCAAGCCCACCCGGTTTGTCCTCGATGGTGGCCGCCCAGACATCGACAAGTTCGACGCTCAGTTCCATGGCAATTCCTCCGCCAGTCGCATTACAAATAAAAATCTAGTTCATCAAGGGCTCGCGAACAAGACCGGAGAATGCGCGCCCTGCGAACGGTCTCGCTCTTGCGGAGGGGGCCACGACCGTTCCGCGAAGAGAAACTGATCGCATCATGTAATGCAACTAATCGTCGGCTCGGCAAACCCCTTTGAAAGGCTTCGCCACCAGTGCGCCACGGCATCGTTCCATGTACCCCGAAACGATCAACGCGGCACAGGTATGTCATCGGCGGGTGGCGCGACGGCGGACGTCGCGCAGGCGGGTTCCGATCCCTCGATGTCTCAGAAGGCATGAGCGCGTCGGCGCCGGAAGGAATACGATATCCGTAGGAACGCGCGGAGGCAGATCATGACCACGGCTGCCAGCTTCAACATCGGCTACGTTCAGTTCCTCGGCCCCGACGGCGAGTGTGTGCAGCCGTTACCGGGCTTTGCGAGCGACGTCGCCGTGCTGGTCGAGCTCTACCGAAGAATGGTGTTGACACGAGCGTTCGACACCAAGGCGGTCGCGCTGCAACGTACCGGCCAGCTTGGCACGTTCGCGTCGTCGCTCGGTCAGGAGGCGATCGGCGTCGGCGTGGCGAGCGCGATGCGGACCGAAGACGTTCTGTTTCCATCCTATCGCGACCACGCGGCGCAATTGCTGCGCGGCGTCACGATGACCGAGAGTCTGCTGTACTGGGGCGGCGACGAGCGCGGCAGCGACTTCAAGGTTGCCCGCAACGATTTTCCAAACTGCGTGCCCATTGCCACACAAGTTTGCCATGCAGCCGGCGCGGCTTACGCATTCCGGCTGCGTCGCGAACCGCGCGTCGCGGTGGCGATCCTGGGCGACGGAGCAACTTCGAAGGGCGACTTCTACGAGGCGATGAACCTGGCCGGCGTCTGGCGTGCGCCGCTCGTGCTCGTCGTCAACGACAATCAGTGGGCGATTTCCGTGCCGCGCAGCCGGCAGACGGGCGCGCAAACGCTCGCACAAAAGGCGATCGCGGCTGGCATAGAGGGTATTCAGGTCGATGGCAACGATGTGATTGCCGTGCGTGAGGTCGCCGGCACGGCACTCGACAAGGCCCGGCGGGGCGATGGTCCGACGTTGATCGAAGCCCTCAGCTATCGGCTGAGCGATCACACAACCGCCGATGACGCGTCACGCTATCGCGACGCCGAGGTCGTGCGTCAGCAATGGGAATCCGAGCCGCTGCGCCGGTTGCGTCTCCATCTCATGCAGTTGAAGGCGTGGGGCAAGGAGCAGGACGACGCGCTGGGCAAGTCGTGCCATGCAGAGGTCGAGCGCGCCGTGGAGGCGTATCTCGCGACTCCCGCGCCGGATGCATCGGCGATGTTCGACCATCTTTACGCGGCTTTGCCAGAGACCATGAAGGAGCAACTGGCGATGGCACGGCGTTTCGCGCCGGCGGGAGATCACGATGGCTGAGCTCAACATGATCGAGGCGATCAATCTGGCGCTCGCGTACGAGCTCGAGCATGATCCGGCCGTCATGCTGCTCGGCGAGGACATCGGCGCGAATGGTGGCGTTTTTCGCGCGACGCTCGGATTGCAGGCTCGCTTCGGCGCCGGGCGCGTACTCGATACGCCACTCGCCGAAACTGCGATCGTCGGTTCGGCGATCGGCATGGCCGCCATGGGCCTGAAACCCGTCGTGGAAATTCAGTTCAGCGGATTCATTTATCCGGCTATCGACCACGTCCTGAACCATGCTGCGCGTCTGCGGCACCGCACCCGAGGCCGCCTCGGCTGCCCGCTCGTGATTCGCACGCCTTGTGGCGCGGGGATTCATGCACCGGAGCACCATTCAGAAAGTCCCGAAGCGTTGTTCGTGCATATGCCCGGCCTGCGCGTCGTGACGCCGTCGTCCCCGGCGCGCGCCTACGGCTTGCTGCTCGCCGCGATTCGCGATCCGGACCCGGTCATCTTCTTCGAGCCGACCCGCCTGTACCGGCTGTACAGGCAACCTGTGGAGGACAACGGCGAGGCATTGCCGCTCGACTGCTGTTATCCATTGCGCGACGGGTCGGATGTCACCCTTGTGAGCTGGGGCGGCGCGTTGCAGGACGTGCAGGTTGCCGCAGACCAACTCGCGCTGGAAGGCGTGATGGCCGAGGTGATCGACGTAACGACGCTCAAGCCTATCGACATGAACACGATCCTCGAGTCGGTGGCGAAAACCGGACGCTGCGTGATCGTGCACGAAGGCTCGCGTACCGGCGGGGTCGGTGCGGAGATTGCCGCATGTATCGCCGAGCGAGGCTTGTACTCCCTGCTTGCGCCCGTACAGCGGGTCACCGGTTACGACGTCGTGGTGCCGCTTTACCGGCTCGAAAATCAATACATGCCCGGTCCGCAGCGGATCATCGCGGCGGTCAGGCAGGCACTGGAGGCAGCGTGACGTCATGAAGGTCTTCAAGTTGCCGGATCTCGGCGAGGGCTTGCAGGAAGCGGAAATCGTCGAGTGGCATGTCAAGGCGGGCGACGAGGTTCGCGCGGATCAGCCTCTGCTGTCGGTGGAGACGGCCAAGGCGATCGTCGAGATTCCGTCGCCCTATGCCGGGCGCATTGCGAAGCTTTTCGGCCAGGCGGGCGAGATCGTGCATCTGGGCGGTCCGCTCGTTGCGTTCGAGGGCGAGGGCGGCGATACAGACGCGGGCACCGTGGTGGGGCACATGGACGTCGGTCGACAAGTGGTGCATGAGGCGCCGGCAGCGCTCGGCGGCGGCGCGGGTGCGGTGTCGATCAAGGCGATTCCTGCAGTGCGGGCGCTGGCGCGCAAGCTGGACGTCGACCTGACGATGGTGACGCCGTCGGGGCCGGAAGGCGTGGTCACGGCGGCGGACGTGCAACGCGCGGCGAAGACCTTAGCCGAACTGGGACCGCCCGAAGTGCTGCGCGGCGTGCGCCGCGCGATGGCGCAAAACATGGCGCGTGCGCAAAGCGAAGTGGCGGCGGCGACGGTCATCGACGACGCCGACATTCATGCGTGGTCCGCGCATGCCGATGTCACGATCCGGCTGATCCGTGCGCTAGCGGCCGGATGCCGGGTCGAACCGGGGCTGAATGCCTGGTTCGACGGTCATGCGGGGCGACGCCATGTGCTCGCGAAGATCGATCTCGGCATCGCCGTCGACTTGCCCGAGGGACTTTTCGTCCCGGTGTTGCGAGATATCGTGCATCGCGATGCAACCGATCTTCGCGCGGGGCTCGACCGCATGCGTGCCGACATTCGGGCGCGCAAGATCCCTCCCGAGGAGTTGCGCAACAACACGATCACCTTGTCGAATTTCGGCATGATCGCCGGCAAGTATGCGGCTCCGATTGTCGTGCCGCCGACGGTGGCGATTCTCGGAGCGGGGCGCATTCATGAGCAGGTCGTAGCGCAGGATGGTGCTCCCGCAGTTCACCGGATCGTACCGCTCAGTCTCACCTTCGATCACCGGGTCGTCACCGGTGGCGAAGCCGCACGTTTCCTCGCCGCGGTCATCGAAGATCTGGAGAAGCCGCAATAGGTCAACCGATTGCGCAAGCCGCACGGCACACTCAGGCTTTGTTCTTTATCCTCGCCCGTCCGGGCCGCCGAGCGTGAATTGGAGAACCCGGTGTCGAACACCCGCCGATGTCAACAACATCTTTCCACGCATTAGCCGTCGCGGCAGTCAAAGCTCGCGATCCTCGTGTGGTGAAAATGTCAAAGCCAGGCAGGCGTATTTTTGAAATGTATTTTTTGAGAGCCATCATAGGGCAACGAGCTTTGAATCAGGTTTGGAGCCAAATGGAGGCTTGTCATGGGCAGCGCGCTGGTTTGGGCAGCAATCCCTCACAACAGTGATGGGGTCGTGTTCCAGGTCCGCGTGATTCGCGGACTTCAACGTTTTCATATCTCACGCCGGGTGCTTGAGGAGGCTTTCGACTTGGCACCTCATGCATCGGATGCAGGGCAACTCGAACTCTTTTATCAGCACAAGAATCACATTCTGAGGCAGGCCATGCGTAAGCGTCCGATTGCGGGCGCTGACACCGCAGCACTTCAGAGTGCCGATTTCACCACCGTCGTAGAAGCAGGACGGGGCGCAACGGCCTACCTGTCGGAAACGCCAGGGGCGTGGGCTTCAAACTGAAGTGCCATCAACGAGAACTGTCGTCGCTGGATGGGAAAGTCGAACATCAAGAATGGGTCAGGACCATTTCAATGAAGATTCTGTAGAGGCGCCGTTGAAGTCTGCAACGGCGCCTTTCGCGCGGCTTCCGTGAATGAGTGCAGTCGGCCAACAGAAACCGGTAATTTTCGTCGCCGAGCTTGCAAGAAAGCGGTCCTTCCATATCGAGCCACGTTCTATTCCGGGCATGGGAAAAGTAAGGTAGGTATCACCCGGCTCAGTGCCTCTTCGCTGTCGAGCATATTCGTTCGCGCAGGTAGAGGGTTGGATTTGTGCGATGGACCGGCACGGCAAAGTGCCCCTCGGCGTGCGCGCCGACGGTCGGGGCGCCGTGACGTCAGCCCGTGGTGAATGTCAGTGCGGTTTGCGCGGCGCAGGTTAGGTTGACTGGCGTGGTCGGGTTGTCGAGGAAAGCGGCCATGATCGATGGCGCGCATGTGGACTTGCCGAGGACCGAGTGGCCCGTGAAGGGGAACTGCACGACTTGGGCGTTCCTTAGGTCCGGGGTGATCACGTCGACCCATTCGGGCGCGGTCGCGGCATCGAAGGTACCTTCGATGATCAGTACCGGCACGTCGCTCACGACTCGGGCGCTCACCGCCGGGACTGCCTTCCAGGTGTTCCAGACCGTGCACTCGGTGAAGAGTCGTCCCTGTTTGGGCTGCACCTTCAGCATCCGGTCCGGGAAGCCCGGAAGCGTGGCCTTCGCCATCGCCAATGTGGCGGCTTCGGTTGTCAGATTGGCGCTTTCCGTACAGAACACTTCGAGAGCCAGAGCGTCTCCACCCAGTCCGACGAACTCATGCGGGCCTCGTAACGCGAGACAGGCGGCCGCGACCGTGCGGGGATCGCCTCGCGCCATGTCTTCCATCATCTTGGGGACGCCGGAAGCATCGGTTCGCTCGCTTGCCATGATCATCGTATAGGCGTAAGCGAATCCGTCGATGTTCACCGTCACCAACGCGCCGGACTCGTCCGCGACCTGAGTGACCGCCGGCGTTTGGTCGAGGCGGTTCACCGTGGCAGTGAAGTCCGATTCCAGGTTCGGATAAGCGTTGGCGCAGGTGGCCTGAGCCGCACACGCGGCGAAGATCGCCTTGAATGAGCTCGCGGGCGCCGACCACCACATCTCGACGATGTTGACGTAGGCGGCGAAACGGAATCGAGAACCACACTCCGGATGCCTTGCGGGTGATCTCGCAGGACGGTCAGCGCCAGCCTCGACCCGTAGGACACGCCATAGACGTTCCAGTTGTCGATGCCCGTTGCCACCCGCGGGTCGGCGATATCGGCGGCGTTCTCCGTACTGTTGTAGGCCGCGAGGTCGACGCCCGTGGCGGACAGCCGGGCGTGGCACTCCCTGATCGCGGCGGTGTCCGCGAGGGTGCTGGAGTCCGCCGCGAACGGAATGCTGACCGCGTCGAACAGGAACTGCTCCCAGCCGACACATGGCATGAGGGGATCGGCGCGGTGCGTGCCGCGCTGATCGACGAAGATGACGTCGCGCTCGGCGTTGAGCCGATGCGTTCGCGGGCTCGGTTTGCGGTTGCGTTTTGCTGCCAAGGCGCTCGCCGGCATTACATCGTCAGGAAACCAGCCATTGGGGGCGTCCGTCCAAGGGCGCGTTCCGAGTGGCTTCAACTGGCGTGACCCCGAGGCGGAAGGGGCGGACAGAGCCGACCATATCAGGCACAGGTTTTCCTCCGTCCGTCCTAGCCATGAAACGCTCACTCGAAGGCGATGCCGAGCGGATTGGCGGCGCGCGCGTTATAACGCACACCCTGCCGCGTTTCGGATTACTATCCGCGATGCAAGGACAATTCTCTTTTGAACGGGGACTGGACGCCTGACCGCATCGCAAGCGGTCGCCCGAGCACTGGAGGGCAACATGCAATGCGCACCACGGCGGTCATTGATTCGCAGCCCATACAGAATCCGTATTCCGATGCGACCGTTCGTGCTCGGCATGGCGTTCGCCTACGCAATCGAAGCGTTCGGCGCGCCACCGCTCCCAGGCGGCGGTCAGTTCGTCTCAGGCGCCGGTGCGATCACGAACGGCAGCCGGTCGGTGACGATCAATCAGACGTCGTCGCGCGGCGTGATCGACTGGCATAGTTTTTCAATTGGACCTTCAGGAACGGCGACCTTCGACAATGGCACGGGCGCGACACTCAACCGCGTGACAGGCGGCGAACCTTCCACGATTCTCGGCCGGATTTTCGCGACAGGAAGCGTCTATCTCATCAATCCACAGGGCATCCTTATCGGCCGGGACGGTGTCGTCGCGACCGGCGGGCGTTTCGTGGCATCGTCACTGAATCTCGACTCGAACGCCTTCATGCAAGGCGGGCCGCTTACGCTTTCGGGTGGTGGCGACGGTGTCGTGGTCAATCTCGGCAAGATCGGTTCGAGCGGCGGGGACGTGTTCCTCGTGTCCCGACGGGCGGTGATCAACGCCGGTAGCATCAGCGCGTCGCGGGGCACGGTCGAACTGGCGGCGGGCAATCAGGTGCTGTTGCAGGACGCGTCCGGAGGTCAGCAGGTATTCGTGCAGTCGGGAAGCGACGGCACTGTGATCAACGCGGGCGCGATCGGCGCGGCGCAAGCCAGCCTGCAGGCGGCCGACGGCAACGTGTACGCGCTCGCGGGCAACAGCGCTGCGATTCGCGCGACCGGCACCGAGATGCGCGACGGCCACGTCTGGCTGGTCGCGGATCAGGGTGGAGTTCATGCGAACGGCACGATCGGTGCGAACAATGCGGACGGTAGCGGCGGCACGGTCGACATGCACGCGACGACACTAGACGTTGGCGGCGCCACGGTGCTCGCGAGCCATTGGACACTGAGCGCGCCGTCCTTCACCATCGACGCGGACGCCGCAAGTGCGATTTCGCGCAGCCTGGGCAAGGGCACTTCGGTGGATGTCGCGACCACGGGCGCGAGCGGCGACATCACCGTGAGCGGCAACGTCCAGTGGCAAGGCGGCGCAGCGCTTGCACTGGATTCGGCCCATAGCATGTCGATCGCGGCTGGCGCGGCCATCCGCAACACGGGCAACGGCAACCTCTCAGTTCGCGCCGATGCCGGCGGCATCGACAACGGCGGCGGCATCGCCAGTCAAGGCACGATCGACTGGTCGCGGAGTAGTGGCGTCGTCAGTCTGCTCTACGACATGAACGGCAGCTATTCAGCCGGAACGCTGCTCGCCAACCGGTGCTGGAGCGCCGCGCCGTATAGCGGCCTTGTCACGCAGATCACGGCGTACAAGCTCGTGAACAGCGTCGCGGATCTCGGGAACATATCGCAGGATCTGAAGGGCAACTATGCGCTTGGCAAGGACATCGACCTGAAGACGACGCAGAATACGTCCTTCAATCCGATCGCCCCCACGGACACGGCGCCGTTCGCCGGACAGTTCGATGGCTTCGGCCATGTGGTCAGCAACTTGTACATCTACGTGCCGGGGCTTTCATATATACCGTACGCCGGGCTTTTCGGCGTCATCGGAGCGAGCGGCGTGGTGCGCAACCTCGGGGTCGCGAATGCCAATGTGGACAGCGGCATCGGCGGCAGCGACGGTGCGCTCGCGGGCCGAAACGACGGACTCGTCACCTATTCATGGTCGACCGGTGGCGTGGGATCGGGCGCGGCATTCGCGGGGGTCGGCGGCGGCGGTCTCGTCGGCTGGAACAAAGGCACGATCGAGCGCTCGTGGAGCGGCGCATCGGTAGGCGGCAATGGTTCCTACGGCGGCCTCGTCAACGAGAACGACGGCCGGATCGTGCAATCCTATGCGACCGGTTCGATCGACGTCGACGGCTCGCACGGCAGCGGCGGCGGTCTGGTCGGCTTCAATACCGGGCTGATCCAGCAATCGTATGGCGCCGGCCCTGTCGGCTCCCTGGTCGGCGACGGCGCGCTCGTCGAATTCAACGGCAGCACCGGCGTCATCGAAGAATCGTTCAACGTGGGCAAGGCGGGGCAGCAGGCGTCGCTCGACACCTACGGCGCCATCGCCACGCAAAACCTCGGCACGATCCGCGACAACGTCTACTGGAACAGGGAAACGACGAACCACCTGAACGCCGTCCGCTTTGACGAGGGCGGCACCGCGCCGCCCCCGGCGAACGGCCTGACCACCGCGCAGATGAGCAATCCGGCGAGCTTCGTGTCGTGGAACTTCGGGCCTTCGGGCGTCTGGGTCATGCCGTCGGGCGCGACGTATCCGGTATTGCGGTGGCAACTGACGGCACATTGAGAACGCTTTGCGGTACATCGCAGGCAAGCAAGTTGCTGGTCGCAAGGGCGCTTGTGCCATGTCATATATGCGCGGTTTAGAAACCGCACGGGAATGGTCTTCTTGTCACACATCGTTTGAATATCCGGCCCCATTCGGTCGACGATGAGTCATCCGCATGCTGCGAGGGCGACCGCCACGACACGAACCATATGGGGGGGTACTCCCCAGCGCGCTGCGGTCGTGTCGCATCAAGCGCGGCGGTACGCCTCAGTTCGTCAACGCGCGCACCATCGAAGCTGTCGCACCATCAGTCCAAGGCAACGGCAGGCGCCTGTACGCGCGACCGGGCGGGTGCCGTTTCCTTCAGACTGAGCGTAACGACCAGGCCGATCGCGAGCGCAGCCAACCCGAGATGCATGATGTACTGAATGCCGAAGTGCTTGGCGATGTATCCTGCGATCG
>NZ_FCOA02000058.1 GCF_001544875.2 Caballeronia hypogeia
CTTGCCTTCGCTTTCCATGCTTTAAATCTCCAGATACAGCCAAGATCCAAAGTCTCCTACATTTCCGGGGCGGTTCAGTATAGCCAAGCACCGATGCACCGAGTCCGACGCCGATTCGCGCCTCGTTCATCATATGGAACATGCACGACAGACCTTGGCCCGGCTCGCCGACGAGATAGCCAATCGCGCCCGCCCTGTGGCGCGGCCGGTATTTGACGCCTTCACCAAAATTCAACAGGCAGTTGGTGGTACCGCGATAGCCCATCTTGTGATTGAGGCCGGCGAGCACCACGTCGTTGTGTTCGTCCTTCGAGCCATCCTCATTGACGAGGTACTTTGGGACGATGAAGAGCGAAATGCCCTTCACCCCGGGAACCAGCTTGCCTTCCGCATCGGGTATTTTCGCGAGCACCAAGTGCACGATATTCTCAGACAACTCATGATCGCCGGCCGATATCCACATCTTGTTTCCGCACAAGCGGTACTGCGCACCGAAGGGTGACTCTCCTTCGTACTCGGCGCGTGTCGTAATGTCCGAGAGCGACGATCCCGCCTGCGGCTCAGACAGGCACATCGTGCCGAAGAAGCGTCCTTCCATTTCAGGCCTCACGAACGCGTCGATCTGCTTGGGCGTGCCGTAGGTCAGGAGCAGATTGGCGTTACCGATGGTGAGAAACGGGTACGCGGTGGTGCCGATATTCGCGCCGATGAAGTATGCAAAGGCCGCCTTCTCAACCACCATCGGCAGTTGCATACCGCCAAGCTCGTAGTCCTGTCCCGCCGCCATCAGGCCGGCTTCGCTAAATGCGGAAAGCGCAGTTTTAACCTCGGGGATGATATGCACCGTCTCGCCGTCGAAGTGCGGTTCGTGCGCATCGCTTTTCTTGTTATGCGTGGCGAAGAGATCGATCGCGATCTTCTCGCACGTATCGAGTGCGGCGTCGAACGTCTCGC
This sequence comes from Caballeronia hypogeia, assembly GCF_001544875.2. GTDB lineage: Bacteria > Pseudomonadota > Gammaproteobacteria > Burkholderiales > Burkholderiaceae > Caballeronia > Caballeronia hypogeia. The sequence goes on from NZ_FCOA02000058.1 coordinate 955, forward strand.
GCGAATGATCTGAATAGCGCTCGATCGACGTTAGCTGCTCGACGCGGAGCCATTCGTACAGCAGGAAATTCAGATCGCGGCGGGAAAGAATCAACGACATGGCTATGTCTCAGTCAATGTATTTGATAAACGCGGGCACAAAGCGACCCGCGGTAATTGCGCTAGTTCGGGTTCGTAGCGAGCAGTTCATGATGTTCAGCCTCACAATGACTCGATGACTGAGGGAATTGTCGTGAGTTGGATTGACGTGATACTGCTTTCCGGTCACATGCCCGGATAGTTCGGACCGCCGCCGCCTTCGGGCGTGACCCATACGATGTTCTGCGTCGGATCCTTGATGTCGCAGGTCTTGCAGTGGACGCAGTTTTGCGCATTGATTTGAAGCCGGTCTTCGTTTGCGTCGTTTTTCACGAACTCGTAGACACCCGCCGGACAGAACCGCGCTTCTGGACCTGCGTAGGTTCGCAGGTTGATCGTGATCGGCACGCTCCCATCCTTCAACGTCAGATGCGCGGGCTGGTTCTCTTCGTGATTCGTGTTCGAGATAAACACCGACGACAATCGGTCGAAGGTGAGCTTGCCGTCCGGTTTCGGATACGTGATCGGCGTAAATTGCGACGCCGGTTTCAGCATCTCATGATCCCAGTGTTTATGACGCAGCGTCCACGGCACGTTGCCTCTCAGGACCTTCTGTTCGAGGCCGACCATCAACGTGCCGAGGTAGAGACCCTTGCTCATCCACTGCTTGAAGTTACGCGCGCGATACAGTTCGGTGTAGAGCCATGACGTCTTGAACGCTTCCGGGTAAGCGGTCAGTTCGTCAGCCTGACGGCCAGCCTGCACGGCGTCGAACGCGGCGTCGGCCGCGAGCATGCCGGTCTTGATCGCGGCGTGCGAACCCTTGATGCGCGATACGTTCAGAAAGCCCGCGTCGTCGCCGACCAGCGCGCCGCCCGGGAACACCAGCTTAGGTAATGACAGCAGGCCGCCCGCGGTGATCGCTCGCGCGCCGTACGATACGCGCTTGCCGCCTTCGAGAATCGCGCGGATTGCCGGATGCGTCTTGTAGCGCTGGAACTCGTCGAACGGCGACAGATACGGATTCGAATAGCCGAGACCGACCACGAAGCCCACCACGACCTGGTTGTTGTCCATGTGGTAGAGGAACGAGCCGCCATACGTGTCGTTTTCAAGCGGCCAGCCAGCCGTGTGCGTCACGAGACCCGGCTTGTGCTTCGCGGGATCGATCTCCCACAACTCCTTGATACCGATGCCGTAGACCTGCGGATCGACGCCGTCGCGCAGCTTAAACCGCTCGTTCAGCTGACGGCCGAGGTGGCCGCGCGCGCCTTCGCAGAACAGCGTGTACTTTGAGTGCAGCTCCATGCCGAGCTGGAAGTTCTCGGTCGGCTCGCCGTCCTTGCCGACGCCGAGGTTACCGGTCGCGACGCCCTTGACCGAGCCGTCGTCGTTGTAGAGCACTTCGGCGGCCGGAAACCCCGGAAAAATCTCGACTCCGAGCGCCTCGGCCTGCTGGCCGAGCCAGCGCGTCACGTTCGCGAGGCTGATTACGTAGTTGCCGTGATTCTTGAAGTTGTCCGGTAACGCCCAGGACGGTGCGGCCCTCGCGCCCGTCTTCGAGAGAAACAGGAACCGATCCTCGGTAACAGCAACGTTCAAAGGCGCGCCCTTGTCTTCCCAATCGGGAATGAGCTCGTAAAGTGCCCGCGGATCCATCACGGCGCCTGAAAGGATGTGCGCCCCAATCTCAGAGCCTTTCTCGAGCACGCAAACGCTGATTTCGATACCCTCTTTCCCGGCCCGCTGTTTCAGACGAATCGCCGCCGACAGGCCGGCCGGGCCTCCACCGACGATCACTACGTCATATTTCATTGCCTCGCGCACTGGCGCGAAATCGTCTTCAAGTACCGTCGAAATACACACTAGTCTTGTCTCCATTCTTCTATTCGAATGCCGTACAACAGGCCAACTGAAGTGGACACGCGAGGTCCGGAGCACATCACGAAGAAGCGTCGGCGTATAGCGCAGCGCCCATCGCGGGACGATGCGGCGCCGGCGGGAACACGCACCACGAGCCGTCGTCGTGTCGAAAGAATACGACTGCAAAGGCGCCCCTCTCACGCGTCATCTCTACACACACATAGCGCCACAACTTGCAGCGTGAACGGCTGAAACGTGTCACACGAAGACGGTTTCGAGGCTGCGAGCCAAACCAGAACTCGACGACTTTGCGCAGCGATCTGTCCCGGACGATCATGAGTCTCTCCTGCGAATCTGAAATAGAGCTGCCAGTAAAGCCGCTTGTATCCAAACGGTGTCCGCGACCGCCGGTACTACAGGGAACACGTCGCCGACAAGGCCAATCAGCAGCCACGCCAGGTTGACGCCTCTTCGTCGTTGTTGATCGCCACGATCACTTTCGAGCCGTTCACGCCCACCGGATGCTGGAACGCGTGTGAATACCTACCGCGACGTACGGCCGAGGCGTGAATCCGGTGCGACGTTTTCAGAATAATTTGAACCGGCAATGGACCGCCCCTGCCCAAATGGGGGGGCGTTGAAGAGCCGCAGGGTCTCGCGTAGAAGGGCTTTGGTCACCTTCCGGCGTCACGAGGGTGCGGAATACGGCCATCGGAATGTTGGCGGCACGTCGGCTTGCCTTGGCCAGGATCTTTGCAAACGTCTCCAGCGGCGTGCCGAAGCCGTTCATGTGGTCCAGGCCGCCAGTGCCGAACAGTTGCAAGGCGGGCGGCACGCCATCCAGGACCACGCTCCCTCACTCTCGTTTGGCACGGTAAGTGGAATGTAGAGAACATCCTCGGCAAACTGAGCGTGTCCGGCCGCTACGATGCAATCACGCTGGCACGGCAGCGGGGTGGCTCAAGAAAAAACGGAAGGGTGAGTCGCTTTGACCGGCCCCACGCCGTGGCGATTCACGGTGACATCGCCCGGGCTCCCTTAGCACCGACAAGCTCCTCGCCTTCGATGCTGATCAGCGGTCGAGTTCGCGAAGATATTGAGTGTCGTGCAGCGAGCCGCCACGCCGCCCCTTGGGGAGCGAGGCCATTAGCCAGCCGTTGTCGGCGAACGTGCGCCGATTTACGGCGCTGCTCGGACGCTCAATCAGAAGTCGTGCCCGCGCCTCGAAGTCGTACTCCCTCTCGATAAGCCGACGGGATCTGTTCGGAACAGTGGCTGTTTCAAAGTCAGGATGCGTCCGGGGAATCAGTCGAATTAGGAAAACGCGCCCTCTCTTAACTTGGATGCGTTATATCGGTACGGTGTACTGCAGGCAATGAGATCAACAACTCCAAGGACGTTACGCTAAGCCCGTTTCTACGCCAGACAGCAACCGATTGATTCGAAATCAATATTTATAGGGGGCAGTTCGCAAAGCCGCGCGGCGATTGGATCTGTCTAACCGGAAAAACGCACGAAAATCAAAGTCACCCCTCGTTGGCGACCATGCGGAACATCCTCGCAGTGCGAACAACAGCGGCGAGACGGGTTGCTACGTCGACGTGGTAGGTGCCGGCGGGCAGCAGGTCGCATCCGAACGCAGGTTGATCTGCCGGCGCGACTATCCGTCTTCGTTGAGCAGCCACGCGGGAAGATCCCGTGCACCATTAATCACGCGCCAGATTTCGACGTGATCGTCGCGATCTACGTAAAGGACAAGATGCGGATAGCGCTTGAGTGGCCACGAGCGAAGGCCGGGCAGATCGAGCTCGTAGGCATAGCGGGGAGATCCCACTGCGGGATTTCTGCCGAGCCGCAGGTAGGCCTCTTCGACCGCAGCGATAAACCCCAGCGCGGCGCGCTCAGATCCTTCTTCGAGAAGGTAATAGTCAATCTCGCTTTCGACGTCCTGCTGCGCGCGATGCGTGGGGATAACCGGCTTCGACCTCATTTACGCGCATTACGCACGCGCGTGCGCAGCGACTCGAAATAGCTCCCATCAACCGGCGTCGTCGGACCCGATGCCGCTCCCTCCAGCAGTAGCGCGCGCAATTGCTGCCGCTGCTGATCGCGGCGGATGAGTTCGCGGACATATTCGCTGCTGGTGCCGTAGCCCCGTTCGTTGACTTGCTCATCAACGAAACTTTTCAGCGTCTCCGGCAACGAAATGTTCATCGTGGTCATGGGTTCCAGCATAGCAGGCTTGCCAAAATTTGCCAAAACCGGCGGGTATATGGGATGCCTCGCTCGTCTCCGGTCCGCCTGACACGTCTTACCCAGCCAGAGCATCACTGTTTTAGTACCTATGTTTCAGGGACATCGACCTGAGGGTTTCCCGTGAAACTATTGTGCGTGCCAAGTCACGTCCAAACCATCATTTCAAACGTCATCAATCTATCAATAGATAGAACAGGAACGCTACCTGGTTCAGCGCACGAAAAGACACCGGGAAGATTGATCAGCTTGCCTTGACACGGACCGCCACTCCTCGTCGCGAGTCGGCCGTTTCCCCGTCACTGCACGGCTTCGAGTAGATTCGAAATTCGCAACTGACAGCGCGCATCGCTTCCGCCCCGCTTGTATGTCTGAATTGCACGAGCGCTGTTGGGCAGCGCTTCATTTGACGATTCCGCGCCCCACATACCTTCCCAGTACAGCCCGAGATTGTGTGCTGCGGCCTTGTGGCCAAGTTCAATGGCGCGGTCGTAGAGCGTGACCGCTTTTTTGACATCAACCGGCATGCCGCGGCCGAGCCGCGCACTGTCCGCCAGTGCTGCCGCCGCCAATCCGCGCAAACGCCCGTCGGCCGAGTCATCCTTCATCACGTCCTCAAATATCGCGTTGCCCGTTTCGAAGTCGGCATCCCCACCCGTCGCCGTGACAAGTGAGACAGCGAGCGCCAGGCGCAAGGTCGGATGGCGATTGATGCCAACTCGCTCGAGGAGCCGCCGCCCGAGGAGCGGTGCCCCGTGGAGCGGGCTGGTGAGAAGGCCGCTGGCGATAGCGGCGAGACTTTCGGCGGACAAGAAGCCGGCCTTGTTGGCGGAGAGGACGTGACGGAAGAACTTCTCTGGGTTGAGCGATGGGTCGCCCCGCCGTAGCATCTTCCACTCACGCTCAATCTGGCCAAACCAGCCTGGGTCAACACTCATGGTGAACAATTCCACGGTGAAATGCGCACCCAATGATAACTCACCCTCCGCTCGTTGGCCCGTTTGGCGTCCGGACTGCGTCAGCGAAGCTGGTTGCTGTGTCGGTATGTCTACGTGATAGCGCGCTCCTCGTTGGAGCATCCCGCTTGGAAGAAATCGCTGCTTCGATGCCTTGATCCACATAGGACCGATCGTGCGAGCAGACTTGAGCACGCAACGTCCCGGAATCCGTGTCAGGAATCGATGGGGACAAGCGGCGCTGTCCTCAGGGCCCGCGTCATCAGGACCAGCGCCGCCCTGTCACGGGCCGGATCGGCCGGAATTCGTCCGTCGAGCGCGAGCGTCGCCAATCCGTGCACCAGCCCCCAACAAGCAAGCGCCCCCGCCTCGACCTGCTGCGGCGCCAGTTCGGTCACCCGCCGCACCATCAGCGCATAAGCGCCCTGACACTCCTCGTGCGGCAGGCGTAGTCCTGCCCCGTCCGCGAACATCAGGCGGAACAGCGCAGGATGCGCGCGGGCGAAACCGACATAGGCCAAACCCTGCGCGGTCAGCGCGTCGCCCGGATCGCCCGCTTTATCGGCGCGCGCGGCGTCCGCTTCCAGCATGGCAAAACCCTTGAGCGCGACCGCGCCCATCAGCGCCGCCTTGTCTTCGAAATGGCGATAAGGCGCCATCGCCGACACCCCTGCTGCCCGTGCAACGGCACGCAGGCTGACGTCGCTTTCGCCCTGTTCGAGCAAGGCAAGCGCGCAGTCGACCAGACGATCACGAAGGGAGGAAACAGCATCACTCATCGTTGTTTGCACTGTAATTATTGGGACTATGCTTACAGCGTAAACTTCGAGGAGTCGCCATGCAAGTCTCCGTCACCCGTAGGTCGGTCGACCTCAGCGCCTATCCGGACCTGGTGGTCGTGATATTAGGCTTTCGCGTCCGCAGACTGCGCGGTATCGCAGCCGCACTCGGCATCGGCAAAGGCCTGCGACAGATCGAAGCGAACCCGCCCGCTGGCTTGTTGTCCAGCGATCAGGTTCTCTTCGCCCTCAACCATGTCGGCATCCGCCAGTATTGGCGCGACCTCGAAAGCCTTGAAGCTTTCACCCGCAGCGAGCCACATTCGCGCTGGTGGCGCGACTTTCTCCGTGACAGCGGCGGCGCAGGCTTCTGGCATGAAAGCTATAGCCGCCAGGGAATGGAAGCGGTTTATATCGACATGCCCGGACCCGTGGGCTTCGCCCGCTTCGCACCGGAGCGTCAGCCGACTGGACCTTTCATGAGCGCGCGACAGCGGATGGCGGCGAATTAGACCGGCTCCATTTCTGATCGAACCGTTATGAGTTTCTGGTGCCAAAAGGGCACGGGTGCGAGAAAAGATGGCGCGGATGTTTCGTGAGGCTATTCCCTACTCCATCTCTCACGCGCGTAAAACTTTGCGGACGCTTACGCTGACGATGTCAGCCGTTCGAATTCGGACGATGGATCACTGATCGCCGCCTCCAACTATTCACTGGACCGCGGCAAGGAGTCAAGTAATGGAGAACGGCAGACCACCGCCACGGCGTGTGGCATACGAGAAAGATATCCAAGTAGGCGGTTCCGGATGGTTCGGCCGATTGCTCGCCATGGTGCTGAGCGTAACCGTGCTCGTGGCGGCCGCGATGCTGTCGGTGGTCCTGCTCGCAGTCTTGTTCGGGGTGGGCACGATCGTCATCGGATACTTCTGGTGGAAAACGCGCGCGCTGCGTCGCCACGCGCGCGCGTTTGGCGACGACGGCCGAACCGTCGACGTCGAGGTCGTCCACGAAAACTCTCGCGACGATGTTTCCGCGAGACGCTGACGATCGATTATGCGCACGCCTGAAAGCATTCGCCCTCTTTAAACCAAATAATATTAATCATGGATGCCGGCTGTCTCCGCACCGTCACGGAAATGAGACATTGACTCTCGATCGGCCTTTATAGACGTTCATCGATCCACGCTGGGACGGCTGGTGAATGAAGGAGACCGGCCATTCATATCGGCGCCACGTTGAACGTCAGCCACCCACAATGTCAATGGGCAAGTTCGACCCCGAAGCGGCCGATCAGCCCATCGTAGCCCGAACGTCGCGTATGGAGATTGCAACGGCCGTTCAGGTGAGCGTGGAGAGCGCTCTGTTGATGAACGTGTGGTCGCGGGGCGCCTTGAAGGCATCAGGATATTGGCGCGGGACACGACCCAGGTACTTGAGTGCCGCCGTCGTTTGTCCGCCAAGAGGGGCTGTGGCACGCCACGGCAACCGCGGATCATAGATTAACTCTCGGGCGACGCTGAACATATCCAAGCGAGACTTCAAGGCTCTCGGTCGATCAATTTTTCATCATGAAGACTGGAAACCATTCGTGCGCACCGCTTCCGCCGACTCGCCCCTCGCTGCACTACGGAAATCTTGTGCGCGAATCAGCGGAAGGGAACGCCAGTCGACTATGGCAATAGTCGAGGCCAATCAGTAATCCCACTGCACCGGTACGAAACGGAAGCTTTCACCGTTCTTTGCGACGTGTCCGATTGACGGAAACGCGACATGCGCGGCGGCCAGCAGAGCGCCGCTTTCGGCTGCCTCGTTGAGTAATGCGATGCGCACGTCCGCTGCCACTTCGGGTTCATGCTCGAAGCCGTTCTGCCATTTGGGATTGTCGAAGCCGACTTCGAAAATCGCGTCGCCCACAAATGTAAGCTTCTCGCCGTTCGACACGACGTCGACGACGCAGTGCCCTGGTGTGTGCCCACCCGTCACGCGTGCCGACACGCCCGTTGCAACTTCCACTGTCTGGTCGAACTGAACGATCTGTCTGCCGTAGAGTTCCACGAACGTTGCAGCCGCTTTGCGTAGAGCGGGAGGAACCGCTGCCGGCATCACCGTCTTGCTGAAATCCGGATTTTTCCAGAATTCCACTTCTGCGGCCGCCACGTGAATGCGCACGTCCGGGCGCAGCCTGGCCTTGACGCCATCCACGTTCAGCCCGCCCACGTGATCCATGTGCATATGCGTAATCACGATATCCGTGATCGCAGCCAGGTCGATGCCAGCTGTTTCCAGGCGCATCACCGACCGCCCGGCACGCGTGAAGTACTCGAAACCGTCCCCCACGCCGGAGTCGATCAGGATCAGGCGTTGGCCGCTTTTCACAAGCGCGATATTCAGCGCCCAGTCGAACATGTCGCGTTGGAGGAAACGGCTATCGAACCATTCGTTGCGATCTCCGTCACTCACATTGGTGGACATAGTGGACGTCGGAAGCGGCAGAATGCCGTCGCTGATCAGCACGACGTCGATTTCACCCACTCGCACAGCGTAGCGGGACGACACGAGTTCACCTGAACCTTCTTTACCAACATTCGCGGTGACTGGCAGGACATTGCGCGTTGCGTTCTTCATCGTACGTACTCCTGATAAGAAAATGCGATGTTTCACTGGGCGGCAGGTGCACTCTACTGCGGTGGCCGGATATCCTCTTCGACCGTCGCGACAATGCGTGCGACTATCGTCGACATGGCCTGACAGAGTCCGGCACTGGGTTTGCGTCTCGGATATACAGTCAACCGCGAGCCGGTTGGGCGTTGCTGAACCACTCATCGAAGTTCACGGCGCCAAGATGCGCATTCGCGCCAGGCAACAGCGTGTCTTTCTGAAGCGATGCGCCAAAATAGCGGGCCGCGGGATCCTCGATCACCGCACGCTGGTCGTTGTTCGCGCGCGCGAAACGTTCGACAAGATCAGCGAGTCTCACGCGCTGCGGCCCGGCTATTTCCACGATCCCGTGGAGCGGATCGCCGGTGGAGAACTCGGTGACGGCGGCGGCCACGTCGTCGGAGGAAATCGGCTGAAAATCAGCCGGCGAGAGACGGATGACCTCGCCGTCGTTTCCCGAATGCAATATGCCGCCGAGGAACTCGAAGAACTGCGTCGAATGGATGATCGTGTACGGCACGCCCGATTCGCGAATCAGCTTTTCCTGCGCGATCTTGCCGCGGAAATAGCCGCTTTGCGCGAGCCGGTCTGTACCGACAACCGACAACGCGACGTGATGTGCGACGCCTGCTTCACGCTCCGCCGCGAAAAGATTGCGGCCTGAGGTCTCGAAGAATTCGAGTACGGCAGCATCCTCGAACGAAGGCGAATTAGCGAGATCGACCACGACCCGCGCGCTCGATAGTGCCTCTCGCAAGCCTTCTCCGGTCATCGTGTTTACGCCCGTTGCTGGCGATGCCGCAATGACTTCATGATCGCGTGCGCGAAGTTGCTTAACGACCTTGCTGCCGATCAAACCGGTTCCGCCGATTACGACAATTTTCATGATCTACTCTCCGTCAACCTGAGTACGGCGGCCGCGCTGCGGTCGCGTTTCCATTCCGGCATCGTCGCATCACGCCACTGTGTTCGCCGGGTTTCTGCGGGGTGTGTGCAATCAAGCAGCCCGTAAGAACATGTTAGTCAGTCACCTCGTTTAGCAGTAGGGCCACGAGATGATCCACGATGTTGCCGGTTAATCACCAATCGACGGTCCCACACGAAAATGCAGATTGCCGTTCTGCGATCGACGCATTAAAACGGAGCCGATCACCTCAAATTGAGCGCGTGCATGCGCTCCGTCATGTATTCGATAAACACACGAACGCGAGCCGGAACAGGCGTGCGCTTCGGATAGCAGAGGTAGTGGCCGCCGTCTTTCGGCGCATACTGCGCGAGACAGCAAAGCAGGGTGCGCTCCGCGAGCAGACCGCAAACGTGATAGGCGGGCAATTGAGCAATGCCCACGCCATCGATAACAGCCTGCGTGATCAGGCTCTCATCGTTGAATGTGTGGCGAGCGACGAACTGGCGCCGTCGCGCAAGACCGTCTACCTTGAATGACCAGGGCTGGATAGTTCCCGAGGCATCGCGAAAGTTGATGCAGCGATGACGCACGAGGTCGTCGACATGTTGCGGCAAGCCGTAGGTTCGCGCGTAGGCTGGCGATGCACAGACCACCAGTTGCCTTGGCATCAACTGGCGCGCCTCGATGTGCCGGTCCTCCACGGAACCCTCGCGAAACCACAGGTCGATGCGATCCTTGCTGAAATCAACGGGATCAGGGCTCAACAGCAGCTCGAGTGCGATCTCAGGATAGCGCGCATGAAAGTCGTTCAGCAGTGGCGCCACAATCTTGAGGCCGAATCCGTGCGTCGAGAGAACGCGAAGTCGGCCGCGTTGGGGCCCCGAGTGAAGATCGCGCATAGCTTTCGTCGTACACAAAGTGCGGCTACGGACGAGCCGCTCATGCCGGCCGCGTCGCCAGCGTGTCCGCTAGTTCCCTTGCTCGTCCGGAACCAGAATCGGCGCGCCCTTTTCTTTGAGCAGCAGTACTAGGAATTTTGCGGGCTGCGTCTGGCTGGCGTTGCGCCCTACGGTATGCACGTCGTTCGGGCCTTCGTAGAAAGTTTGCCCAGGCGTGAGCGTCACTTGCTTGCCTCCTTTCACCTGCATCACGATCGACCCCTCCAGCACATAGATGAAGCCGTGCGCGTGATGCCGATGCACAGGGTCCGACGCGCCGGGCGGATACTCGACGGTAATCATCAGGGCTTCCTTGCCAGGATAGTCGGCAAGCGGTTGAGTCATCAGTTGAGTGACGCTAGCCTCGGCCGGCGGCGCTGCATGGGTCATGCTCACCAGAGAGCCCATCGCGACGATTACTGCCGATACCGCAGTTTTCAGGTATTGCATGGTCGTGTGCTCCGATATGAGCCGGCCCGCTCGCACGGGCCGGCGCACAACAAACGCGCAACGGATGCGCTCAGGAGAGGTTTGCCTTGTCGAGGCCGTATGCTTTGTCAGCGGAGCCCGGCACCGTTCTGAACGCGACGTTTGCGCGATTCCAGCCATTGATCGCCATGATTTCATACGTCAGGTCCGATAGTTCCTTCTCGGAGAACTGAGTGCGCACGCGTTCGTAGATATCGTCGGGCACGCCATGTTCCGGCAGCTTCGTGAGTACTTCGGTCCATGCTAGCGCGGCGCGCTCACGCGGTGCGAATAACGTCGATTCGCGCCACGCCGCGAGATGATGAAGACGCAGTTCGCGCTCGCCGTGAATCTTCGCTTCCTTCACGTGCATGTCCAGGCAAAATGCGCAGCCGTTGATTTGTGAGGCGCGAATCGATACCAGATCGTGGATGGCCTCTTCGATCGTTCCTTCCTTCGCAAGGTTGCTGAACTCAAGAAACTTCTTAAACAGTGGGGGCGATTGCTGGATGTAGTTGATTCGCTGCGTCATGACGGCTCCTGTCTTTGGCTTGCAAACATTGGATATGCGGATCGCTGTTGCGCTTGGCGCCGACCGCATGAGTTCATCTTAGAAACGTGGGACGTGCAGCGGTAGACACTGCGACGGGCTCACGGTGTTGCCCGCTGCGCATCAATTGATGAGCTGGGCGTGACGAACAGGAAGAGGTGGGCAACACTAGCGTCGCATCATGCGGAATATGTGCGGACGTGTCGGCGCCTGGGGCTCGTGTGCGCGTCCTTTCACGAAAGACGCGCTGCAAGAAGCGACAGGAAATAGGCAGCGCGAGCACCAACGCGATCGCAGCCAATGCGGGCCAGCAAAAACGCCAAAACAATGCGATTGTATGTTCGATCTGTGATGCGAACATCGCGCCTACGGCAAGCGTCGCCGCCGCCCAGAGGCCTAGCCCCACACAATCGTGCAGGACGAACCAGCGCCATCGAATCGCCACTGCGCCACATAGCGGCACCGAGACTAGCGAAAGACCCGGTATGAACCGCGCGATCATAAGTACCCGTACGCCGTAGCGCTCGAAGAATCGCTCCATTTGGCCGATACTGGTCCGCTGCCCGGGCAGAAGCTTGCACACCCATTGCAGTGCGCGCGTGCCATAACGCTTGCCGCACAGGAACCAGACGACGTCGCCGAGCGCGCCGCCGATAACCGCGGCGCCTAGCATTGCGCCGAACTGTCCGACGCTCGACGACACGTCACCGAGCGCGAGTGACATGCTCGCGCCAACCATGACCAGGGTTGGCGCAGCAGGCAGCGGCAAACCGATCGAAGAACCGAAAACGTTCAAGAATACGATGAGTATGCCGTACCGCGCGATCAATTCGTGCGACAACATGATGTTCTCCTTCGCAGGCGAAAACCCGTCTGGAGAAATCGTAGGTAGCACCGAGCAGCGGTGGTAGCCCTTGCGAACAGCTCACCGTGTTGTCATCACATCAACAATCAAGGGCAGAAGGAGAGGCGATGGACTTCTGTGGAAGATTGCAAATCGAGAGCACGAATCTGCTCCGTCATGTAGTCAATGAACACGCGGATACGCGCCGGCAAATGCTTGCGGCTTAGATAGCACGCGTAGTGGCCGCGGTCGTCCGGCGCATACTGAGCGAGGCAAGCGTGCAGGCGGCCCTCGCGCAGCAGCTCGCTTACCTGGTAGGCCGCGACCTGCGCTATGCCGTGGCCCGCGAGCACCGCTTGCAGCGTAAGCTCAGCGTCGTTGAAAACGTGCATCGCCTTCGGCACGACCTTGCGGTTCACGCCGCCTACCTTGAATTCCCATTCGGCAATGCGGCCAGACGCAAGCCGGAAGTTGATGCAGCGATGCGCGTCGAGTTCTTCGACGGTGGCCGGCAAACCGTGCTCGCTCGCGTACTGTGGCGAGGCGCACACCATCATCTGCATCGGAATCAGTTGCTTCGCGACGACCTGACTGTCGTCCATCTTGCCGTCCCGGAATGCGACGTCGATGCGCTCGGACGTGAAATCGGCTGGGCCGTCCTTGAGCATGAAGTCGATCGCGATCTCGGGGTATGCCGAGTGGAAGCCGTTGAGCAGCGGCGCCACGATCTTGCGGCCGAAGCCAGTTGTCGAGCAAATGCGCAAATGGCCGCGCGGCGGGCCCTGGCGAAGTTCGCGCATGTCCTCGAGCGCCTGCACAATGCGCTCCACGCCCGGATTGCAGTTCTGATAGAAAAGCTCGCCTTCGCGGGTCAGCGCGGTACTTCGCGTGGTGCGCAGGAAGAGCCGCGCATCGAGTTGCGCTTCGAGCTTCTGTACATTGCGGCTTACCGCGGAGCGGCCTATCCCCAGCCGGTCGCCAGCTTTAGCGAAGCTGCCTTCACTCACTACTGCAAGGAACGAAATCACGCCGACGTAGCTGGTGGCGAAGCTGGTGGCGAGCGAATCATCGCTCGCGGCGGGTGGAGAAGTCGTCAAACTGGTGGAGACGAGCATGCGCATTTTTCCGTTCTGTGCACCAACGCATAGGGAATTAACGTGCTGCGGAACCACAGCCGCGCATTCCTGCGTACCGAAAAGAACGCAGGCAACGCGAACGCGACTCAGGCTGAAAAGGCTGCTAGCGACTGCAAAGGTATTCGGGAAAACCAGAACGTCAGGTACGTGGAATAGCGCGCTTTGCGCCAAAACGTCGAATTGGCGGCCTCGCTCTTCCAAACTTTATTTATACGCAGGGCTTTCATAGATTACAAGTCTAACGGCCGTTTTTGCGCGGCACAACAATAACGACGCGTTTGTCATCGAGCGCCGGTTCGTCCGATTGTTGTTGCTCAGGCAACACCATGCGCGACGGCCCAGCGCTTCCGCTGAGTATTCAATCCGACTACGATCCCGAGCAAGGGATGAAAAAGCTAGCTGCGAGCCGTGCAAATTGATTCATACGGCGCGCGGATTCGACTAAACGACGGATCGACATCATGGACAAGTTAACGCCCCCTCCTCTGACACTGCTCGACAAGTACTACGGTCCTGAATTTCAAGGTTTGTACACGGCGCATATCCGCGTTTCGGGTGGAGAGGCGGGGCATGGCCGGGCGTCCGGCGTTGTGCGTTCGGAAGACGGCAACCTCGAACTGAACCTGCGCTTACCCGAGGCGCTCGGCGGCCCTGGCGGCGGCACGAATCCCGAGCAACTGTTTGCCGCCGGCTACGCTGCGTGTTTTCATGGCGCGCTGATGTTGATTGCGTCGAAGAACGGCATTGAGCTTGGCGACAGCGCGGTTGATGCCTCGGTCACGTTCGGCCGTGACCCCGTCGACGGAATGTACATGTTGACGGCCGACATTCGCATTAGTTTGCCTGGGGTGGAGAGGTCGATTGCCGAGCAACTCGTGCGCAGCACGGAGCGGGTTTGTCCCTACGCGAAGATGGCGAGACAGGGAATCGCCAGTGTAATCTCGCTGGATGTCGGTCCATCCGCGGCGGGCTGCTCGAATCCACCGGACGACGAGTGTTGAGCGATTCGAGCGAATGTCAGCCATAGCGGCATGCCGTGCAAGTTCAGGTGAGGGAGATGCCGCCGTCCACGCTCAGATTGACGCCGTTGATGAAGCTGCTTTCGTCGCCGAGCAGAAAGCGCGCGGTGCGAGCCACTTCGTCAGGCCGACCGAGACGGCCCAACGGTATACGACCTGCCATTACAGCTTCGAAGGCCGGCCGGTCGTCGTTTGAGACGCCAAGCTTCGAGAGAATCGGCGTGTCGACCGGTCCTGGGCTCATCACATTCACGCGAATGCCGCGTGCGCGAAATTCGAGCGCCCAGCTGCGTGCGAATGCCTCGATCGCGGCCTTGGTTCCCGAATAAACCGCATGCCCGTCGAGCACTTTCGAACTCGCGATGGAACTGGTGAGCAGAATTGAGCCCCTCTCTCGCATCAGCGGCGCGATCTTCTGCACGCCAAAGAAGATGGCACGTGTGTTGGTCGCGAACTGCAGGTCGTACGAGTCGGCACTGACCTCGCTCGACGCTTCGATGGTATTGACGCCTGCGTTAGCGAAGTACAGATCGACGCCGCCGAAGTGGCGAGCGACGAGCGCGGCTACTTCGTCGTGCGTTTTCGAGTCTGCGAGATTGCCTGTTAAGCCGAGCGCTCGCTCGCCGAGTTCTGCGACCGCCGCATCGATCGCATCGGCCCGCCGTCCCACCACGACCACGCGCGCGCCGTCCTCGACCAGCAGCTTCGCCGTAGCCAGGCCAATTCCGCTGTTTCCACCTGTGATGACAGCGACTTTGTTCGCAAGACTGTTCATTGTGTTCTCCGTGAAATTTGCCGTTTTGGCGCACGCCGTCAATCTATCAATGACCGCCAAGGCGTTGAAGTCACACGGCGGCGCTTTCACTTATTCCAGATTGTCATCATGTCTGCCGAAAACTTCAGTGGTCTGCCCGCGTTTGTCCGCGCCGTCGAAACCGGCTCGTTCACGCTCGCCGCGCAATCGATGGACACCACGCCTTCGGCTGTGTCGAAGAGCGTGGCGAGGCTCGAAAGGCGGCTGGGCGTCACGCTATTCCAGCGCTCAACGCGCGCATTCGTGTTGACCGCTGAAGGGCGAGCGTATTACGAGCGCGTCGCGCCGCTCGTCGCTGGCCTCGTGCGCGCCGACGAAGTGCTCCGTGCACCGACGTCCGCTTCTGGCAAGCTCCGTGTGAGCTTGCCAGGCGCACTTGGCCGACTATTACTGGAACCCATCACACGCCAGCTCATGCGCGAAAACCCGGCGCTGTCGATCGAAGCGAGCGTCAGCGATCGTCATGTGGATCTGATTCGCGACGGTTTTGACATCGCGGTCCGTGCCGGGTGGCCGGAAGACAGCCGTCTGCACGGGAAACTGATAGCAAAGCTGCCGCTCGCGCTGGTGGCCTCGCCCGAGTATCTGAGCGAACGGGGCACGCCACGAACGATGGTCGAGCTTGCTGCGCATCGACATGTGCGCTACCGGCTCAATGGCCGCGCATACCCGGTGCTTTTCGCGGACGGACCGGCGATGCCGGTAGATGGCGTATTCGACGCGGACAGCGCCGAAGCAATGCGCGTGGCAGCGTTGAACGGACTCGGCATCGCACAGATTCTGCGAGTCGCCGTGCGCGATGATTTGACGGCGCAACGCTTACGTGTCGTGCTTCCTGATATTGAGCTCGCCTGCATGCCCGTCCATGCGATTCATGCTTTCGGACGTAATATGCCGACTCGTGCCAGGGCATTCATCGATTTCGTTGCCGCGCAAATCACGGGTTGAGTGACCTGTCTGTCGTGCGTGCGTTCGGTGTAAAGGTGCGGTGCGCGCCGCAATCGAATCATTCAGAAAGAACTTTCCTCTCCGGTTTGCCACGGCCCCAAGGCAACTCAACTCGACGCCAGAACATACGACCAACACAAGGAGAGCCTCCGAACGCGAAGCGGTAGTCGCTGTCTCTACCATGGAGACGAAAGGACAGCGTGACACTGGCACGGGTTCTTCGGAGAAGGGCGCTATATCGCACAGTCGCGGTGGGAATTCTCCTGACAAGCAGAGCAACTCCTGCACCGGTGCACGCACTGCACGTGGGCACGCGCTAATGTGGGAGATGTCTTGGGGAACGGCCGCTCTCGACGGCGAATTTTGCTGGTCGAAGTAGCACTATCGAAGCTCGTGGTCGGGTAACGCCGGGTAGGCGCAGGTCGCGAGACCTTGCGACGCGAAAGCCTCGTTCAGATCGATCACATCCATCTGATGGGCTCAGCGGAGCTTTGTTGCCGGGCGCCGTGGTTTCGGTTCGACGCCTATGCGCGGATCACGTGAAAGAACGAACGATGTGATACGACGAGCGACATCCTCAAAGGCCGGCTCGCTTTGCTTTGCACAAAGCCATTTTCCAAGAACCTGATGTGGCTGCAGCGTCGGAAACTCCTTAACAAGGGCTGCATGCCGTTCCTGCGATGTGCATACAAGCAAACCGTTCCAAGGTTCATCCCGGTCAGCCACCACCAGACACAGCAACCCGCCGACGTACGCCGCGTCACAGCCGAACATTTGTTTTCGCATATACGTCTCGTCGCCCTCTAGGGTCTCGAGAATCCAGGGCAACGAATTTCGGACCTTGGATGGCATGGGATATTCAGCGCAACGTTCTAGGTTGGATCAGACTCAGCATCATGTTGACATGCCGAAATTGCCTACCCTTCGCCAGCTGGTAAGCGCCGTTTCTTGTAGGTCACCGCGACGGGCGCAGGAGGCGTCGAAGGCGGGTACGGAGATTCGTCAGGACGGGGCTCCTGCGTGGACGCGAAGAAAGCATCGTTAAGCGATTCCTCAAGCGTATGGCCGAAATCGCCACTGACGATTGAATGGCCGGCGTTGTCGTCACCCTTCCGATGGTCCCGTTGAATGGCTGCTTCGTTGTCGCTCTCTCGGGAAATGGCATTTAGGATCCCTGCCGGAGTTGTCTGGACCGCATGGGGCGAGCCGGACAGAGCCCACTGGGCCACAAGCTCTTGCGCTCGTGCATGGGAGCATGTGATGACACCGCGAATGGTCTCCAACTGCAGTGCGCGCCGAGCCGTCAGTGTCTCTTCGTCAACGTGTTGGTCATCGCCAAGCATGACCGCAGCAATGCCTAGCGAATTTGCCTCGCCTGCGGCTAATTTCGCATTGGTCGCGACCAACTCGCGCCATCGGTCAAATCCGCATCCCAACGCGACGGCCTCGAGCGCCTGATTCAAGCGCAACGCGTTCTTGCCGCCGGCCAGTTCCTGCAGAAGTTCTGCTTTTTCCTGCGCGGTGCAGATCTGGCTGGCGTTGAACGGGGCCGAAGGTGACCGGCATCGCGCGCCCGATGGGTGCCGGCGTCCCGCGCAATTGCTGGCGAGGAGGGAAATGCCCTTTTCGACGGAAGATGCCGATCTCCACCGGCTTTTCAACCAGCGCACAGTAGAAAATCGGGACTGAGAATCCGGAGCAGGTCCGACAAACGTCATCTACTATCAAAAGAGTCTGTCGGCGGCCGGATGTCGACTCTCCGCCGTCTGGCGACTTCCGCATCGATTCCCAATCTATCCGGGCGGTTCGCAATAACAAACTGCGAATAGAGAGCCAAACATGACGAACGCGTCAAAGCATTGCGTGGTCATCGCGGCGGTGTGCGTGGCGACTGTATGCCTCGTAACCGCATGCTCGGGAGGCGGCGCGAAAAGCGCGCCCGATCAAACGGCATCGTTCCAGACGATTCCGTGTCCCCAACCGAACGTCGCCGGCTTCCCCGCCCTCGACTTCCCGCCAAGTGTTCAGTGCGGCTATCTCACTGTGCCCGAGAATCGGACCACGCCCAATGGACGCCAGATTCGTATCTTCGTGATGCGCGCACCCGCCGTGTCGCCGACGCCCCAGCCCGATCCACTTGTCTATCTGTCCGGCGGCCCTGGCGGGGCCGGCTCGTTCGAGGTGGCGTTCATGGTCCAGCATGGGCTCAGCGCCGAGCGCGACGTCATCTTCGTCGACCAGCGCGGCACGCACCGCGCCGATCCCCTCCTGCCATGTGTCGGCTGGGAGCAATTCCTGTTCGACGCCGTCAGCATTCCGTTTGCGGCAGAATCGAGCACAATCGCCGACGCCGCCGCGATCAAGGCGTGCCGCGCCCGGTTGTCCGCCACGGGCGTCGACCTCACGGCCTACAACAGCACGGAGAACGCCGCCGATATTGCCGACCTCCGGGTGGCAATGGGCATTGACAACTGGAACGTCTATGGCGTGTCCTACGGGTCGCGGCTGGCGTTGACCGTCATGCGAGATCACCCGCAAGGCATCCGGAGCGTGGTTCTCGATTCGGTGTCGCCACCTACGGTCAACATCGTCGAGACGTGGTGGTCGGCGCCCGCGAGTTCGTTCAAGGCGATCTTCGTCGCGTGTGCGGCGCAGGCCACCTGCGCCAACGCCTATCCGAACCTGGAATCGGACTTCACGGCCACGGTGAACCGCCTCGACCAAACGCCCGTAGTTACCCAGGTCGCGGACGAGTCCGGCGCTTTGGTGACGGTGAACATCGACGGATTCGCTTACGCCTATACGATGATCATGGCAAGCGAGCGAACCGATGCTTCCGACGTCCCCAAAATGATAGAAGACATGGCGCGAGGCGATCCTCGCACGGTCGCGGCCGCCTATCTCGCGTTAAGAGGCCCGCATGAGTTCGTCGGGCTGGGTGGGGACGCTCTGGCCCTCGACGTGTTCTGCACCGAAAGTGCCAATCTGACAACCGAAGCAGCCACGTTAGCGAAGGCGAAGGCGGCGCTTCCGGCCTTCCCGGACCGGGTTCTGAAGGTACAGCCCAAACAGGGGCGACTCTTCACCGAGTGCCCGGTCTGGAACGTCGCCACGGCAGCCCCGGCGGTGAGCGCCCGAATCGTGAGCGACGTGCCGGTACTCATCCTCGAAGGTACCTTCGACGCTGCGACGGCGCCCGAATGGGTCGACGTGATCACCCCGGACCTCAAGAACGCCCAAGTCGTGCTGTTCCCCTTCACGGGCCACGCGGTCCTCGGCAAGTCCACATGCGCGCCATCGATCATGGCCGCTTTCCTCGACAACCCAACCAGGCCGGTCAACGCAACCTGCGCCGCGCAAACCATGCTGACATTTACCACGGGTTGACGTCACGGCATCCCGACCGTCGGCGCGCACGCGGGGACACCTTGCGGTGCCGGTCCATCGCGCCAAGCCAGTCCTCTTCCTGCGCGAGCGAATAGGCTTGACAGCGAAGAGGCACTCGAAATCTAGCGTTTGAGCGCGCTTGGTCCTTGGCGAACGTCCGCGCTTCGCCTCCCATGCAACGCCCGCCGCCCGCCCGGTCGGTATCTCATGCGATGACCTTGTGCTTCCCGGCAGCCTGCTCGCGCATGCGACGGGCTTCATCGCGCAGGAACTGCTGGTAATCGTCCAGATCACCGTCGAAGGGCGCCACGCCACCCTTGGTAACAAGCCAAAACTCGTCACATACCGCGCGCAGGAGGGACCGGTCGTGACTGACAAGCATCACGGTGCCTTCGAATTCGTTGAGTGCCATGCCTAGCGCTTCGCGTGTGGCCAGGTCAAGGTGGTTGGTAGGCTCGTCGAGCAGGAGCAGGTTGGGCCGCTGCCACACGATCATGCACAGCACGAGCCGCGCTTTTTCGCCGCCGCTCATCGTGCCGACCGCCTGATGGACCATGTCACCACTGAAGTTGAAGGTGCCGAGGAAGGTGCGAAGCGATTGTTCCGTGCCACTCTGGCCGGGGGCACGCAGATGCGCCGGGGTGTCCCTGGCAAGGCGGATCATGTGTTCCATCGGCGTGTCGAGAGGACGCAGCACGTCGAGTTCCTGCTGCGCGAAGTAGCCGATGTTCAGGCCTTTGCCTTCGCTAATTTCGCCGGCGATCGGCGCCAGCTCGCGCGCCACCGTCTTCACCAGTGTCGACTTGCCCTGCCCGTTGGCACCGAGAATTCCGATTCGCTGCCCGGCGAGCACAGATCGGTTGATGCCCCGCACGATGATTGTCGACGGCGTGCCCGGCGGTGCGTCGACCGGCGGGGGATAGCCGAAGCTCGCGTCCAGCATCGACAACAACGGGTTCGGAACGTTGAGCGGCTCCTTGAACTCGAAGTTGAACTCTGCGTCGGCAAGCACGGGTGCGATCTTCTCCATGCGTTCGAGCGCCTTGACCCGGCTTTGGGCCTGCTTCGCCTTCGAGGCCTTGGCCTTGAAACGGTCGATGAACTTCTGCAGGTGGGCGATCTTTTCCGCCTGCCTGGCCATCGCGGCCTGCTGCAACACGAGTTGCTCGGCGCGCATATCCTCGAACTTGCTGTAGTTGCCGCCGTAACGCACGAGCTTCGCGTTGTCGACGTGCACCGTCACCTGCGTCACCGCGTCGAGGAATTCTCGATCGTGGCTGATCACTACAAGCGTTCCTTGATAGCGCTTCAACCACGCTTCCAGCCAGACGAGCGCGTCGAGGTCGAGGTGATTGGTCGGCTCGTCGAGCAACAGCAAGTCAGACGGACACATCAGCGCGCGCGCCAGTTGCAGTCGCATGCGCCAGCCCCCGGAGAAACTGTTGACCGGCTGGGCGAGTTGCGCGTCACTGAATCCAAGCCCCAGGATCAGCGCCTGGGCACGTGCGGGGGCATCATGTGCGCCGGCGTCGTGAAGGGCCATGTAGGCGTGCGCCATGCGCATGCCGTCGTCGCTGGCCTCGGCGGCGGCTACTTCACTCTGCGCGGCCAGCAGGAGGGAGTCACCCTCGATCACGAAGTCGGTCGCGCTCTGCTCGGTCTCTGGCATCTCCTGCGCGACCTGGCCCATTTTCCATGCGGCGGGAATCGAGAACTCGCCGCTATCTTCGTGTAGCGTGCCGTTGAGAAGGCCGAAGAAGGACGACTTGCCGGCGCCATTGCGACCGACGAGACCAATCTTTTCGCCGGGGGTGAAGGTGACGGACGCGCGGTCGAGTACGACATTGACGCCGCGGCGCAGGGTGACATTACGGACGGAAATCATAAGGAGCTACTTCGGAGAGGATAGGCATGATAGCCGACTGAACTTACAGGGCTGCCCCTTTTTCCGACTGCACTAGGAAAGAGCCGCTCGCGCTTTGAAGGACCCCCGGCCACAAAGCGAGGCGGACATTCACGCGCGGGGTCTTCTGGATGCGGGGCCAGAGAACAGACGGTGGGTCATGGCTCCTGGCCGCCTTCCTTCCGACGCGTCGGGCGGAAGCCGGCCCCTATTGGGACGTTGGAGGGGACGTTGGAGCCATCGAATCGAACGACCGCCTTTCAGGTCTGTGCGGCCGTTCTTGCGCCCGACTTCCCACCTGGGCTTCTGTGTCTCTTAAAGGACGCGGCGACCGCGTTATAACGCTTCGTGCGCCCTAACTCGTCTGGTCACGATTCAGCTCGCCGCCTCCGTCTGCCAATGCATCAACCCGCTCAAAGATGGCGCCGCGAGGCGCCCGCGTTGTACGGCTTCGGCAATAGGCCAGGCTCGTTTTCCGCGAACAACACAATCGGTTTCGGCATGAACTATGCAATCGGCGGTTTCGGTATCGCGGCCGCTTACAACGAAACCAAGTACGCGGCGTT
>NZ_FCOA02000059.1 GCF_001544875.2 Caballeronia hypogeia
CCCGAGTCGATCCAACTGAACGACTACAACCATCGGCAGGCCGATGTGAAGCTGCTGGTGGACGCGAATGCGGCGCCAGCGGACAAGACCACTGATGGTGTCGATAACTCCTGGGGCGAGCATTACGAGACGATCGAAGAGGGCAAGGCGATCGCGCTGGTGCGTCACGAGGCGCACCTAGCCGAACAGATCAGCTATCGCGCGCGAGGCAATCCGTTCTCCATCGAGGTGGGCGAGGCGGTGCGTCTCGATATGAATCCGGTCGATGCGCCCCATGGGATCTTGATTACGTCGATCCGCTTTGGCGGTGGGCGCAGCACGTCGTACTGGTGCACGTTCCGGGGTATTCCGGCGGGTCGCCGGTGGCGCACGAGCATCGACAAGATCGCGCAGCCGAAGGTGGAGGGCATTCTCCCGGCCAGGATAGATTCGCCCGGAAAGTACAAGTACAGCTACCTGAGCGAAAAAGGCCTGTATGTCACGGTGATGCCGTTCGATCTGGACGAATGGAGTCCGGGTGGACGCAGCCGCGCGATCCGTATGGCCAGGCCGTATGCGGGGGCGAACTACGGCCACCACATGCCGCTCCTCGACGGCACGGAAGTGGCGCTGATCTTTACCGCGCAAGACCCGAACCGTCCGGTGATTATTGGCTCGCTGCACGACAGCCGGAATCCGGACCTTGTAAATAATCTGAATCACACCCGGAACATTATCCGCACCGCTGCGCAGAACGAAATGCGCATGGAGGATAACGACGCCTCGTTGCCCGACATGGCGAGCTTCATGCGCATGGACAACGGCTTGATTGCTCAGTTTGTTTCGACGCAGTTGGCGGGCGTGATCGAACGTCAGGGCAATCAATGGGTCGCGGCGCAAGGCATGAACCAGGGCACGCTCACGCTCGATCCAGCCTTCCTCGCTGCGCTCAATAAGCTCGCTCGTGTATCGACGTCGTTGTTCCCTTCAGGCGACGCACGCCTGCGCTTCGAACTGCGAGGCGTACCGACACCGGGCATCACCGACCTGAAGCTGATTTCATCCGGCCAGCAACTGCACTATTTCAACCAGATGGAGCAGTGGGTGCCGTTCGAGTGGCCGGGCCAGGGACTGGACAACAACGCGCAACTGCAATGGCAGACCGATGAGGCCGGCTTGCGCTCGACGATGTACGCGCAGGGACGCTTTGCGCTCATCCGACTGTTCGAGCGCGCGAAGGTCACGCAGCACGACAACGCGCGCTACGTGTTGTCGTGGACGCCCGAGCAAAGCATAGGCATTCCACTCTCGGTGCAATTGCGTGCCGAAGGCGGTGCCGGTCCGCTCGATGTGCTGTCCCTACGCCACTTCACGTTGCCCGCGCGGATTTTCATAACGAGCACGGCGAAGGATGGTCCGAAAAATTCCGGCCCGAACCTGCCGCCTTTGCCACCCGGAGCCATCGCCTCGGCTCAAAAAGTTGGCGTCCCGCTGCCGGAGACACACAGATGACCGACGATCGAATCACAGACACCGAGCCCGCACAACATGTGGACCCCGTGCTTCGCTACTACGAAGCCGAAATGCGCTATCTGCGCGAAGCCGGCCGGGAATTCGCTCGCGCGCATCCGGACCGGGCGCGCATGCTCAATCTGGACCGCGTGGGCGATCGCGATCCATACGTCGAACGTTTATATGAAGGCTTCGCGTTCCTGACTGGCAGGCTTCAGCAGAAACTCGATGACGAGCTACCCGAGTTGACCGAAGGGTTGGTGAGTCTGTTGTGGCCGCATTACCTGCGCATGATTCCGTCGCTGTCCGTAGTGGAATTGATTCCGCTCGGGGAAAAGCATCAGCGCACCGAGCATGTGCCGTCGGGTGTGCCGGTCCGCGCCGCGCCGATTCCGGTGCCGAAGGAAGGCAACGAAGGCAGCACGCCGACGATGGTCCAGTGCCTCTATCGCACGACTCAACCAGTCGATCTGCATCCGCTACGTCTGCTGCAGGCGGGACCCACCGTGCGTCACGACGGCCGCTCGGTGATTCGCCTTGCCTTCGAACTGGACCACTCCGCCAATCGCAAGGAAACGGACCTGTCGCGGCTGCGGCTATACCTGAACGCCGATCAGCCGACCGCATTCGCCATGCACCTCGCGCTCACGCGTCAGGTTCATTCGATCGACTGGCGCATTCCTGAAATCCGCGACGGCGAAGCGCTGCCGCTGGAAGGTGTGACGATCGAACCGGCCGGATTTTCATCCGAAGAACGCCTGTGGCCCAAGTCCGACGCCGCCTTCTCCGGCTATCAACTGCTGCTGGAGTATTTCACGTTTCGCGAGAAATTCCTGTTTGTCGATCTGTGCGGACTGGATGTCGAAAAGCTCCCCGAAGGCACCACCCGTTTCGAGCTGGAAATCACGCTCAAGCATCCGTACCCCTCCGATCAGCGCTTCAACAAAGAGAACATCCGGCTCTTCTGCTCGCCGGTCATCAACCTGTTTGAGCTCGATGCAGAACCGGTGGCAATCGACCATCACGAAACGGAATACCGGGTGGTGCCCGCGGGCTATCAGGGCGCGCACATCCAGACCTATTCGGTCGATGCCGTCGAGGCGTTCGATCACGAAACCTCGGAGCGCTACGAATACGTGCCGTTCT
Source organism: Caballeronia hypogeia (assembly GCF_001544875.2). Lineage (GTDB taxonomy): Bacteria > Pseudomonadota > Gammaproteobacteria > Burkholderiales > Burkholderiaceae > Caballeronia > Caballeronia hypogeia. The sequence goes on from NZ_FCOA02000059.1 coordinate 2,638, forward strand.
CGACGTTCCGGCATCGCGGCGGCATGTTGCGGCATGAATCGCCCGAGCGCTATTACCACACGCGCGTGCGGCCCGGCATGGACGGCCTGTACGAGACCTGGGTGATCTTCGGCGGCCACGCGTGGGAAGCGATGCAGGATTTGCCTGAGGAAAGCGTGTCGCTGCACGTGACGGGCACCAACGGCATGCTGCCGCGCAAGGGGCTGCGTGAAGCGCGCATCGACGAGTTGGCGACGTGCATTTGCGCATGCAGATCTCCTCGCGTTTCGTGCCCGAGCCGTCGGTGGGAAAGCAGAAACTACATGGCGCACCGCGCCTTGGCTGGACCGTCGTACTGCCCTCGCAGCAAGAGCGCCTCATCACGGTTGAACTGGGCGTGTGCGAAGCGTTTCCGGCGCCGTCGCCCAATCCGTATCTCGAGGCGCGGGCCGCATAAAGAGCGAAGAACATGAATCGAAATCGGGCGATGGGTCTGGCTTTGACCGTGCTTTTGTCGGGATGCGGCGTCTGGCAGGCCGCCTCCGACAGCACCGTCGATGCCTACGACACGGTGTTCCACAACCGCGGCAAATCGGTCAACGTCGATCTGAGCGCAATCCCGAATTTGAATCCGGACGACGCCGGTCATCCGAGATCGGTGGCGGTGCGCGTGTATCAACTCAAGGACCGCAAACGCTTCGATGCGGCGTCATTCAACGATCTGCTCACCAAGGACGACGTCGTGCTCGAAGCAGATGTGCAGGCGCGCATGGCGGCGGTGGTCAATCCGGGCGGCTCGGCAAGCATGTCTCAGCCAATGGAACGGGACACGAAAGTGATCGCGATCGCTGCGTTCTACCCGAGCGCCGACAAGACAGAATCGTGGAAGCAAGTCGTGGCCGTAAAAAAGCTGCCGGCTGATGTGCCGTTGGAGTTGAGCTTGGCGGAGCGGGCGTTAAGCGTGTTCGATGAACCGAAGGCGATCAAGAGATGACGAAACCAGAAGGCTCGCTTTCAGGGCACGGCGATCCTGCTGTCGTGGTGTGGGCCACAGACCACGCGGTGAGCAGACGCGACTTACCTGCAGTCTGCGTCAGCCGGAGTGACGTCAGTTGATATCCCGAGATGCGGTCAATCTGTGCCACGATCGAGGCCATGCGGGCCATTGCGGCTGCACGCGCAGGCAAGTGTCTGTCGACGCAATACGCCAACGTCCCGGCCCACCGGATTTAACTAGAAATTACGCATGAGCACACGTCCGTCGCACAAACCTTTTCGCCCTCGCAAGGCGCCCGCTCAGTCGCGCTCGGAGGCGACGGTAACCTCCATCATCGAAGCGGCTGCGCAGGTGCTGGAGAGCGAAGGTTTCGAAGGTTTCAACACGAACGCCGTGGCGCGGCGCGCGGGTGTGAGCATCGGATCGCTCTATCAATACTTTCCGGGCAAGGATGCGCTGACCGTCGCGCTGATTCATCGCGAGAACCGGCGCTTTCATGAGGACGCGTCCGGCGCGTTGACCAAGCGCAGCGGCCGCGCGGCGCTCGAATATCTGATCGGCGCGGCGGTGCGTCAGCAGTTGCAGCGGCCGATGCTCGCGCGCCTGCTCGATATCGCGGAAGGACGCCCCGCATTGCGCGGCGAAGTCGCCAAGAGCGAGATGGAGGAACTGGTCGCAATCGTCGTCGGACGCGCCGCGCCGAAGCATCCGCGCCCGGATGTCGCGGCGGGCGATCTGCTCGCCATGGTGCGCGGCATGGTCGATGCGGCAGGCGAGCGCGGTGAACGCGATCTCGACGATCTGGAGCGCCGCGTGCGTGCGGCCGTGTTCGGCTATCTATCGAGGAGCGGTAACGCGTGAATGTGAGCAGACGATGGACGCATCGCGGCTCCGGTGCATGAAAGTGCGTGACGGTACGGGTTTTCGCGTGATCGGAGAGCCTGCGCAATGCGAGTAGTCGAATGTGAGCTATTGCTTATATTCTGACGTTATCGGGTGGCCGCGAAAAACGGAACCGCCGCCGATCAACCTATCGAGAGATCAACGATGACAGATTCGATCACGAGCATGAAGCTCAATCACCTCAGCTTTCCTTCCGCCGACACGTCCGCGACGGCCCGCTTCTTCGAGCAATATCTCGGCTTCACGATCGCGGGCACGTGGGAGCAGTCGTACATTCTCAAGCGTCCTGGTTTCGACGTAGTGATCGATCACGCGCGCGACGACACGCCCGACTGGCCTCGCGCATTCCACGTCGGCTTCGAGCTGCCTGATCTCGACGCGTTGCGCGAACTGCACGCAAGATTCGCGTCGGCGGGCGTACCGATGGAAACGGGCATCTTCAACAACGGACGCGGCTCGCGCTTCTTTTGCCGCGCGCCGGGCGGGGTGATGTTCGAGCTGAACACGCGCGCCGACGCCGCGCCCGAGTATCAGGGCACCTTCGACGACTGAAGCGCGCTCATCGGCCCGCTTCGCGCTTTTCCTGTTCCTCGACGGTAAAAATGGCTTCAGGCATGGCGTCGAGGCGCGCTTTCGGAATCGGCGTGCCGCTTTGGTCGGACAGGCCATACGTGCCTTCGTCGATCTTTTCCAGCGCGCGCTGGATGTCGCCGATGCGCCTGTCGTTCACGTCGCGCAGCGCCTGGTTCGTGATGTCCTGCTCCATGCGCTGCGCATCGTCCTCGTATTCGTGCGCTTCGGAACCGCGCTCTTCCTGAAAGCGGCGCTCGCGCGTGATATTGCCTTGCTCGCCGCCGAGCACGTCGCGTTTCAGCGCCAGCAAGCGCTCGCGCTGCTCCACGATGTATTCGTCACTCAAACCGCTTTGCTGGCTGCTCATGATCGTGCTCCATGAAAGGATAAATGCGATTCCGACGCGCTATTCGCCGGCCGCGATGGACACGGACGCTTCGCTCGTCAGCATCAGGAACGTGAGCGTTTCGCGCAGATAGAGCTGCACGGTGGTGTCGGTATGGCTCGTGTAGCCAATCGACAGGTCCTGTCCGAGATGCAGTTCGTAGTCCCCGCCGCGCGTGGACAGCACGCAGCCGCCCTGCAACGCGGGCGCCCACACGAGATCGCCGCTCACGATGCGCTTGATGTGCTGGATCACCGGATAGCCCTGATCGCTCGCCTCTGCGAGCGCCGTGTACGCATCCGCGCCGAGCAGCACGGTGTAGGGTCCGTCGACGCCGGCGAGGCGCAGCTTTTCGAGCGCCTGGCTGATCGCGGCGGGGTAATCGACCACGTCGTTGGGCAGCAGGGTCGGCGCGTTCGAGCTGCCAGCGCGAATGCCGACGATGCCGGCGGCCGCGTAGCCGTCGAAGATCGCGCTGTCTTCGGCGAGCGCGAGCTCGCTCGCGGCGGTCTTGGCGGGCTGCCAGTCGCCGTCGTTCGAGCCGCGCTCCACGCTGTCCACCGCTTCGCGCTGCAACGTGAACGGCGCGGTGAGCTGCACGAGTTGCTTCACCTCGTAGAGCTTCGCCGAGACGCCCTTGCGCGGCGCGGCGACGTTGCCCAGATGCCCGGTGCCAATGCCGGACAGCGCCGTGCCCCCGGGTTCCTTCACATCGACCACGCGCCGTCCCGCGACGGAGCGCTTGAAGGTGCGGGCGACTTCGGCTTCGATCTGCGCCCATGCGGCGCTCGAGATCGGCGCGAGCTCCCGATGCAGGTTATTCATGTCGTGGCGTTCCTTTGAGTGAGCCGATGTTCAGGGCGCCGCTGCTTCCCGGCGTCTGCGGGTCGTCGTTCGCGGCGTCGGGATTGCGGTCGGGCAGTTCGTCGAGCAGATCGACTGACGGCACGAAGAACAGCCCGCCCGTCACGGCGCGGCTGTAGTCGAGCAGCCGGTCGTAGTTGCCGGGCGGCCGGCCGACGAACATGTTTTCGAGCATCTGCTCGATCGGCTTCGGCGTGCGCGCGTAGCCGATGAAATACGTGCCGAACTCCTTCGCGCCGGGACGTCCGAAGGCCATGTTATGGCGCAGGATCTTCACTTCCTGGCCGTTCTCCTCGATCGTCGTGAGCGAGCTGTGCGAGCACGAAGGCTTGATCGAATCATCGAGCTCGACATCGGATAACTTTTCGCGCCCGATGATGAGTTCCTGCTGCTCGACCGTGAGTCCGTTCCATGCGTCGAGGTCGTGCAGATACTTCTGCACGATCACATAGCTGCCGCCCGCGAACGCCTGATCTTCTTCACCGATGATCGTGTAGCCGGCGGTGTGCTTGCCGGTCGGGTTCTCGGTGCCGTCGACGAAGCCGACCATGTCGCGCAGATCGAAATAGCGAAAGCCGTGCACCTCGTCGACCACGGTGACCGCATCGCCGAGCTTGTTCAGCATCTGCGACGCGAGCTCGAAGCACAGGTCCATATGGTCCGCGCGGATATGCAGCAGGATGTCGCCGGGCGTGGCGATCGCGCGCCGGTCGCCCGAGCCGACTTCGCGAAACGGATGCAGCGACGCGGGACGCGGCGCGCCGAACAGCAGGTCCCACGCATCGGCGCCGAAGCCGCAGACGCAGGAGAGATTCGCGGTCGGCGCGCGCGTGCCGACCGCGCGTACCAGCGCGGCGACGTCGCCGGACCATGAGCGCACGACATCGGCCTTGCCCGCGTGGCGGGAAATCGTCGCGACGATGAAGATCGCGCTTCGTGAGATTGGATTACAGACGGCTTGTGGTTCCGGTGAGTTATCGGGCATCTGTCGGGTGCGATGACGTGAAGCGGTTGAACCAACGGGCCGTGCGCCGCGCATGTCGCGTCAGCGCACGTGAAGACGCGGCCTTAGTTGCCGCGTGTGAAAGTGTGGCCGGACAAGCGATCGGTTTCAGTGGTGAACCAGCTTTGCGCATGCCGGCGCGTCACGATCCACGAATGATCGTCGCCGCCGCCCGCGTGTTGCCGGATCACGCGCCGCGCGCGTTCGAGGCCATCCCGCACGGCCTCGTCGCAGGTGCGCCATTCGGGCTGGACGGTTTCGGTCCACGGCTCGAACGCGGGCTTGCCGTCGCGGCTCACGCTGAGATCCGCGATCCATGCGCCGCGCTCGTTGCGTCGCGTCGCCACCGAGATTTCGAAACCCGCATAGACGTCAATGGCAGAGTCCATCTGGTTCTCCGATGCGATTGCCTGATGTGTCGCGCGCCGTCGTTAAAGCTCATACGAAAGCGCGGCGCAGTGCGCGTCCGAAGGCACGCGCACGACGAGGCCTGAGATTAACTCAAGTCTATGCAATGAATACTGCAAAAGGCACGCTCCGGCAATCGAACGCGGGGCGGCGGCGCGTGCTGCTGGCAGGCGCTTCAGCGTCGCGCGTCGAGCGCCTGGCGGATGGTGCGGGCGAGTTCGTCGAAGGTGAAGGGTTTTTTCAGCAGCACGACGCCCTCGTCGAGCCGCCCTTCGTGGAAGATGATGTCGCGCGTGTAGCCCGACGCGAACACCACGGCGGCGCCATACGGCGGCGCGCTCGCGATCTTCGCCAGTTCGTTGGCGCGGATGGTGCCGGGCATGACGACATCGGTGAACAGCAGATCGACGTCACGGTTCGTCTGCAGGGCCGCGAGCGCCGAGTCCGCGTCCTGCGCGGAGAGCACCTTATAGCCGAGCTGCGCGAGCATGTCGATGGTGGCCAGGCGCACGTCGGGATCGTCTTCGACCACGAGCACGACCTCGCCGCCCCGCGACGCGCGCGGCCGCACGCCGCCCGGGCTCGCGGCTTCCGCCTGCAGGCAGCGCGGAAAATACAGCGCGACGGAAGTGCCCACGCCCACCTGCGTCTTCACATCGACGCAGCCCGAGCTTTGCGACACGAAGCCGAACACCATGCTGAGCCCGAGACCCGTGCCCTGGCCTTCGGCCTTGGTCGAATAGAACGGCTCGAACATGCGTGCTTTCACACTGTCGGGCATGCCGGCGCCGTCGTCGGTCACGGCGAGGCGCACGTACTCGCCAGCCGGCAGCGCGAGACCGCTCGCGTGTCCGTCGGCAAGCTCCGCGTTGGTTACTTCGAGCAGGATGTTGCCGCCTTCCCGAATCGCGTCGCGCGAGTTGATGACGAGATTCAGGAGCGCGTTTTCAAGCTGGCTGCGATCGACGAAAAGGTTCCACACGCCATCCGCCACCGAAGTCGTGAGCTTGATGGATTCGGGCAGCGCGCGCTGCAGGAACTCGCACATGTCCGAGACGAGTTTTGCCGGATTGACGACCGCCGGGTTGAGCGGCTGGCGGCGCGCGAAGGCGAGCATTTGCGCCGCGAGCTTGCCGCCGCGCGTCACGGCTTCGCTCACCACGTGCAGGCGGCGCGTGAGATCCGGCCGGTCGCGCGTGGCGAGTTCGATCAACTGGAGATTCGCGGAGATGATCTGCAGCACGTTGTTGAAGTCGTGCGCGACGCCGCCGGTGAGATTGCCGATGGCCTCCAGCTTCTGCACCTGGCGGAACCGCTCCTCGGCCTCGACGCGCGCGGTGACCGCTTCCGCCACGCGCTCCTCCAGCGTCTGCGTGAGCCTGAGCAGCTTGTCCTCGGCGATCTTGCGCTCGTGGATGTCGACGAGCACGCCGGGCAGGCGCACGGGCTTGCCGGCATTGTCGAACTCGTAGCGCCCGCTCGACAACGCCCATCGATACTGTCCTTCCGGCGCGCGGATGCGCAATTCGACTTCGTGGCGTCCGTCCTCGCGACTGAGCGCGCCGCGCATCGATTCGCGCACGCGCTCGATATCTTCCGGATGCAGACCGCCCGCGAGTCTGTCGAAGGGCCAGGTGTCTTCGCCCCCGGTTTGCAGCGCGAAAACCTTGACGAATCGTTCGTCGCCGCTGAAGCGTTCGGTGACCGCGTCCCATACCCAAGTGCCCAGCACGATGCCGGAACTGAGCGCAAGCTTGAGCCGCTCGTTGGCTTCGCGGAAAGCGCGCTCGGCGGCGTCGCGGCGCTGTTCGGCGAGCACCTTCCCGGTGGTTTCGAAGACAATCGACAATACGCCGGCGGGATGCCCGTCGTCTTCCGCGACCGGGCTATAGTGAAGGTCCATCCACACGTCTTCGGGCTGGCCGTTGCGATGCAGCGTCAGGCGTTTGTCCGAGTACGAGAGCGTGGCGCCCGAAAGGCAGGTGTCGACCACGTTGCGATTGAACGCTGCGATCTCCGACCATCCTTCCTCGACCGGCTTGCCGAGCAGAAACGGGTGACGGCCTTCGGCGAAGCCCGCGTAGGCGTCGTTGTAGATCATCGTGCCGGGGCGGCCCCACAGCATGACCAGCGGCACCGGCGAAGCGAGCAGCAACTGAACGGCGGCCCGCAGACTCTTCGACCATTGATCGATCGGACCCAACGCCGTGCCCGACCAGTCGAAGTCGGCGATGCGCGCGGCCATCTCGCCACGCCAGCCGTCACAGTCGAAGGATTGTTCGGGCCAGGCCGTTTCAGGTTTCATAACGCTCAACAGGGACATGGAATGCGCCGCGGAGCCATGCAGGCATGCGGCATCGATTGCTACGGCATCACGTGCGTCAATAAAGGCTACATCTTAGTTCATGCAGGTCCCTTAAAGGCATGCAGGACCGGGCGCTCAGACGCAAGGCTTGCATTTTGAACACGCCGGAGTTCCATGGTTCCTTGGATGCCGTCATCGGACGATACGGCTGGAAGACGGTCACATCACGGGAGAAGCGGGCATGAGAGGCAAAAGCATCGCTGCCGGACTGATTTTGCTGCTCGCATGGGCGAGTGCGGCGGCACAGGAGTCGCTGACCGATGGACAAATGCTGGGCGTCGTGTTTGTCGCGAATCAGGCGGAAATCGCGGCCGGCAATCTCGCGCTCGGCAAGACGCGCTCCGCCAGTCTGCAGGTCTTCGCCAAGCGCCTAGTCTCGGAGCATGGCCAGGTCAATCAGGAGATCGTCGCGCTCACGCAAAGACTCGGCGCGCAGCCGCAAAGAAGCGCGACCAGCGACGCATTGACGAAGCAAAGCGCCGACGAGCTCGCATCGCTGGACGAGACCAGCAGCCATGACTTCGACGAGGCGTATCTCGACCGCGAGGTCGTCTTTCTGCAGAAGCTCGTCAATACCGTCGATGGCTATATCCGCACGACGAGCAGCGCCGATGTGCGCCTGCTGCTGATCCGTTCGCGTCCGTCCTTCATTTTTCATCTCGATCAGGCGCACCGTCTGCAACTGAGCATAGGCAGTCCGGGACTGAAACGCTGAACGCGACGACTACGTTATTATGGCCGCGCCGCATCAAAACCATCACGCGAGGCACGCAGATTTCATGGACGCATCCGCACGAATCGATCAGTTGATCGCCGGCATCACCGACTGGCGCGGCGAGACTTTTGCCGCCATGCGCAAGATCATTCTCGCGGCGGACCGGGAGGTCGTCGAGGAATGGAAGTACATGGGCAGCCCGGTCTGGTATCGCGACGGCATGATCGCCGTGGCCAATGCGCACAAGGGAAAAGTGAAGCTCACCTTCGCCAATGGCGCGAGCCTTCCTGATCCGGACCGGCTCTTCAACGCGGGACTCGAAGGCAACGCCCGGCGTGCGATCGATTTCTTCGAAGGCGACCCGATCGACAAGCGCGCGCTGACGGAACTCGTGCGCGCGGCCATCGCGTTCAATCAGGCGAAGGCGAAGAAGAAACCGCCGAAGGACTGAAGCGCGGAACGCTCAGGCCGTGCGCGCCGCCGTCGGGAACAGAAGGGTTCATGGCGTGACCTCGGACGCGCGTGTCACAGCTGGCCCGCCGATGCCCACGGCGGTGCGCTTTCCATGGCAGTCGGTCAGCGCTCCGGGAAACTTCGCGCTCTGAACTCTTTTCAGCCTGCTTTCGGCGATCGTTCCGATTTTCAGACGGCTCGCGCCTGTCGTTTCTTCTGCGAACACGAAAACGTCCCATCGCTTATCGCCCCCGAAACTTTCCGTATCGCGATTTCTTCGTTCGCGCGCGGCGGAGCGGCTAGTACATTGGGTTCCCGGCGGCTGAACGCGCCGTTTCGTTTTTTTATCGAAAGGAGCCCGATCGTGAATGCAGCCGCGCTACAGAACGAAGCAGAATTGACCGTCCATCCGCTTTCGGCGCATATCGGCGCGGAGATCGGCGGCGTCGATCTGACGCGGCCCTTGTCCGCCGATAAGGTGCGGGCGATACGCGCCGCGCTGCTCGAATGGCGCGTGATCTTTTTCCGCGAGCAATTCCTGAGTCACGAACAGCACGTCGCGTTTTCCGCGCAGTTCGGCGAGCTCACGGTTGGACATCCGGTGTTCGGGCATGTCGAAGGAAATCCGCAGATCTATTCGATCTCCAAGTTCCGCAAGGCCACGCGCTTCGAAGGGCAGTCGCTGCTGCGCCCCTGGACCGGCTGGCATACCGATGTGACCGCCGCCGTGAATCCCCCCTTCGCGTCGATACTGCGCGGCGTGACGATCCCGCCGTATGGCGGCGACACGCAATGGACCAATCTCGTGATCGCCTACGAAAAGCTCTCCGCGCCGCTGCGCGCTTTCGTCGATGGCTTGCGCGGCGTGCATCGTTTCGCGCCGCCGCAAGGCGCGAGCGGCACCGATGCGTTCAACCAGGCCGTCACCGAACACGTTCTCGTGAGCGAACACCCGCTCGTGCGCGTGCATCCCGAGACCGGCGAGCGCGCGCTGTACGTGAGCCCGGGCTTTCTCAAGCAGGTCGCGGGCCTCGCGCCGCGCGAGAGTCAGGCGCTGCTCGAACTGCTGTGGGAGCACGTCACGCGACCGGAATTCACGGTGCGCTTCAAGTGGGAGGCGGGCAGCGTCGCGTTCTGGGACAACCGCACGACCGCGCATCTCGCGCCCGTCGATATCTTCGATCTCGACTTCGACCGCCAGTTGTATCGCACGACGCTGGTGGGCGATGTGCCCGTCGGGCCGGACGGGCGCGCGTCAGTGGCGCTCGAGGGCTCGCCGGTGGGCGCGGCGGCGGCGCTCGCCCAGAACTGATCAGCCGATGAGCCTGTGCCCGCGCATCCATTCGAGCACGAGGCCGGCGATGTCGTCGCTGTTGTCGTCGGCCATCAATGCGTGACTGTTGCCTGCGATGCCGCGCGCGGGCAAATCGATCCATTGCGTATCGACGCCGGCCGCGGCGAGCGCTTCGTGCCATCGCCGCACCTTCGGGACGGATTCGATCCAGAACGGATGCCGGTCCAGATAGTCGCCCCAGACGAATAGATGCGGAAGGCCGCGCAGAACGCGCGGATCGCTCGTTGCCGGGTCGGGCGCGCCGGAGGGTTCCAGCGAAATCACCGCCTTCACGCGTTCCGGCGCATGGAGCGCTGCGCGCAGGCCGAAGTTGCCGCCCTGACTGTGCGTGAGCACGATGCTGTCCGGCACGCGCCCGATCAACGCGTCGTAGGCGTGTTGCGTGAGCGCGTCGTTCGTCGACCAGCGCGGCACGAACTGATTCATGAAGGTTTCCATCTTCGCGACGTCGAAGCGCAAGCGGTCGTGAGGACGGCGCGATGCGGTCTCCGCGTGCCACGATCCGGGCGGGCCGAAGCGGAACGTTTCTTCCCACGCCTCGCGCGCGGTGCGGAAGTAAGGCGCTTCGGGATACACATCCGGATAAGGCGCCCACGATGCACGGCCGCGTTCGACGGCGTCGGACACGTAAACGTCGAAGCCCGCGCGCAGGAAAAACATCTGCCAGCCAGGACGTCCGTCGGGCGTGGTTTCCCAGTTCACGCCGCTCATGCCGCCGCCATGCCAGAGCAAGAGCGGATGAGGACTGCGCGCCGCTGCGAGGCGCACGTACTGCACGTACATCTGCCCGACGATCACTTCGCCGTTCGGATCGACCGGATGCACGGCGCCTTGCGCCGTGCTCACGCGCGAGCGCGGCGCCATGCCTGCCAGCGTGGTCATCTGTCCGCCGATGTGGAAGCTGCCGATGTCGCTCACCTGGATCGCGGCGGCTGCGGGGTGCGTGTTCATTCGATGGTCCTCATTCAGCGTCGCGCGGGTGCGTCGGCGCGTCAGGCGCTTCGAAGCGCGTCACGAAAATCAATATCACAAGAAAGGTCATGAAAAAGCGGAACGCGCTGTCTTCGCCGTTCCATTGTTTCGACATCCACATGTCGAACCACTCCCCGCCGATGCTCATGAAGCAGACCTGCCAGGTGAGGTAACCGAGCGTGAGGCCGGCGTGTTGCTGCCGCCGTGCGCGCCACATCGCGATGACGCCCGCCCAGTAGAGCAGCGCGGTGACGGTTTCGAGAAGGATGATCAGGTCGTAGCCCGCGTGCTGCAGCACCCGGCGAGGAAATCGCGCGATACAAGCGAGGCGAGCAGCGCCATCGAGGCGACGGCGAGCAGCTTGACGAGTCGTTCGGACATCTCGTTCTCCTGATGCGTATCGCAGACGATTGTCCAGGTCTGGAATGAGCTGAACATGATGATCGATTGCAACTAACCGTCGATTCTCGCTCCCTCACTTTCTCGGCTTCGCCGCAAAAATCAGGCGATCAAGCAAAGGGGAGAAGCCACTTCATCGCGCAGTGGCTGCCCCGATACCTGACGCCCCTACCAATGCATGCCCGCGCCGACCGCGACGCCGTAATATCCGCGCGTATTGGTCGAAGCCGATCCTTTGAACACCCAGCGCCCCGAGCCCGACACGCGCGAAACTCCGAGCGCGACCGCCGACTGGCCGTCATACGTCGCGCCCGACACGCCGACGAGATTGCGTCCGTACTGCACCGCCTGCGGCAGGCCGGCGATCGCCATCGCGGCAGCCGTGCCGCCGCTCGCGTCGCGGCGCGCCGTGCCCACGAGGCCATCGGTATAGCTGTTCGCGCTCTGCAGCGCCGCGCCCACGCGCTGATCGGTGTAGGTGTTCGCTTGCGTCGCCATGTCCTGCATGGCTTGCGCATGCGCCGTCATGTTCAGGTTCACCGCGCCCATCTCCTGGCTCAGCGCGTAGATCTGGCTGCCGTTGACGGCGTCGGCGCTGGTCGCGGAAATATCGCCGTCCGCGACGCCGGTGATCCGGCGCGCGCCGTCCTGCCCGGTCATATCTACGAGCGTGCCGTTCCTGTCGGCGGCGACCGCCATCGCGCCCGTCGTGGTGTCCTGTTTGACGAGGCCGACCTCGCCGTTGCTGATCTGCTGGCTGACCGAGGTCACCGAGCTTTCGATATTCGTCACGCGGCCATCGATGTTGGTGAGCGCGTCGCCGACATTGTCGAAGGTCCGCCCGCCGATGGAATACGCCGGCGCGCGCCACGTTCCGTTCGGGTTCACGCCGGCGCCGCCGCCGAGTGCCTGGCCCATCGACGCGGTCATCGCATAGAGCTGGCTGCCGTTCACCGCGTCGGTGCTCAGCGTGCCGATCGCGCCCGCCGCGACGTTCGACAGCGTGACCGGCGCCGCCGCGTCCGCACCGCCGAGCGTCACGCGCGCGTGCTCGGACGTGTCGTAGAGCACGGCATCGGCTGCCGTGCCGCCCGTGCCGCTCATCGCCTGTCTGAGTTGCGCGACGTTGACGGCGTCGGTGTCCAGCGCGCCCGCCGCGAGATTCGTCACGCGCCGCTCGCTGCCCGCCGCGCCGACCGACACTTCGCCCTTCGCCGTGCCGCCCACGAGCCACGCCTGCTGATTCAGGCCCTGGCCGTTGGCGACGGAAAAGGACCCGAGCGCGACGCTGTTCGCGGCGAGCACGCTGGCATCGTTGCCGATGGCGATCGCGTTGTCGCGCTGTACGGTCGCCCGCGCGCCGAGCGCGATGGCGTTGTCGCCCAGGACGGCGGCGAGGTTGCCGAGCGCGATCGCATTGTCGCGTTCCGCCCGCGCGCCGCTGCCCAGCGCGATGCTGTAGCGGCCGGTCGCGGCGCTGCCCGCACCCACGGCGACGCTGTCGTCGCCGTGGGCCTTCGCGCCCGCGCCGGCGGCGAGCGCGCGATTGCCCATCGCTTCGGAACCCGATCCGATCGCCACCGCGCCGCTGCGATGCGCCTTCGCATCCTTGCCCACGGCGACGCTGTTCTCGCCTAGCGCCTGATCGGTCCCGACTCCGACGCCGCCGCCGAGCGCGACACCCGTCGCGCCCATCAGTCCGATGGCGGCCGCGAGCGCCATTGCAACACCACGTTTCGCATTCCGGAAATTGCGGGCCGTGCTACAGGACTTGGTCATGATCGTGCTCCTGATCGTTCATCGATTGATGGAGCAATTTTCGGAAGATGCCGATTGACGCGAAATCGCCGATTTCTGGACTTTGCGTAGGACTCGCACTACATTTTCCTGACGATTTCAGCGGAGGACGCGAATGTATCGGGTCGTGCTGGCCGAGGAGCAGCCGGCGATGCGCCATGCCGTGCGTTCCCTGCTCGATCGCGAGCGCTACGCGGTCGTGGGGGAAGTAGCGGACGGTCTGGAGGCGCTGTCGCAGACGCTCGAAGTGAAGCCGGATCTGCTGATCCTCGCGCTGCGGCTCAAGCGGCTCGGCGGGCTGGAAGTGATCCGGCGGCTGCGCAGGCGCCGCGCGAAGGTGAAGATTCTCGTGCTCACGGCGGCCGACAGCGAGCACTTCATCGGCCTGTGCATGCAGGCGGGCGCGTCCGGATTCGTCAGCAAGCAGGACGATCTGGCCGATCTGCTGCTTGCGCTGGAGGCGATCGCGCAGGGGCGCACGTTCTTTCCCGGCGGCGCGGCTGCCATCGATGCCGGGCGGCGCAGCGAAGCGGACCAGCTTGCGAGCCTGTCGGCGCGTGAGCTGACCGTCATGAATTATCTGGCGAGCGGCTTTTCGAACGGCGCCATTGCGCGCGAGATGGCGCTGTCGGACCGGACCGTGAGCACCTACAAGGTGAGGCTGTTTCGCAAGCTCAACATCACCAATCTGGTGGAGCTGGTCGAGGTCGCGCGGCGCGCCAGGCTCCTCGGGCCGGGCATGAGCGAGCCGCAGTCCGACGCCGACGTCTTCGCCGCAGGCATCGACGGCGAGGACGGCCAGGAGCGCGACCAAGGTGCGCTCATGCGACGCGCGCTCGATGCGATTCCCGCAGGCATCTCCATTCGCGACCGCCGCGGGCGCCTGCTGTTCGCGAACGACCATTTGCTCGCCGCTTATCAGCGCAAGCGCGAGGATTTGCTCGGCAGCAGCATCGCCGACTCCGATCTGATCGATGCGCGCGACGCCGCCGAACTCGATGCGATCTACAAGGAAGCGGTGAAGCTCGGCGTTTCCTTCGACCGCGAGGTGGTCGTCACCTATCGCGGCCGCGTGACGACGCAGCGTTTCTGGGGCGGTCCGATGCGCGATGCGCGCGGCGATGTCGTCTCGATGGTCTGCGGCCAGTGGAACCTGTCGGAACAGGAAGCGGCGTTCGCGCATCTGCGCGAGGGCAAGGCGCAAGCCGATGCGGCCCGCCGCGCGAGCGGCGCGCTGCTCGTCGAGCACGTGCGCCGCGCGGGCGCGCCGCTCGGGGCGCTCGAATCCGCGCTGCGCCGCATGCAGGGTGCGGCGCCCGACGATGCGGCGCTCGCAGAGGCGCGCGGCGCGGCGCACGCGCTGCGCATGCAGCACGAACTGCTTGAAACCTGGTTGGATTTGCGCGCCGAGTCGGGCGCTCCGGGCGCGGCGGTTTCGCGTTCCTGCGAGCTCGGCCGATTCGCGCACGAGCTTGCCGGCGCGCTGCGCGAACGGCTGGGCGAACCGGCGCCCCTGATCACGACCAATGTTGATGACTTGCGGGCGCCGCGCGTCTGGATGGACGAGGCGCGCTGCCGCGTGGTGCTGGCGAGTGCGCTCGCGCCGCTCGGCGCGGCGTTCCGTGCCGAAGGCATCGCGCTTCGCGTGCGCAGCGCGCTAAAGAGCCGCGCGCTCGTCGCCATGGATATCGATGTGGTCGTCACGCGCAGTGGCGATGCGCCGGAGGACGCATCTAACATCGACATGGCGCGCGAGCTGTGCGAGCGGATCGAGGCGCGGCTGGCGATCGTGGAACAGGACGCATCGCGCCTCCGTCTGCGCGTCTCGATGATCCTGCCGAAAGCCGCCGATCGATAGCATCGCCCCCGCAGCACGCCCCGCATCGAGCATCGACGTCTGCAGAAGAACGAAGCGTGTCTTCTCCGGATATCTCATTAATCGCCGGGCCGCCGCTGATTTTTGCAATCAATTGTTCCGGTTTCGGCTGGCATGGAGTTTCGGACCAGAAACACATGACTCGAGATCGCGCGCTAGTCGAAGTCGCCCCTATAATCCTTGCCTCGAACGATTTGTGCCGGGACGGCACGCTCACCGGCGGCGGACGACGCCGGATTCTTAACATTCCGAACGCCTGTCTGAAGCAGGCCGAAGCATCAAAGGAACGCCTCGCGTGGAAAGTCTGTTTCAATCCGTGAACGCATTGTTCGCCTTCATCGCGCCCGTTTCGGATTTTCTGTGGGATTTTCCGACGAATTTCAACGGGTACGCGCGCATTCCAGTGCTCGGACAATTCTCATTCGCGATCCTGTTGCTGGTCGGCGTCGGCATTCATTTCACGATCCGCACGCGCTTCATCCAGACGATGAACATCGGCAAGATCGTGCGCATCATGTTGCGCAGGCAGCCGTCGAAAACCGGCGTCAGCGCGCTCGCGTCTTTCATGCTCGGACTCGCGATGCGTGCGGGTCCGGGCAACATCGTCGGCATTACGGGCGCGATTTCGGTCGGCGGGCCGGGCGCGTTGTTCTGGATGTGGGTCGCCGCGTTCTTCGGCATGGCCACCGCGTTCATGGAATCGACGCTCGCGCAGCTCTTCAAGGAAAAAAAGCACGACGAGTTCGTCGGCGGCCTGCCGTTCTACGGACGGCGCGTGCTGGGCGATAAGCGCATCGTCGGCACGTTCCTGTCGCTGGTGTTCATCGTGTATGCGCTTTTCAACGTGCCGCCGCAAACGTTCAACGTGTTCACGGCCATCGGCACCATTGCCGATACGGTGGCGGGCACGCACCTCGCGCGTCAGTCGACGGTGTATTACGTCATCGCTGCCGGGCTCATCGTGGCGTGCGCATTCATCATCATGGGCGGCATTCGCCGCGTGACCGCTTATACGGATGTGCTCGTGCCGATCAAGGCCACGCTGTTCTGCCTGATGTCGCTCGTCATCATCCTGATCAATCTGCCGCTGATTCCTTACTTCTTTCGTGAAGTGATCGTCGGCGCGTTCGCACCGCATGCGCTGTTCGGCGGTGCGATCGGCACGGCGCTCGCGCAGGGCGTCAAGCGCGGGCTGATGTCGAACGAAGCGGGGCAGGGCACCATCACGATGGCCGCCGCGATCGCCGACAACGACCATCCGTGCGAGCAGGGCTTCGTGCAAAGCCTCGGCGTGTTCTTCGACACCATGATCATCTGCACGATGACGGGCTTCATTGTCGTCATGGCGCACGTGTGGACCGGCGCAGTCGACGGACAGGCGTGGGAATCCGTGAGGGCGTCGAAGATCACGGTCTATCTCGCATCGGTCGAAGCGCTCGTGCCGGCGACGCTCGCGCATGGCGTGAAGATCGTGATGTGCGTGTGCTATGGACTGTTCGCGTTCACGACGCTGCTCGGCATGATTTCGTTCGCGGAAATCTCGGCAAACTTCATTTCACGCAGCCGGGCGTTCATTACCGGCATTCGCGTCGTGGGCTCGCTCGTGTTCGTGCCGTTCGGCGCGCTTACCGTGCTCGCCGGGCTGGAGTTGCCGAATCTCTGGGCGCTCTCGGATCTGATGAACATCGTGATGGTGCTGCTCAACGTGCCGATTCTTCTGGCCGGCCAGAAGCTCGTGTACAGGGCGCTCGCGCACTATCGCGCAACGCAGGGCGGTTCGTTCGTATCGGAGCGCATAGGCGTGCGCACCGAGTACTGGACGGCGATTCGCGGCGTCGCGAAGCGCGAGGATGAGGTTCGCGAGCGCGTCGAAAATTAAGCGATGAAATCGACCGCACCGGTGCTCAGGTTGTACATCGCGCCGGCGATCTTGATCGTATGCTGGCCTTCCAGTTCGCTGAGGACGGCGCTGTCGCGGCGAATCTGCGCGATGGTCAGTTCCACGTTCTTGCGCGCGACCATGTCGACGAACGGATAGTTGGTCGCCGTGCGCTCGCCGTCGTACTGCGTTGCGTCCACGGCAGGCTTGATGCGCGCGAGCAGCCCCGTGAGATTGCCCAGCTCGACATTGGCGATCGCGCCTTTGATCGCGCCGCACGACGTGTGCCCCATCACGAGCACGACCTTCGCGCCCATCAGCTTGCACGCGAATTCCATGCTGCCGAGAATATCGCTGTTCTCGATATTGCCCGCGACCCGGCAATTGAAGATATCGCCGATGCCGAGATCCATGATGACTTCGGCCGGCGCGCGCGAATCGATGCAACTGAGCAGCACGGCCGCCGGATATTGCCCCTTGGCGCTCGCTTTCTGCTCGTTCAGATAGTTGCGCGGCTTTCGCTCGCCTCTGCGGAAGCGCTCGTTGCCGCGCTTCATCGCTTCGAGGATCTGCTCCGGCGTCATGCTGTCGCG
Organism: Caballeronia hypogeia; assembly: GCF_001544875.2. GTDB lineage: Bacteria > Pseudomonadota > Gammaproteobacteria > Burkholderiales > Burkholderiaceae > Caballeronia > Caballeronia hypogeia. Next base: position 20,153 of record NZ_FCOA02000059.1, read on the forward strand.
CTGCGCGTGGGTCAGCGCATCGGCACGGGCGGGTGTCGAGAGAAGCGGCGGAGCGGCCAGCCCGGCGATGGTCGCGGATGCAACCGACTTGAGGAAACCCCGGCGGCACGCATGTGTGCATTGCAGCGGATGCGCCATTTCTTTTTCTCGCATGACCTCGCTCCTCGACCTGTGGACTACGGGAACGGATTCGGGCTACTTGTTTATAGCCCGAATCGTGGCGAATTCAATGCGCGATTGTTCGGATGGCAAACGTCATATCGACGTCGTGGCGAGCTGCCGGGCAATCTCCAGAAAGTTCGCCGTCTTCGCGGCCGTGGCGTCGATACGCGAGGCCAGCGCGAGTCGAATGCTGATGGCGCTGCCGAGCGCGTCGGTATAGGCGACGCCATCGACCTGAATCTGACAGACGGATGCCGGCACCAGCGACACGCCGAACTCCGCCGCCACCAGATTCACGACCGAGGACAGTTGCGGCGCCTGTTGCCCGGCGACCGGCTCGAAGCCGGCTTCACGACATGCGCCGACGATCACGTCATGCAAGGTCGGGCTCGCCTCGCGCGGCAGCATGACGAACGGATCTTCGGCGAGCGCCGCGAGCGGCACCTTGCGCTTTTTTGCGAGCTTGTGCGTGGCGGGTAGCACGATCTTCATCGGCTCGATGGCGATGTGGTTGATCTGCACGCCCGCCGGCGACTGGCTTCCGAGGCGCACGAAGGCGACATCGACGCGGCCGCCGTCGAGATGCGCGAGCAGTTGCGCAGTGTTGCCTTCGGTGAGCGTGAGCGTGACGTTCGGATAAGACTGCCGATACGAGCGGATGAGCTTCGACACGACCGGATTGAACGCCGCCGACCCAGTGAAGCCGATATTGAGCTGCCCGATCTCACCGCGCCCTGCGCTCTGGGCCTTTTCGACGGCGAGCCGCGTATCGTTCAAAAGACGCTTGGCGTCGACCGCGAACGCCTCGCCGGCCTCCGTCAGCACGACGCCGTGTCCCGTCCGGCGAAACAGGCGCACGCCGAGTTCGTCCTCCAGCGCGTGAATTTGCTGGCTGAGCGGCGGCTGACCGATGCCCAGCCGCTCCGCCGCGCGCGTCACATTGCGTTCCTCGGCGACGGCCAGAAAATAGCGAATATGACGCAGTTCCATGCGATATATGTAAAAGCTATTTCAGAAAGACGAGATAGATATTGGACAGTATATCAATCCCGCGACAAAATACCGCTTATCGCGCAGTCCGAGCGCTCAGAACTCATCCCCACAGGTATCGCCGATCACTTTCACGAGTGAGGCAGGCGGGACGATTCGCGCCCATGTCGGGCGACGGCTGCGCGTAACGTCAATTTGGGGTCTAGCATGGCTGAAGCCGTAAAAAAACCAAGGCCCGAGTACCGGAACATCGGGATCGGCCAAATCGCGAA
>NZ_FCOA02000060.1 GCF_001544875.2 Caballeronia hypogeia
CTTGCCTTCGCTTTCCATGCTTTAAATCTCCAGATACAGCCAAGATCCAAAGTCTCCTACATTTCCGGGGCGGTTCAACATATGTGTGATACGTTTCCCAAGAGCCATTTCGGCGCCATGGGCCTGATCTCGCTGCTAAATACTCAGCGGAGCTTGCAGTCTCGTTTGTGAACCTCCGTATATGGAACCGCACGTACGGTAGTGTGAGAGGGCTGAGGGAGTGCCCCCCTCACCCTACTCGATTACACCGTCGATCGTCAGGCGCGGAGGGCGGTGAGGGCCTGAACGAGAGCTTGCGGGACTATCTTTTCGGACAGTTGTCTCCCGGCGGTACGGTTGCGCTGATCCGGTCGATTCCCGTAGCAGTCGAGCACGGCGATCGCGTGCTTTTCCCACGTGTCTATGTCCGCGTCGGATGGAACGTTGCAAAGAAACGTGACCTTGGCACGGTGTCGTTGTAAGACAGACTCCGCAAGCGCATGGTGAATAGAGCGTCCATAGGAATCGCCGCGCAGGAGATTTTCTACGCGCCTGGGATAGCGCCTCCATGGGCGGCTGCCGTCAGCCGCCTTGCCCACATAGCGGCCCGCGATCTCGCCGCTCGCATTGCGAATTTCCCAGTAGTAAAGCAGGCGTAGGAAAGGGTCGACACCGTTCTCGTCGCGATCAAACTGGAATGCGGTGTCGCCGCTGACCAACGCGACGGCTCTCTGGTCGCTTGACGGGCGAGGCGAGCAAACGGCTGCCTTGGGCGAGTTAATGGCTGCCAGGGGCGAAGCAATGGCTCGTCCGGATTCGAAGAGCGCGATTTCGTCGGCAATGATGCTGGCGAGGGTGTCGGTATTGGATATCACCTCGCCCTGCCGGGCGAGCCTGCCGCCCTTTGGGGTCGAGACAACAAGCTTGATTTCGCAACTGCGGCGCTTCACGCGAAGGATTCGCGTGGAATCACGCTTTTCGCGCACGTGGTCAAGATAGTAGCTGTCGGATTTACCATTGACCTTTGGAACAAGGCGAGGAAATCGTTGTTCAATGAACTGCTTGATTTCGCTGGCGGACAAGTAGCTATGCATGGTTTTAAGCTCTATGGACGACGCGTTGAAGGATTGTTGTTTGAATGACAGGTGGCGCCTTATCGCAGCGTGCTTCGCTGAAGCTTGCGTTCCTGGAAGGCGGCTTCACGTGCGGCTCGATCTTCCGCTTCATGGTTCTTGGCGCCGAACTTGCCGGTCATCACTCCTGGCGCCGTCGCGATGTAGGCGAAGATCACAGCTAGCGCAATCGCCATGATCAGGCACCAGCGGGTCAACACCTGGAAGACCATCTGCAAGAACCCGATTTCCCCAAGCCAGTAGCCGCCGATTGGCTTATAGATGAGTGCTTTGATTAGCAGCATTTTTATTTCCATGAAGGAGACGTCTACTTCTGGTTTACCGCATCGTTATCCGATTCAAGCGGTATGCAACGGTGACAACTTCACCCTGTTGCCCCTCGACTAGGTAACGATTCATCGAGCTGCCCAGTCGATCAACAACCTCTGCGCGCCAAGGTACCGACACATAAGCTGTCTCGCGGCCTTCAAAGTACCGCCGGCAGGTGCTTCCGTTGTATTCGGTCGCACCGTACTCGATTAGCCATTGGACGATTGCCAAGAGAATCCCCCCTGCAATTTTGTGCTCGTATGGACGGTGATCATCACGGAGACCTCTTGTTCTGATTCGCGGCCTCGCTGGTCGACCGAGTTATCCCGTTTGGATGTCGCGCAGGCTTTGTTCCACAGCGGCAAGTTCTGCGCGCGCGAATGCTTCGCGCATGCGAAGCACCAATAAATGTCCAGGCAGGCGCAGCACGTTTGCGAGCGCCTTCATGGTGTTGGAATCGTGCATCTGCGCTTCCGACACCACGAACGACTGTCCACCGACACCGGCAGGTAATAACGAAAGCCCGAGGTCCCCGATCCTGGCGGCAAGCTCGTTTCCATCCTCGCTTCGGCTAAGAAACTCCAGCCGGGCATTCAGCACCTCCCACAAGTCTGCGGGATTCGCGAATCGTCGCCTTGCCAGGTCGACATCTCCTTCGCTTTGATACCGTGTGATCGGGACGTATCTCCCTTTCGAGCGCAACCACTCTTTGGCGACGCCAATCTCAAATCGCGTACGGCCTTCCTCAGGGATTGTCTTTAGGGCATTCGCGCGATTCTTGTTGGCTGCCGCGCGAATGCTCATCTCTTCCATACCGGCTAGCAGCGCGAGTTGCCGCACGGTCAGATAATCGTCAAACGCCGGCTCGTCTTTGGTGTTCGCTCGGCTGAAATGAAAAAACGACTCTCCACCCTCGAGAATATTTCGAGCGTTCGCCAGCTCAGCAACGACCACACACCGTTCCGCCGATTCCAGTGTTTTGCACTGGTACTGGTTATCCCGGTAAGTCGCTGTCTGACTTTGCCGGACGTCAAAGAGAATCGCTGCTAGCCAGTTGTAGATGCTTTCTTCGCCCATGAATTCGGCGCTTTCGTCGAGGCGACCGAAGTAAGCAAAGTGGTATAGCAACTCCATCGCCTTGGCGAGGTTGGCCCCCCGGATATCCTCGTAGGTCAGCCCGACTTCTGCGGCATTGCCACCAAGGTTAAGCAAGCCTACCGATGGTTCACGCTGAAGCAAACGGTTCGCCGCCGGCTCTCCGACCATCCAGGCCAGATTCCCAAGCTGGAACAGGTACATCTCCACAAGGTCTTGCCGGAAAACTTCTATCGAAGGGGGCGCCAGAAAGGTGGCCGCAGCCTGTGAGTTGCTCTCGCTCATAATTAGTGTGCATAGTATCGATATGCACAGTTTAGCAACGACGAGCGGCGCGCGTCAATCATGCATATCGATGATTTATCAAAGCTTACGCATACGTCCGGACTCTCCACCCTGTGCGGGTCAGACCGCTGCGTGTAGGCCGGGGGCTCGATGAACGCGAGACGGTTGCGGGCGGCTTTTCGACAGTAGGCATGACTGCAGTACTGCTTGATTTCCGAGGAGGGGCTGTCTATCGATGCGCGGCCCCTGCATGAAATTTAGCTTGAAGAGGTACGTCCGAGCGGACCCATCGGCGTCGGATCGTGGACACACGAGCGGCTGCTAACTGAACGTAGATGGACATGCGAATGATCAACTCTCGCCCGAGTCGAAGGTAGCTTCATGGCCGAATTCAGTCCGACCGAGAATGCTTCACATTGAGGTCGCCGCCGCTTTGTGCGGCTACTACGACGGCGTTATGCTCGGCTCAACGTGCGCTACGGGTCGCCGGCATTCGGCCCGACGCCGTTTGCCAGGAGCCTGAAGACGCCACGACCGCGGCCCGCACACCTCCGCACCGCTCGCGAGCAAAAACAACAAGTCGAGGGGGCTATGAAAGGAAAAGCGTTCGCCGCAGTGGCGATTGCGCTCTGTTGCACACAGGCGAGGGCGACCCAACCGAACTGGATTCGGTTCGGGACGCAGCAAAACATGACGTGGTACGTAGACACGACCTCCATCAGGACAGCGGGTCCGGACAGCATCGCAGTATGGGCGAAGTATGTGTTGGACAAGCCCGACCCCGCTCGTCGACAACTCAAGACGCTCGTGATGCATCTCAACTACCCGTGCGACGGCCCGAGCGTCGCAATCGACAGTTCCATCTCCTACGACGCGTCCGGAGAAGTTATCGACCAGAGCGCGAAGACGGTCCACATCCCAGCGCCGCCGGGGACTGTCTACGAAGAAATCGCCGCCCCAATATGCAAAACGGTCCACCCAGAGAAGGGATGAGGATCGCTTGAAACGGTCGTTTCTCTCTTTTCTGTCCGCTCAGAATAGGTTCTTCTTCGCTTCGTCCTGCGGGTCAACTATCTTGAGGTTGACCCACCTTCTCTCAATCGGGCCGATTTTCGGCGACCTCAAACTCGCCGGACACATTTCGATGCGCAGGTTGGAGAGCGTCGTCGCGATTTCTCGCGTCGACGAGACGCGCTGGCGCCACACTATGCTCTGAATGCCGTAGCTGATTTTAAAGTTCGTGCCGTTGCCGTATCGGCACTCCTCTTCCTGCATGTCATCATCGGCCGTGCCGGTGCCATACTTGCCCGCAAGCTGCTTGCTGACTTCTTGAGACTGGAAGGAGTCGAGGTCAATGGTAAGGCTCGTCAACTTCCCGTTCGTGAACGTCAAGTGCGCGCCAGTGGCGTCTGTACCAACCGGCGTCATGACGTGCGCGTCGAACGCTTCTTCGCCGTCCCTCAACGGGAATTTTTCGTTCGGCGCTGCGACCGTCAACGCATCCGTGAGATAGATGCCATCGGACGCTTGTAGCGCTTCGACGTCGGTACGCGACATCCCGAGCCTAAGTGCCCCATAACCGGCCGGGCCGCTTGCCTTCGTGCTTTGCGCCGCCGCGTGCGGCTTCTTGCTGGGTTGCGCTGCGAGCGCGCCCGTGACGCTCACGGCCAGGAGGACGGCCACTGCCGTCGCATAGAGCTTATTCACTTACTTCCCCCGTGCATTTTTAGGAATGTGCATTACAACGGGGCAGAATAATAACCGAACGGCGGTCTGGCGAAGCACCGAACCTCTGTGGCTGATTCAGCGGGCGCTCGGCCGCGAAAAACCGCGTGCCGCATCGGGTATCATTCCCGGCGTTTGCACGGGGATCAACAATGAAAAAAGTACTGCTGGCCGCATTTCTTGTGACGAGCACAATCGCCAACGCGAAGACGTGGTACTCGTTCAACCCACTGGACCACGACGAGCCCGATTGCGTGAAGCCGAGCACGGACCCGATTCAGGACATGTGGCGGCGCTACGGCAAGGGCAACACTCATACGGAGCAATACGGCACCATCGCGGACAAGACCGTGTTCATGTGGATGTCCGGCAATACTGAAAACTCGATGCGGTCCTACTTTGATTCTCTGCAAGTGTGCCGCGAATCGCGGCGCGCGGTTCTCACGCGGCTCGACAAAGACCGTAATCTTCTACCGGGCGCCAAGGAGAATTGACGTCCTCGTGCAGACGGCAATCTGGCAAGTCTCCGACCGAAAACGGTCTCGCGTATTGCTGTTTTGTGGAAGCGACGACCGGCAGAAATTGGCCGAGAGAGCCAGCTCGATGAACCTTCTACAGAGCGCTCGTTTGGGTTGCCCATGTCAGGCTTTCGGTGGCGAGTCGGAACGCGAACATACGGCCATGAAGCGCCGTTCGCATGCAACGTCGCTCAGACGCTCAGGCGTCAGTTCCACTCAGGAACCGGCCATTCGATTCCCAACAGTGAAGCGTTCCTTGGCGGCCACTGCAGCCGTCCGGTCATTTGTGCTGGACCGACTGATGTAGTAGAGAAAGCAGACTGCGTCGAGTCTATGAAACCCGAGAAAATTCAATATGAGCTCGGAATCCACGACACCGATAAATTTTATTGACTCTCCTTTGGCGGTTAGGTTAATCTGAAATTAAGGGCTCGGAGACGCCCTGCGGGATCGTCGGCGCCGCCAACGCCGAAAGCAAGCTCTCCTCGTTGCGAAAACCCGAACGACTATCAACGCACTAACAATCCAACTTCATCACGTTCCCACACTGGCGGCCTTGGGGAGGGGATGAATTCGTTTGGAGAACAGTGTGTCTGATACCCTCAAATCTGACGAGCGCCGTCTCGGTTACCTCCTTCTGCGCGGCGCGGAATCTCACCCGAAAAGATCAAAGAAGGCGCGAAGCATCGCGTACTTCATCCTGAAGCTGAGTCCTTAAGGCATCGACAAACGCTTAACGCAATTGTCGACCGCTTAGGCTTTGCTGGAGACTGGTCGTCTCCGGAAAAATAAATCGAATGGCTTCAGAACTTGTACACAGCCCCTCTAGTCCGCCGGACTGATGGCGAACGCCTATCGGATAGCTGTGCGGGACCTCAGCCGATTTGCAGTATTCTTGCGAAGAAGCTCCCGGCGAGATCGCCGTTGCCTACCGCGTGAGGACCCGATGACTGTCGCCGCGCAAGTTGTTCGTCATTGTCTCGATTTGAGCTGGCTGCAGCCCTGTGATTATGCCCCGGGTGGACCCAGCACGGTGTATTTGACCCTGGGCGATGCCCTCGCCGCGATAGCACTGATTCTTGCGTTCACACAACTGAGCTCGCCGACCATGCGGCTGCGCTTCGCCTTGCGCCGTAGCCGGGTGAGGTACGTAGTCGCGCTAGTCACCCTTTCCTTCGTGTTCACGGTATTCGCGGTGTTCGCAGCACTGCTCCAACGCAGCCTGGCAGCGCTCCATTTGCCACTTATTGCATGGCCTGTGTGGTGGGAATTGCTCGCTGCGATCTGCTTTGCTGCATGTGTCGTATTGTTAGCGCTCGCGTACTTCCGCCCCTTGAGTTACAGTCGCGGCACCGCCAAAGACTTCAACGCCGTCGTGTCCATGTGGGTAGCGCGTGGTGACCGCGATTTATTGCGTGGACTCGCTGTAGAGCTGGAATCATGTTTCGGTGCGGTAGTCGCTGCAAAGAAGAACCCCTATGCTGCCGAAACCTTTCGTATTCTCAGCGACCGTGCGCTGCTTGCGGAATTAATTGACTACGGCGGATTCGCCATACGCGAATTTGCGAGCAAGCTTCCGCTCGTCGATAAGTATGCAGGCGGGAAACGCGAGCGAGCAAAGGTGTATCACCTTATAACAGGAAACCTCTCGCGCAGCGAGGTGCGAGAGCTAGCCGAGGCCCGGTGGAATTTTTCAGTTGAGTTAATCGAAGCGCTGAGCGCGAAGATCACCGATTTTGAGGTGCTGGAGGATGCCTATCCTCGTGTGGAATTCAAACCGCCGCATATTAATGCCTTAGTCCAGGCCCTGTTTTCAAGCGCGGCCGTTTGGAGCAGACTCCCTGAAAACTGGAGAGAGAATTTATCTCCACTGGCCGAGTCAGATATAGAGAAAGCGTTGAGGGCCGCGGCGGTCATAACTGCCATGGACCAAATGGTAAAGGATGACGACCACGATTGGTTGACGTCAGACAGTTGCCCACAGATTAAGAATACGATTTGGGCGCTAGCTACGACGTTTCAGTGTTGTTTCGACGACGCGCTAGCTCAGAGTCGAAGCAGATGGCAAAGCAGGGAAGATCTCCGAAGTTTCACCAGAAGTATCGAGCCTTGCTGGGCAATGACACGCGTCGCTTTAAATATCCTTGGGTCGTATGGCTATCCCGTATCGATGCAATACGTCATCGACAAGGTTCCGCGTGAAATTGTGGCGTCGTTGATACACGGGATTGTGCCGTATCAATCCGATACCGACGCGCTTATTTTGCTCATACGGGCGCTTCAGCCGCTCTCTGAAAGTGCCGCCTTAGGCCTCGACAGGCCGGACAAATTCGAAACTGTCGCGGGTCCCGGGCTAGAGTGGCATTCAGGCAGGCGGGTGATATTCTTGTGGGGATTGTTGCGAGATTCCCTTTGGCCCCTGATGCAGGCGGGCTCTGGCTTTGTTATTCGAGAGATGATTCGGGAGGGCGCGTCTGCCTTGACTGAGCACCCTAAGGCTGCCGAAATACCATTTCTGGAATGTGGTATGACGGTTCGGTATCACGAGCCATCAGGGATACTTTTTCTTTCACAGGGCTATAGAGGACGAGAGACGGCGGAGTTAAAGGTCAACCCGCCGCACCCGGTCGATAGCTGCAATAGCCCACCGTCTGACGGGCAACAGGCTTGAGACTGCGCGCGACCCACGCTGCCTGAGTTGGATGGACGGTGCGGGTTTGCGGATCAATACGGAACATATGCAGGTCGAAGAGCTTGTGCAAGTCGGCCCGCAAGAGCAAACCATTCGTGACGTCGTTGGTATGCGCACCCAGGATAAAGGAAGCCCGTCGCCGCCCAAATGTGTCTGAAGACTTATCCAATGAAGATCGCCCAAGTGCTTAGCCTAGCCTGTGTGCGCGGTGCCGCGAAGTGCTCGCAGTCACCGCGCCCAACAAGCTTAGCCCTGCATCTCGGACGCAACCGCAACGACTAGTTCCACGCATACCTCAAGCCCACCCAGAAAGTGCGTGGCGCGCCGATACCCAAGAACTACTGCTAACCTGCCGAAGTGCCCAGATAGATGCGGACCAATGGCAGGCCGTTAAGCGTATAGCTGTTGCACAGCTCCAGCTCCCGCCCAAAGGCGGTGACGAAGAGCCGGTTTGGCTATTTCAAGCACGCCCACCGCTACACCTTCTCGTCCGTCGACGGCTTTGTTCGTCGGCGTCTGCGAGCGATCTTGCGCCGACAGCTTCATCGTCCGGCTCAGGGTCGCTGCCTCCGAGATCACACGCGATGGCCGAATGCCTTCTTCGCTAGTCTTGGGCTGTTCGCGATGTCTGAGGCCCTTCGATTGGCGCGCCAATCCCGATGTGGAAACAACTGACTGGAAAATGCGCGGCGACAATTGTTCTGTCACGGGCGGCCACAGTAGTTGACGCCATACAGGAGAGCCCGTCGCGGGAAAACTGCACACCGGGTTCGAAGGGATCGTCGTCACAGAATCAAGATCAGCATGTAACCTCGGCACGCGGCGCGGCCAGAATATTGCACCTGATCCGGCGTATCTGGACAGCGGCGTCATGGATGGCGGGTTCTCTCTAATCAACGGGGGCCGGCTGGAACTGGTTAGCTTTGTTCCACGCCTGCCGTCGACATGCCCGTGAGCCAATAGGAAATGCTTGCGCGCAGGTGCATGCGCGTGTCGGGGCCTCCCCTTCAATGAATTTCTGCGTATCTTCCGTAATGTGGATTCACAACGTGGAACACTGTACTGAGATAGCGCAGCTTGACAATAACCCGCCCAGCAGACAGGGATTCAAGTCAGTGCGATACCAAACATGTTGGGCAAAAAATGCTGACGGTTTACCCTATAGATTGATTTCCTTGCATTTCACCGGGCGTCGATTAATCTGATTCAAGTGCGCTTACGCGAGTCTGAATGCCCATAGAGCAGTTCAACGCTCGGTGGTTAGATAGCTTTGGCGCGCTCTTCGATAACAAACTTGGTGTTTGGCGATGGCGGCACTCCTCACCGCGTACATAGTACTCTTGCCCCTTTTGCCGGCGGCATGCATCTATTGGCTCTTAACGCCGAAAGCGGAGCGGGGAAGCAACGGCAATAATGCACAAGGGACGGCTAATACAAATTTGGGCCCAACTGTGTTCGGTATTAAGTTTAATGTCGTCGGTTCAACAGCTTTCTATTTTGTACTATTATTGGCCACTGCCGGAATCTACGCTGTGGTTGATACAAGACAGCAGAGCGCTTTTGCCGAAGGAACCGCATGGCGAGTCGAACTTCCCGTGAGTGGAAGCATGATCGACGCAACAACGAAGAAACCGGTTGAAGTCGCACTCGATGACGTGTCGAAGAGTCAATTGCAAGTAGAGATTAAACCAGATTATCAGTTTTACGGAAGAAAAATCAATTTCTGGGTTATCCGCCAGCAGGACAGGTTCCCCACCATCAGACTTTCGATACCCTATGTCAGTAAGACGCCTGAGCTTGATCTCAATGATCATCAGAAGGTAAGCATCAACTCGGAGAAGCGAATAATCACTGGAGTAGGGACACAGTGGGTTTTATTGAGAGACCCATATACATCGAACGCAGCGACTGCTCCTTCTCCTATTTCGGCGGTGAAGCCATGAAAAGCGCGCGGTGCTGGCTACTTGCAATCTACTGCTTGTGCAGTTCGTTAAGTGCATTCGCGGTCGATGTTCGTGGCAGAATCGATACGACTGCGGAAATCTTCGGTGGGAGTAAGACAGGCCGACCAACAAAAGGCGTCTATGTTGATTTCTGTGCGAACGAGTATTCACAGCAGACTTGCTACCCGGCCGAAACTGGCTATGACGGAATTTACTATCTTTCAATACCACCAGGAAATTACGAGATACGTATTAACGGCAGCCCGCAGGCTAGAATTTTAATACCAGATCAACCGGCTTTTGACATCGCACCGGTTCAGGGGAGGTGATATGCTGTACAGAAAGTGCTCAGCTATCCTGCTCTTCCTGGTTATATCGAAGCACGTCTTTGCGGAATGTGAAGTGGGTCTGGATGGTTCGAAAGTCATGGAGTTATTGGAGAAGACCGGAACAATTCCCGCGCTTCAAGGCGCATCTTGTTCGTATATTGCCGAGAGCTTAAGCCTTTCCGCTGGCCCCGCTGAAGACTGCGTGATAGTGTTCCGCAATGACCAACTTAAAGATAATTGGCGTTTGAAAAAAATTACGGGCGATGGAACGTTTTCGAACACTATTTCAGACGATGGCGTTCGCGTAACCATAAGTGCTGGGGGAGGCTTCAAGCCTTCATCGTTCATGTTGTTAAACAAGTCCATTAGCGACAAAGAGTGTCCCAAAAATTCCACGGCTGAATCCTTGTTCAAATGATTTGTAAGCGCCAACGAGGGCTTCTCGCTGTTGCTTGCTTCCCGATCCGGCGGTAATCTCGAAAAGGCGCACTTCCATCGCGTTGCGTTGTGAATAAAACGATCAAAACGTCTTAAGACTTTAGCTGGCTGCGCTATACCAAATAGCGGTTTTCCGAACTGCCCGCCAGTCAGTCCCTGCGGGACCGTATGCAACCGCATCTGCAGCGAGCACGATGTAGATCGATCACGCCCACGCGTTTGAAAAGCCGGCGCAAGGGGGGTTGCGGCTCGCTTCTAGGATATGAGACTTATCTACCTTTAAGAGTTGTTGTTTCGCGTACGACACTTTCGGTCGTCCGGTGCCAAATTCAGCATATGAGTGTCTTCGCTGACCTTGTGCAGGTCGGTATCCTTTGCGCTCATGAGAGATTCCGCTCTCCGTCGCCCTAGTCCTCTAGCATAAGTCTAGAGAGGCTTGAGCGTCCTTCGCCATGTGGGCGACGCCCGAGGCATTCCACCGGCGTTTCGTGCTGGCGAAAGCAGCGGCGGCTCCGCGTTGCCGCGGATCACGCATGAGTGTGCACACAACGGCTCCCGTTCAAACTCCTGCGGCTTATACAGGTGCTCGAGGACCAACGATGGCTGATGCGCTCGACCAACTTTTACAAGACTTGCTCACGCAGGCTGACAAACTCCGATTCCAAAAACCGGTCGGGCTGCTTCAAGCGATGGAAAGCCAAGATATGGACGTATGGGCCGATGCAGTGGGAGTGATCCATGAACTCGGCGCGAAACTCGATCCGGCAATCGAAGCAGATCTGCGATTCCCCGGTGACGCAGTGCGGCAGATCTCAGACGGCCGTGGCTCGTTTCGCCTTTATCCACGTGTTGGCGCAACGCTAATGATCCAAGCACTCAAAAGGCAGTCAGCGGAAGCAGCCGTCGGGTGGCTACTGAAAATGCTCGGCACCAAGTCGACAACTGGTTGGAACGTTCAGACTCTGTGGGGTGCGCCCGTCAAACAAGGCTTTGACCTGACCGACGAAGTTCGGCTAGTTCCTCTCAAAGACTTGCCAGAAGGAGAACAAAAACGTCAGATAGAAAAACTATCCGCTCAGGGAACGATGACATCATTGACGTCGTTTATCTCACTTCGTCCATTTGATCCGCGCTCATCGTTCGACGTCAAATTGACCCATTCGTATTCGATCCCAAAACGGAGCAAGCCCAATCAGCCGCGCAGTTTTCTAAAGATAACGATATTTTCCAGGAACTTATGCTAGCACTGACTTTGGTCGGACCTCGCAGTATCGTGGCCGGGTTACAGTATTTTGAATTCGAGGATCCGGACCTTCAATATTCGACTGGATATAGAGCTAAAATGCAAGAAATTCTTCCACGGCATACGCTCGACCATTACCCGGCGCTCAATACAGACGAAGCGCGCCGTATTGTTAGGGAATTCATCGCGCTTCCTGACGATGTTCGAGGCGTTATGCGAGTGGCGCTGAAGCGAATAAATCAGGCCCATTTGAGGCACGACGTCGGCGATAAGGCCGTTGAGTTGGCTACAGCGTTCGAGGCTCTGTTAGGCGACGGGGGAACCAATGAGATGACCCATAAAATCACGGTTCGCAGTGTTCGGTTATTGGGTGGCACGCTCTCCGAGCGAGAGATAAACAAAGTCATCGTCAACAAAATGTATAGCGTCCGAAGCAAACTCGTACATACGGGCAAGGTCGACGAAACAAAAAAGGTGAACGTGCGTGGTGAACAATTAACTAGCCAAGAGATTGTCGACCAAGCACTTCTACTCGGCGTACGAGTCGCAACCAAAATCATTTTCGACAAGAAAATTCCGGACTGGGAAGCTTTCGATATCAGGGAACACTGTGCTGTAATTCCCGAAATCGAGTGATCCATGATCGCGACAAAAAGCGAGATGGCTGTCCCAAGGACGCTGGCTCAGGTGGCGTGACCATTAGCGGCCCTTCGCTGTCGGACCGCGCGACCGGCGGCTGTGGGTCGTGAGGGTGAGTTCGCTGATGCAGGCAGTAGCAGTTCCGCCGCGCGACGCCGCCAAGGTCAGCAATCCGCGAGGCTGCGGACGTTAAACGAACTTGGCCTCAATGTCAGCAATGGCCGAAGTCCGACCGTGAGCCATCCGTCAGGGCTCGGCCACTTGCTGCCCTTCGTTGGGGCTATCGCGTGGTCATTCAAGCGGCTGCTGCGCCCCGAAATCGGCCGTCAACCGATCGTCGGACGCAATGGCGCGTGATGTTATCGCTCGCGCGATGTGCTTTCTCATACACACGGCGGACGAAAGGCAGAGCCGCACGTATTGTGCTGTTTCGCGTACCTCTCCCGGTACATCGCTCCGATCGACTGCGCTGTAGCCGTGACGTAAAAAAAAATGCCGCGCGCTCGTGGTGAGCAACCACACGCTGGCATAGGCGCGTGCCCGGGCTTCCTGTTCTATCGCCAGAAGCAGAGAGGTGCCGAGGGCCGTTGAACGTCGATCCATAGCGACGGCCAGTGATCTGAGCAACGCATCCGCGCCCAAAGTTTCCAGACATACGCTTCCAACTATCGCTTCCCCTTCGTTGACGGAAACGAGAAATCCCGTGAGCAGTGCAGTCGTGACATCTTCAGTTTGTAAATCACATGTTGCCAGCAAGCGCCTGATCTCACCGAGATCGTTGTTGTCAGCGGCTCTTATTTTCATGATGGGTTCCGTCCTCGTGCGGCGACCTTCGTTGATGCGTTGGTTTTAGAGGGCACGGACGACAATCAGGAATCGAAGGCGGCAGGGGTCAGATACTGGCCTGGTACACCCGCTTCATCAGCTCCTCGGCACTTTCCTTTCTTTCGCTATAACGGTCGACCAGATACGGGCCGATGTCACGGGTCAGCAGCGTGAACTTCACCAACTCTTCCATCACGTCCACGACCCGATCGAAGTAGGCCGACGGTTTCATACGGCCGGCTTCATCGAACTCCATGAACGCCTTAGCCACCGACGACTGGTTGGGGATCGTCAGCATGCGCATCCAGCGTCCGAGCACGCGCATCTGGTTGACCGCGTTGAACGACTGCGAGCCGCCGCTTACCTGCATCACCGCGAGCGTCTTGCCCTGCGTCGGCCGGACCGCGCCGACCGAAAGCGGAATCCAGTCGATCTGCGATTTCATGATGCCGGTCATCGCGCCGTGACGCTCCGGCGAGCACCACACCATGCCTTCCGACCACAGCACCACGTTCCGCAGCTCGGCCACCTTGGGATGAGTGTCCGGCGCATCGTCCGGCAGCGGCAGGCCGCTCGGGTTGAATGTCTGCACGTCGGCGCCCATCGCCGTGAGGAGGCGCGCCGCTTCTTCGCTCAGCAGTCGGCTGAAAGAGCGTTCACGCAGCGAGCCATAGAGCAGCAGGATGCGCGGGGCATGCGACGAAGCTTTCGCGGCCTGAAGGCGGTCGATGTCGGGAACGCGGAACAGCGTCAGGTCAACCTGCGGCAGTTCGGTCTTAAGATCAAACACGTTTGCCCTCCGCATCGATGTTTATTCTGCTGTCTTCGTGCGTGAACGCGCCGCGCTTACGGCTCGGCGGATGGGGATAGATGGCGACATTATTCATGTGATCGCTTCCGAGCCCTCAGGCGCACTCGTACCAGTTCTTCGAACGGTTGACGATGCGTACGACGAGCAGCATGACCGGCACCTCGATCAGCACGCCGACGACGGTAGCGAGCGCCGCGCCGGAGTTGAAACCGAACAGACCGATTGCCGTGGCGACGGCCAGTTCGAAGAAGTTCGACGCTCCGATCAGGGCAGACGGGCAAGCAATTTTGTGCTTTTCGCCGACCGCGCGATTAAGCCAGTACGCCAGCGCTGAGTTGAAGAACACCTGGATCAGGATCGGCACGGCGAGCAGTACGATGACGAGCGGCTGCTTCAGAATCGCTTCGCCCTGGAAGGCGAACAACAACACCAATGTCGCGAGCAGCGCCGTGACCGACCAGGGGCCGATCGTTGCCATGGTTGCCTCAAACGCGGCCTCGCCTCTGGCGAGCAAGACTTTACGCAGGATCTGCGCGAGGATCACCGGAATGACAATATAGAGCACGACCGAGGTGAGCAGCGTCGCCCACGGCACCGTAATGGCGGAAATGCCAAGCAGCAGGCCAACGAGCGGTGCAAACGCGACCACCATAATGCTGTCGTTGAGCGCGACCTGTGAGAGCGTGAAGATCGGGTCACCGCCGGTCAGACGACTCCAGACAAACACCATTGCCGTGCAGGGCGCCGCGGCCAGCAGGATCAGGCCAGCCACATAGCTGTTGAGTTGCGTCGCGGGGAGCATGGACGCGAACAGGTGCTTGATGAACAACGAGGCGAGGAACGCCATCGTAAAAGGCTTGACCAGCCAGTTCACGACGAGCGTGACGCCGATGCCCCGGATATGCTGACGCACTTCATGCAGCGAACCAAAATCGACCTTGACCAGCATCGGGATGATCATCACCCAGACCAGCAGTCCGACCGGAAGGTTGACGTGCGCGTACTCCATCTGGCCAATTGCGCGAAAGACGCCGGGCTGAACCTGGCCGAGCAGGATGCCTGCGACAATGCACAGCGCGACCCAGACGGTCAGGTACCGCTCGAAGAAGCTGATGGCTGGTTTCGAAGCGGCGCTGCGCGAAGCGGCGATGTTGGGGGTGTTCATGAGACGACTCGATGGAGAAAGGTTCAGCTTTGCAGGATGCTCGCTGTGAGATCCGTGACGGCGACGTGAATGTGAAAACGCTTCATGGCTGCTTTTCCCTAGAGGGAGAACACGCCGATGCCGGCGTACACGGGTTGCCGCCACAGCAGTTCTCGGTGAGATAGGCCAACAGGCCGTTCATCGTGTCGAAGTTCGCGCGGTAGTAGACAAACCGGCCTTCCTGTCGACTGGTGACGAGTTGCGCATGAGACAGCTCCTTCAGGTGGAAGGAAAGGGACGACGGCGCGGCACCCAGCAGCGTCGCGATCTGGCCTGCGGGCATGCCTTCGGGGCCTGCCTGCACTAAGGCGCGAAAGACTGCGAGTCTCGACTCGTGCGCGAGTGCCGCCAGAGCGGCAATGGTCTGGTTAGTTTCCATGATTCGATATTTGTCGAAATATAAAATCAATGGAAGCCGGGGAGGCGGCACGCTCCGGGGATTCGCCTACCGGTCAACGTCAACAAGTTGCCGTTGGATCCATAGAGCCGTTGCAGTTGCAGCGACCCGGATGTCCGCCACGGTGTCGACCAGAGCCGACTACGTCGGGCACAGGTCGGCCACAAGCCGTCCCTCGGAATCCAGGGCTGAACGGCCGGTGCCGAGGGTGGGACCGGACGTTCGATGTCGGCCGCCAGTTGAACTCCAAATCTTGCCATTTCCCCAGAAAATTCCAACAATGCTCCGGCAGGACCAGAAAGTGGTGCCCCCCAATAGTGGAGGTAACGCATGCACATTTATGCTTTGAGCAGGCGAGTGTCCGCGAGCATGGTGGTAGCTCTGGCCCTGACCGGGGCAACAGGTGTGCTGTACGCGGCCCTCGCGCTGGAGAAGACGACGGCCGCTGTACGCCCGGATGAGAAGACTGTGTCCGACGCGTATCTCTATCTTCTGGGCCGTCTGCTCGTGATCCGCCAGGAGGAAACGGATCGCAAAGCGCCAGGTTTCGCCTGGAACACCGTCAAGTACAACCCTCCCGGCTCGGCGGACTTCGTCAACCCAAACTTCGATGTCGCCTATCTGGAAGCGTGGATCGCGACAGATGACCACGGCGGGGTGCTACTGGAAGTACCTGAAGTCAAGGGGCGTTACTACACCGCGCAGATACTGGACGAATGGGGAGAAGTAATCGCCAACATCAACGAGCGAACCTTCCCGTCCAAACCCTATGGAAAATTCGCGCTGGTCAAGCCCGGCTCGAACGCACCGATTCCATCCGATGCCGCGCGCATAGAACTCCATTCGAGCAAGGCGAAACTGCTTGCTCGTGTGGAGATAAAAGATGACCGTGACGCAGCGCTTGCACTGCAGAAGCAGTTCAAGCTGGCTCCCTTGGGCGACGTGTCGGTGTCGCCGTCGCCGAGCGTACCCGACTTTGACAATGCAAAACTACTGGGCGCAGACGCTTTTGACAACGTAGATGCCGTGCTCGCGAGCGCCCTGGACGTATCGCCTGTTGCGGCGCGCATGCAGCAGCAGGTCCGCTACGTTGCCGGCTACGCAGCGTCGAGCCCCGACGCTCGGGCCGAAATCGACAGACTGCTGCACGACAAAATCGACCCCGATTTCGTCCAGAATGCGTTAGCGAGAAGCGGGCCTGTTCACAACCATTGGGTGGGCGGTGCGCAGACCGGAAACTACGGTAGCGACTTTCGGCTTCGAACTATCGCTAATTACGCCGGTATCTGGGCGAACACGACGGACGAAGTTATCTATTTTGTTGCAACGGCCGATGCGGCCAATAAGCCAC
The DNA here is from genome assembly GCF_001544875.2 of Caballeronia hypogeia. GTDB lineage: Bacteria > Pseudomonadota > Gammaproteobacteria > Burkholderiales > Burkholderiaceae > Caballeronia > Caballeronia hypogeia. The sequence goes on from NZ_FCOA02000060.1 coordinate 16,917, forward strand.
TGGACGGCGGCAAGACGTACATCATGCATTTTCCCGCCGGCAGATTGCCCTCGAGCGTCGTCGACGGTTACTGGTCGGTGATTCTTGTCGGTTTTCCGGATTACCGGGTCGTGCCCAATTCGCTGAACCGATTCAATTTCAACAGTTATTCCAAGCTAACCCCGGAGCGGGACGGGTCGCTGAAAATCGCGATAGGTCCGAACCCGGTCAAGGGAGTTCCGGAAACGAACTGGCTACCCTCCGCTTCCGGCAAGCGCTTCTCACTGACGTTCCGAACCTATGTTCCAAAGGACATTGTCAGGCAGGGTAAATGGGCTCCCCCTGCCGTCACCGAAGTGCATTGATGTATCCCCGCGGCGAATGCGGCCTCTATGGAGCGAAGGATAGCGATGAAAACAACGATGATCTTTGCGGTGCTTCTCTCTACGGCTAACTTCGCCGCTGCACAAACGCAGCCGTCAGCGGATGCGACCGTACCGGTAACCGTCGACAATTTCGTCCGCGCGGAGTCCGATCTTTATTTCAGTGCAGTCGTCGTCAAAGACGGTGCCTTTGGCAAGTTTCATCACAATCGAGAACTGTCTCCGCTTGATGATCAGAAGGTCATTCGCCAGAATCGCGACACAATGTACTCGGTCGCCGTTTTCGATCTGGACGCTGGCCCGGTGACCATTACACTGCCCAATGCTGGAAAACGGTTCATGTCCATGCAGGTGATTACTGAGGATCAGTACACGCCTCCTGCGATCTATGTACCCGGGCCTCACATACTTACTCGGCAGAAAGTGGGCACGCGCTATGTGCTCGTAGCCATCCGCACGCTCGTGAATCCATCGGACCAGGAAGACGTAAAGACCGTGCACGCATTGCAGGACGCAGTCAAGGTAAGCCAAAACGGTGGACCCGGTAGATTCGAAGTGCCGAAATGGGATCCGGCGAGTGAAAAGAAGGTTCGTGAAGCGTTGCTGGTGCTCGCCAGCACAGTAAAGGATACAAGCCGCGCTTTCGGGCTAAAGGGAGAGGTAGACCCGGTCCAACGTTTGATCGGTGCTGCATCGGCGTGGGGAGCGAACCCGCCAAAGGACGCTACCTATCTGAACGTGGTGCCGACCAAAAATGATGGCACGACCGTGTACAAAATGAAGGTAGACCATGTGCCGGTCGACGGCTTCTGGTCGGTCAGTGTCTATAACGCAGACGGTTTTTTCCAGGCGGTTTCAAGGTTGAAGCGCAACGGCGGATTTAATGTTTAGAGCCCATGAGGTTGAGCTGCGGAAGCGAGTGTGG
>NZ_FCOA02000061.1 GCF_001544875.2 Caballeronia hypogeia
CGCGATCTTCGCGAGCGAACCGCCAAACTTGCCTACCGCCGTACGCGCGGCCGATACGATCACTACGTCAGTCATTTTCTATCCTCGTCAAACAGCGAAAAGCCTGGGGCAAAAGTCCGTCCGCGACGAAAACGGCGCGAAACGAAACCGCGTCCATCTCATGTGGACGGCTTTGAGTTCGAACCGAACTCGGGCGGATTGTGTGCATCGTCGAGTGCGGAGCCATAGTCCGACCGTCCGATACTGAGCGCGCGACAGAAACGAGCGTCGCAGCGGCTACGGAACGACCTAGCCTATGCGTCCATACTCGTTCCGCAGAAAAGATCCCAGGCGGGATGCGGCAAAGGTAAAACGAATTGCGTGGTCCATTTAAATGGGCCTTTAATAGAATCTCTCAGGTTAAGCACCGGCCTTCTCTTTCGTCTCGCTGTCGGTCGTGAATCCACAGGGGAGATTCGGCTGCGCGATCACTCGCGTGCGGACAGCTGAGCGTTATTGGAAGTTATTCGGTTGTGCGTGCTTGTGCGTCGCACCAAATTAGTAACAATTCTAAACGCAAAACATGCGTAAAAAATTTCATATTAGTAGGTATAAACCCTAGATGAGGTAACAAGTCGCTTACTGATCATGCAGATGATTACAGAATTACTCGAACACACGTTCAATAATCATTCGATATGACAACGAAAATTGCGCAAGTTGTATGATCACTTGACCGAAGTTCGCGTCAAAACGGTATATCAGACCGCTTCGCGTGTCCAGTTCCTGCTGGTTATCGCAATGATTCCCGACTGGAATGCGCAATCGTTTAACCGGCTTTTAGCGTTATTCTTTATAAGTGGATTAACTAGCGCGTATAACGAATCTGTCTTTGCCGCGTTCCCTATCATGTCGTAATACCGCTGATTTATGACGCAGAAATGAAAGCGTCAAGTAAATTCGCTGCCGTTATTCCGCGACATAATGCCATCCGTCAAACAGACGGGAATTGTTACGAGCGGCGAAACGCACCGCTCGAAATACGACATCTCATCACAGCGCCAAAATCAGCTTTTTGCCTTTCGCACGTGAGCAGCACGCCATCATTCGCGTGTTCGACTGACGTTCGCCCTTGGTCAGCACGACATCCCGGTGATCCACTTCGCCGTCGAGCACCCGCACTTCGCACGACCCGCACAATCCCTCTTCGCAGTCGCTCTGTACGTCCACGTTCGCGCGGCGCAGCGTGGCGAGCAAGGTCTGATCGGCCGGCACGTTCAGCACGAGGCCCGAATCCTTCAGTTCGACCTCGAACGCCTGTTCGCGGTCCGGATCGAGCGTGCCGAGCTTCGACTCGAAATGCTCGATCTTCAACGCGTCCTCTGGCCAGGATGCGCTTGTCCGGGCGAGCGCGTCGAGCATGCGCGCGGGGCCGCAGGCATAGACCTGCGTGCCTTCGCCCACGCGCAGTGACCCGAAGTCGTTGCGCACGCCCTCTTCCGACACGTATATAGTCAGCCGCTCGCCGTGCAGTGCGCGCATCTCGTCGAGCAAGGCCATCGATGCGCGCGAGCGGCCGCTGTAATGCACTTCGTAGTCGATGCCGAGCGTACGCGCGCGCCGCGCCATCGCGCTGACCGGCGTAATGCCGATGCCGCCCGCGATCAGCACCAGCTTCTTCGCGGTCTCGTCGAGCCGGAAGTGATTGCGCGGCCCGCGAATGCGCCAGTGCGCGCCGGGCTTCACGTTCTCGTGCACCCACGCCGAGCCGCCGCGGCTCGACGTCTCGCGCAGCACGGCGATCTCGAAGGCGCGCGCATCGCCCGGATCGCCGCAGAGCGAATACTGGCGCGACAGCCCGGTGTCGCCGCACACGACATCGATATGCGAGCCCGCCGTCCAGCGCGGCAGATCGCGGCCATCCGCCGACACCAGCCGCACGCGCACGACGCGATCCGCGCAGCCGTCGACCGATTCGACGATCACCGCGCGGCTCACCGCATGCGACGACGGTTCGCCGATGCGCACCACCGCGCGCGCTTCGCGGACGGACGGATCGGCGCGTTCGGGGTTCATCCCCGGATCCCATTCGACGTGAAGATGCTCCGGCCCGCGAAACGACGTGTTCGGCACATAGGTGAAGCGCTGTTCCGCGAGGCGCATGTGCGGCAGGCGACGCGTGAGTTCGTCGAGAAAGACCTGCATTTCCATGCGTGCGAGGTTCTTGCCCATGCACTGATGCGCGCCGTAGCCGAAGGTGAGCTGATCGCTGGCGTTTTCGCGGCGGATGTCGAAGAGATCGGCGTCGGCGAACTGATGCTGGTCGTGATTCGCCGACGACGTGACGATCAGGAGCTTCGCGCCCGCGGGAATATCGATGCCGCCGATCGTCACGTCCTTCGTCGCGAGCCTGCGCCACGCGGCGACCGAGCCGTTATGGCGCAGACACTCCTCGACCGCGTTCGGAATCAGGCTCGGGTCTTCGCAGATGTCGCGCCATGCATCCGGATGTTGCAGCAGCAGCTTGAGCGCGTTCGCGGTCGCGTTCGCGGTGGTTTCGTGCGCGGCGACGATGCCGGCCATCATCATCGAATGCAGATACGAGTCCGTCACGACCTCGGGCATTTCCTTCTGCTTGCGGATGCCGTACTGCATCCAGCCCGGGCCGGAAGGGTCCTCGCGCATCTTGTCGAGCACCTTGCCCGCGAACTGCCAGAACTTGCCGACCGCGTGGGCGACTTCGACCTGCTCCTCGGGCTTCGGGCGTCCCCACGTGTTGACCGTGTGCGCGATCGAATAGTGGCGCAGCGTGTCCATGTCCTCCTCGGGCACGCCGAGAAAATGCAGCGCGACGGTGAGCGGCACTTCCCACAACATCTGATCGACGAGATCGGCGCGGCCATCGTCGATGAAGCGATCGACGTATTCGCGGGCGAGCGCGCGCACCATCGGTTCGTGATGCGCGAGCGCCTCCGGCGTGAACGGGTCCATCAGCGCGCGGCGGCGCGGCATGTGCGCGGGTTCGTCCTCGTTGACCAGCGTGCGGTTCAGCGCGAAGCCGTAGGACGCGAGCACCGCGTTCGCCTCCGGGCCCGTCGGCGTGATCTTCTCCAGCGCGATCGACGGGCTGAACGTGAGGTTGTCGCGGAAAATGGCCTTGATGTCGTCGTAGCGCGTCACGACCCAGTAGCCGAGCTTCGGGCTCCAGAAAACCGGCTCCTGCTCGCGCGCCCAGCGCACGTATTCGGGCGGGTCTTGGCTGTAGCTGTCGCCGAACGGATCGAATTCGGCGGCGCGCGCGCTCACCGGGCAGCCGTTCGGCGCGCGGGGTTCATCGTGAAATGGGCACTGCGGCGTGGCGGTCACGTTTGTCTCCGGCTTTCTTTATTAGCGTGACCACAGTATGCAACGGCTCACCACTTCCAGCGTACGCCCAAGCCCCCTTCGACCGCGCGGCGATACGAACCGCCGAGGTTCGTCGACCACGCGAGATTCGCGAAGACGCTGCCGCGCGCGCTCACCTTCGCGACAATGCCCGCGCCGAGTTGCGCGGTGGTCGCGGAGACGCTCGTCGGGATGACGGTCGTTCCCGCAAAGGTCGCGGTATCGGTCGCGCCGAAATAGCGCCAGAGGTTCGCGCGCAGGTAAGGCTCGAAGCTCGTCCCGGCCGCATCGAAATGGCCGTAGAAGCGCACGCCGAGGCGGCCGATCAGACCGCTCGCTTCATCGAAGGAAACGGTGGAGATGCCGTCGTTTATGTCGTGGAGATTCACGTGCTGCCAGATCAGTTGCGCCTGCGGTTCGATGGCGAGACCGGCCGGCAGCGGAATCGGCAAGCCCGCTTCGAGCGATGCGGCGAAGGCGCTGCCGTGGGTCGTCGCGCCGACGCCGCGATTCGATTGCGGATCGGCGGTGAGCGAGCTGCCGAGCAGCACTGCGTCCGTGTACCAGCCGCTCGGGCCGATGTGTGTCCAGTACAGTCCGGCGCTATACGCGTTGATCGACACATGGCCGACATCGGAATTGGGAAAGCCGAGCGCGAAGCCGCTGACGTCGCCGCTCGCGCGCGCGAAGCCCAGGAAGAAACCGTAGTGATTGCGATGACCGCCGGACGTCGCGTCCGAGTAGAAGTCGTGGCCCACTTGCACGCCGCCGATTCCGCCGCTGAATTCGGCATCGGCTGCGCCGCTGTTGTGTTGTGTCGTATGGCCGCCCCACACGCGCGCCCATGCGGCGGGTAGCGGGCCGTTTTCCGTTAGCAGCGACTGCTCGCCCTGGCGCTCGTGGAATGTGCCGATCTGCTGGATGGCCAACTCGCGCGCAACGGCCGGCAGTTCGGCATAGACCGGCACTTCCATGCGATAGAGCGGCGTCGGGGGCGAGCCGGGTGGCGGCGGCGCCGGAAGCGGTGGTGTGCCGGCTGCGGCTGTGGGGACGGCTTCTGGTGAAGTTGATGTTGGTGTCGGTGTTGGTGTCGGTGTTGGTGTCGGTGTCGGTGTTGGTGTTGGTGTCGGTGTTGGTGTCGGTGTTGGTGTCGGTGTCGGTGTTGGCGTGGGCGTGGGCGTGGGCGTGGGCGTGGGCGTGGGCGTGGGCACTATCGGAGCCGGCGGCAAGCTCGACCGCAGATACCAATTGTCCGCGGTGCCCTCGCTGACGCCGCCCTTGAACAGGTAATACGTATAAGCCCCCGCATTCAACGGCCGAGCAAGCGTGAACGCACCCGCCGATGTCGTCGCGCCGTTCGTCGCCTGCACGACGAGAATGCCGTCGCTGGTCGTGAGTCCGCCCGCGCCGCCGACATTCGTCACGCCAATCGACGTCGTTCCCGCCCCCACGCCCTGCGCGATCACGAGCTTGTCGCCCGGCGCGCCATCCGCAGCGAGCACGCTCTGCACAAGCAGCCGTCCGTCGTGGCCCGTGTAGTTGCCGTTCACGACGAACGCGTCGCTCGTGCTCGGGCCGCCGCTGGTCAGGTCGATCGTCCCCGCGTTGGTAAGCGCGACAAGTTGCCCGGCCACCGCCGGCTGGATTGCAGTGCGTCCGATACCGCCCGCGAAGATCGTGCTCGATGCATCGACATTCAGCGCGCCGGTTCCACTCGCCGCGTCGCCGAGCGTGAGTCCGTTGGCATCGAAGATGAGCTGCGTGTTGTTCGTCGCGCTGACCGTCTCCCAGTTCGAGAAACGTGCGAGGCCGCTCGCCTGAACATTGTCGAACGTAAGCGTGTCGGCGCCCGTACCGCCGTCGAAACGCGTCATCGCGGAAAGCGTCGCGTCGTTCAGATTGCGGATCACGGCCGAGTCGTCGCCCGCCCCGAGCGATATCGGTCCGGCGATCGTGCCGCCGCTCCATATCAGCGTGTCGATGCCGGAGGTCGTCGTGACGCCCAGCCCGATCGATCCGCCCGTGATCGTCAGCGCATTGGTGCCGCTGCCGAGATCGACGCGCCCACCGATCGTGCCGCCCGACATCGCGAACGTGTCGTCGTTCTGCGCGGCTGTCACGTTGCCGTCTATCTGTCCGCCCGTCATGCTGAAAATGTTGTTGCCGACATTCAGGTCCATGCTGCCGATGCGCCCACCCGTCACCTGCGCGACATCGCCGTTCGCGACCGCGCCGACGATACGCCCGCCCGACATCGTGAACGTGTCGCGGCCATCGCCCTGATCGAGGGAATCGACCTGCCCGGCGCTCATCGTGAAGGCGTCGACGCCGTCACCCTGCCGCACCTGTCCGGTGACGACGCCACCGTTCATATTGAACGTGTCGCTGCCGGTATCGGTGCGCACCGCGACGCCCGCGCCCCCCGCGATCGTGCCCGTGTTGGTGATCGACACGTTGATCTTGCCGCTCGCGGCAACGGCCTCCGCGCTCGTGCCGCGAATCGTGCCGGAGTTGGCGATCGTTTCGGCGCCGCCCGCGATCGTCACGCCCGTCGCGCCCTGAATCGTCCCCGCATTGTCGAGCGTGCCGCCGCCATTCGCAACGATGCCGCTCGCCCGCTCGCTCACGATGCGCGCGCCGACCGAATTCACGATCGCGCCACGGCTCGCCAGCGATACGCCGAGTCCGCCTGCGCCATGCGCCGTGATCGATCCCGTGTTGCCGATCGCGCCCGGCGTTGCATCCAGCGAAGCGATGCCGTGGGCGTTGCTGCCCGATACATCGATCGTGCCGTGGTTCGACATCAGGTTGCCGCCGGGACCGCTCACGATGCCGCCGTTGGCGAGCATGCCTGTCGCCGTCGCGCCGGTCGTCGTGATCGCTCCGTTGTTGATCAGCGTGTCGCCGCCGGTGCCCGCGCCCATGCCGATCGAGCCCGCGCCGCTCGTGACGATCGCGCCGTCATTGATCAGCGTGCCGCCGCCCGGGCTCGCGAAGTCGTTCATTGCCGTGGCGTTCGTGCCGCTCGTCGTCAGCGTGCCGCCGGCTGCGTTGCGCATCGTGACAGCGGCCGCGTTGTTGAACATCGCTTCCGAATTGTTTCCGGTTGTGAAAACCGCGCCGGTGTTCACGAGCGTGTTGCGCCCGGACGAACCCTGGGACGTCATGGCATCGAAGCCATCGCCGGTCACGCGCAGAATCCCGGCGTTCGTCACGGTACTCGCGTTGCACACGAACAGGCCGCTCTGGGCATTGACATCGAGTTCCGTGCCCGGCAAGACATTGATCGTCACGTTGCTGCTGCCCGGCGCCGCAATCACCGGCAGGCTCAACGGATTCGGCGCGCGTGCGTCGCACGTCGCCGTCTCGTCTGAGCGCGGCGCGGTGTTGTCGCACGCGCCGAGCGCGGACAGCGCACGAAAGAGGCAGGAGACGCCGAACGCGAGCGAAAGCGCATGAGCGAGCGGCATCGATCGGACGGGTAACGGCGAGCGGCGCATGAAACCTCCGGCCCGCGGACGATTTCGATTTAATCAGCATTGCCACGCATCGTTACGTGGATGCCTGTCATCGATGATGCTGCTCGTCCGCGACGATGTGCTCAGAGTAGTTCACACACCATGCAATGCAAAGGCCGCTGAATTGTGCGCCGCGCTGCAGGTCAGATGGGTTTGCCTTCGCTGGACGCCCAGTTGGGCATCAGCTGGTTGCTCGGCAGGGTTTCATCGATCAGCTTGCGAGCCGTCTGTCTTCCGGCGACCGGCAGCCCTTGCGGATCCAACACGCCGATCTGCATCAGCACCGAGGCCTGATCCCAATAGATATGCTCGTTATAGAGCTTGTCGCCGCGAAAGCGGATCACGGCGAGCATCGGCACTTCGAAGTATTTTCCGGTGGGCGCGAGGCCGGGCAGCAACCAGTCGATCTCGCGGTCATGCGTGGCGCAGAACACGAACTCGTCGACCACCCGATCCGAGCCGATTGTGCGCGACACCGGAATCAGCTTCGTATCCGCCGGATTCGAGTGGACGAAGTGATACCGGTAAAAGCGCTTCAGTTGATCGTGACCGACGCCGCCGGTCATCGTCGGCACGTGATTGACGTAGGGCTCGGCAACCATCGTCGGCATGACGGCATCGACGTCGCGCGTGGCGAACTCGAAATAGCAATGCTGTTCCCAGAGGTGGTTGAGGTCGAAGATCGGTCCGAGCACGCGACGCAGCATCGAGAGCGTGCGCGAATACGCCATCAGCGCGGCGGGTTTGTCATGATGCGCGTTACCCGGCGCGATGAAGCCCGGCGCGCTGCCGGGATACACATAGCGCTCGATATGCGGCTTGCCCGCGAGCACGGTTTCGATTTCGCGTGCGTCGTGCGCGCCGTGCTCCGGAAAGTGAAACACGATCGGGCAGCGAATCGTCGGGATGTCGGAGAGGCAGGCGGCGAGGTCGTCGGGGTAATAGCAGGCGGCGCAATCGACATCGGCCTGAGCGGCTATGCGCGTCGCGAGCCGTCCGCCGCGCCCGTAGCCGACCACGCCGACCTTGCCCGCATGCTGCGGCAGCGCGCGCAACGCGTCGATCAACGCCGCGAAATTCTCCGCCGCGACGCCGCCGGCTTTCGGTTCGTGTGCGGGAAGGCGGGGCGCGAGCACGACGTATCCTTCTTCGGCATACAGATCGGCCGCGCTGGTGACGAAATCGTCCAGGCCGGGCGAGTCGTGCAGCAGGACGATGCCCGGGCCCGATCCCTTCGCGGGCTGCGTCAGATAAGCGGGAACGGTCGCGCCGTCGCGAAGCGGAATGTCGATGAACGTGCCGGTCATTGCGTGCGTCTCCTTATATAGATAGGTGCGCCGCGGGCTCACGGCAGAAGCGTATCGGCGAGCAGTTTCACATTCAGCACGACGATCACGCCCGCAACGAACCACGCCAGCGCGCCGGTCCAGCGCGAAATGGCGAAGACGCCCATTTTGCTGCGGTCCGACACGAAACGCACCAGCGGAATGACGGCGAACGGCAGTTGCATCGACAGGATCACCTGGCTCAGCACGAGCAGTTGGCCCGTGCCCTTCTCTCCGTATATGGCGGTCACGACGATCACCGGGACGATCGCGATTGCGCGCGTGATGAGCCGTCGCGCCCAGTTCGGGATGCGCAGGCGCAAAAAGCCTTCCATCACGATCTGTCCGGCGAGGGTCGCGGTGACGGTCGAGTTCAGCCCCGACGCGAGCAGCGCGACGGCGAAGAGCGTCGAGGCGATGCTCAGTCCGAGGAGCGGCGAAAGCAGACGGAACGCGTCGCCGATTTCCGCGACATCCTGATGGCCGTTCGCATGGAACACCGCGGCGGCGACGATCAGGATCGCGGCGTTGATGAATAGCGCGAGCGTGAGCGCGATGGTGCTGTCGATCGTCGCCCAGCGAATCGCATCGCGCCGGGCCGCGACGGATTTTCCGTAAGCGCGGGTCTGCACCACCGACGAATGCAGATAAAGGTTGTGCGGCATGACCGTCGCGCCGATGATGCCGATCGCCACGTACAGCATTTCGCGATCGGCGACAATGCGCGGCGACGGTACGAAACCGCGCAGCACATCGGCGAGCGGCGGCGAGGCGGCGGCGACCTGCAACGCAAAGCAGCTCGCGATCACGACCAGGAGCGCAATGACGAATGCCTCCAGCAGGCGAAAGCCCTTGTTGATCAGCAGGAGCAGGAGGAAGGCGTCGAGCGCGGTGAGCAGCGCGCCGACGATCAGCGGAATGCCGAACAGCAATTGCAGCGCGATGGCGGTGCCGATCACTTCCGCCAGATCGCACGCGACGATCGCCGCTTCGCACGCGAGCCAAAGCGCGATGTTCACTGGCTTCGGATAATGATCGCGGCACGCCTGCGCGAGATCCCGGCCGGTCGCGACGCCCAGGCGCACCGAGAGCGCCTGAAGCAGAATCGCCATGAGATTCGAGATGAGGATCACCGCGAGCAGCGTGTAGCCGAAGCGCGATCCGCCAGCCAGGTCGGTCGCCCAGTTGCCCGGGTCCATGTAGCCGACCGAAATCATGAATCCCGGGCCTGCGAATGCCAGGAAGCGGCGGATCCATCGGCCGCTCTCGGGCACGTGCACCGACGCGTACACCTCCGGCAGGCTCGGCCGGAACTCGTCGTCCTGCTCCGGCGGTTTCTGGGCGGGGCGTACAGGATCGAGCATCGAAGCGAGTCTCCTGCGCATGGCGGTGACGGACGTGCTGAAAATATGCGCCGCGCGGCATGAACATTCAAGCGCGCGGCTTAGGCAAGGGAGGCTTCAGTATTTTCTTCGCTCGATGCTGATAATTCGACTTATCAGATGTACGCATTTTTCTTGTCAAATTCGAAGCTGGTTGATAACCTTGCCGCAAACGATTGATAAGAAAGGATAAATGAGCGAACAGCAGACACCGGCCGAAGCGCGTACGACGCGCGTCATCCGCGAAAGCGCCACCGATGGCTCACGTGCTCGCGCGCCCAGCCGTCTCACCCGGCAACATTTCGCACTGTATCGCGGCTATCTGGACGGCGTTTCGGAGGCGCAGTTGCACGCTTCTTACGGCGACGCCGGCGTCGATGTCCGCGCCACACGACGCCTGATCGATGCGCTGCGCGACACGCTCTCGGTTCTTGCCCGTCGCGCCCGGGACACGGAAGCAGCGCATCTGCTGCGGCTGCGCCCCGGCAGCATTCCCCTTTTCGAGCCCCCGCCGGCTTCGGCCGTGCCCACGCTAGACGATTTCCGCGAGCAGGTCGACCCCGGCGGCGTTTATGGCGAAGCGGAACTGCTGGCCCTTCACGAGGAAACCTATCCGCCGCAAAGCTCGCCCGTGCTCGACCGGCGGGCGACGCGCAACGCGCGGCTGCGGCGCCGTCAGGCGGAAGCGCTCGCGCGCATGGAGGCGTCGCTGGCGCAGGACCCGAAGCCGGATCACCCGATCGACGGCTGGTTCGAACCCGCGGTCACGGCACGGCTGACGGCTGCCGGAATGAACACCATCGCCGATCTGATCGCGATAATCGAAAGCCGGCGGCATCGTTGGTATGCAGCGGTGCCGCGCCTGGGCCCGAGAGGCGCTCAGCGCGTGGTCGACTGGCTGCAACTACATGCGGACCCGTTAGGACACACGCTTTCCCCGCGTGCCGTGGTGCCGCGCAGGCAATGGCGGGCGGACGATACCGCAGTCGCGCCACGCACCGGCATCGATGATGTTCGCGCGGTGGACATGGCGCCGCTTGAAGCGTTACGCGTGCCGGATGCGCTCGACGGCGCCAAAGGGTCGAATCGAGGGAAAGCGGCAAACCCTTTCGCCACGGACCAGAGGGCGATTTCCGCGTGGCTCGACGCCCGTTCGGCCAGCGAACACACTCGCCGTGCTTATCGGCGCGAGGCCGAGCGGCTCTTGCTGTGGGCGTTGCTGGAAAAGGGCAAGCCGTTCTCGTCGCTGGATAACGGAGAATGCGCTGAGTACATCGGCGTTTTTCTGCCCAATCCCCAGCCGGCGGCTCGATGGATCGGCAGACAGCGCGGCGAGCGCTGTTTCGCGCACTGGAGGCCGTTCGCCGGGCCGCTGTCGGACCGCAGCCGAGAAACAGCGCGCGCCATTTTGAGCGCGATGTGCGAGTGGCTCGTCGGCGAGCGTTATCTTGCGGTAAATCCGTTCGCCAACGTCGCGCGGGTGATGGCGCCCCCTATCTTTGAATCCGCGAACCGCACGCTCGATATCGGCCAGTGGGCGAGCGTGCTGCAATCTGTCACGCGCGCGGACTATACATTTTCGGAGCATCGCGACCGGCTCGCGCTGCTGCTCGCCTATGCCACGGGCCTGCGCCGGGCCGAATTGGCCGGCGCCACCACGGACTCGCTGAGCGTCGGGCGGCTATCCGGAGTGGACGGTCCGGTCTGGCGTCTGTCGGTCGCCGCGGCGCGGCGTTCCGGTTCGACCCGCAGCGTTCTGCTTCCTCCCGCGGTCATCGAAACACTGGAAGAAAATCTGGCGATGCGCGCGCTTCCAAGCGCCCTTTCCTGCCCCGAAGGCACGCCGATTCTCGCGCAGGCGCGCGGCGGTCGAGCCATCACGCCGGACGGAATCGGGAAGATATTCAAGAGCATTTTTTCGGACGCAGCGGCCGTCATGGAGTTGGAAACCGCCGGCAGCGGGCGTCGCCTGAAACAGGCCAGCACACACTGGTTGCGCCACACCCACTCGATTCACGCGCTCGCTCACGGCGCCGATCTGCGCGAAACCAGCGCGGCACTTGGCCACGCGGACCTCTCGACCACCTCGCTCTATTATCGGCTGAAAGTTTTTATGCACAGTAGCCAAGGTAAAGGCTTCCTAGGCGAGGCTCCAGCGTTGGTTTTCTG
>NZ_FCOA02000062.1 GCF_001544875.2 Caballeronia hypogeia
CTACGGAACCATACGGACCGGTGCGGTGTGCATCGAACGCCCGGGAGGAGCGGAACCGCTCCCCGCAGGACGGACAGACGTTGTTATCCCCGGTCACTGCGGGCCTCCTCGTGCAATTGTTGATAGCGGCGAGCCTCCGCGTAAAACTCCTCAGCGGCCTTGAATCGGGCCGTACGGTGGGCGGTGGTCATAGGCCGCACCGTTACCCGGCCCTTGGAGTCCCGCAGGATTGCCATATCGGCCCGCCCGAGCTTGGCCTCGTGCTTACCGGCCCGGATACATGCCTGGGCTACGGCCAGGTTGTACCCGTTCCGCATTTCCATCGTGTCCACCATGCGGGCCAGCTCTTGGTCGAACACCACTGCACTTTTCCCGTTCGTCACGTCCCGCCAGTCGGGACCCAAGCACCCGTCAAAAATAGCGACTCGGAGCGCGTTGTTATGGCGCGGGACCTTGCGCCCCGGCCCCTGCTCGGATAGCGGGATACCGAGGAGGCGACACAAGCGGCTAAGGTGTCTGCGCTGCGCCTGATAATCCGAGAGGTAACTCACGCGGACACCATATCGAACGAGGCCACAAGCTCCCCGAGGCAGGACATGGAAACGCCCATGCGCTCCGCAACCCGCACGAGGCGGGCGTACACGCTCGGATGAACACCGCAATTAAACGCGCGATTTGTCTCCCCTCCAGAAAGAGAGAAAGACGGGCATTCCGCCCCCGCGAGGGCGAACGCCTTAGTACGGAACATGTTTCCAACGGTGCGCCCCGCCTCTGCGGCCTCGCGGTGCAGGTTTTCAAGGGCTACGCGGCTAAGGCGGAATTCAATGTCCTGATTCATTCCACCTCCGCGTTTTGCAAGTCCTTGTTAATGAGGCGAATCTTGGCCTGTGCGATCAATCGATCGTTTACTGCGAGGTCCTTGCGGAGCATCGTGTTAGCGGCCTCTTTGCCACGAATAAAGAGCTTCAACGATTCTTCCGTCATGCTGTCGTCAATTACAAATTCCATAGTCATCCTTATTTTAGTGGGTGGTGTGGGCCGCCCGTTACGTGTGAAATTAGAGGCCGTGGCGTTTGTTGTGCGCCAGTGCTCTTTGGTTGTGTTCCTCAATCCCTCGGAGCGTCTCCGGGGCCTCGTGGCCGCTAATCAGAATCAGGGGGATTCGCACGGCCTTGGTCGCCTCCGTGGCCTTGGGGCTTGGCTTGGTCGCCTGTGGCTTGACGGGGGCGGGCTTGACCGCTGCGGGCGTCGCGTCCGGGGTCTCAACGTACTTAGCCACACACGCCGAGTTAGCCGGAACCACGACGAGGCTAACCTCGTGTACGAGCGCCGTATCGTAGGTCTTGCCGCCGTGCTTATTGGCCGTCGCGCCCGCGCTCCTGAACCCGATACTGAACGCCTGTGCCGCCCCGTACTTGGCCGCCGCCGCCCAATCGTCCGCCGTTCGGCTCTCGCCCTTGGGGATCAGGTGCGCCGTAATCATCACGCCCTTGCTGTCCGCCTTGGCCGATACCACCGTACCAATCGGGAGCTTGTGGTCGTGGCCGCCCAGGAGCGGGAGCGGCATCTTGTTAAACATCACGCCCTCGGGCCTCACAATGTCGCCTACCACGTCCACATCGGACGTAGTGGCGTAGCCTTTGAGGACCCGCATTAATCGAGCACCGACAGGAGGGCCGCCACGATAGCCGCCGCTTCTTGCTTAATGGCCTCGTGCTGCTTTGCCGCGTGGAGTTGCGGTTGCAGATTGTTCATTTCCGTACCCAATCGATGCGCCTCTCCCTCTGCGGCCCGCTGACGCGCGAACGTATCCGGGTCAACGGTCGGACTCAATCCAGCAAGGCGGGCCATATGCAACCCCTCAAACCCGCCAACCTCCTTATGGATCGCCAGTCGCGCCTCCGTAGCAATGCGGTTCTGCTCGCCGCGCTGCGCGCTAACCTCCGCAATCTTGGCCGTGAGCGTTTCCACCGAATCCCCTTGATACTTCAACGCGGCGGCGTTCTGGTACGCCCACATACCCACCGAACGGGCGATAGCGTCCGCGTACACGGCACCGTCTCTAAACGTAGGCCGTTGCACTACCTTAGGCAGGGCTTGGGCCTCGGCCACAATCGCGTTAATGTCGAACTGGACGCCTGCGGTGGAGGCGGTTTCTTTTTTACGAAGCAAACTCATTTGTATTCCTGAATAAAAGTGGAGTGGATACCGAGATAGGGGCGCGTGTCGCAGACATGCAACCCGCTGGGTTTACGTCCTCGTCCGGCTCGGCTAACAGGTGGACGGGCTTAAGCGGCTTCGCCTCTGACGAGGCAAGCGCCTTTATATGGTGGGTTTACTCGGGTGCCGCTACGGCGTTCGGCACAATCTCCCCGAGGGCAAACACCCGGCGATTCGCGTATGGCGTTACCTCGCCGTCCGGGACCGCCTCAACGAGTCTTGCGTACGCGTAATCCTGGGGGTTCTCGCCGTCTGCGGGCAGACCATCAATCGGGATTTGCTGTACGAACATTGCAAACTTGTTCGCAGCGTATGCGGCCTCGTCCACGAACGAGGAGACGCTCGCGGTAAGCGTGTTGCTGCCCGAGTAGTCGAGCTGGACCTGTGCCACTACGTGGACCGTTGCCAGTGCGCCGGTACTCGGCACAATCCAATCTTTCTTAATCATGCGGTCTCCATTAGTACGCAAAGTAGTACATCGGCCCCTCCTGATACGTATCGAAGCTACCGTTAGCCTTTGCGGCCCACGTCCAGCTAATAACCCCGGTACTCGTATTGATGGCGAACGTAGGGTGTATCAGGCCCCCGCTCAAATAGCCGATGTAGGAATTCGGTTGAAACGAGATACCCCCGCCCTGTTTGAGGAGGTCCGACTGGACTTGTCCGTTGACGCCGCCTACCAACATAGCTACGTCGATAATCCGCATGACCCGGTGGGACGCATCAAGGACTAGCTCACCGTTGGCTGACCAAATGCGCAAACCGGCGGCCATTAGTGCGCCCCTTCCATGTAGTTAGATAGGGCGGTCTTGATAAGCGTGCTCACGCTCGTGTCGAGCTGGACGGCGAACTCGCGGAGGCGCTTTTGGAACTCGGGGGAAACCTTGGCGGATACGGTGCGGTCGTCCGCGTCCGCATAGGGCTTGTCGGGAATCACTCCCTTACGCATAAGAACTCCTGTAGGTGGTAGGTAAACCGAAGGACAAAAAGAAAACCCGCCTGGGTGCATCCCCGAGGGACACGCCGTAGGCGGGCGGGGCCGAGCTTGCGCCCGGATTCGGGTATCTGGCGGGATCAGTGCAGCGTAGCCCCCTCGGGGGCGGCCACGATACACAGGCCGTCCGCCTCTGCCGCCAGTACGAGCTTTACCCGCGCCTCGGCCAAGGTCCGCAGAATGCCCGCGTTCGTTGCTAGCTCGTCCATAGCCTCGGCAAGCAATTCCGGGTAGTGGCCGATACTGGAGAGGTTCTCCAACTGGCGGCGGATAGCGTCCGCGAATACCGCCATATCCTCCGCAATGCTCGCGGGCGTGACTTCCTGCCCCTCGATCATGCAACCCGCGAAACAATCCCCCGTCATAACTTCCCGCAGCGCTTCTTGATACTTGGTCATTCTTGGCCGTTCTCGTTAGGTACTTAATTGTGGCCGCGCTGCGTCGCCTTCTATGTAGGCAGCACGGCGGGCTTTTGGTCGTTATTCGTTACTGCGGGCGGGGCATCTGCGCGCGCTGCGTGAGCATGTCCGCGATGAGGTTCTTATCCGCCGCCGCCCGCCGTGCTGCGCGGTTCATCCTGCCTTTCGGGTTCGTCTCGGTCGATGCCATCGGTCGGGGCACGCTGCTGAAAACTACGCGGGTCGTGGTTGCCTTTCCGAAGGCTGTTGCCTGGGTTGCTCGTTTGGTCATCGTTGCTGCCTCGTGGGTTGATTAAGGGGGCTCGTCTGAACCGCCTTAACGAACCTTCGTTCGTCGGTCGCTCGCGTTTTATCTGGCAGATGGCTTGTACCGTCAAAGCCGAGGGGCCTGTTTCATCCCCCGCGCAACCGGGTTAGCTGGTCTTTTTGGTTTCCCTCTCGGGACTTCTCTCCGGACCCCCGGTCTTTTCGGGTCTCCCCGTTAGCGCCGGTAACTACAGAACGAATAATATCTGTTATTTGTATCACAAAAAATATAAATACCTAGAGTGTTTCCTCTAAACAACGACTTGGTACGCCTGTCTTACGAGCTTTCGTGTTAGCGGCGTGGATTGCGTGCTACAAATCACGTAAAATCATGCTGTTACGCAATTAGAGAGAAGGAGGGGCTATGGCAGAACAGACGAAGGGCGCCAAGAAACGCGGTCGGCCAAAGGGCGAGGACACGCAGGTGCTACACGTACGCATTCCCGTGCGCCTTATGGAGCAACTCGAAACGCTCCAATTCGTGACCAAGAAAACGACTTCGGACGTGGTGCGGCGGTCCTTGGAAAACTACGTTGATCTGCACGGGGATTTGATTACGGCGGTTGCTCGTGCTCGCGGTGAACTCCAGCGCACGTACACGCAAGCCGAGATAGACGCTCAGGAGCGCGCGCAGATTGAACAGGAGGAGGAGGAGGCCAAAGCGCCCCGTGACGAGCCGCACGAGGATTGAGGACGAGCTCCGCCAGGCCGGGACCGAGCTTGCAGAGGGGACGTTTTGGGACCGCAGGAACGCCGATAAGGGCGTTACTTGATCGCTTACCACGCGTCGGCATACGCTGGAATTGCGCGTTCAGGGGAACGCATATAAATCCCTCGACTGGCCCGCTCTCGGAAGCGGGCTTTTTTTGTCTGCACAATCTAGGCAAACCGATTGCTACGTTACCGGGGCGCTCGTGAGTTGAGCGCGCGTAAAGTGTGGGAGAGTTCATCTCCTTGGGCCCGCTCTCACCCGGCGGGCCTTTTTTATTGGCGGCTCCCGTACTACTCTGAACGTGCGCCCTAGGAAGTGGGTGGGCGCGTGTTGTAGCTTCATCTGGTTAGGCCCGCCCCTGTCGGCGGGCTTTTTTTATGCCCGTAGTTTTGACTTTGCCGCGTCTCTCAATCGGGCGAGCGCAGCGAGTCACGCCGTAGGCCCCACGCCGCGAGGGGACCTGTTGGCAAGGTGGGGCAACTCGTAGAGTTGTCCGGCTTGTCAATGGGGACGCGGGTACACCAAGAGCGTCAATCTATTCTGCCTTTTTCCGGGTTGGCTACGGGATGCGGTAGGCGTCTTCCTTTTTAGATAGTTTTTCCTTGTTTATAGAGGGCTGGAACCCTTACCCCGTAAGGCTTTGCGGGGAGCTATTCTGCCTTTTTCCGTGTCAACTCTGCCTTTTTCCGGGTTAGTCTGCCTTTTTCCGGGTGCTATCCACAGGCTTAGGTGGCTCTTCTGCCTAGTTCCGGGCTAATCTGCCTTTAAAATAAGTTGGCAGAATTTGCGTTTTCTGCCATTCTTTCGTCCACGGCAGAAATACACGGGGAACGGCAGAATGGACCTAGAAGAAATCAAAGCCCCTACGGGAGAGCGTTGGGTAACGATGGCTAACGCCCTTGCTCGTGCGGGCCACGGCCTCACACTGGCGGAGAAACGACTCGTTATGCTCGCGGTTAGCAAGCTCGATAGCCGCCGCGCCCTCAATGCCGGAGACCTCCCCAAGACCAAGATAACGGCGGCGGAGTACGCGGAATCGTTCGGCGTCAAAGCTAACGCCTCCTACGAGGCCCTACAGGGTGCGGCCAAGGACTTGTACAAGCGGTCCATTACGTTCTTTGAACCGGCGCACAAGCGGAGCGGGCAACCTCTCAAACCGCTACGGGTCGATATGCGTTGGGTTGGCCGATGCACGTATCACGAGGGCGAGGCGTGGGTAGAGCTGGCGTGGTGGCCCGAGCTACTCCCCGCCCTGTTCGGCCTGAAAAAGAACTTCACCACGTACCAACTCCAACAGGCTACGGCTCTGCGGTCTGCCTACTCGTGGCGGTTGCTGGAGCTACTCACGCGGTTTAAGTCCACGGGTTGGGCCGAGTACGATATTGAGGACTTCGCTACCGCGATGGACGCCACTGAGAAGCAACGCGGGGACTTTGCGGCTATCCGCCGTAAGATCATTGACCCCGCCGTGAAAGAGCTAAACGAGAAAGACGGTTGGGCTATCCAGTGGGAACCCGTCAAGGCAGGCCGCAAGGTTAAGGCGGTCCGCTTCACCTTCGAACGTGACCCACAAGGGCGCCTGCTCTAACAACGCCCGGGAGCGTGGGTTAGCCGTATACAAGCGTGGTGCAACGCAGCATACGCGCTATCTCGGCACGTCTGTTTAGTGGTTGACATAAAAATCCTTGGCACTGTTTACCTTAATTTGTGCAGTGCCGCAATTGGCCGTTCTTTGCCCGTTCTCGATTTGTGCGTTTCCGCACAGAGCAAAGCCCAAACCAAGCAAATGATTCGCCAAACCCTTTCAACGAAGTTCCTAATAACTTACGAGGGAGGCGATATGGCAAGTTTAAAGACAGTGTTCGGAATGGGCCTTATGGCAGTGTCGATGGCCGCGTTAGGGCAGAGTGCCGGCCAGTGGGTCGGCGGCAACGGCCAGAGTTGCAAGGCGGTTTGCGAGAATTCGAAACTGAATGCTGTATCTGTTGGGGCAGTTGCCGGTTACAACGAGGCTTTTGTCTGCGCCGGCTCTACCGGAGGTGACACGGGGAAACGATCGGGGTTCTTGCCGGAAGGTGTTACCCGTTGCCATGTGTTCTCTGGCGATCACAAGGAGGGAGGCGAGCGTCTTAGTAGTTATTCTTGTCTCTGTACGTCTAGCCCCACTTCACAGCCATAAGCGGCGGCGGTGCCGCCTAACGCTAACAGGCGGTACCGCATAAAAATCAAGTCGGACAAAACAGGTTCAGGATGGATTCACCTATTGTTTCGGGCGCGGGCTCACCCATCGGTCCGAAGCCCGGTTCCTGGTGCACAACTGCACCGTCCTGGCCGTACCAAATCATTGTCCCCGTTGATATTTGACGGGATGAACAATCCACGCGCTCTAGGTGTGTGGTGCTCACATAGGTCTGGCCGCCTAACACTTGCGGCTTCCTGAACTCCGTTTTTATCCACGCCGTTAGCGTGCCGCCCGTTTGCTTTTTTATCGACGCGTTGTCCGCATAAATCACTGCGCCGCCACCCTTTGACATAGTGGCGAACTGCACCCAATCGGCCGCTTGCGCGGTCCCAAACACGGCCAGCCCCGCCAGCACCACCATTCCCCGTACCGCCTTTTTCATTGTTTCCCTCGTTGGTTGCCGCAACTAATCGTCCGTTTCGTTAGTTCTCGGCAAAGGCGGGGGGAATCTTTAGGCGTGTGCGCGTCAGACCGTTTGTTGCATTTGGTCAATGTAGAAGGTCAAACGCCCACAACACCAAACGTACAAAGGCTCCTGTCGCCAGGATGTAAAGAAGTAGCGCTGTTAGGCCGTCCGAAATGGCTTCTAGATTCGTGTTTGAGGGTGCGGTTTCTTCGAGGACGGCTGTTTGCGATACCTTTAATCTAGCTACCAAGTCCCGCATTTGGATGACGTCCGAACGCACAAGGCCGCTGTCCTCAATTTTTTGCCGCTGCTCCTCGCCAGTCAATTTCTGTATTTTTAGGTCTAGCTCCCGGCTTACTTTCTGCGCGTTTTGTAGCTCGTTACGCAATTTTTCGATGTCCAGCCGCAGCTTTTTCAGCGTCCTCAATTGAACAAGAAACCCAACAACCGCTCCGACCGGCACGGCAATAAACACGATCACAACCCACGCATGCTTGACTAGCTCCGCTGCGATATGGGTAATAAAGTCGTCCATTGCCGCTCCCAATGTTGAGTTTTAATGCATTTACTCATTCACTCAAGTTGCGCACATACTCACGTAGAACCTCGGAGATAGTCGTACCGGCCTTGGCCGCGTGGACCTTGAGCTTAATATGCTCCTCCCGGCTCAGATTGAAATTAACCCGTACCTCGTCCTTTTCGTCCCGCAGGGAGGCCAAGGTAGCCGCTTTCTTGTCGCGGGACGGCCTGCCCGCTTTCATTCCCGTATTCATACTCATCTACCCCCTTTTACTCAATTGAGTTTTTGTGTTAGTTCCTCAAGCAACGCGCGGACCTCGTTAGCCGCGTCGCCGTTCGGCTCGGTGTCCAGTACGGTTGTCCCGGAGGCCGCCGTGCTCGGGTAGCTAACCCTCTGTGTAATCCGGGTTTTGAGGATAGGGAGGCCGTAACCCTCCAGTGCGCCTATTACCTCGTCCCCGATGCGCGTGTTTTTAATGGCCCGGGAGACAACGAAAGCGGCCTGCATCTTTCCGTCCGTTAGCTCAATGCGCTGCTTTACGAGGTCCACGAGGTCCGAGGTAGCCCAAATGTCATAGGGCGAGGGCTGGACCGGGATAAGCACAAAGTCCGCTGCCTTGATCGCGGATACGGCCAAGTCTGCCGCCTGCGGTGCGCCGTCGATAACGACATAGTCTTTTCGGGCAATGCTCTTAAGGTCCCGGTCTATTGTGGGCCTGTCGATACCGACCACGGGTACGGGGTGGTCCTCTCGGACGGCGGCCCAATCCCGGGCGCTCCCCTGCGGGTCCGAGTCCACCAGGAGAACGTCCGACCCGGCTAGCTGCATGGCCCGGGCTAGGTGCGTGGCAATCGTGGTCTTACCGGCCCCGCCCTTTTGATTCAGCACCGCTATAACGCGCATTCGGCCTCCTGAGTAGGTGTTTCTGTTACTCAACGATAGCACATGAGGATAAGGTGTATTTGAGTAAATGAGTCTATGGAGCGCCGAATTTCAAAAGGTCGCATAATCAATTCATGCGGTATCCGGCGACGTTAGCGGCGGGTCGTTCAGACAGTTACGGCCACCTACTCGACAGCGTGCGCCCCGGAATGCGACGTCGAAGTCGCAGAAAAGTCACGGGCTTGGGGCTCAGAAAAGCCATGGGCTTGGGGCCACGGGATTGGGGGCCACAACAGGCCGTATCTACGCGCCAACGCACGGGAGGTAGGGCAAGAAAAATACGGTAGGTGGTACAGTTGTCTCCGGGGCGTCGATGTGGGGCGCTCCAAAGAGAAACGGCCCGCAAGGGGCCGTTTTTGAATGGGGGAGAGGGGACCGCTCAATGGCCCTAGGAAGCTTCGAGCGGACCTCTCCGTGTTCCACATGCCACCAACTTGAAGGGAGGGACACATGGATACAGCAACTTTGTATCTTGTCATGGCCGCCGCGTACGTCGCGTTGGCTGTGCAGCACTGGCCGCATTGATATGCACGGCGCGTGTCAAGGCTAGCCTAACACATAGAATTCTAGACGTGTTCTTGGCCCGCTTCTGCGGGCCTTTTCACGCGGTCTGTGATCCCGCCTGCGGGGCTGCTATCGTGTGTTGTTTGATCTTTCTGCCAGTGTCGAGCGGCTAACACCGAAGTACTCCGCCGCTAGGACTTGGTTCCCGCCTGCGTGCTCCAGCATCATTTCGATAGCCACGCCGCCAATAGTTTTCATGCCCGAATTTTCATGGCCGTTACATACAAGATTCCCGACGCGCGATAACGGCACACGCCGTCCCAAACCCGCACGGCGGTATTCTGCCGCCATCCGCCAAGCGCGGCCGTGCCGTTGCGCACCGTATCCACGAGTCCCGCGCAACAAAAGTGGATGCTTTCGCATCTAGTTCGGGGAAAGATACGATACAAGTCTAAATCTCTATTAGTGGACGATCAACGGTGCCTAACTACCAGATATAGTATGGAATATCGGGGCCACATAAGTTGCTAACCCAAAACTATTGGAACCCGCTCCAATTCATATGACCACCGAGTATCAAAAGTGAAACAAAAATTCGAATGTCGCCCTGCAACATAGGGACGAAAAAATGTTTCTACCACGACACATCCCATGGATTGGGCCTTGGCAGGACTTGGCACGAACGATGCCTTATAGGTGGTGCAACACACCGTAACGACTACGAGGATTTAATCAGATTATATTTCTCGTCTAAGGAAATCAAACGAATTCACCGAGTTTTCGCTTTCCCCTTCCTTTGAGCGGAAGGAAGGAATCCTTTTACCCAAGGATCCTAGTTCGCTTAATTATCCTTATCGAGGGATAAAATGATATCTGCACTTATCGCAGTGGTTGTGCTCGTCCGTTTGGTAAAGAAATCCTTAAAAACAATTGATCTAGTGATTAAAACGGCGGAGCTATTAGTTCAAGCTGGGATAGCAATATTGAATATCACTATTGATGTCATCTGGAGGATCGTTCACCTCTGGATTGCCTAAATTTGCCAAGAAAAATCGGCCAATTTTCTGGATGGGAAGACCAGTTTTTGAGACCGACTTTCTAGGCTTGACAGGGGTTTCCGGGCGATTGCTTGTAGTAGTAAACATTGCGAGTCGGAGACTCAATTAGCCCATAGAGCCTTTCCCTGAAAAATTCCAGGCCACCCGTACCATATTGCTGCTTCTTCTAGCACTGCCTGCGGAGTGTTATGACCATGTCTCTGGAACAGAGTACCTAGCGCCTGCTCGTTAGCTATTACTCCAGCCTGCGCTATTTCGGTGATTAGCTTACCGTGTTGTGCTCTTGCTCTACACATACGGGTAATTGCTCCGTTACGATTAATGTAGCCATTCAGAAGGGCCGAGAGAGGAAGTACGAAAGAACCGCGATTGTTACGCATCTTCAATAGGAATAAACACAACTCCTTAGCTTTCTTGCTCAGGCTATTGATTACGCGTAGCTGCTCGATTAACTTCAGCCCAGTATTCTGTGGGACTGGGTACCGAAGCTTAAACATATCACGTTTCTTGATAATTTCCCCGGTCTCGGTATCCACATATGATTTTGCCGATATGCGCAACACTGGATATTTTATTTTCTTCCATCCGGCCTGTTTGAGCATTAATTTCGGCACAGTTACTACGGTTGCCTCTAGTTCCCATTCTATGAATCGAGGTGTTGTCTGGTACTGAGAATGGTGGCCGGAATCGGCGTGAATGCTAGGATAAATCAATCTATTCCTTTCCAGGGATAGCGAGCGTTAATGGATATGGGGCGGGGGGTTAAAACTGCGGGCGGTAAGCACGGGACCCCGACCGGTCCCAGTTATTTAATCCTTATGTCCAAAAAAGAGGAGCGAATTAGCTCCATCCCTCCCAATCTGGCCGGATAAGGCGTAAAGGTTAGTGAAACGCTGTATTTCACCTCCGTGCTTGCCTATAGGACTCGCCCTGCACATACTCCCGCTGCGCCGCGCATGGCGCGTATAGCCTCTTGGATTTGCCCGCCCTAATACGGCGGGTTTTCTTTGGTGCGCGCGCGTGCGTAACGCGCACGAGGCTAGGACGGGTCGGAATTG
Source organism: Caballeronia hypogeia (assembly GCF_001544875.2). Taxonomy (GTDB): domain Bacteria; phylum Pseudomonadota; class Gammaproteobacteria; order Burkholderiales; family Burkholderiaceae; genus Caballeronia; species Caballeronia hypogeia. The sequence goes on from NZ_FCOA02000062.1 coordinate 11,382, forward strand.
CCCCCGGCTACTCGCCCCTTACCTCGGCCTTGGGAGCGGCTCCTAGGTCGCTACGGAGGGGCATTCCGAACGCTTTTGTTACCCACAGCCCCCGGCCATTCCGGCTCATTCCATCGGTATGCATCTCCGCAGGCGTCTTGCAGCGGCGTTGAGAGGGCAGATGGCGGCCATTCGGGCCTACGGAACCATACGGACCGGTGCGGTGTGCATCGAACGCCCGGGAGGAGCGGAACCGCTCCCCGCAGGACGGACAG
>NZ_FCOA02000063.1 GCF_001544875.2 Caballeronia hypogeia
ATGCTGTCGCGGCCGGCGACCGGCACGACGCGCAATTCGGTGACTTTGGGAGTGGCGTTCGGGTTCGTGGACATGAGGGCGATCCTGTCAGTGACATCGATGAATTACGTTGTCTGATGACATTGTATGTCGATCTCCTTCCACAGCCAAGATGGGGTTTACGATTTCAACTTAAAATACATTTAAAACAATGGTTTAAATTGGTTATCGGATGAACAACCGACGCAAGGACGAGCATCACAAAGACGTCTGATGACTATACCCAACCACCTTCGCGACCCGCGAAAACAAAGAAGCCGGCTCGCGCCGGCTTCGTCGTTCCTGCCATCATCGATTCGTCGCGCAAGCCGCGACGCCGTCGACGTTACTTCGCTTTCTGGCCGATCTCGTGATTCGCCATGATCTCGAGCGCGCGCACCATGCCCGAGTGATCCCATGCCTTGCCGCCGTGCGCCGCACACGCATTGAACAACTGCATGCACGTCGAGGTGTTCGGCAGCGCGACGCCGAGCGACTGCGCGGTCGCAAGCGCCAGATTCAAATCCTTCTGATGCAGCTCGATGCGGAAGCCCGGATTGAACGTGCGCTTGGTCATGCGCTCGCCGTGCACTTCGAGAATGCGCGACGACGCGAAACCGCCCATCAGCGCGGTGCGGACCTTCTCGGCATCGACGCCTGCCTTCGACGCGAGCAGCAGCGCCTCGCCGACCGCCTCGATGGTCGCCGCGACGATCACCTGATTGGCGACCTTGCAGACCTGCCCCGCGCCGACTTCGCCGATCAGCGAGATGTTCTTGCCCATCATGTCGAAGAGCGGCTTGACCTTGTCGAAGGTCGCCTGCGCGCCGCCGACCATGATCGTGAGCGAGGCCGCCTTGGCGCCGACTTCGCCGCCGGAAACCGGCGCGTCCATGTAGTCCGCGCCCTTCTCGCGCACCTTCGCCGCGAACTCGCGCGTGGCGATTGGCGAGATCGAGCTCATGTCGACGACGATCTGCCCTGCCTTCAGCTTGCTCGCAACGCCGTTCTCGCCGAACAGCACGCGTTCGACGTCAGGCGTGTCCGGCACCATGATGAAGATCACATCGGCTTGCTCGGCGACGGCGGCGGGCGAGTCGCAGGCCGTCGCGCCGGCCTGCGTGAGCTCGGCGGGCACGCCGCTGCGCGTGAACGCGGCGAGCTTGACGCCGTTCTTGACGAGATTGGCCGCCATGGGATTGCCCATGATGCCCAGTCCGATGAAGCCTGCCTTTTGCATGTATCGCTCCTTGATGAGTTTGTTCGATGCCGCGACGTCGAGCGTGACGCTCAGTCCGCGATGAAGTGCTTCTTCACGGCCTGCGCGGCGTTCCTGAGCATGCCCAGATCCGCGCACACGGCGACCAGCGTGCTGCCCAGCGCGAGATAGCGCTCGGCGTCCTCCTGCACGGGCGCGAGAATGCCGCTCGGCTTGCCGGCCGCGTGCGCGCGCTCGAACACATGCGCGATCACGGCCTGCACGTCCGGATGATTCGGGTTGCCGATATGACCGTAAGCCGCCGCCAGATCCGACGGACCGACGAACAGCGCATCGACGCCTTCGACCGCGATGATCTCGTCGATGGCCTCGACCGCCGCGCGGCTCTCGATCTGCACGGCGACACTGATATTGTCGTTCGCAACCTGGAGATAGTTCGGCACCGTGCCGTACCGGTTGCCGCGATGCCCGACCGACACGCCGCGGATGCCATGCGGAGGATAACGCGTCGCGGCGACGGCGCGCCCGGCATCGGCGGCGCTGTCGACGAACGGAATCAGGAAATTGACGAAGCCCGCGTCGAGGAGTTTCTTGATCGCGACGGGATCGTTGGCCTGCGGCCGCACGACCGGCGCGCTCGGGCTGTCCTTGAGCGCCATCAGCTGGGGAATGAGCGTGAGCGCGTCATTCGGCGCGTGCTCGGCGTCCAGCAGCATCCAGTCGAAGCCGACCACGCCGATCAGTTCGGTGACGACCGGACTCGCGAGCGACATCCAGCAGCCGATGAGCCGCTTGCGCTCGCGCAGCGACGTTCGGAATGTGTTGGGCAGCGGTTGATACGGTGAAGATGACGGCATGACGACTCCCTGTGACGGCGGCGATCTGTTTGGAAAGCGGTACGTCCGATCACATTCAGTTATCAGACGTCTTAACACAGAGTACTGTTAGTCTAGGGTTTGATGACAGCGGCGTAAACCCTGATTTGCTTGATTTTTCGACATTTTTGTCCGAAAACATCTATTCATACTTATACGATGTCTTATATCTTGTTCCATCGAAGACATGCGTAGCAGCGATTTGACGAAATCATCGGCCATCGGGATGATGTGTTGTCGGACATCCGCGAGGCATTTCACGCGGCGCCAGTCGGAGTCATGATGACACACGCCGGCAGGTCGTCCGACTTCTCCATCAACCATCAATACAAGCAAAACCAGCATGGCCAGTCTCACCGATAAAGTCGTCGCGAGCCTCGTCGCGGACATCGAGCACGGAATCCTGCGTCCCGGCGACAAGATTCCGACCGAAGTCGCGCTGATGAAGCAATTGTCCGTGAGTCGCTCGGTCGTGCGCGAGGCGGTATCGCGCTTGCAGGCGGCGAATGTCGTCGAGACGCGTCATGGCATCGGCACGTTCATCCGCGCGTCGGAGGATCGCGAGCCGGTGCGCCTGCCGGACGCGGATCTGTCGAATCTGCTCGACATCATGGCGATTATCGAGTTTCGCATCGATCTGGAAGGCGCGGCGGCGGCGCTCGCGGCGAGCCGGCGCACCGATGCGCATCTGAAGCAGATCGCAGCCGCACTCGAGCGTTTCGAAGCGCAGATGGCGAACGGCAGCACGTCGGTGCTGCAGCACGATGTCGAGTTTCACTTGCAGATCGCGCGTGCGAGCGGAAATCGCTATTTCTACGACGTGCTGAGCCAGATGGGCCGCGCCGTCAGTCCGCGAACGCGGCTCAGGCCGCCGGAGCTCGCCGAGCTGGATCAGCTCGAGCGATTGCGCGCGGTGCTGAGCGAACACAAGGCGATTTATCAGGCGATCGTCCGCCAGGATTCCGATGACGCGCGCGCCGCGATGCGTCTGCATTTGAGTAACAGTCGAGAGCGCTTGCGGCAAGTGCATGGCGCGAGTGTCTGAGATCAGTTCGCTTCGGAATTTTCAAAGCGATGAGACGCATGAATGCCGGGGTTTCGGGCAGCAACGGCACCTTGTATACGTAAACGGGAAAGTTCATATGTATACGTGGTAGTAGTTAACAAGCCCCCCGCAAATCCGTGGATAACCGGCGATGCGCCTTTTCCGTCAGAGGTTTACGCACGAGACAAGTTCGGTATAGCGAGCCGGATTCCGGCCTGAGCCTGGGACAACTTCGAGCCCTTTTCCGATGGTCGGGTACTTATTCAGAAAGCGCCAACAGTAAACACAACGAGCTGCCAACAAGGTTGTCCACAGGTCTGACGGCGCCTGGACGGCCCGCCCTCGCCGGCCCGGTCCCGGAAGACTTAGCGTGCAAGGGATCGAAACTTTGCGGCAGGTAGACCGGCTCACTCCGCGCGACGGATCTGGAGCGCAAAAAAAGCCGCGCTCGCAATGCGAGCGCGGCTTTCGTTGAATCAACACATGCTGTTCACCAACATTAGAAGCGTTCCTGAGTCAGCCTAGAATCGCCGAAATCCCTTACAGGGCAAGAGTTACAGACTTGTCGGGAACGCTTCGGACGGGTCCGTCGACCCCCTAGCCCGAGAAAAATCGCATTTTGAGCAGCAAAAACCGAAGAAGCGGTCCAAAGCCAGGTGGCATAGGCCTCTCGGGCGATTTTGACCCCCCTGCAGACTAAAAATCAATGTCTAGTTCTTGCGCATCGTCCACCAGTGCGGCGTTTGGTTCGACATTGGCTCGCGGCAACGGCGACGGCGGTGTCGCCTTGTCCCCACGAATCCTCTTCATAAGCGCGTTCGAATCTTCGGCACCATTTGTCGCGATTGCCGCCTTCCGTGCCGGCCGACTGTTGACCGACGGCTTGACGCCCTGAGCCACGGCCATTTCCCGATGCATCTTGTGGGAGACTCGTCCTTTGCCACCACGCGGTGCCTTCGCCACAGTGTCCTCTGCGCGTTCGTGATTCGCGTGCTTCTGCCGCTCTTCAGATAAGTCTCCGGTACCGCGCTTCTGAATCCAGTCATAGATGTCCGTGAAGCCATCACCATACTTCGCGACGGTTTGCGGAATTGGCTCCAAGTCTTCGAGATGCCCGTTGTTGTCCCAGACGACATGCAGACTAGATGTGAACATCTCGTACCCTTTGACGGGCATTGAAGCCCCCTGATTCCATGCCTCGTATTCGAGGGCCGCCTCGCGAAGGTTTTTCGAGGTGAAACCCCGGTCGCCCAGTGTCACGACGCCGTTTCGGACCACGGCCCTCTCAGGAAACGGTTTTGACAGCATCCGGAAAATCTTGTCTTGCGTCCAGTTCCACGACGCATCGCCTTCGCGCATAGCTTGGTTGAACAGAAACATAGCCATTTGCCCGCTGCTGCTGAGGCGCAAATCAGATTTGGGTTGCCACACTTTGAGGAAAAGCAGTGCAGCACACGTCGCGGAAAGGGCTGAGATGATGTCGACAAGCTCAAGCGGCAGAAACGACGAACCGATACATTGCGCTGACGCGAAGACAGCGCCTGCCAACACCGCTAGGGGCCAAACCTCTTTCACACCACGCTTTCCGTCTGCGACCCCAATGAGGATGAGGGGGACGAAGAGCGCAAGAAGCGGTGTCTGGCGCCCGACCATCATGCTGAGGGACTCCACCGGCAAGTTGGTGACTTTCGACAAAAGCGAAATCGGCAATCCCAGCGAACCGAAGGCCACAGGGCTGGTATCTGCAAGCAGGCAGATGGCTCCCTCCATGGGGCAGCCCATCGCCGTCGAAAGCGAAACATTTATTGCCACCTGTGTTTGCTTAACTACACCGATGACGTCCCGCAGCTGGGCGAACGACTGCTCGCGGCTCATTCGAAGGTTTGTGCGGTTATGACTCTCACTGACCGACATGACGAGGTTTACTTCGTCCACCGCACAAGACAGGGCTCGCTCCGCACCCCGGATGTTGGGTACGAGCACGGTATAGATGACGCCGGCCTGACGTTTGATGCCGTGCATCACCGCCTCAGCGTCACGGAGTGCGGGAATCGCTTTGGGAGAAGTGAAAGAAGTGACTTCAATCTTCGCGTACCCACACGCGCTCAGTCGGTCGATGAGCGCAATCTTTTCATCGGTGTCGACGAACTGTGCTTCATTCTGAAAACCGTCGCGGGTCGCGACCTCTTGGATATAAACGCGTTTGCCGTTCATTGCAGCGGTCCTCTCAGATGATGCCGCGAGAACGCCATGCGTCTCGCGTTGCTTGGTCGATTCCAACTCGTTCCAGTACGGCGTCCGTGTGCTCGCCGAGCGTCGGTGCGAAAGAGTCAACCGTTCCTGGAGTGGCGCTGAGTTTCGGAACAATTCCCGGAACTTGAACGGGTGTCCCATCGGGCAATTTGGCCTCGAGAATCATGTCTCGAGCCTGGTAATGAGGGTCTTGGGCAATATCCGCGACGTCGTAAATCTTTCCTGCGGGGATTCGCGCCTCGTTGAGCGCGGCGAGGACGTCCTCGAGCGGCTGGCGGACAGCCCATTCGCCGATTGCAGCGTCGATGCGCTCAACCTGCTTTACTCGACCATCGTTCTGGGCTAAAGCGGGGTCGTCAGCGAGGTCCCGGCGTCCTATGAGGTCCATGAGGCGACGGAAGATGCTGTCGCCATTTCCAGCGATGAGCGCATATTTGCCGTCGGCACAGCGATATGCATTAGATGGTGCGATACCAGGCAAGCTGCTTCCTGCGGGTTGGCGTACCGCGCCGAAAGCAGAGAATTCGGGCAGCAGGCTCTCCATCATGTTGAAGACGGACTCGTAAAGAGCAACGTCAATCATCTGGCCGTCGCCGCCGTTTTGGTCGCGGTGACGCAAGGCCAGCAGGATGCCAATCACGCCATGTAGCGCGGACAGGGAGTCGCCGATAGACACGCCGACTCGAACCGGCGTGCGACCCGGTTCGCCGCTAAGGTGCCGCAGGCCACCCATGGCCTCAGCGACAACGCCGAAGCCCGGGCGGTCGCGGTAGGGCCCGGTCTGACCGTAGCCGGACACCCGGAGCATGACCAAACGTGGGTTGAGCGCATGGAGTTCGTCCCAACTCATCCCCCAGCCTTCGAGGGTGCCGGGACGAAAGTTCTCGACGAGAACGTCGCTTTCGCAAATGAGCTTGCGTGCGACCTCTTGGCCTTCCGGCGAGCGAAGGTCGAGCGTTAGGGACTCTTTATTGCGTGATTGGGCGGCCCACCAAACCGACGTCCCTTCATGCAGCAGACGCCATTTGCGCAAAGGGTCCCCGACTCCAGGGGGCTCTATTTTGGTTACATGTGCGCCGAATTCGGCGAGCATCTTTCCAGCGAAGGGGCCAGCGATGAGTTGGCCCATCTCCAGCACGCGAATGCCTTCGAGCGGCTTTTTTTGCACGGTTGTCTCCTGTGAAGCATCGTTTAGCCGATGCTTCACTTTGAAACAAACCGCTTGGCGTGAAAATCGAAGATTCTTCAAGCACCCTTTCCAGAATGGAAAGGGTCGCGGCTATGCGTTGGTGCGACCGGACATGAAGTTGAACAGCCGGGTGGCTTCAGGTGACAGTGCCTCTATCGACCGGGTACCGATGAACAGGGTTCTGTCTGCCCAATCGTCGAGAAGCTGGACCTGACGAAGTCCGGCGGCGAGAATCTCGTTGCGAACGGCCGCCTCCGGGAGCACGCCGATTCCCAGGCCCTGTTCAATCATTCTGCAGATGCCGTCAAAGCTACTGACCTGAATGCGAACCTTCAGGGTTTGCTCCGCCGAGAAAGCGGCCGCCAGCAAACGAGCAAGAAGGGAGCTTCCTTCATTCAAGCCTACATACTCGTAATCGAGGGTGTCGACAAAGGAAACGCTCTGCTTCGTTGAGAGCGGGTGACCGTTTGGAACGAGCAGCACCAGCTTGTCGCGTCGATAGACCGCCTTTTCGATTCCGAGGGCTGGAACATTGTCCGCAAAAATTCCGATGTCGGCCTCGCCATTGCGCACCGCTGCAATGATGTCGCCGCTGAGGCGCTCTTCTAGCGAGATTTTTACGCTCGGATTATCTGTGAGAAACATGCGGACATCGACGGGGAGGAACTGCACAATCGCAGATGTGTTCGCCCACATCCGCACATGGCCTCGGACCCCCGTCGCGTAATCGCTCATCTCCGTGGCCATGCGGTTGACCCGCTCAACAACCTGCCGCGCATGTGCCAAGAGCCCTTTGCCTGCGCCGGTCAGTTCGACACCGCGCGGTTGCCTGAGCAGAAGCGTGCATCCAGCGCTTCGCTCGAGGTCTGCAATCCGCTTACTCACAGCTCCGAGGGTGAGGCTCGTCCGTTCAGCGGCCTTGGTGAGGCTCCCAAGTTCTGCGACGACGATGAAAAGTCGCAGGGACTGCAGGTCATAGTGGAAGTAGCTCGACATGGCGGAGCGAAGCTCTAAGGAATGGCCGTAGAGCGAGTGTATTGCAAGTTCGGTCTTGCGCGACCGAAGTCGAATGCGGCGGGCGCGGCTGCGAGGAAGCCGACTGGGTGCAAGCCGGGCCGAAGAGTCGATGCCCATTGCGCAGACGTGTATCCGCAGTTCATCGCGTCAATCGGCGCCTCTTCGACCGTTGAAGAGGCGACACCTCACGTGACGCAGCTGCCGCTTATCGAGCGATGGGTGCGTTCACGATGTTGCGAGGCGTCCCTTGAACGTACGCTGTCACGTTATCCATCAACTGGTCAGCCAATGATTGAATCGCTTCCTCGCTCGCCCACGCAATATGAGGCGTCAGAATAAACGCAGGGTGGTTCAAAATCTCATTAAACGGATTGTCGGAGGTCAATGGTTCTTGCGTAACAACATCGAAGCCAGCGCCAGAAATCTGGTTCGATTTCAACGCTCGAACAAGCGCCGCCTCGTTGACCAGTCCGCCTCGCGCCGTATTGATGAGCAGCGGACGTCGCTTCATCTTCGCGAACTCGGCGTCGCCGATGAGGTCACGGGTCGCATCGATAAGCGGACAATGGAGCGTGATGATGTCCGACTCTTCCAAAACCTTCTCGAAAGGGGTGTACAAAGCGCCCATATCACCGCGCCCCTTGAACGCCGAGAAGAGCACTTTAAGTCCCAGGGCGCGACCGATAGCTGCTGTCGCTTTGCCAAGGGCGCCATCACCGACGATGCCCAACGTCGACCCGGCCAAATCCTTAATCGGATAGTCAAAAAAACAGAACTGTCCGGACTCCTGCCAGCGTCCTGCCTGAACAGCAGAGCGATATGCCGCGAGACTGCGACGCAACGAAAAAATCAGTGCGAATGTGTGCTCCGGGACCGTGTGCACAGCGTAATTGCGAACATTGGTTACCGAGATGCCCAGCTTGTCGCATGCCGCTAGGTTGACGTTATCAGTTCCAGTGGCGGCGATTGCGATGAGCTTGAGGTTCTTCGCTTGTTCAAGAGCTTCGGCGCCCAACTTTACTTTGTTCGTCACGACGATATCCGCCTCGCGAATTCGCTCGATTACTTCATCGGGACTTGTTGCATCGTGAACCGTGAGCGTATGACTGAACGGAAGTTCTTTGAGTACGGTTGCCGGCGGAATCGTCGTGCGGTCCAGAAATACCACATGCAAAGGGGAGGATGACTTAGACATGTTCGAAGAATGTGGAGTGTTGCTACGCCGCTGCTCCCGGTTCAATCGCGTTGACCTGAGGTAGGCCAACGAACTGATGCGTTCGAAGGCGATGCGATTTGCAACTGAGGCGCAGGAAAGGGGGAAGCGTGGTCATCGCTGACCTGAACGGTGACTTGCGACTGACCCGGCGCCACATTAGCGGGCACCAAGGCAGGGTGTCAAGGCAGGTGGGGAGGACATAGAAGCCTTCTATACCCCGTAGTTGAAATCAGTATTTCATGCTGGGATGCGTTCTTTAGTAGATTCGAGCCACATAGTAGAAAAAGCCTCCACAACCAGGCTCGGAGACATTCATGTATCAACAAATTTATAGCCCACTGGCGGGGTCCATCGGCGCATCCGCCGCGGCCGCAGCGCTTCCACTCGCGGTTTTATTCGTGCTTCTTGGCGTCTTCAAAGTTCAAGCGAGGTGGGCGGCACTATGCGCGCTTGTTTGCTCGCTGGCAGTCGCAATATTCGTGTACCAGATGCCGGTCGTGCAGGCCGGCAGCACAGCAGCCTTGGGTGCATCAACAGGGTTCTTCCCGATTATCTGGATTGGCATCAATGCAATTTGGGTCTTCAAGCTCACTCAAACAAGCGGTCATGATGTGGTGCTTCGGAATTGCCTTTCGCAGGTAAGTCCCGACACACGTGTCCAGGCGGTGCTTATCGCCTTCTGTTTTGGCGGTTTGCTCGAGTCGCTGGCAGGGGGCGGCGCACCAGTCGCAATCTGTGCCGTCATGCTTATTGCCGTCGGTCTTGACCCCGTGAAGGCGGCAGACATCGAACAATCGGAAGTGCTTCGATGGATGGACCGCTTCGCCGCGGAAGGCGTTCACGGTGTAACGCTGTGCGACACGACGGGAATGGCTTTCCCTTCTCAGGTCGGCGCGCTAACCAGCGCCGCACGTGCCCAGTTCCCTGGACTCGAACTTACACTGCACTTTCACAATACCCGTGGAATGGCTCTGGCAAATACCTTGGCCGCGCTCGCTGCAGGCGTCAACCGGTTCGACGCATCGCTCGGCGGGCTTGGTGGTTGTCCCTATGCGCCAGGCGCAACAGGCAATGTCTGCACAGAGGAACTGGTCCATATGTTAGAGCTCGACGGCTACAACACCGGAGTGGACCTGGCAGCACTGCTGTCCGCATCAGCCGCGCTTCCCCGACTCATCGGCCACGACGTCCCTAGCCAACTCTTGAAAGCCGGACGACGTTCCGACTTGCATACGATGCCTTGCTTGTCGAGCGACGGCCTTCCCGAGCAGCGCGCATTCGCCACAGGAGTCTGAAATGGCTTTGATTGACCATCTCGACCACCTCGTACTGACGTGTGTCGACCTCGCAGCCACAAAGCACTTCTACAGTGAGGTGCTGCAGATGCAAGTTCAGACGTTCGGTAAAGGACGCACCGCGCTCCGATTTGGAAATCAAAAAATAAACATCCATGTCAAGGGCTCAGAGTTCGAGCCCAAAGCCCATCTTCCAGTCCCTGGCTCGCTCGACCTCTGCTTCATCGCTGCCGTGCCCTTGGACGATGTGATATCGCATCTCAAGCGTTGCAATTGGCCGATTTTGGAAGGGCCGGTCGAGCGAACCGGCGCAGTCCAGAAAATCCGTTCCGTCTACCGTCGATGTCATTCGCGTGCTCACGTTGTTTGCGGAGCATAGAGCGAACACTGTGAGCAGTTTTTCGTGGGACGCTTTAGGCGCGCCGCGCGTCAACGTGGGTGAGACGGGCTGACTCCGCTTCGGGGAACTGATAGGGGCGCGCTGCAGATTCGTCGGCGACGCGCCATCCCCATGCTCAGTGGCTTTTGGCCGAAGGTTGCGATTGCTCCTTGCTTGCCGACAGCGCATCAGGACTAATTGGTCGACCCTGAACAATCCTCAAAGCCTTATGCGACAAGGCGTTGTGCTCCAAACCATGTTGAGCGAATTGCAGGAAG
>NZ_FCOA02000064.1 GCF_001544875.2 Caballeronia hypogeia
CACACTCGCTTCCGCAGCTCAACCTCATGGGCTCTAAACATTAAATCCGCCGTTGCGCTTCAACCTTGAAACCGCCGTGACTTTCTTTGCAGCAGCAAAGAAAGTTACCCCTGCCCCGGGGAGGGGCGACGCTAATAGACCGACACGAATTCAGGATTTCACGAAAACCTAGTCAATAAGAAAATTCAAACCAAAAGACTAGGCCCAAAAACCCAGGCTCTTCGGGCAATAGCCATTGCCAACTCCCTCCGATAATGCGCTCATCGCAACAAGCGCCCAGCTTCCGCGCAAGAGGCGCAAAAGCCAAAGAACCCTCAATTTCCCCGGCAAAACGCCGATATACATAGCAGCCAAGCGCCAGCGCTCCTTCACCAGGATTCACGCATGTCCAATAACATTTTCAGCATTGGTCTCTCCGGTCTGAATGCCGCCCAGTGGGGCCTGACGACGACCGGGCAGAACATCAGCAACGCCGCGACGCCCGGCTACACGCTCGAAAAGGTCCAGTATCAGGAGTCCTCCGGTCAATTCACCGGCTCCGGATATCTCGGCAATGGCGTGCAGGCCGTCACCGTCACGCGTCAGTACAGCCAGTATCTGACGACGCAGGTGAACAACACGCAAGCGTCCAGCAGCGCCGCGAGCACGTATTACACGATGATCTCGCAGCTCAACAACCTGGTCGGCGATCCGACCAAGGGCATCGCGCAGGGCATCACCAATTACTTCTCGGGTCTGCAGTCCGTCGCGAATTCGGCCAGCAGCACCGCCGCGCGCCAGTCGCTGATGAGCAGCGCGCAAACTCTCGTCGACCAGATCAATTCGGCCGGCGAGCAATACGACCAGTTGCGCCAGAGCGTCAACACGCAACTGAACAGCGCCGTCTCGCAAATCAACAGCTACTCGCAACAGATCGCCGATCTCAACAAGCAGATCAACATCGCCAGCGCGAGCGGCCAGCAACCGAACCAGTTGCTCGACCAGCGCGATCAGCTCGTCACGAACCTGAGCTCGATGATCGGCGTGCAAGTCGTGCCGCAAGGCAATAGCTACAACGTGTTCATCGGAAACGGGCAGCCGCTCGTCGTCGGCAATACGCAATACGGTCTGCAGACGGTGAATTCACCGTCCGATCCGAGTGAGCTCACCATCGCGTTCCAGAGCCGCGATGGCTCGACGCAGACGCCGCAGAACACGCAGTACATCGACAACTCCGCACTTACCGGCGGCGTGGTCGGCGGTCTCATCAGCTTCCGCACGCAGACGCTCGATCCCGCACAGGCGCAACTCGGCGCCATCACGACCAGCTTCGCCAATCAGCTCAACGACCAGAACTCGCTCGGCCTCGATCTGAACGGCGTGAAGGGCGGCGATCTGTTCGCGTCCAGCGACGTGAACATCATCAGCAACGCGCGCAATCAGGGCACCGGCACGGTGAGCGCGTCGATCGTCGATGGCACGCAGCCGCCGACCAACGACTTCACCGTCACCTTCGACGGGTCGAAATTCAACGTCACCGATCCGGCGACCGGCAACTCGCTCGGCACCATCGATCCGGGCACGGACCAGACCATCAACGGCCTGAAGATCACGGCGCCCGCCGCGACCGACGTCAAGCAGGGCGACTCCTTCACGATTCAGCCGACGCGCGCCGCGCTCGACAACTTCAAGCTCACGACGAGCAACGGCGCCGCCGTCGCGGCGGCATCGCCTGCAGTGACGTCGGCGGCGAGCGCCAACACCGGCACGGCGTCGATTTCGTCTGCGACGGTGGCGGCGGGCTACACGATGAGCGCGGACATCAAGCTGACGTACAACGCTTCGTTGCCCGGCTTCACGTCCGATACGCCCGTCACGGTCGGCACGACCAGCTACGGGATCGGCGACACGATTCCCTACGATGCCTCGAAGGGCCTCACGGTCACGGCGAATGGCATTTCGGCCACGATCAGCGGCACGCCGAAGGACAGCGACGCGTTCACCATCGCACAGAACAAGGGCGGCACGAGCGACGGCAGCAACGCGCTCGCGATGGCCAATCTGGTTTCGTCGAAGTCGCTCAACGGCGGCAACGACACGCTGACGAGCTCCTATGCGGGCTACATCAACACGATCGGCAACCAGACCAATCAGCTCAAGGCGACGAGCTCGGCGCAGACCGCGCTGCTCACGCAGGCGACCACGGCGCAGCAGTCGGTTCAGGGCGTGAACCTGAACGAGGAAGCGGCCAACCTGATTCAGTATCAGCAGCTCTATCAAGCGAACAGCAAGGTGATTCAGACCGCCGCGACGCTGTTCCAGTCGCTGCTCGGCATGTTCAACTGAGGCTAAAACGCGATGCGTATCTCCAGTTCGCAGTACTTCAACATGAACGTCGCTTCGATGAGCGACCAGCAAAGCACGCTCGCTTCGATGTATCAGCAGATTTCGTCGGGCAAGCGCATTCTCACCGCATCCGACGATCCGCTCGGCGCGGCGCAGGCCGTGCAGCTCACCTTGAAGAGCGGCGCGCTCGCGCAATACAGCACGAATCAGACGACGGCGCTTTCGTCGTTGCAGCAGGAAGATTCGACGCTCGGCACCGTGAGCAGCGTGATGCAGAGCATCCAGACGCAGATCGTGCACGCCGGCGACGGCTCGCTCACGGACGCGGACCGCACGTCGGTCGCGAAGACGATTCAGGGTCTGCGCGATCAGCTCTTCAGTCTCGCGAACACGACGGACAGCAACGGCAACTACATCTTCTCGGGTCTGAAGGGCGGCACGGCGCCATACACGAACGATCCCTCGGGTGTCGGCGTGAACTACGAGGGCGATTACGGCCAGCGCACGGTGCAGATCAGCGAAGGGCGTTCGATCCCGGTGGGCGACACGGGTGTATCGATCTTCGGCAGCGTGCAACCGACGGAAAGCGATCCGGTATCGAGCGCGGGCCCGAAGAACAGCGGGACGGCCACGATCAGCGCGGTGAGCACGACCGACACCAGCAACGCCGGGAATGCGAGCAAATACACGATCACGTTCTCGATTTCGCAGACGGACGGCTCGACGAGCTATTCGGTCGCATCAGACCCGCCGGACAACACGCTGCCGACGAACGTCGCTTACACGGGCAAGACGGACATCACGCTGGGCGGCCAGAAGGTGACGATCGACGGCACGCCGGGCGACAACGACACCTTCACGGTGCAGCCGGCGGCGACCGACAACAACGACGTCTTCGCGACGCTCGACAACCTCGTGAGCGCGCTGAAGCAGACGACGGGCACGCCGTCCGCGCAGGCGGCGCTGACCAACGCGCTGACGACGGCGGGCACGAAGGTGAACAACTCGTACAACAACGTGCTGGCGGCGCAGACGGTGGTAGGCGGACGCGAGCAGCAAGTGCAGTCCACACAAACAGCGATGCAGACGAGCCAGACGCAGACGGCGAGCGATATCGCGAATCTGACGAGCATCGATCTGGTTTCCTCGATCAGTCAGTATCAATTGACCCAGAACTCGCTGCAGGCGGCGCAGATGGCGTTTTCGCAGATTCAGAAGATGTCGTTGTTCGATTACATCGGGAGTTGATTCGCCGCAGTCGAGAGCCTCGCCGATTTGCGCGGCGCTGACGTGAGCGCGAAATGAGACATTTCGCGTATCACCTTCGCTCGCGTTCGGACATGATGCTGCCGCGCGGCATCGAATAATCGGCTACTTTCGACGCTTACCGCTGTCGCGCAGTCACCGCCCGTCGGCGGCGCTCTCGAATATTTTGCGGTCCCGCTGGCCCGCGATCCAAGGAGGCTGCGTGGTAACATCCGATCGAGCTGCCGGCGTGCGCGGCAGCAACTTCCAGGATTCCGGGCATCGCAACGACATGAGCAACCATGAGCGCTTTAACGTCGTCTACGACGGTCCTGCACTCGCGGAACATCGAATGGACGTGCGCGATCTCGCGCCGGCGCTCGTGGCCATCGCTGATCTTTTCACGGCAGCGAATAAGGAACTGAACGGCGATTCAGCCGATGTTCGGGTCGAAGTCAAGGGCAGTTTCAAAGCCGGCTCTTTCGAACTCGATCTCGTATTCCTGCAGCAACTGCTAACTCAGATTCGGGACATCTTCGCCGGGTCCAGTGCTTCGGCAATTTCCAACGCATATACGATCCTTACTGTCGTCGGGCTTATCGGAAGCGGTGGCGTCATCGGGTTGGCCCGCAAGCTGCGGGGCCGTCGGCCGCACCGGATCGAACAGGTCGGTGAGATGGCGCATGTGTGGATCACGGAAACAGAGTCGATCGAGGTCGAAGTCAACGTCGTGCGCCTATGGCGAAATTCGGTCGTACGCTCCAGTCTGAGCAAGACCCTGTCGCCTCTCGAGCGAGAGGGCATATCGAACTTCGGTATCGTGCGCGGCGAGCAAGTGGAACTCATCATTGAAGACGACGAGCTTGCGTCGTTCGCCACGTTCGACAACGACAGTGGCGAAGTCGTCTCCGACTTCATTGCGAGGAAAGTCCTCCTCGTGGAATCGGTCGTTTTCAAGGACGGAAACAAATGGCGCGTTCACGACGGCCAGTATCCGTTCTTCGCCGCATTGGACGATGAGGAGTTTCTGGCGAAAGTGAATAACGGCGAGCGCTTCGGAAAGGGCGACGTCCTTGTCGTCGATCTTCGCCAAATTCAGTCCATCGAAATCGGCGCGCTAAAGAACGAGTACCGAATTATCAAAGTGCATGAGCACAGGGCGCCTCTGCAGCAGACACTTCTGTAGCCATCAAAGCGCTCCCGCAACCCTCCCCACCTGCGCGATCCCCACATCGAAGATCCGCTGAAAAAACGGCATGAGATTCGGCACCATGAGCTGCAAGAGCAACAACCCGACGAGCATCGTCACCGGAAACCCGACCTGAAAGATGCCGATCTGCGGCGCCGCGCGATTGAGAATGCCGAGCGCGAGATTGGCGATAAGAAGCGCCGCCACGATCGGCAGCGACAGCAGCAAACCAGTGGAAAACACGCTCGCGCCATAACCGACCAGCACGCGCCACCCTTGCGCATGAGAAGCCGCGGCCACCACATTGGCCTCGATCGGCACGCTCTGAAAAGTCGTCACGAGCGCACTCATCAACTGCAGATGACCGTCGAACACGAGAAACGCAAGCATCGCCAGCGTGTTCAGATAGCGCGATACGACCACCGCATTGCCACCCGCGCGCGGATCGTAGAGCATCGCAAAACCGAGCCCCATCTGCTGACCGATGAACTCGCCGGCGGCATCGACTGCTGCGAACGCAATCTGCATGGTCATCCCGATGGCCGCGCCGATCAAAAACTGATTCACGATGATCCACACGCCCGCCGCCGAAAAAACGGTCACCTGCGGCATGGCGCCGAGCGTCGGCGCGACGATCAGCGAGATGAACGCGGCCAGCGCGATCTTCACGCGCATGGGGATCGCCATGTGGCTCAGCACGGGCGCGGTCGCGATCAGCGCGAGGATGCGCACGAATGGCCACAGAAACGCGGTGAGCCAGCCGTTCAGTTGCGCGTAGGTGACGGAAAACATCGAAGCAGACTCAGCCAGTGATCGCGGGCGTGATCGTGAAAACATGACGCATGTAGTCGAGCAGCGTCGAGAGCATCCACGGTCCCGCAATAACCAGCGTCACCGCGACGGCGAGTAGCTTCGGGATGAACGACAAGGTCGACTCGTTGATCTGCGTGGCTGCCTGGAACAGGCTCACCACCAGACCCACGACGAGCGCGACTAGCAACAACGGCGCAGCCAGCAACAGGGCGACGTACATCGCCTGATGGGCCATCGTCATGACGGATTCCGGCGTCATCTTTCAATCCTCAGGAAACGAAGCTCTGCGCCAGCGAGCCGATCAGCAACTGCCAGCCATCGACCAGCACGAACAGCATCAGCTTGAACGGCAATGCGATGGTCGTGGGCGACACCATCATCATGCCCATCGACATCAGCACGCTCGCCACCACCATGTCGATGATGAGAAACGGAATGAAGATCGTGAAGCCGATCTGGAAACCCGTCTTCAATTCGCTCGTGATGAACGAGGGCACCAGCAGCGACAGCGGCACGTCCTCGGGACCGTTCATCGGCGGGGCGTGCGAGATGCGCGCGAAGAGCGCGAGATCCGCCTCGCGAGTCTGCTTCAGCATGAACTGCTTGAACGGCGCGACGCCGCGCGTCATGGCCTGATCCATCGCGATCTGGCCTTCGGAGAAGGGCTTGTAGGCGTCGTTGTAAGCCTTGTCGAGCACCGGCGACATCACGAAGAACGAGAGAAACAGCGCGAGCCCGACGAGCACCTGATTCGGCGGCGTGCTCGACGTGCCGAGCGCCTGACGCAACAGCGACAGCACGATGATGATGCGCGTGAAGCTCGTCATCATCAGGACCATCGCGGGGAGGAACGAGAGCATCGTCAGCAGCAGCATTGTCTGCACGCTGAGCGAATACGTCGTGCCGCCGTTCGGGCCGGGGCTGGTGTTGAAGGCGGGCAGACCCGCCGTGCTTTGAGCGAACGCGAGATACGGCATCAAACCGATCGCCACGGGCAGCGCGATCCTGAGACCGCGCGCGATATTACGACTGACCTGCATCACTTGCTCCCGCCGACGATGCTCGCGAGAGCATCGAGAATGCGCTGACCTTGAAGGACGACGAACGTGATAACCATGAGAACCTGCCTCTTTCGACAGGATGAATTCTCAGCTATCGCGACACGCGACGATGGCGCGAACAGAGGGGAAAACCCGGGCTAACTCGTTCTATTGGTAAGCGGCCGCGGTAAACGAACATCGGGCGTGGCCCTTTCGAACCACGCCCGATGCATCGGCAAAATTGACTTATTTATTCGAAGCGACGAACTTCTGCAGCCGCTTGTTCGCTTCGCCCGCGAGGGCGTCGCGAAATCTCGCACCGAACGTTCCGGCCGATGCAGGCGCAGCCGGAACGCCCACGCCGTCCACTTCCGTCGATCCGGCGGGCATCGTGTGCAGGAGGCGCACATTGCCGGGACCGGCGCCGAGCACGAGCCAGGTATCGCCCACTTCGACCACCGCGACGCGCTCCTTGTTGCCGAGCGATGCGCCGCCAACGACCTTCACGAGGCCGCTGCGCTTGCCGCCCTGCAAGCCGAACTTGCGCGCGAGCCACGCGCAGCCGAACACGAAGCCGATCACGACGACGAGCCCGAGCAGCGTTTGCAGCACCGCGCCGAAGCCGAGCGACGGCACCGCGGTGCCCGCGCCCACGCTCGATGCGATCTGCGCGGCATGGTTCACGGCGTTCATGTCGGCGGCGCGCGCGAAGAGCGGCGCGGCAGACGACAGGGCGACAGCGAGGCGTTTCATCGATTCAGCTTCCGGATGCGTTCGGACGGCGTGATGATGTCGGTCAGGCGAATGCCGAACTTGTCGTTGACGACGACCACTTCGCCCTGCGCGATGAGACAGCCGTTCACGAGAACGTCCATCGGTTCGCCGGCGAGGCCGTCGAGTTCCACGACCGAGCCCTGCGCCAGTTGCAGCAGATTGCGGATCGCGATCTTCGTGCGCCCGAGCTCCACCGTCATCTGCACGGGGATGTCGAGAATCATGTCGATATCGTTGCGCGTCGAGGGCGGGGCGGCCTTCGAAAGCGGCTGGAACACGCCCGCGGCTGCGGCGACGGGCGGTTCGTTGTCGTTCTGCTCGGCGAGCGCGCTCGCCCAGTCGTCCATGATGGCGTCGTCGCTGCTGGCTGCCGGGCTGGGCAACGTGCCTTCCTGCAAAATCTCATTCATATCCACCTTCCTTCGTCGTGTCGGTCGCGCTGATCATCTTTTGCACGCGCAACGCGTATTGACCGTTGAAAATTCCGTAGCCGCATTCCATGACCGGCACGCCATCCACTTTCGCGACGACCTGCTCCGGAATATCGATCGGCAGCACGTCGCCTGCGCGCATGTTGAGAAGCTGTTCGAACGACGAGCGAATCTCGGCGAGATCCACCGTCACTTCAACTTCGGCCGACTGCACCTGCTGGGACAGCACGCGCACCCAGCGGCGGTCCACTTCGAGCGCTTCGCCCTGAATGGGCGAGGAGAGCACGTCGCGGATCGGCTCGATCATCGAGTACGGCATGCAGATGTGCAGCGTGCCGCCCGTCGAGCCGAATTCGATCGTGAACTGGGTCACGATGACGATTTCGTTCGGCGTCGCCACGTTGGCGAACTGCGTGTGCATTTCCGAGCGCATGAATTCGAACTGGAGCGGCTTCACGCTGCGCCATGAGGTCGAATAGTGCTCGAACACGAGGTTCAGCAGCTTGGCGATGATGCGTTGCTCGGTCTGCGTGAACTCGCGGCCTTCGACGCGCGTATGGAAGCGCCCGTCGCCGCCGAACAGGTTGTCGACCACGAAGAACACGAGGTTCGGGTCGAACACGAACAGCGAGGTGCCGCGCAACGGCTTGACGTGGACCAGATTGAGGTTGGTCGGGATCGGCAGATTGCGCGTGAATTCGCTGTACTTCTGCACCTTCACCGGGCCGACGGAGATTTCCGCCGAGCGCCGCATGAAGTTGAAGATGCCCACGCGCATGAGGCGCGCGAAGCGGTCGTTGATGATTTCGAGGCCGGGCATCCGGCCGCGGACGATGCGTTCCTGCGTCGCGATGTTGTACGGACGTACACCGACTGGCTTTTTCTCGTCAGCTTCCTGATCGATTTCGCCGGTGACGCCCTTGAGGAGGGCATCGACCTCCTCCTGCGACATGAACTCTTCGTGGCCCATGACTCTTTACTCGCTGATGCGGCGTTACTGCACGACGAATTCGGTGAACAGCACTTCCTCGACGCGCACTGGTTTTTCGGCGGTGCTCGCCGCGGTTTCGACGCCGGCGCGCAGTTCGTTGGCCAGCTGCTTCTTGCCGTCGACGGTCGCGAGATCGTCGGGGCGCTTGCCCGAGAGCAGCAGCAGCACGCGGCTGCGGACTTCGGGCATGTGCTCGGTGACGAGCAACTGGACCTTTTCGTCTCGCAGTTTGAGCGTGAGCCCGGCGCGGAGATAGTGCATGACACCGTCGTCGGACTGGAGGTTGACTGTGAGGGATTCGAGCGGGAAGAACACGGGCGGCGGTTCCGGAGCGGGCTTGGCCGGGCCGTGATTCTTGCCGAGGAAGAAGTAAGCGCCTCCGGCTCCCGCGCCGAGAAGCACGACCGCGCCGACGGCTGCGATCAGGATCTTTTTGAGCTTGCCGCTCTTTGCGGGAACGATGGGTTGCTGGTTTGCGGTCGTGGTAGCCATGAATGCGTGCCTCTTTCGATAGGGTGAATTGTTGGCTATCGCCGTGTAAAGCGATGGGTCGAACAGAGGGGGGAATTGGGGTTATTTGAGTGCTTTGGGTTTGGGGTTTGGAGCGGCGTGGTGTTTGGCTTCGGCTCCTATGAAATCCTGAATTCGTGTCGGTCTATTAGCGTCGCCCCTCCCCGGGGCAGGGGTAACTTTCTTTGCTGCTGCAAAGAAAGTCACCAAAGAAAGCAGCTTTTTGGACCCGGAGTGCTCCACGCGGGCTCGTCGACACCGTTCGGATTGGCCCAGCCTCTAAGTGTCTCCCTCGAAGGTCTGACGCAAAGTGGATCGCGCACGGTCTGACGAGCTAGAACGTCAAAGTGGCTGGTTCAGCACGAAAGAGCACCGGCACAGCGCTACGCGCTGCCGCTGGGTCTGCAAGGGAAACCGTCGGTGAGCAAATGCCGCGCGATGGCGGCGTGAGTAAGAAGCGCGCGCGGACCCGATGGACCCGTCGGCGGCGCGAAGCGCGGTGCCGGAGCTTGCAGGCGCTGCACCAGTCAGTTAAACGGCGCGATGTGGCAGTGGGTCCGCGATCCAAGCCCGGTGGGGCCTATGAGGGCGACACTTAGGCGAGGGCCACGGGGAAAGAATAAG
>NZ_FCOA02000065.1 GCF_001544875.2 Caballeronia hypogeia
TTTGGTGACTTTCTTTGCAGCCGCAAAGAAAGTTACCCCCGCCCCGGGGAGGGGCAGAGCTAATAGACCGACACGAACGCAGGATTTCACAGAAGCGCAAGCGAACGAACTACCCCCTATTTCGCTGCAGACTTCTGCTGAATCCCACAAGCCTTGAACGCATCCTTCTGCAAATCGCGAAACTTTTTAGTTTGCGCCTTCGCGCGATCTACGCGAAATTCAGCCCCGCCTTCTCCCCCCAGCGTCGCGTACTTGGAAAACGTCGACTGCTCGACGAAATCATCATAAGGAAGCACCTGCGCGATCTTGTCGATCGCACAAGAGCACTTGTACACGTTGGCGAAGTCGTGCCCGTTATCGTCCATGCACCCGAGCACATACTCGACGCGCCCTTCGGTCGGATAATCGTGAGTCTTGGCGGGCTTGGCGCCCCCGGAGCCCGTCGCGGCGAACGAAAGCGGCGAAATCAGCGAGAGGCAAGTGAGCACCGTCAACGCGCAGCAACGTGGGGTCATGCGAAAAGCCTCGTAGTTATGGTGAATGACAAATCGCCGGCACGCGCAATAAAACCAGCACACGTGCCGGCCATGCGCGCAATCAGCTCGGCGAGAACGGATGCGACATCGAACCCTTCTTCGATACTACATCCTTCGCCGATGGCTCGCCCGCCACCGCGCGCGCAATCGCTTCCTTCGTCGCCTGATAGTTGAAGTCGTGGATCTTCTGGTCGTCATTCGCTTCCCAGTGGATGAACACACCGACGCAGACGAACAGATCGTCGGCTTCGTCAGCGGGAATCACGCCGCCCTCGACGCTGTCCGCCACCGCCATCGCCACCGCGCGCTGCGCCGGGCCGAACATCTGCACGGCCTGTTTCGCGCCCTTGATCGTCACCTTGTTGAAGAGAATCGTGTTCGGCTTGGTCAGCAGATTCGGCGCGACCACGGCCAGCAGCGAGGTAAAGCCGTCCTTGTTGTTCGTGAGCGCGTGACAGAACGCCGTCTCGGCAGCGGAACCCCTCGGTCCGATGATCAGGTCGATGTGTGCGACCTCGTTGCCATCGCCGACGAGCGACTCTCCTACCATGACGCGGTTGATCTTGGCCATGCTGTTCCTCCAGTGGATATGGTTCTTGGGACTAGCGACTTGCTCTCGACTCGCGCGACGGTGACGCTAAACGCCCGCGCAAGGCTCTCGGTTCAATCGGACTCGTCATGCGACCGCTCAACCGCGAACTTCCTAACATGTTCCGTGCCAATTTTTGGTCCGCTCGCGGCGCGCTTCATGCATGCACTACGAAGCCGGGTTCGTCATCAGCGCGACGAACAGCGTCGCCACCGCGAGGTCCGCGCTCGTGCCCGGGTTGATGCCGCGCGCCTTCAATCCCGCATCCCACGCGTCGAGTTCCGCGGATGTCGTGGGACGCCCCGACGTCCGCCAGTTCGCTCGATGCAAAGCGGCATCGCGCGTGACACTTTGCGCCACCGCCGTGCCCTGCTTGCGCACAATGTGCGAATCGGGCCAGCCCGCGAGAAACGCGAGGAAAGCATCCAGCATCGCGTGATGTCCGCCCGACGGCGCGACCGCGCCCGCCGCCTCCAGCCCCGCGCCGAAGATATCGGCGAAACCATTCTCATATTGACGCGCGATGCTGTCGCGATCGGCGGCCAGCGCCATCGCCGCGCGCAGGGTCACGGTCGGCGGCGCGTGGACGGTCTGCTCGGGCGCGTCGCCCAGACCGCCGGGATTGGCCAGCGCAATCGCGCGATAAGCGAGCCGCGCATCGTCGATATCGAGGTTCGCGAGCACGTCGCGCGTCGCGGCATGCCAGCGCGATGCATCGATCGCATCGGCCGACGCATCCGGCGCTATACGCTCCAGCGCGGCGCACAAGGGCGCGGCCAGCAGCACGATGCCGAGATTCGTGTTGCAGCCGACCGCGTCGAAAGTGCGGCGCACGGCGTCGAGAATGCGCGCGCCCACGCTCGCGCCCGGCGTGAAAAGGCCCGCCGCCGCCGTGTCCGCGCTCGCGATGAACTGGGCCGAGGTCATGCCGTGCCCCGCGCTCGCGACGCTCACGTTGCCCGGCTTGCTCGTCTCGACATCGAGCCGGCATGCGCGCAAAAACGCCGCGCGCGCGCGATCGGTCAGCGGAGCCCTGGAGATGTCAGACGCGCTCATGGTTGCCGGCGAGCGCGAGCTGGCCCTTCGATGCGGCCAGCTTGCGATCGAGCAGATCATCGACGAGCAGCGTCGCGATATCGAGCGGCGTCACGGTTTGCAGCCCGCGCCACGCCGCGACGCCGTTCACTTCGAGCACGACCGGCCGCCCGCCCTCCGACGGAATCAGGTCGACGCCCGCGTAATCGAGCCCGAGCGCCTGCGTCGCGCGCACGGAGATTTCGGCGAGCGCGGGCGTCAGTTCGGCGGGCTCGCAGCGCGCGCCACGCGCGAAGTTGTGAATCCAGTCCTCGCCGCCGACGCGCTTCATTGCCGCGACCGCCCGCCCGCCGATCACGAGCACGCGCCAGTCGAAGCCGTTCTCACCCGCATCGACATAACGCTGCAGATACGCGACCTGGCTGAACGCTTCGAGCGCCGGCAGGCTCACGCCGGGCTTCATCAGGCCCTTGCCCTGCGAACCGAACAGCGGCTTCATGACGACCTGCCGGCCCGCCGCCGCCTCGCGCATCAATACGCGCTGCGCGTGCGCGGCCGATTCGCCCGCCCAGGTCGCGGGCGTCGGCACGCCGTAGCGGTTGAGCAGAAAGCTCGTCATCGACTTGTCGACGCTGCGTTCGATCGCGCGCGCGTCGTTGTAGACCGGCACGCCCGATTCGCGCAGCGCGTGCAGGATGCCGAGCCGCAAGGTCACCTGCTCGAAGGTGCCGCCCGCGATGCCGCGCACGAACGCCGCATCGGGCAGCGCGTGGCCGAAGCCGGGAATCGCGAGGCCGTGCGGCTTCCATGTCGTGTCGATCCGGCAATCGGCGAGATCGACGCAACGCGCCTCCACGCCGCGCGCGCGGAAGGCTTTCCTGAGCCGGCCGGTGTGCCAGCCGGTTTCATCGGTCATGATCGCGACGCGCAAGCTCATGCCGCGCCTCCGAGCCATTGCGCGTCGAGCAGCGGTTTATCGACCTTGCCGCCGTGCCAGGTCGCGCCGCTTTCCAGGCTCGACACCCACACTTCGGCGGGCGCGAACAGCGCGGGGTCGATCTGATAGAAGTCGTAGTTGAACGCCGTGAAGATCTCCGCGAACGGCCGCCCGTAGTCGCGCGCATTCGACGACGGCAATTCCGCCGCGAGCTGCTTCGCAACCGCATCGGATTTCACGGTCAGATGCACGCGGCCGCCATAAAGGATCGCGTCGTTGGTGCGGCCCATCGCCTGAATGCCGTCGGGCGAGGGCGGTGGCAAAGGCGCGCTGCCGCTGCCTTCGACGATTTCGGAGAGATCCACGCCGAGCACGTGCGTCTTGTGCAGCGCGACTTCCACCACGCGCGCGACGACCTGCACCGTGCCGGCGACAGAGTGTGTCGGCGTCACGGCGATCACGAGGTTCTCCGGCTGCAGGCCGCAATCGTTCAGCACCTTGTCGATGACCACTTGCGGCGGCAGGCGATCCACCTCCATCACCAGCGCGCCCTGCGCGTTGCGGTCGCGATAGCCGAGTTCATCGAACAGCGGTTCCTTGCAGGCGAGCGCACGCGCCGGGCCCGAGCCCAGCGAGAAGAACTTCCTGCCGCCGGTCTGCTCCTTGGTCGCGGCGAGGCTCCAGCCCGCGTACTGACTTGCCAGGCACGCGAGCACCGGATTGCTGGTATGCACCTCGATGAAGCTCGGCCAGAGCGGCGCGTCATCGAATGCGATGCGCCGCGCGACGCGCCCGAGCCCGCCCATGCAGATGCGCGCGATCAGAACGCCGGCCTCGGCGCCGCCTTTTGCGTTCACGCCCGCATCGACGATCACGGTGCCGCCTTCCGTGCGCGTCACGTCGACATGAAGGCGCGCGGCGTCGTCGATCAGACGCGCGACCAGCGGCTCGCTCGATGCATTGACGCTCAGCGCGGCATCGGCTTGAAAAGTTGAAGTCATGGCGTGGACAAGATTTCGATACGTTGCAGAAGGCGCGCATGCTCGCGATCCAGCGCGCCGCGCAGACCGGCGAAGGCGGGGGCCGCGGCGGTCATCGTGCAGACCGGCTGGCCCGCTTCGATGCGCGCGCCGACGAGCGGCACGTCGTGGCACGCGGGATCGTCGAAGCAGGCGTCGCTGAACGCGCGCGATGCCGTGAAGCCCGCGGGCGCGAACACGACACGCTGTCCGGCATGGAGCCGCGGCGTTTGCGCGAACGTGTGCGGCACGTGCGGCAGCTCGCCGTGCAGACAGGCGTCCAGATGCGCGCCGATCAGTCCGCGCGGCCAGGCGTCGGGCCAGGCGGCTTCGTAGAGCGCCATTGTCGAGGACGGGCGCGTGTTGATTTCGAGCACGCTGAAGGCGTCGCCATCGAGCAGGAAGTCGATGCTGTTCAGACCCGTCAGGTCGGTTTTCCAGACGATGGTATCGATCGCCTCGACGATGCGCGCGGCCACGTGCGCCGGCAATCGCACGGGTCCGAGCGAACCGGCATGGACGAACGGCAGACGTCCGGCTTCGACCGTCAACTGCTCCGCGAAGCCGATCACGGCCGACTCGCGATGCGCGGCCAGGAACAGCGCGGACATCGAGCGTCCTTGCGCGAGCCGCTCGAAGTACGCGCCCGCCGGCACGCACTCCACGTCTTCCGCCCATTCGATATGGATGCCGCCGCAGCCGTCCGAGCGTTTGACGAGCCAGCCGCGCGGGTCGTCGGGCGGCGTGAAGCGCACCTCGGGATGCGCGATGTCCAGGCTGTCGAGCAGCGCGAAGAAGCGTTTGGGATCGCGCACGGCGGCCGCCTGCGCGCCATTGCCGATGAAGCGCGGCACGCGCGGCGCGCGCGACAGTTCGCCCGCGAGCGGCTCGAGCCCGCTCGTGACGATGAGGCCCAGCATGCGGGGCAGGCGCGCGGCATGTTCGAGCGCATCGTAGAGCCGCGCGCGATCGATCGAAAGACCGTTACCGCCGATATCGAACCACATGCCGGCCTGCTCGCGCGTGTCGCGGTCGCCGAAGATATCGAGCGCGACGACATTCAGTCCCGCGCGCGCGGCGGATTGCGTGAGCAGCCGCGCGGACAGTCCCGCGACGGCCACGCGCGGCGCGCGGGAGGCATCGGCCGGATTCACGAACTCTGTCCCGCGACGATCGCGCGGGCTTCGTCGAATGCTTCGGGGAAGCCGAGATACACGGGCTTGCCGCCGGTGCGCATGCGCAGAAAAAGCCGATGCTCCGCCTGATACTTGACGTTGCCGATGGCGAGCGCGCCGATGCCCACCGCGTCAGAACGCGCCGCGCCCGCGAGCGGCTTGCCGTCGTCCATGACGTTGACGCCGGCGATGCCTTCGGGCGGCACGGCGTTGACGTCGGCGGCGATCAGCAGATTTTTCGCGTGGGCGAGATCGGCGGAAGTCATCACCTGGACGCCTGCTACGGCCGTGGCGAACACCACTTCGGCGCGCGCGAGTTCGCGATGCAACTGATCGGGCGAGCCGGTCGCGACGCCCGAGGTGGCGATGTCGAAGCGCCGGTTGATCTCGTCGCTGACCTGCGTGGCGCGCGACTGGCTCGAATGGCTCGCGACGGCTACATCCGCGCCGAGCGATGCGGCCATTGCCGCGGCCACCCGTCCGACCGCGCCGGTGCCGCCGAGAATCAGCACGCGCTTGCCGCCGAGATCGACGGAATGCGCGGCCTTCAGATGCTTTTCCGCGAGCGCGACGAGGGCGGCGGCGGTCGTGTACGCGCCGCTCGGATCGGTGAAAACGGAGACTTCGAAGGGCGGGACCATGGCGTTGCGCGCGCGTTCGAGCATGTCGGCGGCGAGCATGACGTCGCGTCCGCCGATGAAAATGCCGGTGCGCGACACGCCCTTCGGCCCGCGCGAGAAGATCGCGTCCTGGGTGAGCTGCACGACGCTGTCCTCGTCGACGTTGCAGTAGGGCACGAGGATCTGATAGCCCGCGTCGGCGGCCATGTTGACGTCGAACGGGCTCATTTGCGGCGTGCTGGTGAACATGTGCAGGACGTAGGGTCTTTCGGTGGCTTCGGGCATGGCGATGGACTCGTCTGTCGTGTTGATGTCGATTGAACCGGTTCAGTGCGTCCGGCGTTTTAAGCCGCGTTCGCGCCGTGATGACGGTGGCTTGCCGCGCGCCATGTCGCGCCGCGATTTCGTCCCGAAGCGACGGTGAACGCGAGCGGTGCGCCGGGCGAGACGCGCCGGGCGGCGGCGAGCGCGCGTTCGGCGTCCTGGGCGCTCGCGACGAACGCGAAGCCGACCGGTCCCCACGAGGTCTGACCGATGCCGGCCTTCTGCTCGGCCGCGACGGCTTCGAGGGCGCGCGCGACGGCGGGGCTCGCGAACACGCCGCCTTGCACGGGCGCGAAGTATTCGCCGATGGTTTGCTGCAGGTCGCAGATGGCGTTGGCGAAGGTTTCGAAGTCGCTTTCCGCTACGGCTGGCAGGATGCGCATCAGCACGAGGTGGCTCAGATGCGCGGCGAGTTTCGCGGGGAAGGGCGCGAGGGATGCGAGTCCGCGCTTTTCGTCGTCGCCGTGCAGGCCTTCGCGCGAGGTGTCGTCGACCAGCAGCACGCGCCAGGTTTCCGGGAACGCTTGCCGCGCGATCAGCGGCGGGATGATGGTGCTCTTGTTCGTGTTCGATGCGTTGCGGCCACCGTCGACGATCAGGCCGCCGTGATCGAAACCATGTATGCCGATGCCGGAGCGCGCGCCGCGCGCGAGGATCCGGGCGATGTCGGCGGTGGTCGCTTCGAGGCCGCGGACGCGGGCGTAGGCGGTGCCCAGTGCGAGCGCGAGTTGCGTGCCGGAACCCAGGCCCGTGTGGGCGCGCGGTGTTTCGTGCACTTCGATGTCGATCGTCGGGCCTCGGCCTAATGCGGCTTCGAGTTGCGTCAAGTACTGCTCGATGCGCTGGCGCTGGGTCTCGCTCGCAGCGCCTTCGATCATCGCGTTACGCCGCGATGCCGGCGCCTGGCGCGCTGTGATACGCGTGGCGTTCGCATCGATCGCGAGACCCACGCTGCCGAAGACGCGGCCTAAAGAGCCGTTCGGGTCGATGAAGCCAAGATGCAGGCGCGCAGGCGATTCGACTGTGATGGCCGATGGCGGCGATAGACGTCCGGGGGTGGTCGGCATCGGGGTGGGCTTCCTCTCGTCGTTCGGAATCTTTTCCTTGGGTCTGGAGGTTAGGCAAATCCTGTACCAGGAGAGGGGTTCTTGCTGGCGCTGGATGTTTCGTTCGCTTGTGCTTCTATGAAATCCTGCTTTGGTGTCGGTCTATTAGCGTCGCCCCTCCCCGGGGCAGGGGTAACTTTCTTTGCTGCTGCAAAGAAAGTCACCAAAGAAAGCAGCTTTCTGGACCCGGAGTGCTTGAGGCGGGCTCGTCGTCATCGTTCGGAGTGGCCCAGCCTCTAAGTGTCTCCCTCGTAGGCCTGACGCGAATTGGATCGCACACGGTCTGACGAGCTAGAACGTCAAAGTGGCTGGTTCAGCACGAAAAAGCACCGGCACAGCGCTACGCGCCGCCGTGGGGCATGCAAGGGAGACCGTCGTTGCGCGAATGCTATGAGATGGAAGCGTTAGCAGGAAAGCACGGGCGGACCCGATGGACCGGTCGGCGGCGCGCAGCGCAGCGCCGGAGCTATCAGGCGCTGCACCGGTCCG
>NZ_FCOA02000066.1 GCF_001544875.2 Caballeronia hypogeia
CGCGCCAACGGCACCACGCTGGCCGTTCCGTCGGGCACGACGAAGAACCGCACGACGTCCGCGAACGCGACCATCGGTGACGGCTTCCAGGGCTCGCCGTCGGCTTCGCGCAGCATGTTCGCAGCGGGCGTGGGCATCATTCACCGCTTCTAAGCGAATCATCCGCAGCACGGAAAACGGACGCCTCGGCGTCCGTTTTTTTTCGTCTGTACAAAGTGCGGCCGCGATTGCGTCAGATGAACATCCCGCCCGACACTTCCACGCGCTGCGCCGTCATCCAGCGATTGCCCTCCGATAGCAGCGCGGCGATCGCGCCGCCGATATCGTCCGGCAGCCCCGCGCGCCCGAGCGCCGTGTTCTGTGCGACGAACTGATTGATGTCGTGATCGTCGCGCACGCCGCCGCCGCCGAAGTCCGTCTCGATCGCCCCCGGCGCGAGCGTATTGACCGTGATGCCGTGCGGTCCGAGCTCCTTCGCGAGATAGCGCGTGAGCACCTCGATCCCGCCTTTCATGACCGCATACGCCGCGTAGCCCGGCAGCGCGAAGCGCGTGAGTCCGCTCGACACGTTGACGATCGCGCCTTCCTCGTGAAGATAGGGCAGAAGCGTCTGCGTCAAAAAGAATGGCCCTTTCAGATGAATATCGACGAGTTCGTCGAACTGCTCGGGCGTGGTGTCGATGAACGACGCATGAATGCCGATGCCCGCGTTGTTCACCAGAAAATCGAAATTCTCGCGATCGAAGGTGTCTTCGAGCGTCTTGCATAGCGCGTCGGCAAACGCGCCGAAGGTGTCGCAGCGGGCGACGTCGAGTTGCAGCACGGCCGCCTTGCCGCCATCGCGGCCGATCTCGTCGACTAGCGTCTGCGCGGCCTGCGCGTTGCTCTGATATGTGCCGATCACGCCGGCGCCTTGCTGCGCGAGTTTGAGTGCGGCGGCGCGTCCGAGTCCGCGGCTCGCGCCGGTGACGAGTGCGATCTTGCCGTTCATCGCGCCGCTCATGGTTTCGTTCACGGTGAATGCTCCTGTGGTTGCGTGGTCGATGCTCGCTGCATTCACTGTAGGACGGCGCGGCTTAGACCGGAAAGGCGCGACGATGCTGCGGCGCAAGGCGCGCGTTCAGGCGCGAGCCGAAAGGCGGGAGCGGGCCTTGCTGCAACTTCTGGATCGATGCATACACCGGAGAGTCGCACCATGGCCAATCCCGACAGCAACGCGAAGAGACCCGAGCCCGCACGTCTCGAACGCCCGTTCAGGCTGTTTGCGGTGGAGCAGCGCGTGCTGGCGCAAAACGTCGATGGCAAGGTGATCGACATCGGCGCAATGGATGCGAAGAACGGGCAATTCTGCGCGTGCATGGATTCGGGCGAGATCACGACGGAGCCGAAGCGCAGCGCGGAGCTCGCGCTGAAGGCGCTGGTCGGCAAGCTTTCGTTCGACTATCTGGACGGACTTTTCACGAGCGAGCGCGAAGTGGAAGTGAGCGGACGATTGCAGGACTATCCGAGCATCGAGTTCGAACTGGACGAAACCTTGCCGCGTGCGATGACCGAGCGCACGCCGCCACATTTGTTCTAGCCGACGCGGACACGCATCGCGCAGCATTCCCGCCGATATGCGATGCTAGTCAAGCGTCGGGCATTGGGGGCCGGGCGCGTCCATCGCGGGGTGAATCATGAAAAGAACGCCTTTCGCCACACTCATCTTCTGCATCGCGGCGACGCTCACCGCACCCGCTTTCGCTCGCGACGACGGCCCGCGCTTCGCGCAGGACCGGCTCGACGCGCTCGTCGCGCAGCACAAGGAAGCGAGCCGTCATATCGCGCAGGCGCCTACGCGGGAGCAACGCGCGCAGTCGCAAATGCAGCATCCGCAGCAAGAGCTGGTTATGTGATCCGAATGCGCGCGGCATAGGCTGACGCCGCGCGCGTTGCGGAGTGCATCGGGCTGGCTGATCCGGCGTGCAATGCGCCGGGGAGATCGTTTGCGCTTCGAAATCGGCAAAACATCACTTCCCAAGGTATGAAAATTGCGGCCGCGGCCCGGGTGTTCCGCGGCCACGCGCCGACGATCCTCCTCTTCACCTTCATTCAGAGCCATGACAAGGAAAGCCCTATCGATCGCCATCCTCTCCGTCTCCGTTCTCGCAGCAGGCTGCGCGGGCATCGGCCCGGGCCGCCTGAAAGCCGATCAGGTCGACTACGCCCGTGCGCTCGGCGACGCGAAGAAGCGTGAAATTCTTGCCGCGATTGTCGGATTGCGCTTCGCCGATGTGCCATCGTTCCTCACGGTGAGCAGCATCATCGCCGCGTACACGTTCGATACCGGCGGCGGCCTCACCCTCAATGCCGGCTCCGGCGCCCAGCCGAACTACGCGCTGGCGACGGGCAACGTGTCCTATTCGAATCATCCGACCTTCACGTTCACGCCGACCACCGGCGATGCCTACGCGAGCGCCTACATCAGGCCGCTTTCGCCGACGCTTGTGATGCCGCTCGCCGAGAGCGGCATTCCGATCGATCTGTTGCTGCGCATCACCGCGCAATCCATCAGCGGCCTGCAGAACGGCACGGCGCTGGGCGGGCCGAACGCGTCGGGATCGCCCGAATTCTTCCTGTTGCTGCAGTCTTTGCGGCGACTGCAACTGGCGGGCGAACTGAACATCGAATCGCGCGGCACGGACGACGGCAAGAGCGTGAAGACCGACAAGGCGAGTAAGGGCAACAGCGCCGACAAGGGAGGCGTCTTCATCACGCTCGGCGCGACGCGCAGCGGCGCAAACAAACAAGTCGCCGACGATCTCGCGCTCGTCAGAAAGCTATTGCATCTTTCGCCGAAGCAAAAGACTTACGAGATCATCTACGGACAGTCCTCGGAACAGAATCGAATCCCGATGGTCACGCGCTCGGTGCTCGGTATCCTCACCGATCTCGGCGCGCAGATCGCCGTACCGGATGCGCAGGTGGGCAGCGGGGCGACCAAGCCGAGCATCGGGCTGATCGGTGGCGAGACGCGGCCGACGATTATCGTAAAGGTGGGCGAGAAGGCGCCGCGGGACGCCTACGTGAGCGTGCTGTACGACAAGGCCGACTACTGGATCGATCGCGGCGACTTCGATTCGAAATACGCGTTCACGGTGGTACAGAACCTGATGGCGCTAGCGGAAGTCACGGACACCGCGAAGTCGCCGGTGGTCACGATTCCGGCGAACTAGGTTCGTCGGGCGCGTCACGGTCCTGTTTCTTTCGTCGACGAAGGGCCGTGACTACAATAGCCCGATGAACGACATCGATATCAAGCTGCTGCAGGTGTTCGCGGAAATCCACGCGACGCGCAGCGTCTCGCAGGCCGCCGCGAATCTCGGCTTGTCGCAGCCCACCATCTCGTTCAATCTCGCGAAGCTGCGCGATCACTATCAGGACCCGCTCTTCGTGCGATCGTCGGCGGGCATGGAGCCGACGCAATTCGCAAGCGAACTGCATCAGCGCACAGTCACGTTGCTCGCTTCATTCGATGCCCTTTCCAGGCATCGCAAGAGCTTCGATCCCGAGACCGCGAAGCAGGTGTTCCGCATCGCGATGACGGACATCAGTCAGATCGTGCTGCTGCCGGCGCTGCTCAAGCGCCTGCGCGCGATTGCTCCTGGCGTGCGCATCCGCGTGCTGCATATCGACGACAAGACGCCGCAACTGCTCGAATCGGGCGATGCGGATCTCGCGGTCGGCTTCATGCCGCAGCTCGAAGCGGGTTTCTATCAGCAGAAGCTGTTCACCCAGCACTTTGTCGGCATCGTGGCGGCGCAACACCCGCGGTTTCGGGACGCCGCTGATTCCGCCACAATGGATGCCTTTCTCGCCGAAGGACACGTCGTCGTCACGCCTTCGGGAACAGGACATTCCGTGGTCGATCGCAGCTTGCGGCAACTCGGCGTCGAGCGTCATGCGGTGCTCGAGGTGCCGAACTACCTCGGACTTGCCAACATCATCGCGCGCACGGATCTGCTCGCGACCGTGCCGTTCAGGCTCGCGGAACTCATCGTCGACGAGGCGGGCATCCGGCTTTTCGCGCTGCCCTTCGAAGTACCGACGTATCAGGTCAAGCAGCACTGGCACGAGCGCTTCCATCACGATGCGGCGCATCGCTGGTTGCGCACCGTGTTGACCGATCTGTTTCTCGAATCGGTCGAACGCGGCGAGACGAGGTGAATTCATAACACCGCGCTCGCCTTTGGCATGCGAAAGGCCTAGTGCAAAAGGCCTAATGCAAAAGGCTTAATGCAAAACGCAAAATGCCGGATGGATCATTCCGCGACCGACATCGCTCCCGAAACGGCGGCGAAGCGCTGACGGCTGCGGGCACGCGCGAGCATTGCGAGTGAGATCGCCGCGATCACGCTCGGCACGGTGAGCAGCAGGAAGATCGTGCGAAAGTCGAGTTGCTGGCCGAGCATCACGCCACCGAGCAGTGATCCGGTTACCGAGCCGCTGCGCCCCACGGCATTCGCCCAAGCGACGCCGGTCGCGCGGCTGCCGGTCGGATAGAAGCCCGCGGCGAGCGCGTTGGCGCCAACCTGAGCGCCGCTCACGCATACACCAATGCCGAAGATCGCGACGACGATCAGCGGCACCGAGCCTCCGGCGAACGCGCACATCACGATAAAGCCCGCCGCGACGACATACGCCGACGACAGCACCCGATGCGGCTCGCGCCGGTCCATGAGCCAGCCGAGCAGAATCGCGCCCGCCGTGCCGCCGATCTGGAACGTCGCGCTCATGAAGGACGCTTGCCTGAGCGAGACGCCGTTGCTCGACAGGAGCGTGGGCATCCAGCTCGACAGCAGATAGACGATCAACAGGCTCATGAAGAACGTGGCCCACAGGAGCAGCGTGCCCGTGAGCACGTCCGGCGCGAACAGCGCGCGCACCGACGATTTAAACGGAGCCTCGCCCGCATGCAAGCGCGTACCAGGGGGAAGCGCAGGATCGATCTTCTTCGCGATGCGCGCGATGCGTTCGTCGTCTACATGCTTCGCGACGAGCAGGAAGCGCATCGATTCGGGCAACGCCGCGATGAGCACGGGCAAGAGCAGCAGCGGCGCCGCGCCGCCGATCGCGAGAATGCCGCGCCAGCCCACCTGCGTGAGCAGTTGACCGCTCACCAGCCCACCCAGCGCGGAGCCGAGCGTGAAACCGCAGAACATCAGCGTGACAAGACTTGAGCGCCGCTCGTTCGGACAGTACTCGGACGTGAGCGTGATCGCGTTGGGCATTGCGCCGCCGAGCCCCAGTCCCGTCACGAAGCGCAGCGCGATGAGCCACGTGAGGTCCGGCGCCAAGCAGGACACGAGGCTCGCCGCGCCGAACACGCCGACCGATGCGACGAGCACCGTCTTGCGTCCGAAGCGGTCGGCGAGCGGACCGAAGAAGAGCGCGCCCGCCATCAGGCCGAAGAGCCCTGCACCGAAGAGCGGCGCGAGCGCTGCGGCGCCGAGATGCCATTGCACGCGCAAGGCCGGGCCGATGAAGCCGATGGATGCGGTATCGAAGCCATCGATGGCGACGATCAGAAAGCACAGGACAAGGATGCGCTTCTGGAAGGACGAGAGCGGGCGCGCATCGATGAATTGATCGACGCGCAAGGCGATGGATGAGGTCAAGACTGTCTCCGGTTCGTGAACCCGCCCGACGCGACGCGCGACATGAGGATGCCGGTGTGCTCAGCGGTCATTTCGTTCCATTCGATGCAGCCTGCATCGGGCTGCATCTGTCCTGCCGATCATAGTCATCGGGCGTGCGGTGTCCATAAAGCCCCATCGATAGACGTTATCGACGCCATCGATATCGCCGTGGCCCACAGTGCGCCGAGGTTACGGAAGAACTGGACGACGCCCGTCGAACCGGCTTTATGGAAGCGTCCGAAGGGCTCTTCTGGAATCTTTCGGCACTTTCGGACTGCAACGCGGCAATCTGGTCTTCACGGGCGCGGCCGAAGGCATCGGTGCGGGCAAGCGCGATGCAAGGAAGCGGGCCGGTCCTTGTCGTGCCGCAGGTGATCGCGCCGGACGCGTCTGCGTGCTGCACAATGCTTATCGAACGATCACGCGCTTCGCAGCGCACGCTCAGGGTCTTGATGCTTTCGTAGGGACCGAACAGGGTTTGCAACTCGACGTCTTCTGACGCGTTGCGATTGCATTCGAAACAATGGAAGGAGTCGTCATTGAAATGAGCATGACGAAGCATGAATGCGAAATGCAAATCGCCGTCTTGTATAAAACACTACGCATGCAGAACGCAAAAGAGCGACATCAAGAAGATGCCGCTCTTTGCGTTTTCAGCCGGTACATACCGGCTCGCGATATGTGAAGCTTATTGGCCGAAATAGGCGCCAAGCGCACGCGGCTGGGCAGCAGTCGTGCGGCCGGATTGCGAGCCGTTCGCGACCGAACCGTAGTCGCTCGATTGCGTCGACACTTGCGCGACGGTCTGCGCGTTGACGCGGGCTTCGGCTGCCTGAATGTTCGAGGGATACGACGGATCGCTGATGTTCGGGTTGTAGCCCGCCTTTTCCAGTTGAACCAATTCGGCACGAACTTGGGCGCGGGTAAGCGGCGCGTCGGTCTGTTGCGCGAACGAGAGGGCGGGAACGGTGAGAGCAGCGGCGACGGCAACTGCGGAAATGAACGTCTTCATGATGATTACCTCCGATTCGGATTTCTGATCGTGCTGCCTGTTTCGTTTCGAGCAGCTTGTGAACGGAGTCTAAAGATGAGTCCTGTGAAGATCATTCACGTTTCCGTTGAATGATCCTTGTCGAAACGGGAATAATCGGGCGCTTGCATGCTTGCGCTGCACGAAAGCAGCAGGTAGCTGATCTGCGTGCGAGCACTTCCAGCGCTTGTGCGTCGCCATTCGAGCACCGCGCTGCAGTATTTTTTCCCTCACTTCTTTACGAATTTCGCAAAGATGCTTCACCGTCTCGACGAATGATCATCGACGGTTGTGCACCTACACTTTCGACTTCCGCCCGGTACGGTCCATCCGAGACACGCGCCAGGCTTCTACAAAAGAAGTGGGGGAAGTCGATCATGAAACCGTGGGTCAATGTAGCCGTCGCCGCCGTCGTTTTGTCCGCACCGCTCGTGTCTTTTGCGCAATCGAGCGTACCGATGACTCGCGCAGCGGTTCGCGCGCAACTTGTAATACTCGAAAAGGCGGGTTATTCGCCCGCCGCGGAAGACGCATCGTATCCCGCGAAGCTCGAGGCAGCGGAGATCCGCGTCGCCGACTTGCGACTCGCGCAGGCGCAGGCTGAGGGCTACGGCGCGTCGACCGGCGGAGCATCGCAATCGGGGAGCGCCAGCAAGCGGATCGATCCGCAAAGCGTGTTCTTCGGCCAATGAGGAGCTAAGGCTCGAGCGTTCTGACCGGGCGATCTTGCAGGCGAGGCGCACGTCCGGTTCATTGCATACAAAACGCGAAATGCGCTCTCGGGTGCGAACATTCGCAAAATGCGAAGCAACCTCCGCTGCCGGATTTCCGGTGGTTTTGCCCAGTCCGTTTTCCGGCTGGGCTTTTTTGCGTGCTTCTCGCAGCAAACAGGACGCTTTCGGGGTTAACGCGATGCTATTCATATCGAGATGTTTGGGCGCAAAATTAATCAACCGTCCGGTCGGTTAATAGTTATACTTCGCTGCATCGCATCTCAAAAAGGCAGCGGAGCCCTGCATGTACACCCAATCCCTCGACCTCCCGAGCCCCACCTCGGCCAGCGAAGCGAACGTAGCCGCATCGTCGCCCGACC
>NZ_FCOA02000067.1 GCF_001544875.2 Caballeronia hypogeia
GCAAAACAGAGTCATCACATCAACTTCCGCCTTGCGTCGCTGCGTTGTCAGCAGCAGAGAAACGAGATTATGAAGAATCTTTTTCTCCTTGTCAACACTATTTTTTAGCTTTCGCTTCAAAATTTGCCGACTTTGGAGGCCGCCTGTTTCGTCGGCGGCTCCCCGTCTTGCGACGAGGGGCTGAATAGTAGGCCAAGCACACGCGAATGACAAGGTGGTGAAGCAAGTTTTTTCGTCGTAGCTTCAGCGCCCTGCCTTCGCCGTCCCGGTGACGTATTCGACCGGCACCGCCGCAGCCATCGCTGCGTAGCCCGCATCGCTCGGATGAATGTGATCGCCGCTGTCATAGCGACGCTGCAGCACGCTCGGGCGCGCCGGATCGCGCAGCGCCTGATCGAAGTCGATCACGCCGTCGAATGCGCGGCTCGAGCGGATCGATTCGTTCACCGCCGTACGGATCGCCTCGCGTTCGGGTGGCAGCGACGCGGGCGTCAACGTCGCGCCGTAGATCTTGATGCCACGCTGGTGCGCCTGCGCGATCAGTCGCTGATAGCCGCGCACGAGCGCATCCGCGTTGACCTCGGTGTGCGGCGCGTCGCAGTCGAGGCCGGCGTGCGCGGGCATTGCCATGAAGTTGATGTCGTTGATGCCGATCAGCACGACGACCGCCCGCACGCCCGGCTGACGAAGCGCGTCGCGCTCGAAGCGGCTTACGACCGCCTCGCCATAGCACGGCGAATTGCTCAGCAAGCGATTCCCGCTGATGCCCGCATTCACGATCGCCGTCTCGCCGCCCCCCTTGCCCGCAAGCCGTTTCGCGAGCGCGTCGGGCCAGCGCCGGTTGGCGTTCAGGGTGGAGCGCATGCCGTCGGTGATCGAATCGCCGATCGCGACCACCGCTTGCGCGGACTGACTCTCTACCGCCACATTCGTCAGCCACGCGTATTGCGTGAAGCGCGCCCGATACGCCCCGTTCGATGCGTCGTCGGTATGGTCGCCGGGGGTCGAGATGTAATTGACCTGGCTCGCCACGCGATGCCACGCCACCAGCTTCTGATCCTTCCCCATGAACATGCTGACGGCCAGTGGCTGCTGCGCGCCGACGTCGAAACTCACGGCGTCGCTCGTGATCTGCGCGCCCGGCGCGACCGTCGCGCTCTTGTGCCCGCCGAACAGCACAGGCCGTGCACTGCCGGCCCGAATCGCCGGGCTCGCGCCTCCGACTGCGCGCGCCACGCTCATCGATTCGACGACGAGCGGCTCCGTCCCATATAGATTGCTGATCCTGAGGCGCACGCGCTTACCGTCGAGTTGCGGATAGACCAGTTGGCGGACGGTGCGTCCCGCGACATCCGGCGCGCGATACAGCGGCGGCAGATTCGCCAGTTGCGGAATCGACTGCAGCGCGGTGCCCCATGCGCTGACCCAGCGTTCGTTGGCGGGTGCATCGGCGGTTTCCGCGGCGAACGCGTGCGACACGACATTGAACTGCGCGACAAGCGCGGCCGCGCAGATCGCGGCGAGAACTCGGAGTTTCATTCGGCGACGTCGGGGGAAAAGGCTCGATTGTGCCTTAATTGTCAACGCGTCCGCGCCGCGCGCCGGCGGGAAAACTCACACACTGCAACGGCGCGCCCGAAATGGCCTCACAATGCTGCCAGTTCATTTTTCGCCGGCCCGTGGCGGCCAGCGCATCAGGCATCGATACATATATGCAATCGAAAAACACCGCACCGCAACGACTCGACTGGGAAGAAGACGGCGCACGGCACTCCGCCCTCTGGCGATCGGAAAGCGGCAACCCGCCGCCGAAGCGGCTCGTCATCGGACACGATCAGATGACCGCCGATCACGCCTATCGCCTCGCCTGCGAAGGCACCGCGATTCTCTGGCGCGGCGACTTCCAGAATGCGCGCCAACTGCTGCAGGCGATGGCGCGCCGCATCGACAACAAACCGCGCCGGGCGAAGAAGCCCGCGACGGAAGCCGCGCCCATCGACTCTTTCAATCTCCATCGTCTCGCGCAATCGCAGCGCGCGCGCAGCCTCGCGATGCTCGTGCTGCCGCTCGACGAGCAGTACGCAATTCCGCTGCGCCGCGCACCGAATGTGAGTCAGGCTTGCGAGGAAGCGTACGGGCCGCCGTCGGATGAGATGTCAGTCGTGTCGCTGCGCGAGGTGCTCGGGCTGATCGGCGCGCACGAGTGGCGCAAGAAAGGGGTCGACATCAGCGCGGTCGGCGGCAAGATCCACCCGTACTACGGCGTGTTCTCGCCGGTGCGCGGCGAATATGTCGATCTCGTCGCGAATCAGCCGCTTCCCGCACGCGAGCTCGCGTTCGATATCGGTACCGGCACGGGCGTGCTCGCGGCGGTGCTGGCGCGACGGGGCGTCGAACGCGTCGTGGCCACCGAAGTCGATGCCCGCGCGCTCGCCTGCGCGCGCGAAAACGTCTCGCGGCTAGGGCTCGAGCGGCAAGTGAAAGTGGTCGAGGCGGACATGTTCCCCGAAGGTCGCGCGCCGCTGATCGTGTGCAATCCGCCCTGGCTGCCGGCGCGGCCGAGCTCGTCAATCGAGCATGCGATCTACGATCCCGACAGCCGCATGCTGCGCGCCTTTCTCGGCGGACTCGCCGCGCATCTGACGCCGGGCGGTGAAGGCTGGCTGATTCTGTCGGACTTCGCGGAACATCTCGGCCTGCGCACGCGTGCGCAGTTGCAGGAATGGATCGACAAGGCGGGCCTGAAGGTGGATGGCCGTATCGACGTCAAGCCGCAGCATCCGCGCGCGACCGACAAGACCGATCCGCTATACGCCGCGCGTGTCAAGGAAGTGACCTCGCTGTGGCGGCTGGTCGCCGCGTGAAACGCGTGAATCAGCCGCCGCGTTCCGCGAGCCACGCGAGCGCGCCCTCGCCCGCGACGAGCCCGCTCGCGAAGCACGCCGTCAATAAATAGCCGCCGGTCGGCGCTTCCCAGTCGAGCATCTCGCCCGCGCAGAACACGCCAGGCAGCGCGCTGAACATGGCGCGCGCGTCGAGCGCCTCGAATGCGACTCCGCCCGCGCTGCTGATCGCTTCCTCGATCGGGCGCGGCCGCAGCACGCGCAGCGGCAGCGCCTTGATCCGCGCGGCGAGCGTGTCGAGATCCCCGAATTCCTCCTTGCTCAGACACTCGCGCAGCAGCGCCGCCTTCACGCCGGTCAGATGCAGCCGGCTTTGCAGATGACTCGAGATCGAGCGAGCGCCGCGCGGATGCAGCACTTCGTCACGCACGCGCTCAGCCGAAAACTGCGGCGCGAGGTCGATGAAAATGTCCGCGCCCGCGCCTTCGCTCGTGGCGATCCGATCCCGAATCGGCGCCGACAGCGCATAAATCAGACTGCCCTCTATGCCCTGATCCGTGATCAGGCATTCCCCGACGCGCCAGTGGAGCGCGCCGTCTGCGTCCGGCACGCCGATGGAGACCGATTTGAGCGGCTCGCCCGCGAAGCGGCTGCTGAAATGCTCGCTCCAGCCGACGTCGAAACCGCAATTGGACGGCACGAATGGCCGCACTGCGACGCCACGCGCCGCGAGAATCGGCAGCACGGCACCGTCCGAGCCGAGCCGTGGCCAGCTCGCGCCGCCGAGCGCGAGCACCAGCGCGTCGTGCCGGACGCACTTTTCGCCCGATGGCGTCGCGAAACGCGATATCGACGCACCCTCGTCCGCCCAGCCGAGCCAGCGATGCCGCATGTGGAACGTCACGCCCGACGCCCGCAGCCGATGCAGCCACGCGCGGAGCATCGGTGCGGCTTTCATGTCGGTCGGAAACACGCGGCCCGAACTGCCGACGAACGTCTCCACGCCCAGTCCGTGCACCCATTCGCGCAGCGCGGCGGCATCGAAACGGGCGAGCAGCGGCGCGATGTCCGCGCTGCGCTCGCCGTAGCGGGCAAGGAACGCGTCGGCGGGCTCGGAGTGCGTGAGGTTCATGCCGCCCTTGCCGGCCATCAGGAATTTGCGGCCGACCGACGGCATCGCGTCGAACACATCGACGCTCACGCCGCCCGCCGCGAGCGCCTCGGCCGCCATGAGCCCCGCCGGGCCGCCGCCCACTACCGCGACGCGCACCGATTCGATGTTTTCCACTGACGACATGCCTGATTGATTAGAAGCAAAACGGAGCGACATTGTCGCATCGCACGTTTCATGCACATGCGCGGCGTGCTGAAAAGCATTGCAGCCGCGTCGTAAGTCATTAAATAACAAAAAAGAATTTGGCCGGCCGCGCGCGTTGCATCGACAACTTTTCACCGAATTCGTCAGATCATGTCCGTTTCTCTCGCGCCCGAACGCGCCGCTTCCCGCCCTGCCGCACCGGATTCCCGGCCCGTCATCAAAAGCGCCGCCGATGTCTCCAACCTCGTCAACCACGGCGCCGCGATCGGCAGCGATGCGCGCGTCGTCGTCGCCATCGCGCTCGGCGGCATTTTTCTCGATGCCTACGATCTCGGCGCGCTCGCGTTCGGCATGAAGGACATCGCCCGCGAGTTCTCGCTCACGCCGACGGGCGCGGGCTTCGTCGCGGCAGCGATCACGTTCGGCGCGATCATCGGCGCGTTTCTCGGCGGCTATCTCACCGATAAAGTGGGGCGCTATCGCGTGTTCATGGCCGATATGTTCTTCTTCGTCGTCGCCGCGATCGCGTGCGCGTTTGCGCCGAACGCATGGGTGCTCGGCGGCGCGCGCTTCGTGATGGGACTGGGCGTCGGCATCGACCTGCCCGTCGCGATGGCCTTTCTCGCGGAGTTCTCCCGTCTCCAAGGGCGCGGAAACAAAGCGGCGCGCGTCGCGATGTGGTGCCCCGTCTGGTATGCGGCGATCAGCGTCTCGTATTTGCTGGTGCTCGGTTTGTACGCGGTCTTGCCGGAGCACAACGCCGGCTGGCTCTGGCGGCTGATTCTCGGGTTCGGCGCGGTGCCGGCGATCGCGATCATCGCGATTCGCAGCCGTTATATGAGCGAATCGCCGGTCTGGGCCGCGAATCAGGGCGATCTGAAAGGCGCGGCTGCGATTCTCAAGCGCTCCTACGGCATCGATGCCCGCGTCGACGATGCCGCGGTCGCGCCGTCCAAGGCCCGTCGCGCGACCTGGAGCAACTACGGCGCGCTGCTGCGCGGCGTGTATTTGCGCCGGACTGTGCTCGCG
This sequence comes from Caballeronia hypogeia, assembly GCF_001544875.2. Classification (GTDB taxonomy): domain Bacteria; phylum Pseudomonadota; class Gammaproteobacteria; order Burkholderiales; family Burkholderiaceae; genus Caballeronia; species Caballeronia hypogeia. The sequence goes on from NZ_FCOA02000067.1 coordinate 5,191, forward strand.
ACCGTCATCGCGATTGCGTCGTCGTTCGCGTATAACGCCGTCGCGTTCGGCTTGCCGGTGATCATTTCCAGCTTCCTCGCGCAATCCATGCTGACGACGATTCTCGCGTCGCTCGCGCTGAACCTGTGCTTCGCGTTCGCGGGCGGTCTGTTCTCCGTGCGTACAGTACCGAAGTACGGCGCGTGGAACCTGTCGGTCGTCGGTTATGCATTTCAGCTGGCTGCGCTCGTCGGGCTCGCGATCGTCGGCAAGCCGTCGAACGGCGTCGAGGTTGTCGTCGCGATCGCGTTCCTCGCGGCGTTCCTGCTCGGCCAGGGCGTCGGACCGGGCTCGCACAGCATGACGTTCGCGTCGCTCAGCTATCCGACTTCGCTGCGCGGTGTGGGCGTCGGCTTCAACCAGACGCTGATGCGCGCGAGTTCGACCGTGTCGCTGTTCCTGTTCCCGGTGTTGTCGGCGGCGCTCGGGACGAAAGTGTTCTGGATCATCGCGGTTGCGCCGCTTGCGGGTCTCGTCGCGCTGTTCGCGGTGCGCTGGGAGCCGTCGGGCTACGACGTCGACGCCGAGGATTTCGCCGCGCAACAGTCGCGCTAAGCGCGCTGAACGTCCACCCCCTCCGAGCGGCGCGATCGTCGCCGCTCTTTCGCAGTTTTCTCAGCCGTCCGGCAAGCCTTCCTCGTCTGCACTAGATTAGTAGCGCGCGCGGGCATCGCACCCGATCGCGTGCGATGCCCGCGCGCACGTCCCATGCGGAATTACCCCGACACGTCTCAAAATTCTATTTACCGACCGTCCGGTCGGTTTATAATCGCCGGACAGCGACCATCCAGGACCGAGTGCCGCCATGTACACCCAATCCCTCGACCTCCCGAGCCCCACCTCGGCCAGCGAAGCGAACGTAGCCGCATCGTCGCCCGACC
>NZ_FCOA02000068.1 GCF_001544875.2 Caballeronia hypogeia
CGACTCAACGCTTGACGGAGGTCGGACCATGACAAATCTTTAACTGCAAATCTGTCCGTCGGAGCGGGTCAATCTCAGTGTTGGAACTCGTCGGCTTGTCGAAGTATCGGACGCGCTATCCGCGCCAGATGTCCGGGGGGCAGCAACAGCGGGTTGCACTCGCTCGGGCGCTGGTTGTCCATCCTGACGTCCTTTTGCTTGACGAGCCACTCTCCAATCTCGACGCGAAACTTCGAGAGGGGATGCAGGAGGAGCTAAGGCACATCCAAAGTCACTTTGACACGACCACGATTATGGTGACCCACGACCAGGCGGAGGCGCTCGCTTTGTCGGACCGCGTGGTGGTGATGAGCGAGGGCAAGATTGAGCAAATCGATGTGCCGGAACGAGTGTACGACGCACCGGCGACCTCTTTTGTCGCCAGCTTCTTAGGAAAAGCCAATCAGCTGCCAAGCTTTGCGCTGGCCCAGTTGGGTGCCTCGCAGACTTCGACGATGCCTTTCATTCGCCCCGAGAAATTTACATTTTCGGGGTCTGGACTGCCTGGCACGGTCACTTCGCGAATGTTCCTGGGCACGCAGTGGCAGTACCAGGTTGAGACCGCGTTCGGCGTCGTGACTATGACCCGCCCTCACGACGGGGCATGGGCACCACCGCGTGGCTCCGCTGTTCACCTCCGCCTTACTGAGGCAGAGCGTGTAAGCGTAGACAAAACCCGAGTTGCGGGGGAAATATGAACTACGCAACTCGCAAGCGGCAAGCCGTTCTGTTCACGACACTGCCCGGGCTTGTCACCATAGGCTTGATGCTTCTGGTTCCACTGGCGTCGCTCGGTTTTTTATCTTTCAACACCTATGACGTCAACTCCGGCATCAAATCCGCGTTTTCGTTCGAGAACTACGTCGCTATATTCACGGACTCCTACTACGGATTGGTATTCGTACGGACGCTTCGAATCGCCTTTGCGGTGACGTTTCTGTCGGTCTGTGCGGGAACTCTCGAAGCGGTTGTTCTGTCGCGGATGAACCCGAAGTATCGAAGCATTTTGTTGCTCGTGAACTTCGCGCCTCTCCTGATTTCCGTCGTATCTCGAACGCTCGGTTGGGCCCTGCTCATCGGTCCCATGGGAATTCTCAATGAGATGCTGACCGGTGTCGGCATCCTCGACTCGCCTTTGCGCCTGATGTACACGGAAACGGGGGTAATTGTCGCCCTGACACACGTGCTGGTCCCGTTTGTCGTTATTGCAGTCTGGACGGCGCTTGGCCGCGGAGACCCCTTAGTTGAGAAGGCCGCAGTCGCAATGGGGGCAAGTCCGTTCACGGTTTTCCGCAGAATCATTCTGATGCAGGCGTTGCCGGGCATCCTCTCCGGCGGTGTAGTCGTCTTCTCACTTGCAGCCAGCGCGTTCGCCACGCCTCAAATCATCGGCGGGGCACGTCTCAAGGTCGCGTCTACGCTTGCCTATGACGAGTTCCTGAACACAATGAACTGGCCCCTCGGAGCGGCCGTCGCGGTCGTTTTGATTCTGGTGATTGTCGCCATCGTGACTCTTGGAAGTCGGATGGTGGAGAAACGCTTCCCACAGGTGTTCAAATGAAAAACGGCCCGTTCGCCTTGGCGTTCCACACGTGTTTCATCGTGTTTCTCATCGCACCTATTGTGGTGGTCTGTTTGGTCGCATTTACCCCGACGCCGTATCTGTCTCTGCCGACGACCGGCTTGTCTCTTCGATGGTTCAGGGAAATGCTGGGGCGCCCCGATTTCATCGAGGCCCTGCGCACCAGTGCAGTACTCGGAGCGGTATCGGCGTCGATTGCTGTGGCAATTGCGATTCCGTCCGCTTTGGCTGTGACCCGCTTTGACTTTCGACTGAAAGGGGCGTTCGTGGCGACGCTGCAATCGCCACTGATGATTCCATCTGCGGTCCTGGGCGTTTCTTATCTTCGCTATCTGACCCAGCTCAAATTCTACGGAACGTTGACGGGCTTGGTCGTCTGTCACGTGATTATCGTGATGCCTTTCGCGCTCCGGCTGGTCATGGCGGCAGCTGTGGGCCTTGACCGACGTGTCGAAGACGCCGCCGTCTCGCTCGGTGCTTCCACTTGGGTTACCTTCAGGCGCATCTTGGTGCCGCTCATCCTTCCGGGGCTCGCGAGCGGATGGATTCTTGCCTTCATTACGAGCTTCGACGAAGTGACCATGACCGTCTTCGTGGCATCGCCGACGGTGACTACGCTCCCGGTGAAGCTGTTCCTCTTTATCCAGGACAACATCAACCCGCTCATCGCGGCTGTGTCTGCGAGCCTCATCGTGATGACCATCCTCCTGATGGTGCTGCTCGACCGCATTTATGGCCTCGAACGCATCTTCGCCGGCGGCGACAGCATCAAGGCAAAAAAGTAGAAGGATTCGTTGGCTCAAACACAAACGAATGAAACCCGAGACCGTGGAGCATAAGGTGAATCAAATCAAGTGTGATTTCCGAAGTGACACCGTTACGCGTCCGTCAGAAGGCATGCGCCAGGCGATGGCTACCGCTGAGGTAGGTGACGACGTTCTGGGAGACGACCCGACCATCCATCGTCTCGAAGCGCTTGCTGCCGAGCTTACGCAGAAGGAGGCAGCCATCTTCGTGTCCAGCGGGACCCAATCGAATCTGCTCGCAATCATGGCGCACTGCCAGCGCGGTGAGGAATACATCGTTGGACAGATGGCACATTGCTATCGATGGGAAGCGGGCGGGGCGGCTGTGTTGGGCAGCGTGCAGCCTCAGCCGATTGAAAACGAAAGCGATGGCTCCATTCGCCTTGAGCGCATCGCGGCAGCGATAAAGCCCGATGACCCACACTTCGCGATTACGCGACTACTGGCGTTGGAGAACACCTGGAACGGCCGTGTCCTTCCGAGCGAGTACGTGCATCAAGCGACCGACTTGGCTAGGACTCAAGGTCTTGCGACCCATCTGGACGGAGCGCGAGCGTTCAATGCGAGCTCAGCGATGGACATGGATATTGCTGAGGTCGTCGCGCCGTTTGACTCCGCTTCACTTTGCCTCTCAAAAGGACTGGGTGCACCGGTCGGCTCGGTGTTGGTGGGACCTCACGACGTTATCGGTCGCGCACGCCGGCTGAGAAAGATGCTCGGTGGCGGCATGCGTCAGGCTGGCGTGCTCGCGGCGGCAGGGCTGTATGCCCTGGCGCATAACGTCGAACGACTGAAAGAAGACCACGCATTAGCGATGGAATTGGCTGACGCGCTACAGCAGTTCAACGGACTCAGCGTACATCCGCCACAGACCAACATGGTCTTCGTTGATGTCGAGCCCTCCATCGCGAAGTCCTTCGCTTCGCATCTGTCCGCGAATGGTGTCGCAGTCACGATGCTTCGCGATGGGGCGCGCCAGCGCTGGGTGACCCACCTTGACGTGACACGCGAACACGTCGCGATGGTGGCGTCAATTGTGGACCAGTTTTTCACGCAAGCGTCCGCGCTCGCGGAGCAATGATGAGAGGAGACGATATGAACGGAGCCAAGGTGTCTAGCTTGGTCGTGGCTGCCCATGCCGCGGTTGAACGGAACAAAGACGAGATTGCATCCCTCGACCAAGCCATTGGCGACGGTGACCATGTCTTCAATCTTCTGCGAGGCTTCGGCGCAGTCGCGGCATTAGTGGGGACCATCGAACAGTTGCCTCTCCACGCCGCATTGAAGCTCTCGTCACAGAAGGTCCTTTCGACTGTTGGCGGTTCCTCCGGCCCCTTGTTCGCATCACTTTTGCTGGGGATGAGCAAGTCCCTGGCTTCCGATGCTGACAGCGAAATTACGACCGACAAGGTTGCCGACGCATTTGCTGCCGGTGTGTCAGAGATGCAGCGATGGGGAAAGACCGGCACTGGGAGCAAGACGATGATGGACGTCCTCATTCCGGTCATGCAGGAGTTCATGAAGCTTGCTCAATCGGGAGCAAGTGCACGACAGATTCTTGTCTCTCTCCCCAAGGTGGCAACCGATGGGTGTCAAGCGACAAAGGACATGGTCGCGACGAAGGGCCGCGCGTCTTTCATGGGCGAGCGGTCAAAAGGGCACATTGACCCAGGCGCACGGTCTTGTGAAGTCATGATTCGTGCGGTTTGCGAGCAGATTCTGAGTGATGCGACGGAGAGCAAAAATGAAGAAGTTCATGAATGACCCTGAAACGTTCATCGAAGACAGTCTCAAGGGTTTCGCGCTGGCTCATGCAGACATCTGCGATGTCACACTGAATCCGTCAGTCGTAACACGAAAATCGCTCAGGCGGGAAAAGGTTGGACTCGTCTCGGGCGGTGGTTCTGGACATGAGCCAATGCACAGCGGTTTCGTCGGCAAAGGGATGCTCGACGCCGCTTGCCCTGGCCAGATTTTTACGTCACCTACGCCTGACCAAATGATGGAAGCCGCTCGGCTGGTCGACACCGGCGCCGGCGTTCTGTTCATCGTCAAGAACTACTCGGGCGACCGCATGAACTTCGAGATGGCAGCCGAAATGTCCGAGAACAAGGTCGCAATGGTCGTCGTCGATGACGATGTTGCGGTCGAGGACTCGACGCACACCACGGGCCGACGCGGAGTGGCGGGGACCGTGATTGTTGAAAAGCTGGTAGGAAGCCTTGCTGAGAGCGGCGCAAATCTAGAAGCCTGCGTCGCTTTCGCCGAGCGGATTACCGGGAGCATTGCCTCGATGGGCGTGGCCTTTAGCAGTTGCACCGTTCCCGCGGCCGGGCGGCCGACTTTTCAGCTGGCTGATGACGAGATGGAATTCGGCGTCGGAATCCACGGTGAACCCGGGCGGCGGAGGGAGAAGATTGCGCCGACCGACGAGATTGTTGCCATGTTGCTCGACTCGATTTGCGAAGAGCTCAAGCCGTCTTCGGGCTCAGAGGTGCTGCTCCTCGTGAATGGTTTGGGTTCCACGCCACTCTCAGAGCTATATCTAGTCATGAATTCGGCGAGCAAATGGCTCAATCGCCGCGAGGTGGCGGTGGCGAGGTCGCTGGTTGGAGACTACACCACGGCTCTCGAGATGGCGGGCATCTCCCTCACCCTCTGCAAGCTCGACGAAGAGATGAAGATTCACTGGGACGCTCCGGTGCATACCGCTGCGTTGCGCTGGTAGAAGCGGGCAGCGCCGTGTGCGTTGCGTCAATGGTCGTTCAAACTAACGGGAGTTTCGCATTTATGTCGACGAAGGCACTGGCTTATTCACAGGTTTCACCGGAGGTCATCGAGAAGTTTTCGCCGCCGGACACGTTGGTCAAAGGTAACCCCAAGCAAAAGGTTCACTCGTTCTACGCTGCGAACAACGCAAACTTTCGCACGGGAATCTGGGAGGGTGAGGTAGGCGCATACCGCCTTGAGTTTCCTGCAGGTAAGCATGAATTCTTCGTGCTCAAGACCGGAGAGGTGAAGGTGCACTCCGACGACGGTTCGGTCGTCACTATTTCGGAAGGCGAGGCCTGTGTTCTTCCTGGTGGATTCAAGGGCGTGTTCGAAATTACGAAATACGCCGCCAAGCACTTTGTGGTTCTGGAGCAGGCCTAATTCGTCGCAGTTCCAGTCGTAGTTTTCGCTTGCTACTAGCCTTCTCGGCCCGCTTCTGCGGACGAGAAGGCTTTTAAGTTTTCGGTCAGCGCTTGGAGGACCGTGTTCACTGCCGAGGGCATGCGACGACCAGCTTTTCCAAAGAGCTGAATCTCGGTGTGCTTCAGGCTGTCGTCCGAGAGTGTGACGCCGGCGAAGGCACCCAACTGAAGTCCGTTCGCGCAGGCGTACAGCGGGCCAAAGGCAATGCCGAGATTGTTCTCGACGAATAGCCTGGCGGTTTCAAGGTTGAAGCGCAACGGCGGATTTAATGTTTAGAGCCCATGAGGTTGAGCTGCGGAAGCGAGTGTGG
>NZ_FCOA02000069.1 GCF_001544875.2 Caballeronia hypogeia
CTTGCCTTCGCTTTCCATGCTTTAAATCTCCAGATACAGCCAAGATCCAAAGTCTCCTACATTTCCGGGGCGGTTCAGAAGAGATGTCGGCAATCCGTCGGGACATTCATGCGCATCCCGAAGTTGGCTACAACGTGCACAGGACGGCAGAACTCGTCGCGTCCAAGTTGGAAGAGTGGGGATTGTCGGTGGTTCGAGGCGTGGGCAAGACCGGCGTGGTCGGAACTTTGAAGCGTGGTGACAGCAGTCGTGCCATCGGGTTGCGCGCCGATATGGACGCGTTGCCGATGCAGGAATCCAATGAGTTCGAGCACCGCTCGACGCATGCGGGAGCCATGCACGCCTGCGGACATGACGGGCACACGACCATGCTGCTCGGCGCTGCGCGCTATCTCGCCAAGTCCGGCGATTTCGATGGCACAGTTCACTTCTTCTTCCAGCCCGCAGAAGAAGAAGGAGCTGGCGCACAGGCAATGATTGAAGACGGTCTGTTCGAAAGATTTCCGGTCGAGGCAGTGTTCGGCGTGCACAACTGGCCGGGCATCCCCGAGGGGCATTTCGCCGTGAAGCCTGGTCCAATCATGGCTTCGACGAGCCTCTTCAAGATTACTATTACTGGCGCAGGATGCCATGGCGCCATGCCTCATCTCGGGCAGGACCCAGTTTTTGCGGCGGCACAAATTGTCAGCCTGCTGCAAAGTATCCTGACTCGCAACAAGAATCCCGTTGATTCGGCTGCGCTTTCGGTCACGCAAATCCACGGTGGCGAAGCTCAAAATGTGGTTCCGACCGTTGCATGGCTTGGTGGCACGGTGCGCACGTTCTCGGACGAAACGCTCGACCTCATTGAAAGCCGAATGCGCGCTATCGTGTCCGCCACTGCGTTCGGCCTTGACTGCAAGAGCGAAGTCGAGTTCAGCAGGAACTATCCTCCGACCATCAACGACCCGGACCAGACGGCTCTAGCCGTGGATGTGATGCGAGAGGTCGTCGGGGAGGAGGGAGTTAATGCGTCGGTGCAACCGACGATGGCGGCCGAGGACTTCTCGTTCATGCTCCGAGCGAAGCCGGGATGCTACGCGTTCATTGGAAATGGCGGCGGCGACCACCGGGATGCTGGTCACGGTGGCGGGCCGTGCTTGTTGCACAACGCAAGCTACGACTTCAATGACGAATTGCTTCCCATCGGCTCGACTTACTTTGTTCGGTTGGCCGAGCGTTTTCTGAAGCGCGGGTAGCAAGATGCAGAAGCAACAGAAAGAGGCGCAATCCGTTGCTGTGCACCCACAGGTGCTCTCCTTGCTCGGCACAATCTTTCGGCCCAAAGATATGGACGTGCCACTCACGGTCGACGGTGTTCGCTTCACCAACGACTCGGAGCTAGCTGCGTTGGTCGGACCAGGCGAGGCGGTTGCACGAGTCTGGCCGGCGCGCTTCCAATTCGAGTCGGCGGTCATAGAGGGCAGATGGTACCTGCCGTCTGAGGCCGCCTCGTCACACGTCATCGTTGTTGTACACGGAGGTGGGTTAGCGGTGACCTGGACTCGTACGGCACGCTGTGCAGGTCAATGGCACGTCGCTCTGGCGCCTTGGTATTGAACGTCGACTACGGCCGCTCGCCGGAAACCCCGTTTCTCGCTGCGATTGAGCAGATTAAGCACGTTCTGGTGCACGTCGGAACGTACGTTGGCGAATTTGGCTGTAGTGGTGCCAAGCTGTCCGTGGCGGCCGATAGCGCTGGTGCGCAAGTGGTGGCCGCGGCTATGCATTTGCTCGCCGAGGCCAATCAACCGCTGCCGGACTCCGCCGCGTTCATTTACCCGGCCCTTGATGCCACGATGCAGCACGACACTTGGAGGTCGTTCGGGTCCGGTTACCGACTGACGCGCAAAACGATGGAATGGTACTGGACTCAGTATCTCGGCCAGCACCCGAGTGACATGGGTGCTCAGGCCTACGACCCATGCGTCCCTCCGATGTACTCGCATCATCTCTCGCAGTTTCCCCGCTCGCTGGTAGTGACCGCTGCGTGCGACCCGCTGCGAGCTGAGGGGGAGGAATTCTTCCAGCGGCTATCGCAGGCGGGCGTCGATTCGAAATATCTGCCGGTGCCCGGGCAGATTCATGGGTTCCTGCGCTTCAGAAGAGCGTTCACCGACCCGGAATGGGGGGCAGACGCCGTGATGGAGCGCATCTGCAGATTCCTTATTGGCTAAGCGGACCTCTCGACCGGCGCAGGCGCAGATGCTTTCGCGCCTTTGACTCGGTGCAATGCAATCTCAAGCCGGTCGAACGCCTCGTCAATGCATTCGTAAGGGATGTTCAAGGCGGGAGCAAAGCGCAAGACATCGGGACCCGCGTTGAGAATCATCACGCCTTCGTCCAGAGCTGCGGTCATGATTTCCTTCGACCGACCGCGATAGGAGTCGCTCAGCTCCGCGCCAATCAATAGCCCAGAGCCACGAAGCTCACGGAACATTCCGGTTCTCGAATTGATTGAACGTAGGCTCGCAAAGATGGACGCGCTTCTGTCGCGAACGCCCTCAAGCACGTGCGCCGTATTCACCATCTCGACGACCCGGTCGGCAACGGCGGCCGCCAGCGGATTGCCTCCGTGCGTCGAGCCGTGCGTTCCAACGGTGAAGTGTTCGCCAATCTCGGCGGTAGTGAGCATCGCGCCTATAGGGAAGCCGTTTCCAAGCGCCTTCGCTGAAGTCAGTATGTCCGGCGTTACGCCCAAGTCCATGTAGGCGAACAGGGAACCCGTGCGGCCAATGCCCGTCTGCACTTCGTCGAAGACGAGAAGGGCGTCGTGCTTGGAACACATGCAACGTAGGCACTGCAAAAACTCGCGAGTCGCCGGTACGACGCCACCTTCCCCTTGAACTGGCTCCACGATGACGGCGCAGGTATCCGCGTCGATTTCGGTAAGAGCGGCGTCGATATCGTTGAATGGGAGATGCACGATGCCTTGGGGAAGCGGGCCGAATCCCTCTGAGTACTTCGGCTGCCCACCTGCGCTGACACTGAAGAGCGTCCTGCCGTGAAAGGATTGGCTGAACGCGATGATTTTGGTTTTCTTCGTCTGAGGGCCGTACCGGTCGTGCGCCACGCGCCTCGCGAGCTTCAAGGCGGCTTCGTTCGCCTCGGCGCCTGAGTTCGCGAAGAATGCCCGGTCGGCGAAAGTCGATTCAGTGAGTCGAGAGGCAAGCCGCAGAACCGGGTGATTTGTGAAGACGTTGCCGATGTGCCAGAGCTGTCCAGCTTGCTTTGTCAGCGCTTCCACCAGTTCCGGGTGCGCGTGTCCAAAGGCGGTGACCGCAATTCCGCTCGTCAGGTCGATGTACTCACGGTCCTGCTCGTCCCAGACGCGAGAACCTTGGCCGCGCACGGGAATTATTGCCGCAGGAGCGTATACGGGGGCCATCACGGAGTCGAACGTGGCGCGTGAGATGGTTGATGTAGTCACGAGATAGCTTCCGTTTGCGACTTCGTTGATTGGCGGCCGAACACGCTTACGCGGTCATCGTGGTGCCGCGAAGCCTCTGACACCGAATCCAGTGTCCCCCGAAAAAGGGTGCTCGTGGCTATCGAGCAATGCACAACGCGTGCGAAAAAAGGCAACACATCGCTCGTGACGTCAGTCGTTTGGCGCTTCGTTTGCTCGCTACGATTTGGGCTTTCATGCAGAGGTCTCCGATGAAGGCGACGACCGCAGTGGTCTCGACGACCATAGTTCAAATCGCAACGGCCTTTGCGGCGCTGACGATTCCTAGTCTTACTGCAGTCGTTCAAACGCAGCCTGGATTCCACGCCATCAATCCGGGCACCTTTATCTCGATTCTCTATGCGGCGGCGGCGGTCGCGACGATTTTCGCCGGTATCGTGGTGCAGTCTCTGGGGCCGATTCGTACCTGCCAAGTGGCAGTGTTTTGCTGCGCAGCGGGCCTGACGCTAGCGCTGCACGGGAGCACGGTAAGCTTGATTCTGGGCGCGCTGGCACTTGGCTTGGGTTACGGGCCAATTACGCCCGCGAGTTCGCAGTTGTTGAGCGCGGCAACGAGCACAAGCAACCGGCGTCTCATTTTCTCATTCAAGCAGACTGGTGTGCCGGCCGGAACGGCGCTCGCCGGGGCGTTAATCCCCGTCGTGACGGTTGACCTCGGATGGAAGGCAGCATTGATTCTCGTGGCTGCCGTTTGCATCGCGATTGCTCTTGCTATCCAACCACTTGCGTCACGCCCAGCACGAGTCCAGCAAGAGAGCAGGCCCGGTCGACCGGTGTGGTGGCGGTCCGTCGCCGTCGCATTGGCACATCCGTATCTCCGACTGCTTTCGTTGTCTGCCTTTGTTCTCGGCGGAGCGCAAATGTGTGCGAGCACGTTCCTCGCTTCTTACTTCTTTGGGAACGTCGGCTATACGGCGCTCCGAGCTGGCGCGATGCTAACGGTCGCGAACGTGTCTGGAGCGGTGTTCCGTTTGATTTGGGGCGCTGTCGCAGACCGCGGTGTCAGTCCGCGTTTTCTGTTGGCAGGGTTGAGCTTGACCGCCTGTCTCGCAGAAGTTGTCATGGCTTCGGCCGGATTGATGGCCAACTTCACGGTAGCTGTGTTGATTTGCTTTCTACTGGGTGCGGCGGTTATCGGTTGGAACGGTTTGCTGCTTTCGGAAGTCGCTGACGCGGTACCGGCCGAAAAGGTCGCGGCCGCCACGGCGGGATGCCTATTCTTCAGCTTCGGCGGAGTCATGACGTTTCCCGCCGCATTTGGCATCGTCCAGCGGCTGAGCGGCGGCTTCGACATGTCCTGGTTGTTGATGGCGGGAGCGAATGCACTTCTGGGTGTCATGCTGCTCACCGTGAAGGGGACGGAAAACCAAGCGGCTCTGGGAGTCGTCGAAGCAGGACTCTCAGAGAAGGACCATTAGGAAGTTCGTGGGTCCCCTGGGCCGTCTCGAAGACCCCCTCACGTTGAGGTCTGCGGGCGCGCTTGCCAAAAAATGAGATTGACCCGCTCCGACGGACAGATTTGCAGTTAAAGATTTGTCATGGTCCGACCTCCGTCAAGCGTTGAG
>NZ_FCOA02000070.1 GCF_001544875.2 Caballeronia hypogeia
TTCGCGATTTGGCCGATCCCGATGTTCCGGTACTCGGGCCTTGGTTTTTTTACGGCTTCAGCCATGCTAGACCCCAACTTGTTAACACACTAACCCGCAATTTTAGCGCCTTTTTATTTCGCGCTGCAGCGAAGAGCCGTCGAAGAGACTGTTGCTGCGCACGCGAGAATAGCGCTGCCGCATGCGTGTTGCGGCGTGCCCCGCGAGCGCTCAGCCGGCGCTCGCAGCCCCGTTCTTCATGGATCAACTCAAGTCGTTCTGATAGTAATAACCGGTCGTCACATACCAGCCACGACGCACTTCGACAGGGCGATCGCCATAGGTATAGGACACGCGCTCGACCGATAAAAGGGGAAATCCCTGCGCGACTTCCAGAAACTGCGCAACAGTCTCGTCGGCGGCGACGGCGCGGATCTTCTCGGTCGCCCGGATCATGCGCGTGCCGAACTCGGTCTCGAACATCGCGTAAAGCGGGCCCTTGTACTCGGCAAGCCTCTCGGCCGTGAGTCCGCGAAACACCGCGCCCGGCAGCCAGATTTCATCGAGTACCGTCGTCACGCCATCAAACTGCAACAGACGCTTGATAAGAACGACGGGATCGGCGGGCTTCAGGTCCAGTTGACGCGCGATCTCGGCCGGCGCACGAAGTCGTTTGCATTCGAGCAGACGGCTGACGTGAGGATGGACGTCGCCGTCGTCGGGCAGAAGGCGCAGAAAGCGGAACTGCACGCGGTCTTCGTTGTGCGTCGCAACGAACGTGCCTTTGCCCTGACGGCGAACGAGAAGATTGTCGGCGGCGAGTTCGTCGATCGCCTTGCGGACGGTGCCCTGACTCACCTTGTAGCGCGCGGCCAGTTCGACCTCGCTCGGGATGATCTCGCCAGGCTTCCATTCGCCGGATTCGAGTCCCTGCGTGATGAGCGCCTTGATCTGCTGATACAGCGGGCTGAACGTCGGCGACGGCGTGCTGGCGGCCTCAGCCGCCGGTGCAGTGCCGTTGGGGGTCGTCGTGCTCGCCGGGTTGGAATTCATGCCGCGCATTTCAACACAAGGGCCGCCGTGCGTCCAGACTTTTCCCGTAGAATCCTATGTCTTATATAAGACATAAGATATTGTTGACTTTACCCTTCGTGGCTCCTACACTCCTTGTCGAGCAAGGGTTTGCGGGTCGTCGCGAGATCGGCTGCATGACCGGTCAGCGGGTTCGCCGCGGCAGTTTTTGCCTCGGGATCCTGCAACCGCGCTGCCAGTCAAGCATCGCGCGACATACCGCCAGGCACGCCCTTTCGCTTCCGCCTCACGCCGATCGGCCACTCGATTCGCGCACCGCTGCCTGTCCCACGCCTCGCAACGTCAAGCGCCGTCTCGAATGGGCGCGTTGCCGTCAGACCAAGCGAAATCAACGCGTCCCTCAAGAATATCCCGCAAGCCTCTCGCTCGAAGAGAAGGATTCATGGCATGGCAGTCACGCCGCATGCGCATTCATGCGGCGCGAATCTTCCGGCAAACGCGCGCAACGCCAGTCGCGTAGCCGCTTTCGGCGATTCGCGCGCGTCATGGCCGCCATGTCTTCATCAACGCTCGGCGTATCGCGCATAAAATGGCGTTTTCCCTAGCGTTCCACGTTTCGTCCAGGAGAGTTCTCAATGGCTAAGTCCGCAAAGCGCGTTGCCGTAACCGGCGCCGCAGGTCAAATCGGCTACTCGCTGCTGTTCCGCATCGCCAACGGCGATCTGCTCGGCAAAGACCAGCCCGTGATTCTTCAATTGCTCGATCTGCCGCAAGCGCAAGGCGCAGTGAAAGGCGTCGTGATGGAACTGGAAGACTGCGCATTCCCGCTGCTGGCGGGCGTCGTCGTCACGGACGATCCCAAGGTCGCGTTCAAGGACGCCGACGTCGCGCTGCTCGTCGGCGCACGTCCGCGCTCGAAGGGCATGGAGCGCAAGGACCTGCTCTCGGCCAACGCCGAAATCTTCACGGTTCAGGGCAAGGCGCTGAACGACGTCGCGAGCCGCGACGTCAAGGTGCTGGTCGTCGGCAATCCGGCGAACACGAACGCGTACATCGCGATGAAGTCGGCGCCGGACCTGCCGAAGAAGAACTTCACCGCCATGCTGCGTCTGGACCACAACCGCGCACTGTCGCAACTGGCCGCCAAGTCGGGCAAGCCGGTCGCGTCGATCGAAAAGCTCGCCGTGTGGGGCAACCACTCGCCGACGATGTACCCGGACTTCCGCTTCGCAATGGCGGAAGGCCAGGACCTCACGAAGCTCATCAACGACGACGAATGGAACCGCAACACGTTCATTCCGACCGTCGGCAAGCGCGGCGCTGCGATCATCGAAGCGCGTGGTCTGTCGTCGGCGGCATCGGCGGCGAATGCGGCGATCGATCACGTGCGTGACTGGGTGCTCGGCACGAACGGCAAGTGGGTCACGATGGGCATCCCGTCGGACGGTTCGTACGGCATTCCGGAAGACATCATCTACGGCGTGCCCGTCACGTGCGAAAACGGCGAGTACAAGCGCATCGAAGGCCTGGAAATCGACGCCTTCTCGCGCGAGAAGATGGACGGCACGCTGAACGAGCTGCTCGAAGAGCGCGACGGCGTCTCGCATCTGCTCGGCAAGTAAGCACGTTGTTCAAGCGGGAAGCCCGGAAGGGTTTCCCGTCGGCGCGAACGCTTCACGGCGTTCGCGCGTGATCCGAACGCGCTTGAAAGATTGGCGAGCGCGTCCGGATCATCGAGCAGGATCGACCTTCAATCCCATATCGGACCCCACGCCGACGATGCGCGCGCTCACTCCCGCTGAAGTGCTGTTTGACGGTGAACCGCAACCCGCTGTTCTCCCGCCCTGCGATCACTATGCCGGCAGCGAGAAGCTGATCAGGAAGTCGCTGGCGTTACAGGCGCAACTCGGCCCGGTGTTCGACATCACGCTCGATTGCGAGGACGGAGCGCAAGTCGGCAAGGAAGTCGAGCATGCGGAACTGGTCGCATCGTTCGTCGGCGGCGAGGACGACCGCTTCGGGCGCGTGGGCGTACGCATCCACGACTTCAATCATCGCGCGTGGCGTGACGACGTGCGCATCATCCTGCGTAACGCGAAGCAGGCGCCCGCGTTCATCATGCTGCCGAAGATCCGCAGCGTCGCCGATGCCGCCGAAATGGTGGCTTTCATCGAGGCATCGCGCTCCGAGTTCGGCATCCAGAAGCCCATTCCCTGTCATCTGCTGATCGAAACGCACGGCGCGCTCGCCGATGCGTTCGAACTTGCCGCCCTGCCCGGCGTCGAATCCCTGAGCTTCGGTCTGATGGACTTCGTCTCCGCGCACAACGGCGCGATTCCCGATACCGCGATGCGCTCGCCCGGCCAGTTCGATCATCCGCTGGTAAGGCGCGCGAAACTCGAGATCGCAGCGGCATGTCACGCGCACGGCAAGGTTCCCTCGCACAATGTGTCGACGGAAGTGCGCGACATGAGCGTCGTCGCGAACGATGCCGCGCGCGCCCGCAACGAGTTCGGCTACACGCGCATGTGGAGCATTCATCCGGATCAGATCAGGCCGATCGTCGCGGCGTTTTCGCCGCGCGCGGAAGAGATCGCGCTTGCGTCGGAGATCCTGCTCGGCGCGCAGCGTGCACAATGGGGGCCGACGCGCCACGGCGACACGCTGCATGACCGCGCGAGCTATCGCTATTACTGGTCGGTGCTGCGCCGCGCGCACGCGACCGGACAGACGATGCCCGACGATTGCGCGCCGCTCTTCGCTTCATCCTCTCAACAGAACAAGTAACGCCGCATCGCGAGCGTGCAAAAGGAGACTCGAGACATGACCGATTCCGCATCGACCGAAGCCACTGCCGCCGGCGCATTCAAGCCGAAGAAATCCGTCGCGCTGTCGGGCGTGACTGCCGGTAATACCGCGCTGTGCACGGTG
>NZ_FCOA02000071.1 GCF_001544875.2 Caballeronia hypogeia
TCGCTCACCGGATGACACTGGCAAGTCAGCACGAAGCCGTCATCGATTTCGTGTTGTTCGAGCGTGTAGTTCTTGTCCATCTTCACTTCGCCTTCGAGCACCTTCGCGCGGCACGTGCAGCACACGCCGCCCTTGCACGCGTACGGCAACGCGAGCCCCGCCTTCAGCCCGACATCCAGCACGCTCACGCCTTCGTACGGCAGGCGCAGCTTGCGCTTCTTGCCGTCGATGACCAGCTCCAGTTCCGCCGCCGGCGTGTCCTCCGTGATCTCGATCGGCGGCACCCCCGCCTGCGGCAACGGCGTGCCGAAGCGCTCGACATGAATCTGCTTCGGCGCCACGCCCGAGTCCTTGAGCGCCGCTTCCGCCGCATCCATCATCGGGCCGGGGCCGCAGATGAACGCTTCATCGATTTCTTCGGGCGAGAGCAAGCTCGACAGAAACGCCTTGCACTTCTCCTGATCCAGCACGCCGTTGAACAACTCGACGTCCTGCAGATCGTCGGACAACACGTGATACAGCGCGAACCGGTCCATATACCGGTTCTTCAGATCTTCGAGTTCTTCCGCGAACATGATCGCGTCCACGCTGCGATTGCCGTACACCAGCGTGAAGCGGCTCGTGGGCTCCGTATCGAGCGTCGTCTTGATGATCGCCAGCACCGGCGTGATGCCCGAGCCGCCCGAGAACGCCACGTATTGCTTGGCGTGATCCGCGTTCAGGTGCGTGAAGAAGCGCCCGTCGGGCGTCATCACATCGATCTCGTGGCCCGGCTTCAAGGTATCGAACGCGAAGTTCGAGAAGCGCCCGCCACGCACGCGCTTGATGCCGATGCGCAATTCGCCGTCGCGGTCGTAGTCGGTCACGCCCACGCAGATCGAATACGAACGACGCGTCTCCTCGCCGTCGATATGCGTCTTGAGCGTCACGAACTGACCCTGCGTGAAACGAAACGCATCGCGCAAGGCGGGCGGCACGTCGAAGGAAACGGTCACCGCATCGGCGGTTTCGGGGCGCACGTCGCGGATGCGCAGCGCATGGAATTGCGGAGTCGCCATGGTTATCGGCTCGCTTACGGTGAGATCGGTGAATTCGGTTGAATCGGTTCAGTACGGCTTGAAGTAATCGAACGGCTCGCGGCAATCCACGCAGCGATACAGCGCCTTGCACGCGGTCGAGCCGAATTGCGCAAGCTTCTCCGTGTGCGTCGAGCCGCAGCGCGGGCAGGCGATCACTTCTTTCTTGTAAGGCACGAAGCGGATCGGCTTTCCGGCGCTGCCGCACGCGCCGCCCGGCGGCGCAATGCCATATCGGCGCAGCTTCTCGCGTGCTTCCTCCGTGATCCAGTCGGTGGTCCACGCCGGCGCCAGCACCGTCTCGACGCGATGCGCGCCGAGCCCCGCTGCATCGATCGCCTGCGCGATGTCTTCAGCTATCTGCGACATCGCGGGGCAGCCCGAGTACGTCGGCGTGATCACCACTTCGAGCACGCCATCGTCGCCGTGACGCACATCGCGCAATATGCCCAGTTCGCGAATCGACACCACCGGAATCTCCGGATCGGGCACCGCTTCGAGCACGGACCATGCACGCTCGATGGTTGCGTGGGTGCTGACGGTATGCATCACCAGCTCGCGCCCGGATGCTGACGCGCCAGACTCTGCATCTCCGCCAGCAGATAACCCATGTGCTCCGAGTGCTCGCCGTGCTTGCCGGCGCTGATGTGCTTCACTTCTTCGGGTGCGTCGAGCGTCGCTTCGTCGAGCGCGGACTGGACCTGCTCGCGCCACGCCGCTTCGAATTCGCTTGTGAGCGGCGCGATGCCCGCAGCGGCGACCGCCTGCTCGATCGCATCGGTGGCGAAGAACTCGCGCGTGTACGGCATCAGATAATCGAGCGCGGCCTGCGCGCGCCGATGCGATTCCTCGGTGCCATCGCCGAAACGAATCAGCCAGTCGCGTGCGTGATGCAGGTGATAGCTCGTCTCCTTGATCGACTTCGCCGCGATCGCCGCGAGCTGCGCATCGCTCGATGCCTGCAGCGCGCTCCACACCTCGACCATCAGCGCCGAGTACAGGAAGTTGCGCACGATCGTCACCGCGTAGTCGCGCTCGGCGCGTACGGTGCCGGCGAGCGGGCCGAAGTGCGGCAGCTCCGCGATCGTGTAGTTGGCGAACTCGCGCTCGCCGCGGAAGTACGCGTAATCGTCTTCGGTTTTGTTCGTGCCGTTCAAAGAGGCATCGAGCGTCGCCGCATGCGTGTACAGCAGACGCGCCTGGCCGATCAGATCCAGGCTGATGTTCGCCAGCGCGATATCCTCTTCCAGTGCCGGGCCATGGCTGCACCACTCGGCGTTGCGCTGACCGAGGATCAGCGCGTTATCCGCAAGACGCAGCACGTAGGCGAGATGTTCCTGACTCATGTTCTCGCGCCCTTACATGTGGTTGATTTCGTCGGGCAGCACGAAGAACGTCGGATGCCGATAGATCTTGTCGCCTGCCGGCTCGAACAGCTCGCCCTTGTCCGCCGGGTCCGATGCCGTGATCGCCGCCGACGGCACCACCCAGATGCTCACGCCTTCCTGACGCCGCGTGTACACGTCGCGCGCCATGCGCAACGCAGCACCCGCGTCCGCCGCGTGCAGACTGCCGCAGTGCTTGTGATCGAGTCCCTGCTTGCTGCGCACGAACACTTCCCAGATCGGCCATTCCTTGTTCATCTTCATCGTCTCCATGCTCATGCAGCTTGTTGGTGGGCGCGGGCTTTCTGCTTGTCTGCGTAGGCCAGCGCGGCTTCGCGCACCCATGCGCCGTCGTCGTGTGCCTTCACGCGCGTGGCCAGGCGTTCCTTGTTGCACGGACCATCGCCATTCACCACGCGCCAGAATTCTTCCCAGTCGATCGCGCCGTAGTCATGCGCCTGACGCTCGTCGTTCCACTTCAGATCCGCATCGGGCAGCGTGACGCCCAGGATCTTCGCCTGCTCGACCGTGGCATCGACGAACTTCTGGCGCAGATCGTCGTTCGAGATGCGCTTGATGCCCCACGCGAACGACTGGCCGCTGTGGATCGAGTCCTTGTCGCTCGGGCCGAACATCATCAGCACCGGCCACCACCAGCGGTTCACCGCCTGCTGCACGAGGTCCTTCTGCGCCTGCGTGCCCTTCATCATCGCGAGCAAGGCGTCGAACCCCTGGCGCTGATGGAACGACTCTTCCTTGCAGATGCGGATCATCGCGCGGGCATACGGGCCGTACGTGCAGCGGCACAGCGGAATCTGATTCATGATCGCGGCGCCGTCGACCAGCCAGCCGATCACGCCGACATCGGCCCAGGTGGGCGTCGGGTAATTGAAGATGCTCGAATATTTGGCCTTGCCCGCGTGCAGTGCCGCGACCAGTTGATCGCGCGAGACGCCGAGCGTTTCGGCGGCGCTGTACAGATACAGGCCATGACCGCCCTCGTCCTGCACCTTGGCCAGCAGGATCGCCTTGCGCTTGAGGCTGGGCGCGCGGCTGATCCAGTTGCCCTCGGGCTGCATGCCGATGATCTCCGAGTGCGCATGCTGTGAGATCTGACGCACCAGCGTCTTGCGATACGCCTCGGGCATCCAGTCCTGCGCTTCGATTTTGCCGTCGGCTTGCATCACGGCGTCGAAACGGGTCTGGTCGGGCGACGATGCGGCTACGTTCGCTTCGCTGGCCGAGGTGGGGCTCGGGAGGTCGAGGGATTGGGTGTACATG
>NZ_FCOA02000072.1 GCF_001544875.2 Caballeronia hypogeia
GCATGAGGAGCCTGACGATTACCTACTTTCACACGGGAATCCGCACTATCATCGGCGTGGAGTCGTTTCACGGTCCTGTTCGGGATGGGAAGGGGTGGGACCGACTCGCTATGGTCATCAGGCATGACTTGTTGTTGTCTCGCTTTGGCAAGCGCTACAACCAATCCGGGAAGAAGTAGAAGTGTTTGGGGTGGTGACTGTGAGCACAAGGCGTCACTCAACCGGCGTGCCCCCTACGGGGGGTATTGACTAAGCGCTCAAGCGCCAGGTCACTACGAAACACACTGGTTATAGGATCAAGCCTTACGGGCAATTAGTATCAGTTAGCTCAATGCATTACTGCACTTACACACCTGACCTATCAACGTCCTGGTCTGGAACGACCCTTCAAGGGGCTCGAAGCCCCAGGGATATCTCATCTTAAGGCGAGTTTCCCGCTTAGATGCTTTCAGCGGTTATCTCTTCCGAACATAGCTACCCGGCGATGCGACTGGCGTCACAACCGGTACACCAGAGGTTCGTCCACTCCGGTCCTCTCGTACTAGGAGCAGCCCCCTTCAAATATCCAACGCCCACGGCAGATAGGGACCAAACTGTCTCACGACGTTTTAAACCCAGCTCACGTACCTCTTTAAATGGCGAACAGCCATACCCTTGGGACCGGCTACAGCCCCAGGATGAGATGAGCCGACATCGAGGTGCCAAACACCGCCGTCGATATGAACTCTTGGGCGGTATCAGCCTGTTATCCCCAGAGTACCTTTTATCCGTTGAGCGATGGCCCTTCCATACAGAACCACCGGATCACTATGACCTGCTTTCGCACCTGCTCGACTTGTCGGTCTCGCAGTTAAGCACGCTTATGCCATTGCACTATCAGCACGATTTCCGACCGTACCTAGCGTACCTTCGTACTCCTCCGTTACACTTTGGGAGGAGACCGCCCCAGTCAAACTGCCTACCATGCACTGTCCCCGATCCAGATAATGGACCAAGGTTAGAACCTCAAACAAACCAGGGTGGTATTTCAAGGACGGCTCCACCAAGACTAGCGTCCTGGTTTCATAGCCTCCCACCTATCCTACACAGATCGGTTCAAAGTCCAATGCAAAGCTACAGTAAAGGTTCATGGGGTCTTTCCGTCTAGCCGCGGGGAGATTGCATCATCACAAACACTTCAACTTCGCTGAGTCTCGGGAGGAGACAGTGTGGCCATCGTTACGCCATTCGTGCAGGTCGGAACTTACCCGACAAGGAATTTCGCTACCTTAGGACCGTTATAGTTACGGCCGCCGTTTACCGGGACTTCAATCAAGAGCTTGCACCCCATCATTTAATCTTCCGGCACCGGGCAGGCGTCACACCCTATACGTCCACTTTCGTGTTTGCAGAGTGCTGTGTTTTTATTAAACAGTCGCAGCCACCAGTTTATTGCAACCCTTTCACCCTCCTGGCGCAGGCCAGTCAAGCTACAAGGGCGTACCTTATCCCGAAGTTACGGTACCAATTTGCCGAGTTCCTTCTCCCGAGTTCTCTCAAGCGCCTTAGAATACTCATCTCGCCCACCTGTGTCGGTTTGCGGTACGGTCATCATTAGACTGAAGCTTAGAGGCTTTTCTTGGAACCACTTCCAATTGCTTCGCTTCCGAAGAAGCTCGCGCCACACCCTTGAATTACGTGCCCGGATTTGCCTAAGCACCTTCTCCAATGCAGCGACCGGGACTTCCAACACCCGGACAACCTTCCGCGATCCGTCCCCCCATCGCATCTAACAATGGTGCAGGAATATTGACCTGCTTCCCATCAGCTACGCATTTCTGCCTCGCCTTAGGGGCCGACTCACCCTACGCCGATGAACGTTGCGTAGGAAACCTTGGGCTTACGGCGAGGGGGCTTTTCACCCCCTTTATCGCTACTCATGTCAGCATTCGCACTTCCGATACCTCCAGCATGCCTTTCGACACACCTTCGCAGGCTTACGGAACGCTCTCCTACCACACGCGCACTTAAGCACGTATCCGCAGCTTCGGTGACTGGCTTGAGCCCCGTTACATCTTCCGCGCAGGACGACTCGATCAGTGAGCTATTACGCTTTCTTTAAAGGGTGGCTGCTTCTAAGCCAACCTCCTGACTGTTTTAGCCTTCCCACTTCGTTTCCCACTTAGCCAATCTTTGGGACCTTAGCTGGCGGTCTGGGTTGTTTCCCTCTTGACACCGGACGTTAGCACCCGATGTCTGTCTCCCGTGATTGCACTCTTCGGTATTCGGAGTTTGCTATGGCGTAGTAATCCGCAATGGACCCCACAACCATGACAGTGCTCTACCCCCGAAGGTGATACACGAGGCACTACCTAAATAGTTTTCGGAGAGAACCAGCTATTTCCAAGTTTGTTTAGCCTTTCACCCCTATCCACAGCTCATCCCCTAACTTTTCAACGTTAGTGGGTTCGGTCCTCCAGTACGTGTTACCGCACCTTCAACCTGGCCATGGATAGATCACTTGGTTTCGGGTCTACGCCCAGCAACTGATCGCCCTATTCGGACTCGCTTTCGCTACGCCTGCCTTAATCAGTTAAGCTCGCTACTGAACGTAAGTCGCTGACCCATTATACAAAAGGTACGCCGTCACCCGTTTCCAGGCTCCGACTGTTTGTATGCATGCGGTTTCAGGATCTATTTCACTCCCCTCCCGGGGTTCTTTTCGCCTTTCCCTCACGGTACTGGTTCACTATCGGTCGATCACGAGTATTTAGCCTTGGAGGATGGTCCCCCCATCTTCAGACAGGATTTCACGTGTCCCGCCCTACTTGTCGTACCCCTAGTTCTTTCACGCTGTTTTCGTCTACAGGGCTATCACCTGCTATGGCCGCACTTTCCAGAGCGTTCGACTAACAATGCAAATAAAGAGTACAGGCTGGTCCCATTTCGCTCGCCACTACTCTGGGAATCTCGGTTGATTTCTGTTCCTGCGGTTACTTAGATGTTTCAGTTCACCGCGTTCGCTTCGCATAGCCTATGTATTCAGCTATGGATGACCCATTCGGGCCGGGTTTCCCCATTCGGATATCGGAGGATCAAAGCTCGTTTGCCAGCTCCCCTCCGCTTTTCGCAGGCTACCGCGTCCTTCATCGCCTGTGATCGCCAAGGCATCCACCACATGCACTTGTTCGCTTGACCCTATAACAAGTGTGTCTCTCTCGAGCCACCCTCGCTACAGGCTGAGTATTCGCGTTGTGCCGTATTCCAAGTCATCATTAAGATCACTTTTCATACTTGATACAATCACTACCCTGAATCTTCTACTCACACCCATCTCTAAGTGCTTTCCAAGATTCTCTTTACTACTTCTTCCAGATTGTTAAAGAACGTTTAGCCGATAGGTGTCTTGCAATACCTACAGCATCAACTGGCTTTCAATCGCCAATGCAAAGAATTTCGTCTTCACGAAACACTTGGCATTGAGGATTGGTGGAGGATGACGGGATCGAACCGACGACCCCCTGCTTGCAAAGCAGGTGCTCTCCCAGCTGAGCTAATCCCCCAAGTCTCTTGAGTCTGCTCGATCATTCGATCGACTCATCCTGACCGTGGTGGGTCTGGATGGATTCGAACCATCGACCCCCGCCTTATCAAGACGGTGCTCTAACCGACTGAGCTACAGACCCAAAGCCTGTCTTAAACAACAGCCGATAAGCGTGAGCGCTT
>NZ_FCOA02000073.1 GCF_001544875.2 Caballeronia hypogeia
AAACCGCCCGGCGCACCATCAATTCCTTGATCTTGCCGATCGCCTTGGTCGGATTGAGCCCCTTCGGGCACACGTCGACGCAATTCATGATCGTATGGCAACGGAACAGACGATACGGATCTTCCAGGTTGTCGAGGCGTTCGCCCGTCGCCTGATCGCGGCTGTCCGCGATGAAGCGATAGGCTTGCAGCAAGCCCGCCGGGCCCACGAACTTGTCCGGGTTCCACCAGAAGCTCGGGCACGAGGTCGAGCAGCTCGCGCACAGAATGCACTCGTAGAGACCGTCGAGCTCGTCGCGCTCCACCGGCGACTGCAGGCGCTCCTTTT
The DNA here is from genome assembly GCF_001544875.2 of Caballeronia hypogeia. Classification (GTDB taxonomy): domain Bacteria; phylum Pseudomonadota; class Gammaproteobacteria; order Burkholderiales; family Burkholderiaceae; genus Caballeronia; species Caballeronia hypogeia. The sequence continues at coordinate 328 of NZ_FCOA02000073.1, forward strand.
CCGGCGGCGGCGTGTCATTGATCAGATACGGCTTGATCGAATGATACTGGTTGAAGAACTGCGTGAAGTCGCAGATCAGGTCGCGCACCACCGGCAGACCCGGCAGCGGACGCAGCACGATCTTCTGCGGCAGTTCGTTCAGATTCGTCAGACAGGCGAGGCCGTTCTTGCCGTTGATGTTCATCGCATCGGACCCGCACACGCCTTCGCGGCACGAGCGACGGAACGACAGCGTTTCATCGAGTTCTTTCAGCTTCACCAGCGCGTCGAGCAGCATGCGCTCATGCGTCAGATCCAGCTCGTACGTCTGCATGCGCGGCGCTGCGTCCTTGTCCGGATCGTAGCGATAGACTTCAAAAATTCTCTTTGCCATTTCGATTCTCTCGTTCCGTGCCTTAGAAGGTCCGTGCCTTCGGCGGCACCGATTCGACCGTCAGCGGCTTCATCTGCACCGGCTTGTAGTCGAGGCGATCGCCTTCGCTGAACCACAGCGAGTGGCGCATCCAGTTCTCGTCGTCGCGATGCTCGTAGTCGCTGTGCGCGTGCGCGCCACGGCTTTCCTTGCGCGCTTCCGCCGACACCATCGTCGCGCGCGCCACTTCGATCAGGTTCGCCAGTTCCAGCGCTTCGACCTTCGCCGTGTTGAACACCTTCGACTTGTCCTTCAGATGCACGTGCTTCGCGCGCTCCGCGAGTTCCGCGATCTTGCCCACGCCGTCTTCCAGCAGCTTCGACGTACGGAACACGCCCGCATGCGCCTGCATCGTCGAGCGGATATCGTTGGCGATGCTCTGCGTGTATTCGCCCGAGGTCGACTTCTCCAGCACCGCGAGACGTTCCATCGCAAAGTCGGCGGCATCGGCGGGAAGGGGCTTGTGCTCTTTCATCTCGCTTGCATGCTTGATGATGTGATTGCCCGCCGCGCGACCGAAGACCACCAGGTCCAGCAGCGAGTTCGTGCCCAGACGATTCGCGCCGTGCACCGACACGCACGAGCATTCGCCCACTGCGTAGAAGCCGTTGACCGGATCGTTGTAGCCCTTCGCGGTGCCCACGACCTGGCCGTGCATGTTCGTCGGAATGCCACCCATCTGATAGTGGATGGTCGGCACGACCGGAATCGGCTCTTTAATGCAGTCGACGTTCGCGAACTTCAGCGCGATCTCGCGAATCGACGGCAGACGCTTCATGATCGTCTCGGCGCCAATGTGCGACAGGTCCAGCAGCACGTGATCCTTGTTCGGACCCACGCCACGGCCTTCCTTGATTTCCTGATCCATCGAACGCGAAACGAAGTCGCGCGGCGCCAGATCTTTCAGCGTCGGCGCATAGCGCTCCATGAAGCGGTCGCCGTTCGAATTACGCAGAATGCCGCCTTCACCGCGCACGCCTTCTGTAATCAGCACGCCCGCGCCTGCCACACCGGTCGGGTGGAACTGCCAGAACTCCATGTCCTGCAGCGCGATGCCCGAGCGCGCGGCCATGCCGAGGCCGTCGCCCGTGTTGATGAACGCATTCGTCGATGCCGCGAAGATGCGCCCCGCGCCGCCCGTGGCGAACAGCGTGGTCTTGCCTTCGAGGATATAGACCTCGCCCGTTTCCATTTCGAGCGCGGTCACGCCGAGCACGTCGCCTTCGGCGTCGCGGATCAGGTCCAGCGCCATCCATTCGACGAAGAAGTGCGTTTTAGCGGCAACGTTCTGCTGATACAGCGTGTGCAGCAGCGCGTGACCCGTGCGGTCGGCCGCGGCGCATGCACGCTGCACCGGCTTCTCGCCGTAGTTCGCCGTGTGGCCGCCGAACGGACGCTGATAGATCGTGCCATCCGGATTGCGGTCGAACGGCATGCCCATGTGTTCGAGCTCGTACACGGCGTTCGGCGCTTCACGGCACATGAACTCGATCGCATCCTGGTCGCCGAGCCAGTCGGAGCCCTTGATGGTGTCGTAGAAGTGATAGTGCCAGTTGTCTTCGCTCATGTTGCCGAGCGATGCACCGATGCCGCCTTGCGCGGCAACCGTATGCGAGCGCGTCGGGAACACTTTCGAGAGCACCGCGACGGAGAGGCCCGCGCGCGCGAGCTGCAGCGACGCGCGCATGCCCGATCCGCCCGCGCCGACAATGACCACGTCAAAGCGACGACGCGGCAGGGAAGTCTTGATTGCAGCCATGTTCTTTAAACTCTCCAGAGAATCTGTGCAGCGTAGCCGGCGCATCCGACGAGCCAGAGGATCGTCAGCACTTGCAGCAGCAGGCGCAGACCCATGGGCTTCACGTAGTCCATCCAGATGTCACGAATGCCGACCCACGCGTGATAGAAGAGGCAAAGCAGGGCTACGAAAGTGGCGAGCTTCATCCACTGGGTCGCGAAGATGCCCGCCCAGCCTTCGTAGGAGAAGTTGTGCGCGGCGAAGAACCAGAAGAGAAGAATGACGGTGTACGCGGCCATCACGACCGCGGTGATGCGTTGCGCGAGCCAGTCGCGCAGACCGTAGTGAGCGCCGACGACCAGGCGCTTCGGGCCGACTCGATTTTGCGTTGCCATGGTTAGAACACTCCGAAGATCTTGAGAGCCATCGCGAGCGTCAGCAACAGCGAGACGATCAGCACGATCAGGGCGGTCTGTCGGCCGCCTTCCTTGTTCACCGCGACGTGCGTGTCGAGCAGCAGAAACCGGATGCCCGCGCAGAAGTGATGAAGATACGCCCACGACAACACGAGCGTGACGATCTTGATGATGGGGTTGGCCAGGAAGCCCTTGAACGCGTCGAACGAGAGTTCCGAGGTGAGGCTCTGATCGAGCAGCCACAGGATGAACGGCAGACACACGAAGAGCAGCAGCCCGCTCACGCGATGCAGGATCGATACTTTACCCGCCAGCGGCAAGCGATACTTCGCGATTTGGCCGATCCCGATGTTCCGGTACTCGGGCCTTGGTTTTTTTACGGCTTCAGCCATGCTAGACCCCAA
>NZ_FCOA02000074.1 GCF_001544875.2 Caballeronia hypogeia
GCCGATCGCGAGCGCAGCCAACCCGAGATGCATGATGTACTGAATGCCGAAGTGCTTGGCGATGTATCCTGCGATCGCCGGTGCGAACCCGCCACCAAAAACTTCGCCGATTCCTACCACCAGACCCGAAGCCGTCGACATCAACTTAGCCGGCACCGATTCCGCGCTCAACGGTCCCACCGTCAGCGTAATCAGGCTGAACACAAAAAGAAGCGTGAGCGTGAGGTAGATGAAGAGCGTCGTCGGATTCGCACCGGTTCGCATGAGGAGGAACAGAAAGACGGCCGCGCCGATCACCGAGAAGATCATGACCGGCTTTCTGCCTAATCTGTCGGATAGAGCGGGCATCACGAGCGTGCCGAGCGTGCCGCCGAAGCCGATCGCCGAAAGCACGTAGCCCATCTGCTGCATGCTCAGGTGCAGATAATCGATCAGGTAGCTCGGGAACAGTGCGCTCAGCACGACCAGGCACGTCAGCCAGCACAGCATGCCGACGATGTTCAACGGTATGTTGCGGTAGCGAAAAACATCGGTCCACCTGTGAGCGGAAAGGTCGTGCGTCGCCGTGTGCAATGCGGCAGCCGTCGGTCGAGTATTACGCAGCACCCTGAACATCAGATAAGCCACCAATAGACCCGGAATCGACACGACCGCGAAAATCCAGTGCCACGGCAACACCTTGAGCAATTGCGTCACGAGAATCGGCGCGATGCCCAAACCAAACAGCGGCAGCGCCATCTGCTGAATGCCGATATTGCGCCCGTGACGCGTCGGCCTGGATGCATCGAGGGTCGCGATGATGCTCGCCGGCGTGTACGCACCCTCGGCAAAACCCATCACCGCGCGGATCAGGATCAGCGAGCCGACGCCGGTTGCAAGACCACTCAAGCCGGCTAACAGCGAGAACACGACGATGGCTGGAATGATCACCTTGCGATGACCTATTCGATCGGAGAGGTTGCCCATGAACATCGCGGAGATGCCCCATGCGACGGCGAGCGCCCCGGTGATGTGCCCGAGGTCCTGATAGTCGAGGTGCAGGTCCGCCATCATGACGGGAAAGAGCGGCATGATCATGAACCGATCGATGCCGACCAGTCCGAAGCCGAGGGACAGCAAGGCGACGGCTTTCCACTCATAAGCCGTATCCCATCTGAATCCGTTGTTGTCTTCCATGTTTGACATCTCCAATCGATAAGCGGCGTCTTTTAGACGCGACGATCCAATGTGCACGAGGGATTCGCGCACGCTTCAAGAAGGGAATACGTGTCAGAAAGAGGTCTGCAGGCCGAGGCGGCCGATGACCTGATGCGTAGTGCTCGACTGAGCCGCTCCGTTGATCCAGGCGTTGTGTCCGCCTTCGACGTCGCCGCCAGTCCACTGATAGACCGCTTCGGCGTAGAGCGTCGTGCGTTTGGAGAGAAGGTATTGCGCTGCGCCCGTAACCTGCTGCGCCCTGTTATGGCTGAGCTGCGCATTGCCCAACATGAACTGATAGTTCGCGCCGAACCTGATGTCCGGCATGAACGTGTACAGCGCCCCGACCTGAATCGCCTGCACGACGCCGCCCGACAACGTATTGCGCGTGTTGGTGTAGAGCGCGTTGAGAAACACGTCGCCGATGGTCTGACTGACCCCGCCTCCGAAATTGCGGATTCCATCGTGCCCGTCGTTCAACGCCGCGTACTTGGTTTCGTTGTAAGCGGCCGCGATACCGAAACCGCCGATTGCATAGTTCATGCCGAAACCGAT
>NZ_FCOA02000076.1 GCF_001544875.2 Caballeronia hypogeia
GTCGACCCTGAACAATCCTCAAAGCCTTATGCGACAAGGCGTTGTGCTCCAAACCATGTTGAGCGAATTGCAGGAAGCAGGCATATTAATGCTTGATTCCTGCATTTTTTGACGAGGTGCGGATGGGTCCAAAGACGCCTGTGACGGAAGGGGATTTTTTCCGGCAACCGCTGCGTGAGCAGATCAACTTGAAGCATCCGCTAGTCGGCTTGGCTGATCTGATCAACTGGGACCGCTTGGACACCTCGATGAGCGAGAGCTTCGTTTCGAGCAGAGGACGCCCAGCCACCTCACCGCGACTGATCGCCGGTCTGCTGTATCTCCAACATGCGTTTGACCTGTCCGACGAAGAAGTCGTGTGGCAATGGGTGGAGAACCCGTATTGGCAGGTCTTCACAGGCGAGACGTATCTGCAGACTGAGCCTCCGATTGACCCATCGAGCCTTACGCGCTGGAGGAAGCGCCTGGGCGAAGCAGGTGTCGAAGAATTGCTGGCCGAATCGATCGAGGCAGCCAAGCGCGCGGGCGTGATCAAAGCCTCGAGCACGAAACGGGTGATCGTCGACACGACAGTGATGGAAAAAGCAATTGCCCATCCAACCGATTCGCGTCTGCTCGAGCGGTGTCGTGAACATCTGGTGAAGGCTGCGGCCCGCCACGGTCTGAAGTTGCGGCAGAACTACAACCGCGAAGCGCCACACTTGGCGAGCCAAATCGGCCGTTACGCACACGCCAAGCAATACAAGCGCATGAAGAAGGCGCTGCGCATGTTGCGCTCGCGCGTTGGCCGCGTCATGCGTGACGTCGAACGCCAGCTTGACTCGGCTAGCGCTAGTAGCCGGAGCGCGTTGCAAGAGTTGATTGGCCGCACCAAACGAATTCTGTCGCAAAAGCAGAAGGACCGGAACAAGCTGTACGCGCTGCACGCTCCGGAAGTCGAATGTCTGGCCAAAGGCAAGGCACGCAAGCCCTATGAGTTCGGCGTGAAAGTATCGATCACGACGACCCACAAGGAAGGGCTCGTGGTCGGCGCTCGCTCGATGCCCGGAAATCCCTACGACGGCCACACGCTGGCCGAGGCATTGGAGCAGGCAGCGATCCTGAGCGACGTGAAGCCGGAAGTCGCCATCGTTGATCGCGGCTACAAGGGCGTGGCTGTCGACGGCGTGAAGATTTACCACCCGGGATTGAGGCGCGGTATCACGCGCGGTCTGCGAGCGATGATCCGAAGGCGCAGCGCGATCGAACCGGCCATCGGCCACATGAAGGCGGATGGCAAGCTCGATCGGAATTGGCTCAAAGGCGCACTCGGGGACGCGATTCACGCGGTGCTGTGCGGCGCGGGCCACAACCTGCGCATGATCCTCAGAAAGCTGCGGCTTTATTGCGCCCTTGTGCTTCTCGCTTCACTCAAACGCTCAGCTGCACTGCCCTTCCTCCCATGAGAGACGGCACCGCGCAAACCGAATTATTCAGGCCCGACTA
>NZ_FCOA02000077.1 GCF_001544875.2 Caballeronia hypogeia
TGAACCGCCCCGACTTTGTCGGAGACCGCCGAGTTTGGCGCTACGCCGCGCGAGCGGAGAGCACCAGATTCCGATTGTAAGCGTCCTCTGCCTCCGCCGGCGACACGTACCCGAGCGGGCCGAGCAACCGATGGTGGTTGTACCAGTGCACCCATTCGAGCGTGGCGAGTTCAACATCCTGGAGCGTACGCCATGAACGCCGATGCACAACTTCGGCCTTATACAAGCCGTTGATCGTTTCTGCCAGTGCGTTGTCGTAGGAGTCGCCGACAGTTCCGACTGATGGCTCAACGCCCACGTCCACCAAACGTTCGGTGTACCGAATGCTGAGATATTGCGACCCGTGATCGCTATGATGGATGAGCCCGGGCGGTGGCTGGCGATCGTGTAACGCCTGGTTCAGCGCATCCAGCACGAAGTCCGTCCTCATCGATCCCGACACGCGCCAACCGACGATACGGCGCGCAAACACATCGGTCACGAAGGCCACGTAGACAAAGCCCGACCATGTCCAGCAATAGGTAAAATCCGCGACCCATAGCGCGTTAGGCCGTTCGGCACGGAATTGACGTTTGACCCGGTCCAGCGGGCACGGCACCGCATCGTCGCGCTGCGTCGTCTTGATCCGGCGCCCACGCCGCACACCTTCGAGGCCCATCACCTTCATCAGGCGCGCAACCGTGCAGCGCGCAACCTTCACGCCATCGCGCAGCAACTGGCGCCAGACCTTGCGCACACCATACACGCCGAAGTTCTCGTCCCAGACCGCCCGGATGAGGGCCTTCAGTTCCGCATCGCGACGCGCTCGCGCTGGCCATTGCTCCGGATCGCTGCGCCGCCCGGCATGCCGGTAATACGTCGACGGCGCGATCGGCAGCAGGCGGCAGATCGGCTCGATACCGTAGACGTCGCGATGCTCGTCGATGAACGCGATCATGGCTTCGATCGGCGGTCGAGCTCCGCCTGCGCGAAATATGCGGAGGCCTTGCGCAGGATCTCGTTGGCCGTGCGCAGCTCACGATTCTCGCGCTCCAGTTCCTTCAGACGCCCCAGCTCCGAAGTTGTAGCGCCCGCTCGTTGGCCACGGTCGCGCTCAGCCTGAATGATCCAGTTGCGAAGCGTCTCGCGTGACATCCCCATCTTCGAGGCGATCGAGCGGATCGCCGCCCCCTGCGTTTGATACTCGTGTTGGTGCTCGAACACCATTCGCACCGCTCGCTCACGGACCTCATCCGAATATCGCGTCCCTGTGGGCTTCCTTGCCTTGCCTTCGCTTTCCATGCTTTAAATCTCCAGATACAGCCAAGATCCAAAGTCTCCTACATTTCCGGGGCGGTTCA
>NZ_FCOA02000078.1 GCF_001544875.2 Caballeronia hypogeia
AAATGACTGACGTAGTGATCGTATCGGCCGCGCGTACGGCGGTAGGCAAGTTTGGCGGTTCGCTCGCGAAGATCGCGGCGCCCGAGCTGGGCGCTGCGGTGATCAAGGCCGTGCTGGAGCGTGCGGGCGTGAAGCCGGATCAGGTGAGCGAGGTCATTCTGGGCCAGGTGCTCGCGGCAGGCTCGGGCCAGAACCCGGCGCGCCAGTCGCTGATCAAGGCTGGTTTGCCCGACATGGTGCCCGGCATGACGATCAACAAGGTCTGCGGCTCGGGCCTGAAGGCGGTGATGCTGGCGGCGAACGCGATCATCGCGGGCGATGCGGAGATCGTCGTCGCGGGCGGTCAGGAAAACATGAGCGCCGCGCCGCACGTGCTGCCGGGCTCGCGCGACGGCTTCCGCATGGGCGACGCCAAGCTGATCGACACGATGATCGTCGACGGCCTGTGGGACGTCTATAACAACTACCACATGGGCACGACGGCGGAAAACGTCGCGAAGGAATTCGGCATCACGCGCGAGCAGCAGGATGCGTTTGCGGCGCTGTCGCAGAACAAGGCGGAAGCCGCGCAGAAGGCGGGCCGCTTCAACGACGAAATCGTGCCGATCGCGATTCCGCAACGCAAGGGCGAGCCGCTGCAGTTCAACACCGACGAATTCGTGCGCCACGGCGTGACGGCCGAAGCGCTCTCGGGCCTGAAGCCGGCGTTCTCGAAGGAAGGCACGGTCACGGCTGCGAACGCATCGGGCATCAATGACGGCGCGGCGGCGGTCGTCGTGATGTCGGCGAAGAAGGCCGAAGCGCTGGGTCTCACGCCGCTGGCGCGCATCAAGGCGTACGCGAACGCGGGCGTCGATCCGAAGATCATGGGCATGGGCCCGGTGCCGGCGTCGAAGCGCTGTCTGGAGCGCGCGGGCTGGAGCGTGAACGATCTCGACCTGATGGAAATCAACGAGGCGTTCGCGGCGCAGGCGCTGGCGGTGCACAAGCAGATGGGCTGGGATCAGTCGAAGATCAACGTGAACGGCGGCGCGATTGCGATCGGTCACCCGATCGGCGCGTCGGGCTGCCGGATTCTCGTCACGCTGCTGCACGAAATGCAGAAGCGCGACGCGAAGAAGGGCCTCGCTTCGCTGTGCATCGGCGGCGGCATGGGCGTGGCGCTGGCG
>NZ_FCOA02000079.1 GCF_001544875.2 Caballeronia hypogeia
TGCGTTGCATCATTGAATTGGCACCCCAGGTGTGTTCAGATTCAGGTCATGGGCAAAATGAATCTGACCGATACCGAACGCGAGCAACTGCTGTCGGCGGCGCGCAGCCGAACGGTGCGTGCGGCGGACGTACGACGTGCGAAGTTAATCCTGATGCTCGAGGACGGCGAATCGCGCGACAGCATCATGCGCACACTGGGTTGCGACTCGCGCTTCATCGCGCGCTGGTCGGGGCGCTTTCTTAGCGAGCGACTGTCTGGCATGTACGCCCGACACCCCGGGCGCGCTCCCCAGCAGCCGCCAGCCAGACTTGAGGCACGTGTGCTCAACCGCACTCTCAAGCACAAACCCGCCGACGGCTCGACACACTGGAGCAGCTATAAGCTTGCGGCAGAACTCGGCGACGTGTCGGTCTCGACCGTGCAGCGCATCTGGCGCAAGCATGGGGTCAAGCCGCAGCAGTTGGAGCGGCACATGGTCTCCAACGACCCGGACTTCGAGGCCAAAGCAGCCGACGTGATCGGGCTTTACCTGAACCCGCCGGCGCACGCAGCGGTGTTCTGTGTGGACGAGAAGACCGCGATTCAGGCACTCGACCGCAAGGATCGGATGCTGCCGCTGTCGCCGGGGCGCGCCGAGAGTCACGGCTTCGAATACAAGCGCAACGGCACGCTCAGCCTGTTCGCGGCGTTCAATACTGCGACCGGCGAGGTGCTGGGCAAAACGGCGCCGCGCCACACCAGCGAACAGTTTGTGGCCTTCCTGACCGACGTCGTGGCCAGCCAGCCCAAACGCAGAGAAATCCATGTCATCTGTGACAACGTGAGTAGCCATAAGACGGAGCGGGTGGCCACCTTCCTCAACGCGCATCGCAACGTACGTCTGCACTTCACGCCGACCTACTCGTCGTGGCTCAACCAAGTGGAAAACTGGTTCTCGCGCATCCAGCGTGATGTGATCGCCCGGGGCATCTTCACTTCAGTAAAGGATCTGAATCGCAAACTCATGCACTACATCCGCGAGCACAACAAAAATCCTAAGCCGATCAAGTGGAAGTACGACGATCCTTCACGTCGAATCCGCCAGGTGCCAAATCAATGACGCAGTCGACTA
>NZ_FCOA02000080.1 GCF_001544875.2 Caballeronia hypogeia
TGAGATTGACCCGCCAAAACGGACACCTATCCTTTGGAAAAAGGGGGTGCCAAAATGGGCAAGCATCGAGCACCGTACCCGGCGGAATTCCGGGCTCGCATAGTGGACTTGGTGAAGGCGGGGCGAACACCCGAGGAGCTCGCGCGAGAGTTCGAGCCTAGTGCGCAGACGATAATCAACTGGGTGGCGCAGGCGGATATTGACGCCGGCGTGCGTCAGGAGGGGTTGACCACGGCTGAGCGCCAAGAACTCACCCGTTTGCGCCGCGAAAATCGGCAATTAAAGACGGAGCGCGACATTCTCTCTCACGCTGCAGCCTGGTTCGCCCGCGAGACAGGAGCCGTATCCTCGAAGGATACGGATTCATGAGAGCGAATCAGGCCCGTTGGCCCATTGCCACGATGGCGCGGCTGCTGGGAGTCTCGACCAGCGGCTACTACGCGTGGCTGGTGCGGGAGCCATCAAAGCGGTCACGTAGCGATGCTCAACTACTGACGCGCATTCGTACGCTGCATGCGAGTTCGCGAGGTACGTATGGGGCGCCGCGCATCCATGCGCAACTTGCGCGCGAGGGAGTGCACGTGGGGCGCAAGCGAGTCGCGCGCCTGATGCGCATCGCCGACCTACGGGGAGCAAGCCGACGGCGCTGGCCACATACAACGCACCAGCGTGCGGGGGCACGGCGCGCGCCGGACCTTGTGCGCCGGCACTTCAATGCTGAAGGGCCCAACATACTGTGGGTCGCAGATGCCACCTACATCCCGACGACAGAAGGCTTTCTCTATCTGGCCGTGGTGCTTGATGTCTTCAGCCGGCGCATCGTCGGCTGGGCGATGTCGAACCACTTGTATACCGAACTGATGTTGCGCGCGCTCGACATGGCGCTTCAACAGCGACGCCACGAGGGCGTCATCCTGCATTCCGACCAAGGGTCCCAATACACGTCAATTGCCTTCGGAAGACGCTGCCGCGAAGCGGGCGTGCAACCATCGATGGGTACGGCCGGCGACGCCTACGACAATGCAATGTGCGAATCCTTCTTTGGGACGCTCGAAGCAGAGCTTCTGTCGCGCGAACACTTCGCGACCCATGAACAAGCACGGAGGCGCA
>NZ_FCOA02000081.1 GCF_001544875.2 Caballeronia hypogeia
CCAGTGTAGTTCGCGCTCGGCCGGATGATCTTGTTGTCGATGCGCTGCTCGATGATGTGCGCCGCCCAGCCGGAAGTGCGCGAGATCACGAACAGCGGCGTGAACATCGCCGTGGGCACACCCATCATGTGATACGACACGGCGCTGAACCAGTCGAGGTTCGGGAACATTTTCTTCGCGTCCCACATGACCGATTCGAGGCGTTCGGCGATGCCGAACAGCTTCGTGTCGCCCGCTTCCTTCGAGAGGTTCTTCGCGACTTCCTTGATGACCTTGTTGCGCGGATCGGAGATCGTGTACACCGGATGGCCGAAGCCGATCACCACTTCCTTGTTCTCGACGCGGCGCTTGATGTCGGCTTCCGCTTCATCGGGCGTCTGATAGCGCGACTGGATTTCGTAGGCGACTTCGTTCGCGCCGCCATGCTTCGGGCCGCGCAGCGCGCCGATCGCGCCGGTGATCGACGAGTACATGTCCGAGCCCGTGCCCGCGATCACGCGCGCCGTGAACGTCGATGCGTTGAATTCGTGCTCGGCGTAGAGATTGAGCGACACGTGCATCGCGTCGACCCACGACTTCGACGGCGCCACGCCATGCAGCAGATGCAGGAAATGTCCGCCGATGGAATCGTCATCGGTTTCGACTTCGATGCGCTTGCCGTTGTGCGAATAGTGATACCAGTACAGCAGCATCGAGCCGAGCGAGGCCATCAGCTTGTCGGCGATATCCTTCGCGCCCGGCACGTTGTGGTCGTCCTTCTCGGGCAGGAGCGTGCCGAGAACCGAGACGCCGGTGCGCATCACGTCCATCGGATGCGCCGACGCCGGAATCCATTCCAGCGCGGCCTTCAGGTTCGCGGGCAGGCCGCGCAGCGCCTTCAGCTTCGTCTTGTACGCCTTCAGTTCGGCCGCGTTCGGCAGCTTGCCATGCACCAGCAGATGCGCGATTTCCTCGAACTCCGAAGTCGTCGCGACATCGAGAATGTCGTAGCCGCGATAGTGCAAGTCGTTGCCGGTCTTGCCCACCGTGCACAGCGCGGTATTACCGGCAGTCACGCCCGACAGCGCGACGGATTTCTTCGGCTTGAATGCGCCGGCGG
>NZ_FCOA02000082.1 GCF_001544875.2 Caballeronia hypogeia
GGCGCCGCATTCGCGTCCACCAGCAGCTTCACATCGGCCTGCCGATGGTTGTAGTCGTTCAGTTGGATCGACTCGGGCACGCGCTTGGTGATCGTGCGCAGCGAGCGGATCGACTCCGCGCCCGCGCTCTCCAATCCGGAGTGCGTGCGAAACGGAATCACGCGTTGCTTGCGCGCATACGCATCCAGATCGTCGCCGAAGACCATGAAGGTCCGGTCATGCTTTTGCTCGAAGCGGAACCACAGTCCTTCCTCTGCGCAGAGCCTTTGAATAAAGGCGAAGGTCGTCTCGTAGTATTGAGTGATGTACTCGTGGCGCTTATATTTGCCGCGAAGCTTCAAGAAGTCGAAATCCACGCCCAGGCGATAGCCGTAATGGCGCAGCGTATCGGTGATAATTTCGACGACATTCTGTTTTTGGAACAGGCGACTTTTTCTGGCGCGGGCCAATTCGGCGACCTTGGGAACGAGCCTGACACGAAAGTGCGTTTCATCGACCGATGAGCCAATCTTCTCGAAGCCCTCGATGACGCCGTGAGTCGCATAAGCTTTCGGCATCTTGCTGAAGTCTTTTGCGCGCTCGCCGAACATTTTTTCGAGATACGCCAGATCAGGATCGATCGGCTCGATCGTGAAGGTCGCCGGTCGCCCGACCACCTGATCCATCGGAATATCGGCCACCGGACTCGTAAAATCGATCCAGTACTCGTAGAGTTCGCTAATTTGGGCGTGCGCGCCAAACTTCAGGACCGACATGAGCGCAGGCTGCGGCTTGATCTTCAGCGTGTAGGCTTGCGAAGGCACCACCATCGACATACGAAACATCCCTCTGTAGTTGCGCCGACGGCGTGACGACAACACCGGGGCGGTCCGCTTCGAACCCCAGCGAACTCTCTTCCTCGATCGCGTGCTTCTGCAATCCGGGGCGCTACCGATGATTGTTACTCAAACATCTCCTGCTTAGAGTCAAGCAATAGCATGCAGTGCAGATTGATACTCGAACAATCACAATAAATTCATACACCAAGCACGCACGTGTGAATTTTCGTTTTATCTTCGAACCAGTTCATTTATTTATATGCAATCCGAATAGATG
>NZ_FCOA02000083.1 GCF_001544875.2 Caballeronia hypogeia
TACATATTCGGATAGTTCGGCCCGCCGCCGCCTTCCGGCGTGACCCACACGATGTTCTGCGTCGGGTCCTTGATGTCGCAGGTCTTGCAGTGCACGCAGTTCTGCGCGTTGATCTGCAGACGCTCGCTGCCTTCGTCGGACTTCACGAACTCGTACACGCCGGCCGGGCAGTAGCGGCCTTCCGGTCCCGCGTAAGTCCGCAGGTTCACGTTGACCGGCACGTTCGCGTCCTTGAGCGTGAGATGCGCGGGCTGGTTCTCTTCGTGGTTCGTGTTCGAAATGAACACCGACGAAAGACGATCGAACGTGAGCTTGCCGTCGGGCTTCGGATAGACGATCGGCTTGCACTGCGACGCCGGCTTCAGCATCTCGTGATCCCAGTGCTGGTGATGCAGCGTCCACGGCACGTTGCCGCCCATGACCTTTTGCTCCAGGCCGACCATGAAGGTGCCGAGATACAGGCCCTTGCTCATCCACTGCTTGAAGTTGCGCGCGCGATGCAGCTCGGTCTTGAGCCAGGACGTGTCGAAGGCTTCCGGGTAGGCGGTGAGCTCGTCGTTCTGACGGCCCGTCTGCACGGCTTCGAACGCGGCTTCGGCGGCCATCTTGCCGGATTTGATCGCCGCGTGGCTGCCCTTGATGCGCGATGCGTTCAGGAAGCCGGCATCGTCGCCCGCAAGCGCGCCGCCTGGGAACGCGAGCTTCGGCAGCGACATCAGGCCGCCCGCGGTGATCGCGCGCGCGCCGTAGGAAATGCGCTTGCCGCCTTCGAGGAACGGACGGATCGACGGATGCGTCTTGTAGCGCTGAAACTCCTCGAACGGCGAGAGGTACGGATTCGAATACCCGAGCCCGACGACGAAGCCCACGACCACCTGGTTGTTGTCCATGTGATAGAGGAACGAGCCGCCGTAGGTATCGGGTTCGAGCGGCCAGCCGGCCGTGTGGATGACGAGGCCGGGCTTGTGCTTGACCGGGTCGATCTCCCACAGCTCCTTGATGCCGATGCCGTACACCTGCGGATCGGAGTTCTGGTTCAGCCTGAATTTTTCGATCAGCTGACGGCCGAGATGCCCGCGCGCGCCTTCGCA
>NZ_FCOA02000084.1 GCF_001544875.2 Caballeronia hypogeia
AGCGTCACGCTGTACGGTATCGTCGACGATTCGATCGTCTACCAAAGCAGCCAGACGAACCTGGCCAAGACGAACCCGGGTCGCTCGAACGTCAAGATGGCGTCGGGCATCTGGGCGGGCAGCCGCTTCGGCTTGAAGGGCGCTGAAGATCTGGGCGGCGGCAACAAGGCCATCTTCCAGCTGGAATCGGGCGTCGACATCAACAGCGGCCAAGGCCAGTTCACCAACGCGATGTTCGCCCGCCAGGCATGGGTCGGTCTGACGAACCCCGGCTACGGTACGCTGACCCTGGGTCGCCAGTACACCTCGTACTACACGCTGCTCTCGCCGTATAGCCCGACGAACTGGCTGACCGGCTACTTCGGCGCGCACCCGGGCGATCTGGACGGCCTCGACACGATCTACCGCGCGAACAACTCGGTGGTCTACACGTCGCCGAAGATGTACGGCTTCACGGTGAGCGGCTCGTACTCGTTCGCGGGCGTGCCCGACAGCGTGTACCAGGGCTCGACCTGGACGGCGGCGGTCCAGTACCAGCAAGGTCCGATCGGCGGTGCGGTGGCGTTCTCGCGCATCAACAACGCGGCTAATGGCGGCGGCATCTACAGCGGCAACTCGACGACGATCAACAGCACGGCAGCCACCGACGGTTCGGGCCAGCCGGGCGTGTCGGCGGTCACCGCTGGTTACCAGCGCGCTCAAGCGCAGCAACGCTTCGCGGTTGCAGGCGGCTACCAGTTCAACAGCGCGTGGGATATCTCGGTCACGTACACGAACGTTCAGTACATCCCGGGCGTGAACTCGCTGTTCACGGACGAAGCCGTGTTCAACACGGTGGGTTCGGTGCTGCACTGGAAGGCGACGTCGGCATGGGACTTCGCTGCGGGCTACAGCTACACGTGGGCCAGCAAGGCGAACGGCATCAACGACGCCGCGTCCTACCACCAGTTCAACCTGTCCCAGTACTACTCGCTCTCGAAGCGCACGGGCCTGTACGCACTGGAAGCGTTCCAGCGCGCCAACGGCACCACGCTGGCCGTTCCGTCGGGCACGACGAAGAACCGCACGACGTCCGCGAACGCGACCATCGG
>NZ_FCOA02000085.1 GCF_001544875.2 Caballeronia hypogeia
GCAGCAATCGCATGGGAAGCAGGCAAGCCGTTGACGATCGAGGAGGTCGATCTCGAAGGTCCGCGCGCGGGTGAAGTGCTGATCGAGGTCAAGGCGACCGGCATCTGCCATACCGATTACTACACGCTTTCGGGTGCGGACCCGGAAGGCATCTTCCCGGCGATTCTCGGGCATGAGGGCGCGGGCGTGGTCGTCGATGTCGGGCCCGGCGTCGGCACCTTGAAGAAGGGCGATCATGTGATTCCGCTCTATACGCCGGAGTGCCGCGAGTGCAAGTTCTGTCTGTCGCGCAAGACGAATCTCTGCCAGAAGATTCGCGCGACGCAAGGCAAAGGCCTGATGCCCGATGCGACTTCACGCTTCTCGCTCGATGGCAAGCCGCTGTTCCACTACATGGGCACGTCGACGTTCTCGAACTACATCGTGGTGCCGGAGATTGCGGTGGCGAAAGTGCGTGAAGACGCGCCGTTCGACAAGATCTGCTACATCGGCTGCGGCGTGACGACGGGCGTCGGCGCGGTCGTGTATTCGGCGAAGGTGGAAGCGGGGGCGAATGTAGTCGTGTTCGGTCTCGGCGGCATCGGCCTGAACGTGATCCAGGGCGCGAAGATGGTCGGCGCGGACAAGATCATCGGTGTCGATATCAATCCGGGGCGCGTGGAGCTCGCGAAGAAGTTCGGCATGACGCACTTCATCAACCCGAAGGAAGTGGAGAACGTCGTCGACCATATCGTGCAACTGACCGATGGCGGCGCGGACTATTCGTTCGAATGCGTCGGCAATACGACGCTGATGCGTCAGGCGCTCGAATGCACGCACAAGGGCTGGGGCCAGTCGTTCATCATCGGCGTGGCGGCGGCGGGGCAGGAGATCAGCACGCGTCCGTTCCAGCTCGTCACGGGACGCGAGTGGAAAGGCTCGGCGTTCGGCGGCGCGCGCGGGCGCACGGATGTGCCGAAGATCGTCGACTGGTACATGGAAGGCAAGATCAATATCGACGACCTGATCACGCATCATCTCAAGCTGGAGCAGATCAACGACGGCTTCGACCTGATGAAGAAGGGCGAGTCGATTCGTTCCGTCGT
>NZ_FCOA02000086.1 GCF_001544875.2 Caballeronia hypogeia
CGACGTGTGCCCGAAGGGGCTCAATCCGACCAAGGCGATCGGCAAGATCAAGGAATTGATGGTGCGCCGGGCGGTTTGAAAATGGACGAATCTCACCAGTCCGATCCCCTTCGCCGCGCGCGCCTTCGTTGGCGCGCAAGGCGCGGCCTGCTGGAAAACGATCTGATCTTCGAGCGTTTCTTCAGCCGATATGAGCACGACCTCAGTGACGCCGACGTGGCCGCATTGACCCGCCTGCTGGAGCTGAGCGACAACGAACTAATGGACTTGCTGCTGGCGCGTACCGAGCCGGAAGGCGACCTGGCGACGCCGGATGTAACCCGTTTGCTGGAGATGCTGCGCTCCGTGTGATTCCAGCAGGAATTCGCGGAGTTTTGCAAAATAGGCCTGTTGCACTGCACACAGTGCACTTCAGGCCGATAAGACAGTTTTGCCGCGCAGCTTCCGTCGTGCAAATTATCGAAAACCTGTATCCATACTTCGATTGAGGATGTGCTATGACCCCGTCAGATGTTAAAGCCACGCTATCGTTCAGCGACAACTCGCCGAGCGTCGAAATGCCGATCTACAAGGGCACCATGGGCCCGGACGTGATCGACATCCGCAAGTTGTACGGTCAGACCGGCAAGTTCACGTATGACCCGGGCTTCATGTCGACGGCGTCGTGCAATTCCGCGATCACCTACATCGATGGCGACAAGGGCGAGCTGCTGTATCGCGGCTATCCGATCGAGCAGTTGGCCGTGAACGCCGACTTCCTCGAAACGTGCTATCTGCTGCTGAAGGGCGAACTGCCGAACCCGGCGCAGAACAAGGAGTTCGTGGACACGGTCACGCGTCACACGATGGTGCACGAGCAGATGCACTTCTTCTTCCGCGGCTTCCGTCG
>NZ_FCOA02000087.1 GCF_001544875.2 Caballeronia hypogeia
CCTGCAGAAGCGCTCAGCGGCGCGCGTCGGAGTGCGGGTCGCCGTCCCACAAAGCTCTGCCCGCAGAGTGTGTGCTGGCGCATCGTTCTTACCCTGCTCGAGTGGAAATGGTCACCTCAGCAGATATCGGGCACACTCAAGCGCATGTATCCGACCGACCCGACCCAGCACGTGTCCCACGAAACTATCTATACGGCCATCTACGCCCAACCGCGCGGCGAACTGCGCCGTCAGCTCATCGCCTGCCTGCGCCACGGCCACAGCACGCGCATGCCGCGCACACGGGGCACAGACCGACGCGGACAGATTCCCGACATGGTCAGTATTCATGTGCGGCCGCCCGAAATCGAGGACCGACTGCTGCCCGGACATTGGGAGGGCGACTTCATCAAGGGCGCCAACAATGCGTCTTCAGTCGGAGTGCTGGTGGAACGGACCAGCCGCCTGGTGCTGCTGGCGAAGATGGAAGATGCCACGGCTGCTTCCGCGCTGGCAGGCTTTTCTACCAAACTCAATTCGATTGCCGAGCCATTACGGCAGAGCTTTACCTACGACCAAGGCAAGGAAATGTCGCGACATGCAGAACTCACGGCCGCCACCGGTGTGAAGGTGTACTTCTGCGACCCGCACAGCCCATGGCAGCGCGGAACTTGTGAAAACACCAACGGACTGCTGCGCCAGTATCTGCCCAAAGGCACCGACCTTTCGGTCTACAGTCAGGACGAACTTGACGACATTGCCGACAGTCTGAACAGCAGGCCTCGCGCCACTCACGCCTTCCATTCGCCACTCGAAGTCTTCGCCGCCACACTCGCTTCCGCAGCTCAACCTCATGGGCTCTAAACATTAAATCCGCCGTTGCGCTTCAACCTTGAAACCGCC
>NZ_FCOA02000088.1 GCF_001544875.2 Caballeronia hypogeia
TTCATGCCCGCGAGATGCTGGATCGCGCCCGAGATGCCGACGGCCACGTACAGTTGCGGCGCGACGATCTTGCCGGTTTGACCAACTTGATAATCGTTCGGGACATAGCCCGCATCGACTGCCGCGCGCGATGCGCCGAGCGCCGCGTTGAGCTTGTCGGCCAAAGGTTCGAGCGTCTTCGTGTAGTTCTCGCCGCTGCCCAGACCACGGCCGCCCGACACGATGATGTTCGCGCTCGTCAATTCCGGACGGTCCAGCTTCGTCACTTCACGGCTCACGAACTGCGAGATGCCGGCATCGGCTGCGGCTTCGATCTTCTCGACCGATGCGCTGCCGCCTTCCGCCGCCACCGGATCGAAGCCCGTTGCGCGCACGGTGATGACCTTGATCGGATCGATCGACTGAACGATCGCGATCGCGTTGCCCGCGTAGATCGGGCGCTCGAACGTGTCGGCGCTATCGACTGCGGTGATGTCGCTGATCTGCGCGACATCAAGATGCGCGGCGATACGCGGCGCGATGTTCTTACCGTAGGCCGTTGCCGGAGCCAGAATGTGCGAATAATCCTTCGCGATGTTCAGCACCGTACCTTCGATGTTTTCCGCGAGGCCATCGGCCAACTGAGGCGCATCGGCGAGCAGCACTTTTGCCACGCCTGCGATCTTCGCCGCTGCATCGGCCGCGCCTTGTGCGTTCGAGCCAGCCACCAGCACATGCACATCGCCGCCGATCTTCGACGCCGCTGCAACCGTGTTCAGCGTCGCTGCCTTGATCGACGCGTTGTCGTGTTCCGCAATAACCAGA
>NZ_FCOA02000089.1 GCF_001544875.2 Caballeronia hypogeia
TGCTGAAGCCATGCCTGAACCTTCTCCGGATGCGAGTCGACGAACTTCTTCGCCGCCGCGTTCCAGTCGTTGGTCGCGTTGCCATCGAGTTCGATGGATTCGACATCGGCCAGCGTCAGCTTGAAGTGGCGGATGAAGACATTGGCGCGCGGATATTTGCTCGCGAACTGCTTCGACGCGAAGCCATGAATTTCCTCCGCGCCGCCGAGCACGCCCTTCGGGTCCGCCAGATAGCGCATCTTGTACTTCTGCCACAGCCAGTGCGGACTCCACACCGTCGCGACGATCCAGTTCTTGGCCGGATAGGCGCGCGCGATCGCGGTGAGCATGCCGGCCTCGCTCGCGCGGATCAGGTTATAGCCCGCGAGATCGTATTCCTTCATCGCCTTCTCGGATGCGACCATTTCACCGGCGCCCGGTTCGATGCCCTGAATCGTGCCATTCAGCTTGCTCTTGACCTCGGGCTTGTTGAGATCGGCGATCGAAGATACTTCGCTTTCGGGCACGTAGTCCGGCACGGCCCAGCCGATCTTCGCGCCGGTATAGATGACACCGAGATCGTCCATGTCGTTCTTGTAGCGCGCGTAATAGGCCGCGTGCGTGACCGGCAGCCACGCGCCGAGCATCAGATCGACGTCGCCGCGAGCAAGGCCCTGGAACTGGATGCCCAGATCCGCGTTGATCAGCGTCACGGGTTGCTGCAATTTCGTTTCGAGCACGTATTTCGCGGTGTACACGACCGCTTGCGTGTCGGCCCAGTTGGCCAGCGTGATCTTGATCGGCTCGGCCG
>NZ_FCOA02000090.1 GCF_001544875.2 Caballeronia hypogeia
GACTCAACGCTTGACGGAGGTCGGACCATGACAAATCTTTAACTGCAAATCTGTCCGTCGGAGCGGGTCAATCTCATCCTTCTTTGGGACGCTCGAAGCAGAGCTTCTGTCGCGCGAACACTTCGCGACCCATGAACAAGCACGGAGGCGCATCTTCTCCTTCTTGGAAGGCTGGTACAACGTACGCCGCCTGCATAGCAGCATCGGATATTGTTCGCCGCTCGAATTCGAAAATCTGCACGCGAAGCTAGAAACCGTGTCGTCCTGCGGGTTGCCCACCGCCGGGCAGCATCGTGGTCGTGAGAAGCGACCCGCTGCCCGTCCGTGGACAACCCGCGACTCAACGCTTGACGGAGGTCGGACCATGACAAATCTTTAACTGCAAATCTGTCCGTCGGAGCGGGTCAATCTCACTCACACTCACGACCCGAAGCGGACCTTCCCGATACTTTACTGAAGGTCCGAAGTCGAAAGCAAACGGCCGTTTGGTGAGTGCTCAACTCGCGGGCTGCGCCTCCGGGAATTTCCACCTGCCGTCCAGGATGTCGGAATGCGGACGATACAACCGGACCATGTAGTTCCAGCCCGGGTTGATTGGCAGGCAGTTTGGAATGCTTCCATCACATCCACCAAACTGAATCAGGACAGATCCAGTCGCATCCTTCTTCGCCGTGACATTGTTGAGCGTGTAGGAATCGTATGGGTTCTTCTGGGGCGGCCTCAAATCTGAAGTGCAACACCTGTTTCGTATAAGGTGTTGCGATGCACGAAAGAACTCAGTATCAACA
>NZ_FCOA02000091.1 GCF_001544875.2 Caballeronia hypogeia
ACGAGCCGGAACCGAGACTGCACATAAAAACTTTCAGCCGGTAATAGATGAAATGTGCTGCAGCACATTTTCTTTACCTCCACATCGATGACGACCGACGCCATCAAGAGACCGACGAGAAGCACCGGATAGATTGGTAACCGACCTTGGAATGCGACTTGCGACATATCGGCTGCTGACGCCCGCCTCATTTGATTTTAGCTACGCCACTTCCCCAACACTCCCCATGAAAGTGCCTGTTCCGGAACCCCAGATCTCAGCCGATAAAAGCAACCTCACCTTCATTCTGCCTCGGCGCGGGGAGCCAGTGACGTGCATCGTCTCTCGAGCAGCCCTCGAAACGTATTTTTGGCTCGCGCCGGATGCGGACGACGCACGGACATTGAAAGTCTTTAGCAGCGGATTCGGCCGCATTCTTGCCGTCGCCGAGCGAAAGTTCCTCGCGCATCCTTCAACGGACTTGGAGTTATCGGCGCCTGATTTCGCCAAAGGCTGATTTTCCTTGTTTCGGGCGCGCGAGGCTCAACTTCCTTGCGCCGTCCCTCTACATATTCGGATAGTTCGGCCCGCCGCCGCCTTCCGGCGTGACCCACACGATGTTCTGCGTCGGGTCCTTGATGTC
>NZ_FCOA02000092.1 GCF_001544875.2 Caballeronia hypogeia
CTCATGTCCACGAACCCGAACGCCACTCCCAAAGTCACCGAATTGCGCGTCGTGCCGGTCGCCGGCCGCGACAGCATGTTGATGAATCTCTCCGGCGCGCACGGCCCGTTCTTCACGCGCAACATCGTGATCCTGAAGGACAGCGCGGGTAACACGGGCGTGGGCGAAGTGCCGGGCGGCGAGAACATCCGCAAGACCATCGACGATGCACGTTCGCTCGTCGTCGGTCAGTCGGTCGGCAATCTGCATGCGGTGCTGAATCAGGTCCGCACGAAGTTCGCCGATCGCGACGCGGGCGGACGCGGCCTGCAAACCTTCGACCTGCGCACGACCATTCACGCCGTCACCGCGCTAGAAGCTGCGCTGCTCGATCTGCTCGGCAAGCATCTCGGCGTGCCCGTCGCTGCGTTGCTCGGCGAAGGCCAGCAGCGTGATGAAGTGGAGATGCTGGGCTATCTGTTCTATGTCGGTGATCGCAACAAGACCGATCTGCCCTACGCATCGGGTGCGGATGGCAAGGACGACTGGGAGCGCGTGCGTACCGAAGTCGCGCTGACGCCCGAAGCGGTGGTGCGCCTCGCCGAAGCGGC
>NZ_FCOA02000093.1 GCF_001544875.2 Caballeronia hypogeia
TACAACGTGAAGGTCCGCGTGAAGTCGGACAACACGGGCGTCGATATCGCCAACGTGAAGATGTCGATGAATCCGTTCGATGAGATCGCTGTCGAAGAGGCAGTGCGTCTCCGGGAAGCGGGCGTTGCAACCGAAGTAATCGCCGTGTCGTGTGGCGTGACGCAGTGTCAGGAGACGTTGCGTACGGCGCTGGCTATCGGTGCGGATCGCGCTGTGTTGATCGAAAGCGCGGAAGAGTTGCAACCTCTGGCGGTGGCGAAGTTGTTGAAGGCGCTGGTCGATCAGGAAAAGCCGGAGCTGATCATTCTCGGCAAGCAGGCCATTGATGACGACTCGAATCAGACCGGTCAGATGCTTGCCGCGCTGGCGGGTCTGCCGCAAGCCACGTTCGCATCGAAGGTTGTGGTTGCGGACGGCAAGGCCACGGTTTCGCGTGAAGTCGATGGCGGCGCCGAGACGCTTTCCCTGAAGCTGCCCGCGGTCGTGACGACCGATCTGCGCCTGAACGAGCCGCGTTATGTGACGTTGCCGAACATCATGAAGGCGAAGAAGAAGCC
>NZ_FCOA02000094.1 GCF_001544875.2 Caballeronia hypogeia
CTGACGCGGACGACCGATCTTCTGCTCGGGATCGGCAATCATCTCGTTCCACTGCGCGATCCAGCCGACCGTACGCGCCATCGCGAAGATACACGTGAACATCGACGTCGGGATGCCCAGCGCGCGCTGCACGATGCCCGAGTAGAAATCGACGTTCGGGTACAGCTTGCGCGACACGAAGTATTCGTCTTCCAGCGCGATCTTTTCGAGTTCCATCGCGAGCTTGAAGAGCGGGTCGTCGTGCAGGCCGAGTTCGTTCAGCACTTCGTGGCACGTCTCGCGCATCAGCTTGGCGCGCGGGTCGTAGTTCTTGTACACGCGGTGACCGAAGCCCATCAGCTTCACGCCCGAGTTCTTGTCCTTCACCTGCTTGATGAACTCGGGAATGTTGTCGACCGAGCCGATCTCTTCCAGCATGTTCAGCGCCGCTTCGTTCGCGCCGCCGTGCGCCGGGCCCCACAGACACGCGATGCCGGCCGCGATACACGCGAACGGATTCGCACCCGACGAACCCGCCAGACGCACAGTGGACGTCGACGCGTTCTGTTCGTGATC